>CAWHJV010000011.1:0-89440 GCA_963829755.1 uncultured Pseudomonadota bacterium | reverse complement strand
CTCGCTGGCGTCGGGCTACGCCGGCATCGATAACCCGCTGTTCTACCGCGACAACACGATGATGCTGCTCGGCGACGCCAAAAAGATGACCGAGAGCATCGTCAAGGCGATGTGAGCGGCGAAATCCACCGTTTTCTGGAGTTTTGTTGATTTATCAAGATCTTGGCGAACATGCCTCATTTGATGTCATATCTTGAAAGATGACATCAAAGGCGCTATTTTAGCGTCAAATGACGAGGTTTGATGGCGCCATGTCAAACGCTGTGAAGAAAGCAACGACGATCCGTCTCGATCCCGAGGTTAAAGACCGGCTGTCCAGACTGAGCATCTTGACCGATCAATCGATCAACGAACTTAGCAACGAGGCGCTTCGCGAATATATCGAGCGCCGTTCCCAAGCGTTAGAAAGAGAGCTTGAGGCACGGCTTGAAGAACTCCGTGCCGTGCGCAAGAGCGATCCGGGTTTCAAGCGTGGGATTGCCGCGTTCGCCAAGGCCGAAGCCGCGCTTGAGCATGATCCGGTCGAAGGCAAAATCATCGCCAAATTGATGCCTGCGCCAAAGAAGGCATCTAACGTGGCAGATGAGTGACTGGGACCGGAACAGCCCCGAACTTGACGCAAATTGCGCGCGTATCCTGGCTTATGCATACGAGGATGCGCGCAGTCGCTCTCCGCCCACATCGGCCGACGCGTTGAAGTGGCATAGCGACTTGATGCACGGTCTGGAGATACCGCCCGATGAATGCGGGGGCTTCGAACCGGAAAATCTCGTCGGACGTTTCCGCGGAATGCCAGGCCTTGAAACCTGCATAGTCAGAATCGGTGCTTACCTCGGCGTGGCGCCTGATCGCGTCGCCGAGCAGCTCGAGGCATTTGATCGGGACCTCCAATCTCGGGTCGAGTTGCTTGATGCGCAAATCGGCTTTGAACTGAGCGAGCGGCATCTCACTGCTGCACAAATCATCGAGATTCTAAAATTATGCGCTTGGGTCCATGCCGAATGGATTCGAATTCACCCGTTTGCAAATGGTAATGGGCGCACTGCCCGCATATGGGCCAACTATATCGCGATGCGCTACGCGCTCTCGCCCTTTGTGCGCATACGTCCGCGACCCGGTGCAGACTATGCGGCGGCGGGCGCCGCTGCGATGGAGGGATATTGGGAGAAGAGCTTCTTGGTGTTCCTGCGTATGTATGAAGACTACGAGGCATGAACGGTTGTCCGCTCGCTACGCCGGCATCGACAACCCGCTATTCTACCGTGACAACACCATGATGCTGCTCGGCGACGCCAAGAAGATGACCGAGAGCATCGTCAAGGCGATGTGAGCGGCGAAGGGGCGACTTGTTCGCGCCACCGCCTGCATCCGGAAGTGGGCCATTCACGGGCCGGTTCTGCAATCTACCACCTCTGTTGATGGCGCGCCGTGGTGACGCGGCGCCTTTACTCGTCGCCGGTAGTAAACTCATGCCTGCGCGCCAGTTCAGTCGAATTTTTTACACAGAATTTCTTTTGCACAATTCCCACCGCGGTATCGCTGTGCGGTTGACGCGAAAAACTGAACATTGATGCGCTTTGCGCAGAGCGCCATGCGTGCCTGTCAACTGTCGCGCGCGTCGTAACACGCAATCCAATTCAATTGCTAACCACAGCCGTAGGCGCTCGTTAAAGGCTGCCCAACAGCCTCGCGCCCGGTCTCGTGCTTGCGCGAACGCCATGCGCTCGCCAGCGCGCAATAACGGAACAAGAAACGGAGTGGTCTCATGATACAGGATTTTCAATTCACGAGGCAGGCCGACGTCATTCCTTTCGGGCAGCGGCCGGTTCCGCCGCACGTCTGTGTGGTTGACGACAAGCCCCATGTGCGCTCGTTCCTGGCCGAGGCGCTGAGCGATCTCGGCTTCATCGCCCACGAATGCCGCGCGGCGGAACTGCACGCGATGCTGAAAATAGTCGCGCCCAGTGTGATCGTCCTCGGCCAACTGGGTGGAGAGGAGGACCTTGCCGGGCTGCTGGACCGGCTTGCCGGCTTCTCCGGCAAGGTCATGCTGTTCGGCGGGCGCAGTTCGCCGGCGCTGACGCGGGCGCACGAACGCGGCGAGCGGCTCGGGCTCACGATGCTGGCGCCGCTCGGCACGCCGTTTCGCGAGGGCGACCTTGGCCAGATTCTCGGCGGCTTCCTGCCGATCGCGCCGGCCCCCGACATCGGCGTCGATGTCGACGAGGCCCTGAACAACGGCTGGCTCGAGCTGTGGTATCAGCCCAAGATCGACGCCCGTTCGCTGACGCTGAAGGGCGCGGAGGCGCAAGTGCGCGTGCGGCATCCGACCTGGGGTCTGGTGCGGCCAGCCTATTACATCCCCGCGGACGGCGATCCCTATTACCACGCGCTGTCGCAGTTCGCGATCATGCACGCGATGGCGGACTGGATGCGGTTTGCCGCCGGCGGCAACCGGATCGACATTTCGGTCAATTTGCCGTCGCCGGTGCTGGAGGATCCCGATTTCATCGCCCATGTCTTCGGCAAGCTGCCGCCGGGCGCAGCCGAAGGCGGCCTGTTGATCGCAACCGACTGCGCCGGCGCGCTGGCCGATGCGGCCTTGGTGCGCAAGGCGATTGCCCAGCTCGCCTTCCACCGCATCGGCATCGCGCTCGACGCCATCGGGCCGGAAGGCGCCACACTGGTCGGGCGCCGCGACCTGCCGGTGGTGGAAATGAAGGTGGCGCGCGCGTTCGTCTCCGGCTGCGGCAAGGACCGCATCCGCCAGGCGGTCTGCGCGCATCTGGTGGCGGCCGCGCGTGAGAACGGCGCGCGCGCGGTGGCGGGCGGCGTGGCCGACAACGCCGATTTCATGACCTTGCGTGCGCTCGGGTTCGATCTGGTGCAGGGGCCCTTGTTCGCCAAGCCGATGCCGGCCAACAAGCTGATGCGCTCGGTTCTTGGCAAGCCCGCCGCTGTCGAGGCATAGGCAACTCGTCGCGCGCCTCAGGCGGGAACGCCCGCGACCGGTGGCTGATCCGCCGCCAGGCGCGCCACTTCCGCCGCAGGGATCGGTTGCGGCCGCGACTCCGGTGCCGCGCCCAGCAGGCGGAAGCGATGGCCGTGTAGCGCGATCGTCGGCGCCACGCCCAGGCGCCCGTCGCCGAAGGCGGCGACGCGCCGCGCCAGCTCCTCGCCGGTGATATCGAGTGGAATCTCGCACAGCGCGGCGCAGCGCGCCTGCGTGCCCCTGTGGCCGCACCATTGGATCGGCAGCGGCGGCAGGTCGTGCGGGCTGGTCGCCAGCGGCGCGGCGAGCGCGAAGAACTGCCGCGCCAGCCGCGCATAGGCGAGCGTCTCGAGCGCCTCGGGCGTGGCGCCCGCCGGAATATCGAATAGATCGGCGGCGACGATCGGGCCGCTGTCCACCCGCTCGTCCATGACGTGCGCCGTCACGCCGAATCCGGTGGCGCGGTCGTAGACGGCGAAATGGGCGGGGGCCCAACCCGGATAGTTCGGCGGGCCGGGGTGGAAATTGAAGGCGCCGTAGCCGAGGCGCGCCAGAATACGCGCCGGCACGACGACGGGCGAGGCGAAGGAGACGAGCCGCGCGCGCTGCATGAGCCGCGGCGGGATCGCGTTCAGGTCGTCCGGCGTCTTGGCGGCGCAAACGGTGAGATGTGGATTGTGCCGCAGCAGCGCGGCGGAGAGCGGCGCTACTTCGACGTCGCCCGTCAGCAGGATGATGGTGTCAAACATCGCGTGGATACCGGCGCCGATGACCGCCCCCATCATCCAGGATAATGGGCGTTTGTATCCAAAGTGTTAAACGGTTAACCGAGTGTTGCGCGGCGGTGCGGAGCGTTTCCAGGCGAAGTGGAAACCGGTTCGCCGTTCGGAAACGCGACACGTGTCTAGAGCGCGCGGAACATCACATAGGCGTCGACGGCGCCGCGGCGCGGATGGATGAAGGCGCCGGGGAGCGTGCCGACGATGGCGAAGCCGCAGGCCTGCCACAGCTTCACCGCCCGCTCGTTCGAGGCGACGACGAAGTTGAACTGCATGGCGGTGAACCCGCGCGCGCGCGCCTCGTCGAGCGAATGCGCGCACATGGCGCGCGCGATGCCGCCACCCGTGGCGCCCTGCGCGACCATGTAGCCGCAGTTCGCGACGTGTGCGCCGCCGCCGAGGTTGTTGGCCTTCATGTAGTAGGTGCCGACGACGCGGCCCTCGCGCGCCGCCACGAATACCGAGTGGCCGGGCGTGCGCCAATAGCCGAGCGCGCCGGCGCGGTCGATATCGCGCGGAATGGGGTAGGTCTCGCCGGCGCGGAAGGTCGGCTCCAGGATCGCCCAGAGCCGATCGTCGTCTTCGGGTCGGGCGGGGCGGATGGTGGGGGCGGGGTCCGGCATTGCGCTTGGCGCTATAGCACGTGGCGCCGCCGGCCGCGATTGTCGTCGCGGGCACCCGTTTGCGTGGAACTGTGAAGATGTCTAGGAAGCGCCATGAGCGTTCTTGACTGGCTGCTGCTGGCGGCGGTTTTCGGCTACGCCGGCGTGCTGGCGCTGATGTATGTCTTCCAACGCCGGCTCCTGTACTTCCCCGACGCTCGGCGCACGGCGCCGGCGGAAGCCGGCCTGCCGCAGGCGCACGAGCTTCATCTCGAAAGCATCGACGGCGAACGCCTCGTTGCCTGGCACGTACCGCCCAGCGGCGAGCGGCCGGTGATGCTTTATCTGCATGGCAACGCCGGCGCACTCAACCTGCGCGCCGGCCGTTTCCAATGGTTGATCGCCGAGGGCGACGGCCTTCTCGCGCTGTCCTATCGCGGCTTCGGCGGTTCCAGCGGCCGGCCCACCGAGCAGGGGCTCATCAACGACGCGCTTGCAGCCTACGACTTCGCCGTCCGGCGCTATCCCGCGCGCCGCATCGTGCTGTGGGGCGAGTCGCTCGGCACGGCGGTCGCCGTCGCGCTCGCCGCCGAGCGCGCGGTCGGCGGCGTCATTCTCGACGCGCCGTTCACCTCCATCGCCGAGGTCGGCGCCGCGACCTATCGCTTCGCGCCGGTGCGCCGGCTGATCAAGGACGCCTTCCGTTCCGATCTGCGTATCGGCAAGGTGACGGCGCCGATCCTGGTGCTGCACGGCGAGCAGGACCGTATCGTGCCCATCCGCTTCGGCGAGCGTCTCTTTGCGCTCGCCAACGAACCCAAGCGCATGGTGCATTTTCCGCAGGGCGGCCACATCGATCTCGACGATTTCGGCGCGGTCGACGTGGTGCGGGAGTTCGTGGCGGGGATTGCTGCCGTGCCGCTCGAACGCATATGATCCCCCGCATTCGTCTCGCCGGGGGAAATCGCCGACATGCTGTTCAATCTCTGCAACTGCGCGGCGCCGGCCGCGCTGGCCGATGCCGGCCATCTCTGCGCCGGCGGCGCCGGCTTCGTCACCGCCATGATGGCGGCGATGGCCGCCGGCAACCGCACGCAAGCCGCCAAGACGCTGCAAGGGGAGGTGCCGGTGGTGGACCGGCTGGCGGTCCGCATCGTCACCGACAACGTGGTCATCCAGTTCGTACCGCCGGAAACCCGCGATGGCTTTTCGGCCGAGCGCCGCAACGGCAACACCAAGCCCGACCAGCCGCCGCGAAACGCTTTGCAGGGGGAATGGGGCCTCGCCATGCATTGCGAATTGAGCCGCGGCGACGAGACCCGCCACGTCATGATCGACTTCGGTTACACGTCGGAAGTGCTGCTCAACAACATGGAGATCCTCGGTGTCGATCCGGCGCTGTTCGATGCCATGGTGCTGAGCCATGGCCATTACGACCATTTCGGCGGCATGGTCGGGTTCCTGCAGGCGTACGGTAAGGCGCTGAAGAGCAAGCTGCCGTTCTATGTCGGCGGCGAAGACACCTTCTGCCTGCGGCGCAACGCCGGCGGCCAGTTCGGCGCGCTCGACCGCCAGGCCATCTTCGACGCCGACCTGTCGCTGATGATGGCCGCCGAGCCGGCGGTGGTCGCCGATCACGCCTTCACCACCGGCCGCATCGGCCAGACCTCGTTCGAGAAGCCGCTCAAAGCGACCCGCGAGATCGTCGGCATCTTCGACGGCTTCGGCTGCTATCCAGACGAGATGCCGGCGGAAAAGAACACCGGCGACTATATCCCCGACGACTTCGACCACGAGATCGCCACCAACTATCTGGTCAAGGACAAGGGCCTGGTGGTGCTCACCTCATGCAGCCACCGCGGCGTCATCAATACCGTGCGGCAGGCGATCAAGGCTTCGGGCGTCGATAAGGTGCACGCGGTGCTCGGCGGCTTCCACATCGTGCCGCCGCTCGACGACGACTACATCCGCGCCACGGTTGCAGAGTTCAAGGAGATCGATCCGGACTATTTGGTCGTCGGCCACTGCACGGGCGATCGCTTCTTCGATCTTGCCCGCGACGAACTTGGCGACAAGGTGGTCCACTCGGCGGTCGGCACGCGTTTCGTTTTCAGTTGACCTTTGACCGCGGCCAGCACGTCTTCGTCTGTGAAGAGTGCCGGCCCGCTTCTCGGGGAAAAAGCGGGCCGGCTTGTTGATCGGCTCAAGGGGATGGGGGCGGCCGATCAACTCTGCGGCGGCAGGATGACCTTGTCGATGACGTGGATGACACCGTTCGAGGCCGGGATATCGGTCGTCACGACGGTGGCGTCGTTGATCATCACCTTGCCGTCCTCGGTCGAGACCTTGACCATCTCGCCGTTGACGGTCTTGACTTCATCCAGCTTGGTCACCTGCTCGGCTTTCACCGCGCCGGGCACCACGTGGTAGGTGAGGATCGCCGTCAGCTTCGCCTTGTTCTCCGGCTTCAGCAGGCTCTCCACCGTGCCGGCCGGCAGCTTGGCGAACGCCTCGTCGGTCGGCGCGAACACGGTGAACGGTCCAGGCCCCTTGAGGGTCTCGATCAAGTCGGCCGCTTTGAGCGCGGTTGCCAGCGTCTTGAACTGGCCGGCGCCGACCGCCGTGTCGACGATGTCCTGATTGCTGGCGCGCGCGAGGTTGCCGCCGATCAGAAGGCCTACGACGGTCAAAGCGACCGCGGCAGCCGATGCAATGCCTGTAACTTTGCTCTTCATTTTCTAGCTCCTGGCTTGACGCGTTTGACCTTTGGGCCGGCTTTACCGGCGTCATCGGTTCGGGGAAGCGCAGAACTGAAGGCGTGTTGCCTTGCGTCCGTCGCCCTGATATTGAACGTAGAGATAATCAGTTTTCATGCTACTCACAAATGCGTGACATGAAAATCAATTGTCATATAAAGAAAAGTTTGGTATCCGACTTTGAACCGGAGTGAAATGGACCCTGGATCATGTTGTCGCAGACGCTGACCGACGCCCTTGAGGGCTACGCCATCGGCCCGAAACTTCGCCGGCTCCGGCTGCGCAAGAAGCTGGGACTGGTCCAGCTTGGCGAACACACCGGGCTGTCGCCGGCGCTGCTGTCGAAAATCGAGCGCGGGCACCTGTTTCCGACTTTGCCGACCTTGCTGCGTATTGCCTTGGTCTTCGGCGTCGGCCTCGACCACTTCTTTAAAGAGGACAGCGACCGGCCGGTCCATGCCATCGTGCGCAAGGCGGATCGCATTCGCTTGCCTGACAAGGCCGGACGGACTTCGCCCGCTTATCGCTTTGAGTTGCTCGACTATCCTGTGAGCGACCGCAAGCTGAACGGCTACTATGTCGAGATCGAATCAGAAGACGAGCCGTCTGAGCCGCACGAGCATCCCGGCGCGGAAATCATCTACGTTCTGCGCGGTGAGCTCGTCGTGAACTTGGAAGGGGAGGACTTCACGCTGGGCGAGGGCGATTCGATGTATTTCGATTGCACCCACCCGCACAGCTACCGCCGCAAAGGAACGTCGCCTTGCGGCGCCATCGTGGTGGTGACGGCGCAGCCGGTGAGCGCCGCTTAGAACGTCTGATACGTCTCGCCGTAGCGGCCGCCGACGCGGTCGAAGCCGGCGGCCGCCGGCTGGTAGCCCTGGTCGATGTTCATGGCGCGCGCGTAGGAACCGGCGGCCTTCTGCTTGTCGCCGAGGCGCTCGTAGGCGAGCCCGCGGCTGGTCCAGGCCTGCACGTTCTGCGGATCGATGGCGACCGCCTGGTCGAGGTCGCTGGCCGCGTCCTTGTATTGCTTCACCGCGATGTAGCTCAGGCCCCGCGCGACGTAGGGCGGGGCCTGGTCGGTCGACAGCCCGATCGCGGTGGTGAAATCGTCGATGGCGTAGTTGTGCTGGCCTTGCGCCTGGTAGAGCAGGCCGCGGTTGTAATAGGCCTGCCCGCTGTCGGGGCGGATCGCGATCGCCTTGTTGAAGTTGTTCAGCGCGGGGAGCATCTTGTGCTCCTGCCGGTAGACCATGCCGCGGCCGAGATAGGCGTTGGAATAGTTCGGGTCGATCGCGAGCGCGCGGTTGTAGTCGGAAAGCGCCAGGGCGAGCTTGCCGGTCTCGCGGTAGACCAGCCCGCGGTTGGCGTAGGCCTGCGCATAGTTGGGGTCGATGCTGATGGCCTTGTTGAAGTCGGCGAGCGCCTCTTTGTAGCGCCCACCCTTGCCGAACACGGTGCCGCGCATGTTGTAGGCCTGGGGGTCGTTCGGGTTGCGGCGCACCACCGCGGTCAGCGACGCGATGTTGGCGGGCGAGGCGGCGTAGCGCGAATCCTCGCTTGCCGGCGCGCTGGCGGAGGTCTTGCCGTTGTCCAGGCTGGCGCAGGCGGCAAGCATCGCCATGAGCGCCGCCGCCACGGGCAGCATGAGCGGCCTGATGGTCGCCGGCCGCCGATTTCGATTGCCGTTGCGAGGTTGTCTCATCGCCGGGCTACCGTCATATGCCGCGAAGAGGTGACATGCCGCCTGCCAATTTGGCCGCGAATGACGGCGAAGGTTCGGCGGCCGCATAAAGCAATAGCGCGGGCGAAAGGCCCGCGCCAAGAATAAATCACGCCAGGAATCACGATACGTATCGCGATACGAATCGCGAACAGCGCGGCATTCGCCCCGCCGGCGGCAGGGGCATCAGCCCGCGCGCGCAGCGCCCCGGCCCGCACCCACGACCGGCCGCGGCTTCGACGGCAGCAGGCCCTCGCGCTGCATCTTCTTGCGCGCGAGCTTGCGGGCACGACGGATCGCTTCCGCCTTTTCCCGCGCCTTCTTTTCCGACGGTTTCTCGTAGTGGCCGCGAAGCTTCATCTCGCGGAAAATGCCCTCGCGCTGCATCTTCTTCTTCAGCGCCTTGAGGGCCTGGTCGACATTGTTGTCGCGGACGAGAACTTGCACTTCTGCTCCTTCGTTGTGGCGGTTCGGGTGCCGCTCGGAAAGCGCCGCAATGGCGATCCACTTCGCGAGTCGCGGGGCCCATTAGCAGAAAAGTCAAAACGAGTCCATCGCAGAGGCGCTTTTGGCGCCACCGGGGACCCTGAATGGCCCCTATATCGCCCTTTTGGGGGCCCGGCGCCAGCCGTTCGAGGCGGGCTCACGCGGCCCGGCCGGCCGCCGCCCGCGCGAACAGAGCCTCGAGCCAGCCATCGACGGCGGCGTCGATGACCATGTGGATCCGGTCCGCCGGGCCCCGGTTGGCCACGCTGTGGGGGTCCGACAGCCGCAAATACCAGCAGGAACCCGCCGTCATGGGGCAGGGGACGCCGTTGAGGCGGAAATCGACGGCCTCGTTGGTGACCACCGGGATGTGCAGGCGCACCGAGCCGTCCTCGAAGGCGAGATCGTGGTCGCGGTGCTCCTTGATCACCGAGCCCGGCGTCAGCCGCATCAGCCGCACGGCGTGGAGGGGGCAGGCAAAGGCGCCGAGCACGGCGCGGAAATAGGGCGCGGCCGCCAGCGCCGGGGTATCCACGAAGTCAGTGCAGGCCGGGTCGGAATAGATCATCCGGATCGGGTGGCTTTCGCCGGCCGGGGCCCGGAGCGCGATGGCACTCCAGTCGCCGTCGTAATTCTGGGTGACGAAGTGGGCTGTCCAGTCCGCATGAAGCGCGGCCAGGTCGGCCTCGAGCCGCGCGGGGTCGAACGCGAGCGGTAGGCGTAGGCGGTCGGGAAAGCGGTGGTCGGTCGGCATGATGCGTCTCCGCGTCATTTCCGCTCGCGCCCGAGCTGGTCGTCCGGCCGCGCTTTGCGCGGCCCCGTTGGCGGTGCCCTCGGACGACCCCGTAGTTTACGCCGCCGGCTGCCGGCTGCCATCCGTCATTTCTTCGGCCACACCCGGGTGACGTGGCCCATCTTGCGCCCCGGGCTGGGCGCGCCCTTGCCGTAGACGTGCACCGCCGCGCCGGGCACCGTCAGCCAGCGCGCCGCCTCGTTCACCTCGGCACCGATCAGGTTGACCATCTCCACCCGCCCGAGCCGGACGGGCTTCGCCAACGGCCAGCCGGCGACGGCGCGGATGTGCTGCTCGAACTGCGACACGCTGGCGCCGTCGATGGTCCAGTGCCCGGAATTGTGCACGCGCGGCGCCACCTCATTGACCATCACGTGCTGCTTCTTGCCGGTGCCGGTGACGAACATCTCCACGCCCATGACGCCGACATAGTCGAACGCCTTGACGATGCGGGTGGCGATGCGGCGCGCTTCCGCCGCCACCGCTGGCGTCACCTTGGCCGGCACCTTCGACACCTTGAGGATGTGGTTGCGGTGGTCGTTCTCGGTGACGTCGAAGCACTGCACCGTGCCGTCCTGCCCGCGCGCGGCGATCACCGACACCTCGCGCTGGAACTTGACGAAGCCTTCCAGGATGCACGGCACCTCGCGCAACGAACGCCAGGCCTCGCCGCGCTCGCTGTCCTTGGTGATCTTGGCCTGGCCCTTGCCGTCGTAGCCGAGCCGCCGCGTCTTCAGCACCGCCGGCAGGCCGAGTGCCGCGATGCCGTCGGCGAGCTGCGTCGCGCTGTGCACGGACGCGTAGGGCGCGGTCGGGATTTTCAGGCTCTTCAGGAAATCTTTTTCGATCAGCCGGTCCTGCGTCGACTCCAGCACTTGCGGGTCGGGCAGCACCGGCCGGCGCTTGGCCAGGAACGCCGCGGTTTTCGCCGGTACGTTCTCGAACTCGTAGGTGATGACGTCGACGCTGTCGGCAAAGCGCGCCAGCGCCGCTTCGTCGTCATAGGCCGCGCGGGTCGCGCGCGCCACCACGTCGAAGGCGCAGGAATCCTTGTCCGGCGCGTAGACGTGACAGTTGAGCCCGAGCCTTGCGGCGGCGAGCGCCAGCATGCGGCCAAGCTGGCCGCCGCCGAGAATACCGATGGTGGCGCCGGGCGTGAGCATCAAACCACCCGTTCATTCCCGCGTAAGCGGGAATCCAGATGCAAGATCGCGAAGCGGGAAATAGGTCGTTCTGGGTCCCCGCTTTCGCGGCGACGAACGGGCGGGTGATCGGGCATCGTTCAATCCTTGGGCCGCTTGCCGACCGCCTTGGTCTGGCGCGCGCGCCAGGCGTCGAGCCGCTTGGCGACCTTGGGATCGCCAAGCGCGAGCACGGCGGCCGCCAAGAGCGCGGCGTTGATCGCCCCCGCCTTGCCGATGGCCAGCGTGCCGACCGGCACGCCCGCCGGCATCTGCATGATCGACAGAAGCGAATCCTTGCCCTCGAGGGCGTGGGTCTTCATCGGCACGCCGAAAACCGGAAGCGCGGTCATAGAGGCCGCCATGCCGGGCAGGTGGGCGGCGCCGCCGGCGCCGGCAATGATCACCTTGAAGCCGGCCTCGCGCGCCCCGGTGGCAAAATCGTAGAGCCGCTTGGGCGTGCGGTGGGCGGAGACGATGCGGGTGTCGTGGCCGATCTTGAGCGCGTCGAGCGTCTCGGCGGCGTGTTTCATGACCGCCCAGTCCGACTGGCTGCCCATGATGATCGCGACCGGCTTTGCCGCCATAGTGGCTTCCCTCTGGTCCCTGAAGGCGTCCGGTTCGCAAAAAAAGCGGACCCGCGCGGACTTGAAAAACCCGTCCGCTCCGGCGGAAGGAAGCGCCGGATTATACGGTGGGGCACCCTGCTGGCAAGGCGTAAGCGGCATTCTTCCCGCGTGGGGTGTAGAATTCCTAGGGTGATTCGAGAGGGCGTTGGGGACGTGGCGCAGGAGCAGGCGCAAAGGGTCGGCGATGACGAGGCCGATTCGCTGGGGCGGCTCAGAGCCGAGCTCGGCCGGCTGAGCGGCGAGCTGGCCCGCGCCCAGGCGCGCATCGCCGAGCTCGAGGCGCACGCCGACGTCGACCCGCTGGTCGAGGTGCTCAACCGGCGCGGTTTCGAGCGCGAGCTCAACCGCTCGCTCGCCTATGTGCGCCGCTATGGCGGGCAGGCGGCGCTGCTGTTCGTCGATCTCGACGGCTTCAAGGCGGTCAACGACGCCCACGGCCACGCGGTCGGCGATGCCGCGCTCAAGGCGGTGGCGCGGGCGCTCGCCGGCCACGTGCGCGCCTCCGACGTGATCGGCCGGCTCGGCGGCGACGAGTTCGGCGTCCTGATGTGGAACATCGGCGAGCCGGCGGCGCGCGCCAAGGCGCGCGAGCTCGAGGACCATGTCGCCGCCACGCGGCTGCCGCACGGCGGCGCGACGCTCTCGGTCGGCGCTAGCGCCGGCCTGGTGATGCTGTCGGCCGAGGCCAGCGCGGCCGCCGCCATCGACGCCGCCGACCGGGCCATGTACGCGCGCAAGCGGGAACGAAGGGGGTGACGCCTGTTCCACCTCTCCCCGTCAACGGGGAGAGGCAAGAGGACCCTACGCGATAATGTCCGGCGTGAGCTGGTCTTCAATGGCGTGGATGCGGTCGCGCAGCATGAGCTTGCGCCTTTTCAGGCGCTGGACCTGGATCAGGTCGGCGCCGGGCGAGGCGGCGAGCGCCGCGATCGCAACATCGAGGTCGCGATGTTCCTGCTGCAGCTGCGCCAATTGCCCGCGCAACGCACGCTCTTCCTCGTCCGTCATTGCCACCGCTGGTCTTTGCCGGCCCCGGAACGGCCGGCCGAACCCACCCCGTCCCGAATTATCCCGTTTTCCACAGGCCGGTTCAAGCATTTGGTAACCCGTCACCTTTCACCGGCGGCGGTTGCCCGCGCGGCCCGGCCGCCAGTTATACCGTCGCCCTTGTGTTGGAAGTCGGCTAGACTACCTGTCTATTCGGGGCCCCTGATTGAGGAGACATGCTGCATGTCGATGCAATCGCATCTTGCGCAACTGGAAAAGAAGCATCAGGCACTGGAAGCCGAACTCAACGACTGCCTGCTGCATCCCGCCACTGACGATCTCCGTATTGTCGAGCTGAAACGTCGCAAGTTGCAGGTAAAGGACGAGATCGAAAGGCTGCGGCAGGACGTCAGCGTCCACTGACCGTTTCGATTTCTCCACGGCCAGCGTTCAGCGGGTCAAGACCGCCGGCTCGCGCCGCGAGGCGTCGGTTTTGTTTTTGAACGCCGTCCCGGGCCGCCATTTGCCGCTGTGCAGCCATATTTTTTTGGCCTATTTTGGCACCGAACCGCTCCGACACGCCGAGAGGCCGACATGTCGTTCCTGACTTCGCCCCGTTTTGCGTTCGCTGCCGCGCTCATCGGCGCCGGCCTTCTGGCCGCGCCCGCCGCGCACGCTTTCACCATCGAGAACAGCCCCGTCAACGGCCAGGACCAGGGTTTCCTCTACCCCGACCGTGGCATGGCCGCCGGCTCCGGTGAGAACCGGCAGGGCTTCACGTCGAAAGACGGCCTGACGACCTACAAGGACGGCAATACGACCCTGCAGTTCGGCCACCGGGGCTCGATCAACCAGGACTACAACGCCAACCAGTTGTTCGATCCGCTCGGTCATCCGCCGGGCGTGCGCTGAGCGGCCGTTTCAGCGCTTGCGGTCGAGAAAGGCCGAAAACGCGGCCTTCGCCTCGTCGGAGCCGAGCCGTTCCCGGAACAGCGCCACTTCCTCTTCGACGCGCGTGCTCAGGTCCGACACCGGCGCGCGCATCAGCCGCCGCGCCGCCCTGACGGCTTCGGCCGGCAGCGCGGCAATCTCGCGCGCTGCTTTGAGCGCCTCCTCGTCGAGCCGATCCGGCGGCACCACGCGATTGACCAGGCCGGCCTCGCGCGCGGCGCTGGCGTCGAGCGGGCGGCCCATCACCAGCAGTTCGAAGGCGCGTGGATGGCCCATCAGCCGTGGCGCGATCAGGGTCGAGCCGGCCTCCGGCGTGAGGCCGAGCGCGACGAAGGGCGTCGACAGCACCGCGTCGCTCGACGCGACCACGTGGTCGCAGTGCATGAGCATGGTGACGCCGATGCCGACCGCGGGGCCCGCCACCGCGGCGGCGATCGGCTTTTCGTTACGCACCAGCGCGTCGAGAAAGCCGGTGACCGGCTCGGCCAGCGCGCCGCTCTTGGCGGCGTCGACGAAGTCGTTGATGTCGTTGCCGGCGCAGAACGCCGCGCCGCCGGCGAGCAGCAGGCAGCGGATCTCCGGCAGCCGGTTCGCCTCCTGGATGGCGGCGCCCATGAGCCGGTACATGGCGAGCGTGAGCGCGTTCTTCTTGTCCGGCCGGTTCATCCGGATGGTGCGGATGGCACGATGGTCGGTGATTTCGATGTCCGGCATGCGCTTCCCATTGTCGCCGGCGCGCCACGGGAATCGGGTGGTTCGCGTCGGATCGCGTGGGCATCGTCGCCCGCACCAACAGGGAGTGCAAGCCGTGGCCAGAAGCTATTACAGCACCGTGTTCGACCAGTCCGCCGATGCCGTCTGGGGGACGATCCGCGACTTCAACAATTATCCGGTCTGGGTCGACGGCGCCGGCGAAAGCCGGATCGAGGACGGCAAGTCGGGCGATGCGGTCGGCTGCGTGCGCCATGTGCTCTATGACGGCCGCCACATCCGCCAGCGCTTGCTGGCATTGTCGGACACCGAGCGCGCGCAGACCTATGCTTTCGCCGAAGAGGGCGCGCTGCCGGTCACGGATTACGAGGCGACGCTGCGCGTCACCCCGATCGTCGATGGCGACCGCGCCTTCGTCGAGTGGCGGGCGACCTTCGATTGCGCGCCGGCGGAACGGGACGCGCGCGTGGCGTTCTTCCGCGATGCTTTCGCGGGGTGGCTGGAGTCGCTGCGGCGATCAATGCGCCGGAGTCCCGAACTCGAGCAGGAGAGGGCAGTGGGTTAGCAGGCTGTACCCCGCATGGCGCTAAAGCGGACCCCGGGACCGGCGCGCCGCCGCGACGCCGAACACCGGGTTTCGCTTCGCGCCGCCCGGGCGAGTTGCTAACATGGCATCCGGATTCCTCAATGCGGGTTTCGTGCTGATCGCGCCGGACCTTGCCCGATCCCTTATTGCCGCATGGACCCGACGATGACCGACCTGCCGCCACACGAAGCCCCCGACCCGGTGCAACCGGATGCCCGGCGGCTGCGGGACGAGCCCGACTGGTACTATCTTCTGCGGGAGTTCGAGGCGCTCTACCGCTACGGATCGGCCGGCGGCAGCGATCTTATCCGCAGTCATCGCAGCAAGGTCCGCAACGCCCTGTCGGCGGTGTTCGCCGCCAACCCGCCGATTGTCTCGAAAGAGCCCCAGTTAAAGCCGGTGAGCATCCATCTGTCGCGGGCGCTCGATCTCGGCGAACGCGGCGCGATGCAGGGCATGGCCCGCGCCCTGCGCGAAGTGCGCCACAGGCTGACCTGGGAATACGGCTACGACCGGATGCCGAAAGGGCTGGCCCGCAAGTACGCCTATTGCGAGGTGATGGGCAACCAAGGCCCGGTGCAGTCCGGCCAGTTGATCCTGGGCTTCGTGCTGTTCGCGCCGAACACCATCTATCCGCAGCACAGCCACAGCGGGATCGAGGAAAGCTACATCTCGGTGGCCGGATCCTGGTCGGAGAACCACGCGGCGGTGTACGCGCCGGGTTCGCTGATCCTGAACAAGCCGGGCGACGAGCACCGCATCACCACCGGGGATCAGGGGCCTTGTCTGCTCGCCTTTGCCTGGGTCGGCCCGAAGGAGCGTTTGGCGGCGCCGGCGATGAAGCTGAGCACGACCCGCAAGGCGCGGACGGCGTCAAAGTGAACGCGCTTCAGCGTGAGGCCGGTTAAAGCTGTAGCCCGCATGGAGCGAAAGCGGAATGCGGGGCGCGCAGGCCGCCGTGACGCCGACGCGGCGGATTTCGCTTCGCCCCACCCGGGTTATTTGTTCTTGACATTCGGACAATATTGTCCGAATGTCGATTTTATTGTTCGACTTGTTCGCTAATTTGAGGCCGCATGAACAAGCGCGAAAAGTTTGTTGCCGAATTGAAGGAAGAGGCGCGCCGGAAAGGTTTGTCGTTCCGCGCCGAAGCCTGGCGCGGCAAGGGCGGCCATATGATGGTTTTCGTGGGCGACAGATTGACGACGGTGCCGTCGCGGGAGATCGACCCCAAGACGGCGCGCAAGATCAGGAAGCAGCTTGGCCTCGCGGATTGAGGTGGAACGGTACGAAGGGTGACGGAAATGCGGTCTTACATCTATCGCGCTCGATTTGAGCGCGGCGCGCGGCGCGGCCATATGGTGAGCTTCCCGGACGTGCCGGAGGCGATCACGCAGGGGCGCGACATGGCCGATGCTCGCGCGATGGCGGAAGAGGCGCTTGGTTTGGCGCTATTGACTTATCCGGCGCGTGGTCTGCCGCTGCCCAAGGCCAGAGCGACCGCCAAGCGTCTTGTGCCAATTGCTGTAGCGCCGGATGTGGCTGCCAAGCTTGCGGTTCTTGAGGCTTTCGCGGCGGCGAATATCAGCAAGAGTGAATTGGCGCGCCGCATCGGCAAGGACGAGAAGGAGGTCCGTCGTATTCTCGACCCTAAACATGCCACCAAATTGCCAGCGCTGACGGCCGCGTTGCGTGCGCTCGGCAAGCGGCTGGTGGTGGGGGTGATGGAGGTCGAAGCGGAAGCGGCGTAATTCGCCTCACACCCCCTTCGCCATCTCCCTCAACTTGAACTTCTGTATCTTCCCCGTTGAGGTCTTCGGCAGCTCGGTGAACACCACGTAGCGCGGGCATTTGTAGCCGGCCAGGTGCTTCTTGCACCATTGCAGCAGGTCGTCGGCGCTGGCCTGCTGCTGCGGTTTCAGCTCGACGAAGGCGCACGGCGTCTCGCCCCACTTATCGTCGGGCTTCGCCACCACTGCGGCGGCCTGCACCGCGGGATGCTTGTAAAGCGCGTCCTCCACCTCGATCGATGAAATGTTCTCGCCGCCGGAAATGATGATGTCTTTCGAGCGGTCCTTGAGCTGGATATAGCCGTCCGGGTGCATCACCCCGAGATCGCCGGAATGGAACCAGCCGCCGGCGAACGCCTTCCGGGTCGACTCCGGGTTCTTCAGATAACCCTTCATCACCACGTTGCCGCGGAACATGACCTCGCCGATGGTCTCGCCGTCGCGCGCGACCGGCGCCATGCTGTCCGGATCGCGCACGTCGAGCGCCTCCAGCGCGCCGTAGCGCACGCCCTGGCGCGCCTTCTTCGCCGCCTGCGCGGAGTTGTCGAGCCGGTTCCATTCGGCGTGCCAGTCGTTCACCACCGCCGGCCCGTAGGTCTCGGTCAGCCCGTAGAGATGCGTGACGTTGAAGCCGGCTTCCTTCATCGCCGCCAGCACCGCTTCCGGCGGCGGCGCCGCCGCGGTGAAGAACTCGACCGTGTGCGGCAGCGGCTTCTTCTCGGCCTCCGGCGCGTTGAGCAGCGTCGCCATGACGATGGGCGCGCCGCACAGGTGCGTCACCTTGTGCTCGGCGATCGCTTCATACATCGCGGCGGCGCGCACCGCGCGCAGGCACACATGCGTGCCGGCGACCACCGAGATCGACCACGGGAAGCACCAGCCGTTGCAGTGGAACATGGGCAGCGTCCACAGGTACACCGGATGCTTGGCCATGCCGCAGGTCACCACGTTGCCGACGCCCAGCAGGTGGGCGCCGCGGTGGTGATAGACCACGCCCTTGGGGTCGCCGGTGGTGCCGCTGGTGTAGTTGAGCGTGATGGCGTCCCATTCGTCGTCCGGCATCGCCCAGTCGTAGTCGGGATCGCCTTGCGCGATGAAGGCTTCGTATTCGATTTCGCCCAGTCGCTCGCCGGGGCCTTTGTATTCAGGGTCGTCGTAGTCGATCACCAGCGGCTTCGCCTTGCACAGGCTCAACGCCTCCTTCATGGTCTTGGAGAATTCACGGTCGGTGATGACCACCTTGGCTTCGGCGTGGTCGAGCGAGAAGGCGATGATCGCGGCGTCGAGCCGCGTGTTCAGCGTATTGAGTACGCCTTGCGTCATCGGCACGCCGTAGTGGCATTCCAGCATCGCCGGCGTGTTGGCGAGCAGCACCGAGACCGTGTCGCCGCGCTTGATGCCGCGCTTCGCCAGGGCGGACGCCAGCCGGCGCGCGCGCGCGTAGAATTCGACGTAAGAGCGCCGCAGCGACCCGTGGATGATGGCGATGTGCTCGGGAAACACCCGCGCCGCCCGGTCCAGGAAGCCGATCGGCGTCAGCGGCTGGAAATTGGCTGGGTTGCGGTCGAGATCGGTGTCGTAGGCCGTCGTGGTGGGCGTTTGCGCCATTGGTCGTTTCCTCTTCGTTACGGCCACGTTACGAAGGGGCGGCGCGGCGATCAATCGCCTAGCTCGCCCGCACCAGCTCCATGCCGCCGGCATAGATGAGCTGCAGGCCGATCAGGAAGATCAGGATGTAGATGATCCTGTAGAACGCTTCCGCCGGCGTGCGACGCACCAGCCAGACGCCGGCGAGGTTGGCCGCGACCGCCAGCGGCAGCAGCACCGCCGAGGTGCCGAGATTGGTGGGGTTGAGCTGGCCGAGCAGGAAGTAGGGCACCACCTTGAGCGCGTTGCCGACGGCGAAGAACAGCGAATAGGTGCCGACGAAGACCTCCTTGTCGAGCTTCTTCGGCAGCACGTAGATCTGGAACGGCGGCCCGCCGGTGTTGGCGATGAACGAGGTGAAGCCCGACAGCGCGCCCCAGAACTGGCCGGCGACCGCGCTCGGCTGCGCGTGCTCGCGGGCAAAGCGCGCGGCGATGCCGAACCACTGGCTGAGCGCGAAGCCGACCGCGATGAGGCCGATGACCAGGCGGATCGCCGAATCCGGCACCTGGGCGGCGATCAGCCAGGCGAGGCCGATGCCGGCCACCTGGCCGGGCAGCATGATCTTCAGGATACGCATGTCCCACTTGCGCCAGTAGGACCAGACCGTGACCGCGTCCTGCGTCACCAGGAGCGGCATCAGCAGGCCGACCGCCTGCATCGGCGGCACCACGGTGGCGATGAGCGGCGCCGCGATGGTGCCGACGCCGGAAAAGCCGCCCTTCGACAGGCCGAGCGCGATCACGGCCGGGACGGCCACCATGTAGAAGACGGGGTCGTTGATGATGGGCAAGGGGGCTCTTTCTTTCCCTCTCCCCGCGCGAGCGGGGAGAGGTGAGGGTGCCGCAGGGCGGGCTGAAGAATTTGCGGCGGATCAAACCCTACCATCGGGCGAAGTGCCAGCCTTGTTTGTGCGTGGCGGGCGTTCCACAATTCGGGTTAAACAGGCCGAAACGCCCAAGAATTGCTTTGAGAGGAGCCGCCCCATGGATGCCCGCACCAGCCGCTACCAGGAAGTCTATGCCCAGTGGCAGCGCGACCCGGAAGGGTTCTGGGCGCAGGCGGCCAAGGACATCGACTGGTTCGAGCCGGCGAAAAAAGTCTTCGATCCCGAAGCCGGCCTCTACGGCCGCTGGTACGAGGGCGCCACCTGCAACACCTGCTACAACTGCCTCGACCGCCACGTCGCCCAGGGTCGCAACGACCAGGTGGCGCTGATCTACGATTCGCCCGTCACCGACACCGTCCAGAGCTTCACCTACGGCCGCCTGCTGTCCGAGGTGCAGTTGCTCGGCGCGATGCTGCGCGACTTCGGCGTCACCAAGGGCGACCGCGTCATCATCTACATGCCGATGATCCCGGAGGCGGTGTTCGCCATGCTCGCCTGCGCGCGCATCGGCGCCATCCATTCGGTGGTGTTCGGCGGCTTCGCGGCCAAGGAGCTCGCCACCCGCATCGACGATGCGAAACCCAAAGTCATCCTCTCCGCCAGCTGCGGCATCGAGGGCGCGCGCGTCATCCCCTATAAGCCGCTCTTGGACGGCGCCATCGAGCTCGCCGCGCACAAGCCCGAGACCTGCATGATCCTGCAACGCCCGCAGGCCGAGGCCACGCTGATCGAGGGCCGCGACCACGACTGGCGCAAAGTGTGGGAGCACGCTGTCGAATACGCCAAGACCTCGGAATGCGTGCCGGTCGCCGCCACCGATCCGCTCTACGTGCTCTACACCTCCGGCACCACCGGCGTGCCGAAAGGCGTGGTGCGCGACAACGGCGGCCACATGGTCGCGCTCAAATGGTCGATGCAGAATCTTTACGGCATCGACCCCGGCGAGGTGTGGTGGGCGGCGAGCGACATCGGCTGGGTGGTCGGCCATTCCTACATCGTCTACGCGCCGCTGCTGCACGGCTGCACGACCATCCTCTACGAGGGCAAGCCGGTGGGCACGCCCGACGCCGGCGCCTTCTGGCGCGTGATCGGCGACCACAAGGTGGTGTCGCTGTTCACCGCGCCCACCGCCTTCCGCGCCATCAAGAAGGAGGACCCGGACGGCAAGCTGTTGAAGCAATACGACCTGCGCCGTTTCCGCGTGTTGTTCCTTGCCGGCGAGCGCGCCGACCCGCCCACCATCCAGTGGGCCGAGGACACGCTCAAGGTTCCGGTGCTCGATCACTGGTGGCAGACCGAGACCGGCTGGTGCATCGCCGGCAATCCGGTGGGGCTCGGCACTCTGCCGGTGAAATACGGTTCCACCTGCGTGCCGATGCCGGGCTATCAAGTCGACATCGTCGACGAAGCCTGCAAGCCGGTCGAGGACAACAAGATCGGCTCCATCGTCATCAAGCTGCCGCTGCCGCCCGGCAGCTTCCCGACGCTGTGGCACCAGGAGGAGCGCTTCAAGGAAGCCTACCTCGACGACTTCCCCGGCTACTACAAGACCGCCGACGCCGGCTTCAAGGACGAGGACGGCTACGTCTATGTCATGAGCCGCACCGACGACATCATCAACGTCGCCGGCCACCGGCTTTCCACCGGCGGCATGGAGGAGGTGCTGGCCGGCCATCCGGACGTCGCCGAATGCGCGGTGCTCGGCATCAAGGACGACCTGAAAGGCGAGGTGCCCTGCGGCTTCATCGTGCTCAAGGCCGGCGTCAACCGCCCGCCGAGCGAGATCGAGAAGGAGATCGTTCAGCTCGTGCGCGACAAAGTGGGCCCGGTGGCCTCGTTCAAGCTCGCCATTACGGTGGCGCGCCTGCCCAAGACGCGGTCGGGAAAAATTCTGCGCGGCACCATCAAGAAGATGGCCGACAAGGAGCCGTGGACCATGCCGGCCACCATCGACGACCCGGCGATTCTGGATGAGATCGGCGAGGCGTTGAAGGGGAAGGGTGTGGGGGGATAACCGGAGCGGTGCGCCGCGCCCTCTATCCCTCCCCCGCTTGCGGGGGAGGGTGGCTCGCGCGGAGCGATAGCGAGCGCGAGTCGGGTGGGGGCTTCATGCCGGTTCTTCCGAATGCTGGCGGCGCAGTTCTCGATCTGCACAAGATCGAGAATTACTGCCTGAGCTCGGTCCATCCGCGCGGACGGCACAAGGCGCGAGTCTTTCGCGAGGCGCTTGGTATCGGCCAAGGCGACGCGGGATGGCTGCGGCAAGCGCTGCTTGATGGCCTGCCGGTACAGGAGGCGGCCGAACTTGCGGCTGATGGCTATGGAACCCGCTGGCGCGCTGATATTCCCGTGACGCGACAAAATAAGCGAGTTGTGGTAAGAACCGTCTGGATCATCCGAACCGGCGAAGAGGCGCCGCGCTTCGTGACTTGTTGGGTGCTCTGATGACGGACAACGACCACAAGGCAAAGCCTTCTGTGCTCGACGTTGTGGCGCTGCTGGCCGATTTGCCGGCGGCGGGCCTCGCGCGCGGCCAGGTCGGCACCGTGGTCGAGTCGCTTGACGAGAACACCGCGCTGGTCGAGTTCAGCGATGACGACGGCCGCGCCTTCGCGGTTGTTCCGTGCCCACGCGAGGCGCTTCTCGTTCTGCATTACGTGCCGGAAGCGGCTGAGTGATGTTGGTGGTGCCGCGCACGCGTGCTTTCTTCCAGCCATGATCATGCTCGAGGACATCGAAAAGGCCGTCGCCCAGCTCGCCCCGCGCGAGCTCGACCGCTTCCGTGCTTGGTTCGAGGCGTTTCAGGCCGCGCGCTTCGACGAGAAAATCGAACGCGACGCCGCCAGCGGCAAGCTCGACCGGCCGGCGGAGGCGGCGGTCGATGATTTCCGCAAGGGCCGCGCGCGCGAGCTATGAGGCACTTCGCCAGCCCGGCGTTCTGGGAGGCCTATGAGAGGCTTCCTGTTCGGGTACGCGAATTGGCCGACAAGAATTATGCCCTTCTGAAGACCGACCCGCAGCATGCCTCGTTACGCCTGAAGAAAGTCGGCCGTTTCTGGTCGGCGCGGGTCGCGCCTGCACTATCGCGCGCTGGCGACCGAGGTCGATGACGGGCTGCTCTGGTTTTGGATCGGATCGCATTCGGACTATGACGCGCTGGTCGGATGAGTACCCGCGCGTTAGTGTCGTTGCCCGGTGATCTCGTTTAGGACGGCATGCTGCGGCTGGAAAACGAGGAGCATAATCAATCATTTATATAAATTGTGCGTTGTATATGGTTGTTGTGTGAATATAGAGTTGACAATACGTCTGCCATTGCTTAGCATATGATTTGTTTAATATGGAGAGGAACGGTGGCTTATTACAAAAAGAGACGGCGTATGCCGGCTGCGGTGGTCGAGTCCGAGAACCCAAGTACATTCACCGCCGAGCTACTCGAAGCAACTGCGCGCGACGTTAAATCGGGAGCGCGGCCAACGCTAAAGAGTCAACCGTGGGTGTCGATCGGTGACGACCGACAGCCGGGGCTACGAGCGATCATTCGGAAATCGGGAGCCATCTCCTTCCACATAGGTTACCGAATAGGTGCTTCGCGTCCCTATATGATCATTGGTCAGTATCCGGGCACGACAATTGAGGAAGCGCGCCACTTGGCGAAGGTGGTTCGCGGTCGGCCGAAAAGGGAATTGACGTTCAAGAGGGCCTGCACGAGCGCCTATTGCGCGAGCTAGAGGAAGAGGGGCTGGACTGGCGGCCCGTCCGCTATCGCGCGCGCGAAAATTTATTAGATCGAATTCTCCAGTTGCTTGCCGAGCACAATGTTAAAGTGCCGTCCACGGTTAAGTCGAAAATTTTATCTGAATTCAGGTCACAGGGTGATGGCTCCAGTTCAATCGGTCATCTAGTGGCAGCGGAAACTTCGTCCATTGTTCAATAATGCACATTGAGGTTGGAGTGAAAAATGCGCCTCGTAAGAACACTTCTCGAAAGGTGCACGATTTCATTACGGGTCGATCCACAAGGGGGCGTCCATCTGTATGGAACTGGGATCGTGGCAGTTCTGGCGATCTTGTTGTTGGCCTACCGATTTGGGTTTTAGAGACTTTAGCTCACTTCCCCTCCTGCTTCCCCGCATAGGCATCCACCAGCGCGCGGATCATGCGCTGATAAGGCGCGCGGCGCGTTCTTGCGGCCCGCTTGAAGTATTCGACGCTGCGGCGCGGCAGCGAGAGCGTGACCTTCACGTTGTCCTCGCGCGCGACCAGTCCGTCGGGGGCGGGGAGGAAGTCCTCGACCACGCGCACGCGGCCGACCTCGCCTTCGGTGTATTTAACCGTTCTGTTGCTCATCGGTTTGTTTCCGAATTTGTGCCACGCGCTTCGCTCGCGCGATCAGCACCTTGGCACGCGCTTCAATCCGTGCCTGCCGTTCCGGCGGCAACGCCTTGATGATCTGGTCGGCCGTTCTCATGTTGCGCGCCTTCTACATCGAGCCTCTCCGCCGTCATGCGCGGGCTTGACTAAGCGCTCCACGATGAGCGGCAACAACGGAAATCTTATGGCAGAATTCGCGGAGATGCCCGATGGATTGCCGGGTCAAGCCCGGCAATGACCGGTGGTGAGGCTTCGACCTAAAATCTTGCTGTGAGTGCGGGGATAAGTTTGGCAGGGCCGGGAAAAATTCTCCAGGCGCGTAGTGACAGCGATCCTAAGGAGTGTTTATCGTCCTTTCACCCTGCCCACCGAGGGCGCTTCCAGGGGCGAGGCTGAAGTGGGGCAGGGAGGTCCGGCTGGCCGGCTGACAAAAAACCGGCCGCGCGGCTGCCGGTGACAGCCGGACGCGGCCGGTAATAGTTGAAGCGCCACGTGCCGACGCGCGGACGCCGGAGGATGCCGCCGGCGTCGGGATCAGCGGCCGCCATCAAAACGGCAATCGGCGCAATCGTCCATTCGCATTGCTACGGATGCGGCCGGTTCAGCCTTAACGAAACCTTACGAACGCGCCCTTCGAACGCATGCCGACCGGCGCGGGAACTCTGCCGGCCTTACTTGCCTTCGTCGCCGCTGTCGTCCGCCTCGCCGCCGCCCTGCTTGAAATTGGCGAACACCGCGTTGACGTCGAGTTTGCCCCGCTTGCGCTCGTCTTCTTCGGCGGTCGTGGCCTCTTCCGGCACCGGCGGCGCGGTGGTCTCGGAAGCGGACAGCAGCTTCGCGCCGGTGTCGGCGGGCACCGGCTTTTCCTTGTTGGCGCGCTGCACCTCGAAGTCGAGGTCGGTCTGCGAGGAGAGGCCGAGCGTCACCGGGTCCATCGGCGACAGATTGGCCGCGTTCCAGTGCGTGCGCTCGCGGATGGCGGTGATGGTCGACTTGGTGGTGCCGACCAGCCGCATGATCTGGCTGTCCTTGAGCTCGGGGTGGTTGCGCACCAGCCACAGGATGGCGTTGGGCCGGTCCTGGCGGCGCGAAACCGGGGTATAGCGCGGGCCCTTCTTGCGGTCGGAGGGGGTCACCGCGACCTTGGGCGCGCTCAAGGTCAGCTTGATGTCCGGGTTTTTCTCGGCCTGCTCGATCTGCTCGCGGGTGAGCTGCCCGGTCTGGATGGGGTCGAGGCCCTTGATGCCTTGCGCGGCGTCGCCGTCGGCGATCGCCTTCACCTCCAGCGGGTGCAGTTTGCAGAACTCGGCGACCTGGTCGAAGGTCAGCGCGGTGTTGTCCACCAGCCAGACGGCTGTCGCCTTGGGCATCAAGGGAGCTGTGGTGGCCATGGGCAAATCTCCTCTACGGCTTCGCCCGCCCGTCCGGGCGAAGCACCAAGATCATCCGCGATGATCGGAAAAGTGCCCGGAATATAGGGGGCGGGTGCGGCACATGCAACCGGCGGCTTGACAGGGCGGGGCGACGCGCCCCATGTCGGGGCAAGGACGCAAGGGGCAGAATGACCGCCTTCCTTGAGGACAAAAATGGCTGCCGATCCCGCAAAACCCGCCCTCCACGTCATGTTGTGCTCGCCGCGCGGTTTCTGCGCCGGGGTCGTGCGGGCCATCGAGTCGGTGGAGCGCGCGCTGGAGATCCATGGCGCCCCGGTCTATGTCCGCCACGAAATCGTCCATAATCGCTACGTGGTCGACGAGTTGCGCGCCAAGGGCGCCATTTTCGTCGAGGAACTGGACGAAATTCCGCAAGACAGCGAGCGCCCGGTCATCTTCTCGGCCCACGGCGTGCCGCGCTCGATCCCCGAGGAGGCCGCCCGCCGCAACCTGTTCGCGCTCGACGCCACCTGTCCGCTGGTCACGAAAGTGCACCGCGAGGCGGAGATCCACCATCGCAAGGGCCGCGAGATCCTGCTCATCGGCCACGCCGGCCATCCGGAGGTGGTCGGTACCATCGGCCAGCTCCCCGCCGGCGCCGTGACCCTGGTCGAGGACGTGAAAGACGTCGCCGCCTTCACGCCGCGCGACGAGAACAATCTCGCTTATGTGACGCAGACCACCTTGTCGGTGCAGGACACCGCCACCATGGTGGACGCGCTCAAAGAGCGCTTCCCCACCGTCGTCGGTCCGCACAAGGAAGACATCTGCTACGCCACCACCAACCGGCAGGACGCGGTGCGCCGCGTGGCGCCGCTGGTCGACGCCGTCATCGTGGTGGGCGCGCCGAACTCCTCCAATTCGCAGCGGCTGAAGGAAGTCGCGCTGCGCGCCGGCTGCCGCTACGCCACCTTGGTGCAGCGCGCCGCCGACATCGATTGGGACGAATTCAAGGGCATCGCGCGCATCGGCGTCACCGCCGGCGCCTCGGCGCCGGAAGTGCTGGTGGAGGAGGTGCTCGACGCCTTCGCCAAGCGCTACAGCTTGAACGTCGAAACCATCACCGCCACCGAGGAACGCATGTTCTTCCCGCTGCCCCGCCCGCTGCGCGAGACGCAAGCGGCCGAGTGACGGAGCATGATCCCGAAAAGTGGGAACCGGTTTTCGGACAAGGGGTTTCGGAAAATCATGCTCAAGCAAGATGTCAGGTAGGCGCCGCGATTTCCTCTAAACGCGCGAAGCTCTAATGGCCGTCTACACCGACGTCAGCGCCGACGATCTCACCCACTTCCTCGCCGGCTACGACATCGGCGAACTCCTGTCCTACAAGGGCATCGCCGAGGGCGTCGAGAATTCCAACTTCCTGGTCCACACGGAAGCCGGCAACTTCATCCTGACGCTTTACGAGAAGCGGGTGGCGGAAGGCGACCTGCCGTTCTTTCTCGGCGCTCATGGAACACCTCTCGACCCACGGCATCACCTGCCCGCAGCCGGTGCGCAACCGTCATGGCGGCGTGCTCGGCCGCCTCGCCGGCCGGCCGGCGGCGATCGTTACGTTTCTGGACGGCATGTGGATCCGCCGCCCCACCGCCGCCCATTGCGCGGCGCTCGGCGAGGCGCTGGCGCACCTGCATCTGGCCGGCGCCGACTTCGACATGAAGCGCGCGAACGCGCTCGGCATGGAAAGCTGGCGCCCGCTCTATATCCAGGCCAAGGATCGCGGCGACAGCGTGCGGCCGGGCCTGTGCGCGGCGATCGAACGTGAACTTGACGTCTTGGCGCAGAGCTGGCCGCGCGACCTGCCGCAGGGCGTCATCCACGCCGATCTCTTTCCCGACAACGTGTTCTTCCTCGGCGAGGAACTGTCCGGCTTGATCGATTTCTATTTCGCCTGCACCGACACGCTCGCCTACGACGTCGCCGTCTGCCTCAACGCCTGGTGCTTCGAGCCCGATCACGCCTACAACGTCACCAAGGGCCGCGCGCTCCTGAAAGCCTATGCGGGCGTGCGCGCGCTGAGCTTGCAGGAGCGCGACGCGCTGCCGGTGCTGGCGCGCGGCGCGGCCATGCGGTTCCTGCTCACACGGCTGGTGGACTGGCTGGCGGGCGCCAACGGCGCGCTGGTGCAGCCCAAGGACCCGCTGGAATATTTCCGCAAGCTGCGCTTCCACCAGTCGGTGAAGAGCGTGAGCGACTACGGTTTTGACTGATCTCGCTTGAAAAAAAACTTATCCGCGCCGCGCGCGGCGATGTTATCTGATGCCGCGCACGATTCTGGATGAGGAACATCTTTCATGAGCGGCGAGCGCGTCACCATCCACACCGACGGCGCCTGTTCCGGCAATCCCGGTCCCGGCGGCTGGGGCGCGATCCTGTCCTTCGCCGGGCACGAAAAAGAGCTGATGGGCGGCGAGGCGCACACCACCAACAACCGCATGGAGTTGATGGCCGCGATTTCGGCGCTGGAGGCGCTCAAGCGCCCCTGCACGGTCGACCTTCACACCGACAGCCAGTACCTGCGCAACGGCATCACCCAGTGGATCAAGGGCTGGAAGCGTAACGGCTGGCGCACCGCCGACAAGAAGCCGGTGAAGAACATGGACCTGTGGCAGCGGCTCGACGCGGCGCTTGGGGCAGCACACGGTGCACTGGCACTGGGTGAAGGGCCATGCCGGCCATGCCGAGAACGAGCGGGCCGACGAATTGGCGCGCAACGGCCTCATCGCCGCGCGGGCGGGCGCCAAGGGCGCGATGTCCCCTTAGTCATTCCGGGGCGCGAGCGCAGCGAGCGAACCCGGAATCCATTATCACGGACTGGGGTTATGGATTTCGGGTTCGACCCGCAATGTCCTTCGGACATTGCGGGCCGCCCCGGAATGACTTGGAGCTAAATCTGCCCCAGCAGCGCCTCGCCGCCGGAGATGTCGCACTTGCCGGGCGCGTCCTCGACGTTGAGTTGCTTGACCACGCCGTTGTCGACGAACATCGAATAGCGCTTGGAGCGCACGCCGAGCCCCGCGCCCGCGCCGTCGAAGTCCATGCCGATCGCCTTGGTGAATTCGGCGTTGCCGTCGGCGAGGAAATCGATCTTGCCGTCGCCGCCGGTCGCCTTCGCCCATTCCTTCATGACGAACGGATCGTTGACGCCGGTCACGGCGACGGTGTCGACGCCCTTGGCTTTGAAGGCGTCCAGGTTCTTGAGGAAGCTCGGCATGTGCAGGTTGCTGCAGGTCGGCGTGAACGCGCCGGGCACCGCGAACAGCGCGACCTTCTTGCCCTTGAAGACGTCGTCGGTGGTCTTCGGCTTGGGGCCGTCCGCGGTCATGATGCGGAACGTAGCATTCGGAACGGTATCGCCGACCTTGATGGTCATGGGGCTGTCCTCTCGTGCTGAAGTTTCTCGTGGGTAGGGGATGTGCGCAAACTCGCGCGAGACGCAGGAATTAGCCGAGATCGGCGCGCCCGTCGAGACGGGTATTAATCGAGCCGGGCTTTGGTTTCGTAGGCCTTGCCGCCTTCGACCACGGTGAAGGTGAGCTCGGCCGGCGCCTTCGGGCTGATGCCGGGCGGCAGCCCGTCGAGCGCGAAGGTGAAGCGGCGTTCTCCCGCCGGTGCGCCGGCGGTTTCCTTCGGCACCGGCAGCGCCCATTCAGGGGTTGGGCCCTCGGCGAAGATTTGCACGGGCGCATCCTTGCCCGCCTTGACGTCGACCGCGGCCGCGGGCTTGCCCGCTTCGCTCACGCGCTTCAGCGTCAGGCCGAGCGTTGCCGGCGCGACGGGCTTGGGCACTTGCGCTTGCGCCGCGGCAAGCGCCGCTTCATTGGCGCTGCTGCCCGCGGCGAGCGTCAATTCCGCTTGCCCGCGCGCAGGTACGCACAGCTTGTCGCAAATGGCGTAGTCGATCTTCACGTGCAGCTTGACCGGCTTGCCCGCTTGCTTGGGCGTCACGCGCACGGGAAAGATCACGTGATTCTTGTAGCCCAGCGTGTTGCCGGTTTCGTCGGTATAGAGGTGAGGGGCCGGATAGGACACCTTGGCGGCGGCCAGATTCTGCGAGCCGGAGAAATCGAAACGCGGCGGCAGGCCGGAATCGCCCGGGTAGCGCCAATAGGTATGCCAGCCCGGCGCCAGTTCGATCTCGATGCCGGCGGGCAGGGTCTTGGCGTCCGGTTTGGCGGCGCCGGCGATCAGCCGCATGGCGGCGTGGTTCTCGCGCGCCCAGGCCGAAGCGTCGGCGGCGCGTGCGGGCGCCGCGGCCGCCAAGCCCATCACGCAAGCCGCGGCCAAGCCCATCTGGCAAAACAGTGTTCGTCGCTTATGTCTCATCATGAACCCCGGTCTAATCGGTACGATGGCGCCGCGCCACTGAATTGATCGTGAGCATGGGGTGAACGGAAAGCGTGCAGGGTGGCGGGTTTTGCCACATTTGGCGCCTCAAATGTGTCAGGCGGCGATGAACTTTCGCGCCGTGGCGTCGTTTGCAAAAGGACCACGATCGGTTACCCTTTATGGTCATGAAGATCACCAGCAAAGCGCCGGAGCCGGCGGGCCGCGGCTATCTCGACGGCCAAATGCTGATCGCCATGCCGGCGATGAACGACGATCGTTTCGCGCGCGCGGTGATCTATGTCTGCGCCCACTCCAGCGAAGGCGCCATGGGCATCGTCGTCAATCAAGAGGCGCAGGATATCAAGTTCCCCGACCTCCTGGTCCAGCTCGAGGTCATCCCGGCGAGCGAGCGCATCGAGTTGCCGATCCGCGCCGAGGACATGCAGGTGCTCAAAGGCGGGCCGGTCGAGACCGGACGCGGCTTCGTGCTGCACTCCGCCGACTTCTTCATCGAAAATTCGACGCTGCCGATCGACGAGGGCATCTGCCTTACCGCCACCCTCGACATCCTCAAGGCGATCGCGCGCGGCAAGGGACCGCACGAAGCCGTGCTCGCGCTGGGTTATGCCGGCTGGGCGCCCGGCCAGCTGGAGGAAGAGATCCAGCAGAACGGCTGGCTGCATTGCGAGGCCGACCCCGAGCTGATTTTCGGCAGCGACATCGAGGGCAAGTACACGCGTGCGCTCGGCAAGCTCGGCGTCGACCTCGCCATGCTGTCGAACGAAGCCGGCCACGCCTGAGGCGTCAAGGGCGCAGGTGCGCCGGCGGCGCCATTTGCCGTCGCGCCGTCGTCAACAGATGCGGGGCAGCGGTTCGTCTTCCAGTTCCTCGATCAGCCGTTCGCCGCCGATGTCGGTTTCCAGGATGACGTGGCCGCCGTCGGCGCGAAACCCGCCGACGATGGCGGCGTCGCGACCCTGCGGCAGCGCGCGCCAGCGCGACAAGGCGGTCTCGGCTTCGTTCGCCGCGACGACCGCGACCGCGCGCCCCTCGCAGGCGAGGAACAAAGGATCGTAACCGAGCATGTCGCAGATGCCGCGCACCGGCGGATTGAAGGGAATGGCGGTCTCGTCGAGCCGCACCGTGAAGCCGGTGGCCTTGGCGATGTCGTGCATGACGGTGGCGAGCCCGCCGCGGGTCGGGTCGCGCATGAAGCGAAGGCCGGCCAGGTCCCACAGGCGCTGCGCCAGCGGCAGCACGCTGGCCGAATCCGAGGCGAGGTCGCCCTTGAGACCGAACTGCTCGCGCGCCAGCAGCACCGCGGTGCCGTGGTCGCCGACGGGCCCGCTCACCAGGATGCGGTCGTCTGCTTCGATGCGGTCGAGGCCAAGCCGCAGGCCGGGCCGGCGCACGCCGACGCCGGTGGTCGCCAGATAAAGCCCGCCGCCTTCGCCGCGCTGCAGCACCTTGGTGTCGCCGCAGGCGACGTTGACGCCGCAAGCCTTGGCCGTGCGCGCCATGCTGGCGATCACGCGGTCGAGCAGGGCGATCTCCAGGCCTTCCTCGATAAAGGCGTTGAGGGTGAGGTAGACCGGCGTCGCGCCGGCCACCGCCAGGTCGTTGACCGTGCCGTGCACGGCGAGCGAGCCGATGTCGCCGCCGGGAAACTCCAGCGGCTTCACCGTGAAGCCGTCGGTGGTGACCATGACCTCGCCCGGCGGCAGCGGCAGCGCCACGGCGTCGGCGGCGGTGTCGAGCGTGGCATTGGCGAGATGGCGCGCGAAGATATCCTCGATCAGCGCGCGCATGAAGCGCCCGCCGTTGCCGTGGGCGAGCGTCACGTAGGCGTCGTCGCTCATCGGCGCGGTCCCGCTTCGACGATCTGGCCGAAGCTCAGGCCCGCGTCGTTGCAGGGGATGTCTTCGGGTACGGCCACGGTAAATCCTTCGCGCGTCGCGTCGCCGACGATGCGCTCGCATAGCAGCTTATTCTGGAACACGCCGCCGGAAAGGCCCAGCCGCGTCACGCCGTGCGCCTCACGCATGGCGCGCGCCTGCGTCGAGCAGCATGGCGGCGAGCGTGGCGTGGAAGAGCCCGGCGCGGGCGGCGGCGCTCATATTGTCGTCCCGCAGCGCGTCGAGCAGCGGGGCCCAGTCGCTCTGCAACACGCCGTCTGCGCCGCGCGCGAGCGGCAGGTCGATGGGCGTGTGCTTCATCGGTGGCGATCGCTTCGAGCGCGCTCGCCGCCTGGCCTTCGTAGCTGGCTTCGCGGGCGACGCCGATGAGCGCCGCCGCCGCGTCGAACAGGCGGCCGATGGAGGTCGTCGGCGGGCAGTTCAGCTTGCGTTCCCAGGCATGGCGCAGGAGAGCGGTATCGCGTCCTTGCGCCGGCCCGTCGCGCCCCGCCTCCCAGCAAAGCGCCAGCGCGTTGCGCCACGGCTCGCGCGCGGCGCGGTCGCCGCCCAGCAAAGCGAAGGCCCGGATGGTCGCCACCCGTTGCCAGCGGCCGGGCGCGCCGAGCAAGGCTTCGCCGCCCCAGACGCTGCCATCGCGGCCATGGCCGGCGCCGTCCCAGGTGAAGACGAGCAGATCGCCGTCAAGCGCGGCCTCGCCATGAAGCCCCGCGGCGTGTGCCTCGTGATGAAAGACCTGTGTGACCGGCAGGCCGAATTGCGGCGCCAGCCTGGCGGTCGCATAGCGCGGATGCGCGTCGCACAGCACCGTTTCGGCGCGCACCCCGTAAAGCGCCTGCAGGTCGGCGGCGACGTCGCGCAACAGGGCGAGCCCGCGCGGGCTTTCCATGTCGCCGAGATGGGGCGAGATCACCACGCGGTTCTCGACACCGAGCGCGATCGTGTTCTTCAGATGCCCGCCGAGCGCCAGCACCGGCCGCTTGAGCGTGAACGGCAGCGCGCACTCGCGCGGCGCGTTGCCGCGGCCGAGCCGCAAGGGCCGCGCCGTGCCGGCGATGACGCGGTAAACGGGATCGTCGGCGGGCCTGAGGATCGGCCGGTCGTGATGCAGGAAGGCGTCGGCGATCCTGCCGAGGCGCCGTTCGGCCTCGCCGTTGTCGGTGAGCACCGGCTCGCCGCTGACATTGCCCGAGGTGGCGACCAGCGGTCCGCCGAAATCATCGAGCAGCAGATGATGCAGCGGGCTGTAGGGCAGCATGGCGCCGATCTCAGCGACGCCGGGTGCGATGCCCGGCGCAAGACCGGTCTCGGCGCGTTTCGGCACCAGCACGATCGGCCGCAAGGGATCGCGCAGCATGGCTTCGTGCCGCGGCGTGGGATGCGGTGGCGCGGCGCAAGCTTGCCAGATCGCGCGGCAAACATGACGGCCAGCGGCTTGTGCGGGCGCTTCTTGCGCGCGCGCAAGCGGCTCACCGCGCCGCCGTTGGCCGCGTCGCACATCAGGTGATAGCCGCCGATGCCTTTGACGGCGACGATCCTGCCCGCGCGCAAGGCCGCGACGGCGGCGGCCAGTGCATCGTCCGCATGGGCTTTGCCGTCACGATCCCGATAAGTGAGCCGCGGTCCGCACACCGGGCAGGCAATCGGCTCGGCATGAAAGCGGCGGTCGGCCGGGTCTCTGTATTCGGCGGCGCATTGCGGGCACATCGCAAAGCCCGCCATCGCCGTGTTGGGCCGGTCGTAGGGCAGGCGCGCGATCAGCGTATAGCGCGGGCCGCATTGGGTGCAGTTGATGAAGGGATAGCGATAGCGGCGGTTTTCGGGATCGCCGAGTTCGGCGAGGCAATCGTCGCAGGCGAAATAATCCGGCGGCACGTGCACGTCGGCGGCGGCCCCACCGCTGTCACGGATGACAAAGCCGTCGAGGTTTTCGGCATCGGTCGCGCGCGCGGCGACAATGCGCGGCCGCGCCAACGGCGGCGCCTCGGCGATCAGCGCCGCGCCGAACGCGGCCAAGGCCTCATGCGTCCCTTGCGCCAGCACCTCCACTTCGCCGCCGCGGTTCATCACCCAACCGTCGAGACGCAAGCGCCGCGCCAGGCGGTAGACGAAAGGGCGATAACCCACGCCCTGCACGCGGCCGCTTAAGGTCCATCGCCGCGCGGCAATGGCCGGCGCCGCGACGCGCACCGCTTCAAGCGTCGGCATGTTCGGCGGCCGACAGGCTTGGCGATTTGGCGCGCGACTCGCGCACGCCGCTCGCCCACCAGATGCGGCAGGCGCCTTCGTCGGACACCATGCAGGGCCCGATGGGGCTGCGCGGCGTGCAGGCGCGGCCATAAAGCGCGCACTGGTCGGGATAGATCTTGCCGAGCACGACGCGCGCGCAGTCGCAGCCGGGCGGCATCTGGCCGGCGCGCTTGCGCAAGGTATCGTCGAAGGCGGGATAGAGCCGGTTCGCGTCGTGCGCGGCGAGGGCGGGCTTCAAGGCGTAGCCCGATTGCGGGATGACGCCGATGCCGCGCCAGTTGGCGTCGACCACGTCCATGGTGGCGGCGATGTGGCGTTGCGCACTGCCGTTGCCGCCCGGCCGCACCACCTCCGGATAGCAGTTGTCGAGGAAGCACCGGCCCTCGGTGAGCTGCCGCATCACCGAGTAGAGCGCAGCCACCAGGCTCTCGCCGCTGAAGCCGGCGACCGCCGTCGGGATCTTGTGCCGCTGCGGCACGAAGGCCCACTCCTCCGGCCCCATGACGGTGGAGACGTGGCCGGGCGCGACCAGCGCGTCGAAACCGGGCGCATCCGAGTCGAGCAGCATCGCCACCGCCGGCCAGGTGCGGCGGCCGGCGAGCAGCACCGAGAGATTATCGGGCACGCCTTCCGCCAGCATGGCGGCGACCGGCGCGGTCGTCGTTTCGAAGCCGGCGGCGAAGAACACGACGCGCCGGCCGGGATTGTCGCGCGCGATGGCCACCGCTTCGAGCGGCGAGGCGATCGGCACCACGTCGCCGCCGGCGGCGCGCGCCTGCTCGAGCGAGCGCACCTCGTTCTTGGCGACGTTCACCGGCACCCGCAGCATGTCGCCGAAGGCGACCAGGATCGCCTTTTCCTGCAGCGCGAGCTGGATCGCCTGGTAGATCGCCTCTTCCGGGCAGACGCAGACCGGACAGCCGGGCCCCGGCACCAGCTCGATGGTGTCGGGCAGCGCCTTGCGCAGGCCGGTCATGGCGATCGAGCGCTCGTGCCCGCCGCAGACGTTCATGACCTTATAGCGGCGCGTCAGATCGAGCGCGCGCAGGCGCTCAAGCCACTGCCGAGTGGTGATGGTGCTCATGGTCCTGGTGATGATGGTGCCCATCATCATGGTCGTGGCGATGATGATGATGGTGATCGTGCGGCGTGGCCGCCTGCGCGGCGCGGATGGCGGCCACTTCGCCGCGCAGCCAGCCGGTCCAGGCCTCGAGGTTGACCGCCTTGCGCGCGGAAACGGATACGACCGGCGCCGCATTGGCGAGTTCGCGCACCGCCTGCTCGGCGCGCGCGGCGTCGAAATCGCCCAGCACCTCGGCAAGGTCCATTTTGCTCAGCAGCACCAGGTCGGCGGTGCGGAACATGACCGGATATTTCGCCGGCTTGTCGTCGCCTTCGGTCGCCGACAGCAGCACGACGTTGCGGTGCTGGCCGAGGTCGAAGCTCGCCGGGCAGACCAGATTGCCGACGTTCTCGATGAACACGATGTCGAGGCCGGCGAGCGGCAATTCGTGCAGCGCGTCGTGCACCATGCCGGCATCGAGATGGCAGGCGCTGCCGGTGGTGATCTGGACCGCCGGCACGCCGCGCGCGCGGATGCGGCGGGCGTCGTTGTCGGTCTCGAGATCGCCCTCGATGACCGCCATCTTGAATTCGTCCTTGAGCGCATCGATGGTGGCTTCGAGCAGCGCGGTCTTGCCGGCGCCGGGCGACGACATGAGATTGATGGCGACGACGCGGTGGCCGTCGAAATGGGCGCGGTTGTGCGCCGCGGTGCGGTCGTTGGCGTCGAGCAGACGGTGCAGCACCGCCACCGTCTCGGCGTCCTTGCCGGCGACCTCGGTCGCCGAGCAGCCGCAGGCTTCACACATGGGCCGTCTCCAGATTGGGTTCGTGCGGGGCGGGATCGTCCGTTTCCAGGATGACCCGCAGCAGCAGCATTTCGTCGCCCGAGATGAGGTCGGTGCGCCAGTCGCCGCAAGATGCGCAGACGAGCCGGTTGGGCGTCGCGTCGCTTTCGGCGCCGCAGAGGCGGCAACGCACCCGCACCGGCGCGGTTTCGATCGTCAGCGCGGAGCCTTCCGCCGCCGTGCCGGCTGCGGCGAGCGGATAGGCGTCGGCGAGGAGGCGCCCCTCCACCCCCGAAAGCGGCCCGATGCCGACATGCACCTCGCGCACGCGCGCCGCGCGTTCGCAGGCAATGCCCTCGACCTGCGCGACCAGCGCCTGGCAGATCGACAATTCATGCATCGGCGTCCGCCTCTTCCGCGCGCAGCACTTCGTCGAACAGCTCCCAGGTGGAGCGCGCCTGCTGCGGCGTCATCTTCTGGATGGCGTAGCCGACGTGCACCATGACGAAGTCGCCGGCGGCGACCGGCTCGTCCTGCATCATGAACAGGCTGACGTCGCGCTCGATCCCTTGCGCGGAACAACGCGCCAGATAGCCGTCGACGCTGAGGACTTCCATCGGGATGCCGAGGCACATGGCGACGCTCCAACGTTGAGGCACCATATTCTTTTCTACGGCGGCAGGCAAAAGTGACCTGGGGTCGATCCCGATTACGCGCTGCGGACCGCGGCATCGAAGGCGCATGAGTTGACGGCGGCCACGCGATGTGCGGCAGTCGTCAAGATGGATATTCCGCCGAACCCTAATTGTGGCCGTGGATTGGAACATCCCGCCCTGGCGGACGGGCCGGTGTCCGTCATGGGGCGGCTCGCCGCCGCGCGTGAGCGGGAAACGCTCGGCCTCGGCCCGGAAGCGACGGTGCTGGCGATCCTGACCGAGGCGCCCACATCATGAGCGTTCAAGCCATGAGCGCGCGCGGCTTCCCGGCGGCGGAATACCGCGCCCGCGTCGCCAAGGCGCAAGCGGCGATGGCCGACGCCGGCCTTGCCGCCCTGCTGCTGACAACCGAGCCGGACATCCGATACTTCACCGGCTTTCTCACGCGCTTCTGGGAAAGCCCGACGCGGCCCTGGTTCCTGATCGTCCCGGCGGCGGGCGCCCCCGTCGCGGTCATCCCCTCGATCGGCGCCGCGCTGATGGGCGAGACCTGGCTCACGGATATACGCACTTGGCGCTCGCCGGATTACGAGGACGACGGGGTCTCGCTGCTGGCCGGCGCGCTGTGCGAGCTGGTGGCGGCGCGTGGCCGCGTCGGCGTGCCCGACGGCGCCGAGACGCATTTGCGCATGCCGCTTGGCGACTGGCACAAGCTGCAGACGCGCACGACGGGGCGCGCCTTCCAAGGCGATGCCGGCATCATGCGCCGGCTGCGGCTGGTGAAGTCCGGCGCCGAAATCGAAAAGATCGCCACCGCCTGCGCCGTCGCCGGCCGCGCCTTCGCGCGGCTGCCGGAAATCGCCCGCGCGGGCGTGCCGCTCTCCGAGGTTTTTCGGCGCTTCCAGATGCTCTGTCTGGAGGAGGGCGCGGACTGGGTGCCGTATCTCGCCGGCGCCGCCGCCGCGGGCGGCTACGCCGATGTCATCTCGCCGGCGACGGAGCGGCCGCTGGCGCGTGGACGACGTGCTGATGCTCGACACCGGCCTCGTATGGGACGGCTACTTCTGCGATTTCGACCGCAACGTCGCGATCGGGCCCGCCGGGCCGAAGGTGCGCGACGCCCATGCCCGGCTGATCGAAGCCACGGCCGCGGCTTTTGCGCTGGCCCGGCCCGGCGCGATCGCCGCCGAGCTCTTCGCCGCCATGGACCGGATCGTGACCGGCGGCGGTTCCGACGCGGGCAGGCTCGGCCACGGGCTCGGCATGCAGCTGACCGAGCCGCCCTCGCTGATCCCCGCCGACCGCACGGTGCTCGAGCCGGGCATGGTGCTGACGCTGGAGCCCGGGATCGAGGTCGCGCCTGGGCGCATTCTGGTGCACGAGGAGGATATCGTCATTCGCGAGAGCGGCGCCGAATGGCTGTCCGTTCCCGCCGCGTCACGCATTCAGGAGTTGCCCGCGTGACGTCCGAACCGTTCCCCCACACCCTGACCGAGGAGACGGCGCCGCAGATCGGGCTGATCGTGCTGCAGGCGGACGAGTCGATCGAGCAGGATTTCCGGCGCCTGATCCCGCCGGAGGTCGACGTCCTGGTCAGCCGCGTGCCGTCCGACACCGAGGTCTCGACGGAAACGCTCGCGGCCATGGAAACGCATCTGACCGCGGCGGCCGCGCTCTTCCCGGTCTCCGCGCGCTTCGCGGCGGTCGGTTACGGCTGTACGTCGGGCACGGCGCAGATCGGCGCCGCCGAGATCGCCCGCCGCGTCCATGCCGGGACCGCCACGCGAGCCGTCACCGAGCCGGTCTCCGCGCTGGTCGCGGCCTGCCGGGCCCTCGGTCTTGCCCGGCTGGCGCTGCTGTCGCCCTATGTCGAGCCGGTTTCCGAACGGCTGCGCGCGACCCTTGCGGCGGCCGGCATCGAGACCCCGGCCTTCGGCAGCTTCGACGTGGCGGAAGAGGCGCGCGTTGTGCGCATCGACGGTCCCTCGATCCAGCGGGCGGCCGAAGCGGTGGCGGCGCGGGAGAAGGTCGACGGAGTCTTCATTTCCTGCACGAACCTGCGCACCCTCGACGTGATCCCGCCGCTGCAAGACCGGCTCGGCGTTCCCGTGCTCTCGAGCAATCTCGTGCTGGCCTGGCACCTGATGCGCCTTGCCGGCGCCATCGCGGCGGATGCGACGCCGCGGCAACTGCTCGCTTCCGCCGTCCGGCGGCCCGGCGCGTAGCGCACGGTGAGACGCGCCGCGCGCGGCCCGACGCGGACGTCCGGTTGCTGCCGCTCCCTGTTGATCTAAACTGGAGGGCGTGGGGCGACTGAAAACAGGGGCTGGGAAGAATGAGAATTGTCATCGCCGTGGCGGCCATACTTTTCGCAACCCAACTTGCCATCGCGGGCGGGGGGCCGCGTGCCTCCCATCATGGGGGGTATCATCATAGCTGCAAGGCCTATAGCAGGGCGCACAAGTGCCATGCGCATTGGGACCGCAATAACTTCAGGTGCGCGTGCAGGAAATGACGCCTTGAGAGGCCGTCCCGGCGGACGGCCTCTTTTTTATGGCGGCCTTGCTTGATTGAGATCGCGTCAGGGCGGCGCGTTGCAATCGCGGGCCGTGTATGTCCGTCCGGTTATTTCATGTCGTTGCAGTCGTTTCCCTCGACGTGCCACGTGTTGACGTCCGTGTAGACGACTCTCTCGGTGCTCGTGGCAGGTGAAGTACCTGAACTGGTTGCCGTGCGCTCCGGCAGTGCGGCCATGCGTGCCCGAAGGAAGGGCGTTGCCGTTGCTGGAATGAGGAATGGCTTGGCTCCCGGCATGAAAGCCATGGCTGCCGTTGGCGGAGCGGGCTTCGGCGTTGGTGGATAGTCCGAGCCCGGCGATGGCCAGGGCAAGCGCTGCAATCGATGCAAATGCCAACTTCTTCATGGGTTTTCTCCTAAGGTAAATCGAGCAATTTGGGCGTGTCTGGCGGGTGGGCGTGAGGTTTCCCCCCGTGTGCTCCCCCTGCCTTTTGGTCGATTGGCGGTGCGGAATGGTTCACGACCTCTCGGAGATTTTTTGAGGGGCGCCGGGCGGCAGAGACGGACGTGAGCCGCGTCACGGCGTTGGCGCTTCGGCGCCGGCCCGGCCGGACTCTTGTTGTGCTGATTGGGTAATGCCGCGCGATTACGCCCGCCGCGCGCGCCGCCGCCTCACTGCTCCGCGCCGGTGTCCCGCGCCGCCATGCGCATCGGGTTGCGCGCCATGATCCTGTCGATGCGTTGGCGCTCGCGTTCGAAGGCCGCGAGCGCGGGCCCATGCAGCTTGTGGCCGTCGGGCAGCTTGACCCGCAGGGGATCGACGAAGTGGCCGTTGAGGTGGATTTCGAAATGCAGGTGCGAGCCGGTCGCCAGGCCCGTGGAGCCGACGAAGCCGATCACCTGTCCCTGCCGCACGTGCTCGCCGACATGCGTGCCCTTGGCGAAGGCGCTCATGTGGCCGTAGGCGGTCTCGTAGCCGTATTTGTGGCGCAGCAGGATGTAGCGTCCGTAGCCGGACTCCCAGCGCTCCCGCTCGATGACGCCGTTGCCGGCGGCATAGATCGGCGTGCCGTAAGGTGAGCCCCAGTCGACGCCGGTGTGCATCGCCACGTAGCCGAGCAGCGGATGCCGGCGCCAGCCGAAGCCCGAGGTGAGATGGCCGGTCGCCAGCGGTTTGCGCAGCAGGAACCTGTGCGCGCTGCGGCCCTTGCCGTTGTAGTAGTCGGTGTCGCCGTCGCTCCCGTAGCTGAACCGGTAGAGGTCCCGGGTGTGTCCGTCGACGGTCAGCGACGCGAACAGGATGTCGTTGCCGCTTTCGGACGCGCTGCCGTCCGGGGCGCCGGCATAGAGCATCTGCAGGGAATCGCCGGGCTGGACGATGCGGTCGAAATCGACGTCGAAGGAGAAGATGCGGATCAGGTTCTTGATGATTGGAACCGGCACGTGGTTGCCGAGCGCCGTCTCGTAGACGCTCTGATAAAGCGAGATGCCTGGCTTCACCTTCGCCCCGGCGCTGCGGTCGGCGGTCGCCGCCCAGGCGTCGTCGACGCTGCCGGGATCGACCGAGACGTAGCGGCCGGTGTCGGCGAGCGCGGCCACCGCTTCGGGCCCCTTCGCATCGGCGACGATGACGCGTAACGGCACGTTGCCGGTGTCGCCGGCTTTGTCACCGGCGCCGGGCGCGAGCAGCACCTGCACCGTGTCGCCGCCGGCAAGCCCGGTCTTGCCGCCATAGGAACCGAGCGCGGGAAGAATGGCCGCGATCCGCGCGGGCGTCGCGCCGAGCGCGCGCAGGATGCCCGCCACGCTGTCGCCTTTGCGGGCCACGACGGCGCGCTTCTTGAACGCCGTGCCGCCGGTGATCTTGTCCGCCGTCTTCGATATCAGCGAGACGTTTTCCGGCACGATGCGCGCCTGCAGCCCGGCGAAGGGATCGCGGGTATCCTCGTCGGCATAGGCGAGCTTGATGCCGGTGATGTCGGCGGCGGCCGTGCCCTCGGTGTCGGTTTTGGCGGCGGCCTTGCCGCTCCAGACCGCGGCCTCGCGCACGCGCGCCATCACGTCGGCAAGCGGCGTGACGAACGGGGTCTTGATCGCAGTGATGGCCCCGAGGTCGCGCGTCACGAACGAGACGGCGGTGCTCGCCCGCGCCGCGGCTTTCGGCGTGGCGTGGCCGCCGGGCGCCGACGCCGCCAGCAGGCGTTGCGGGTTGTAGGGCGGGATGTGGGCGATGAGGCCGGAGGCGACAAGCGACAGCTTGCCGCCCACGCGCACGAAGGCGCGGGCGCGCACCATCTGCCGGTTGCCGACGCGGCTGACGATCGAGATCGGAACCGTCTGGTGGATGAAGGCCGGGCGTCGCGCGATCGGCAGACGGTTACCCTTGCCGGCCTCGTCGACGCCGCTGCTGCCGAGCGCGCCGCGCAGGAAATGCGCGGTTTCCTCGGGCTGCGCGATGCTCAGATTGTCGTGGTCGAGTGCGGCGAGCACCGCGCCGCCCATCAGCGCCGCGCCGCAGAACGCCGCCAGCACCGTGGCCGCGAGCCATTTGACGGAGACGCGATGGCGGTCGAGCGGCCGGGTCGGGTCGCCGTCCGCCGACAGCGGCAGCTCGTTGCCGGGGTCGATCGCCAGGATCCGCGCGGGCGCGGTTGCGGCGGCAGCGTGCGATCGTGGATGGGCCAATACGCCGTCCCCCGCCCTTTGCGGTCGATGGCGGCCCGTCGCTGCCGCAATTGCCAACCCCCCGACGTGAATCGGGTCCAAGAGAATCGGGCGGAGGGTGCCGCAACAGCGGCCGTGCCCGCAACCCGTCCGCAACCTGCGATCAAAACCGAACGGAAATATGGCCTTGGCGTGGGGCGGCTGGTTCCCCTTCCCCAGCGAAGCGGCGGGCAGGGCGATCCACATCGTGATAGCGATGTGGATTGTGGTGGGGACTCTTTCATGATGTGGAGTTGCGGCGCATGTGGCCGCGTCGTTCCCGCCACCCCCAACTCGCGCCGCGTCCGGAACACGGACCCCGCTCGCCCCTGCGGGCGCGATCGTCTATAGCTTTGCCCGCCTTTTTCGGGCCCTGACCGAGCGAGTTAAGGGAGCTTTCTCACATGCGATCGAACGACGGCACGCGCACCGGCGGCGAAATCCTGGTCGACCAGCTGTTGGTCCACGGCGTCACCCACGCCTTCTGCGTGCCGGGCGAAAGCTATCTCGCCGCCCTCGACGCCTTCCACGACCGCGACGTCGCGCTCACCGTCTGCCGCCACGAGAGCAGCGCGGCGATGGCGGCCGAGGCCGTCGGCAAGGTCACCGGCAAGCCCGGCATCTGTTTCGTCACCCGCGGTCCCGGCGCCACCAATGCCTCCGCCGGCGTTCACATCGCGCGCCAGGATTCGACGCCGATGATCCTGTTCGTCGGCCAGATCGGCCGCTCCATGCGCGACCGTGAGGCGTTCCAGGAACTCGACTACCGCGCGGTGTTCGGCACTATCGCCAAGTGGGTGACCGAGATCGACGATCCCGCGCGCATTCCGGAACTCGTTTCGCACGCCTTCCACACCGCGGTGAACGGCCGGCCCGGACCGGTGGTGATCGCGCTGCCGGAGGACATGCTGGTGGAGCGCGCCGCGGTGCCGGACGCCAATGCCTACGAGCCGGTCGAGACCTGGCCGGGCCTCACCGACATGAGCCGGCTGCAGAAGCTGTTGTGGGCGGCCAAGAAGCCGGTGGCGCTGATCGGCGGCAGCCGCTGGTCGGCACAGGCGACCGCCGCGCTGATGCGCTTTGCCGAGCGATTCCAGCTGCCGGTCGCCACCACCTTCCGCCGCGGTCATCTGTTCGACGCCGAGCATCCCTGCTACGCCGGCGATCTCGGCATCGGCCCCAATCCGAAACTGCTGGCGCGCGTGCGCGGCGCCGATCTGGTGCTGCTGATCGGCGACCGCATGAGCGAGATGCCCTCGCAGAGCTACACGCTGTTCGACATCCCCGAGCCGCAGACCAAGCTGGTGCACGTGCACCCCGGCGCCGACGAGCTCGGCCGCGTCTATCACGCGCATCTCGCCATCAATGCCTCGCCCACCGCCTTCTGCGCGGCGCTCGAAGGCCTGCAGCCGCCGAACGAGATCCCCTGGCGCGGCGAAAGCGACACCGCGCACGCCGACTTTCTCGCCTGGACGGACAAGGCGACGCCGGTGCCCGGCGACGTCAATCTCGGCGAGGTCGTGGTATGGCTGCGCGAGAACCTCGGGCCCGACGCCATCGTCACCATCGGCGCCGGCAACTTCACCGGCTGGGTGCACCGCTTCTATCGCGTACGCCGCTTCGGCGGCCTCGTCGGCCCGACCTCCGGCTCCATGGGCTACGGCTTTCCGGCCGCGCTCGGCATGCAGACGCTTTATCCCGACCGCACCGTGGTGTGCGTCGCCGGCGACGGCGACTTCCTGATGACCGGCCAGGACTTCGCCACCGCCGTGCATTACGGCCTGCCGCTGATCGTCATCGTCTCCGACAACGGCGTCTACGGCACCATCCGCATGCACCAGGAGCGCGAATATCCCGGGCGCATCGTCGCCACCGCGCTCACCAATCCCGACTTCGAGGCCTACGCCAAGGCCTTCGGCGGCTTCGGCGTGAGCGTCGACAAGACGGCGGATTTCCCGGCCGCCTTCGCCGCGGCGAAAGCGTCCGGCAAGCCGTCGATCATCCGGCTCAAGATCGATCCGGAAGCGATCACGCCGGCGGCGACGCTCGCCGGCATCCGCGCCAAGTCGCTGGCCGGGAAGGGGTGAGTCGGCGTTGGCGTCACGCTCGCTTCCCTCGCCCCGCAAGGCGGGGAGAGGGTGCCCGAGCGGAGGCGAAGCCGAGCGAGGGCGGGTGAGGGGCTCTTACTGCCAGCCGCGGAATCCCCTATATTCCGCTCATGACCAAGCGCCTGCAGGACGTGATCGAGCGTGTGCGCCAATGGCCTGACGACCGTCAGGACCAGGCTGCCGACCTTCTGCTTGATTGGAAGCGCAGCAGACCAGCCGCTACCGGTTGACGCCGGAACAGGTGCGGGAGGTCGAGCGCATCCGGGAAAAGGTCCGCGACGGCACGGCGACGTTCGCGACCGACGAACAGATGGCTGCTTTCTGGAAGAAATGCGGCCTATGAGGCTGCGCTATACGACCGAAGCGCTCGCCCATCTCGAAGCCATCAACGATTTCCTTTTTGAACGAAACCCGGTGGCCGCTCGCCGGATTGCCGCTGACATCCAGACGTCTGCTCTGCGCCTGTCTGAATTTCCTTTCATTGGCCAGAGAAGCGACCCGCCCGGGACGCGCCAGTGGATGATGCGGAACTCGCCGTACCTGATGATCCACGAGGGCGACGAGGCGCGAGACGAGATCGTCATCCTCGGTGTCTTCCACGGCGCGCAGGATTGGCAATCGGAGCTGAAATAGGCCGGGGCAAGGGCAACGCCTCTCACCGATTGCTTTTTGCCCCTGAATCGTCATTCACTCATTGCCATGCCCTACCGCCGCACCGAACGCGTGGTTCGCCGGCTGGCCGCGCGCGAGCAGGCCATCCTGGAGGCCGCCCGCGCGCTCGCGGTCGAGCACGGCATGGCGGCGGTGCAGATCGCGGCGGTGGCCAAGCACGCCGGCATCGCCGCCGGCACGGTCTATCGCTATTTCCCATCCAAGGCCGATCTGGTCGCGGCCCTCATCGCCGCGCTCGCCGCCCGCGAGATCGAGGCCATGCGCAAGGCCGCCGACGCCGCGCCGGGCCCGCTGTCGGCGCTCGCGGCCAGCATCGCCACCTTCGCCGCGCGCGCGCTGCGGCAGCGCAAGCTCGCCTGGGCGGCCATCGCCGAGCCGGTCGATGCCGAAATCGACGCGCTGCGGCTCGATTTCCGCCAGTCGCTCGCCGCCGAGTTCGAGATCCGCATCCGCACGGCCATCGCCGGCGGGCTCTGCCCGAGCAGGACGCGCGCGTCTCGGCGCCGGCGATCCTCGGTGCGCTGGCCGAGGGCCTGCTGGGGCCGCTGGTGCCGACCCATGACGAGCCGGCGCCGGCGCGTGAGGCGGTGCAGATGGCGACGCTGCTGGCCTTGCGCGCCCTCGGCGTTGTCGACGCCCGCGCGCTGGGCCTGGTGGCGCAGGTGGCGTTGCCTTAACGCGCAGCCGCCAATTCATGCAGCGGCAGGTCGACCACCTTCACCCCGCGCTCGTCGGGATCGTCTTTGACGTGGAAACCGAGCTCTTCGCACATCATCAGCATCGAGGAATTCTCCGCCAGCACCTGGCCGTGCACGTGTTGCAGGCCTTTGTCGCGCGCGAAGGCGATCATGTGCTTCATCATCAGCCAGCCGAGGCCGCGGCCCTTGAGCCGCGAGCGCAGCAGGATCGCGAACTCCGCGCTGTCGCTGCCGGGGTCGTCGTGCAGCCGCACCACGCCCAGCATCTTGCCCGTCGCTTCTTCGATGGCGATGAAGGCCATGGCGATCTTGGCGTCGTAGTGGATCAGCTTGTCGATCAGCGCCGGGCTCACCTGCCGCATGGGCGCGAAGAAGCGCAGCCGCAGGTCGTCGGGCGTGACCTCGCCGAGGAAGTCGGGATAGAGCGCGACGTCCTCCGGCGTCAGCGGCCGCAGGAACACCTTGGTGGTGCCGTCGCGCAGGGTGACGTGACGTTCGAGCAAAGTAGCATCTCCTCCGCTCGTCCCCGCGGAAGCGCTAGGGCATGCACACATGTTTGAGGCTCCATCCTACCGCAACGGCGTGGAAGTATTCGAGGCCGTGTTTCATCGTGATGGGTCCAGGCGGCTTGGAGGACGGATGACCGTCCCAGCCGCCGAGGCGGCCGATGATCCAGGCAGCCCAGGCAAGGCTGTCGGACGGATGTGGATTCTTGAGCCTTCTGCTCTTGGCATCGAGGTCTTGGTTGAGGGCGGCGAGCGTTGCGACCTGGTTGGCATTGAACGCGAGCCGCGCCGGTTGCTGACCGCAGCCATCGCGCGCCTGCAAGAGCTGGATAGTGATGACCGCCGCTTTGGCCGCGATGGCGACCAGCTTGAGGAGGCGGTCGGCGGTGGCGATCTGGCTGTCTTCGAGCTTGAAGCCTTGCGTTTTGAGCACGCGGAAGAACTGCTCGATCAGCCAACGCCGCTTGTACCATTCGACAATGCGCCAAGCGTCTTGCACGCTGGCCACTGCGTGGGTCGTGAGAAGCCGCCAATGCAGTGGCTCGGTACCGGCCTGCGGATTGGGCTCGCGCACGTCGACGAGGGTCAGCGGTACGCTTTCGGGCAGATGGCGCAGGAATTTTGTTTGCGGCCGGGCGAGTTGCACTTGCCCAAAGCGCAGTTCGAGGCGCGCGAGGCGCTTGTCCCGCCGCGCCCGCGCCGGCAGCACGATCCAGTCCTCGGCCACGACCGTCATGCGTTCGCTGGCCGCATACAAGCCTGTGCCGCAGGCAAGTTTGCGATCATGCATGCTGCGGGCGATCACATGGAAGCGCTCCTCGGGCAGGCTGGCGTAGGCGGCGAAGATGTCGCTCTCGCGGTCGCCGATCGACGTCACCATGGCGGCGCCCGTGAGCCGTGGCTTGGCCGCGTTGGCGGTCGCGATCCAGCGCTGCAATTCCTTGTCCACCAAGTCGCGCCGGTCATGCGAGACGGTGCGGCGGCCGCTGCGCGTCCATACCTGCCCGCTCAGGAGCCCGAGGCAGATGCCATTCTCGGCGTCCACCGCCAGCATCGGATGCAGCAGCACGCCGCGGCCGTTGCCCTTGCCGATTTCGCCGAGCCCGCGTCGGCGCGTCGCGGTGGTGGCGAAGTTGATCTCGCTGCTGTCCTGGATCGCCAGCACGTGGCGGCCTTCTGCTGCCGCTGTCGTATAGTCGCTCCAGCTTTCGATCACGCGTGCGACCGTGACCTTGTCATTACCGAGGAAGCGATTGAAGCGCACCTCCTCGGCGCGGTTGCCCTTCGCCAGCCGCCGCAGGCAGACATCCTTGCCCGTGACCATGCGTTCGATGAGCGCCGCCCCCCTTTATCGAGACGGCGATCCCCGAACCGACCCAACGACCATTCGATCTGTGCCAGCATGTCGACACCCCGCTAAAGCCGAAGTGTCATGGAGAAAATCACATGAAACTGCCCGTCTGGAAGACCGCCAGTGCAGCCTGAGTCAATCCGCCGCACCGGATGTGTGCATGCCCTAGCGCGGAAGCGGGGACCCAGCTAAAGCGAACTTGCGCCCGCCTTTTCTGGATTCCCGCTTACGCGGGAATGAGCGGATATTGGACGCGCGTCAACCCGCGATACCGCTAATGCGACATCAGCACCGGCACGGTCATCGACGCCAGCAGCCCGTGCGTCACGCCGCCGAGCACGAACTCGCGCAGGCGCGAATGGCCGTAGCCGCCCATCACGATCAGGTCGGTCGAGGCGTCGGCCGCGTAGGACAGGATGGTGGAGGCGGTGTCGATGTCGGGGGAGGTGATGCGCTTCACGTCCACCTTGATGCCGTGCCGCGCCAGATGCTGGCCCATGTCGGCGCCGGATATCTCGTTGGTCTTCGCCTCCTTGGCGGCGACGATCACGAGGTCCACCTGCTTGGCCTTTTCCAGCACCGGCATGGCGTCGCCGATGGCGCGGGTGGCGGCGCGGCTGCCGTCCCAGCACACCATGACGTGGTCGAGCTTGAGGCCGTCCTTCTGGATGTAGGGCACGAACAGCACCGGCCGGCCTGAATCGAACAGCACGCCTTCGTCCAGCACTTCGTCCGGCATGCCCTCGTCGCGCTTGGGCTGGCCGACCACCGCGAGGTCGAAGCGGCGGGTGAGGCGGCCGACCTGGTCGGCGGCGCCCGACACGCTCGAGCTCATGAGGCGGGTTTCGTAGGAGACGCCGGCGCGCTTGGCGGCCTCTTCGAAGCGGGCCATGGCCGCGCGCGCGCTCTTTTCGGATTCGGCGCGCTGGGTCTCGAGGAACTCCGGCGGAATGCCGCCCATCACCGAGCCCGGGATCACCGGCTCGTAGGCGAGCCCGACGCCGAGCACGTGCGCATCGAAGGCCGACGCGATGGAAATGGCATAATCTCCGGCGGGATCGCGGTCGCCCAGCCCGAGATTGACGATAAGGTCCTTAATCATGATCGGTATGTCTCCTGACCGAGCGTTGTCCTCAATGCGCGTCGTTATCGCCGCCCGGCGGCGGCGTGGCCTTGACCGAGGTCAAAGCCCTGATCTTTCCGCGGTTTCGCCCTCGCCGGGTCGACCGCTTGGCTCTCAACTCACGTCGTTAGCTTACTTCTTACTCCCGTCCGCCTTGAACTGGCTGAGATAGGCCCACAGGTTTTCGATCTGGTCGTGATCGTGGATGCCGGCAAAGAACATCTTGGTGCCGGGGATCACCTTCTGCGGAGCCTGAATGTACTTCTCGAAGGTCGCCTTGGTCCACACGATGCCGGACTTCTTGTTGGCGGCCGAATAGTTGTAGCCGGGCGCGCTGCCGGTCTTGCGGCCGTCGAGGCCGTTGAGTTCGGGCCCGATCAGGTTCTTGGCGCCCGGCCCGATGCGGTGGCAGGGCATGCACTTCTTGAACACGATCGCGCCCTTGGCCGGGTCGCCGTCCGCCCGCGCGCCTTGCGTCAGGGATCCCGCCGCCAGCACCGCCGCGGCCAGCGCCATCGTCGTCAGTCTGAAACGCATTGTTTTCGCTCCCCTTGATTGTTGCTCTTTTGGCGGCTTGCCGCCGTCGTGCCGGGGCGGATCGCGCCAACCCCAGCGTACCGGGAGCCTATCTGCCAGCCCTATATATGGAAGGTCAATTCGCGGTATCGTGGGGCGCAAACGAAGTGGGAGCTGTCATGTCGGTCAAGATGCCGGAAACCGATGCCGCCGTGCTGGCGCGGCGCGCGAGGATCGTCTCGGCCTTGCGCCAGATCGTGCCGGGCGAGGGCGTGATCGCGCACGAGCGCGAGATGAAGCCCTACGAGAGCGATGGGCTGACCGCCTACCGCCAGCTCCCCATGGTGGTGGTGCTGCCGGAGACCACCGAACAGGTGTCCCAGGTGCTGAGCTACTGCCACGAACAGGGCATCAAGGTGGTGCCGCGCGGGGCGGGCACCTCGCTCTCGGGCGGGGCGCTGCCGCTCGCCGACGGCGTGCTGCTCGGCATGGCCAAGTTCAACAAGGTGCGCGAGATCGACTTCGCCAACCGGGTGGCGGTGGTCGAGCCCGGCGTCACCAATCTCGCCGTCTCCAACGCGGTGGCGCACGAAGGCTTCTACTACGCGCCCGACCCGTCCTCGCAGATCGCCTGCACCATCGGCGGCAACATCGCCGAGAACTCCGGCGGCGTGCATTGCCTGAAATACGGCATGACCACCAACAACGTGCTCGGCCTCGAAATGGTGCTGATGAACGGCGAAATCCTGCGCATCGGCGGCAAGCATCTCGACTCGGCCGGCTACGACCTGCTCGGCATTATCACCGGCTCGGAAGGGCTGCTCGGCGTCGTCACCGAGGTGACCGTGCGCATCCTGAAGAAGCCCGAGACCGCGCGCGCGGTGCTGGTCGGCTTTCCCTCGTCGGAAGACGCCGGCGAATGCGTCTCCCGCATCATCGCCGACGGCATCATCCCCGGCGGCATGGAGATGATGGACAAGCCGGCGATTCATGCGGCGGAGGAATTCGTCCACGCCGGCTATCCGCTCGACGTCGAGGCGCTGCTGATCGTCGAGCTCGACGGCCCGGCGGCGGAAGTCGACCACCTGATCGAGCGCGTGGAGAAAATCGCCCGCGACTGCAACGCCGGCGAATGCCGCGTCTCCAATTCCGACGCAGGAGCGGCTGCTGTTCTGGGCCGGCCGCAAGGCCGCGTTCCCGGCGGTGGGGCGCATCTCGCCGGACTATTACTGCATGGACGGCACCATCCCGCGCGCGCAGCTGCCGTTGGTGCTGCACCGCATGAAGGAGATGTCGGAGAAATACGGGCTTCGAGTCGCCAACGTGTTCCACGCCGGCGACGGCAACCTGCATCCGCTCATTCTCTATGACGCCAACAAGGAAGGCGAGCTCGACCGCGCCGAGCAGTTCGGCGCCGATATCCTGAAGCTATGCGTCGAGGTCGGCGGCGTCCTGACCGGCGAGCACGGCGTCGGCGTCGAGAAGCGCGACCTCATGGGCGCGATGTTCTCCGAGACCGACCTGACCAGCAGCAGCGCGTCAAATGCGCCTTCGACCCCAAGGGCCTGCTCAACCCCGGCAAGGTGTTCCCGACCTTGCACCGCTGCGCCGAATTGGGCCGCATGCATATCTCCGGCGGCAAGCTGCCGTTCCCGGATATTCCGAGGTTTTGAGATATCCGGTGAGGCAGCAATAGGAAAGGGTGGGTCCTTGGCTACTGAACGAGAATGGGTGGAAGTCGTTCAAGAGAAGCTGGCGGTGCTCCTATCGTCTCGCGACCTTGTAGTCGTAACCGGCCACAGGCTTCCCTATGCTTTTCACATAGCAAGTTACAGAACAAAGGATCGCCAATTTTCTGGGGGCTCTCCTGTCGTTGAAACTCATGGCTACCAAACTGATTTGATGGTCATTGAGCGACTGGAAGGAAATGAAGGTTGGGTACCGAGAGTGGTGGTCTAATTCAAGTTGGGAAGCGTAACCACACACGATGCGTTAACTTATTCTGCGAAGGCTGCCACGCACAAGAACGTCCATCCGTATCTTCGCTATGGTATCGTTATTGGTGGATTTGTGGGGCCAGTGCCCAAGCGGGTCATACGCCACGGTCAGAATTTTGATTTCATGCTCACGATCGGGTCCGAAGCATTGGCGTCGGAAGACCTAGATCGCTTGTTGGAACTGCTCAACGCAGAGGTCTTGGCGTCTCAAACTCTCGGCAGGCTTATGTCAGACAAATCAGATATACATACCTTGCACCGACGGCTGGAGGTCTCTTCGTGCAGGATCGGGAAATATGCCCAGCGTACCGAAATGAAGTTTGGCACCGCCAACATCTTCGCCGATCTCGGCCTGCCGGACGCGGGCCCCATTTTCTCAAGGCGCAGATCGTCGCGGAGATCTACCGGCTGGCGACCGCCAAAAAGCTGACCCAGGCGCAAATCGGCAAGCGGCTCGGCATCAGCCAGCCGGAAGTCTCGCGCATGTTCAAAGGTCATTTCCGCGAATATTCCGATCGAGCGCCTGATGGCGTTCCTGACTAGCTTCGACCGCGACGTGGAGATTATCGTGCGGCCGCACAAGAAATCGGGCAAGGCCGGACGCATCACCTTCAAAGGCGGACGCGAGGCGGCGTAATGCAATGCGGCTCTACTCCGCCGCAACCTCGACCAGCGCAAAGCCCTCCTTCTGCGCGGCCATCGCCAATCTCTCATCGAGCACGACGAAATCCAGCGTCGAAGGACGTCCGCTCGCTGCCACGAAAGCGGCCGCAAGCTGCAGCGCGTCGCCCGCGCGCAACGGATGAACGCGAAGCAAGCGAGCCGCCGTTTCCCGCACGTCGTCGCTCGGATCGACTTCCTGCCAATTGGCAGCCATTGGCGCAAACGCTTGATGGGCTGCCCTGACGCTCTGCGCGTCAAGAAGCCCCTCACGTTCGAGCCTCGCCAGCTGCCGAGGCGCATTCGGTTTGGGTCGTCCACCAGACGAGCATGGACGGGTCGTCAGCGAGGATCGCGCGAAGGGATGCGGACTGCTGCGTTCCGCGATCAGCAATGGGACGATCGCAGATGCGTCCCAGAACTTCATCGGCCCTCGCGCCGCTCCTCCAGCAAGGCATCAAGGATGGATATGCCGGGCTTGGCGCGTGGCAGCGGCTCGGTGAAGATCTTGGGCAGACCCGGGCCTCGGCTCGGCCTGACCACGCCGTCACGGATCAATCGCGCCACGTCGGACGAACTGAAAGCAATCGACGAGGCGCTGGAAGCGGTCGCGCCGTGGCGACATTGCCAGCGACGAGGAAGTTGAGGCGGTGTTCGCCGAGTACCGCCGGCGCATGAGAGTTCGCTTCTCTGCGCCAGCGTTGGCGGAGTTGGACGCTATCCTCGCGGATCTGGCTGCGAAGAATCCTCTCGCAGCCCAGCATCTTGAACGCCGCATCCGAGGTGTGGCGGACCGCATCGGTCGATTTCCCGGTGCTTTTCAGGAGGTGGAGGAGCGCCCGGGCGTTCGCCAAGCGCCCCTGGTGCGTTACCCCTATTTAGTGTTCCACAAAGTGTTTGGCGACGAGGCGGTCGTGCTGCGCGATCATCCACGGCGCCCGCAAAGAGCCTTGGGAAGACCTGTGACCGACACCCTCAAACCCCGCGACGCCAAAGAAGTCGAAGAGGCCGTGCGCTGGGCCTTGTCCGAGGACAAGCCGCTGGAGCTGGTCGGGCAGGGCACCAAGCGCGCCATCGGCCGCCCCACCCAGACCGACCTGACGCTCGACCTCTCCGGCCTCACCGGCGTCACCCTCTACGAGCCGGCCGAGCTTATCCTGTCGGCCAGGGCCGGCACGCCGCTGGCCGAGATCGACAAGCTGCTCGCCGACAACAACCAGGAGCTCGCCTTCGAGCCCATCGACTACGGCCCCTTGCTCGGCGGCGAGCCTGGCCGCGGCACCATCGGTGGGGCGATTGCCGCCAACCTCTCGGGCCCGCGCCGCATCAAGGCCGGCGCCGCCCGCGACCATTTCCTGGGCGTCAGCGCGGTCACCGGCCGCGGCGACACGGTCAAGTCCGGCGGCCGCGTGGTGAAGAACGTCACCGGCTATGACCTCTGCAAGCTCATCGCCGGCTCCTGGGGCACGCTCGCCGCCATGACGGACGTCACCGTCAAGGTGCTGCCGCGGGCCGAGACCGAGGTCACCGTGCTGGTGCAGGGCCTCGACGACGCCCGCGCCTGCGCAGCGATGAGCGCCGCCATGGCCTCCTCCTGCGACGTTTCGGGCGCGGCGCATCTGCCCGACCACATCGCGTCGTATTTTACCGGCGTGCCGAAGGCCGAAGCGACCACGGTGCTGCGGCTCGAAGGCGTCGCGCCCTCGGTCGCGCACCGGCGCGAGATGCTGGCGGCGCTGATGAAGCCGTTCGGCGCGGTCGCGATGCTGGAAGCGGAAGCCTCGCGCGCGCTCTGGCGCGACGTGCGCGACGTCAAGCCGTTCACGCTTGGCGCGGCGCGCGAGCGCCCGCTCTGGCGCCTCTCGGTGCCGCCGGCGCAAGGGCACGCCATCGCCGCCACCGTCACGCCGGCGGCGCAGATGTTCTACGACTGGGGCGGCGGGCTGATCTGGCTCGCCATGCCCTTTGCCGGCGAGCCCGGCGCCGCCGCCATCCGCGAGGCTGTCGCCGCCGTGGGCGGCCACGCCACGCTGGTGCGCGCCGACCCCGCCGTGCGTGCGGCGGTCGACGTGTTCCAGCCGGAAGCGCCGGCGATCCGGGCGCTCAGCCAGCGCATGAAGGAAAGCTTCGACCCCAAGGGCCTCATCAACCCGGGCCGGATGTGGGCGGGGGTGTGAGATGATTCAGCGCACTGTCTTTGTACTTTTCCCGGGCGCAGCGCAGCGTGAAACGCTGCGCTGCAGACCCAGATCGACGCAAGCTCAGCATGTGGAACGGTCCCGGGTCTGCAGCGCATCACTGCGTGCTGCGCTGCGCCCGGACACGAGGCCGCTAATGCAAACCCATTTCTCCCTCGCGCAGCTCGCCGACCCCGACATCGCGGAGGCCGACAAGATCCTGCGCGCCTGCGTGCACTGCGGCTTCTGCACCGCCACCTGCCCGACCTATGTGCTGCTCGGCGACGAGCTCGATTCGCCGCGCGGGCGCATCTACCTCATCAAAGAAATGCTCGAGAACGACCGCCCGGCCTCCCGCGACGTGGTCAAGCACATCGACCGCTGCCTGTCGTGCCTCTCTTGCATGACCACCTGTCCCTCGGGCGTGCACTACATGCACCTCGTCGACCAGGCCCGCGACCGCATCGAGAAGACCTACAAGCGCCCGCTGCCCGACCGGCTGATCCGCGCCATCCTCGCCCGCGTCTTGACCGAGCCGCGCCTGTTCCGGCTCGCCGCCGTCGGCGGCCTGATCGCCAAGCCGTTCGCGCCGCTCCTCAACGCCGCCGGGCTGACGCGGCTCGCCGCCATGGCGCGGCTCGCGCCCCGCCATATGCCGGCGCCCGCGCCCGATCCGCGCGGCACGGTCTATCCGGCGCAGGGCGCCCGCCGCGGCCGGGTGGCGCTCTTGGCCGGCTGCATCGGCCCGGTGCTGGCGCCGACGACCAACGAGGCCGCCATCCGCGTCTTGAACCGCGCCGGCATCGAGGTGGTGGTGGCGCCGGGCGAGAGCTGCTGCGGCTCGCTCGAGCACCATATGGGCCGCGAGGAGGCGGCGCTCGCCAAGGCGCGCAATAATGTCGACGCCTGGACCCGCGAACTGGAGGGCCGAGGGGACGGACCAGGCCTCGATGCCATCCTCATCACCGTCTCCGGCTGCGGTACCACGGTGAAGGACTACGGCTTCATGCTGCGCGGCGACGCGGCCTATGCCGAGAAGGCGGCGCGCGTCTCCGCGCTCGCCAAGGACATCAGCGAGTACCTCGCCACTCTCGACCTGCCGGCGGGCGCGCCATCTGGCCTGACGGTCGCCTATCACGCCGCCTGTTCGCTGCAGCACGGACAAAAAGTTTTGCACCAACCGAAAGAATTGCTTTCCAAGTCCGGATTCGTCGTCAAAGATGTTCCCGAGGCTCATTTGTGTTGCGGCTCGGCGGGCACCTACAACATTCTGCAGCCCACCTTGGCGGGGCGTTTACGTGACCGCAAAGTCGCCAACATCGAAGGGCTTCGGCCGGACGTGATCGCCGCCGGCAATGTCGGCTGCATCACGCAGATCGCCGCCGGCACCGAAATCCCGGTCGTCCACACCGTCGAGCTGATCGACTGGGCGACCGGTGGCCCGGTGCCCGAACCGCTCAGCCGCCTGCACGGTGCCAAGCCCGCGGAGGCGGCCTCCGGCTAGCCGAGGGCCGCGGCGCGGCGCCGCGTCTCGGACATTGCGCAAGGTCTTGGTTGAACCGATCCGGAGGATCACAATGGCTAAGTCCAGGAAGCGTAAGAAGGCGTCGGCCAAAAAGGCCAAGAGTACCAAGAGTAAGAAGACCAAGCGCGCCGCCCCCGCGCGCAAGAAGAAGGGGCTGAAGAAGGCCGCCCAGAAGACGAAGAAGGCGACCAAGAAGGCCGTCAAGACGACGAAGAAGAAGGCGAAGGCGGCCGTCAAGAAGGCCAAGACGACGGTGAAGAAGGCGACCCGGAAGGTCGCCAAGAAGGCCCGCCGCCGCCGCCTCCGCCGCCCGAGCCGGGGCCCTTGTTCGGGCCGACGTCGTTCGGCGGCGGCTTCAGCAGCGGAATCGATAATGACGACTAAACGGCCCCATCGCCGCGCGGCGGCCGCCCGTAAAAGGGCGGCCGTCCGCAAATCGAAGAAGAAGGTCCGCAAGGCCGCGGCCAAACGCGCGTCCGCGCGCAAGGTCAAGGCCAAGAAGAAGACCGGGCGCGTGAGCGCCGGGCGCAAGAAGAGCGCCGCCAAGAAGACAAAGAAGACGACCAAGAAGGTCGCCAAAAAGACGACCAAGAAGGCAACCAAGAAGACCGCGAAGAAGCCTGTCACGAAGACGGTCAAGAAAGCCGCCGCCAAGAAGCCGGCCGCGCCGAAAAAACCCGCGGCCGCCAAAGCGGCGCCGTCCGCCGTGAACGGTGCTGGGGCGCATGCGCCCGCGCTACGGCGAGATCCTCACGCCGGCGGCCTTGCGCTTCCTCGCCGCGCTGCACCGGCGCTTCGACGGCCGCCGCCGCGAACTGCTCGACGCCCGCGCCGCGCGCCAGCGCCGCTTCGACGCCGGCGAATTGCCGGACTTCCTGCGCGAGACCGCCCGCATTCGCGAGGACGCAAGCTGGACGGTGGCGCCGATCCCGGCCGACCTTCAGGACCGCCGCGTCGAGATCACCGGTCCGGTCGACCGCAAGATGGTGGTCAACGCGCTCAATTCCGGCGCCACCCACTACATGGCGGACTTCGAGGACGCCAATTCGCCGACCTGGGACAACAACCTGGAAGGCCAGATCAACCTCAAGGACCTGTGGGCTGGCGAAATCGACTTCACCGACCCCGACAGCGGCAAGCGCTATGCCGTCGGCGACAACCCCGCGGTGCTGATCGTGCGCCCGCGCGGCTGGCATCTGCCGGAGGCGCACCTGACCGTCGGCGGCGAGACGATCTCAGGCAGCCTGTTCGACTTCGGCCTCTACGTCTTCCACAACGCCAAGGCGTTGCTTGAACGCGGCAGCGCGCCTTACTTCTACCTGCCCAAGCTCGAGAGCCACCACGAGGCGCGGCTGTGGAACGACGTCTTCCTGTTCGCGCAAGGTGAACTCGGGATGGCGCCCGGCACCGTCAAGGCGACCGTCCTGATCGAGACCCTGCCGGCGGCCTTCGAGATGGAGGAGATCCTCTGGGAGCTGAGGGCCCACATCGCCGGCATGAACGCCGGCCGCTGGGACTACATCTTCTCCTTCATCAAGACCTTCGCCAAGCGGAGCGACCCGCGCTTCGTGCTGCCGGACCGTTCGCAGGTGGTGATGGGCAAGGCCTTCCTCGGCGCCTATGCCGAGCTCCTGGTGCGCACCTGCCACCGCCGCAAGGCCTTCGCCATGGGCGGCATGGCGGCGCAGATCCCGATCAAGAACGATCCCGCCGCCAACGACGCTGCCTTCGCCAAGGTGCAGGCGGACAAGGAGCGCGAGGTCAAGGAAGGCTATGACGGCACCTGGGTGGCGCATCCCGACCTGGTGCCGGTGGCGAAGGACGTGTTCGACCGCCTGATGCCCGAGCCCAACCAGGTCTCGCGCGTGCCCGACGCCGCCGTCGGTCGCGACGACCTGTTGCGCATCCACGACGGCACCAGGACCGAGGCCGGCTTCCGCCTCAACATCCGCGTCGGCGTGCAATACATCGAAGCCTGGCTGCGCGGGCGCGGCGCGGTGCCGATCTACAATCTGATGGAAGACGCCGCCACCGCCGAGATCTCGCGCGCGCAGATCTGGCAGTGGATCAAGGCCGGCGCCGTGCTCGAAGGCGGCATCAAAGCGACGCCCGAGCTGTTCAACCGCGCGCTCGACGAAGAGATGGAAGTGGTCAAGGGCGAGATCGGCGCCGACAACTACGCCAAGGGCCGCTTCCCCGAAGCGATCAAGCTGTTCCGCGATCTGTCGCTGGCGGACGCGTTCGCGCCGTTCCTGACGCCGTCGGCCTATGCGTTGATCAAGTGAGGTAAAGCCGCCCGGGTTTTGCTGACGCTCAACCCGGGCCACGCGCTTCGCTTTAAGCCCAGGCTCACGCCCCGCCGAACAGCGTCCGGCTCGCCAGGGCCGCGCCTTCGGTCAGGGACTTCAGCTTCGCCCAGGCGATCTGCGGATGGCAGCGCCCGCCGAAGCCGCAATCGGCGCCGGCGATGACGTTCTCAGGCCCCACCCGGTCCGCGAAGTTTTTGATCCGTTGCGCCACAAGCTCGGGATGCTCGACGACGTCGGTGGAATGGGTGACGACGCCGGGAATGACGATCTTGCCCGCCGGCAGCTTGACGTCGTCCCAGACGGCGAACTCGTGCTCGTGCCGCGCGTTCGCCGCCTCGAACAAATAGGCCTGCGCCTTCACCCGCAGCATGATGTCCACCATGTGGCGCATCTCGATGTCGAAAGCGTGCGGCCCGTGCCAACTGCCCCAGCACAGATGATAGCGAATGCGGTCCTCGGGGATGTTGCGCAGCGCGTGGTTGAGCGCGTCGACGCGCACGATGCAGCGGGCGCGGAAGGCCTCGAGACCCATCTCGATGCCGATGCGGTCCCACAGCGCCGGCAGCCACGCATCGTCGACCTGTACCAGCAGGCCGGCCGCGGCGATCGCCTCGTACTCCTCGCGCAGCGCCTCGGCGAGCGCGAATACGAACGCCTCGTCGCTCTTGTAGAACTCGTTGCGCCAATAGGGCTCGAGGCTCGCCGGCGCCGTGCAGCTCAGGAAGCCTTCCTCGTCCGGCTTCAGCGCATCTTTAAGCAGCGCGATCTCGCGCGCGTCCGCCGCTTGGCCCTTGTACGCGATGGGGCCGGTGCAGACCCAGTGCACGCGCTTGATCTTGATGTCGGACGCGGCCGTATAGAACAGCGTCTGCTTCTCGGTGGCGTACTTGTAGAAGTCGGCGAACGCCTCGCGATCCTTGCCCTGCAGGATGACCGGCGTGCCGGACGGTGGGCGCGCCTCGAAGCCGCCGAAGCGGTGGTCGGCGTAGGACAGCCAGTCGCCGCCCTTGGTGTATTCGCCTTCGTTGATGATATCGAGCCCGACCGCGCGCTGACGTGCCACGACCTCGGCGACACCGGCGGCGACCTTCCGCTCGTAGTCCGGCGCGGCGGGATCGAAACCCGACAGGCCGGGCAGGCTGCCGACGTGGGTCGTGAGAATCTTGCTGCTGCTGCGGTTCATCGGAGGCCACCCATATCTTGAATTGATCAACCGCCCCTTTCGCCGTCTCAGCATAGGAGAGAACCGCTTGCAATGCTCGGTTCCCCGGCGCCGTGCCCAGCCCGCCGAACATGCGCGACGGACATTGCGCTGAAGGGGTCGGCATCGCGTGGCGATGTCCGTCTCGCAACTCTTCCCGGTTGTTGGACTGATGCGCGCAAGAGCGATATACGCGGCCGCACAGCCGTGAGCGCCTCTATGCGTACAATTTTCGCGCCCGAAAGTTCTTGATGCCCGGTTTCGGCAACCCGACGACAAATTTCATCAGGGAAAATGCCCGCTGGCTCGCCGGCGGGTTCTTGCTCACGTTCTTCTCGTCTTTCGGCCAGACCTTCTTCATCGGCCTGTCCGGCAACGACCTGCGGGCGACCTTCCATTTGTCGGCGGGCGGATTTGGCTGGCTCTACATGCTGGCGACCCTGGCGAGCGCGCTGACGCTGCCCTGGCTCGGGCGGACGCTCGACCTGATGCCCGGCTGGAAGGTCGCGCGCTTCACGATGCCGGCGCTCGCGCTCGCGTGCGTGCTGATTGCGTTGGCGCCGAATCTGGTTGTGCTGGCCGGCGCGATCTATCTGCTCCGCCTGTTCGGGCAGGGGATGATGACCGAAACCGCCTATACGGAGATCGGCCGCTGGTTCATCGCCAACCGCGGCCGGGCCATGGCGCTCATCGTCACCGGGCTGCAGGTGGGATCGGCGATCCTGCCGCCGCTCGTCGTCCTGATCATAGGGATGACCGGCAACTGGCACATAGCGTGGTTCGTTTCCGCCGCGCTGGTCGTTCTGATCGGGCTCCCGGCCATCGTCGTCTTGATGCGAGTCGAACGCGCGCCACGGTCTCACGAAGCTAAAATTGGCAGCCGGCGCGCCATGCGCGATTGGACGCGCGCCGAGGTCATTCGCGATCCGGTTCTGTACCTGCTGCTGTCTGGCACGTTGGCGCCGCCATTCATCGCGACCGTTATCATGTTCCACCAGGGCTACCTGATCAGCTTGCGGCACTACGATCCCCTGGCGTTTGCGGGCGCGTTTCCTGTGATGTCGGTGGCGACGATCGTGTTCGGTTTCGTCTGCGGCCATTTGATCGATCGCTTTGGCGCGCTCAGGGTGCTGCCGTTTTTCCTCGCCCCGCTTGCCGTCGCCTCGCTCGCGGTCGCGCTGGTCACCCCGGTCTGGGGAATTTACGTGTTCATGCTGCTGCTTGGGGTGAGCAACGGATTCACCCAGACGCTGCTCGGCGCATTGTGGCCGGAAGTCTACGGCCTCGCCAATCTGGGCGGCATTCGTGCGATCACCGTTTCCGGCATGGTGCTCGCCTCCGCGCTCGGCCCCGGCATTACCGGCGAATTCATCGATCTCGGCGTGCCGTTGCCGAGACAGATGGTGTGGATGGCGGGGTGGTGTGTCGTGGCGTCGTTGGCGCTTGCTTTGGCGGCCAACAGGATACGCCGGCGTGAAATGCGATACGCAAGCGTGGCGTGACGCAGCCTTCGCCGGGTGGGCAAAGGCGCGTCAGCGCCATGCGGCGTGTCACTCGGCGGCCGCGATCTCGGCAACGTGTCAGGACGAGCCAAGAAAGCCGCGCAGCCTTTGCGCGACGGTCCGTGCCGCCGCCTTGTCGAGCCTTGCGGCGCGCCTCAGGTCGGATATGGCGACGTCCGACGGCCACGGTTCGTTCGCCGCGCTTGTGATCGTCGCCACCCAGACGAGGCCGTAGGGCGCGAGCCGCGGACCGGAGATGACCAGGGCGGGCGGCGCTTTTGGGCCAGCCGATTGGCACAGGGAAAAGGCACGACCACGACGTCGAAAGCGGCAAAGCGTTCGCGCTCAGAGGCCGGCATAGGCCTTTTCGTCCGCTTCGCTCGACCACTCGGAGAAGGCCGCGAACGGATCGTCTGCCGTGGCCCGCATGCGGCATTATCGACCATAAGGCGGGGATAGGTCGTACGGGGATGGATCGCCCAAAACGGGGATAAGATTATTTTCGCCCGACTCCGTTGACGGATTTATATCCTGCGATTATAGTCCTCTCCATCCCGCCCTCGTTACCGAGGGGTCTGCAGTCTCCAGACGGGGCGGGGAGCGGTGGCCGGGTCGGGGGCGTCGGAGATGCGGCGCTGAGTTTCCCTGATCCGGCGGTCCAAGCCGCTTCGTCCCGGCGCGCCAGCCGCGCGTCAACATGCCCCGTGATGGCGCCGTGTGCATCCGGTCACAGACCGCAGCGGCGACCTGGGCTAACAGCGGTGGATAAGCGGCCTGCCAATCCAAAGAGAGGCAGGGTCGCCTGAAAGGTACGTCCACCGGGGGCGATGCGGAGCAAACCTAAAAACACCGCGCGCGGGACGCCGAGGGACTGGCGGACTTGCGGCCGATCAGCTTCGACAAGCCTCGATGTCGCGAGGCGTCGAGGCCCGTGGGTCCGGTAGACCCGAACGCGTCCCGCGCGCCCTCGGTTCATTCTCGGGAGCGGCGGAAATGAAAGTGAGGCGAGGGCCTGCCCGGGGCCGACATCAACAATACGGGCGATGAGGCGCGCTTATCCCTCCCCGCAAGCGGGGAGGGATGGGCGTTTGCGGCGATGGCGCGCGCCTCGCGCAAACCGGAGGCTTTCACCATAAGACATTCGACGTTCATCATCTTGAACTTTCGGCGTCGCGATTGCATCGCCCATCCCACGCGAATAGCATGTGCGCCGCGCGACGGGTGGTCTTAACGACCGGAACGCTAACCCCACATCCAACTTAATTTCAAGACGACAACGGAGCTGTTGCATTATGCCGGCCTACAAAATCCTGATCATGGGCGCGTCCTACGGGTCGCTGTTGGCATCCAAGATCCTGTTCGGGGGGCATTCGGTCCATCTCGTCTGCCTGCCCGCGGAGGCCGACCTGGTCAATAGCGAGGGCTTCCGCGTGCGCATGCCGGTCAAGGGCCGCGAGGGCCTGGTCGAGATCGATTCGCGCAAGCTGCCCGGCAAGGTTACCGCCGGCGGCACCGAGGGCGTCAATCCGGCCGACTACGACCTCGTCTGCCTCGCCATGCAGGAGCCGCAGTTCGGCGCCCCCGGTGTGCGCGAACTGCTCGACAAGGTGGCCAAGGCCAAGGTGCCGTGCATGTCGATCATGAACATGCCGCCGCTGCCCTACGTGAAGCGCATCCCCAATCTCGACTATGCGCCGCTCGAAGCCGCCTTCACCGAGCCGCGGGTATGGGACAATTTCCACGCCGGGCTGGTGACGCTGTGCAGCCCCGACCCGCAGGCCATCCGCCCGCCGGACGGCCAGGCCAACGAGCTGATGGTCACGCTGCCGACCAACTTCAAGGCCGCCGGCTTCGCCGACGACAAGCACACCAAGATCCTGCGCGATCTCGAGAAGGACATCGATGCCGTGCGCTTCGATCCCGGCGACGGCAACAAGATCGAATTGCCGGTCAAGCTGCGCGTGCACGATTCGATCTTCGTGCCGCTCGCCAAGTGGGCGATGCTGCTCGCCGGCAACTACCGCTGCATCACGCCGGACGGCATGCGCACCGCGGCCGAAGCCGTGCACACCAACATCGACGAGGCGCGCGAGGTTTACAACTTCGTGTTCGACGTCTGCGTCAAGCTCGGCGCCAAGCCGGAGGATCTCGTGCCGTTCGAGAAGTACGCGGCGGCGGCCAAGAGCCTCACGCGTCCGGCCTCCGCCGCGCGCGCGTTGCAGAACGGCGCCAAGAACATCGAGCGCTCCGACAAGCTGGTGCAACTGCTCGCCAAGCAGAAGGGCATGAGCAACGCCAAGGTCGACGCCATCGTGGCGCTGGTCGACAAGCGGCTCGCCGACAACCGCGCCAAGGCGGCGGTCTAAAGCCGGCGGGCGTCTGCGCGGCCTTGAGTCGGCCGGCATCTATATGATGAACGGGGAGGGCGCGGGCCGGCGCCCTCCCTTTTTGTATACGTTGGCTGTTTCGCTGCCCAGAATTAAGCCGCGCGTTTATTTCCGGTTTACATCGCGGTTCGAGTCCGCGCCGCCGTCCGCATGCGGATTTGTCACTTATCTGCAACATCGAATCCGCTTCGACGGCGAAAGTCGCTTCAAACAACCCCGTTTGCTCAAAGAGGCAGCATATGGCGCTCCTTTCAGCTTGCCGCTCAAAGGTTTCATGGCTGTAACTTTTGCCTGAACGCACGTCCTGTCGTGTCCGGGTCGGATCGAATGCCGGGTCGAATGACGAGGTCTCGCGGGGGTGGCGGACAAGCAAGCGTAGATCGGCAGAACGCCGGTCTCACCTAGCAAGGGGCAGGTCATGAAGAAGAAGTACGTTTTGTCTGTTGTCGCGGCGCTGGCGCTTTTCGGCGCGGCGCCCGCTCTCGCGGCCGACATGCCGACGAAGGCCGCGCCGGCGCCGGTGGTGGCAGCCGAGCCCATTCGACGTGGCTTTCGGCGTCGCGTTCACCAACGACTACCGCCTGCGCGGCATCTCGCAGACCGACAGGCAGGCGGCGATCCAGGGCTATTTCGAGGGCGACTATACCGTCACCCCCTGGCTGACGCTCTATGCCGGCGTGTGGGGCTCGAACGTCGACGGGTTCGCCAGCTCCGAGTTCGACTTCAGCGGCGGCGGTCGCTTCAGCTACAGCATCTTCGGTCTCGATGTCGGCTACGTCTATTACGAATACCCGAACCCGACCGGCGGCACCAACATCAGCTACGGCGAGTTCTACGCCAAGCCGTCGGTCAAGGTCACCGACTGGCTGTCGCTGAACGGCCAGGTCGTCGGCGGCGACAATTTCGGCAACGGCGGCAACAGCGCCTGGTACTACGCAGGCGGCGCCGCCGTCACGCTGCCGCAGTTCATGCCGTACGGCATCACCACCAGCCTGTCGGCCAACGCCGGTTACCAGACCTACGCGGCGGCTATCGGCAACACCGACTACTGGAACTGGGATGCGGGCGTGACCTTCGGCTACAAGGCCGTGTCGCTGGATCTGCGCTACATCGACACCAACATCGACCAGACCAATTCGCCCGGCCAGTGCGGCGGGATCGGCACGCGTGACCTGTGCGGCACGACCTTCCTGGCCACGCTCAAGTTCGACACGTCGCTTTCCGCCCTCAAGTAAGGCGAGGCAACGCGCGGCGGACGATCCGATCCCCCTTCGACAAGCGCGGGCGGCGGCTTCCCTCGGGAGGCCGCCGCCCGTTCGCCTATTTGCAGACGTAGCCGTAGCGTGTCTTGTCCGCGCCCGGCAGCTTGATCTCGATGTGGTTGATGTGCACGCCGTAACCGACCGGCACGATGACGATCGGCGGCGCATCGTCGCGCACGGCCATCACCTTGGTCTCGTCGACCCGGTAGCGCACCGGATAGCTCGCGCGCTGCGGCCGGCCGGTGCGGACGTTGCCGTCCTGGATCACCACGTCGTCGAGGCATACCGGCGGCACGTAGGCGTCGTCGACGCGCATCCGCTGGTCGTAGAGCGCCCAGCGCCCGATCAGGAACGGCGGCGCCTCGGCCTGCGGCGTCTGGTAGCCCTTGAGCGCGGCGAACTGACGCAAGTAGGTGCGGAAGCCTTCCGCCTGCCGGATCTTCGCCAGATAGAGATCCGGGTCGCTCACGCGCAGCGCGGCATAGGTGCGCTGCGTGGTGTGCTGCATCTGCGTCAGCACGATCACGTAGATGCCGAACGCCAGCAACAGCCCGGCCGCGAACCAGGCGTTGATACGAAGCCTGCGCGACCGTCGCGCGAGACGAAAACCGACCATCAGCGGCCCCTTCGCTGATTGGTTTTGCCGGAGCGTGGCCGGAACCTGGGCGGGTTCACCGCATGGCCGCGCCCGGCAAGAGAAGATCTTTGGGAGTCGCCCTTCGGTAGCGGCGCCGGAACCGCAAAGCCCCGACGGCCGCTTGTCCCCTGCTTGCTTAGGCCGCGAGCGCTGCTTCCGCAAGCCTTGCGGCGAACGGGCAGGCATGGTGGGATTGCGGCGTGCGCGGATTCCGCGATGGGCCGAGCGTTGCGTGAGGGGCGAGTTTCTTGTCGCTAGAGGCTACCAGTTCCGATCCGGCAGGGGGGCTGCCGGCTCGGCAGAGCGGGCTTGTCGCGCTGTGCTTTTACGCCCTCGTCGTCGGCATGGTCACCAGCGTCGGGGCCTTCGTGCTGCGCTCGCTGATGGCGTTGTTTCATAACATCTTCTTCCTCGGCCATTTCTCCTTCGTCTATGACGCCAACGTCTTCGACGCGGAGGACCCGTTCGGGCCGTGGATCATCCTGGCGCCGGTCATCGGCGGTCTGGTCGTGGTCTGGATCGTGCGGAACTTCGCGCCCGAAGCGCGCGGTCACGGCGTGCCCGAGGTGATGGACGCCATCTATTACAAGAGCGGCCGCATCCGCATGGCCGTGATCTTCGTGAAGTCGTTTGCCTCTGCCCTCTCCATCGGCTCCGGCGCCTCGGTCGGCCGCGAGGGCCCGATCATTCAGGTCGGCAGCGGCATCGGCTCGACCCTCGGCCGCATCTTTAAGCTTCCGACCTGGCAGACCATCACGCTGGTCGCCGCCGGCGCCGGCGCGGGGATCGCGGCGACCTTCAATACGCCGCTCGGCGGCGTGATGTTCGCGCTCGAATTGATGCTGCCGGAAGTGTCGTCACGCACCTTCCTGCCCGTGGTGATCGCCACCGGCGCGGCAACCTATTTCGGCTGGCTGTTCTTCGGTTTCGAGCCGGCGTTCCTGGTGCCGGTCACCGGCCTGCCGGAGTCGTCGTTCGCGGACTCGATCGCCTTCTTTCCATTCTACATCATCCTCGGGGTTGTCTGCGGTGTCGCCTCCGCCGCCTTCGTGCAGTTGCTCGCCTGGATGGACGACCTGTTCGAGAAGCGAATCCCCGGCAATGCCTATACCGCGAACATTATCGGCATGTTCGTGGTCGGCCTCCTGATCTACGGCCTGCGGCGGACCACCGGCCAGGGTCATATCGACGGCGTCGGCTATGCCACCATCCAGGCGGTGCTGACCAGCGACATCAACGTGGGCTGGGTGCTGGCGATCCTGTTCCTGGCCAAGCTGTTCGCCACCACCCTCAGCCTCGGCTCCGGCGCCTCCGGCGGCATCTTTTCGCCGTCGCTGTTCATGGGCGCGACGCTCGGCGGCTCGCTCGGCTGGCTCTTGCATGCGATGTGGCCGGGCCTCGGCGTCAATACGGTGATGCTGGCGGTGATCGGCATGGCCGCCATGGTCGGCTCGGGCACCGGCGCCGCCATGACCGCGATCCTGATGATCTTCGAGATGACGCGCGACTACGCCGCCGTGGTGCCGTCGATCGTGGCGGTCGCCATCGCGCTCGGCGTGCGCCGCACGCTGTCCTACGAGAACATCTACACCATCAAGCTCGCCTGGCGCGGCCATCACATTCCGCGCGACCGCCATTCGCACATGTTCATGATCCGCCACGCCGGCGACATCATGAAGCCGGTGCACGGCATCGTCACCGCGGATGAGCTGACGGAGGCCACCCGGAAAGCGCAAGGCGGCGAGGACGGCTATCTGCTCGTGCGCAAGGGCAATATCATCGATGGCCTGGTCCGGGTCGGTGGCACCGTCGACGCGGGAGAGGAAGTCCTCACGCGCGATTTCGTGATCGCGCACTCCGACAGCTTCATTCGGGACGTGATGGCACGTATGTCGAGGTCGCCACGCGGGGCGCGTCTCGCCATCGTGGTCGACCGCAAGGGCGTGCCGCGGCCCGACGATGTGCTCGGCGTGGTCACCCGCAGCAGCATCGCCGAGACCATCATCGGCGAGCTGAACAAATAGCCGTTTATGTCGCCGGAGCCTCGTTGGTTTCGACCGACGCGTCCTGCAGCCGGTGGCCGTCGTCTTCAGGCCGAAGCGCGAGATGGCGCTTATGAAGCGCGAACAGCGTCGAGCGGTGGCCGATCGAAATGATCGCGGCCTGCGGCAGCCGCGCCTGCAATAGGTGGTAGAGCGCCGCTTCCGACGGCTCGTCGAGCGAGGCGGTGGCCTCGTCGAGGAAAAGATAATCCGGCTTGTGCAGGATGGCGCGGGCGACCCCGAGGCGCTGCTGCTCGCCCGGCGACAGCATCCGGTTCCAGTGCTGCTCCTCGTCGACGCGGGCGGCGAGCGCCGGCAGCCCGACCGCCGCGATCAGCTCGGCGATCCGGCCTTCGTCGAATTCGCCGGGCTCGGCCGGATAGGCGACCGCCGCGGCGAGTGGGCCGATCGGGAAATACGGCCGCTGCGGCAGGATCATCACCTTGGCGTCCTTCGGCAGTTGGATAGTGCCACTGCCGAACGGCCAGACCCCGGCGAGCGCGCGGAACAGCGTCGACTTGCCAGCGCCCGAGGGGCCGGTCACCAGCACGCGCTCGCCGAGCTTGATCGACAGATCGTCGGCGTTGATCAGCGGCACGCCGGTCGGCAGCCGCACCGCCAGGGCCTTGAAGCTGACGGCGGCGCCGTCGCCGGGCGCGAGCGCGATCGCCGGCTGGTTCGCCGCCACCGCGCGCGCGGCCGTTATCGACTGGTCGAAGCCCGACAGACGTTCGATCACCGCGCGCCACTCGGCCAAATTGGTATAGGCGTTTACGAACACCGACAGCGCGTTCTGCACCTGCCCGAAGGCGTTGGCGGTCTGCATCAGCCCGCCGAGCTTGATGGCGCCGGAGAAATAGGCGGGGCTGACCACGATGTAGGGAAAGATGGTCGACACCTGGCCGTAGCCGGCGGTGAAGAAGGTGAGCTTCTTCTGCCGCACCATGATCGCGTACCAGTTGGCGACCACGTTGCCGAATCGCTCGAGCAGGCGCGCGCGCTCCGCGACGTCGCCTTCGAGCAAGGCGATTTGTTCCGAGTTCTCGCGCACGCGCACCAGGTTGAAGCGAAAGTCGGCCTCGTAGCGCTGCTGCTGGAAATTGAGCGCGATCAACGCGCGGCCGATCAAATGGGTAAAGAGCGTGCCGAAGACGGCGTAGATGAGCGCCGCCCACAACAGGTAGCCGGGAATGTTGATGGCCTTGCCGAACAGGTGCAGCGGCGCCGTCGCCGACAGCACCCACAGGATTGCCATGAACGACAGTAGGGTGACCACCGCGTTGAGTACCTGCAAGCTAATGCTGAGCGTGAGCTGGATGAACGAGGCAATGTCGTTGGCGATGCGCTGGTCGGGGTTGTCGGCGGCGTCGCCCATGAGCTGCATGCGATAGTGGTTGGCGCCGACGAGCCAGTGATCGAGATAGGTCGCGGTCAGCCAGCGCCGCCAGCGGATTTGGAGCCATTGGTTGAGATAGAGCTGGTAGACCGCGAGCACGATAAACGCGGCCGCCAGCACGCAGAAATAGCCGAGCTGATAAATGAACTGGTGCCAGTCGCGCGCCTGCAGCGCATCATAGAAACGCGCGTTCCATGAGTTGATCAGGACGGTGATGCCGACGATCGACAGCTCGATGGCGACCACCGCGGCGAGCAGGATGCGGCCCGGCCATCGGTCCTCGGCGCGCAGGAAATAGGGGCTGGCGATGCGCCAGACGGTGGCGAGGGTCGCGAAAATGCCTCTCACGGAAGGGACTCCTGTCGGGCGGGCAAACGGTGGGATGACGCCCCGGTCTTTTTTTGACCATGTGCCAATCGGGCCGGGGCACCGCAATAGATCTGCGAGCGATTCGCACCAAAAAGGGGCGGATAGAGGGCCGTGGTCGTTTGCCTCTGTTGCGTCTTTGCGCGCGACGCCCTACGATCCAATGCAAGGGTGACCAGGTCGGTCCATTCGGAGCCGGGCCGCGACAATTAAAGAGCTGAAATCGGCCGGGCTTCGAAGAAGACCAGGTAAATCCGAAAATAAGGAGTTTTAGGGAAGAGACGATCCAAGGGAGGGAGTTTCGATATGGCAAATGCTAAGCTGTCTAGGGCGACGACCCGGCGTAAGTTTCTCGGCGGGGCCGCGGTAGCGGGTGCAGCGACGATCGCTATGCCACAAATTTCCAGGGCGCAGACCGTGACTTTGAAGATGCAGGGTGCCTGGGGCGCCGGCGACATCTTCAACGAGTACGCCCAGCAATTCGTCGACATCATCAATGACCTCGGCGGCGGCCGGCTCAAGCTCGACTATCTGAAAGCCGGCTCGGTGGTGAAGACATTCCAGGTGCAGGACGCCGTCAGTAAGGGCGTGCTCGACGCCGGCCATCTGGTTCCGGCCTACTGGTACGGCAAGAACCGCGCCGCCTCGCTGTTCGGCACCGGCCCGTGCTTCGGCTGGGATACCCATGGCGTGATCGCCTGGACCCGCGGCCCCGGCAAGGCGCTCTACGAGGAGCTCACCCAGAAGATCCTCGGCCTCAATATCGTCGGCTGGTTCCTCATGCCGCAATCGCCGCAACCGCTCGGCTGGTTCAACAAGGAGCCGAAGTCGCCGGCCGACATGAAGAACCTGAAGTACCGCACCGTCGGTCTGGCGGCCAACGTCATGCAGGAACTGGGCTGCAAGGTCACCCAGCTTCCGGGCGGCGAAATCGTGCCGGCGATGGAAAAGGGCGTCATCGACGCGTTCGAGTACTCGAACCCGACGTCCGACTTCCGCTTCGGCGCGCCCGACGTGGCCAAGATCTACATGCTGAGTTCCTACCACCAGGCGAGCGAGTGCCTCGAGGTCGAGATCAACAAGACCAAGTGGGATTCGCTGGCCAAGGAGCAGCAGGCGATCATCAAGCACGGCATCGAGGCGGCCAATACGACGAACCTGATGCTGGCCTACTCGAGCTATGCCGAGTACCTGGGCAAGATCAAGAAGGCGGGCGTCACCGTGAAGCGCACGCCGCAGTCGATCCTCGATGCGCAGCTCAATGCCTGGGACAAGGTCGTCGACCACTACGGCAAGGACCCCTTCTTCAAGAAGGTGGTCGACAGCCAGAAGTCGTGGGCTCAGGATAAGGCCTACTGCCACATCATGATGAACAACGACTTCAAGCTGGCCTACAACCACTACTACGGCAAGACGCATCCGCTCGGCTGAGTTGGCGTGACATTCCCGGACCCGGTTCGGGTAATGGCAAGGGGGACGGCGCATCGCCGCCGTCCCCGCTTGTAACTCCAATCACGCAAGCGGTGGTGGTTCTCGATGCTCACCTATATCAGCGTCATCGATCGCATCAGCACGGCGATCGGTAAAGGCTTCGGCTGGTTCATTCTAATCATGACGTTCGGCACCAGTTACGAGGTGTTCGTTCGCTATGTTCTCGATAATCCGACGACCTGGGCGTACGACATGTCCTACAACATGTACGGCGCGCTCTTCATCATGGCCGGCGCCTACACCTTGTCGCGCAATGCGCATGTGCGCGGCGACGTCGTCTACCGAATGTGGCCGCCGCGCGTTCAGGCCGGACTCGACTTGACGCTGTACATCCTGTTCTTCCTGCCCGGGGTGCTGGCGCTCACCTTCGCGGGCTACCAATACGCCGGCGAATCGTGGCGCTACCACGAGGTCAGCGTCTATAGCCCGACCGATATTCCGATCTATCCGCTCAAGACGCTTATTCCGGTAGCCGGCGCGACGCTGTTGCTGCAGGGCCTTGCCGAAATTTTCCGCTGCATCATCTGCCTGCGCACCGGGCAATGGCCGCGGCGTATCGACGACGTCGAGGAGCTGGAAACCGCGATCCTGCACGAGCGCGAATACGCCGCTCAGCATGGCGCCGAGACCGCGGCCCTTGGTGCCGATCAGGAGAACGACTGATGACCGGCGCCGAAGTCGGGCTGTTGATGATCAGCCTGTTTATTCTGACCGTTCTGCTTGGCTTTCCGATCGTGTTCACGCTCATGGGTATGGGCGTGAGCTTCGGCTACTACGCCTATGCCACGCCCGATCAGATCCACCACATCCTCAACAACCGCATCTTCGACCTGCTGGTCCAGAATACGTTCAGTATTCTCAGCAACGATACGCTGACGGCGGTGCCGTTGTTCCTGTTCATGGGCTACGTGGTCGAACGCGCCAATATTCTGGACCGGCTGTTCTTTTCGATCCAGATCGCGGCGCGGCGGGTGCCCGGCTCGCTGGCGGTGGCGACCCTGATCACGTGCGCCATGTTCGCGACCGCGACGGGCATCATCGGCGCGGTGGTGACGCTGATGGGGCTCTTGGCGCTTCCAGCCATGCTCAAGGCCGGCTACGACACCAAGCTGGCGGCCGGCGTGATCTGCGCGGGTGGCTGTCTCGGCATCATGATCCCGCCCAGCATCCTGCTGATCCTCTATGCCGCGACCGCCGGCCAGTCCGTGGTCCAGCTCTATGCCGGCGCGTTCATCCCCGGCTTCGTTCTGGCCGGTCTTTACATCCTGTACGTGGTCGCTCGCGCCATCATCAATCCCAAGCTGGCGCCGAAACTGCCGGAAGACCAGGCCCGGGTGCCGCCGCTCGAAGTGTTCTGGGCGCTGTTGACGTCGTTCTTCCCGCTGGCCGTGCTGATCATGTCGGTGCTCGGCGCCATCCTGCTCGGGCTGGCGACGCCGACGGAAGCGGCCGCGGTCGGCTCCTTCGGCGCGTTGGTGCTGGCGGCGGCCTATCGTGAGCTCGACTTCACGCGCCTGAAGGAGGCCGTTTATCTCACCGCCCGCACGACGGCGATGGTGACCTACCTCTTCATCGGCTCATGGACCTTCGCGTCGGTGTTCGCCTATCTCGGCGGCCAAGGCCTGGTCGAGGAATTGATCAAGGGCCTGAACATGAACCGGGTGGAGTTCCTGCTCCTCACCCAGTTCATCATCTTCCTGCTCGGCTGGCCGCTGGAATGGACCGAGATCATCATTATCTTCGTGCCCATATTCCTGCCGCTGTTGAAGTATTTCCACGTCGATCCGATCGTGTTCGGCATCCTGGTGGCGCTCAACATCCAGACCTCGTTCAATACGCCGCCGATGGCGATGGCCGCCTACTATTTGAAAGGCGTGGCACCGCCACAGGTGCGTCTGTCGGAAATATTCTCAGGGTCGCTGCCGTTCGTGTTCATGGTGTTTATCACCATGGCGCTGCTCTATATATTCCCGGGGCTCGCGCTCTGGCTGCCGCACGCCTTCTACAAATGACGACGGCGGAAGCTGCCAGGACGCTTCAACGATAAATAGCGCGCCGCCCTCGGCGGCGTGCGGGAGAACGTGCGGTATGGCGGATCAGCCGACACTGGCGGACACGATTGCAATGCTGCGGGACGGCGTGGTCAGCGCGCTGGACGTCGTGGAATCGTGCATCGCCCGGATCGAGGAAGTCGACGGCGACGTGCAGGCCTGGGCCTTTTTCGACCCCGACTATGCGCGGGCGCAGGCCCGCGCGATCGATCAGGCGCGCTCCGAGGGCAAGCCGATGGGGCCGCTGCACGGCATTCCCGTCGGCATCAAGGACATCTTCGACACCGACGACATGCCGACCGAGGACGGCACCGTGCTGCACGCCGGCCGCCGTCCGGAGCGCGACAGCACCGCGGTCGCCCTGCTGCGCGAGGCGGGAGCGGTGATCATGGGCAAGACGGTGACCACCGAGCTTGCGCTGTTCGGGCCGGGCAAGACCCGCAATCCGCGCGATCCGGCGCGCACGCCGGGCGGCTCGTCGAGCGGCTCGGCGGCCGCGGTCGCGTCCGGCATGGTGCCGCTGGCGATCGGTTCGCAGACCAATGGCTCGACCATCCGCCCGGCGTCGTTCTGCGGCGTGGTCGGGTTCAAGCCGAGCCGCGGCCTGATCTCGCGCAAGGGCGTGCTGAACCTCTCGAGTACGCTCGACCAGGTAGGCGTGTTCGCCGGCAGCCTCGCCGACGTGGCGCTGCTGGCCGAAGTCCTGATGGCCTACGATCCCGCCGACGCCGAGATGCGTCCGCGCGCCCGCCCGGCGCTCGGCGAGACGATGATGCAGGAGCCGCCGCTGCCGCCGAAGGTTGCCTTCGTCAAGACGCCGGTTTGGGACCACGCCGAGGACGACACCAAGGAAGCTTTCTCCGAGTTGATGGAGGTCCTCGGCGACGGCGCGCAGGAGACCGAACTGCCGTCCATCTTCGAGCGGGCGGTCGAGGTCCAGCGCAGCATCCAGGACGCGGAAGCGGCGGTGAACTACGCGCGGGAATACGAAAAGGGCCGCGACCAGCTCAGCGCCAAGCTGCGTGAGATTATCGAGCATGGTCGCGAGATCGGCGCCGTCGACTACATCCGCGCCGTCTCCCGCATTACCCTGCTGCGCGAAAGCCTGGACGAGTATTTCGACCACTACGACGCGTTCTTGACGCCGGCGGCGCCCGGCGAGGCGCCGGTCGGCCTCGACACCACGGGCAATCCGATCTTCTGCACCACCTGGACGCTGCTCGGCATGCCGGCCATCAGCCTGCCGCTGCTCGCCGGCAGCAACGGAATGCCGATCGGCGTGCAACTCGTTGGCCAGCACGGCCAGGACGCGCGCCTGCTGCGCACGGCGCGCTGGTTATGGGAGCGGGTTGAAGAGGCGGAGTGAGAGGCGTCTTGTCGAGGCGCCGGCCCGGCCGCGGTCAGCCGTTGCGGGAGTGCGCGGCGGCGCGGTCGTTGCGCAAATCGTCGTAGAACGAATAGACCATCAGGCACAGCGTGGCCACGACGATGATCGAGAGCGGAAGCTTGTCGATCTTGTAGGCCAGGAAGCCGACGAAGAGGATGCTGCCCGCGGCACCGATGATGTTGGCGATAAGATTGACCATGGTCTTCCGTCCCTATCGGCCACGTTCATCGCGCCGCCGCCTGTGATTGGTGCGAATTAAAGCATGCCGGGCCGCGGCCCGCAATGACGGGCCGCGGCATTCGACCCGCCCTCACCAGGGCAATTTCGCTACCCCAGATATTGGTGCAGGAAGGCCACGGTGCGGCCCCAGGCCAACGTCGCCGCCGCCTTGTCGTAGCGGCTGGAGGTGTCGTTGTTGAAGGCGTGGTTGACGCCAGGATAGACGTAGATGGTGAAGGTCTTGCCGGCGGCCTTGAGGGCCGCCTCGTAGGCGGGGATGCCCGCATCGATGCGCTTGTCGAGCCCGGCATAGTGCAGGAGCAGCGCGGCTTGGATCGACTTCACCCGATCCGCCGGCGGCTGCACGCCGTAATAGGCGACCGCGGCCTTGAGCGCGGCCGGCGCCAGTACCGCCAGCCGGTTGATCATGCCGCCGCCCCAGCAGAAGCCGACGGCGCCGACCTTGCCGTTCGATTCCGCGTGCGCCGCCAGATACGGCACCGCCGCGGCGATACGCTCGGCCGTCTCGATTGGCGTCGAGCGTGCCGATCATGTCGCGCGCCTTGTCCTCGTCGGCCGGCGTGCCGCCGAGCGGCGCGAGCATATCGACCGCCAGCGTCAGGAAGCCCTCGAGCGCGAGCCGCCGCGCGATGTCCTCGATGTGCGGATTGAGCCCGCGGTTCTCGTGCACGACGACGACCGCCGGCCGCTTCGCCTTGTCCTTCAGCCGCGCGAGAGTGCCGGTGACGGTCGTGCCCGGGGCCGCGTAGCTGACCTTGGTCGTCGCAAGCCGTGCGTCGTCCGGCGCGATCGTCGCCGCGCGCGCGTAGTCGTTCTGCAAGAGCGGCAGCAGGGCAAGCGCCGCCGCGCTGGAGCCGGCGATCGCCGTCAGCCGGTCGAGGAACATGCGGCGGCTGATGCCGCCGTGGGTGAAGGCGTCGTAGAGGTCGACGATGCGCTGGTCTTCGACATCGCTTGTCATGGTGTCGCTCCCGCTTCTGCCGGCGTCATTCTAGCGCGGCGCCGTCGGACTCTATTCCGCTTGACGCGTGCGCGCCCGCCCTTCAAGGGAATGTGATCGGGGCGCCGCGGCCGCGGCAGTCATCTTCGGAGCATCATTATGACTTTTTCGCGCCTGCTCGCGGGCCGCACTCTTCTTTCGCGCAGCGTGATCGCCGCCGGCCTGATCCTGCTCGCCGCCGCGGGATGGCGGGCGGCGATGGCCGCCGAACGTTTTCCGTTCGATCAGGACCTGCTGCTCGATGCCGCCTATGTCGGTCACGCCGAACGCGTGCCGATCCTCAATGTCTCGAGCGACGGCAGCGCCACCATCGGCCTGTGGTGCCGCGCGGTGCGCGCGCGCGTGCTGCTGTCCGGCGCCGCCATGCGCATCGAGCCGGGGCCCCTGCCGCAAGGACTGCCGCGCTATCAGATCGACGGGCAGTGCACGCCCCGGCGCATGGCCGCCGACAACGACACGCTCGCCGTGCTCGCCCAGGTCACCGGCTGGCGCCGCCGCGGCGACCTCGTCACGCTCATCGGAGCGCAGAGGCTGCGGTTCCAGTTAAGCGATCATTAGGTCGTTTCCAGGCTACGTTAAGAACCCGTTCGCCGTCCGGAACCGCGACGAAACAAGAGCCCAGAACTCATTCGCCGCCGAATTTGCGCGCTGCGCCGCCCATTCGCCCGAAGCTGGCCGGTTGCGGCGCGGGCGCGGTCTGCGGCTTGACGAAGACCGCGATCACCTGCGGATAGGCGTCTTGCACGGCGCACTCGAGTTCGCGCGTCGCTCGCTCGATGGCGGGGGTGGTCAGTTCGTCCTTGAATTCCAGGTTGAGCGCGACCATCACTTGGTCCGGCGACAGATGCACGGTGAAGACGATCCGCGCGCGCTCGATGGCGGGCATCCGGCCGGCGATCTCGAGGATCGACTGGCGCAACGCGCGGCTTGCCGGCTCGCCGATCAGCAGGCCCTTGCTTTCACGCGCCAGCGCCAGCGCGGTGAGCCCGAGGAGTGCCGCGATGCCGGCCGAGGCGACACCGTCGAGCGTTGGCATCGATAGGCGCTCGGCCGCGAAGGTGCCGGCGGCCGCGATCGCGATGCCGACGAGGGCGGCGCTGTCCTCGAACAGCACGATGAAGGTCGGCGGATCCTTGCTGCGCCGCACCGCCTCGTAATAGCCGAGCGGCCCCTTGGCCTTGCGGAATTCACGCAAGGCCACGAACCAGGTCGAACCCTCGAACAGTGCTGCCGCGCCATAGACCCCGTAGTTGATGAGCGGGTCGGTCATGGGCTCGGGGTTGAGGATGTGCAGCACGCCCTCGTAGCCGGCAACGCCGGCGCCCATGGTGAACATCACCATGGCCACGACGAAGCTCCAGAAATAGAGCTCGCGGCCATGGCCGAGCGGGTGGATCTCGTCCGGCGGCTGGGCCGCGCGGTGCAGCCCGTAGAGCAGCAGCAATTCGTTGCCGGTGTCGACCACCGAATGGATGGCCTCGCTCAGCATCGCGGACGAGCCGGTGTAGCTGGCGGCGATGAACTTGGTGAGGGCGACCAGGCCGTTGCCGGCCGTTGCCGCATAGACGACGAGCTTTGACTGCGGCGCGCTCATGCAGGTTCCAACGCGCGGGGCCGCGGCGGGGTTTCAGCCGGACTTACGCAAGAGGCCAACAGGAAATGCAAAAAGGCCGCCCCGAAGGGCGGCCTTTTCGTCTTTGGTGCGCCTTTAAGCGGCGTCGCTTACATCATGCCGCCCATGCCGCCCATGCCGCCGCCCGGCATCGCGGGCGCCGCGTCCGGCTTCGGCAACTCGGCGACCATCGCCTCGGTGGTGATCAGGAGCGCGGCAACGGAGCCGGCATCCTGCAGCGCGGTGCGCACCACCTTGGTCGGGTCGATGATGCCCTCGGCGACCAGGTCGCAATACTTTTCGTTCTGCGCGTCGAAGCCGAAGGTCTCGGACTTGTTCTCCATGATCTTGCCGACCACGATCGAGCCCTCGACGCCGGCGTTCTCGGCGATCTGGCGCACCGGCGCTTCCAGCGCCTTGAGCACGATGTTGATGCCGGCCTGCACGTCCGGGTTATCGTTGGTGAGCTTGCCGACCGCCTTCTTGGCGCGCAGCAGCGCCGTGCCGCCGCCCGGGACGATGCCTTCCTCGACCGCGGCGCGGGTGGCGTTGAGCGCGTCCTCGACGCGGTCCTTCTTCTCCTTCACCTCGATCTCGGTGGCGCCGCCGACCCGCAGGACGGCCACGCCGCCGGCGAGCTTCGCCAGACGCTCCTGCAGCTTCTCCTTGTCGTAGTCCGAGGTGGTCTCCTCGATCTGCGCCTTGATCTGCTGCACGCGCGCCTCGATGTCGGCCTTCTTGCCGGCGCCGTTGACGATGGTGGTCTTCTCCTTCTCGATCACCACCTTCTTGGCGCGGCCGAGCATGTTGAGCGTGACGTTCTCGAGCTTGATGCCGAGGTCCTCGGAGACGAGCTGGCCGCCGGTGAGGATGGCGATGTCCTCGAGCATGGCCTTGCGGCGGTCACCGAAGCCCGGCGCCTTCACCGCCGCGACCTTGAGGCCGCCGCGCAGCTTGTTGACCACGAGCGTGGCGATCGCCTCGCCCTCGACGTCCTCGGCGATGATGATGAGCGGCTTGCCCGACTGCACGACCGCTTCCAGAACCGGGAGCATCGACTGCAGGTTGGACAGCTTCTTCTCGTGCAGGAGGATGTAGGCGTCCTCGAGCTCGGCCAGCATCTTCTCGGCGTTGGTCACGAAGTACGGCGAGATGTAGCCGCGGTCGAACTGCATGCCCTCGACGATGTCGACCTCGGTCTCCAGGCTCTTGGCCTCTTCGACAGTGATCACGCCCTCGTTGCCGACCTTCTGCATGGCCTGGGCGATCATCTTGCCGACGGCGACGTCGCCGTTCGCCGAGATGGTGCCGACCTGGGCGACCTCGCTCGAGGCGCCGACCTTCTTGGAACGCTTCTCGAGGTCCTTGATCACCGCGGCCACCGCGATGTCGATGCCGCGCTTGAGGTCCATCGGGTTCATGCCGGCGGCGACCGACTTGGCGCCTTCGCGCACGATCGACTGCGCCAGCACGGTGGCGGTGGTGGTGCCGTCACCGGCGATGTCGTTGGTCTTGGACGCGACTTCGCGCACCATCTGCGCGCCCATGTTCTCGAACTTGTCCTCGAGCTCGATCTCCTTGGCGACGGTGACGCCGTCCTTGGTGATGCGCGGGGCGCCGAACGACTTGTCGAGCACGACGTTGCGGCCCTTGGGGCCCAGCGTCACCTTCACCGCGTCGGCGAGGATGTCGACGCCGCGCAGCATCCGATCGCGGGCGTCGCCTGCGAATTTCACTTCCTTGGCAGACATTGCAAAAACTCCGATTGGTTTCTGAGTTTGATCCTCACCCTGAGGAGCGGCGAAGCCGCGTCTCGAAGGATGAGGCCCTGGCTCGTTGCTTTCGTCCGTCGAGACGCCCGCCTTCGGCAGGCGCCTCAAGGCACGAGGCGCTTCGTCAGCCGACGACACCCATGATGTCGGACTCCTTCATGATCAGCAGCTCCTCGCCGTCGATCTTGACCTCGGTGCCCGACCACTTGCCGAACAGCACGGTGTCGCCCGACTTGACGTCGATCGGGATCAGCTTGCCGGTCTCGTCGCGGCCACCCGGGCCGACGGCGACGATTTCGCCTTCCTGCGGCTTCTCCTGGGCGGTGTCGGGAATGATGATGCCGCCCTTGGTCTTCTCTTGGGCCTCGATGCGGCGCACAACCACGCGGTCGTGCAGGGGACGGAATTTGGACTTGGCCATGGCTTCCTCGTCGGCGCTTCCAGCGCGTGCGTTATCTGGAAAGGTGCGATTGTAGAAGCACTTAGCACTCGCAATCGAGGAGTGCTAAGAACTCGCGAGGGACATATGGCCTTCAGCCCGAGGTGTCAAGCGCACTCGCCCGCCGCGAGGCGCAAATGGCTAACGAAGGGCGCTTGCGCTTGCCGCCGTTGCCCAGCAAAGTCGCGTCCGCTTGCCCCAAGGAGCCTTCATGAGTCGTTCCCGACGCCCTTTGGCGACCGCTTTCGTTCTGGCCCTGCTCGGATTGGGGCTTGGCGCCTGCGCCACCAGCCCGCAGCAGCCGCCGCCGGCGGCAACGCCGGCCCCCGAACCGCAATTGCCCGGTGCATTCCCGGCATCGGACCTGATCGGCAGCTGGGGGCTCGCCGCCTACCACCAGGCCGCCGACCGCGGGCGCACGGTGAAGGCCGCGGCCAACCAATGCACGAATCCCTATGTGATCACGCCCGGCCCCAATGGCGGGGTCATGATGCATCTCGCCGACGAGGCGAAGCGGTCCGATCTGGTGGTCAAGGGCAACCGCGCCGGCAAGACCTTCATTGGCCCGCCGGGCCCGCCCGGCGGCATGCAGGACCGCGAGGTGGTCAGCTTCGACGGCCGCGTGCTGATCCTGCGCTGGATGGACCCGGAAGTGCAGGGCCGCTACGGCACCATGGTCTATGCGAAATGTGCGCCGCAAACCCACAAGCGCCGGCCCGCGCATCACCGCCGCAAGCGGGCGGCCAAACCGAGGCCGAAGGCTAAATGAGCCGCGCCGGCCGGTGAAGCAAAGCCGCCGGGGCCCATGACCGTCACATGATCATGACCGTCACATGATCGCCATTCGCGACTTCGTCGACGGTCCCTGGCGGGCGATCCCCGTGCTCGGCGTCACCCAGATCCTGTCCTGGGGCACCATCTATTACACGCCGGTGCTGATCGTGCCTTTGATCGCCGCCGACCGCGGCTGGTCGATGGCCTTCGCCATGGGCGGCTTTTCCGTCGGCCTGCTGGTGGCCGGCCTCGTCTCGCCCATGGTGGGCCGTTCGATCGACCGCTATGGCGGCCACGTGGTCATGACGTTCGGCTCGCTCACCGGCGCGCTCGGCCTGTTCCTGATCGTGCACGCGGCGAGCCCGGTCACCTATGTCGCGACCTGGATGGTGCTCGGCGTCGCCATGGCGGCGAACCTCTACGATTCCGCCTTCGCCAGCCTCGGCCGCATCTTCGGCGCGGCGGCGCGGCGGCCGATCACGGCGCTGACCCTGATCGGCGGCTTCGCCTCCACCGTGAGCTGGCCGACGACGCATTTCCTGATCGAGGGTATCGGCTGGCGCGGCGCCTATCTCAGCTACGCGCTCGCGCTCGCCGTCATCGCGGCGCCGCTGCATGCGCTGGCGCTGCCGCGCCATCGCGCCAAAACTGGAGAAAACGAGCAGCCGGGCGCGCAAGCGCCGGCCAAGGTGCTGCCGCCCCATGGGCTGCCGTTCATATTGGTCGCGTCGGCTTTCGCATCCTATGCCTTCGTGCCGTCCGGCATGTCGGCCAACCTGCTGGCGATCTTCGCGCGCGCCGGCATCGATTCCGGCACGGTGGTGTGGATCGGCGCGCTGTTCGGGCCGGCGCAGGTCGGCGCGCGGGTGATCGAGTTCGCCTTCGGCCGCGACGTGCATCCGCTGTGGGTGGTGCGCTTCGCGTTGTCGGCGCTGTTGTGCGGTTTCGTGCTGCTGGCGGTATTCGGCATATCCATCGTGCCGGCCGCGGCCTTCGCGCTCATCTTCGGCGGCGCCAACGGCCTCGTCACCATCACGCGCGGCGCGGTGCCGCTGGCGCTGTTCGGCCCGTCCGGTTACGGCAGGCTGATGGGGCGGCTGGCGGGCCCTTGGATGCTAGTGCAGGCCGCGGCGCCGCTGGTGATGGCCTTTGCGGTGGAGCACGTCTCCGACGGCGCGGCGCTGGCGCTGGCGGCCGGCTTCGCCAGCATGGCGCTCGTCTGCTTTGTCGTGATCAGACGGCCGCACGCGGCATAAGCGACCCGCAATAAGAGGACCATTGAAAACCATTGTTGGTCGCGTCTGTAATGCGCCCGTAATGTGTCTGTAATGTTTGATGCGACGCGACGCCATCAGCGGCAATTCGACGCCGCTCTTAACGCGGTAGTAACCCCGCGGGCTACAATTCGTCGGACGTATTTGCCGTTGGTCACCCCTCGGAGACTCCTGGCGCAATCGAACGCGACGGCAATTGCATGATCCGTCCCGGCCCTGTTGCTGTCGGCTTTCCGCTTCCCTTCTCTCATAAAGGAGCGCACCGGTGCTTCGCCTATCAAATATCCGCATCGGGACCAAGCTTGCCGTCATGTCCGCCCTGGGCATTCTGCTCATTGCGGGCATGATCGCCAGCCAAATGGTTGCCAGTTCGTCGATCAAAGCCGTAACCGGCAAATCGAGCGCGAGCTTGATCAAGGCGCGCGATCTCGTAGAGGTCGAGGCCGCCGAGCGCGGCATGCAGGTGGCGATCAACGACATCCGCTATGCCGACGGCGGCGGCGATCTGCAGAAAGGCGGCAAGCTCCTTGAGGCGCGGCACAAGAAAGTCGATGCGCTGCTCAATCCGATGATCGCGCAGTCGACCGGCACCGAAAAGACCGAACTCCAAAACATCAAGGGGCTGATCGACGACTACGCCACGGCGGGCAAGAGCATTGATGCCTTGCAACTGAAATCGATGCGCGCGGACGACACGGATGCCGCCTTAAAGGCGTCGGGCGAAGCAAACAAGATGTTCAAGAAGCTGCCACCCAACGTCGCCGCCATTGAAAAGCGTATCGGCGAGATCAAGACGCTGGTGAGCCGCGACGCCCATCAGGGGTTCATCGAGGTTGGCCACACGGTCACGTCGTCCGGCCGCATCGCGATCGCGATCGGTGCGCTGGCCGTCTTGGTGATGATCGGCTCGGCACTGCTGGGGTTCTTTTCGATCACAAGACCGATGCGCGGACTGGTCGGCATGCTTCAGCGGATGGCGGCCGGCGAAGCCGTGGAAATTGCCGGGATGGAGCGCAAGGACGAAATCGGCGATACGGCGCGCGCCGTCAACGAAATCGGCGCCATGCTCGCCGAGAAGGCACAGCGCGAAGCCGAGGAAAGGGCCGCGGCGGAAAGGGAAAAAGCCGAGCGCGAGGCCGAGCTAGCCGCCCGCACCGCCGAGGAACGGGCCGAGCAGGACAAGCGCGCGGCAGCGGAACGGGACGCCGCCGCGCAAAAGGCGGCGGAAGAGTTCGAGGCCGCGATCGGCGGGATCGTCAACGCCGCGGTTGCCGGCGACTTCTCGCAGCGCGTCGATCTGCACGGCAAGACCGGTCTGGTCCTCAATGTCGGCACTGCCGTCAATTCGTTGTGCAAGAATGTGGCGACGGTGCTCGACGAACTGGTCGAGATGCTGAACGCGCTGGCCGCCGGAGATCTCACCCGACGCATCACCGCCGACTACCACGGCAGCTTTGCGCTTCTGAAAGATAATGCCAACTCGACCGCCGAGCGCATCGGCGCGACGGTGCGCGACATCAAGGTGGCTGCACGCGAGGTGACGAGCGCGTCGATGGAAATCACCGCCAGCACCACCGACCTCTCACAGCGCACCGAGGAGCAGGCGGCGAGCCTGGAAGAAACTACTGCCTCGATGGAGGAGATCGCGGCGACGGTGCAGAAAAACGCCGAGAGCGCGCACCAGGCGAATGAGTCGGTGACCGAGACGCGCAAAGTTGCCGGCCAGGGTGGCGAGGTCGTCGCACAGGCGGTCAGCGCCATGGCGCGTATCGAGGAATCCTCGCGCAATATCTCGGAGATCATCGTCGTGATCGACGAGATCGCGCGTCAGACCAACCTCCTCGCGCTCAACGCCGCGGTCGAGGCCGCCCGCGCGGGTGACGCCGGTCGCGGCTTTGCGGTCGTGGCGACCGAGGTGCGCAGCCTGGCGCAGCGTTCGTCCCAAGCCGCCAAGGATATCAAGGACCTGATCGTCAACTCCGGCGGTCAGGTCAAGGAAGGTGTCGATCTGGTCAACCGGGCCGGGTCCGCGCTGACCGAAATCACCGACTCGATCAAGCAGGTGGCGGATCTCGTGTCCGGCATCGCGGTGGCCAGCAGAGAACAGTCGTCCGGCATCGAGCAGGTGAACAAGGCGTTGACCCAGATGGACGAGGCCACGCAGCAGAATTCCGCGCTGGTCGAGGAGAACGCGGCGACCGCCAGGACGCTGGAGGGGCAGGCAAAGGCCATGGACGAGCGTCTGGCCTTCTTCCGCCTGGACGAAGGCGCGGCGCAGATCGCATGGCGGTCGGCGCCGACTTTGTGCCGGCGGGAGAGAGGTCGGATCCGGCGCGCAAGCCGGTGCGGGCCGGCGCGCCGGGGGCCAATCCGGTCGCCCGCATGCGGCAGGCCGTTGAGGAGGCCTGGCAGGATTTCTGATCGCGGCCGACCGGTGACGCGGTCTCCGCTTCGCCTGGAAACGCCCTAGCCAAACAGCGCGTCGATCTCGCATTGGCTGGCGTGACCGCTGTCGCCGTCGAGGCGCGGCCCATTGAGCTGGTCGCGCGCCGGTGCCGGCGTCGCCGGCGCGGCTTCGCCCAGGAGGCCTGGCAATGGCCCAGCATCCGCGTCAACGCATCCTCGATCTGGCCGAGCGTGCCGATCACCTTGCCGATGCGCTGGCCGGCGATGTCCTGGAAATTGCACGCTTCGTAGATCGCGGTGAGCTGATCCTGGATGTCGTGGGCGAGCCCGGCCTCGTAGCCGTTCGTGAGCGAGGTGCCGAGCGTCCTGGCGTTGTCGTCGATGATCTCGGCAGACTTCAGGATCTTGTCGGTCGACGTCTCCATGACCTCGATGGTGGCGCCGAGCTCGCTCGCCGCGCGCGCCATGCGCCGCTCGCGGCCTTCGTTCAGCAGGCGCGCCAGTTCGTGGGTGTTCTGGGCGATGGTGTCGCGCAAGCCCGCAAGCTCGCGCGCGAAGGCCTGCGTGTCGCCGTCGCTCGCGGGCGCGCAGGACGCCACCGGCGCGCGCGCGGCGAGCGGCGAGCGCGCCGCGCCCTATTCATCTCTTCGATCCGGAAAAGCTTGCGCTGCACGGTCCGCGCTCCCCGTCCCAACGTCTTTCTTTCGGTTCCGACCGCAGCTCCTGGTCGGGCCCCACCCGCATGCAGTGTAGCGGCGCAGCCATTAATGCTCGGTTGCGCCGCATCAAATTCATTCGGCGTTTACCGTAGCGTGCGGCATTTTACGCAAAATAAACGATAAGGCGACGAAGCCGGCGCCGGCGGACGCTATCGTCGCGCCGCGGGGCTCGCGGTTTACAAACGGTTTCCGTTTCCCGCTTTCACTCGGGACGATCGTCTGCGAAGCCCGTGTTCCGCGAGTCCCCGATGCTGCGTTCCCTCGCTACCGCTCTTGCCCTCTGTGTGCTCGCCGGCACCGCCGCGTCGGCGCAGCAATGGGTGGTGGCTTACCCGGCGCCGTCGATGCCGCCGATGGTCGTGGTGGCGCCGCCGCCGCCGCCGATGCGCAACGAGCGCGGCCGCGGTCTGTTCCAGGACCTGTTCGGCGACGGCGGCAACCGGCAGATCGTCATGGCGCCGCCGCCGGTCGTCTACCCGGCGCCGCCGCCGCAATATCGTGGGCCGCCGCCGCAATACGCCGCCGTGCCGCCCATGCAGCAGGCGCCGGTCGATCCCATGCTGGAGCGGCGCGCGCCCGGCTTCCATATCGATCCGAAATTTCTGCGCCGCGAGGTCGCCTACAACGGCAACGAGCCGCCCGGCACCATCGTGGTCGACACCCCGGATCACTTCCTCTACCTGGTCGAAAAGGACGACCGGGCGATGCGCTACGGCATCGGCGTCGCGCGCAGCGGCTTCGCGTGGTCGGGCGTGCACAAGATCACCGCCAAGAAGGAATGGCCGGACTGGTTTCCGCCCAAGGAGATGCTGGCGCGCCAACCCTATCTGCCGCGCATGATGCCGGGCGGTCCCAACAACCCGCTCGGCGCGCGCGCGCTCTATATCGGCCATACGCTCTACCGCATCCACGGCTCCAACGAACCCTGGACCATCGGCCACAACGTCTCGTCCGGCTGCATCCGCATGCGCAACGCCGACATCATCGATCTCTACAAGCACGTGAAGGTGGGGACTCAAGTGGTGGTGCTCGGGCCGCGCGGCTCGGACCGCGACTACATTCCGCCGGCGACCACGAATCCGAATGCCGTGGAACGCGCGGCCGACGCCAGGCCGCCCTTACGGTGACGCCAGCGCCGCGCCGTGCGCGGCCAGAACGTCGGGGAACGCATCCGAGTTGAAATAGGCGAATTCGCGCTCGCGCAGGTGCGTTAGCGTGTCGAGCCGTTCGAGCTCAGCGTCGACGAAGCCGGGATGGCACATAATCAGCCCGCCGTCCGGCAGGCCTTTGAGGAAGCGCGCAAAGAGCTTGGCGTAGTCGGCCTTGGGTGTGAAGGCATAGGCGCCGGCAAAGGCCGGGTTGGTGGCGATGCCGCGCCGCCGCGCCGCGCGACGGAAGGCGAGGCTCAGCATGTCGAGGACGAGGCTCTTGTGGTCGTGCAGCCGCCAATGCGGCCGCGCGCGGCCGCATTGGCGCACCCAGACGCCGGGCGCCGCCTCCGATACGACCTTGAAGAAGGCGTCGCGCACCTGCGGGAAGAGATGCACGTGCTGATGGCCGTCGATGAAGTCGGGCAGGCGGCCGAACCTGTCGATGAAGGCGCGCAACTGGCTCGCGATTTCGATCGTGAGCGGCTCGACCTTCAGCCGGCGCGCGACCGCCCGCTTCAGCATGTCGTTCACCGGCAGGAAGGCGCCGTTGCGTAAGGGTTGGAAGCCTTGGCTCAGCGGCGCAAACGGCGCGGTGAGCGTCACGTGCAGCCCGAGCGCGGCGCGGCTCTTGCCTGAATTGAGCGTGTTGAGCGCAGCCACTTCCTCGGGCCCGCAATGGGGCGCGGCGGTCATCACCGAAGTGGCGTTCAGCCGTCCGCGCAGGATCAATTCACGGATGGCGGCATTGACGCCGGGCGCCAGGCCGTAATCGTCGGCGCACAGCCAGATGCGGCGTGGCGGGTTCGGCATCGCGCCGGCGATCATTCCGCCGCGCGCGTGCCGCGCCGGCGCCGGGGCGCGGGGTTCGCGTCGGACGCGGCTTCCGCCTCGGCCTCGCCTTCAGCCTCGCCTTCGCCGGCGTCGTTCACGCTGTGCTCGGCGACGAAATAGATCGGGCGCGCCTTCGCCTCCGACAAGAGCTTGCCGATGTATTCGCCGAGCACGCCGATCATGATGAGTTGCACCGCGCCGAGCACCATCATGCCGACGAACAGCGAGGGATAGCCCGGCACGTTCTTGCCGTAGATCCAGGTCTCGACCAGGATCTCGCCGCCGAAGATCAGCGCCAGGATGGCGAGCAGGATGCCGAGCAGGCTGGCGATGCGCAGCGGCGTCACCGAAAACGAGGTGAGCCCTTCGATCGACAGCCCGATCAGGCTCCACACGTTCCAAGTCGTGGCGCCGTGCGCGCGTGCGGCCGGCTCGTAGTCGACGCGCACCTGGCGGAAGCCGATCCAGCTCGACAGGCCCTTGAAGAAGCGGTTGCGTTCCGGCATGCGCCGGAGCGCCGCCGCCGCGCGCGGCGACAGCAGGCGGAAGTCGCCGGCGTCCTCGGGTATCTTCTGCCGGGCGCGCCAGTTGAGCAGCACGTAGAACCAGTGCACCGAAACCCGCCGCAGCCACGACTCGTTGGCGCGGTGCGCCTTGGCGGTGAACACCACGTCGTAGCCGTCGTCGCGCCAGCGCGCGACCAGCTTTTCGATCAGGTCGGGTGGATGCTGGCCGTCGCCGTCCATGAACAGCACGGCGCCGCGGCGCGCGTGGTCGAGGCCGGCGGAAAGCGCGGCCTCCTTGCCGAAATTGCGCGACAGCGTGATCACCTGCATGGTGACCGGCCCGGGCGACAGCTCGTTCAGCACCGCGCCGGTGGCATCGGCGCTGCCGTCGTCGACATAGACGATCTCGACCGGGATGTGGCGCGCGGCCTTGATGGTGCGCGCGACCGCGACGATGCGCTGGTGCAGGGCCTGCAGCCCGCGCGCCTCGTTGTAGAGCGGCACCACGATCGACAAGCCGTCGCCTGTCGCCTGGTGCCGCGACTTGGTCGTTGCTCTCTGGTGGTCCCTTCGCCGCCATGGTCCGATTTTCTCACGCCCCGCCGGCGCGATCTATAGCGCACCCGGTTTGGCCTGTCGCGCGGGATCGCCGCCGCTCATGCTGCAGGCTTACGCGTTCTGGCCGCCAACCTCGCTCTCCATCTCGCGCCGCAGCCGATACGCCGCGGATGTCTCGTCGATGGCGACCGCCTCCCACGTGATCGGCTCGCCATCCTTGACGGGGCGCAAGAGCTTGGCGTCGTGCGCGAGGCCAAGCGGCAGGTATCCGCGCGCGACCGAGTCCGCCGCTTGTCGAAGTCCGCCGGACACGGTGAAGCCGCCTTCACCGTCGAGAATTTCGCCGACGGCCAAATCGCGCTTCGCCACCGCGACGACATCGCCGTTGAAGCAGCGGGCGGCGCCGGTCGGCTCGCCGCGAAGTCCGATAGCTGCGACCGACACCGCAAGCTCGAGCCCGATCAGATGCCACTTCTTGAAGAGACACATGTAGCGGCCGGTCGGGTCGGTCGTAACGTTGTATTCCTCGAAGCAGTTCTTGATGTAATCGGTATCGCCCCGGAAGCAGACCCACACGCCCTTGCGGATATCGTTCGGGATCGGCTTGCCGTCGCGCGTCAGACACGAGATCACCTCGACCATACCTTCGTGGTCGAGGCTGGCCGCCAATTTCGCGCGGACGCATCAAGGTCGGAATGTCGTCGACCGAGCCGGGTGGAAAGGCGAGACCCTCCGACGGCACGACGAGCCCCGTGGCGTTGGCGATCGCGGCGGACTCGATCGCGGGCTTGGAGCCGTCGAGAAACGCGTTGAACATCTTTGGATTGAGGCGCCCGCGCTCGGCCTGCTCCCGCGTCAGGCCCCAATGGTCCCAGACCGTATCCGGGGTCGACCGGCGATATTCCGGCAGCCATTTGTGGCCGCGGCCGGCGGCCGTGACGATGAACCCGCAGGTGCGGGCCCAGTCCACGAGGTCGCATGTCAGCGCCGGCTGGTCGCCATAGGCCATGCTGTAGATGACGCCCGCCGCAGCCGCCTTGCGCGCGAGACCGTAGCCGCAAAAGGCATCGGCCTCCACGGTGACGTTGATCACGTGTTTTCCGTTGTCGAATGCTTTCAGGCAGTGGGCGATGGCGGCCGGCGGATTTCCGGTTGCCTCGATCACGATTTCGATCGCTGGATGGCGGATCAGCGTCTCGGTATCGTCGGTCACGAAAGTTGTGCCGTCGTGGACGGCGGCGTCGAGGGAGGCGGCTGCGTAACGTTCCGCCGGCCAGCCGACGTAAGCGAGGTTGGAGCGGGCCGTGGCCGGATTCAGGTCGGCGATGCCGGCCACATGGATCCCGGGCAACCGCTGCGCCTGAGCCAGGAACATTGAGCCAAACTTTCCGGCGCCGATCAGGGCAACGCGAATTGGCTGGGGACGCGCGTTGAGTTTCTGGAACAGATTCATGGTGCGGGACTTGACGTTTTCGAATGCTCGGGATCGGGTGCAACCGGCGCCCCTACAGCCCCGCTTCCAGTTTGGCGTAGAGCGGATTGTCGCGCGAGAACACGTAGCCGAGCTCGGCCACCGCCACCGCCTCGGCGCCGTTCTCGCGCAGGAAGCTGGTGAGCGCGTAGACCTCACCCGGCGGGCAATGCAGCGTCAGCATACCTGACGAGGTCGGGCCGCCGAACGGCGTCGCCACGCCGAACTTCTCCTTGGCCGTTTCCACCAGCCTGGCGTCGCAGGCGGCAAAGCGCGAGCGCACCTCGCGATAGGCGCGGGCGCGCGCCTGCGCCGCGATGCGGTCGAGGATGACGCGCGCGAGCTCGCGCGTCGCTCTCGCCCCAGTTGGCGCCACGCGCGGCGACGAGGTTTGCTTGCGAGCGCAGGATGGTGCCGTCGTCCACGATCTTGAGCGCGTTGGCGGCGAGCGTGGCGCCGGAGGTGGTGATGTCGACGATCAGCTCGGCGGTGCCGGCGGCGGGCGCGCCTTCGGTGGCGCCCGCGCTCTCGACGATGCGGTAGTCGATGATGCCGTGCGCGGAGAAGAAATCGCGCGTGAGATTGATGTACTTGGTCGCCACCCGCATCTTGCGGCCATGATGATGGCGGAAGGCGGTGGCGACGTCGTCGAGGTCGGCCATGGTGCGTACGTCGATCCAGGCCTGCGGCACCGCCACCACGACATTGGCGTGGCCGAAGCCGAGCCCTTCGATCAGCACCACGCGTTTGTCGGCGTCGGGCATCTGCTCGCGGACCAGGTCCTCGCCGGTGACGCCGAGATGGACCGCGCCTTGCGCGAGTTGGCCGGTGATCTCGGAAGCCGAGAGATAAGCGACCTCGACGCCGTCGAGACCGGCGACGGCGCCGCGGTAATCGCGCGCCCCGCGCGGCTTGATGAGCTGAAGCCCCGCGCGCGCGAAGAACGCTTCGGCGTTTTCCTGCAGGCGCCCCTTGGCGGGCACCGCCAGCACAAGCGGCGCCGCTCATGAAGCGCCTCCGTAGATCGCCAGCCGCTCGATCCAGACCGAAAGCCCCACGGCGGGTATCGACGCCGGACTGCCGAGCCGGGTGAGCAACCCGTCATAACGCCCGCCCGCCACCAGCGGATCGCCTGTGCGCGCCGGGTCGGTCAGCTCGAACACGAAGCCGGTGTAATAATCCAGGCCGCGCCCGAAGGCGGTCGAGAAGCTAACGTTGCGCGGCTCGATGCCTTGCGCGGCGAGGAAGCCGGTGCGGTTTTCGAAAAGATCGAGGGCAGGGGCCATGGCCTCGCCCAAGCCCGCCTCGGCCGCGAGCCCGCGCAGTTCGGCGGTGGCCGTGTCGGGATCGCCCGCGATGCCGAGGAAGCGCTCGATCAGCCCGCGCACGTCGCGCGGCAGCGTGGCGCTGGCGCCGAGCGTCGCCTGCTCGAGGAAGCGGTCGGCGATCTCGGCGACCGAGCGGCCGCCCACCGCGTTGATGCCGGCGATCGACAACAGGTCGGTGACCAGCGCGTGCGCGCCCTTGGGGTCGGAGCCGGCCAGCGCCGCCAGCACGCCCTGATACTCGGGCCGCCCGCTATTGCCGCCGAGCACCAGGCGCTCCAGGTCCTGCGCCAGGTTGGCCTTGCGGTTGAAATCCTTGGCAAGCCGGCGCTTCCACGCCGCCGGCAGCTCGAGCCCGGCGATCAGCGTCGTGAACAGCGCCACGTCGCCGATCTGGATATGGGCGCGGGCAGGCCGTAATGGGTGGTGGCCTCCAGCCCGCGCGCCAGCATTTCGGCGTCGGCAGCGG
>CAWHJV010000010.1:0-57791 GCA_963829755.1 uncultured Pseudomonadota bacterium | reverse complement strand
GTCGCCGATATAGGTGAGATGATTGGCCTTGGCGCCGGCTTCGATGGTCGCCGCCTTCACCTCCACGAAGTTGCCGATGTGCACGTCAGGCCCGAGATCCGCACCGGGCCGGAGCCGCGCGAACGGCCCGACACGCGCACCCTTGCCCACATGCGCGCCTTCCAAGTGAGAGAAGGAGCGAATAACCGCGCCGTCCTCCACCGTCACCCCGGGGCCGAAGACCACGTTCGGCTCGATGGTGACGTCCTTGCCGAGCTTGGTGTCGGCGGCCAGGAAAACGGTCTCCGGCGCGACCAGCGTCACGCCCGCCTCCATGGCCGCGGCGCGCAGACGCCGTTGCAGCACGGCTTCGGCTTCGGCGAGTTGCGCCTTGGTGTTGATCCCGCGCACGTCGTCCTCCGCGGTTTCGATCGCCGTCGCCGTCAGCCCCATGTCGCGGGCGATGGTCACGGCGTCGGTGAGATAATATTCGCGCTTGGCGTTGGCATTGCCGATCTTGTCGAGGATCGTAAGCGCATGGCGGCCGGCAAGCGCCATCAGCCCGGCATTGCAGAAGGTGATGGCGCGTTCGCCTACCGACGCATCGCGTTCCTCGCGGATGGCGATGAGTTCGTCGCCCTTGGTGATCAGCCGACCATAGCCGCTGGGATCGGCCGCTTGAAATCCGAGTACGGCGACTGCGGCGCCATGTTCAAGCGCGCCGCGCAACGCGGCGAGCGTTTCCGGCCGCACCAGCGGCGTGTCGGCGAACATCACGACGATTTCATCAGCGCCGCGTTCGATGGCGCCGCGCGCCATCAGCACCGCGTGCGCGGTGCCGCGCCGTTCGTTCTGACGATAGATCGACGCCGCCGGCGCTTCCTTGCGGATCAGCGCCTCGACGGCGTCGTGGCCGGGCCCGATCACCACCGCGATATCGTCGCAGCCCGACGCCTTGGCCGCGTCCAAGACATGCGCGACGAGCGGACGCGAACCGATCGCGTGCAGCACCTTGGGCAGGCTCGCGCGCATGCGCGTGCCCTCGCCCGCCGCCAGCACGATCGCCAGGCATTTCGCGTCGTCTTTTTCGTGGGTGTCTTTCGCCATTCTGTTTCCGATACGCGGCATAACCGATTCGGCGCGAACCCATAGCGGACATGGGCGCGCCGTGAAAGCCTCTTCATCTGTTGAGGGTCTGTTGTGGCAAAACCCGAATCAAGAGGTTTCTGCTAATGTTTTCAGCAACGTGATTCGTTTGTGTCAGAGGTTTGGTCATGGCGTCCAAAGTGCCGCCCGATGACGCTGCGCAACCGAAAACGTTGCCAGCGCAGCATAATAAGCTCTTGCGGAAGCGCCTCGCGATCTGGGGCGCCGTCACCGCCACGTCCGTCGTGGTGGCGCTCGGCGCATTGCTGATCGCGCCGGGCAGCGAGCGCGTGCCGACCGCCTCGTCCGGCGCGATGCCCGATATTCCGGTGGCGGCGGCCCCCGTGCCGCCGGCCGAACTCAGGGTGCTCAAGCAGGCGAGCGACGCACTCAAGCAGGCCACCGAACAGGCCACCACCCAACTCGCCAACGTCGAACGCAACACCGCGGCCACGCGCGCCGAGACCAAACGGCTGGCGGACAAGGTGAACAAGCTGACCAGCGACAGCTTCCGCTTCACCGGACGCCTCGCCAATATCGAGCAGCAGATCGACGGCATCACCGGCTCCATCAGGAAAGAAGCGCAGGAAGCCGCGGCCCAGGCCGTCGCCAAGGCGATGCCGATCAAGCCAGGCTACAGCGCCTTCGATTCCCCGGCGCCGATCATCAGCCCGCCCGCGACCACGCCGCCCAAGCTCTCTTTGCTGCTGCCGGCTTCGCGTCCGGGTGCGCCCGACAATCTCACCACCGCGACCATCAAGACGCCCGGCACCGATGCCAAACCTGCGGCGGCGAGCGGTTCGGAGTCCATGGCCGAGGCCGAATTGAAGGCGGGCGGCCACAAAACCGGCAAGCCGTCGCCACGCACAACGGACGTGAAGGCCGAGGTCGGCATCCGGCCCAACAAGGGCGCCATCGAAAGGCGGCCGCACAAGGTGCTCACGCCCGCCGCCGAAGCCAAGCTCATGGCGGACAAGGCCATCGCCAATAAAGCCATGGCCGAGAAGAGCATGGCCACGGGCAAGACGGCAAAACCGCCGACCAGGATCGCGCGCGCGGCACCGACGTCGCGCCGGCACGATGCCCGCTACCAGCCGTTCCCGCGCACGAGCTACGGGGTCGATCTCGGCAGCGCCAATTCGCTCACCGTCGCGAAGGCGCAATGGGCGGCGGTGAAGGCGAACTTCGGCCCCATCCTGCGCGGCCTGCAGCCGATCGCCGTGCGCAACCATCGCATCCTGACCAGCGGATCCTATCGGCTCGTCGCCGCGCACCTGAGCTCATGGGCCGCCGCCAAGAGCGTGTGCGAGCGGCTGGCGAAGGGCAAGCTCGCTTGCCAGCCGGTCAAGTTCGAGGGCGAGAAGGTCATCTGGCAGTAGCGCATGATCTCGAAAATGCCTGCCCCCGACGTGATCGGGGGTGGGAACCGGTTTTCGGATAAGATCATGCGCAATAAAAATCGCTTGAATTATTCCGCCAGCGCCGTCTCCGCGAGCTTCACCCAGTACGACGTGCCGAACGGGATCGCCTCGTCGTTGAAGTTATACGACGGGTGATGCAGGCCGGCGCTGTCGCCGTTGCCGATCCAGATGAAGGCGCCCGGCCGCGCGTTCAGCATGAAGGAGAAATCCTCCGCGCCCATCATCGCCGGCAGCGCGGTGTCCACGTGCGTCTCGCCCGCAACCTGCTGCGCCACGCCAGCCGCGAAGTCGGTCTGCTCGTCGTGGTTGACCAGCACCGGGTAATTGCGCCGGTAGGTGAGCTTGGCCTTGGCACCGTAGGCGGCCGCCGTATTCTCGACAATTTTGTGCAGCCGCTCCTCCACCATCACCCGCACCCCCTCGTCGAGCGTGCGGGCGGTGCCGCGCAGGCGCACGGTCTGCGGGATGACGTTGTCGGCGTTGCCGGCCTGGAACATGGTGATCGACACCACCGCCGACTTCAGCGGATCGACGTTGCGCGAGACCACCGACTGCATGGCGTTGATGATCTGCGCGCCCACCAGCACCGGGTCGATGCCGAGATGGGGCCGCGCGGCGTGCGCGCCGACGCCCTCGATGTCGATGGTGAGATAATCCGCCGCCGCCATGATCGGCCCGGTGTTGATGCCGAAGGCGCCGACCGGCATGCCGGGCGCGTTGTGCATGCCGTAGACCTCGTCGACGGCGAAGCGCTCCATCATACCGTCGTCGACCATGGCCTTGCCGCCGGCGCCGCCCTCCTCCGCCGGCTGGAAGATCAGTGCCACGGAACCGGTGAAGTTGCGCGTTTCGGCGAGATAGCGCGCGGCGCCGAGCAGCATGGCGGTGTGGCCGTCGTGGCCGCAGGCGTGCATCTTGCCGGGCACCGTCGACTTGTACGGCAGGTCGTTGGCCTCCTCGATCGGCAGCGCGTCCATGTCGGCGCGCAGGCCGATCGTCCGCCCGGGCCCCTTGCGGCCGCGGATGACGCCCACCACCCCGGTGCGGCCGATCCCGGTCACCACCTCGTCGCAGCCGAATTCGCGCAGCTTCTCAGCCACCACCCCGGCGGTGCGGCTGACGTCATAGAGCAGTTCCGGATGCGCATGCAGGTCGCGCCGCCAGTCGGTGATGTCGGCGGCGAGATCGGCGATGCGGTTGACGATCGGCATTGCGGGGCTCCTTCCGGGGCGCGAAGCGGCGGTCACGAAGCGCTACTCTAGCAAAATGACGCCCGTGCGCGCGAGTTCAAGGATCGGGCGGGATTGCCCAGGCGGCGGGCAGCGAAAGGCGTGGCGGGCCGTGCCGAAACGCGGCGGGCAAGTCCGGACAGGGCGACTGGGCGGCTATTGACCGGGCCCGCCTGCCCCCCTAGACACTGGCGCACGGCGCACCGGCCGCCGAACACGGGACCTCGCCAAGGATGCGCGGGACCGTGATTTTCCGGCCCCGGCCATTTAGATAGCGCCCGGTGAGAGCGCGTAGCTCAGTTGGTAGAGCAACTGACTTTTAATCAGTAGGTCCAGGGTTCGAGCCCCTGCGCGCTCACCAAGCAATATCAACGGGTTAGTTGAGATTTGTGAAGCGGAATTTTTTGGCGATTTTGGCGCCGGGCTACAATGGGGCTACATCCAGCGGAGAGTGCTATTTTGGGCATTGAAGCAATCAAAGGACTAGCAAAGAATTGGCAACCCGAGACCAGCGGTTAAGCGAATTCAGCCAAGGCGTACCGCCGTCAGGACAGGCGATCGAACTTTTATGCGAAGACCACAGCGGCACTTACACCTTGCCCTACCCATGCCAGTGGATTGACGGCGCGTGGCGCAATTCCAATACTGGTGCCACGATCGACGCTTCTGTCATTGCCTGGCGACTGTGGAACTAACTCCACGCCATCATCGTCTATGACCCGCGACGCCCGCGCCCTCCAGGCTTACCTGCGGCGCAAGAATATTCGGCAAACCGTTCGCTATACGGACATGGCCCCTACCCGTTTCGAAACTTTCTGGCGGGATTGAGACACTACGCCCGCACCCCCGTAATCTCGACTTTTACCAAAGCGGGGGATGGGTCATGACCGCCGAAACCGATTGCCCGGTTGTCGTCCTGACGTCTGGGCAAATGCTGAAATTGCGACAAGTCATGCTGTACGATGAGAACGCTGTGATCCAGGTTGCGGCGCTTCGCGCTTATGCAGCCAAAGGGCTCGGTGGCGGCATAGGCATTTTAGGCACCCCGAGCTTGGAATTCGCCGAGGCGTTGCTTCAAAAGCATGGCAAATCCGCGAGAGATATAGCCGGAGGATTTCTAAGGCTTGGCGGGCAGCCCCGTTACGTGCAAAACGGCGACGAATTCGTGTTTGTTACAACAGACGTCGATGACATGAGCATACGGTGGCCACAAATCGTGGCTTACCGGCCGATGCAATCGACCGGCACCAATCCCACATAATACGCCCCGCATCCGTCGCTCATTTTGCCGGCGCGTTCGCACTTGGCGATCGCTACGCGCCCGTCAGGCAGCGCGACGTCCGGCCCTAATTTCCTTTTTTATGAGCCGTGCCTTGCGCAGCCGCCCGCGCCGGTCGTATTTGTCACAAGCCAAGTCGACCCAATCGTGCGGGAATTCAGCGAGGCTAAGGGAGCCGTTAGGCATGGTCTATCCACAGCCAACCACGGTTGCTGGACGATACGCGCTCGATGCGCTACCCCGAACGTAACCACGTGATAATAAGGGTTATGCAATGCCAAAGAAACGCAAATCTGTGAAGCGACTTCCTTGGACGAAATCAGACGATCGTTCACTTAAGGCCCATTCCAAGCGCAAGACGCCCGTTGTCAAAATTTCGAAAGAGATGAAACGCACGGTGGGCGCATTGCGGCAGCGTGCGTATGCGCTCGGAATCTCACTCGGACATCAGACCTAATCGACGCTCCAGCGTCAGTGGGCCTTGGCCGCCCAGAGGACAGCGCGCGCCGGATTGAAAGCGTCGTTGCCCGCGCATTGCCTGTAATCCATTAAACGATCCGGCCGATCCCGCCTCCCCCTTTGTCCGGCGACTTCACAACACGCAGCTTGGGCGTCGCGTCCGGCGGCACGGCGGCCGAGTATTAAATCTTGCTGAAGATATCGCCGCTGAGCTTGGACGCTGGCAGCGGGCGGCCAAAATAGAAGCCCTGCACCTGATCGGCATCGGCATCGTAGAGAAAGTCGACCTGGTCCGACGTCTCCACACCTTCGACCGTCACCCGCATGTTCATTTCGCGGCCGAGCGCGATGATGGTCTTCACCACCGTCTCCACATCGCGCCCTGACTTTTCGAAGCTGCCCATGAAACTGCGGTCGATCTTGATCTTGTCGAAGGGGAACTTCCAGAGATAGCTCAGGCTCGAATAGCCGGTGCCGAAATCATCCATGACGATCGACACCCCCATTTCCTTGAGCCGTTTAAGTGTGGCTATCACCGCCTCGGTGTTTTCGAGCAGCAAGCTCTCAAGAATTTCCAGCTCGAGCCGGTGCGGCTCAAGGCCGGACGTCTTCAGGACATCGGCGACGGTGTCCTCGAGCAAGCCCGATTCGAACTGAACCGGCGACAGGTTCACCGCCACGGTCAGATCGTTCGGCCAGCTGGTTGCCGTGCGGCAGGCCTCGCCCAGCACCCAGGTTCCGATCTTGTCGAGCAGCCGCATTTCCGCGGCGAGCGGGAGGAACGCGTCGGGCGGGATCAGCGTGCCGTCCGGCGCGGGCAGGCGCACCAGCGCCTCGAAACCGACCAGGTGCTTTTTGGCCATTTCAAAGACCGGTTGGTAATGCAGCACTAAACCGTCATGCGCGACCGCGTCGCGGATTATCTTTTCCAGGGTGATGCGCTTTTGCAGCGCCTCGTCCAATTCCGCCGTAAAGAAGCGGATGCAATCGCGGCCAGCGGTCTTGCCCTCATAAAGCGCAAGGTCCGCACTCTTGAGCAGGCGTTCGGCGGAGGCGCCGTCCTGCGGCGCCAGCGCCACGCCGATGGTGAAGCTCGCGCGGACTTCCTGCTCCTTGAAATAGCTCGGCACGCTCAGCACCTCCGCGATGCGCTGGGCAAAAGCTTCCGCCTGCGGCTTGCCGGCGACGCCGGTCTGCACCACGACGAATTCGTCGCCGCCGAGCCGCGCCACCATGTCCTCAATGCGCACGATGGCGCGCAGGCGCTCACCGATGGTGCCGAGCAGGAAATCGCCGCCGTCATGGCCAAGCGTGTCATTGACTTGTTTGAAATGGTCGATGTCGATGAAATGCAGCGCGAGCATGCCGCCGGTCGACGGTAGCACCGCCAGCGCCCCCTCCAGCCGTTCGATGACGCGCGCGCGGTTGGCAAGCCCGGTCAAGGTGTCGTGATGCGCGAGGAAGGTGATGCGGCGGTCGGCCTGCTGTTTTTCACGGGTGCGCCGATACCAAGCGATAGCGGGTACAGCGAAGGAAAGCGCCGTCAGCCCGCAGAGCGCGATCGCCGCCAGCAGGAAGGTGTGGTAGTAGCTTTCGTGCTCGGCAGTCTGGTTCACCTAGGCCGCGACAACGGCGACCGGCCGGCCGGCGACGCAGGACCGGAACATAAGCCTCGGAAAAATATGTTGGCTGATCGGGTCCCTGCCCCTCTTTGGCATCGACGATCGGCCTGATCTTCCTTGATCGCATTGCGCCGCAGCGACATTGTATTCGGACAAGTCGACCGGGCGTGACCTTTTCGCTGCCGGCAACCATGATCGAATAGCCGTAGCGATTAAAGATCATGTAGCGAAACACCTCGCCGACTTCCGCGTCGCTTTCAAAAATGCCACGCTCTCCGACGACGGCGTTTCGCCGGCGGCGATCTGCTCGAGGTCGCTCATATTGGCGGCGAGGTACTGCGCCCAGTTCTGCGCGGTGCGGTGGCGTTCTCGTAAACAGATGGTCCGTCGTCACCTTGACGATGAACCAGGTGCCACCAACCAGCACGCGCGAGGACTCACGACCAGCAGGCCGAGATAACGCCAGATCGGTGTGTTCTCGAGGCTTTCCATGGCGCGGCCTACCGGTCGGTTGCGCGGATTGTTGCGATGTCCGCTTTGATCGTTTTCAAAAGCTGGCGATTGTGGGCGCTTTTGGCCGCCCACGCGTCAATGAGAGATTTGTAGATCTGCTGCGCGGTCGCACGGTCGGCCGGCGACGGTTCGACTTCGTGGTGCGCGGCATCCGCTTTGATCTTCTCGAGCGCGCGCCGCTCGACGGCGCCGAAGGACTCGATCCAGATCGCCGCCGCGCGCTCGCCGCTATATTTGCGGATGAGCGCCTGCGCCGCTGCCGGCAAGCCCTCGAATTTCTTCCGGTTCATCAGCACCACCAGCGGGGCGGAGCCGATGCCGAGGAGGTAATGGTTGGCCGCCGCGCGCGCGGCGCCAAACTGAAACAAACCGGCCGGGCTCATGATCGCGGCATCAACGGAACCGTGCGCCAGCGCATCGGCGAGCCGCGAGGCCGGCATAACGGTCGGGATGGCGCCGAAGCCCGCGAGGGCCTCCGCCTCCATCGGATTATTGGTACGGATTTTCCGGCCCTTGAGCGCGGCAAGCGATGTGATCGGCTTGCGGCCGTGGATGATGCTGGGGGCGCTGGTGTAGGCACCGATGACGAAGAAATCCCGATAACCACGCAAAGCATTGGCCGCGATCAGGCGCGTGTAGACGAGTGTGCCTTCGCGCAGATTCTGAAACAGTCCGGGCAATTCGAGCGCCTGATTGTCCGGAAACCGATACGGCGTCTGGCCCGGCACGACCCAGGCGATGTCGGCCACACCATCGAGCACCAAACCCGGCTGTACGGCCACCGCCTTGCCAAGCGCACCGTCGGGATAGACCTTGATCGCGACCAGCCCCTTGCCTTCGGCATTAACGGCGTCGACGAACGGTTTGACGCCGGCACGGAACGTCTCCGACTTCTCGGACGTGAAGAATGCCAGCTTGAGCGCGATCGGCTCCGCCGATGCCGCGAGCGGCGGCAACAGCGCCAGCCCCAGAACGCCGACCCGCACCGCGATCCCGACGAACGAACAGGCCATTGCAACGCCGAGCGCGGCCCGTGAGGCGACTTGACTCATAAGCGCATTGGTCACGGACCCGTTTCCTTTGATGAACGGAGCTTGGCTATTTCGGACTTAATGAACGTCAGAAGATCCTGGTTGCGGGAACTCTTTGCCGCCCAATCGTTACCGACGGCCTTGAACGCGCGCTGGGCAACGGCCACGTCCGCCGGCGTCGGCACGGTCACTGTGCGCCGCGGGTCGGCACGCAATTGCTTGAGGACACGCTGGCTGATGACATCGGACGTCTCGATGTAGCGCTCAGCCAGCCAAACGCCGCTATGGTCGCGGATCAGAGTCTTGGCAGCCTCCGGAAGGCTATCGAACGCCTTGCGGTTCATCACCAACGCCAGCGGCGCGCTACCGACCGGCAACAAATAGTGATGGCTGACCATGCGGCCCACGCCAAAATCGGAAAGCTGGGCCAATTGGAGCACCGCGCCATCGACCGCCCCGATGCTGATGGCGTTCGCCGTAGTGACAAGCGACATCACCTTGCCCGCGGCGTCGAGTTTGGCCATCGCGACCGCGTCCATCGGGTTGTTGACACGCAACGTCTGGCCTTTGAGGTCAGCCAGCGACGCGATGCGTTTGCGGCTGTGGATGGTTTCCGGTCGGGTCCCGACCGCGCCGATGACGAAGAAATCTCGAAAACCCCGCAGCGCCTTTACCGCCGCAAGGTGAGTGTGCACCAGGCTCGCTTCCCGCGCGTTGCGGAACAAGCCCGGCAATTCGATCGCCGCCTCGTCGGGAAAGCGATATGAATCGAGGCCTGGAAGGACAAGGGCGATATCGGCTTTGCCGTCGGCAACGAGCTGTGGTTGTTCCGCGGGCGTGCCAAGTGTGCCGCTGAAGTAGACCTCAATCTTTAGGAGCCCGCGGCGATCGTTGTTGATCGCGTCGACGAAGGGTTTCACCAAAGTCAGATAGCCCAGCGACCGGTCGGAGCTGGGAAAAGAAAGCTTCAGCGTCACCGGCTCGGCGGCCGCCATCAAGGGCAGCAACAATACGATCGCCGCTGCGCTGATATAAGCCAGGGTCTTGACGAGCGAGCAGTTCGGCCCGATGGCACTCTCGAGACGTTCATTTGTTGCGTTCATGTGCGCATCTCACTTGGCCGCACGTATTTTTGCGGTCTCAGCCTTGATGAACGTCAAAAGCTTACGATTGCGGGGACTCTTTGCCGCCCACGCCTGCATTAGCGATTGATAGATCTGCTGCGCGGCTGCTCGATCGGCAGGCGACGGCTCGACCACCTTTTGCGCGGCATCCGATTTTATTTTGTGGAGAGAATCCCGCTCGATGGTGTCGAAGGCCTCGAACCAGATCGCCGCCGCGCGCTCGCCGCTGTATTTGCGGATGAGCGCCCGCGCCGCCGCCGGCAAGCCGTCGAGCTTTTTGCGGTTCATGACCAGCACGAGCGGGGCGACGCCCATATTGAGGAGGTAATGGTTGGCCGCCGAACGCCCGATGCCGAACTGAAACAAACCGCCCGGGCTCATGACGATGCCATCAATGGCACCTCGCGCCAGCCCATCGGCCAGCCGCGACGCCGGCATGACCGTCGGGATGGCGCCGAAGCGAGCGAGGGCCTCCGCCTCCACCGCGTTGTTGGCTCGCATTTTCTGACCTTTTAAATCGGCGAGCGATGCAGTTGGTTTGCGGCTATGTATGACTTGGGGGGCGCCCGTGTAGGCGCCGATGACGAAGAAATCCTCATAGCCACGTAGCGCTTTGGCGGCGATCAGGCGCGTATAGGTGAGCGTACCCTCGCGCACATCTCGGAACAGATCGGGAAATTCAATCGCTTGATTGTCGGGAAACCGATACGGCGTCTGGCCCGGCACGACCCAGGCGATGTCGGCAACCCCATCTGCCACTAAGTTGGGCTGCTCGGCCACCGCCTTGCCGAGCGCGCCGTTGGGATAGACCTTGATCGCGACCAGCCCCTTGCCTTCGGCATTGACGGCATCGACAAACGGCTTGACCCCGTACCGGTAGGTCGCGGTTTTGTCGGAAGGAAAGAATGCGAGCTTGAGTTCGATGGGGGCAGCCGACGCAACGAGCGGCGGCAGTAGCGTCATCGCCAGCACGCCGGCCCAGGTCGCCCTCTTGGCGAGCCCAATCTTGGTCAGCCCAAATTTGTCCGCCCAAATTTGGTCCGCCCTTGGGTCTTTGCCACGCGGCTCGCGATGTTCGATGCGAATCGGGTCATGGGTGAGCGCCCTTCGGTGAACGGAGCTTGCTTAACTCGGCCCGGACTAGGGTCAGGAGTTCGCGGTGGCGAGGACTCTCCGCCGCCCATGCATCCACCACTGAGGAGAACACTTTCTGAGCGGTAGCCAAGTCGGCCGACGACGGCTCCACAACCGTACGCCGCCGGTCGGCCTTCAATTTCGCACTCATTTCGCGGTTCTTCGCCTCGAAGCAACCCGCGCCGCGCTCCGACAGCCATCCGCCGCTGTACTTCCGGATGAGCGCCTGCGCTGGTTTCGGCAGACTTTCGAGTTTCTTTCGGTTCATGACCAAAGAGACGAGTGCGCCACCCAGCGGGAGCAAATAGTGGTTGTTGGTAAGTCGGCCGAAGCCGAATTCCGGCAGGACGCCCGGCGGCACCGTCACGCCATCGAGCTTGCCCTGACTGAGGGCCTCCATGGTCCGATTGATCGCCAGCAGAGACGGAACGGCACCTAACTTCCGCAATGTATTGGCTATCACCTGATTGTTCACTCGGATCGTTTGCCCCTTCAAATCGGCAAGCGTGGCGATCGGCTTGCGGCTGTGGATGCTTTCGCCGCCAGTCACAAAAGCGCCGACCACAAAGAACTTTCGGTACCCCTCGAGAGCCCCGGCGGCGACCAGCCGCGCGAAGACGAGGCTCGACTCGCGTTCATTCCGGAACAAGCCGGGTAATTCCAAGACCGAAATGTCCGGGAATTGTTGGGGGGAATAACCCGGCACGACGTAGGCCAAGTCGGCGGCACCTTTGCGAACCAACTGCGTCTGCTCGGTCATTGTCGGACTGATCGCGCCGCTGAAATAAACCTTGATCTGGACAAGTCCGATGCCGTCGGCGTTGATTGCGTCGACGAACGGTTTGACATAACACTGATAGAGGTTGGAGCGATCCGAGGTAATAAATGACAATTTCAATGTGACCGGATCGGCTGCACCCAAAGTGGACACCAGCGACAGCGCGAGAGCAACGGCAGCAACATTGAGCGCCTTGACAGTCATGACACGCTTCATCCGACCTCCGACAAGTTAGGCGCGGTCGCACACGGCTCGGCACGCCGTGTCGTTTAGTGTCAGGATATCAGATCGCCGGCGCCATACCCTCGGTAATCCTCCTAAGTATTAATCCGGAGCGTTTTCTCATTCAGGATCGGGATGCAGGTTCAATCGTACCCGCACTGTGGCATCATCGTGCTACTCAGTGCCGAGAGCGCAAAGAGTGGCAGTTTTCCCAAATCCCGATCGTGGCGTGGCAACGGCGGATGTCCGGCTCTGCCATAGCCGCATGCTGCTTGTGCGCGTCTATCCGCGCGAGACGCGGCGACACGAGGATAAGTATTTAACCTGAGGGGAACCCGGTTTATTCATTAGTTCTCGCCACGCACCTTTGCTCGGCGTCCAAGGACATTGGGCGAATGAAATGAAAATGACCGGGCGCTACAGGCTAAGAGTGAAGCGTTCCCGCTCCAATATCCTGCACCCCTTCCGCACCGTCTTGTGGAGCTTTGAATTTGACATTCGATGATTGGCCCGCTGCAAGTGGGTATCAAATGTCAAATTCGCTCCACTAGACGGCGCGCCGCGCGCTACGGGGGCGAGCCTTGAGCCGCTGGCGGTTGACGGCAACGGTCGCCGCCGCGATGACGATCCCGGCCGCGGTCGAGATGGCGAACGGCGTAACCATGCACAAGCCCGCAATGCCGACCAGGATCCGGCTCCACCCTTCGGCACACACCGGTTTGTAGATCTCGATCGCCATGGCGAGCAGGATCAGACCCGCCGCGCCGGTCGCGAAGGTGATCGCGGTCTGCCAGAGCGGCCCCTGCCACAGCAGTTCGGGGCCATAGACGAAGGTGAACGGCACCACCAGCGCGGCCAGCGCGAACTTGACCGCGTGGCCGGCGATGAGCAGCGGATTGTCCTCGGCGATCGACGACGCGGCGTAGGCCGCGACCGCCACCGGCGGCGTCAGGGCGCTCATCACCGCGAAATAGAGCAGGAACATGTGCCCCGGCAGCATGCCGATATGCATCGGCGCCAAGAGCGGACCCATGAGCACCGCCGCCAGGATGTAGGCCGACGGCGTCGGCATGCCCATGCCGAGCAAAATGGTGATCGCCGCCGCCAGCAGCAGCGTCGGAAACACGTCGGCGCCGGTGACCATATAGACCAGGTGGGCGAATTTGCCGGACAGGCCGGTCATGGTGAGGCCCGCAATGACCAGACCGGCCGCCGCGCAGGCGCCCGCCACCGGCACCATGCGCATGGCGGTCTCCGCCAGCACCTTGTACGCGGTCACGAGACCGATGCGGGTGTCGGCGCGAAGCGCCGCGACGGCGATGACCGACAGCGTGCCGAACACCGCGACCATGGTCGGCGTGTAGCCTGCGATCAGCGCCCAGACCAGCACCGCCATCGGAATGATGAACAGCCCGCCCTTGCGCAACGTCGGCAGGAACTTCGGGATCTGATCCTTGCTGAAGCCGCCGAGGCCGAACCGGTGGGCGCGGAAATGAACCTGCGAGAACACGCCGATGTAGTAGAGCAGCGCCGGCAGCAGCGCCGCCTTGGCGATGTCGACGTAGTCGATGCCGGTATATTCCGCCATGATGAACGCCGCCGAGCCCATGACCGGCGGCATCAGGCTGCCGCCGGTCGAGGCGGCGACCTCGATCGCGCCGGCGACCGCGGCGCGGTAGCCGAGCTTCTTCATCATCGGGATGGTGATGGCGCCGGTGGTCACCACGTCCGACGTCGGGCTGCCGGAGATCATCCCATACAAGCCCGACGAGACCACGGCCACCTTCGCCGGCCCGCCCACCTGGCGGCCGGAGATTGCGCAGGCGAAATCGTAGAAGAAGTCGGAACCCTTGGCGTAATGGAGGAATGTCCCGAACATCACGAACATGAAGGCGTAGGTCGCCGCCACCCGCGCCGGCAAGCCCATGATGCCGTCGGTCGTGTAGACCATGATGTCGAGGAAATGGTTGTAGTCGATATAGCCGTGGCCGAGCACGCCGCTGAACAGGTGCCCGAACAGGTTATAGCCGACGAAGACGAGAACGATGACGGTGAGCCCCAGCCCCGTGGTGCGGCGGGTCATCTCGACGGTGAGCACGCAGATGATGGTGCCGAACAGCAGCTGCCAGTTGTCGAGGGGAAACAGCAGGCTGATCCGCGCGACCTGGGCATCGGCGGTGACGATGAAATAGGCCCCCGCTGCAAGGCAGAGGGCCGACAGCCCCAGATCGTACCAGGGCACGCGCTCGGTATGGGACTTTGCCGTCGCGCCCACCACCAAGAAGGCGAGCGCCATCATGCCCGAGATGAAGACGGCGGTGAGCACCCACGGGTCGATGATGACGTAGGTCGCCGCGACGATGACATAGACGGCGATGACAACGGCGAATGGCGGAATCAGCCGGCCGATCAAGCCACCCGGCCGCCGCCGGCAGCCCACCGAGAACCAGAAGCCCGGATCGAGCAGGATGTTGCGCGCCATGAACGTCCTCTAAACGTGAAAACGGCGCGGGCGGCGGCGGCCACGCCGCCATTCCGCCCGCCTACCGCCTCGGCCGAACGGCCGCTCAGCGCAGCCCGGCTTCCTTGAAGGCCTTGAGCGCTCCCGGATGTTGCGGCGCAATCGACGGCTCCGCAACCGTCTTCGGCGTGACCACCTTCTTCAACAGCCGATGGGCGCTCTTGAAGTCTTCGAGGTTGGCCAGCAAGCCCTTGACGATGTTGTGGGCTTCCTCGTTGGGCATGTCCTTGTTCACGACCACCACCGCGCCGACGCACACCGAGCGCTTGTCCTTGGAGATGAACTTGTGCTCGTTGGCCTTGATCGTGCAGACCTCGCCGCCGAAGTCGCTCGCCACCTTGGCCGACACCTTCTGGCCGACGTCCAGCATCTTGAGCGGAATGCCGTTCGCCATCTGGCGGATGACGGGGTGGTTGTAGGCGATGCCGAGGACGATGGCGTCGACACGGCGGTCGAGCATCAGCGAGGTCATTTCCTTGGAAGCGGCGCGCACCACCTGCTTGAAGCTGTTGAGGGGGATACCGCTGTCCTTCATGATCGCCATGCCGATGTTCGCCGTCCATATTGCCCGGGCGGTTGAAGGCGATGCGGATGTCGCCCGCGTGCTTCTTGAGGTCGGCCATGGTCTGGATGCCGTACTTCTTGGCGACGTCGCCGTTCACCAGCACGTAATCGTATTGGAAGCGGCTCTGCGCCGAATAGGCCCGGAACAGCGTGCGGAGATTCTTCAGGGGATGCCCCTTGAACGGCCCGGTGCCGCGATAGGCGGCGGCGAGTTCCATGTCGGCGGCAATGCCCATGGGAACCTTGCCGTCGGAGACCAGCTTGGCGTTGGCAAGACCGCCCGAGCCGGTCTGGTAGGTCACCGTGGAACCCGGATAGGCCTTGGAGATCGCCTTATCCAGGCCGGCGCCGATGGTCGACCACAAGCCGCCCGGGCTCGCCCCGGCGAGCGTCAATTGATAGGTCTGCGCCTGCGCCGTACCGCCAAGCACAACGGCAAATGCCGCGGCGATTGCCGCGTTCTTCATCAAATTCATCGCTCTTCCTCCCTTGTGCACGCCGTTTTTGGCTTTTGCACGTTTGGCTTCGTCTTCGGAGTCTCCAGTGACTTGAACGTTCTTCCGCGAACGATCTTCCTCAGCAACTTGCAACAGGAAGCACTTGATCTGCATCGCGCGCCAGCGATCCGCCGGCGAACCCCTTGCACACGGCAACCGCCCCAAGCATCGCGGCGCCGCGATCATCCTATTCCGCCGCGGTGACCCGCTCCTCCTCCTCGTCGCCCACGCTCTCGCTGCCGCCGCCAAGAGCCCGCCAGTTGACGGTCTTCGGCATGACACCTTCGAAGGAGCTGATCGTGGCATGCGGCGTGCGCGGCTCGGTGGTGCCGATGGCCGGGCCGCCCTCGCGCATCTTGCGCGCCGCTTCCACCATCAACCGGCGGAAGGCCGCGACGGCGAAATCGCTGTGGCCGACGCGTTCCTGCGAGCGGTCGCCGATCGGCCCCATCGACTCCCACATCGCGATGTCCTGGTTGGGAATGCCGGAGATGCCGGTGAAATTGCCCGCCTTCATCGCGGCGCGGTCCTGCAGGTAATGATTGTCGGCGGTGCGCACGTTGTTGAAGTTGGCGTCGACGTCGACGCCCCACTCCAGCTTGTTGAACTTGCGCCATTGGTCGGCCGGGATGCCCGGCTTGTCGCCCGCGGTCCAGGCGATGAAATAGAATATCGTGTTGGTGTCGTCTTCCGGCGTCAGCAGCGTCGCGACGTTGTAGGCGTTGTTGGGCGGGATCAGCGCGGTGAACGGCGCGATATAGACGGTGGTGCGCACGTAGTCGTGCGTCGCTTCGTTCTTGATCGGCCGGCGCATGGCGGCGTAGCGGAAGCCGTAGCTGGTGCGCTCGATCTGGAAGCGCGGCGCCTTGTCGGTCGACGGGCGCAGCCAATTGACGTCGGTCGCCTCGGCGCCCTCGACCTGCGCCGGCAGCATGTCGGACGAATGCAGGCTGGAGGAGTGGGCCGAATTGATCTGGCCCTCGAGCATCTGCGCCCAGTTGCAGCGCACGCGCACCTTGGTGGCGCTGACGCGCGCATCCGGCGTCGGCGCGAAAGCCGGCGGCTCGAACTCGCGCATTTCCTCCGCCGGCCCGAGATAGGTCCAGACGAAGCCGCCCCATTCGCGCACCGGATAGGCCTTCTGCTTGATGCGCTGCGCCACGTTGCTGCCGGGCGGCTCCGACGCGAGGTCGACGATGTTGCCGTCCACGTCGAACTTCCAGCCATGATAGAGGCAGCGCAACCCGCACTCCTCGTTGCGCGCGATAGACCAGCGAGGCGCGGCGATGCGCGCACAATTCGTCGAGCACGCCGACGCGGCCCTTGCTGTCGCGAAAGACGACGAGGTCCTCGCCGAGCAGGCGCACCCGCACCGGCGCGCCATCGGGTTCGGCGACTTCCTCGGACAGGCAGGCCGCGATCCAGTGGCGGCGCATGATCTGCCCCATCGGCGCCGATCCTTCGACGCGGCACAGCAGGTCGTTTTCCTCGGGTGTCATGCTATCGCTCCCTACGCGCTCATTCTTCTTTGTGTTACCGCTCGATTTATCTTAGATATCTAAGTATGTCAAACCGCCGCGGCCGGCATGGCGCGCGGAACGGGAGGAAACGCGTGGCATCAACTGCACCCCGCCGCATGCGCGTGGGCGTCGCCGGCCTCGGCCGCGCCTTCTGCCATCATGCTGCCGACGCTGCGGCAGGACCCGCGCGTCGCCGTGGTCGCCGCCGCCGATCCGCGCGCCGAGGCGCGGCGGCGTTTCGAGGCGGATTTCGGCGGCGCGGCCTACGAGACCGTCGACGCGCTCTGCGCCGACCCGCAGGTCGAGGTCGTCTATGTGGCGAGCCCGCACCAGTTCCATGCCGAGCACGCGCAGCTCGCCGCGGCGCACGGCAAACATCTGCTGGTCGAAAAGCCGATCGCGCTGACGCTTGGCCGACGCGCGAACGCCATCGTCGACGCCGCGCGCAAGGCCGGCGTCCACCTGATCGTCGGCCACAGCCATTCCTTCGACGCGCCGATCCTGCGCGCCCGGGAGCTCATCGCGAGCGGCAAGCTATGGCGCGGTGCGCATGATCACCGCGCTCAATTACACCGATTTCCTGTATCGGCCGCGCCGCCCCGAAGAGCTCGACACCGCGCAAGGTGGCGGCGCGCTGTTCAACCAGGCGCCGCACCAGGTCGACGTGGTGCGGCTGCTCGGCGGCGGCCAGGTCGCGCAGCGTGCGCTCGATGACCGGCCGCTGGGATCGCGGCGCGGCCGACCGAGGGCGCCTATGCCGCCCTGCTCGCATTCGAAAACGGGGCTTTCGCGTCGCTCGTGTATAACGGCTATGGCCACTTCGATTCCGACGCGTTCACCGGCTGGATCGGCGAGATGGGCGAGCAGAAACAACCGCGCACGGCCGAAGCCGTGCGCCGCTTCGACGACCCGGCAGCGGAGGCCGCGGCCAAGGCCGCGCGCAGCTACGGCGGCGCCGGCTGGCAGCCGCCGCAACCGCGCGACCTGCTGCACCAGCATTTCGGCACCGTCCTCGTCAGTTGCCAACGCGCCGATCTCAGGCCGTTGCCGACGGGCGTGATGATTTATGAAAACGGCGTCGGTCGCCTCGATCCCCTGCCCGCGCCGGCCATCCCGCGCGCGGAGGTGATCGACGAGCTCCATGCCGCCGTGGTCGAAGGGCGTCCGCCCTTGCACGACGGCGCCTGGGCGATGGCCACCCTGGAAGTCTGCCTCGCCATGTTGCGCTCGGCGCGCGAGGGCCGCGAGGTGACGCTGCAGCATCAGACGGACGTGCAATGACGATGTCCCGGCAATCCGAAACCGACACCGTGCTGCAGCACTGGCGCGAGGCCGTGCCGAACGACCGGTTCGCCCACCTTGTCCGGGACGTCGGGCGCTCGCTGGCCCGCGCGCTCAGCATTCGCCTCGCCGAGCACCATGTGTCGTTCGGGCATTGGTCGTTCCTGCGCGTGCTGTGGGTCGAAGACGGGCTCAGCCAGCGCGAATTGAGCGAGCGTGTCGGCGTCATGGAGCCCACGACCTTTTCGGCCATGAAGACGATGGAGCGGCTCGGCTACGTCGTTCGCCGCCAGCACGAGGGCGACCGCAAGAAGGTCTATATCCATCTGACCCCGAAAGGCCGCCTGCTGGAGAAGCGTCTCGTTCCCTTAGCGGAAGAGGTCAACCGGCTTTCGGTCGCGGGCATTTCACCGGAGCATATCGCGATCACACGCGCCGTCCTGCTGACGATGCTGGAAAATCTGGCGCGGGACCAGAGCGCTTCGGAAAAGCCGATGCCCTCCACCCGCGTGATCGCCAAGATCGCCAGGAGCCGCGCCAACGAGTGAGCGAACGATCCCGCCTCACAAGACGGCGCGTTCAGGGCCGCCGTGTTTCGGTAGCGCGGCCGCTCACGGCGCGTATTCGGGCCGCTTCGGCGTGAAGACGTCGAGGTTCATCACCGGCTCGTCGCCAAGAACCTCGCCCCAGTGCCTGACGTTTGGCGGAATGACGACCAGGCCGCCGGGACCGATATCCATCTGCTGATCGCCGATGAAGAACCGGATCCGTCCGGAGATGATGTAGGCAATCTGCTCGTGCGGGTGGCTGTGCGGCTTCGGCTCGTGGCCGGGCATGAGCCGGTGCAGCGCGACCGTCGCGCCCTCGCCCGAAAACGCCTTCTGTTCGACACCCGGGCGGATCGTCTTCCACTCCATCTTGCTCCAGTCGATCGCATGAATATCCATGATGACCCTCGCGTCCACGTGTTGCCGGCCTTCTATTTGCTCGTTCCGAGAATTCCCGTCGGCCGCACGAACAGGAACAATAGCAGGATGGAAAGCGCCGCGATGTCCCGGAAGCCCGCCCCCATGAACACGATCGCCAGCGACTGCGCGACGCCAAGCACGATCCCGCCTATGAACGCGCCCATGGGCCGCCCGAAGCCGCCGACGATGGCCGCAATGAAGCCGCTGATCGCGAACGGAACCCCGACGTTGAACGCCGTATATTGCGTCGGGGTGATCAGGATGCCGGCGATCGCGCCCAGCGCCGCGCTGAGCGCGAACGCCAGCGCCAGCATGCGCGACACCTGGATGCCTTGCAGCGCCGCGGCGTTACGGTCGATCGAGCACGCTCGCATCGCCTTGCCGGTCTTGGTGGAGGAGAAGAACAGCGACAGCAGCACGATGATGAGCAGCGAGCAGCCGACGATCCACAGGAACTGAAAGTTCACCGCGAGCCCGAACACCCGCAGCGGCGGCAGGTTTGTGAACGCGGGCAGCGTGCGCGGCTGATCGCCGGCGACGATCTGGGTCGCCCGCTCGATGACGATCTGGGCCGCCAGCGTCGCCAGGATCATGACGAACATGGTCGAGCCGCGGTTCCACAAAGGCCGCACCACGACGCGTTCGAGCACGACACCGGAGACGGCCACCAGGGCGGTCGCCAGCGCCGCAGCCAGCGGCAACGGCATGCCGTAATGGGCCGTCGCGGCTTGCGTGATCATGCCGCCCAGCATGACAAAGGCGCCCTGCGCGAAATTGACGATGCCGCTGGCGTTGTAGATCACGCAGAAGCCGATGCCGATGAGGCCGTAGATGGCCCCGACGCCGATGCCGCTCAGAATGGATTGCGAGACCAGGTCAAGCACGGGACGCCTCCGCCTGGCCAAGATAGGCCGCGATGACATCCGGGTTGCGCCGGACCTCGTCGGGCTTCCCCTCGGCGATCAGCCGACCGAAATCCAGCACCGCGAGCCGGTCGGCGACGTTCATCACCAGGTTCATGTCGTGCTCGATCAGCAGCACCGCCGTGCCGCCGGCGGCGATCTCGCGCAGCAGTTCGGCCAGGCCGTTGGTCTCCTGGCGGTTCAGGCCGGCAGCCGGCTCATCGAGCAGCAGCAGTTTGGGCTTGGCGGCGAGCGCGCGGGTGATCTCGAGCAGCCGCTTCTGTCCGTATGGCACGACGGCCGCGAGCGTTTCCGCGTGCTCCGCCAGACCGCAGCGCGCCAGCAAGCGGCGCGCCTCGGCGTCCACCTCCGTTTCCTGCGCGCGCACGCGCCGGTTCGGCAGCAGCGCCGCCAACAGCCCGCCGCGGGTCTGCAGATGCAGGCCGATCTTCACGTTCTCGAGCACGGTCAGATCGCCGAACAGCTGCACGAGCTGGAAGGTGCGGATGAGGCCGCGCCGCGCGTTCGCCTCCGGCGAATGGCCGGTGATGTCCTGATCCTCGAACCGCACGCGGCCTTCGCTCGGCTTCATGAAGCCGGAAATGATGTTGAACAGCGTCGTCTTGCCGGCGCCGTTGGGGCCGATCACCGCGCTCAGGCCCTGCGCCGGCACGTCAAGCGACACGCCGTCGAGCGCCACCAGGCCGCCGAAGCGGCGCGTCACCCCATCGAGGCGCAGCAGGCTCATGCTTTGCTCCGCCGCCGGCCGGCGAACAGGTCGGGCAAGGACGAAAGCCCGCGCGGCGCATAGATCAGAATGACGATCAGCGCGACCCCGTAGACCAGGTCCTGGTAGTCTTTGAACTGACGCAGGGTCTCCGGCAGGATCGATACGATGATGGCGCCGAACACCGGGCCCGACAGCGTGCCGATGCCGCCGACGTAGAGCATGGTGAAGGCGAGCACGACCATCTGCAGGCCGAACACCTCGGGGCTGACAAAACCGACCGCGTGCACGAACAGCGTTCCGGCGACCGCCGCATAGCCGGCCGAGATCAGGAAAGAAATGAGCTTGTAGCGCGCCACATCGACGCCGAGCGCCTGCGCCGCCGGCTCGCTGCCCGCCACGGCGACGAAAGCGCGGCCGAGCCGCGAGCGGCGGATCCGCCGCGCCGCCAGCACCGAGAGCCCGGCGCACAGCACGAGGAAGGCAAGCAGGCCGCGGTCGCTTTCGATCGTGAAGGAACCGATGCCGATGGGCGGAATGCCGGAAATGCCCATATACCCTTGCGTCACCGACTGCCACTGCACGGCCACCGCGTAGGCGATGAGGCCGATGGCGAGCGTCGCCATGGCGAGATAGTGCCCGCGCAGGCGCAGCACCGGATAGCCGACGATCAAGGCGCAGACGAGCGCGCCCACGAGCCCGAGCGCGGCGGCCGGCAACGGTTCCCAGCCATAGGTGGCGGTGAGCACCGCGGAGGTATAGCCGCTGATCGCCGCGAAGGCGCTATGACCGAAGGACACCTGGCCGGTAAAGCCCATGAAGATGTTCAGCCCGGTGACGAAGACGACGTAGATCAGCGCGAACTGAACGACGGTGACGAGATAGCCCCCCGTCACGAAGACGTAGCCGACGAACAGCGTCACGAGCGCCCACAGGGCCGTCGTGGCGAGCGTGCGGCCCCGCTCAGCCGAGATAGAAGTGAGCCAATTCATCGTGCGACTTGATGGTGCGTGGATCGATTTCGGCCGCCACGCTGCCGAGCGAGAGCAGGTAGACGCGGCGCGCGAGTGTGAGAACCAGCGGCGCCTTTTGCTCCACCAGAATGATAGACAGCCCCTCGCGATTGAGTTCACCCAGTTTCTCCAGGATCTCCTCCACCACGCGCGGCGCCAGCCCGAGCGAGGGTTCGTCGAGCAGCAGGATCTGCGGCCCGGCCATCAACGCGCGCCCGACCGCCAGCATCTGCTGCTCGCCGCCCGACAGCGAGCCCGCGGTTTGCGTGAGCCGCTCCTTCAGCCGCGGGAACATGGCCAGCACCCGCGCGTGGCGGCGCTCGAACTCGTCCTTGTCGCTGACGAGGTAGGCGCCGAGCTCCAGGTTCTCGCCGACCGTCATGGGGGCGAAGATGCCGCGCCCCTCCGGCACCATGACGATGCCCAGCGCCGCCGCCGCCGCCGGCTTGCGGCGCGGAACGTCCGCGCCGCGGAAGCGCACCGCGCCGCTCGTGGGAATGAGGCCCATGATCGCCTGCATCAGAGTCGACTTGCCGGCTCCGTTCGATCCCAGCACCGCGATCAGCTCGCCCTCCTCGACGCGCAGATCCACGGCGCGAAGGGCCTCGACGTGCCCGTAGCGCGCCGAGAGCCCTTGCACGTCGAGGATGCGGGTCGTGGTGCCGGCGTCGGTCACTGCACCACTTTGACTTTGCCGTCGACGATGGTCGCCAGCAGCAGCGGGTTGTCGGTGATGCCCTGGTGGTTGGTCGCCGAGAAGTGGTAGAGGCCGGTCGTGCCCTGGAAGTTGTTGAGCGTCTCCAGCGCGGCCCGGACCTTGGCGCCATCGAAGGACTTGGCCTTCTCCACCGCGGCCTTGATCAGCATCACGGCGTCCCAGCCGCGGCCGGCCCAGTTCGGGTCGCGGTCGCCGTACTTGGCGCGCCAGGGTTTAAGGAACTTGCCGATCTCGGTCTTCAGCGGGCTCTCCGGCAACACGTCGTAGACCTGCGAGGGCGCGGCGACGAAGAAGAACTTGTCGCCGAGCACCTTCGCCACCGGGCGGAACACCGCGATATCCTCGAGGCTGGTCAGCATGACCATGTTGAGACCGAGCTGCTTGATGTCCTTCGCCGCGGTCAGCGTCGTGCCGCCGATACCGATCTTGACGATGGCGCGTGCGCCGGCGGCGTACATCTTCTGGATCTGCACGCTGAGGTCGGCATCCGAGGTCTGGTACTGCTCGACGTCGACCACCTGCAGGCCGTACTTGCCGGCTTGCTTGACGGCGACGTTCTTCTGCAGAACGGCATAGGGCGAAGGCCCGTGCAGCACGCCGATCTTTTTGATCTGCGTCTTCGTCTGCAGGTATTTGAGACGGGTCAGGACCTCGAAGCCGGCCGGCGGCAGGGTCGTGAACGCCCATTCAACGTCTTTCGGCTTGCGCGGCAGGATCGAGCACAGCACCATCGGCGTCTTGGCGCGCACGACCATGGGCGCCGCGGCGAAATTGCCGGCGGAGACGCAGCCGCTGGCGAAGACCTGGACGTGGTCCGAGCTGATCATCTTGCGGTAGGCCGTGACGGCGTCTTGCGGCTGCGAGTGGTTGTCCTCGACGAACAGTTTGATCTTGCGGCCCATGATGCCGCCCTGGGCGTTCAGCGTGTCGATGGCGACCTGGACGCCGTCCCGCCAGGCGGTATCCACCGTCGCGGCGTAGCCGGTCAAACCGGCCGACATGCCGATCTTGTAGACGTCTTGCGCCTGCGCCGCCGAGAACCCGGCCGGCGCCAAGGCCGCGCCCAGCAGTAACGCGGCAAACGATTTGAACTTGGACATTTCTACTCCCCTTCCTGTTTATCGGTGGTCGCTCGTGTTGAATCACGGCTCGTCGTCAGTCGAAGATGAACTCCTTCAGATTGGGAATGCCGAGCCCCTCGTAGCCCGTCGAATTGAGCTTCAGCGAAATCGCCTTGCTGCACGCGCGCAGCAGCTTGAGCTGCTCCGGGTCGACCGGATCGTGCACGTATTGGGTGGTGCCCACGACGGCGATGGCGCCGACCAGTTCGTTCTCGAAATTCAGGATCGGCGCGGTGACGGCGGATATCCCGAGCAGCGTCTCGTCCATGGAGACGTCGTAAAGCTCGCGCCTGATCCGGTCGAGCCGCTCGCGCAGCTTGACCGGGTCGACCAGGGTGCGCGCCGTGTAGACGAGCAGCTTGCGCGACAGTACGCGCTGCTGCAGCGCCGGCGGCGCGAAGGCGAGATTGAGCCGCCCCTGCGCCGAAGCGTGCGCCGGCAGGCGATAGCCAAGCCGCACGGATATGGTCACCGGGTTCGGGCTGTCGACCACCGCGCTGATGATGGCGTCGCCGTTTGCCGGCGTGCTGAGCACCACGGTCTGACCCGTGAGGTCGCGCAGCCGTATCATGTAGGGCTCGGCCAGCCGGCGCAGCTCGAACTGGTCGCTCGCGGCCTGCCCGATATGCACGAGCTTGAGGCCGAGCCGGTAATACTCGGTCTTGGCGTCCTGCTCGACGAAGCCGAGATGCTTCAGCGTCGACAGATGACGATGCATCTTCGCCTTCGGCTCACCGAGCTCCTTGGCGAGCATCGTCAACCGCATGGGCTGCCCGGCGGCGGCGAGCGCTTCGATGATCTGGCCGGTCGTGACGACGGACTGGATCAGTTCGGAACTTGCGCTCCGCTCGTCCGTGTCCGCATCGGTGATGACGTCGAGCTCCGTCACGACGCCTCTCCGGCGGCGCCGCCCGACCGACCGCGCTTGGCGGCACGGGCAGCCGCTTGTCCGCTGCGCTGGATGTCGATTGCGGCCCGGCGTCCGAAGAGCATCGTTTCCTCGCTCAAAATTCCGCGTTTCGATACGTCTTCTTATTTGTCGGAACACGATATGAACCGTGATTGTGCCTTGTCAATCTGCGTTCATGAATTGACAGCGTCCGTTGTTACGCGATAATCACAATACGATATTAGGTCTCGCACTACAATACTAAATATTCCGATCGAGGAAGCACGAGGGCCGTCCTAAATGTCCAACTATGCCTTGGCCGTCGACATCGGCGGAACGTTCACCGATGTCGTGTTGCGTAGCGCGAGCGGCCAAACCTGGGTCGACAAGACCCTGACGACCCCCGAAAGCCTGGACGTCGGGTTTTTCCGCGCCGTCGATTCTGCCCTGGCCAAGGCCGGCATCACGCCGGCCGCGGTCACCGACGTCGTGGTCCATGCCACCACCGTGGTCACCAATGCGGTGATCGAGCGGAAAGGCCCGCTGACCGCCCTGCTCGTCACCGACGGTTTCCGCGACACCCTGACCATCAAGGACGAGCACCGCTACGAGATGTTCGATCCGCAGATCGAATTTCCCGAGCAATTGGTCACGCGCGAGATGACGTTCGGGCTGCCCGAGCGCGTGCTGGCGACCGGCGAGGTGCTCACCCCGCTCGACCGGAAGAAGGCCGCCGCAGATCGTCGACGACCTTAAAGCGAGGGGCGTGGCGTCGATCGCGGTGTCGTTCCTCAACGCCTACCTCAACCCGGTCAACGAACGGGCCATGCGCGAAATCATCAAGGACCGCGCGCCGGACATCTACGTCTCGATCTCCTCCGATGTGGCGCCGCAAATCCGCGAATACCCGCGCACCTCGACCGTGGTGATGAACGCCTATACCGCGCCGATCACCGGGCCCTATCTTGACGCCCTGCTCGCCGGCATGAAGAAGCGCGGATTTCGTCAACGCGCCGCTGATCATGCTGAGCAACGGCGGCGTGATCGGCATCGACGTCGCCAAGACCTTCCCGGTGCGCATGGTCGAATCCGGCCCGGCCGCCGGCGCCCTGGCGGCCGCCTATTACGCCGAGGTGCTCGACCTCGACCGCCTGCTCTCCTTCGACATGGGCGGGACGACCGCCAAGGCCTGCATCATCGAAGACCGTCATCCGCTCATTTCGGGGGAATTCGAGGTCGATCGAATCTACCGTTTCAAGGCGGGCAGCGGACTGCCGATTCTCATCCCCTCGGTCGACATGATCGAGATCGGCGCCGGCGGCGGCAGCATCGCGTCGGTCAGCAATCTCGGCCTGCTCAAGGTCGGACCGCAGAGCGCGGGCTCGACGCCTGGCCCGGTCTGCTACGGCCGCGGCGGACGGACCCCGACCGTGACCGACGCCGACCTCGTGCTCGGCTATCTGCGCGCCGACAACTTCCTCGGCGGCGACATGAAGCTCGACCTCGAGGGCGCGGAAGCCGCGCTGTCGGCGCTCGCCGAACGCCTGGGAACGCCGATGCGCGACGTCGCGGCCGGCATCTACCGGGTCGTGGGCGAGTCCATGACCGCCGCCGCCCGCGCCCATGCTATCGATCGCGGCATCGACTACCGCGGCGTTCCGCTGTTCGCCTTCGGCGGCGCCGGGCCGGTGCACGCCTGCTATGTCGCCGACCTGCTGGAAAGCCCCGTGGTCATCTATCCGCCGCTCGCCAGCGTGCTGTCGGCGTTCGGCACCCTGGTGACGCCGCCGCGGCTCGACCTGAGCCAAGGCGCCCTGGCGCGCCTGTCGGCGCTGAACTGGGACGACATCGACGGCATCGTCGACAAGCTCGTCGCCCAGGCGACCGCCGGTCTCGGCAGCGCCGGCTGCAAGCCCGGCGACCTCACGTTCCAGTTCGGCGCCGACCTGCGCTATTTCGGGCAGCAGAACGAAGTGACCGTCTGGTTCGACATGGATCCGCGGCAGAAGCACGATCCCGCCTGGGTCCGCGCCATGTTCGAAGCCAATTACGAGAAGCTCTATAGCCTGCGGCTGCCCGACGTCGACGTCGAAATCGTAAGCTGGCGGCTGGTCGCCACAGGCCCCCTCGTCTCGCGCGACAACCGGCTCGATCTCGCCGCGGCTCCGGCGCAACCGCGGGCCAGGCGAACCGCCCGTTTCGGCGGCAGCGACATGGACACCCCGGTCTATTACCGGCCCGACCTCGCGATCGACCAGACGATTGCCGGCCCGGCCATCATCGAAGAACGCGAAACCACCATCATCATCCTCCCCGGCTGGGGCGCCAAGGTCCATCCGACCGGCTGCATCATGGCATCGAAGGAGTAATTCGCATGGACGGCATCGAACTCGAGATCGTCTGGAGCAACCTGATCAGTATCGTCAGCGAGCAGGCGAAGGCACTGCAGCGCATCGCCTTCAGCCCGATCGTCCGCGAGGCCGGCGATCTCGCCAACGCCCTGTTCGACCGCAAGGGCCGCATGGTGGCGCAGGCCGTGACCGGCACGCCGGGCCACATCAATTCGCTGGCCGCCGCCGGGCGCCATTTCGTCGAGGCCTTTCCCTCGCAGACGCTTCGGGAAGGCGACGTCCTGATCACCAACGATCCGTGGCTCTCCGCCGGCCATTTCTTCGACATCACCGTGATGCTGCCGGTGTTCCACAAGGGCAAGCTGATCGGCTTCTTCGGCTCGACCATCCACCATACCGACATCGGCGGCTATGGCGTCGGCGCCGGCGCCCGCGACGTGCATGAGGAAGGCCTATGGATTCCGATGCTCAAGCTCTACGACGCCGGCGAGCCGAACGAGGTCCTGAATCAGATCATCCGCCACAACGTGCGCACCCCCGACCACGTGTTCGGCGACCTCGCCGCCCAGGTCTCCAGCGCCAAGCTCGCCGGCAAGCGGCTGTCGGCCTTGCTCGACCGCCACGGCTATGACGACATCGATCTCTTGTCCGACGAGATCATCGCGCGGTCCGAGGCCGCGACGCGGGACTCGATCCGCAAGCTCAAGCCGGGCACCTTCTACGGCGAAAGCTCCTTCGACGTGCCCGGCGGCGACGTCATCACCCTGAAGACGGCCGTCACGGTCGACACCGACGAAGGCACGATCCTGATCGATTTTGCCGGCAGCTCGGGGCCCAATCCGCACGGCATCAACGTGGTGATGAACTACACCCACGCCTACAGCACCTTTGCGGTGCGTTCCTGCCTCGATCCCGAGCTACCCAACAACTACGGCAGCTTGGCGCCGATCAAGGTCACCGCGCCGGAAGGCTGCATCGTCAACTGCAAATACCCGGCGCCGGTGAACGCGCGGCACGTGGTCGGCATGTACGTCCCCATGCCGATCCTCAAGGCGCTCTACAACATCATGCCCGAGCGGGTGCTGGCCGAAGGCTCCGGCGCGGTGTGGACCATCCAGATCCAGGGCAAGAACGCCGACGGCACGCCCTTCACCAGTTCCATGTTCAACTACTCTGGCGGCATGGGCGCGCGCGAGCACAAACCCGGCCCCTCGGCGACCTGCTATCCGACCGGCGTCGCCGCCGTGCCGATCGAGGTCTTGGAAGCCTCGATGCCGATCGTGTTCACGCGCAAGGAAATCCGCGACAATTCGGGCGGCGCGGGACGATCCCGCGGCGGCGACGGACAGATCATCGAATGGCGCATGCGCACGGACAGCGATTGGCTGCTCAACGCCGTCGCCAGCCGCACGCAACTGCCGCCGCAGGGACTCGCCGGCGGTGCGCCGGGCGCGGCCGGCCGTTTCACGATCAACGGCAAAGTGGTCAATGAGGCGCGCAAGATCGTGATGAAGCCGGACGATCTGGTGACGTTGGAAACCCCCGGCGGCGGCGGCTATGGCGCGCCGACCATGTGAGCGGTGGGCGGCCTTGGATCAGACGGAACGAGGAGACAAGAAGCGATGAGCGATCATGGCGAAGGCCCCTCGCCCGCGACGTTCCGCCGGCGCTTTCACCAAGGTGAAATGCTGCTCGGAACCTTCATCAAGACGCCGGGCGTCCACACCACCGAGATCCTCGGCGGCCTCGGTTTCGACTTCGTCGTCATCGATGCCGAACACGCCCCCTTCGACCGCCAGGCCATCGATGGCGCGCTGCTCGCCGCCCGCGCCGTCGGCACCGCCGCGATCGTGCGCGTCGCCGAGCCGACCCCGGCCCACCTGCTCGCGGCCCTGGATGACGGCGCGACCGGCGTGCTGGTGCCGCACGTGTCGAGTGCCGCCGCCGCCACCGCCGTCGCACGCGCCTGCCGCTACCGCGGCGGCCGGCGCGGCTTCTCCAACTCGCCGCGCGCCGGCAATTATGGCGGCCTCGACATCGCGACCCATATCGAGACCCAGGACGCCGGAGTCACCACCATCGCGATGATCGAGGACCCGGAGGCGATCGAGGCAATCGACGATATCGTAACGGTCGACGGCATCGACGGCTTCTTCGTCGGCCGCGCCGACCTTGCCGTCGCGCTCGGCGCCGCGGCGACGGCCGATCCGCGCGTTCAACAGGCGAGCGAACGCATCATCGCCGCCGCGCGCAGCGTCGGCAAACCCGTCTGCATCATGGTCGCGTCCAAGGCGGAAGCGCTGGCCTTCCGCGAACTCGGGGCAACCTCGTTCATCGTTTCCTCGGACCAAGGCTTCATGCGGCAATCGGCGAAACAAGCACTGAGCGAATTCGCGCCATTACGCGGATAATTGCGCCGCTGGCGCGCGGGGCGCGGCGCTGCGGGCACAACGGCGCGCCCGGCTCGCGGGCGCCACAAGCGACCTCTCATTGGATCGCTCGTTGGTTCGCGGCTCCGCACGCGCCACTGGCGCCGCGCCGGCCGGCGCGGACAGCCGGCGATGAACCCCGCGCCCGCGTCGGAACTCTCGGCCCCGCGACTGCCCCATGACACCCGCGCGCCGCAGCACTCATTATACATTATACCCGCCTTGAATGATCGCCGCGCTCGTGGCGCGCGCGGCTCCTGCACATTCGAGCGGTCCTTCAATGGCTTAGCGCCGCCTTGTGCGACGGGCGGACGCCCGCCCCGCGCGCGCGAGAAAACCGCTGGAAGGCTTCGAAGACCGTCACGGGCCATTTCGAGGGCCTCGCCGGTGGGCGCAAGACGCGGCAAGCCCGTTCGGCGACGACGAAGGGCTAATGCGCGCGTCGGTCGCGAAGCTTGAACTCCGCATCGAAATACAGTCATCATGGAGTTCTGGGGACGACGGCGAACGACGAGGGGGGTGTCTTGGGCACGGTTCTTGCACGCCGAGCGCGTTGGACCGCGCCGTGGCTTAGGCACGGCGTGGATGATCGCAGGCAAGCAAACCGCGCCGGGGAAACCGGTACATCAGCGGTTCTCTTTATTTTGCGGGGCACCTACCAAGCGAAGCCGCACGCCGTCGCGCCGACATGCTGAGCGACCAATCACCTAGAATAGGGAGTTAGTGATGAGAAAACTACCATTGGCCCTTGCGACTGCGGCGCTGCTGGCGTCCGCAATGTCGTTTCCGGGCGCCGCATCGGCGCAAGACATCAAGATCGGCATCTTGCTGGGCTTCACCGGCCCGCTCGAATCCGTCACGCCGATGATGGGCAAGTCGGCCGAGATGGCCATCAAGGAAGTCAATGACTCGCACGCCCTGCTCGGCGGCGCCACGGTCGAAGCCGTTCGCGGTGACGATACCTGCACAGACGCCGCCGCCGCCACCGCCGCGGCAACGCGTCTGGTGACCTCGGACCACGTGGCCGCCATCGTCGGCGGCGACTGCTCGGGTGTCACGGGTGCCGTGTTGCAGGCGGTTGCCCGCCCCAACGGCGTCGTGATGATTTCGCCCTCGGCCACCTCGCCCGCGCTCTCGACCGCGCCGGACGACGGCCTGTTCTTCCGCACGGCTCCCTCGGACGCCCGTCAGGGCACCGTCATGGCCAAGGTCATCATGAAGCGCGGCTACAAGACCGTGGCGCTGACCTACACCAACAACGACTACGGCAAGGGCCTCGCCGATTCCTTCAAGGCGGCGTTCGAGAAGGCCGGCGGCAAGGTCACCGTCTCGGTCCCGCATGAAGACAACAAAGCAGACTACTCTGCCGAAGTCGGCACCCTGGCGTCCGCCGGCGGCAAGCTGCTGGTGGTTGCGGGTTATGTCGACAAGGGCGGCAAGGGCATCATCCAGGGCGCGCTCGACGCCGGTGCCTTCTCCAAGTTCTACCTGCCCGACGGCATGTACGGCGACAGCCTCATCAAGGCGATCGGCAAGCCGTTGAACGGCACCTTCGGCGACGTGCCCGGCATCAAGAGCGTCGGCCACACCAGGTTCCTCGCCATGGCGAAGAAAGCGGGCTTCGACGGCACCTCGTCCTACACCGGCGAAGACTATGACGCGGCGGCGCTGATCCTGCTGTCGATGCAGGCGGCGAAGTCGTCCAAATCGGCCGACTTCAAGAAGAAGGTGATGGAAGTCGCCAACGGCCCCGGCGTGAAGATCTACCCCGGTCAACTCGCCAAGGGCCTGAAGCTGCTCGCCGCGGGCAAGAAGATCAACTACGAGGGCGCCACCGGCGTCCATCTGGTCGGGCCCGGCGAAGCCGCCGGCAGCTACCGCATCTACACGATCAAGAACGGCAAGCAGGTCACCGACTACTACGATTGATGGTCGGCTGACTTGAGCGCTATCGGACGGCCCGGCGCAATCCGGGCCGTCCACCTGCCAATAAGGCCTCCGCGTGCCGCTGGCGTGGCGCGAAAAAGAGAGGCTCGAGGGGAACAATCGAATGATCGTCGTAGAAGATTTGCATAAGCACTTCGGCGGATTCCGTGCCGTCGACGGGGCTTCGATAGAGATTGCCAAGGGCTCCATCACCGGGCTGATCGGTCCCAACGGCGCCGGCAAGACCACGCTGTTCAACGTCGTCGCCGGGCTGCTGCCGCCGTCCTCCGGCCGGGTGGTGATGGACGGCGAGGACGTCACGGGGCTCAGCCCCCACGAGCTCTTTCACAAGGGCCTGCTGCGCACCTTTCAGATCGCCCACGAATTCGGCTCAATGACCGTCAGAGAGAACCTGATGATGGTTCCCGGCGGCCAGAAGGGCGAGACGCTGTGGAACACCTGGTTCCGCCGGCAGGAGATCGCGGCGGAGGAGCGCGCGCTGGCCGAGAAAGCCGACGAAGTCCTCGAATTCCTGACCATCTCGCATCTGGCCGATCAAAAGGCGAGCCAGATCTCCGGCGGCCAGAAGAAGCTCCTGGAGCTCGGCCGCACGATGATGGTCGACGCGAAGATCGTCTTCCTCGACGAGGTCGGCGCGGGCGTGAACCGCACGCTGCTCAACACCATCGGCGACGCGATCGTCCGCCTCAACCAGGAGCGCGGCTACACCTTCTGCGTCATCGAACACGACATGGACTTCATCGCCAGGCTTTGCGATCCGGTGATCGTGATGGCGCAAGGCAAGGTGCTCGCCAAAGGCTCGGCCGCGCACATCATGGAGAATGAGGCGGTGATCGAGGCCTATCTGGGCACGGGCCTGAAGAACAAGGTCAAGGTCGATGCCTGAGGTGTGCGCCGTGGCGGGGCACGCCTGGACCGACGAGGCAGCGTTTCATTCCAATGCATTTTGCAGGCGGGGAAACTCGCTTGGCGCCCGCGGGAACGCGGCGAGAGGAGAGACGGCATGGCCGCGCCATTCCTGATCGGGGAAAGCATGACCGGCGGCTACGGCCCGGTCGACATCCTGCATGACTGCACCATCGCCGTCGATCCGGGCCAGATCGCCGTGATCGTGGGCCCCAACGGCGCCGGCAAATCCACCGCGATGAAGGCGGTGTTCGGCATGCTGAAGTTGCGCGGCGGCCTCGTGAAGCTCGAGGGCGAGGACATCACGGCCCTTTCGCCGCAGGACCGCGTGGCCAAGGGCATGGCCTTCGTGCCGCAGACCAACAACATCTTCACCTCGATGACGGTCGAGGAGAACCTCGAGATGGGCGCCTTCCTGCGCCGCGACGACATCGGCGAAACGATGGAGCAGGTCTACGAGCTGTTCCCCATCCTGCGCGAGAAGCGCCGGCAGGCCGCCGGCGAATTGTCCGGCGGCCAGCGCCAGCAGGTCGCCGTCGGCCGCGCGCTGATGACCCAGCCCAAAGTGCTCATGCTCGACGAGCCGACGGCCGGCGTGTCGCCGATCGTCATGGACGAGCTCTTCGACCGCATCATCGAAGTCGCGCGCACCGGCATCTCGATCCTGATGGTCGAGCAGAACGCGAGACAGGCGCTCAACATCGCCGACATGGGCTTTGTGCTGGTCCAGGGGGCCAACCGCTACACCGACACCGGGGAGGCGCTGCTCGCCGACTCTGAGGTCCGCAAGAGCTTCCTGGGAGGCTGAGCGCATGGACATCCTCAACGCGGTCGTGGCGCTCCTGAACTACGTCATCATCCCGGCCACCTCCTACGGCTCGCAGCTCGCGCTCGGCGCCCTCGGCGTCACGCTGATCTACGGCATCCTGCGCTTTTCCAACTTCGCCCATGGCGACACCATGGCCTTCGGCACGGCGATCGCCATCCTCTTCACCTGGTGGTTCCAGTCGATGGGAATCGGTCTCGGCCCCTTGCCGACGGCGCTTCTCGCGCTTCCCTTCGCCATTGTCGTCACCGGGGCCCTGCTGCTGCTCACCGACCGCGCCGTCTATCAATTCTATCGCAAGAAGAAAGCGGTGCCGGTGATCCTGGTCATCGTGTCGATGGGCGTCATGTTCATCATGAACGGCCTGACGCGCTTCATCATCGGCACGCAAGACCGCAATTTCGACGACGGCGCGCGCTTCGTCATCAACGCGCTGGAGTTCCGCAAGGCGACGGGCCTGCACGAAGGACTGGCGCTACGCACGTCCAGCCTCATTACCGTGGTGACGGCGGTCGTCGTGGTGGCGTTGCTGTTCTGGTTCCTCAACCGCACCCGCACCGGCAAATCGATGCGCGCATTTTCCGACAACGAGGACCTGGCGCTCTTGTCGGGCATCAACCCCGAGCGGGTGGTGACGGTGACATGGCTCATCGTCGCCGCGCTCGCCGCGACCGCGGGCGTGCTCTACGGGCTCGACAAATCGTTCTCGCCCTTCACCTACTTCCAGCTGCTGCTGCCGATCTTCGCCTCCGCCGTGGTGGGGGGCCTCGGCAATCCGCTGGGCGCGATTGCCGGCGGCTTCATCGTCGCCTTTTCGGAAGTGGGATTCACCTACGCGTGGCGCAAGGTTTTGGGTTACCTGCTGCCCATGAGCCTGATGCCGCATGGACTCGTGCAGCCGCTCGGAACCGATTACAAATTTGCGGTCTCCTTCGTCATTCTCGTCATCGTGCTTTTGTTCAGGCCGACCGGGCTGTTCAGGGGGAAATCGGTATGACCACGACGCTTCGCCCCGTCCTTCTCTTCGCGGCCGTTAGCGCGGTCTATATCTTCGTCGGCTTTTTCCAGAGTTGGCCCCTGTGTCTGACGATCCTCAACGACGGCTTGATCGTGGCGGTGATGGCGCTCGGCGTGAACATGCAGTGGGGATATGCCGGGCTGTTCAACATCGGTGTGGCGGGCTTCTTTGGCCTCGGTGGTCTCGGCGTCGTACTGATCTCCATGCCGTTCGACGCCGCTACCTGGGCCGCGGGCACCCCGCGCATCCTGTTTGCGTTCGCCGTCGGCGCTGCTGCGATCTACGCGGCCGCCAAGGCGCATCGCGGCATGGCTCCGAGCTTTGTGCGCCATTTCACCGTTGTCGTCGTCCTCGTTGTCGGCTTCTTCCTGTTCCGCTTCCTGTCCGATCCGGCGATCGAAGCGGTGGAGGCGGTCACGCCGGCCTCGACCGGCAACATCGGCGGCCTGGGCCTGCCGGTGCTTCTGTCGTGGCTGGCCGCCGGTGCCCTCGCCGCAGGTGCGGCCTGGGCGGTGGCCAAGACGGCACTCGGACTGCGCTCGGATTATCTGGCTATCGCCACGCTCGGCATCGGCCAGATCATTATCGCCATCCTCATGAACGAGGACTGGCTAGACCGCGGCGTCAAGAACATCATCGGCATCGGCCGCTGGCCGGTGCCGCGCGAAGTCAACCTGCAGCAGCAGCCGTGGTTCATCGACTTCGCCCACGCCATGGGAACGGATGTGCGCACCGCCTCGACCGTCTTCGTGGGCGCCTGCTTCGCGGCGGTCTTCGTCGTCGTGCTGCTGGTGCTGCTGACGCTTGCGGAACTCTCGCTCAAATCGCCTTGGGGGCGGATGATGCGGGCGATCCGCGATAACGAGGAGGCGGCCGAGGCCATGGGCAAGGACGTCAAAGGCCGCCACCTGCAAATCTTCGTGCTCGGCTCCGCAGTGATCGGCATCGCCGGCGCGCTCTACGTCATGCTGCATGGGCTGATGGCGCCGCAGAGCTACAACGACCCGCTGCGATACACCTTCCTGATCTGGGCCATGGTGATCCTGGGCGGTTCCGGCAACAATTGGGGCGCGGTGATCGGCGCGCTGATCATCATGCTGCTGTGGGACGAGGCGGAAAGCGTGGGCCCGGCCATCCTCGGGTTCGTCACCGAGCCGCTGGCCGCCGGCGCGCTGAAGCAGCATCTCATCGACTCCGCCGTGCAGATGCGCTTGCCCCTCGTGGGTCTCGTGCTCCTGCTTGTCCTCCGTTTCAGCCCGAGGGGCCTCATCCCTGAAAAATGAGGCATGATTTCGGAGCGGTGGGCGCCCGCTACAGCCCGAAGCGCCGGTGCCGCTGTTGGAAGGCGCGCACCGCGCGCAGGAAGTCGATCTTGCGGAACGCCGGCCAGAACACGTCCGAGAAATAGAACTCGCTGTTGGCGCTTTGCCAGAGCAGGAAGCCCGAGGATCGGATCTCGCCGCTGGTGCGGATGATCAGGTCGGGATCCGAAACGCCGGCGAGATAGAGATGCGCGCCGATGGAACCCGGCGTGATGCGCGCGATGGCGTCCTGCAGCGAGCCGCCACGCGCCGCCTCCTCCTCGAGCAGCGTACGCACCGAATCGACAATCTCTTCGCGGCCGCCATAGGCGATGGCGATCGTCACCACCATCCCGTCATAGCCGGCGGTGGCCTCGCGCGCGGCGCGGATCGCGGCCACCGTCCGCTCGGGCAAGAGCTCGGTGCGCCCGATCGTCTGCACCCGCACGCGCCGGCTATGAATGCGGGGGTTGTCGGCAAGGGACAACAGCTTCGCTTCCACCGCGGCCAGAATGCCGGACACCTGGTCCTCCGGACGGCTGAGATTTTCCGTGGAGCACACCCACAGCGTGACCGCCGGGATCGCGAGCTCGGCGCACCAATCCAGCACATCGTCCAGCTTGCGGGCGCCGAGCGCATAGACCTGCGCCGGGTCGGTTAAGCCCCACTGCTGTCCGTAGCGGCGATTGCCGTCGAGGATGATGCCGACGTGCCGCGGCATCGGCCGCGCCAGCACGCCTGAAATCAACCTGCGCTCATACGCCCGATAGAGCGGCCTGGCCGCGAAGCCGAAGGCGGTCGTGGAGAACTGCCGAGCTGCCCGCCACCAGGAAACGGCCGGTCTGCCGACATATTCGAGGTTCAAAGGCGATGGCGATTGTTGAGGCTGCATCCGGGTGATTTCGCGTTAGGCCCCGTCGCCGGCATGAGTCGCGACTGTCTATATACGGCCAAGACACGCGCGCCGGCAATCGAGCACAGCGCCGCACCTGTTGGCCGACCGGATGAACCGACGCGCAAGGTCTTCGAGCGCGGATTCATTCTATTGAACAATTGAGGCGTCCTACGTTGCGGCGTATCCCATTGCCCATTCGCAAGCGCATGGCGGCGCCGATTTCGATGCTTGAAATTCAAGTGCCTGGTTGTGCAATGCAAAAACGATGGTGCGTTGCAAGTACCACAATGTCGTACAAATCTCGGCGCTACGCGTCGTGCTACCATCAAATCCGGCGGTAAATCGCGCATTGGCGCACGGTTCCCGTAGCCAGGCTCGTAGAACCATGCTATCGCACGGGCGTGGGCCCAACCGAGCTGACCCAAAGAAGTCGACCGGTTGGCGCGTTTGGACTGTCAAGTGACGACCAGGGGGCGACCTGGGAGGAACAATATAATGAGACCGCTTGCTTTGCTCGCGGGGGCGGCAGCCATTGCCATTGCTGCGCCCGCATTCGCCGCCAACACCATCACCATCGGCTTCACGGATTCACAGACCGGCAAGCTTCAAGTCGATTCAAAAGGCCAGACCCGCGGCTACGATCTCTGGCGCGACCAGGTGAACGCCAAGGGCGGCATCAAGGTCGGCGGCACGCAATACAAGGTGAAGTTCGTCAGCTACGACGACCAGTCCGTGGGCGGCCGCGTGCAGCAGCTCTACACGCGCCTCATCAACCACGACAAGGCGCAGTTCCTGTTCGGACCGTATTCGTCCGGCATGACCGCGCCGGCGACCGTCATCAGCGAGGAGTACGGCAGGATCATGCTCGACTCCGGGGGCGCCGAAGAAAAGCCCTTCGAGCAGGGCAACAAATACCTGTACATGGTGATCACCCCGGCCGGCCATTATCTCTCCGGCGCGATCCAGGCGCTGAAGGAGAAGGACCCGCATGCCAAGGTCGCGATCGTCTATTCCGACGATCCCTTCTCCAAGGCCGTGGTCACCGCGGCCATCAAGCAGGCGAAGGCGGACGGGCTGAACGTGGTGATGAACGCCTCATACGATCCGTCGACCACTGACTTCGGGCCGATCGTCAACAAGATGATCTCCTCCGGCGCCGACGCCTTCCTCGGCGGCGGCCACTACGCCGACGGCGCCACGCTCGCACGCCAGATGCACGAGCAGAAGGCGAACATGAAGTTCATGGCGATCCTGGTGGCGCCGTCTGACAACAAGTTCGCGGACTTGGGCGCGGGTGCGCTGGGCGTGACCTTCCCCTCGCAGTGGGAACCGCAGGTCAGCTACAAGCCGCAGTTCGGTCCGACCGGCGCGGAGTTCGTCAAAGAGTTCGAGGCCAAGTTCCACATGCGGCCCGATTATCACGCGGCGTCGGGCTACACGGCCGGGATGGTCCTGCAGCACGCCATCGAGAAGGCGGGTTCGCTCGACACCAAGAAAGTGGCGGCGGCGCTCAACGCCATGGACGTCACCACCTTCTTCGGCAAGACCAAGTTTGCCACCGGGCCCAACGATCATGGCCTGCAGGACGGCCATACCATGGTGCTGGGCCAGTGGCAGAAGGGCAAGGACGGCAAGCTGGGCAAGCAGATCGTGTGGCCCACCAATGCCGCTTCGGCCAAGATGCTGTATCCGATCAACGCAACGCACTGAGACGCGCCAGGACCGGCGGATACCCGTCCGCCGGTCCTGACCGTTCGGGCCGTTCCAACGATTCTTGAAAAAAATGCTCGGTGTCCTCGCATCTGTGATTGACGGGGTCCTGGTGGGCTTTGTCTACGGTTTAGCCGCCATGGGCCTGACGCTCATTTGGGGCGTCATGGACGTGATCAACCTGACGCACGGCGCCATGATCGTCGCCGGCATGTTCGCCCTGCTGCTGATCGTCCATGCGTTGGGCGTTTCGCCCTACGTCGCCCTGGTGCCGGTCATGATCGCCGGCTTCGCCGTCGGCATCGGGCTCTACTGGGTCGCCATCCACCGCATGGTCGGCCAGGCCCCGCTGATGAGCCTGCTGTCGACCTTCGCCGTCAACCTCGTGCTGGTCGGCCTGGGCACGGCCGCGCTCGGTACCGGCCTGTTCAACGTGGACGTCCACGTGCCCGGCATCAGCATGGGCCGCTACCACTTCCCCGGCGCGCATATCGTCGCCGCCATCATGGCCGCGGTGATCGCCTACGGTCTTTACCTGTTCCTGGGCCGCACCCGGACCGGCAAGGCCGTGCGCGCGGTCGCCAACAACCGCGAGGCCGCGGAACTGGTCGGCATCCCGACGACGCGCGTCCTGGCCATCTCCGTCGGCCTCGGCGTCGCGCTCGCCGGCGTGTCCGGGATGCTGATCGGCACCCTGTTTCCGTTCACCGTGCTGTCGGGCGACGCCTACACCCTCAAGAGCTTCGTCGTGACCGTGCTCGGCGGCTTCGGCAACCCGCTCGGTGCCCTCTTCGCGGGCGTGGCGCTCGGCCTCCTCGAAGGCGCGGTCACGCCCTTCGTCCCGGTCAGCTGGACCCTGGTGATCGAGTTCGCGCTGTTCGTGGTGGTACTGATCGTCTTTCCCAGCGGGCTGTTCGCGCCGCGACGCGGAGCGCTGTGATGCTGCTGCTGCGTCTGGCGCGCCGGCCGTTCTTCTGGGTCATCGCCCTGATCGTCGCGGTCTTCGCGATCGCGCCGCTGATCGGGGACAACGTCGACCTGCGCGAAAGCCTGGTGCTGGATGCGCTCTACATCATCCTCGCCAGCAATCTCAACATCATGCTGGGCTACACGGGCTACATCAACTTCGGCAGCATCGTGTTCTTCGGCCTCGGCGGCTATATCTGCCTGTGGCTGGTGAGCGGGCTCGGCCTGTCGCTTGCGGTGAGCCTGCCCATTGCCGGCGTCTGCGTGAGCGGGCTCGCGCTGGTGTTCGGGCTCGGCATTCTCAGGCTGCGCGGCCACTTCTTCGCGCTCGCCACCATCGGCATCATCGAGGGCGTCCAGGCCTTCGTCCAGAACTTCACGCCCTGGGGCGGATCGGCCGGCCTTTATCTGTCCGGTAGCGTCCTCAAGCAGATCGGCGGCGCGGCTAACGCCCTGTGGGTCATCTATTTCCTGATGGTCGCCGTGATGGGGCTGTCGCTGTACGTCAGCTATGCGGTCAAGAGCTCGAAATTCGGCCTCGGCCTGCTCGCGATCGGGCAGAATGAGGATGCGGCCGCCGTCCTCGGCGTGCCGACGCCGCTCTACAAGGCGCTGGCCTATTGCACCTCGGCCTTTCTGCCGGCCATCGCCGGCGGCCTGTTCTTCTTCAAGAGCGCGTTCATCGAGCCCGCCTCGGCCTTCGATCTGACGCTGTCGACGGAGGTGATCGTCGTCGTCATGCTCGGCGGCCAGGGCACCGTGTTCGGCGTCGCGCTCGGCGCCTATCTGTACGCCGAGCTGCGCGGCTATCTGCTCACCACCGCGACCTTCTCGAACTTCCAACTGGTGATATCGGGGGCGCTGCTGCTGCTCATCGTGCTGTTCTTCCCGGGCGGCCTCATGGGCTGGATCTACAACCGCTTTCCGCGCATCCAGAAGGTGCTGGAATGACGGCGCTGCTCGCGCTCAAGGATGTCGGCAAACGCTTCGGCGGCGTGCAGGCGGTGCGCGACCTCAGCTTCGAGGTGCGCGAGGGCGAAATCCTCGGGCTGATCGGACCGAACGGCGCCGGCAAGTCGACGCTGTTCAACCTGATCAACGGCGTGTTCAAGCCCGACACCGGCAGCATCGTGTTCCAGGGCGCCGACATCACCGGGCAGAAGCCCTACCGCATCGCCCGCCGCGGCATCGCCCGCGCGCACCAGATCGTGCAGCCGCTCGGTGCGCTGAGCGTGCTCGACAACTGCACGGTGGGCGCCTGCTTCGGCCGCGAGGACCTGCCGCTCGACGCAGGCGCGCGAGACCGCCTACGAGGTCGCGCAGACGGTGGGTCTCGGCGACCGCCTGCAGATGCGGGCGAGCGCGCTCACCACCGCCGGCAAGAAGCGGCTGGAGATGGCGCGGGCGCTATCGGCGCGGCCCAAGCTGCTGCTGCTCGACGAGGTGCTGGCGGGCTTGAACCCGTCCGAGACCGAACAGATGATCGAAACCGTGCGCGCGATCCGCGACAGCGGCGTCTCCATCCTGATGATCGAGCACATCATGCGCGCGATCATGAGCCTGTCCGACCGCATCGTCGTGCTCAATCTCGGCAGCAAGCTGGCCGAGGGCACGCCGATCGAGGTGGCGGAAAACCCGGACGTCATCACCGCCTATCTCGGGGACGCCAGCCTGATGCACACCGGGGAGGCTTCGTCGTGAGCGACTTCCTGCTGCAGGTCGACGGGCTCGAGGCCGGCTACGACGACGTGCAGGTGCTGTGGGGCATCTCCCTCAACGTCAAGCGCGGCACCATGACCACCCTGCTCGGCGCCAACGGCGCCGGCAAGACCACCAGCCTGCGCGCCATCACCGGCAGCCTGCGCCCGCGCAAGGGCCGCGTCGTGTTCGAAGGCGAGGACGTCACGAATCTTTCCGCCCACGCCAAGGTCGCGCGCGGCCTCGTGCTGGTGCCGGAGGGCCGCCAGCTCTTCAGCGCCATGAGCGTGGAGGAGAACCTGGAGATGGGCGCGTTTTCGCAGCGCGCCCGGGCGCACTTCAACGACCAGCTCGACAAGGTCTACACCATGTTCCCCCGCCTGAAGGAACGCCGCAGCCAAAAGGCCGGCACCTTCTCGGGCGGCGAACAGCAGATGCTGGCGATCGCGCGCGGGCTGATGTCCATGCCGGACGTCCTCATCATCGACGAATTGTCGCTCGGCCTGGCGCCGGTGATCGTGCAGCAGCTCGTCGGCACTTTGCAGGCGTTGAAGGAAGCCGGCGTCACGGTGATGCTGGTCGAGCAGAACGTCCACCTGGCGCTGGCGATCTGCGATTACGCCTATGTCATCGCCGAGGGACGCCCGTTCCTGGAAGGCCCCTGCAAGGAGCTCGCCAGCAAGCCGGAAATCCGCCAAGCCTACCTCGGGCTCTGAAAGCCTGCCGCGGGCTCTGGAAGCCTGTCGCGGGCTCCGATCCCGCGAAGCGGGCGCGGGCGGTTCGCCCGTCGCCCGTCACGCGGCGAGCGGGCGGCTCAGGCCCCCACCGCCATCTTGAGCACGGGCGCCTCGCTGGCGCCGAAGCGGCGCGCGGGCTGCCCGACGAAATCGTGCGAGCCGGTGTGAATGAGTTCGCCTTCCACGTCGAGCCAGATCTTGCCGCCGAGCGCGCGCCACAGACGGCAGAAGCCGAAATCCTCGCTCAGGTATTCGCGCGTCACCGGATCGACGCAGCATTCGAACAGCGCGTGGTACTTCCGCCTGGTCTTGTCCGGGGTGAGCACGTGGTCGGACGTGTAGGCGCGCTCCGGATAGGCCTCGATCATCCGCTCGATCACGCGGCGCTTGATCATCATGAACCCGCTCGCGGCGTAGACGCCGGTGGCGAAGGGCCCGCGCCGCTCGAGTTCCTCGCGGCCACAGAACTGGCCGACGTAGCCGAGCGTCGCCGTCTGCGGCGGCTCGCTGCGGCAGACCTTTTCCGGCGGATTCCAGTTCAGCGCCTTAGCCGGGTACATGCCGCCCACCACGTCCTCGTCGAAGGCCAGCATCCGGTGCACGAGCGCCGGATCGAAGGTGATGTCGGCGTCGATAAACATCAGGTGGGTGGCCTCGCGCATGGCCATGAACTGCGCGACCAGGGTATTGCGCGCGCGCGTGACGAGCGAATCGCGGCCGAGGACGTTCAGGCTGATGGAGAAGTCATACCGCTCGGCATACTCCATCAGCTTGACGATCGACATCATGTAACCGGTGGTGACCATGCCGCCAAAGCATGGCGTGGCGACGAAGACCAAATTCGGGGGCTGATTTGCGCTCATAATTCCTATCGCTTTGTCGTGGCATTTTGAAAAGCGCCCCCAGGGTTTCAGGTCGGCGGAGACAACGCGAAGCGGACAAATGACCTCCGTAACACCGCGCCAGGACAGGCCTCGAATTGTTAACGGCGCGTAAAATATCGTCGGGCCGCACGCGACGCGTTGGCGCAGCCGATGCGGATTGACCGCGGGGCGCCGCCGGCGAAGCGGCGCAATCCTCGCTTCGCATGCAATAGTCCCAGCGCAGCGGCCTGACCCACGCGCTACACGTTCCCCGATCGGAGTCGCGGCGCGGTTCGGCGTCGCCTCGGAATGACTCCAGGGCCGTCATCAACCTTTCATCTGCCGGTCCAACCCCCGCCACGATCCGCCGCTAAACGAAGCCGCATGACGTCGGGGGAAAGCAAAAAGGAGACCGGCACCATGCTGCACTGCCACACTCCCAAGCTCGACGCGATGCGCGCCTTCGCCAACCTCGCCCACTGCCCCCATTGCGGCGACTTGATGGTCGCGCCGGTCGCCTCGGAGTTCGTCGCCGGCAGCGAGATCCGCCACCACTGGGAATGCGAGAGCTGCGGCCGTCCCTCCTCCACTACCATTCCGCTGGGCGGCGAGGACGCCTGAGGAGGTTGCGGTTCGTGCGTTCGCGGCGCGTCACATGGGCGCGAAGCCGTAGAGCCGCGCCGGGTTGTCGACCAGGAGCTTCTTCTGTAGCGCCGCGTCCGCGCTGAACCGCGGCACGAGATCGACGAGATCGGCTTCGTCCGCTTCGTGGGTCGCATTGGGATGCGGGAAGTCGGTGCCCCACAGCACCCGGTCCGGCGCCGCCGCCATGATCGCGCGCGCGATCGGCACCGCCTCCGCGTAAGGCGGCAGCGCGATGCGCTCGGCGCCGCAGACCTTGATCCAGCAGGTCTCCAGCTTGGCGAGTTCGAGCAACGCCTTCAGCGGCGGCTGGTCGACGCCGTCCTTGGCCGGCACCCGGCCCATATGGTCGACGATGAAGGGCAGCGGCAGCTTGCGCATCATGCCCGACAGCGGAACGATGCTGGGCGCGTCGAGATGCAGCACGATGTGCCAGCCCATCTCCTTGACGCGGTCCACGGTGCGGTGGAACAGGTCCATGTCGGGCGTGCCGCCCAGATGCTTGACGAAGTTGAAGCGCGCGCCGCGCACGCCGCCGTCGTGCAGCGCCTTGTATTCCTTATCGCCAAACGTGTCGTCGACGATGCACACGCCCTTGATGTGCGCCGGATCGTCGGCGATGGCGTCGAGCATGGCGCGGTTGTCGCTGCCGTGGCAACTCGCCTGAACGATGACCACCCGCTCGACGCCGAGGTGGCGGTGCAGCGCCGCCAGCATCGCCTTGGGCGCGTCCTCGCGGCGTGTAGCGCCGGTTGGGCGCGTAGGGGAATTTGGCGCCCGGGCCGAACACGTGGCAGTGGGCGTCGGTCGATCCGGGCGGCAGCTTGAAGGTGGGCTGGCGGCGGTTGCGCAGGAAGTCAGGTTGGATGTTCATGGGAAAGCGTTTAGCCAAGGTGCCAGGGCGAGACAATGCCTGCGCCGGTAACCCTGTCATTCCTGGATAGCGCGCCCGGGATTCCTCAGAGCGCCGGAATATCCCCCCGCTCCCAGCCGGCGAGCGTGGCGGCGCGGAAGGCCTCGAACCTGCCGCCGGCAATGGCCTCGCGCATGCCGGCCATCAGCGTCTGGTAATAGGCGATGTTGACGGTCGAGAGCAGCACCGCGCCGAGGATTTCCTTGGCCTTGACCAGGTGATGCAGGTAGGCGCGCGCATAGGTGCGCGCGGCCGGATGCGGGCTCTCTTCGTCGAGCGGACGCGGGTCGGCGGCGTGGCGGGCGTTGGCCAGATTGAGCGGCCCAAAGCGGGTGAAGGCCATGCCGTGGCGGCCGTTGCGGGTCGGCATCACGCAGTCGAACATGTCGACGCCGCGCCCGACCGCTTCCAGCATGTCGTGCGGGGTGCCGACGCCCATCAGATAGCGCGGCCGCTCGGCCGGCAGCGCCGGCGTGGTCTCCTCGACGACTTTCAGCATAACGTCCTGCGGCTCGCCGACCGCCAACCCGCCGATGGCGTAGCCCTGGAAGTCCATGCCGGTGAGCGCCCGTGCGCTTTCAAGGCGCAATGGGATATCGTCGCCGCCCTGCACGATGCCGAACAACGCATAACCTTCGCGCGCGCGCGCCTCGAACGCCGTCTTGGAGCGCTCGGCCCAGCGCAGCGACAGTTCCATCGCCCGCACCATCTCCTCGCGGCTCGCCGGCAGCCGCAGGCATTCGTCGAGCTGCATGGAGATGTCGGCGCCGAGCAGCGCCTGGATCTCGATCGAGCGCTCGGGCGAAAGCTCGTGCATGGCGCCGTCGAGATGGGAGCGGAAGGTGACGCCCTTTTCGGTGAGCTTGCGCAAGGACGACAGCGACATCACCTGGAAGCCGCCCGAGTCGGTCAGGATCGGCAGCGGCCACTGCATGAACGTGTGCAGGCCGCCGAGCTCGGCCACGCGCTCCGCGCCGGGCCTGAGCATCAGATGATAGGTGTTGCCGAGCACGATCTCGGCGCCGGTGGCGCGCACCACCTCCGGCGTCAGGCCCTTCACGGTGCCTTGGGTGCCGACCGGCATGAAGGCCGGTGTCTGCACGCGCCCGTGCGGCGTGACGACCTGGCCGCGGCGCGCCATGCCGTCGGTCTTCAGGAGGGTGAAGGCGAAGGGGTGGGTCATTGAGGACTCTGTGTCCCGGGCGCAGCGCAGCACGCTAGTGGTGCGCTGCAGACCCGGGACCCCGGTTAAAGAAAGCTGGGTCCCGGATCAGCGGCGCACCGTTTCACGCTGCGCCGCATCCGGGACACGAGGCTGCGGAAATAGCAAACACGCGTCGCCATAGGAATAGAAGCGATAGCCGCCCGCAATGGCATGGGCATAGGCGCGCTTCATCGTCTCCAGCCCCGAGAACGCCGCCACCAGCATGAACAGGGTCGAGCGCGGCAGGTGGAAATTGGTCAGCATCAGGTCGGTGGCGCGGAAACGGTAACCCGGCGTGATGAAGATGTCGGTCTCGCCGGCGAAAGCCTTGAGCCGGCCGTTCTCATCGGCGGCGCTCTCCAGCGTGCGCAGCGCGGTCGAGCCCACCGCCACGATGCGTCCGCCCGCGGCGCGGCCTTCGTTCAGCGCCGCCGCCGTCTCGTCCGTCAGGATGGCGAACTCGCTGTGCATCATGTGGCCGCTAGTATCGTCGGCCTTCACCGGCAGGAAGGTGCCGGGGCCGACATGGAGTGTGACCTTGTGCAGGGCGACGCCACGGGCCTCAAGCCTTGCCAGCAGCTCGTCGGTGAAGTGCAGCCCGGCCGTGGGGGCGGCCACCGAGCCTTCGTCATGCGCGAACAGGGTCTGGTAGTCGGCCTTGTCCCGCTCGTCCGGCGCCCGCTTGGAGGCGATATAAGGTGGCAGCGGCATGCTGCCCCGCTCGGCGATGGCCTGGTCCAACACCGGGCCATGGAAGGAAAATGAAAGGGTTACCTCGCCGCCTTCATCCTTATGTGAAACTTGAGCGTCGAGCTGGCCGAGGAAACAGACCTTGCCCTCGTCCCCGAACCGCAGGGTGTCGCCCACCTGCACCTTCTTGGCGCCCAGGATGAAGGCCTGCCAGCGCGAGCCGTCGAGCCGCTTGATCAGCGTCGCCTCGATCCTGGGCTCCACGTCCCCGCGCCCGATGCGCCGCCCCTTCAGCCGCGCGGCGATCACCTTGGAGTCATTGACCACCAGGCAGTCGCCGGGCTGCAAGAGGTCCGGCAGGTCGCGGATGGCACGGTCCTCCAAAACTCTCCGTTCGTTCCCGCGAAAGCGGGAACCCAGAGCCACGATCTCCGCGCTCATCCTTGTCGCTCTGGCCCCCCGCTTGCGCGGGGCGAACGGTGGATGGTTCTCCGCGCCTGCGCCCGGCCGCACGACCAGAAGCCGCGCGGAATCGCGCGGGCTCGCGGGCCGGAGTGCGATGCGCTCGGGCGGCAGGTCGAAATCGAAAAGGTCGGTGCGCATGATCAAACGCCGTCATTCCGGGTTCGCGAGCCTAACGGACGCGCCCCGGAATGACAGCATAGAGGCTTACGCCCCCATCGTCGCCTTGACGATCTTGTCGGGGTCCTGCACCGGCTCGCCGCGCTTGATCTTGTCGACGTTCTCCATGCCGGAGATCACCTTGCCCCAGGCGGTGTACTGGCCATCCAGGAAGGTGGCGTCGTCGAAGCAGATGAAGAACTGGCTGTCGCCGGAATCCGGGTTGGCGGCGCGCGCCATCGATACCGTGCCGCGCACGTGCGGCTCCTTGTTGAACTCCGCCTTCAGCTTCTGCCCCGAGCCGCCGGTGCCGGTGCCGTGCGGGCAGCCGGTCTGCGCCATGAAGCCGTCGATCACGCGGTGAAAGACGATGCCGTCGTAGAAGCCCTCTTTGACGAGCTCCTTGATGCGGGCGACGTGCCCCGGCGCGAGGTCGGGACGCATCTCGATCACCACGGGGCCCTGGGTGGTCTCGAGCGTGAGGGTGTCTTCGGGCTTGGCCATTATGCTTTTCCTTTCAATGAATGAGCGCGCCTTGGCGCATCGTGCGTTAGGATTGGAGCAAGGTGCATTCCTAACATTTTATTTGTGCATGATCTTTTCCGAAAACCGGTTCCCACTTTTCGGGATCATGCCCTAGCGCGCGATGGTCGCCTTCTTGACGTAGTCCAGCCGCTTGAAGTGGGCTTTCAGATAGCGGTTGCCTTCCATCTGGATCTTGCCCTGGTCGGGGCCGTTGCCCTGGGGGGCGCCCTCGCCGTAGCCGGCATAGAGGCTATCCACCACCTTCATCCCAGAGACCACCTTGCCGAACGGCGCGAAGCCCTGGCGGTCGAGCGCGGAATTGTCGCCGAAGTTGATGAAGACCTGCGTGGTGCGGGTATTGGGGCCGGCGGTGGCGAAGGTGATGGTGCCGCGGGTATTGCTCATCTTCACCGGATCGTCGGGGATGCGCGCCTGGCGCCATTTCGCCGTCAGTGCCGGATCGCCGTTGATGCCGAACTGGGCCATGAAGCCGCCGAGCACGCGGAAGAAGCGGACGTTGTCGTAGAAGCCGTTCTTGACCAGGTTGTAGAAGCGGTCGGCGCCGCGCGGCGCCCAGGCCCGGTGCACCTCGATCACGAAGGTGCCCTTGCTGGTGTCGAATTTGGCCTTGTAGGTCGCCGGCGCCTTGGCGTTGAGCGCGGCCGGATTGGCGAGCGGCGACTGCGCCAGCGCGGGGCTTGCCGCCGGCAACAGCGCGGCGACGAGCAGCGCCGGGGCGAGCGTCAGGATCGAACGGCGGTTCATGGCGGCTCCTCGGGATTGGATTAAGGATCAGGCGCGCGGCTTTTGTCGGACTTGCCGGCGAATTTCGCCTTCAGCCGTGTCACCACGGAAGCCGGCACGAAGGCGGAAATGTCGCCGCCCATGCCGGCGATTTGGCGCACCAATGTGGCCGTGATCGGGCGCACCACCGGCGAGGCCGGCAGGAACACGGTCTGGATGCCGGGCGCCATGGCCTCGTTCATGCCGGCCATCTGCATCTCGTAATCGAGGTCGGTGCCGTCGCGCAGACCCCGGATCAGGAGCGTGGCGCCCTCACGCCGCGCCGTCTCCACCACCAAGTCGTCAAACGTGATGCAGGAAAGCTCGCATTTGGCTTCGCGCGCCAGCGGCCCGCAGGTCTCGTCCAGCATGGCGAGGCGCTCTTGCGGCGTGAACAGCGGCGCCTTGCCCGGGTGCACGCCGACGGCGATCACCAGCCGGTCGGCAAGGCGGGCGGCGTTACGCACCACGTCGAGATGGCCGTTGGTGACCGGGTCGAAGGACCCGGCGTAAAGGGCGGTCCGCAGCATGGGAACGGGGTCTACCCTGCCCGGTTCCCCCCGGCAAGGCCCGGTTCCTGGTGCGTTTCTTGGTACGTTTCTTGGTACGGTTCCTGGTGCGGTTCCCCGCGCTGAACCTTTCCGCCGCCCCCCGCGTTATCGCCCTGAACCTCGTGGCCGATCACCGCGACCAAAGGCCAGGTGGCAGACACTGCCAGCGCCGCCGCAAAGGGGAACAGGCATGAAACCCAACAGGAAGCCATTGAGCGCCATTCTGGCCGCGGCCGCCGCGGCTGCCGTCATCACGCTGCTCACCGCGCCGAGCGAGCATGTCGCCGCCGGCCCGATGCCCTCGGCAGACGCCGCCGCCATGCACGCCTGCGCCAGCCGGCCCTGGCCGTACCTGAATTGCGTCGGCACCAAATACGGCGATCCGAACATCCGGCTGGTTGGCGCGAAGTTCGCGCCCGGCTATTAGCCGATTGCGCATTACGCCCGGGCGCGCGTCAACGACAGCCACACCCCGCCGCCGATCAGCACCAGTCCGGAGAACCGCCCGAGCAGCTTGTTGTACTTGGGCTTCATCAGGAAGGCGCGGCCGAGGCTCGCAACCGTCGCCCAGCCGGCGTCGATGAAGCCGGCCAGCACCGCCGACACTGTGCACATCACCACGAGCTGGCGCGTCACCGGCAGCGTCGGATCGATGAACTGCGGCAGGAAGGCGGTGAAGAAGGCGATGGTCTTGGGGTTGGTGATCGCCACGAGGAAGCCGCGCCGCGCGAAGACGTGGCCGGCGACGGCCCGCGTCTGCACCGGCGTGCCGGCGTGGCGCCAGGCCTGGACGCCGAGCCAGACCAGATAGGCGGCGCCGGCCCAACGAATATAATCAAAGACTTCCGCCGAAGCCTTCAGAATCCAGCTCAAGCCGAGCGCGATACAGGCCAGCAGCACGGCGTTGCCCAGCGTGGTGCCGATCACCGTCTGCAGCGCGGCGCGGTAGCCCCGGCTGGCGCCGGTCGCGATCACCAGGGTCACGATCGGCCCCGGGATCAGCACCAGGATCAGCGTGATGAACAGGAAGGCGGAGAACAGATGCCAGTTCATGGGAGCCACCATTGTTGCCGTAGCCGTCCGCGCTTGCGGACGATCCACTAAATCCCTGTCGACCGCGTCGACGCAAGACCCCCCAATTGCCAGTGCAGGCCTTTACGGGCATAACAGCGGTGCCGGCGCACCCCACGCCCCTCCACTTCCCCAAGGGTCCACTCCCCATGTCGCAAGCTGTCGCGGCGCCGTCCTCGACGTTCATCGCCGCTGACGGTGATGGCTATGAATTGTCCATGGGCCGCTGGAGCCGCCGTCTAGCCGAGCAGTTCCTCGATTTTGCAGGGTCAACCGACGGCGAAAAGGTACTCGACGTCGGCTGCGGTACCGGCAGCTTGAGCTTCACGCTCGCCGCCCGCGCGCCCGACAGCACGATCAACGGCATCGACTTCTCGCAAGCCTATGTCGATTTCGCCAAGCGCAGGAACACGCAGGCGAAGCTCTCCTTTGAGACCGGCGACGCCTGCGCCATGCCCTATGCGGACAAATCCTTCGACCGCGTGCTGTCGCTGCTGGTGCTGCATTACGTCCGCGAGCCGAAAAAGGCGATCGCCGAGATGCGCCGCGTCGCTCGGCCGGGCGCGATAGCGGCCGCCACTGTCTGGGACGCTCGCGGTGGCTTCGTCTGCAACCGCATCTTCTTCGACACGGCCGTAGCCCTCGATCCCGGCGCGGAAAAGAACCGGGCCCGCTACTACACGCACCCGATGACGCGGCCCGGCGAATTGGCCGCGGCGTGGCGGGAGGCCGGCTTTAACGACGTGCGCGAGACCTATCTGACCATCCGCATGGAATTTGCGGACTTCGCCGATTACTGGGCGCCTATGACTGGCAAGGACGGACCGCTCGCGGCCTACGTCAATTCACTCGCCCCCGAGCCGCGCGAGCGCTTCAAGGCGGCTCTCCTCGCCGCCTATTGCGGCGGCGAGGCTGAAGGGACGCGTTCCTTCGCAGCCAGCGCTTGGGCCGTGCGCGGCACGGCGCCGTAACAGCGTCAGTCGCCCTCTTCCTCGCTCAGGTGCCCGACCGACACCACGCGCTCGTCCTGCGCGGTGTCGAGCACGATCACGCCTTGCGTCGAGCGCCCGGCGATACGGATGCCGTTGACGGTGGTGCGGATCAGCTTGCCCTGGTCGGTGACCAGCATCACCTGGTCGCCCTCCTCCACCGGGAACGAGCCGACGAGCTTGCCGGTCTTCTTGGTGACGTGCATGGCCACGATGCCTTTGCCGCCGCGGCCGGTGGTGCGGTACTCGAACGACGACGTGCGCTTGCCGAAGCCGCGCTCCGACACGGTCAGCACGAGCTGCTCGGCGCTCGACAGCTCCACATAGCGTTGCTCGCCGAGCTCCATGGTGCTGCGCCGTTCTCGCCGTTCTCGGGCGCCTCCTCGCCTTCCGCCGCCGCCGGCTCCTCCTCGCCGAGCCCACGCCGCACGGCGCTGGCGCGTTTCAGGTAGGCCGCGCGCTCGTCGGCGGTGACCTCCACATGGCGCAGGATCGACATCGAGATCACCGTGTCGCCGGAGCCGAGATTGATGCCGCGCACGCCCATCGAGGTGCGGCCGGTGAACACGCGCACTTCCGGCACCGGGAAGCGGATGCAGTGGCCGCCCGCGGTGGTCAGCAGCACGTCGTCCTTCTCGGTGCAGATCTGCACGCTGACGATGCCCTCGCCCTCGGCGATCTTCATGGCGATGATGCCGGAGCGGCGCACGTCGACGAAGTCGCTGAGCTTGTTGCGCCGCACCGTGCCCTTGGTGGTGGCGAACATGACGTCGAGCTCGGCCCACGTCTTTTCGTCCTCCGGCAGCGGCATGATCGAGGTGATGATCTCGCCCACCTCGAGCGGCAGGATGTTGATCAGCGCCTTGCCGCGCGCCTGCGGGGCCGCCTGCGGCAGCCGCCAGACCTTCTGCTTGTAGACCTTGCCGCGCGAGGAGAAGAACAGCACCGGCGTATGCGTGGAGGCCACGAACAGCCGCGAGACGAAGTCCTGCCTCGCGCACCTGCATGCCGCCGCGGCCCTTGCCGCCGCGCTTCTGCGAACGATAGGTCGAGAGCGGCACGCGCTTGATGTAGCCGAGATGCGAGACGGTGACGACCATGTCCTCGCGCTGGATCAGGTCCTCGTCCTCGACCTCGGCTTCCTGCTCGGTGATCTCGGTGCGGCGCGGGGTGGCGAACTGTTCGCGCACGGCCTTCAGCTCGTCCTTGATGATCGACTGGATGCGGGCGCGCGAGCGCAGGATGTCGAGATAGTCGGCGATCTGCACGGCGAGCTTGTCGAGCTCGTCGGTGATCTCCTCGCGCCCGAGCGCGGTCAGCCGCTGCAGGCGCAGGTCGAGGATGGCCTTGGCCTGCTCGGCCGAAAGCCGCGTGGTGCCCTCCGCCGACACCGTATGGCGCGGATCGTCGATCAGCAGCACCACCGGCGCCATGTCCTTGGCCGGCCATTCGCGCGCCATCAAGGCCTCGCGCGCTTCGGCGGCGTCCTTGGAGCCGCGGATCAGCGCGATCATCTCGTCGATATTGGCGACCGCGATGGCGAGGCCCACCAGGATATGGGCGCGGTCGCGCGCCTTGCCGAGCAGATACTTGGTGCGCCGCTGCACCACCTCCTCGCGGAACGCGATGAAGGCGGTCAGCATGTCCTTCAGGTTCATCACCAGCGGCCGGCCGCCGTCGAGCGCCACCATGTTGGCGCCGAACGACGTCTGCAGCGGGGTGAAGCGGTAGAGCTGGTTGAGCACGACCTCGCGCTCGGCGTCGCGCTTGAGCTCGATCACGACGCGGTAGCCGTCGCGGTCGGATTCGTCGCGCAGGTCGGCGATGCCCTCGATCTTCTTGTCGCGCACCAGTTCGGCGATGCGCTCGACCATGGTCGCCTTGTTCACCTGATACGGGATCTCGGTGACGATGATCGCCTCGCGCTCCTTGCGCACGGTCTCGAAGGCGACCTTGCCGCGCATGACGACCGAGCCGCGCCCGGTGTGGTAGGCGTTGCGGATGCCGCCGCGGCCGAGGATGAGGCCGCCGGTCGGGAAGTCCGGCCCCGGCACGATGCCGATCAGGTCGTCGACGCTCAAGGCCGGGTCGTCGATCAGCGCGTAGCAGGCGTCGATCAGCTCGCCGAGATTGTGCGGCGGGATATTGGTCGCCATGCCGACGGCGATGCCGCCGGCGCCGTTGACCAGAAGATTGGGAAAGCGCGCCGGCAGCACCACCGGCTCGCGCTCGCCACCGTCGTAGTTGTCCTGGAAATCGACGGTATCCTTGTCGATATCGTCGAGCAGCGCCATCGCCGCCTTTTCGAGCTTGCACTCGGTGTAGCGCATGGCCGCCGGCGGGTCGCCGTCGACCGAGCCGAAATTGCCCTGCCCGTCGATCAGCTCCAGGCGCATGGAGAAGTCCTGCGCCATGCGCACCAGCGCGTCGTAGATCGCCTGGTCGCCGTGCGGGTGATATTTGCCCATCACGTCGCCGACCACGCGCGAGGACTTCACGTATTTCTTGTCGGGCGTATGACCCTGCTCGTGCATCGAGTAGAGGATGCGCCGGTGCACCGGCTTGAGGCCGTCGCGCACGTCGGGGAGCGCCCGCGACACGATCACGCTCATGGCGTAATCGAGGTAGCTGCGCTTCATCTCCTCGGTGATCGAGATCGGACGGACGTCGGACGGGTCACCCGACTGAGGCGTGTCGCTATCGGACAAGGACGAATTCCTGGCGTGGCTTGTGACCGGTTTTTCTAGCTGATTTCAGCGGCGCTTAGCCACCGCAAAGCACGTCCGGCATATGGTATTTAAGCCCCATTTTTCAAGGGCTTACGAATCCGCTGTTTGAACCCCTTGGCGGACCGCGGCAAAGCTGTGGCAAGCGGTTCTGTGTTGACGCTCGGGCCCGCCCGTTCGATGGTTCCCGTGCCGGCCCATCCGGACCGGCAAACCCGTCAGCGATGCCCACCCGTCACGCCCGCCCGCAATGCCCACCGATTTCCTCATTCCCGCGCTGGTCACCCTTCTGGTGGTGGTCGATCCGGTCGGCCTGGTGCCGACCTACCTCGCCATCACCACCGGCCTGCCCGACCCGGCGCGCCGCGCCGTGGCGGTCAGGGCGAGCCTGATCGCCGCGCTGGTGCTCGCCGGCAGCGCGCTGATCGGCGACTGGCTGCTGCGCTCGCTCTCGATCACGCTGCCCGCCTTCCGCATCGCCGGCGGGCTGCTGCTGTTCTCCATCGCCTCGGAGATGGTGTTCGGGGTGCGCATCGTGCGCCAGTCGCAGCAGGCGGAAGAGGCGGTCGAGGAGCGGGTGCGCAACATCGCCGCCTTCCCGCTCGCCGTGCCGCTGATGGCGGGGCCCGGGGCGATCACCGCCACCATCCTGCTCGCCGGCCGCAGCAACGGCGATTTCGAGCGGCTGGCCTTGCTGCTCGTCGTCATCGCGGTGGTGATCGTGGCCTGCCTCGCCGCCTTCATGGCCGCGGCACGGGTCGCGCGCCTCCTGGGCGCGACCGGCAGCGCGGTGCTCTCCCGCCTGCTCGGCGTGCTGCTGGCAGCCCTTGCGGTGCAATACGTCATCGACGGCGTGCGCGCGGCGCTCGCCGGCTGAGGGGGCAATCGCGGGCGCTGGGACTGGCGCTGATCGACCTCGCCTGCCTCGGGGGCACGCTGACGATCTTCCTCGCCTTCACCGACCCGGCCAACGGGCGACCGACAACCGGACCGTGATCCCCGCCGGCTGGCAGAGCCTGCGGCTCGGATGGAATCTCTCGCACGCGGTCAATGCGGTGATCGCCTTCGGCGGCTTCTGCGCGCTGGCCTGGTCGCTGCTGCTGATACGGGAATAGACGGCGCGCGGCTCCAGGAAACCGCCGCGATCATGGGGCGCGAACCGCGCCGGTTCGCCGTCGCGCTTAGAACGGAATCTCGTCGTCGAGATCGCCGCCGCCACCGCCACCGCCACCGCCATCGCCGGTTGCCGGCGCGAGCCGCCACCGCTGACGCCGGCGGAGCCGAAGTCGTCGCCGTTGTCCCCGCCGGCGCCCGCACCGCCGCCGCGGCCGTCGAGCATGGTGAGCGACGAATTGAAGCCCTGCAGCACGACTTCAGTGGAGTAGCGGTCGTTGCCGTCCTTGTCCTGCCATTTGCGCGTCTGCAGCGCGCCCTCGAGATAGACCTTCGAGCCCTTCTTCAAGTACTGCTCGGCGATCTTGCACAGGCCCTCGTTGAAGATCACGACCCGGTGCCACTCGGTCTTCTCGCGGCGCTCGCCGGTGTTCTTGTCGCGCCAGGTGTCCGAGGTCGCGACCCGCAGGTTGGCGATCGGGCGCCCGTCCTGGGTGCGGCGAATTTCCGGATCCGCACCGAGATTGCCGATGAGGATCACCTTGTTGACGCTACCTGCCATGATGTTCTCCGAACTTGAGCGTTTCCAGGCGAAGTCAAGAACCGGTTCGCCGTCCGGAAACGCGATAAACATGAACTCAGATGCCGGCCCGCGCTCTCTTCGCGTCCTGCCCGAGACCGGTCTTCCGACCCGTCACCGGTATTGCCGCCGAACCGCTGTCGCGCGTCGCGCCGCTTCGCCGTTTTTGAGGCGCCCGCCTGCCGCACGGCTAAGCCCCTCGTTTCAAAATGCGCGCCGCGATGCGCGCCTCGATAACTGCCCTGGCGCCCACCCTAGTGCGCACCCCGCACGCGGCAAGCGCGTTCGCCCTTAATCCACAAGGCTTCGCGGCCAGGCGGCCCCGCCCCCTGCGGTCTCAAGGCGCGCCCAAGGTGCGCTCACGGCACGACCCAGCAGCGGCAACGTCACCCTAGCATATGTTCTCTAAATGTTCCAGTCTTTAACGATCTGTTAAGGTTTTGATTTCGCGGCGTTTTTCGGAACGCTAGTGCGCGCATACCACTCGCGAACTCAATCCACGGTTCTAGCCTCCGCCACCCAAACGGTTCTGCGTCGAATGCGGCCGAGACAACAGGAGGCATCCATGAAGCGTCTCACCCTGCGGGCGTTCACTGTGGTCGCGTGCGCGTGCGTTTTGACGGCGGCGGGGTCGGCGGCCCGCGCCACCGACCTGCTGCCGCGGGCGGTTCCCATCTACAAGGCCCCGCCGGCCCCGATCTATGCCCCGCCGTACAACTGGAGCGGCTTCTACGTGGGCGGCAATGGCGGCTACGCCTTCGGCAAGGCGGATGTCGGCGGCTCGTCGACCGACAGCAATGGCTGGATGTTCGGCGCCACCGTCGGCTTCAACCAGCAGACCGGCAACTTCGTCTGGGGCTTCGAAGGCGACTTCGACTACGCGCTGATCAAGGGCAACCCGACCAACACGACCGTGGCGCTCTGCGCCGGCGGCTGCGAGGTGAAGAACGTGTTCTTCGGCACCGCGCGCGGCCGTCTCGGCTACGCGATGGACCGCTTCCTGCCCTACGTCACCGGCGGCGGCGCCATCGGCAGCGTGAAGATCAGTTCGACGTCCGGCGCCAGCGAAACCAACACCCCGATCGGATGGACGGTCGGCGCCGGCGTCGAATACGCGCTCGAAGCCGGCTGGTCGGTGAAGGTCGATTATCTCTACACGCAGTTCGGCAGCACCACCTGCACCGCCGCCACCTGCGGCGTCGACACCAGCTACAAGCTCAACTTCAGCACCGTGCGCGGCGGCTTCAACTATCGCTTCTGACGTCGCCGATCCCGTGGTCTGAACGGATCGACCGACATCCGCACTTCCTCCCCGCGCCCGCACGTGCGCGAGCGCCTGCGGCGCGGGAGCAGGAAGGCGGCGCCGCCAATCCGCCGCGGCCCTCGTTAAGCAATCGGTAACCATGACCCCGAACACTGCGGGCACTCGAGAATCCCGCGCCAACACGCTTATTCGAACGTGCGTTTCACGCGGGGGCGAGATTGCCGCCAGGGACGTGCCCAGGGGATGCGACGATGAAACGCCCAGCCTTGCTCGCCTGCGCCACCTTGCTGACCCAGGCCGTTGCGCTGCCCGCCGTCGCGGCCGACGTGCCGGCCCTGCCGCGCTACCAGGGCCCGGCGCCGGTCTATGAGGCGCCCGCCTTCAGCTGGACCGGCTTCTATCTCGGCATCAACGGCGGGTATGGCTTTGGCACGTCCGACTGGTCGAGCGCGGCGACCGCCGCCAGCCTCGATCCGCAGGGCGCGCTCGTCGGCGGCACCTTCGGCTACAACCGGCAGACCGGCGTGTGGGTCTTCGGCGCCGAGACCGATGCCGACGCCACCTGGATCAACGCCAGCACCACCGACGGCAGCGGCCTGTGCGGCGGCGCCCTCGGCTGCGAGACCCACAACACCTTCCTCGGCACGGTGCGGGCGCGCGTCGGCTACGCCTTCGACCGCCTCATGCCCTATGTGACCGGCGGCGGCGCCTTCGGCACCGTCAAGATGACTCCCACCACCGGCGGCAGCGACAGCGCCCTCAAGATCGGCTGGGCCGCCGGCGCCGGGATCGAATACGCCTATAAGGGCCCCTGGTCGGTGAAGCTCGAATATCTCTACACCGATCTCGGCACCGCGACCTGCGGCGCCTCGACCTGCGGCACCGACACCGACGTCAGCGACAAGGCCAACGTCGTGCGCGCCGGCTTGAACTACCGCTTCTGAACGAAGCGCCGGTGCGAAGCCGGCCTACTTCTTCGCCGCTTTCAGCTCGGCGCGGTGCGCGTGCACCTGCTTTGGCGTGAGCTTCCGCTGACGGATGGCGGCCACCGCCTTGGCGTCGATCGGCGCCATGCCCGCCGGCTTGAGCTTGTCGTTGCCCCAAGCCCCGCGCACGTGGTTGACCGCCGCCGCGATCTGCGCGTCCGACAGATGCGCGAACGACGGCATCGCGCTGGCGATGGTCTGGCCTTCGGTGGTGATCTTCCCCTCCATGCCGAACAGCGCGACCATTGCCGGGAAGGTGCGGCTCAGGAACAGGTCGGGATTGCCGGCGAGCGGCGGGAAGTTGCCGGCCACGCCCTGGCCGTTCGGCTGATGGCAGGCGCTGCACTGCTCCTTGAACAGCTTGGCGCCGTCGATCTTGGCCGTCGTCACCGGCGCCGCCGACTTCAGCGGCGGATTGGGACCGAGATAGGTGCCGAGATAATCGAGGATCTTGGCGCGCTGGTCGGCGGGGATCTCCAGCCCGTATTGCTTCATGCTGTCGAGCAGGTCGTTCCAGGTGCTGCGCGGCACGCCGGCGGACTCGATCAGGTATTGCAGGTCGTGGCAGGTGCGGCATTTGCCGTAGACCAGGTCGCGGTTCGGGCCCTGCGGCAATACGATCTCCTGTGCGCACGCCGCGCCAACCGTCAGGGCCAACAGACCACCCGCGACGGCCCCTGCGACGAGGGTCGCCCTCCGCATCTCAATCTCTCCTCAATGGAATACGGGAGCGCCGGTCGGCGCTCCCGCTTCATTTGCCTCGGGTCAGGTGTCGATCTCGACGTGATCGACGCCGTTCCACTCGTAGCCGCGCGGGTTCCAGCGGGT
>CAWHJV010000009.1:0-75260 GCA_963829755.1 uncultured Pseudomonadota bacterium | reverse complement strand
CGCTTCCGATGGCCCGGCAACGTGCGCCAGCTCGAGAACGCGATCTTCCGCGCCGTGGTGTTGGCCGACGGCGAAGAGATCGGCGTCGACGAGTTCCCGCAGGTTTCGGCGCAGATCGACGAAGCCGGCGACAGGGTGCATCCGCTGATCGAGCCGGCCCCGGCGATGGCGGCGAGCCTCGTCGACATCGGCGACGAGACGATCGCGCAGGCCGCGCCGGGCGCGCCGGCGTCAACGCTGGCCGGCGAAGCGCTGGCGCTCACCGATGCGGCGGGCGAAGTCCGCACGCTGGAGGCGATCGAAGGCGAGGTCATCCGCTTCGCCATCAACCATTACCGCGGGCAGATGTCGGAAGTGGCGCGCCGCCTCAAGATCGGCCGCTCGACATTGTATCGCAAATTGGAAACCCTCGGCCTCGACGACGCAAATCGAAGTCGCAAGGAAGGCGCCGCGGCAGATTGACGCCGAATCCGGGCGCCTTAACCATATGCACGGCGCGCGTTAGCCGTGATTGCAAGTAAGCATAAATGAAGGCCGGAAAGCGGTCGTGCCGCGGGCCGTTCGGTCGCATAATACGGCCACGCCCGGCGAAAATGTTAACGGCAGCATGATCGGCGCGTGGCGCACTGCCGTGCTGTGTTGGAGCAAATTGGAATGCGTACTGGAGGATTCAGCCGCCTGCTCGCCGGCACCGTGCTGGCCTTGATCGTCGCCGCCCCGACGCTCGGCGTCTCGGCGCCGGATCGGGTCGAGTCGGTGCGTCCGCCGCGGGCCACGCTCAACGGCCACCGCATCTATCGTCATCGGACCGACCGCCGGCGCGCGGTGCCGCTGCCGCGCTACGAACCCGCCGCACGCGACACGCGCAAACGGCGGGCGACCGAGCGTTATCACGCCGTCGGCCGCAATGACCCCTACGCACCGCCGCCCGCGTCGCAGGCGCGCACGACGGCGCCCCGCGCATCGACGCCGTTGCCGCCCGCGCCACCGTCGCGCCGCGCCCAAGACGAGGCCGCCCCGGCCGCCGCGACGGTCCAGGCCGAGGCCACCCCACCCAAGGCGGAACGGACGCCCCAGCCCGACACCGGCGCGCTTGCCGCCGGCCTCGACAAGCCGCTCGCCGCCAGCGACGCCCGGATCGGCGACGCCCTGCGCACCATCGTCACCGCCAAGACCTTCGGCCGCGGCATCGCACGCGCCGCCGAGCGCAAGGCGATCGTGGATTTCTACGCGGCGCACGACTACGCCCCGCTGTGGATCAAGGACGGCGCCCTCTCCGCCCGCGCCAAGGCGGTGATCGGGCGGCTGCGGCACGCCGAGACGGAAGGGCTGATGCCGTCCGACTATCCGGTGCCGCCCTTCGCCACGCTCGGCAGCGCCGAACGACTAGCCAAGGGCGACATCGGCCTCACCTATTCGCTGCTGACCTTCGTGCGGCATCTCGCCACCGGGCGCATCGCGCCGCTGCGCGTGTTCGCGCAGGTCGAATACGGCAGCCACACGCCCGATCCGGACAAGATTCTCAAGACCGTGTTCGCGGCGCGCGACGTCGACGCCGCGATCGAAAGCTACGATCCGCCGGACGCCGGCTTCCGCGCGCTCAAGCGCAAGCTCGCTGAGCTGCGCAGCCAGCCCGACAACGGCAACGCCAACCGCATTCCCGACGGGAGGTTGATCCATCCCGGCCAGAAGGACGCCCGCATCCCGGCCATCCGCGCGCGGCTCGGCGTCAAGAGCCGCCGGCCGAACGACACGATCTACGACCGCCGGACGGTCAAGGTCATTCGCGGCATGCAGCAGAACGCGGGCCTGCGCGCCGACGGCATCATCGGCAACAACACGCTGGCCAAGATCAACGGCCCTAGCCGCACGAAGGTGATCGACACCGTGGAAGCCAACATGGAGCGCTGGCGGTGGCTGCCGCGCGACCTCGGCGAGACGTATGTGATGGTCAATGTGCCGGACTTCTCGCTCAAGCTGGTGCACGACCACCAGGTGGTCTGGCGCACCAAGATCGTCGCCGGCAAGCCGCAGACGCCGACCCCGCTGCTCAGCGCCTCGATGAACGAAGTGATCGTCAATCCGTCCTGGTACGTGCCGCAGTCGATCATCCACAACGAGCTGTTGCCGCGCTACGAGACCGATCCCAACATCTTCGACCGCCTGGGGCTGGAGGTGAAGAAGGGCCCCGACGGCCATATCAACGTCGTGCAGCCACCGGGCGCCGCCAACGCGCTCGGCCGAATCAAGTTCAACTTCAACAACAAATTCCTGGTCTACCTGCACGATACGCCGGAGCGACAGCTCTTCCGCTACAGCCGGCGCGCCTTCAGCCACGGCTGCATGCGCGTGCAGGACCCGACCAAGTTCGGCGAGTTGATTCTGTCACTGTCGATGAAGGGCAAACCGACGCCGGATGCGCGCCAGATCCGGTCGATGTTCGGTCAAGAGGAGCACGACTTCAGGCTGATGCAGCGGCCGAAGGTGCATGTCACCTATCAGACCGCGTTCGTCGACGAGAACGGCAAGCTGCAGATCCGCAACGACATCTACGGCTTCGATGCGCGCATCCACGCCATCCTCACGGGCCCCGAGCACAAGGTGGCCGATATCGCGCCACCGCCGGACCCGACCCGTGACGTGCAGACCGCGCAGGCCAACCAGGAAATCCTGCGCCGGGTCGAGCGGCGCGAGACCCACGATCCGTTCGGCTTCTTCGAGAACCTGTTCCGCTAGACCCGTTCACCGCGGCGTGGAAGCGGCCGATCGGCGAAAATTCCCCCTCCGTGCCCTCTCCGAGGCCTTTTTCCGCCATTTTCAACAGGCACGCTGTTAACCGTCGCTCGGGGGGCCGCGCCGATAAAGCGCGCATTAACCGATCCCGACAAGGCTGAGAGGAAGGCTGAGAGGGTCGTCGTCCGGCGGCCGTATTCAGGCAGCGTGGCGGGGGCACGTGGGACGGGGTTTTTCGCGATCGATAGTGTTTGCGGTGCGTTCTCCGCGCAGCGCGTCCATGACCGGGCGCCTGGCGCGCGCGGGTGCGCGTTTCGGCCTGGCGGGGCTGGCGCTGCTGGTCGCCGGCATCGTGCTGGGCAATGCCGCCGCGGCGGGCGACACGCGCACGCTGACCATGCACCACGTGCACACCGGCGAGAGCATCACCATCACCTACAAGCGTGACGGCCATTATGTGCCCTCGGCCCTGAAGAAACTCGACTGGTTCCTGCGCGACTGGCGGCAAAACGAAGAGGTCCGCATGGACCCGCGCCTGTTCGACGTGCTGTGGCAGGCCTATCACGAGACCGGCGCCACCCAGCCGATCGAGATCATCTGCGGCTATCGCGCGCCCAAGACCAATCACCTCTTGCGCACCCGCTCCGGCGGCGTCGCCAAGTTCAGCCAGCACATGCTCGGCAAGGCGATCGACTTCTTCATTCCGGGCGTGCCGCTCGCCAAGCTGCGCGCGGTCGGCCTGAAGCTGCAAAGGGGCGGCGTCGGCTTCTACCCCAAATCCGGCTCGCCCTTCGTGCACTTGGACGTCGGCACGGTGCGGCATTGGCCGGGCATCTCGCGCCAGCAGCTGGTGAAGATCTTCCCCGAGGGGCGCACCGTGCACGTCCCGGCCGACGGCAAGCCGTTGCCCGGCTACGCCGAGGCGCTGGCCGAGATCGAGCAGCAAGGCAACGTACCGAACGCCCGCTCGCTTCAGCTCGCGCGCGCGGCCGGCGTCATCACCGCGCACGAAGAGCGCGTGGCCGAAGCGGTGGCGCAAGGGCGCAAGGAAACGCTGGTGGCGCTGGTCGATTCCGGCCGCGACAACGGCAGGCACAAGGGCGAGCGCGCGGCGGAACCGGCGGCGACGCTCGCCAGCCTGAAAACCAGCGAACCGTTGCAAATCGCCCCGCGCGTCCAACTGGCAAGCGCCGTGCCGATGCCGCAGACGCGGCCGGCGCAGAACCTGACGCTGGCGTCGGTCAAGGCAACGCCGGCGACGGCGCCCGCGGCGGACTGGTCCGGCGACGGAACCGGCGGCGAGACGTTCGCCAAGCGTTTCTGGCCGGCGCCAGTCGCGGACCCGACCGCGACCGGCAGCACCGGCGATGGCAGCGAGGCCCTCGCCTACGCCGCCGAGACGCCGGCCCGGACGGCGCCGAAGCCGGCGCAGCGGCCGATGGGCGTCCTGCGCGCGCACCTGCCGCGGCTGATGTCGCAGGCCCGCGCCGAGCTGGCGCCGCAGCAGCCGCTCGCGCTGGAGGCCAAGACCGTGCTCGGCGCCGCGATGACGAGCGGCGGCCAGCGGTTGTCAAGCCCGTGGATGCGCGCCGCGGTCCTCACCCCGAGTGTCGCCCGGGCCATGACCGTGTCGCAACTGCGCGGTAACGATCCGCGCCTGCTGCGCGACCTGCTCTACAAGCCGGCACGCGCGGTGGCGATGCGCTTCACGGACGGTTCCCAGACGGTCATGACCAGCGACCGTTTCAGCGGCCAGACGGTGGTGTTCGTGGCGACGGTGCGCTTCGTGTCGCAGCAGACCGCGTCGCTGGAGTAAGCACAGACGCCCGTCCCGGGCGCTGCGCAGCGTAAAACGCTGCGCTGCAGACCCGGGATCGTTCCAAACTCGGAATTCGTGAAGGTCCCGGATCAGCGTCGCACCACTTCGTGCTGCGCCGCATCCGGGAAAAGCCGTTGGCTAGTTCAGCATCCCGAGCGCGTGCATGTAGGTCTCCAGCACCGCTTCCTGCTCCTTGCGCTCGTCCGAATCCATCTTGCGCAGGCGCACGATGGTGCGCAGCGCCTTGACGTCGAAGCCGTTGCCCTTGGCCTCGGCGTAGACGTCCTTGATGTCGTCGGAGGTCGCCTTCTTCTCTTCCTCGAGCCGCTCGATGCGCTCGATGATGGCCTTGAGCTGATCCTTCGCGAAACGGGTGGTAGCCTGTTCTGTATCTTGTTCAGCCGCGGCGGTGGCAGGCATCGACGTCTCCTCAGAGCGTTTCCAGGCGAAGTGGGAACCGGTTCGCCGTCCGGAAACGCGACAAAAATAAAGACTCAGCGGCGGAGCCAGGCCGCCGTCTCTTGCCAAGGAGCTTTCGGAATTACGCGGGCCCAGGTCAAGCAAAAGGCCCGCGCCTTCCACGTTGTTCACATAGGCGTCGTAAACTCAGTGCTGGGGCCTTGCCTTTTCGAACGCCGCCTTCTGCTCGGACGAGGCGTCTTTCTGGTATTTTTCCCGCCATTCAGCGTAGGGCATGCCGTAGACGATCTCGCGACTCTCGTCCTTGCTCATGGCGAGACCCTTCTGGTCGGCGGCGTCCTTCATCCAGTTCGACAGGCAGTTGCGGCAGAAACCGGCGAGATTCATCATATCGATGTTCTGCACGTCGGTGCGCTCGCGTAAATGCTCGACCAGGCGCCGGTAGACGGCGGCTTCCAGCTCGGTGCGGGTCTTGTCGTCCATGATGCAACTCCCGTGTTCCGGCTCAACATAATCGGCGGCGGGCGGACTTGCCATAGGCGGCAAAAACCGGCGGTATCGGACCCCATGAGCGAATCCAGCGAATCCCGCGCCTTTCTCCGCCGTCTGTTCGACGCCGCCGTCGCTGCCGCGCAGCCGGCGAACTGTCTGCCACCGCTTTTGCCCGCACCGCCCGCCGGCCGCGTGATCGTGCTCGCGGCCGGAAAAGCGGCCGGTTCGATGACCGAAACGGCGGAACTAGTTTATCTCGACCGGTTCAAGCTCCCGCCCGCGCGGCTGACGGGGGTGGCGGTGGCGCGCCACGGCTACGGCCGGCCGACGCGTGCGGTGAGCATGATCGAAGCCGGCCATCCGGTGCCCGACGCCGCCGGCCTCGAAGCCGCCGCGCGCGCGATCGACCTCGCCGACGGGGCAAACGCCGACGACCTGGTGCTGGTGCTGATGTCGGGCGGCGCCTCGGCCAACTGGATCGCGCCGGCGGCGGGCGTCCCGTTCGCGGACAAGCAGGCGGTGACGCGCTCGCTCTTGCGCTCCGGCGCCAACATTCATGAGATCAATTGCGTGCGCAAGCACCTCTCGCGCATCAAGGGCGGGCGGCTGGCGCGCCACGCATTTCCGGCCCAGCTCGTGACCCTGGCGATCTCCGACGTGCCGGGCGACGATCCCGCCGTGATCGGCTCGGGGCCGACGGTGCCCGATCCGAGCACGCTCGAAGAGGCCCGTGCGATCGTGGCGAAGTACGGGCTCGACGTGCCGGCGAGCGTCGCGCGCGCGCTCGCCGATCCCGCCAACGAGAGCCCCAAGCCGGGCGACGCCGCGTTCGCCGCCAGCCGGTTCGCCGTCGCCGCGCGGCCGGCGGATTCACTGCGCGCGGCGGAAGCGGAAGTACGCATGGCCGGTTACGAATGCGTGTCGCTGGGGGACACGGTCGAGGGCGAGGCGCGCGAGGTTGCGCGCAAGCACGCCGCCCGCGCCCGCGCGCTGCAGGCGCAAGGCAGACGCGCGGTGATCCTCTCCGGCGGCGAATTGACGGTCACCATGGCGGGACAGGGCCGCGGCGGGCCCAACCAGGAATACGCCCTGGCGCTGGCGATCGCGCTCGACGGCGTGGACGGCGTGGCGGCGCTCGCCGGCGACACCGACGGCACGGACGGGGGCGCGGGCGCCGCCAGCGACCCCGCCGGCGCCGTGATCGACGGCCGGACGGCGGCCCGGGCGCGGGCGCTCGGCCTCGATCCCGCCGCCTTTCTCGCCGACAACGACTCCACCGGCTTTTTCGCCGCCCTGGGCGACCTCCTCGCGCCGGGGCCGACCTACACCAACGTGAACGACTTCCGGGCCATCGTCGTTGACAGGCCCTGACCGTTCACGCCACAACCAATTATCGCAAACGACGCCTCGTGAACGCATTGCCTTTCATCGCTGCCAGGCGCGGCACATTCGTCATGTTCATGCGTTATACGGTGTTGGCGGTAGCGCTGCTCGCGGCTACGCCGGCGCTGGCGGACTTCCGCCTCTGCAACAACACCGGCAGCCGGGTCGGCGTCGCCATCGGCTACAAGGATCAGGAAGGCTGGGTCACGGAAGGCTGGTGGAACATTACACCGCGCACCTGCGAAACCCTGCTACGCGGCGCGCTGGTCGCGCGCTACTATTATATCTATGCCGTCGACTACGACCGCGGCGGCGAATGGGCCGGGCACGCCTTCATGTGCTCGCGCGACAAGGAATTCACCATCCGCGGCACCAAGAACTGCCTGGCGCGCGGCTACGACCGCACCGGATTTTTCGAGGTCGACACGCGGGAACAGCGTTCGTGGACCGTGCAATTGACCGATAACGCCGAATCTGGGCCGGAACGGCCGCTGCTGCCGCTCGGCCCCGCGCCCCTGCCGCCGGCGGCCGGACAGCGGCCACCGCCGGGTCCGCCACCCGCACCCAAGGGCCACAAGCGATGAGACGACAGCGCCGCGCCAAGATCGTCGCCACCCTCGGCCCGGCCTCGACCGACCCCGCGATGATGGCGAAGCTGTTCGCCGCCGGTGTCGACGTGTTCCGGATCAACATGAGCCACACCAGCCAGGAACGCATGCGCGAGCTGGTGGCCTCGATCCGCGCGCTCGAGCGCGACACGGGACGGCCGATCGGCGTGCTGGTCGACCTGCAGGGGCCGAAGCTGCGGCTTGGCACCTTCCAGGGCGGCCAGGCGATGGTAGCGAATGGGGCCAGCTTCACCTTCGACGCCGACCCCGCGCCCGGCGACGCCACCCGCGTCCACCTGCCCCATCCGGAGATCTTCCACGGCATCGCCCCCGGCCACACGCTGCTGATCGACGACGGCAAGGTGTGCATGCGCGCGACCGCGGTCGAGCCCAGCAAGATCACGGCCGAGGTTGTGGTCGGCGGCCGGCTCTCCGACCGCAAGGGCGTCAGCCTGCCCGACACCACCATTCCGTTCTCGGCGCTGACCGAGAAGGACCATTCCGACCTCGACGCCGCGCTCGAGACCGGCATCGACTGGGTGGCGCTGTCGTTCATCCAGCGGCCGGAGGATATCGCCGAGGCCAAGAAGATTACGCGCGGGCGCGCCGCGGTGATGGCCAAGATCGAGAAGCCGCAAGCGGTGGCACGGCTCGACGAGATCATGGACCTCGCCGACGCGCTGATGGTGGCGCGCGGCGACCTCGGCGTGGAGATGCCGCTGGAGAAGGTCCCCGGCGTGCAGAAGCAGATGACGCGGCTCGGCCGCGCCACCGGCAAGCCGGTGGTGGTGGCGACGCAAATGCTGGAATCGATGATCAACGCCCCGGTGCCGACGCGCGCGGAAGTCTCCGACGTCGCCACCGCCATCTTCGAGGGCGCCGACGCGGTGATGCTGTCGGCGGAATCGGCGGCCGGCAAGTTTCCGGTGGAGGCGGTCTCGACCATGAGCCGCATCGCCGAGGAGGTGGAGTGCGAGAACGTCTACCGCGGCATCATCAATTCGCAACGCGCCGCGCCCGAGGCGACCGGCTCCGATGCCATCGCCGATGCCGCGCGCCAGATTGCCGATACGCTCGATCTTGCAGCCGTGGTGTGCTGGACCGCGTCGGGCTCGACGGCGCTGCGCATGGCGCGCGAGCGCCCGCGCGCCGCCGATCGTCGCCATCTCGCCCAACATCGCCACCGGTCGCAAGCTAGCGGTGGTGTGGGGCGTGCACGCCGTGATCACCGAGGACGCCCACGACCAGGACGACATGGTCGACCGCGCCTGCCGCATCGCCTTCAAGGAAGGCTTCGCCAAGGAAGGCCAGCGCATCATCACGGTGGCGGGCGTGCCGTTCGGCACGCCGGGCGCGACCAACATGCTGCGCATCGCCTATGTGGGGGAGAAGGAAGCCGAAGGGTGAGCGGCGCGCAGGATCAGATATCCCGGCCCTCGACCTTCTGCGAAAGTTCTTTCACCAGGTCCGGCACCTTCGGCAGGCGCGGATAGATCTTGAGCGCCTGGCGGTAGGCCTCAAGCGCTTCCTTGTCGTCGCCGATCTGCTGGAAGATCATGCCGAGGCCGGACAGCGCGCCGAAATGGCGCGGCTCGCGCCTGAGCACCTGGGAAATGTCGTTGATGGCCGCGCCGTAGCGGCGCTGCTTGTACTCGATGGTGGCGCGCTGATTCCAGGCTTCCACGTAGCTCGGCCGGATCTTGATGATGGCGTCGAGCAGCCGGGTGGCGAGCTTGAGGTCCTTGCCCTTGATCGCCACGCGCACGCGCTGCATCAGCAGGTTGGCGGTGTCGCTCGGCGACACCATCCAGGTGGCCCAGATGCGAATCTCGATGGCCTTGGCGGTGCCCTCGTCGGGCGCCGTCCTCAGCGCCTCGAACAGCCTGTCGAGGCGGGTGGCGCGATGGCTCTTGGCGACGCGTGGCAGCTTGGCCGGCGGCTTCGCCCAGTGGCCGGTGTTGGGGGTCTCGGGCTTGGGGACGAGCGGCGCATCCGGCGCGGCAAAGACGGGCGCGGCCAGCAAGACCGTGGCCGCGAAAGCGGCAGCAAGCAGCGATGGGAATCGGGCGCGCATGGTTGAAGCGTAATATCCCCGCCGGTTGCGGCCAATATGCGGCAGGGAATCGGTGGCCCGCTTTTTGACAGGCCTGGGCCAGCCGGAAGCATTCAGGCGCCCCGCGGGGCGCCCGGCTAAATCCTTGTTCCTGGTGATCTTTTCCCGAAATCGCGACGGAACGCGCGCGCCACGCCGGGGCCTCCGCAGCCTTAACCCTGGCGGGCCTTGAAGCGGCGGTTGGTCTTGTTGATCACGTAGACCCGGCCCTTGCGCCGCACGAGGCGGTTGTCGCGGTGCCGGCCCCGCAGTGATTTCAATGAGTTACGGACTTTCATGACATTCTCTTACAGCGATGTTTGAGCGGCTTTCTAAGCATCCCGCCCGCCCCTGTCAACGTGAGCTGCCCACCCTTGGTAGCCCGGAATGGGCTGTTCTACAGTCCCGGCCGAAAAACGCCCCGGGAGGAAAAATTAATGCAGCGCAGCACCGACCGCTTTCTCACCACCCACACCGGCAGCCTGCCGCGACCGGAGGACCTGATCCGGATGATGTACGCCAAGGAGGAAGGCGTGCCGGTCGAGCCGCAGGCGCTCGCCGCCCGCATCCGCGAGGCGGTGGCCGAGGTGGTGCGGAAGCAGGCCGACGCCGGCATCGACCTGATCAACGACGGCGAAATGTCGAAACCGAGCTACGCCACCTACGTCAAGGACCGGCTCAACGGCTTCGGCGGCACCGGCAACACCTTCGTCTACCAGGACGTCCACGAGTTCCCGGCGCTGGAGAAGAAAGTGTTCGGCGACCCCGGCCGCTCGCGCCGCAAAACCCCGGCCTGCAACGCGCCCATCAGCGTGCGCGACAAAGAGGCCCCGCAGGTCGACGCCGACAACCTCGCCGCCGCGCTCAAGCGCGTGAAGGCGGCCGGCGGCTTCATGAGCGCGGCCTCGCCCGGCGTGGTGTCGCTGTTCTTCCGCAACGACTACTACAAGGACTTCGAGACTTATATTTACGCCATCGCGGATGCGATGCGTTACGAATACGAGACGGTGACCAAAGCCGGCCTCGTCCTGCAGATCGACTGCCCGGACCTCGGCATGGGCCGGCATATCCAATATGCCGATCTGAGCCTCGAGGACTTCCGCAAGCGCGCCGAACTGCACGTCGAAGCACTCAATCACGCGGTCGCCAACATTCCGGTCGAGCAACTGCGCATGCATCTGTGCTGGGGCAACTACGAAGGCCCGCACCATCACGACGTGCCGCTTGCCAACGTCATCGACATCGTGTTCAAGGCCAAGCCCTGCGCGATATCGTTTGAAGCGGCCAATCCGCGCCACGCCCACGAATGGACCGTGTTCGAGACGGTGAAGCTGCCGGAGGGCAAAGTGGTGATCCCCGGCGTGATCGAATCGAAGTCGAACTTCATCGAGCATCCGGAACTGATCGCCCAGCGCATCGCGCATTACGCCGATCTGGTCGGGCGCGAGAACGTCATCGCCGGCTCAGACTGCGGCTTCGGAACCTGGGTGGGCCAGGCGGCGGTCGATCCCGACGTGGTGTTCGCCAAGTTCAAGGCCATGCGCGAAGGCGCCGACATCGCGAGCAAGCAGTTCTGGAAATAGATACGCGAACGGGTGGGGCTTTGACGCCCCACCCGCTTACATGATGCTTCGGCTCCGGAGCGCTCAGCCGGCCGCCGCCCGCTGCTCGCCGCGCATGTCGGCGGCGGTGTCGAGCACCGCGCGGATGATCTTGTCGTAACCGGTGCAGCGGCAGAGATTGCCGGCGAGCCAGTAGCGCGTCTCTTCTTCCGTCGGGTTCGGATTGCGTTCCAGCAGCGCCTTGGCGGCGATCAGCACGCCCGGGGTGCAGAAGCCACACTGCAGCGCCGCGTATTCGAGGAACTTCTGCTGCAGCGGATGCAGCTCGCTGCCCTTCGCCATGCCCTCGATAGTTTCGATCTTACGGCCTTCGGCCTCGACCGCGAGCATCAGGCAGGAGCAGACCAGGCGGCCGTCGACGATGACGCTGCAGGCGCCGCAATCGCCCGAGCCGCAGCCTTCCTTGCTGCCGGTCAGCTCCAGCTCGTCGCGCAGAACGTCGAGCAGCGTGAGCTGCGGCTCACAGAGGAACTCGGTGGGCTCGCCGTTGATGGTGGTCGATACGTGGTTCTTACTCATTAACGGGCTCCCGCGCGCTCGAAGGCGATGGTGGCCGCCCGGCGTGCCATGACGCCGGCGACCTTGGTCCGGTATTCGATGGTGCCGCGCTTGTCGTCGATCGGCTTGCAGGCGCCGCGCGCCGCCTGATCGAGCGCGGCAAGCGTGGCCTCGTCGAGCTTGTGCCCGATCAGGGCGCTGGCGGCCGCGTCCACCACGACCGCGGTCGGCGCCACCGCGCCCAGCACGACCCGCGCGTCGGTGCAGACTCCGCCCGCGTCGAGCGTGACGTTGACCGCGGCGCCGACCACGGCGATGTCCATCTCGGTGCGCGGAATGAAGCGCAGATAAGCGTCGGCCGAGCGCGGCGGACGCTTGGGCAGGCGGAATGCGACGATGAACTCGCCCGGCTTCAGGGAAATGCGCCCCGGCGCGGTGGCGATGCTCTCCACCGGCGCCTCGCGCTGCCCGTTCGGGCCGGCCACCACGCAGGTCGCGCGCGCGGCGATCAGCGCCGGCACGCTGTCGGCCGCCGGTGATGCATTGCACAAATTGCCGGCGAGCGTCGCCCGCCCCTGCACCTGGGTCGAGCCGATCAGGTTTGCGCCTTCGACCACGCCCGGCCACGCCTGGCAGAGGGGTTGGCACTCGCCGAGCTCGGCGCCGGACGTCGCGGCGCCGATCACGAAGCCGCCGTCCTGCTCGCGGATGCCGGCAATGCCGGGGATTTTCTTGATGTCGACGATCACGTCCGGCTTGACGCGGCCCGACCGCATTTGGACCAGCAGATCGGTCCCGCCGGACAAGATTTTCGCCATGCCGGAAGTGCTGGCGAGAATGCCGACCGCCTCCTCGACCGTCGAAGGCGCTGAATAACTGAGCATACTGTGGCGTCTCCCCATTTGCCCCGGCGGTACGCTAGTCCGACGTCGATCGACGGTCCAGCGGCAGGGACAATTCTGCGACAACCGGGTATGTTGTCGCAATGCTCTTGCACGATGACTTGCATTTGCGTGCCGCCCGCGCAACCCTCCCTGGCGGGCAAACATCATAGGACGACGAAACGAGGTAGCCGTGAGCGACACACTCGAGCGCGACAAAGAGACGACCTTCAAATGGGTTGGTACGCGGCCGGTTCGTCCGGACGGCGTCCCGAAGGTCACGGGCGTCGCGCAGTACGGCGCGGATTTCAATATGCCGGGCATGCTGGTCGGCCGCATCCTGCGCTCGCCGCATGCGCACGCCCGCATCCGCTCGATCGACACCTCGAAGGCCGAGGCCCTGCCCGGCGTGAAGGCGGTGGTGACCGCGGCGGACATGCCCGAGCAGCCGTTCGATTATGCCGGGCCGGAACGCGTGCAGCTCAATTTCTGGCACATGACCCGCAACATCCTGGCGCGCGAGAAGGCGCTCTATGAGGGCCACGCCATCGCCGCCGTAGCGGCCGCGAGCGCCTCCATCGCCGACGCCGCGCTCGAACTGATCGAGGTCGATTACGAGGTGCTGCCGCACGTGATCGACATCGACGAGGCGATGAAGCCCGACGCGCCCTTGCTGTTCGAGGACATGATCACGCCGCGGCATCGAGCCGGCGCCGAAGAAGCCCTCCAATATTGCAAAGCGCCGGGAATTTTCGCTGGGCGACGTGGAGGCCGGCTTCAAGCAGGCCGACGAGATCGTCGAGATGTCGTTCAAGACGGCACCGGTGCATCAAGGCTACATCGAGCCGCAGGCCTGCGTGGCGCGCGCCGACGCCGACGGCCAGGCCGAGGTCTGGACCTCGAGCCAGGGGCATTTCGTCGTGCGCGCCTACACCGCCAAGCTGCTCGGCATGAAGCTCGGCGACCTGCGCGTCTATCCGGCGGAGATCGGCGGCGCCTTCGGCGGCAAGACCGTGATCTATGTCGAGCCGGTCGCCGTGCTGCTGGCGCGCAAGTCCGGCCATCCCGTGAAGATCACGATGAGCCGCGAGGACGTGTTCAAGGCCACCGGCCCGACCTCCGGCTCGTCCATGACGGTGAAGATCGGCGCCAAGCGCGACGGCACCATCGTCGCCGCCGACGGGATTTTCAAAATTCAGGCCGGCGCCTTTCCGGGCGGGCCGTTCATCGGCACCGCGCTGTGCGCCTTCGCGCCCTACGATCTCGCCAACGTGCGCGCGACCGCCTACGACGTGGTGTCGAACCGCCCGAAGGTCGCGGCCTATCGCGCCCCGGGCTCGCCGATCGGCGCGTTCGCGGTGGAAAGCGTGATGGACGTGCTGGCGCAGAAGATCGGCATGGACCCGCTGGAATTCCGCCTGAAGAACGCGGCCAAGAAGGGCACCACGATGCTGTCCGGCGCCGCGCTCGGGCACGACGGCTACGCCGACACCATCAAGGCGCTGATGAACCATCCCGGCTACAAGGCGCCGCTCGGCAAGAACCAGGGGCGCGGCTGCGCCTCCGGCTATTGGTTCAACGGCGGCGGCGAATCCGCGGCCAACATGCATGTCAACGCGGACGGCACGGTGGTGGTCGCGACCGGCAGCCCCGACATCGGCGGCTCGCGCGCCTCGATGGCGATCATGGCGGCCGAGACGCTGGGCGTCGACTACAACCAAGTGCGCGCCATCGTCGCCGACACCGCGTCGGTGGGCTATGCGCACGTCACCGGCGGCTCGCGCGTCACCTTCGCGACCGGCCTCGCCGTGATCGAGGCGACCCAGAAGATCATCAAGGAGCTGTGCGAGCGCGCGGCCAAGATGTGGAAGGTCGACGCCGACGGCGTGGTCTGGGAGAACGGCTACGCCAAGCCTGCGAGCAGCAATGTCGGCGAGTTCGAGCCGCTGTCGATCAAGGACATCGCGTCGAAGCGCGCGACGACCGGCGGGCCCGATCGTGGCGTCCGCGGGCGTCAATCCGGGCAACGTGGCGCCCGGCTACGCCACCCAGTTCTGCGACGTCGAGGTCGATCCCGAGACCGGCAAGGTGACGATCCTGCGCTTCGTCGCCGCGCAGGACGTCGGCCGCGCCATCCATCCGAGCTACGTCGAGGGGCAGATCCAGGGCGGCGTCACGCAAGGCATCGGCTGGGCGCTCAACGAGGAGTACATCTACGACTCCAAGGGCCGACTGGAGAACGCCGGCTTCCTCGACTATCGGATTCCGGTCGCCTCCGACCTGCCGATGATCGAGCCGGTCATGGTCGAGGTGCCGAACCCCAGCCATCCCTACGGGGCCAAGGGCGTCGCCGAGGTCAACATCTGTCCGCCGATGGCGGCAATCGCCAATGCGATCGAGCGCGCCATCGACCGGCGGCTGACCGAATTGCCGATGTCGCCGCCGCGCGTGCTGGCCGCGCTCGACGCGCCCAAGGCCTGAGCCGGCACAACATCGGGCCGGAACCCGCACAAAAAACCCTTCCCCGCTCATGCGGGGAAGGGCTTACGCGAACCGATACCTTTCGCCGAAGCGGCGCCCGCCGCCTCAGAAGTGCAAGGGCTTGGCCTGCTGCACCTGCGGCAGCGCGCGCACCTTGTCCAGGATCGTCTCCGGCAGTTCGCCGTCGATCTCGATCAGCGCCACCGCGTTGCCACCGGGCGCCTCGCGGCCGACGTGGAAGGTGGCGATGTTGATATCGGCCTCGCCCAAGGTCGAGGAGAACTTCCCGATAAATCCCGGCCTATCGTAGTTGGTGATGTAGATCATCGACGGGCCGAACTCGGCGTCCATGCGGATGCCCTTGATGTTGACGATGCGCGGGCGGCCGTCGGCGAACACGGTGCCGGAAACCGAACGGGTCTGGCGCTCCGTGGTCACCGAGACCGTGATCAGGCTTTCGTAGTCGCTCTCGGCGTCGCGGGTGATCTCCTCTACCGCCATGCCGCGCTCGCGCGCGATCACCGGCGCCGACACCACGTTGACGTCGCCCAGCATCGGCCGCAGCAATCCGGCGAGCACCGCGGAGGTGAGCGCGCGCGTATTCATCTGCGCCACCTCGCCCTCGTAGGTGATCTTCAAGGTCTCGATCGGATTCTCGGTGAGCTGGCCGGCGAAGGAGCCGAGCTTCTCGGCGAGATCGACGAACGGCTTGAGCTTGGGCGCCTCTTCCGCGCTGATCGACGGGAAGTTGATGGCGTTCTCGATGGCGCCACGCAGGAGATATTCCGACATCTGCTCGGCGACCTGCAGCGCGACGTTCTCCTGCGCTTCCGAGGTGGAGGCGCCGAGATGCGGCGTACACACCACGTTGGGCAATTTGAACAGCGGGTTGTCGGTCGCCGGCTCCTCGGCGAACACGTCGAAGGCGGCGCCGGCCACGTGCCCCGATGTGAGCGCATCGACCATGGCTGCCTCGTCGACCAGGCCGCCGCGCGCGCAATTGATGACGCGCACGCCCTTCTTCATCTTGGCGATGGCCGCGGCGTCGATGATGTTGCGGGTCTTGTCGGTGAGCGGCGTGTGCAGCGTGATGAAGTCGGCGCGCTTGAACAGCTCATCGAGATCGACCTTTTCGACGCCGATATCCCTGGCGCGCTCGTGCGACAGGAATGGATCGAAGGCAATCACCTTCATGCGCAGGCCGAGGGCGCGATCGGCGGCGATGGAGCCGATGTTGCCGCAGCCGATGACGCCGAGCGTCTTGTTGAAGATTTCCACGCCCATGAACTTGCTCTTTTCCCACTTGCCGGCGCGGGTGGAGGCGTCGGCCTCGGGAATCTGGCGGGCGAGCGCCAGCATCATGGTGATGGCGTGCTCGGCGGTGGTGATGGAATTGCCGAAGGGCGTGTTCATCACGATGACGCCCTTGGCGGTGGCGGCCGGGATGTCGACGTTGTCGACGCCGATGCCGGCGCGGCCGATCACCTTCAGCTTCTTGGCCTGCTCCAGGATCTTCGGCGTCACCTTGGTGGCCGAGCGGATGGCGAGGCCGTCGAAGTCGCCGATCACCTCGGCGAGTTTGTCCTTGTCCTTGCCGAGCTTGGGCTGGAAGTCGACTTCGATGCCGCGGTCCTTGAAGATCTGGACGGCGGCGGGCGACAGGGCGTCGGAGATGAGCACGCGGGGAGCCATGGTGTTTTGTCCTTCAGTGTCGGCGATGCGCGCGGCCGCTTCAGCGGACCCAGCGCAGCATGTGGGGATAGGGTTCGACGCCGCGCGCGGCGGCGTTCTTGTCGTCGGCGGTCATGCCGTACCATTGCAGCAGCGGCACGCCGGGTGTGCCGCTGCCGGTGAAGGCATCGATCAACGCCTGGCTGCCGCCCTTGTAGCCGTGCGGGTGGAAGACCACGCCGGCGTCGAGGCCGAGATGACACGCCGCAGCGTAGGACCAGGCGAGCGTCGCCATCTCGTCGCCGTCGTTCGGCGTGATCGTCGGCTCGCGCCGCTGTTCCGGCGGCGCCACCGCGAGGTGGCCGGCTTCGTGCAGGAGATCGCCCGGATAGGCGAGCTTGCCTTCGTCCACCACGATCGCGCCGTGGCGAATGTCGAGCCCCGGCAGGAAGGTGCCGTCGGGCAGCGGTTCGGCGCGCACATCGATGCCGATGCCGCGCACGAACGCCGCCATGCGTTCGGTGACGGGGTTGGCGAACATGGCCTGTTGCCTCGCCCGCTTACGCGGCCTTGGGCAGAGCGGCTTTGGCTTGCGCGAAGGCCCAGTCGAGCCAGGCGGTCAACGCCTCGACGTCGCTCGTCTCGACCGTGGCGCCGCACCAGATGCGCAGGCCCGGCGGGGCGTCGCGGTAATAGGCGATGTCGTAGGCGACGCCTTCCTTGTCGAGGATCGAGGCGATGTTCTTGGCGAACGCGGCTTGCGCGTCGGGCGCCAGCGCCGCTACCGCCGGATCGACCACCTTCAGGCAGACCGAGGTGTTGGAGCGGCTCGCCGGCTGAAGGGCGAGATGGTCGACCCAGGCCGTGCGCGCGACCCAGTCGGAGAGCGCCTTGGCGTTGGCGTCGGAGCGCGCGACGGTGGCCTTGAGGCCGCCGACCGACTTCGCCCAGTCGAGCGCGTCGAGGTAGTCTTCGACGCACAGCATCGACGGCGTGTTGATGGTCTCGCCGACGAAGATGCCTTCGTTGAGCTTGCCGCCCTTGGTGAGGCGGAAGATCTTGGGCAGCGGCCAGGCCGGCTTATACGTTTCCAGCCGCTCGACCGCGCGGGGGCTGAGGATGAGCATGCCGTGGCCGGCCTCGCCGCCGAGCGCCTTCTGCCAGGAGAAGGTGACGACATCGAGCTTGGCCCAGTCGAGCTTCTGCGCGAAGGCCGCCGACGTCGCGTCGCAAATCGTGAGGCCTTTGCGGTCGGCGGCGATCCAGTCGCCGTTCGGCACGCGCACGCCGGAGGTGGTGCCGTTCCAGGTGAACACCACGTCGGAATTGAAATCGACCTTGGCGAGGTCGGGCAGCTCGCCGTAAGGCGCGCGCAAGGTGGTTACGTCCTTGAGCTTCAACTGCTTTTCGATGTCGGTGACCCAGCCTTCGCCGAACGATTCCCAGGTCAGCATGGTGACGGGCCTGGCACCCAAAAGCGACCACAGCGCCATTTCCACCGCGCCGGTGTCCGACGCCGGCACGATGCCGATGCGATAATCGGCCGGCACTTCCAGGATTTCGCGGGTAAGGTCGATGGCGCGCTTGAGCTTCGCCTTGCCGATCTTGGCGCGGTGCGAGCGTCCCAAAGCAGCGTCGGTGAGGGCTTGCAGGTTCCAGCCGGGGCGCTTGGCGCAGGGGCCGGACGAAAAATGCGGTACGACCGGCCGCACGCCGGGCTTCGTCTCTGTCATGTTGTATCTATCCTTCCAGATAGGTGCCCCTCGTTGGGGAGGGGTGTCCCACTGGCGGACATAGGCGAAGCCGCCCGCGCGGTCAACTGGCGCCCGCGTAATAAAGATTGGATCGGCGGTCAGGGGCGGCCGGGGTAGTGGTCCGCTTCCGGCATTTGCATCCCGTTGCCGCAAGCTCCCGAGCAAATGCCGGAAGCAAAGGACGACTGGCAATTATTGATTTCTAGTGTCCCGATTCGGAAGTTCGCTTGATTGCGCAGCACGCTCAGAAGCGAACTTCCGAATTAAAGGAAGGGACACTAGCAACTTTATGATTCTAGTGTGGTTTTAGATTTGAAGTTCGTTCACTGACTCGCTGCACGTAATGTAACGAACTTCAAATCCACCACACGAGTGGAGCTTTGAATTTAACATTCGGTGAGCGAATTGCCGCCAATGGATGTCAAATTCACTCCGCTAGAACTTCACGCCGAGACCGGCGCGGACCGTATTCAGGCTGGTCAAGATACTACCGGTCTTGGCAAAGGCGACGTATTCGTATTCGCCGCGCAGGAAGACGTTTGAGGTAATCGCGACGTCGACGCCGAGCCCAGCCGCCACGCCAGCGCGCCATGCATCGGTGTTACCGTCGTTAAGGATGGTCGTCGTCGCGCCGCCGGTCGTGCTGGTGCCGGTCGTCTGATAGCTCAGCCGGCCGACCGCCAGGCCGACGGCGGCATAGGGCAGGAACTTGCCGACGGCATAACCGACGCGGCCACGGATCGTGCCGTAGCCCTTGAGCGTCACCGACGAGGTCGCGTTATAGGCCGTGCCACCGCTGCTCGCGGAATCCGAAGCTGAGACGGTCAGGTCGGACGCCATCTGGTGGTAGCCGCCTTCGAGACCCAGCACCAACTGGTCATCCCAGCCGACGTTGTAGCCCACGAAGCCGCCATAGGTCGTCTGCCGCGCCGTCTGGGTCGAAATGGCAATGCCGTCACCGGAAAGCGACGAGACGGCATCGGTGAAGTCGGCCTTCATGCTGTTGTAGCCGTAGGTGCCGCCGAAATAGAAGCCGTCCCAGCGTGTCGGCGCGCTGGATAAAGCGCCGCGCAGCGGCGTATCGCCGAGCCAGTCGGCCGCGCGCGCCGATGCGCCGCCCATCAGCATGACGCCGAGCGGGACGCAGACGATCAGCCCGCGCACGCGGTTGCGCGAGGCGTTGCGCCAGGCGCGGCGCGCGCCGCCGAAGTCACTTCGCAAGAACTGCATTTTCCAAACTCCAACGCATATCGAACCGCACCGGGTGCGTGGCGACGGTCTTGAAGGTCGTCCGGTCGAAGGCGGCGGGCGCCACGCCACCGCGCCCGCGGTAGACGGCGTCACGCATCAAGCGGCGCGCGGGCGCATAGTCCCGCCCGGCCGGCCCCGGCCAATCGAAGTGCCAGCGGCTGCGCGCCACGGCGCGCGTGGCGGCGGACCATGCCCCGAGGCCGGCGGTGCTGCCCGGGCTCGGCCAGTGCGCCGCGACGCCGTTGCCGAAGCCATTGGCGCGCGGCCCCGCAGCGCCGAATGTCGCCAGCGCGGCGCCGGTGCGCCTCCAGCGCGCGCCATCTTCGACGCCCGCATACCAGCCGTCGAGATCGAAAAACGCCGGATGCCGCTGCGCGATGGATGCCGGCGCGGTCGCGCCGGGCGCATCGGCGGCCACCATCCCGCCCACCGGCGCGGTGAGCGCGCCGACGACGACGAAGGTCCCCAGCCGGCCCATCGCCGCCAGTCCTTTAGCCGATCGTCCCTTCGCTGAAGCGGCCGACAAGCCCCTCGCCTCCGTTGGATGCCGCTCCGCGTCCCCGTTCAGCGGCGACGCAAGCGGTCGTTAACCGTCAATCTTCACGTTTCGCCCGCGCGCGGTTAACCGCGGCTGCTGATCGGTGGCACATAGGCCGGCGGCGGCGGCCGGTAGACGTAGCGCGGCGGCGGCGGCGCCAGCTCGCAGCAGGTCCAGCGCAGGCCGAGCATGATGTCGTGGGAATGCAGGTTGCTGAACTTGTAGGAGTCCGGGTTGCAGCCGCCTACACAATCGATAGTGTCAGTGACTTCGAGCCGTAGCTGAGATAGCGATAAGTGAGATCGATCTTCAGATTCTTGCTGACGTTGTAGGCCATGCCTGCGTAGAGCGCCCAGGCGAAATTCCAATTGCTGCTGTCCTGCCCGATGCCGCGGCCGTCGGTGCCGGTGCCACTTGACGTCGGTGAAGTCCACAATCGTGATCGTAGGCACCGCCGATACCGGCGCCGACGAAGGGCGTGAAGCACTGCCAGGTGCCGAGATCGACGAAGGCGTTGGCCAGGAACACCCAGGATTTCAGATCGCCGGTATAGGTGTCGATACAAGTCCGCCCGCACACGTCGTAGCGTGCCGAATGCATTGACGTGCGCCTTCGAGCGATATTCGCCGGTGACGTCGAAGCGCAGCCAGTTGTTCCATTAGTAGCCGACGCCGCCGCCGATGAAGAACGTATCGGCGATCGAGTGCTGCTCGAAATGCAGAAGTTGGTGGAGTGTTCGCCGGATTGAGCACGTACTGCATCGTAGTCGGTCGTATCAAGCCGATGCCGACCTGCCCGCGCAGATACCAGTTGTTCCCGAGCTCTTCCTGCGGCGCCTGCTGGATGATGACCGGCTGCGGCGGCGGCGGCTGATAGGGCTGCGAATAATCGGCCGCTTGCGCGGCACCGGCCGCCATCACACCGAGCGCGGCAACAGCGACAAACGTGAGACGCCGACCAGGCATAGAATCGTCCTTTCCAGTTCCGCCGGTCGCGCGCTCGGCGGAGTGAATCGGACGATGGCACTAATTCCTTAACTGGCACTTAACCTTGTTTTTTAACCACGCTTGTTAATCAATCGCCGCGCGGCCGCGGCCGCGCGCGCGGCACGCCGTTAACGATCCGGTTACTTTAACGGCTTGGTAAGGACCGAGTGGTCGCGCCGCGCGAAGCCGGTGCGCGATACCGCCATCGCCGGCGCTTTCGAAAGGCGACGCCGGTTCAGGCGGCGACTTCGGTCAGCGCATCGACCACGTCGTCGACCGCGGCCTCGACCAGGATCTTGTCGTCGCCCTCGCCCATGACGCGGATCACCGGCTCCGTCCCCGAGGGCCGCACGATCAGCCGACCGCCCTGGCCGAGCTTCTTCTCGGCGCTGGCGATCGCCGACACCACGGCCGCGTTCTGCAGCGGCTTGCCGTTCTTGTAGCGCACGTTCTTCATCACCTGCGGCAGCGCCTCGAAGCGGTGGCAGACTTCCGATACGCGCTTGCCCCTGCGCTTGATCACCGACAAGATCTGCAGCGCGGCGATGAAGCCGTCGCCGGTGGTGGTGTAGTCCGACAGGATGATGTGACCGGAGGGCTCGCCGCCGATGTTGTAGCCGCCGGCGCGCATGCGCTCGAGCACGTAGCGGTCGCCGACCGGGGTGCGGATGAGATCGAGCCCGAGAACGTTGAGGTGGCGCTCGAGCCCGAGATTGGCCATCACGGTGGAGACCACGCCGGGGTTCTGCAGCCGGCCATCTTCCTTGAAGCTTTCGGCGATCACGGCGATGAGCTGGTCGCCGTCGATGACGTGGCCGCGCTCGTCCACGATCAGCACGCGGTCGGCGTCGCCGTCGAGCGCGATGCCGATGTCGGCACGCATTTCGCGCACTTTTTCGCAGACCGCGGTGAGATTGGTCGAGCCGCAGTCCTTATTGATGTTGAAGCCGTCCGGCTCGACGCCGATGGCGACGACGTCGGCGCCCATCTCCCACAGCGCATCGGGCGCGACCTTGTAGGCGGCGCCGTTGGCGCAGTCGATCACCACGCGCAGGCCTTCCAGGCTGATCGTCTTGGACAAAGTCAGCTTGGCGAACTCGATGTAGCGGTCCTGCACGCCGTCGATGCGGCGGGCGCGGCCGAGATCGCGGGCGCCGGCAAGCCGCTTGGACAGATCGGAATCGAGCAGCTTCTCGATCTCGACCTCGACCTTGTCGGAGAGCTTGAAGCCGTCGGGCCCAAACAGCTTGATGCCATTGTCGTCGAACGGATTGTGCGAGGCCGAGATCATAACGCCGAGGTCGGCGCGCATGGAGCGCGCCAGCATGCCGATCGCCGGCGTCGGGATCGGGCCGGTGAGCAGCACGTCCATGCCGACCGAGGTGAAGCCGGCGACCAGCGCGTTCTCAATCATGTAGCCGGAAAGGCGTGTGTCCTTGCCGATCAGCACGCGATGGCGATGCTCGCCGTTGCGGAACACCATGCCCGCGGCCTGTCCGACCTTGAGCGCCAGTTCCGGGGTGATCACCCGGTTGGCCAGCCCCCTAATCCCGTCGGTGCCGAAATAATGACGAACCATGAATTAGCCCCTAAAACGCCCTAACCGTCGGCTCTTGTGTGGCAAGAGTCTCGTTGGCGGTCCCCGAAACGGTCCCGTTATGAGTGTGCGCCCCGGCCCCGGCCGGAGCGGCGATGCCGCCGCAGGCCCCGTATAATAGGGCAAGCCGGTGTAGTTGCTTCAAAAATTGTGAGTAAACATTACCGCGTCCGGTTAACCCTTTGGCCACCGGCGCGTCTCCGGGGACGTTTTGGCCTGCAGGAGACCCGAAAAGCAGGGCATTTGCCGGCCGCCGTCGCTGTGCTAGGCGGAATAGACATAGTTTTCAGCCTGGCCGGGTTATCCCCATGAACACCGTTACCAACATCGCCGACCTGCGCGCGCTGCACCGCCGCCGGGTCCCACGTGCCTTTTTCGACTACGCCGACAGCGGCTCCTATGAGGAGGAGACGCTGCGCGCCAACCGGCGCGACCTGGAAGCCCTGCGGCTACGCCAGCGCGTGCTGGTGGACGTCTCCAAGCGCAGCCTCGCCACCACCATCGTCGGGCAGAAGTCGGAGTTGCCGTTTGCGCTGGCGCCGGTCGGGCTCACCGGCATGCAGCACGGCAACGGCGAGATCCTCAGCGCCCAGGCCGCCGACGCCGCCGGCATTCCCTTCATCCTGTCGACCATGTCGATCTGCTCGATCGAACAGGTGGCGGAGGCGACCGGCAAGCCGTTCTGGTTCCAGCTCTACGTCATCAGGGACCGCGAATTCTCCAAGGACATCCTGGCGCGCGCGCGAGCCGCGAAATGCGACACGCTGGTGTTGACCGTCGACCTGCAACTGCTCGGCCAGCGCCACCGCGACATCAAGAACGGCCTGACGGTGCCGCCCGAGCTGCGCATCAAGAACATCATCGACATCGCCACCAAGCCGCGCTGGCTGTGGAGCATCCTCAACGCCAAGAGCTGGAACTTCGGCAACCTCGCCGGCCATGTGAAGGGCATGGAGAAGATCAACCAGCTCGCGGCCTGGACCAACCAGCAGTTCGACCCGGCGCTGAACTGGAAGGACGTCGAGTGGCTCAAGAGCATCTGGCCGGGCAAGGTGGTGATCAAGGGCATCCTCGATCCCGATGACGCCCGCACCGCGGTGAAGCTCGGCGCCGACGCTATCGTGGTGTCGAACCACGGCGGCCGCCAACTCGACGGCGCGCCGTCGTCGATCTCGATGCTGCCGCGCATCGCCGACGCGGTCGGCAACGACATCGAGGTGCTATTCGACGGCGGCATCCGCACCGGCGCCGACATCCTGCGCGCTTTGTCGCTGGGGGCACGCGCCTGCCTGATCGGCCGCGCCTACGTGCATGGCCTGGGCGCGCTCGGCGGGCCGGGCGTCGCCAAGGCGATCGACATCCTGAAGAAGGAGCTCGATATCGCCATGGCGCTCACGGGCACCAACAGCATCGACGAGATCAGCCGGCACCTGATCGTGGACAAGGAATAGCGCGGCGCTCTCTTTTTCGCCCTCCCCCCGAAGGGGGAGGGTCGGCGCCGGAGGCGCCGGGGCAGGGTGAAGCATGACGGCGGATGTAACCATCAAGGGCGGGGCGCGGCTCGACGCGCATCCCCTGCGCGCGGCGATCCTGAGCGAGGTGCACGCCAGGCCGTTCACGGCGGTCGAGACGCCCTGCCGGCTCTTGCATTTCGCCTTCCACACCGGCCCGGAAGCGGCGCAGGCCGACCGCGCCGCGCTCGCCGGATTCTGTGACCAGCGCGGCCTGGAGCCGCTCAAGCCCGGCGCCAAGCACCACCGGCTGAGCTTGAGCGGCGCCATCCTGCGCTGGGAGCAGCATTCCGAATTCACCACCTACACCTGGGAGCTGCCGGCCGACGACCAGAGGCCGTTCCAGCCAGCGGCAGCGGCGATCGCCGCCCCGCTCGCCGGCCTGCCGCAGCCGGGACCGGTGCTGGTAGCGCTCGACCTGCACGCGATCGCCGATCGCGAGAACGCCATCGCCATCGAGCGGGTGTTCGACCGCGCCAGCGTGGCGGTGGCGGAGAACAGCGAAGGCGACGCGCTGTTCGCCACCGATTTCCAGCTCGACGCCAGCGGTTTCGTGCGCGTCCTGGTCGTCGACCGGGGCCTCGGCGCGCCGCGCGCCGGCGCGCTGGTCCAGCGCATCATTGAGCTGGAGACCTACCGTACGCTGGCGTTGCTCGGCCTGCCGGAAGCACAACGACTTCAACCTGCGATCAACCACATCGAGCAGCGCCTCGCCGAAGTCACCGAGGAGATGACGCGCACCGCGAAGCTCGTCGACAACCATCGCCTGCTCGACGAACTGACCGCGCTCGCCGCCGAACTGGAAGCGGGCGCGGCGGCGAGCCTGTTCCGCTTCGGCGCCAGCCGCGCCTACAACGAGATCGTTCACCTGCGGCTCTCGACCATCGGCGAACGCAAGGTCGGCAACTTTCCGACCTGGTCGTCGTTCCTGGCGCGGCGCATGCAGCCGGCGATGCGTACCTGCCAGGCCACCGAGGAGCGGCAGGCTACCTTGTCGGAGAAGCTGTCGCGCGCCGCCAATCTGCTGCGCACGCGCGTTGACGTCGAGGTCGAGCAGCAGAACCGCGATCTGTTGAAGTCCATGAACGCGCGCACGCGCCTGCAACTGCGCCTGCAGACCACAGTGGAGGGCCTGTCGGTCGCCGCCATCAGCTATTACGTGGTCGGCCTGTTCGGCTATCTCGTCGAGGGCGTTCGCGACCGTGGCGTGCCGGTCGACATCACGCTGTCGAAGGCGCTGTTCGTGCCGGTCGCGGCGCTCGGCATCTGGTGGGTGCTGCGACGCATCCGCAAGAAACATATGTCCGGGGCGGAGTAGTTGATTGTCATTCCGGGGCGCGGCCGAAAGGCCGCGAACCCGGAATGACGAAGTGAGAGGCACAGCCCCATGCGCAGCGAGCGTTTCGAGTTCCCCAACGGCAAGGGCGAGAAGCTCGCCGCGCAGCTCGACCTGCCGCTCGGCGAGCCCACCGCCTTCGCGCTGTTCGCGCACTGCTTCACCTGCGGCAAGGACATCCTGGCCGCCAGGCGCATCGCCGAACGGCTGTCGATGCACGGGATTGCCACGTTGCGCTTCGACTTCACCGGGCTCGGCGCCAGCGAAGGCGAATTCGCCAACACGCATTTTTCGTCCAACGCCGACGACCTGGTGGCCGCCGCCGACCACCTGCGCCGGATGTACGGCCCGCCCGCAATCCTGATCGGCCACAGCCTCGGCGGCGCGGCGGTGCTGGCGGCCGCCCACCGCATCGAGGAGGCGCGCGCGGTGGTCACCATCGCCGCGCCCTTCGATCCGGGGCACGTCACCGGCCTGTTCAGAGAGAACGTCGACACGATCCGCGAACAGGGCGAGATCGAGGTGCAGCTCGCCGGGCGGCCGTTCCGCATCAGGCGCGATTTCCTCGACGACGTCGCGGCGCAGAACCTGAAAGAGCACGTCGCCCATCTGCGCAAGGCGCTGCTCATCTTCCATTCGCCGGTCGACGAGTTGGTCGGCATCGACAACGCCTCGCAGATATTCGTCGCCGCCAAGCATCCGAAAAGCTTCGTTTCGCTCGACGACGCCGACCACCTGTTGAGCCGCAAGACCGACGCCATCTATGTGGCGGACCTGATCGCGGCCTGGTCGGACCGCTATCTCGACCGACCGGAAAGCGTCGCCAAGGCGGAAAGCGACCTCGGCGTCGTGGTGGTGCGCGAGACCGGCGCCGGGCTGTACCAGCAGGAGATCATGAGCGGGCCGCATCGCTTTCTCGCCGACGAGCCGGTGCGCGTGGGCGGCCAGGACACCGGCCCCGGCCCCTACGACCTGCTGCTCGCCGGCCTGGGCGCCTGCACGTCGATGACGCTCAGGCTCTACGCCGAGCGCAAGGATATAGCCCTTGAGCGCGTCACGGTACGGCTGAGCCACGACAAGATCCACGCCGAGGACTGCGCCGAATGCGAGACGCGCGCCGGCACCATCGACCGCATCGACCGCAAGATCACGCTGGAGGGCGCGCTGTCGCCGGAAGAGCACAAGCGGCTGATCGACATCGCCGACAAATGCCCGGTGCACCGGACGCTCAAGTCGGAGATCGATATCCGGACGTTCGAGGACGCGGGGTAAAATTCGCCGTCATTCCGGGGCGCGGCCGTCAGGCCGCGAACCCGGAATCCATAGCCCCGGCGCTGCGGCGTATGGATTTCGGGTTCGCTCGCTACCGCTCGCGCCCCGGAATGACGAAGTAATGTTGGAGCGCGCCGGCTCGCCCTACTTCTCCTGCTTTTCTTTCTCTTTTTTCTTCTTGCGCTTGAGCGCCTTTTCGAGCGCCAGCTGCTCGGGCGTCGGTGCCGGTTTCGGCGGCGGCGCTTCGTCGGGCTTCTTCAGGTCGGCCTCGACCAGCGCGCGCAATTCCGGCGTCACCTCGGGCTTGATGCCGAACCACAATTCGAAGCCACGCACCGCCTGGTGCAGCAGCATGCCGAGCCCGTCGACGTTGCGCAGGCCCTTCTCGCGCGCGGCCAGCATCAGCGGCGTGACCAGCGGATCGTAGACGATCTCGGCAACCACCAATGACGCCGGGCAGCGCAGGTTGATTTCGAGCGGCGGCTGCCCGACCATGCCGAGAGGCGTGGTGTTGACCAGGAGGCCGGCACCGCCGAGCAGGCCGGTGGTCTCGTCCCAGCCGGCCGGATACACCCGGGCGCCGAACTGCTTCTTCAAGGCTTCCGCCCGTTCCGGCGTGCGGTTGATGACGTAGATGCGCTGCACCTCGCGCGCGATCAGCGCATAGATGACCGCGCGCGCGGCGCCCCCGGCGCCGAGCACGACGGCGCTTTCGAGCCCGCGGTCCCAACCGGGCGCCGACGCATCGAGATTGGCCAGAAAACCTTCGACGTCGGTGTTGGTCGAGCGCAGCGTGCCGTCGACGTAATAAAGCGTGTTGGCGGCGCCGACCGCCTTGGCGCGCTCGTCCGGCGCCGAAAGGCTCAGCGCGACCTCCTTGTGCGGCACCGTGACGTTGGCGCCGACGTAGCCGCGACCGCGCAGATTTCCGACGAAGCTCTTGAACGCCTCCGGCGGCACCGCCTCGCGCCGGTATTCGGCGTCCAGATTGTGCTGCTTGATCCAGTAATTGTGAATCAGCGGCGAACGCGAATGGGCGATCGGCCAGCCGATGACACACGCCGCTTTGCGGTCTTCTTCACTCATTGTTCCGCCATTGCCGTGTTACGAAAAACGCCGATGCCGGGCGCCGCGGTCGCCAGCACGTCGCCGTCCTGGAGCCGGCGCGGGGGATTGCTGCGCGGGCCAGGCCGCGGCTCGAGATCGGCCACGCCTGCCCCACCACGACGCCGAAAGTGTCGCGTCCGCGCACCCTGTAGCCTGCAGGCTTCATCGCAAATCTTTGGACCTCTGCGTCCACCGCGAGCGGGCGGCAGAGCGTCAACATCGGGCCGGCGGACCGCCGCGCGCGGGGGCAGCATGTATTCCGGGTGTACCGGATCGTCAACGCCGGGGTCCGGCCGGCCGCCATCGTACGTTACAGCATTGTAATCAAAGCGGAGCCCCAGCTCAGGGGCGCGCAGCCCTGCCTTGCGTTTCTTTCATCGCGCGCAAGCGCTGAAAACGCGGCATTGGCGGCGCAATGGGCATGAGCGCGCGGAAAATCCGGCATGCGTCAACAAAGTTTCTACGGCGGGGGTGACGCGACTGGCCCCCCGCCTTATTTTGATGCTAAGGGAAAACGAGTCCTCCGGGGCCGCCAGGCTCCGGGCGACACCCCCCAGGGGCAATCAATTTTCGACGTGCATGAAGGGCCCGCCCTGTGACCGACGCTGCCAGCACCCATGAACCCAGCCGCCGCGACTTCCTCTACATCGCCACCGGCGCCGTCGCCGCGATCGGCGCTGCCGCGACGCTAATCCCGCTTGTCGACCAGATGAACCCCGACCGCGCCACCATCGCGGCCGGCGCGCCGATCACGGTCGACATCAGCAAGATCGCCCCCGGCCAGCAGATCCAGGTATTCTGGCGCTCGAAGCCGATCTTCATCGTCAACCGCACGCCGGCGCTGCTCAAGGTGCTGCAGGAAAAGCAGAACGTCGAGTTGCTGAGCGACCCGAATTCGACCGTGCACCAGCAGCCCCCCTACGCCCAGAACTGGCATCGCTCGGTGAAGCCGCAATTTTCCGTGCTGGTCGGCATCTGCACCCATCTCGGCTGCATCCCGCATTTCTTGCCCGACGCCAACCCGACCACGCCGATGACCGACTGGCTGGGCGGCTATTTCTGCCCGTGCCACGGCTCGAAATACGATCTCGCGGGCCGCGTCTATTCCGGCGTTCCGGCGCCCTATAACCTGCCGGTGCCGCCCTATCGCTTCGTCAACGACAAGACGCTGCGCATCGGCGAGAACCCCTCGGGCGTCACCTACAGCCTCAGCGATATCGTGCAGCTCTAGAAGAGCGCGGGCACGGCTTTTCGATGGTCGATGCCCGGCCTTTGTGCCGGGCATTACCATCTTCAGTGTCATGACGGCGGAGAGGTTTGCGGCGACGGATCGGCATGCATTAGACTGCCGGCATGAAAACGCTCTTCATCGACTGCAACGACCAGCTCGCCCCGGTGTGGGCCAAGGTCATCCGCCCCGACGATCCCGCGATCGATCTCAACCGCGCGCCGTTCAAGCGCGAGGAGCTGCCGCGCGTGCTCGGCGACTACGAGGTCGCGCTCGACGACCATTCCTACATGCCGACCGAGCTGGTGGCTCAGTGCCCCGCGCTCAAGCACATCGTGTTCCTCGGCACGGGCGCGGCGAGCTACATGGACGTCGACGAATTGAAGGCCCGCGGCGTCACCGTGCACATCATCAAGGGTTACGGCGATACCGCGGTCGCCGAACACACCATCGCGCTGATGTTCGCGGCGGCGCGCGACGTCGCGCGGATGGACCGCGAGGTGCGCGCCGGCGTGTGGACGCCGCAGGAGGGCGTGCAGCTTCTCGGCAAGACGCTGGGGGTGATCGGGCTCGGCGGCATCGGCCGCGAAGTGGCGCGCATCGGCCGCGGCATCGGCATGGAGGTGATCGCCTATAACCGCACCGCGCGCGACGACGCGCCCTGCCCGCTCACCGATATCGACGACCTCCTGGCCCGTGCGGATGTCGTCTCGCCCAACCTGGTGCTCAGCGACGAAACCCGCGGCTTCCTCGACAAGGACCGCATCGCGCGCATGAAGCCGGGCGCGATCCTCGTCAACGCCGCGCGCGGCGCGCTTGTTGACGAAGCCGCCCTGATCGAAGCGCTGCAAAGCGGCCACATCAGACATGCGGGCCTCGACGTCTTCCACGACGAGCCGCTGAAGCCCGACCACCCGCTGGCGAAGATGACGAACGTAACGCTGACCTCGCACGCCGCCTTCCGCACCGAGGAGGCGTCGATGACGCTGTTGCGGCGCGCGATCGATATCGTGAAAACGATCAGCTGATCATTCGAGCCCGACTACGTATATCACGTCGGCGCTCATGGGCGGGCTTTCGGTGCCGTTTCGGCTGGGTGTCGCCGGCGGCGGCCAGGCCGTGCCTTGGAATGGTGCGCACGGTCGCCGCCATACGCCTTATACACGGGCAATCGGTTGGCCCGCGTGTCGGGACACGCGCCGCCTGCCGCATTGACCCCGTCGCTTTCCCGGTGACAATAGACACAAGATAAAGAACACCCCGGGAGGACACGTGAAGCCGGCGCCATTCGCCTATCACAAGGCGCGCTCACTCGACGACGCGGTGGCGACGCTCGCCGCCCACCAGGACGCCCGCCTGCTCGCCGGTGGCCAGAGCCTGATCGCCACGCTCAACATGCGCCTGTCGGCGCCCGCCATGCTGATCGACATCAATGGGATCGGTGGGCTGGATGGGATCGCGCTGAAGGACGGCAAGGTCGAGATCGGCGCGCTCACGCGCCACACGCAAGCCGAGCGCTCCGACGTGATCGCACGGCACGCGCCGCTGATCGCGCGCGCCATGCCGCACATCGCCCATGTCGCCATCCGTAATCGCGGCACGCTCGGCGGCTCCATCGCCTTTGCCGACCCGGCGGCGGAATTGCCGGCGTGCCTCTTGGCGCTCGACGGCGAGGTGGAAGCCGCGGGACCAAGGGGCAAGCGGACCATTCGTGCGGTGGATTTCTTCCAGGGCCTGTTCGAGACCGCGCTGGCGCCCGATGAAATGCTGACCGCGATCCGGCTGCCGGCGGCGGGCAAGGACGCGCGCGTCGGCTTCGCCGAGCTGGCCCGCCGGCGCGGCGATTACGCCATCGTCGGGCTGGCGGCAACCGCGCGCGCTTCGGGCCAGGGCCTGAGCGACGTGCGGTTGGCTTATTTCGGTGTCGGCGCGACACCGGTGCGGGCCGAAAAAGCGGAAGCCGCGCTGGCGCAAGGCGGCGTCGAGGCGGCGGTCTCGGCGCTCGAACTCGACCCGGAGGACGACGTGCAGGCGACCGCGGCGGTGAAGAAGCATCTCGCCGGCGTGCTGCTGCGGCGGGTGGCCGCGCAATTGATGGAGGCGCGGTGATGGCCGACACCGAGATCGACATCACCCTCACCGTCAACGGCGAGCCGGTCGGCGAGCGCGTCGACGCGCGCAAGACTCTGGTCGATTTCCTGCGCGACGACCTGTTCCTCACCGGCAGCCATGTCGGCTGCGAGCACGGCTTCTGCGGCGCCTGCACCGTGCGCGTCGACGGGGAGATCGTGCGCGGCTGCCTGATGCTGGCCGCGCAGTGCGACGGCGCCACGGTGGAAACCATCGAGGGCCTCAGCGACAACGGCGAGATCGCCGATTTGCAGGCCGCGTTCGAGCAGCGCAACGCGCTGCAGTGCGGCTATTGCACGCCGGGCATGCTGGTCGCCGCGCAAGCGTTGTTGCAGCAAGGCGGGGTCCCCACGCGCGACGAAATCCGCGACCATCTGTCCGGCAACTACTGCCGTTGCACCGGCTACCACGCCATCGTCGACGCGGTGGAAGCGGTGGCGCAAGACAGAGAAAAAGCGCGCGCGGGAGGCAAACGATGAAGATCACCGAAGACTCGCCTCCCGTGCTGACCGTGCTCGATCGGCCGAATTCCTATATCGGCCGCTCGGTGCCGCGCCCGAATTTGCAGCGTCTCACCCAAGGGCGCGGGCAATATGTCAGCGACATCACCCTGCCGCGTATGGCGCACGCCGCCTTTGTGCGCTCGCCGCACGCGCACGCGCGCATCGTCGCGATCGATACCGCGGTCGCGAAGAAGGCGCCCGGCGTCATCGCCGTCGTCACCGGCGTGGAACTGGCGAAAGTCATGACGCCGTGGGTCGGCGTGCTGACGCATTTGAAGGGCCTGAAATCGGCGCCGCAGCATGCCATCGCCGTGGAGCGCGCCTGCTGGCAGGGTGAAGCCGTCTGCGCCGTGGTGGCGAAGACGCGGGCGCTAGCCGAGGACGCCTGCGAGTTGGTCGACGTCGCTTATGAAGAGCTGCCGGCGGTCACCGATCCGGAAACCGCACTCGATCCGAAGACCCCGGTAATCCAGCCCGATCTCGGCGACAATCTCTGCTTCGAGCGCAACCTGGAAGTGGGCGAGCCGGACAAGGCCTTCGCCGAGGCCGACGCGGTGGTCGAGACGACGTTCATGTTCGGCCGCCACACCGGCGTCACCACCGAGCCGCGCGCCATCGTCGCCGACTGGAACCCGGGCGAGCAGCGCCTCACCGTCTACCAGGGCAACCAGGCGCCGCACATGATGCAAAACCTGTTCGCCAAGCATCTCGATCTCGCCGAGGCTCAGGTGCGCGTCTTGACCAAGGACGTCGGCGGCTCGTTCGGCATCAAGGTACATTGCTACGCCGACGAGATGGCGACGGTGGCTCTTTCCAAGATGCTGAAGCGGCCGGTGAAGTTCGTCGCCGACCGCATCGAGAGCTTCGTCACCGACATTCACGCCCGCGACCATCGCATCAAGGCCAAGATCGGCGTCAGACAAGACGGCACCATCACCGCCTTCGAGATCGACGACCTGACCGGCATCGGGCCCTATTCGGTCTATCCGCGCACGTCGGGCATCGAGGCCAACCAGGTGGTAAACCTGGTGGGAGGGCCCTACAGGTGCGCGAACTACCGCGCCGCGGCGCGCGTCGTGTTTTTGAACAAGAACGTCATGTGCCAATACCGCGCGGTCGGCCACCCGATCGCGGTGGCGGTGACGGAAGGGCTGGTCGAGCTTGCCGCCGCCAAGATCGGCATGGACCCGCTGGAGCTGCGCCGGCGCAACCTGTTCGCCGACGACGCCTATCCGGCGCAATCGGCCGTCGGCCTCAAGTTCGAACAGCTCTCGCACCACGCCTCGCTCGCCCAACTCGACAAGACGATGAACTACGCGTCCTTGCGCGCCGAGCAGGCGCGCCTGCGCGAACAGGGCGTCTACCGCGGCATCGGCTTCGCCAGCTTCATCGAGGTAACCAATCCGTCCGCGGCCTTCTACGGCGTCGGCGGCGCCCGCATCACGTCGCAGGAGGGCGCCTCCGTGAAGCTCGACGCGCAGGGGCGCATCAGCGTCCACGTCGGCGTCACCGAGCAGGGCCAGGGCGCGGAGTTGGTCGTCGCGCAGGTCGCGGCCACGGCCTTCGGCGTCGGCATCGACAAGGTGCAGGTGGTGATGGGCGACACCGACAACACGCCCTATGGCGGCGGCACATGGGCCTCGCGCGCCGCCGGCATCGGCGGCGAAGCGGCCTGGCAGGCGGGCAAGGCGCTGCGCGAGAACGTGCTGGTGGTCGCCGGCGCCATGCTGCAATCGAAACCCGAAACACTTGACATCCGCGACGGCGTGGTCGTCGACAGGCAGAGCGGCGCCGAGCGGCTGCCGCTCGAAGAGCTGGCGCGCGTCGCCTATTTCAGGCCCGACACGCTGCCCGCCGGCGTGCAGGCCGAGCTGGTGGCGACGCGCCATTACGTGCCGCGGCAATATCCCTTCGCCTTCACCAACGGCGTGCAGGCGAGCTATCTCGAGGTCGACACCGACACCGGTTTCGTCAAATTGCTGAAACACTGGGTGGTGGAGGACTGCGGTACCATCATCAACCCGCAATTGGTGGACGAGCAGATGCGCGGCGGCGTGGTGCAGGGCATCGGCGCCGCGCTCTACGAGCAGTGCCTCTATGACGAACGCGGGCAGATGCTGAACGGCAACCTGGCCGATTACCTGGTGCCGATGGCGACCGAAATGCCCGACATCGAATGCGGCCACGTCGTCTCGCCTACCGCCGAAAGCGAGATCGGTGCCAAGGGCGCGGGCGAAGCCGGCACCGCCGGCGCGCCCGCCTGCGTCATGAACGCCATCAACGACGCGCTACGGCCCTTAGGCGCGGCGCCGCTCACCGACATGCCTTTCACACCTGGAAAAATCCTGGCGGCGCTGGGGAAGGTATAGCGGCGGCCCCGCTGTCCCACCGCACGGGCGCGACGATACGGCGTGCTGACGTTGCGCGCGAAAGCTTGATGAAAGGCCGCGCTCCGGCGACACTCAAGCTCAGAAAAACAGATGCTGTGAGTCAATAAGGGAAACGTCATCCATGAACATCAAGGTCGACAAGAATGCGATCAAAGAGGCCTCGCAGAAGCTCTCCAACTGGGGCCGCTGGGGCAAGGACGACCAGATCGGCACGCTTAACCAGGTCGAGCCGCAAGACATCGTGAAGGCGGCGGGCCTGATCCGCACCGGCAAGGTGTTCGCGCTCGGCATTCCGCTCGACAAGACCGGCCCGCAGACCGGGCTGTTCGGCGGCCGCTTCAACCCGATCCACCAGATGCTGGCGACCGGCACCGACGCCGTCGCCGGCCAGCAGGACTGGAACAAGATCCGCTATGCCGACGACACCCTGATGCTGTGCGTGCAGGGCGCCACCCACTGGGACGCGCTCGGTCATATCTTCTACGAGGACAAGGGCTATAACGGCCACGACGCCAAGCTGGTCGACTTGCGTGGGCTGGGCGTGCTCGGCATCGAGCATTCCAAGAACAAGATGGTCGGGCGCGGCGTGCTGCTCGACATCGCCCGCTTCCGCGGTGTCGACTGGATGCAGGACGGCGAGAGCATCGCCAACGACGAGCTCGACGCCTGCGCCGAGAAGCAGGGCGTCGAGATCGGCAAGGGCGATTTCGTCATCATCCGCACCGGTCAGATGGAGCGCTGCCTGGCGGAGAAGGATTGGGGCGGCTATGCCGGCGGCGACGCGCCGGGCGTCAAGTTCGAGAACTGCTACTGGTGCCAGGACAAACGGATCGCGGCGATCTGCACCGACACCTGGGGCGTGGAAGTGCGGCCGAACGAGACCGGCGACGCCAACCAGCCCTGGCACTGGGTTGTGATCCCGGCCATGGGCCTGTGCATGGGCGAGATCTTCTATCTGAAAGAGCTCGCCGCCGACTGCGCCGAGGACGGGGTCTACGAGTTCTTCTTCTGCGGCCCGCCGCTGATCATCACCGGCGGCACGGGTTCGCCAATCAACCCGCAGGCGATTAAGTAAAGCTCTTTTATCCCTCCCCCGCTTGCGGGGGAGTGTGACGAGCGAGCGGCAGCGAGCGAGGGCGGGTGAGGGGCCGCTCGCCGCGAACACCGAATTTGGAAATTGCCCCTCACCCGGCACGCATCTCACTTCGCTCGATGCGCACCACCCTCTCCCCGCAAGCGGGGAGAGGGACAAGAAAGAAAAGGAGAAACCCCATGCCCCGCTATCTCAAACGCGGAATGGACGCGAGCGCAATCAAGGCCGCCGACGCCAAGGTGCGCGAGACGGTGGAGACCATCCTGGCGCAGGTCGAGGAACGCAAAGACGCGGCCATCCGCGAGCTGTCGGAGAAATTCGATAAGTGGTCGCCGAAGGACTTCCGCCTGACGCCGGCCGAAATCGAAAAGGCCATCGCCCAGGTGCCGAAGCGCGACCTCGAGGACATCAAATTCGCGCAGGCGCAGGTGCGCAATTTCGCGCAGAAGCAGCGCGAGTTGATGCGCGATATCGAGGTCGAGACCCTGCCCGGCGTGATCCTCGGCCACAAGAACATTCCGGTGAACTCCATCGGCTGCTACGTGCCGGGCGGGCGCTATCCGATGGTGGCGTCGGCGCACATGTCGATCGTCACGGCACGCGTCGCCGGCGTGAAGCGCATCATCGCCTGCGCCCCGCCCTACAAGGGCGGCCCGCATCCGGCCATCGTCGCGGCGCAACACTTCGGCGGCGCCGACGACATCTACGTGCTCGGCGGCGTGCAGGCGGTGGCGGCCATGGCGCTCGGTACCGACACGATTGACCCGGTCGACATGATCGTCGGGCCGGGCAACGCCTATGTGGCGGAAGCCAAGCGCCAGCTCTACGGCCGCGTCGGCATCGACCTGTTGGCGGGCCCGACCGAGACGCTGGTGATCGCCGACGACACCGTCGACGGCGAAATGTGCGCCACCGACCTGCTCGGCCAGGCCGAGCACGGACCGACCTCGCCGGCCGTGCTGCTGACCAATTCGGAGAAGCTCGCGCGCGACACCATGCAGGAGATCGAGCGCCTGCTGTCGATACTGCCCACCGCCGACGCGGCGCGCCAAGCCTGGCAGGACTACGGCGAGGTGATCGTCTGCGACAGCGAGGAGGAAATGGTGGCGGAAGCCGACCGCATCGCCTCCGAGCACGTGCAGGTGATGACGCGCGATCCCGATTATTTCCTCGTCAACATGACCAATTACGGCGCGCTGTTCCTGGGGCCCCGCACCAACGTCGCCTATGGCGACAAGGTGATCGGCACCAATCACACGCTGCCGACCAAGAAGAACGCGCGCTTCACCGGCGGCCTGTGGGTCGGCAAATTCCTCAAGACCTGCACTTATCAGAGGGTGCTGACCGACGAGGCCAGCGCCATGATCGGCGAGGTCTGCTCGCGGCTGTGCGTGCTGGAGGGCTTCCTCGGCCACGCCGAACAGGCCAATATCCGCGTGCGCCGCTACGGCGGCAAGAACGTGCCCTACGCGACGGCGGCGGAGTAATTTGTTGTCATTCCGGGGCGCGGCCATGAGGCCGCGAACCCGGAATCCAGATACCATCGAGGCTATTCATGTGACGCTGGATTCCGGGTTCGGCGCTTCGCGCCGCCCCGGAATGACCGGAGCGATAGAATGGAGTTGACCACGACCCCATCCTCCCACCTCGACGGTCAGGACGCGCTGCCGACCGGCGCTAGACGCAGCATCGGGCTGACGGCTGCCGCGCACGCCGGCCTGCTCGCCCTGGCGCTGCTCTACGCCGGGCCGGCCGCTGCGCAGCAGGCCAACGGCGTCGTCGACCTGATCGCGGAGGCCTGCGCGCCCTGTCACGGCGACGAGGGCATCGCCAAGTCGGTCGAAGTGCCGAATCTCGCCGGCCAGCACAACGTCTACCTTTATAACCAGCTGCGCGCCTTCCGCGCCAAGACGCGCCCGCACAAGGACATGCTGTACATGAGCCGGCAACTGACCGACGAAGAGATGCGCGCCATCGCCGACTATTACGCTAGCCTGCCGCCGCGTTGACTTGATCGGAGCCGTGCCTTGCACCTCACCCCCACCCCCTCCTCCCGCCTCGACGGCCGGCGCGCGCTGGTGACCGGTGCCGGGCGCGGCATCGGGCTGACCGCCGCTTCGGCGCTGGCCGATGCCGGCGCGCATGTGACCTTGGCGGCGCGCACCACGAAGGAAATCGAGGAAGCCGCGGACGCCATCCGCGCGCGTGGACAGCAGGCGGACACGCTGACGCTCGACGTCACCGACATCGACGCCGTGCGCCAGGCGCTCAACGAGCGCATGCCCTACCGGATCCTGGTCAACAACGCCGGCATGAACCGCCCGGCGATGCTGCCGGACGTGACGGTCGCCGACTTCGATGCCATCATGAATCTCAACGTGCGCGCCGCCTTCTTTGTGGCGCAGGCGGTGGCGACGCGGCTGCTCGACGAGAAACTCCCCGGCTCGATCATCAACATCTCCTCGCAGATGGGCCATGTCGGTGCCGCGCGGCGCACGGTCTATTGCGCGTCCAAGCACGCCATGGAGGGCTTCACCAAGGCGATGGCGATCGAGCTCGCCCCCCACAACATCCGCGTCAATTCGCTCGGCCCCACCTTCCTGGAAACGCCGATGACCACGCCGTTCTTCGAGAACAAGGCGTTCCGCGACGAGGTGCTGTCGAAGATCAAGCTGGGCCGGCTCGGGCAACTGGAAGAGCTGTGCGGCGCCATCGTGTTCCTGGCGTCGGACGCTTCGTCGCTGATGACCGGTTCGGCGCTGAAATTGGATGGCGGCTGGACGGCGGAGTAGCGCGCTCTTGTCCCGGCCGCGGTGCGGTATGTCGCGCGGCTAAACGGTGCGCCGCCGATGCGGGACACGACGCTTCACTTCGCGTCGAGCACCTGCGGATTGAGGCAGCTCACCGGCGGCCGGCCCTCGATGAGCGCGATGGTGTTGTCGACCACGACGTGCGCCATGCCTTCGCGCAACTCAAGCACCGCGCTGCCGAGATGCGGCGTGAGCACCACGTTGGGCATGGCGACGAGTTCGGGCGCGACCCGCGGCTCGTGCTCGTGCACGTCGAGGCCCGCCCCGGCGATCCGCCTGGCCTGAAGCGCGCGCACCAGCGCCGCCTCGTCGATTACCGGCCCGCGCGCGGTATTGATGACGAAGGCGGTCGGCTTCATCAGCGCGAACTGGGCGTCGCTCATCAGGTGGCGCGTCTCCGGCGTGAGCTGCGGATGCAGCGACACGAAATCCGCCTCGCGCAGCAAATCCTCGAAGCTTCGGAATTCGGCGGCGCGCTGGCGTTCTTCCTCGGGCGACAGACGGCGCGGGTCGCAATAGACGATCTTCATATCGAAGCCGCGCGCGCGCCGGGCGAGCGCCTGCCCGATGCGGCCGAAACCGACGAGGCCGAGCGTCTTGCCGCTGACGGCGAAGCCGGCGAGATGGTTCGACTGCGAGCCCGGATAGATGCCCTGCCGGAACAGCTTGTCGCCGAGCACGATGTTGCGCGCGACCGCCAGCAGCAGCCCGAAGGCGATGTCCGCCGTCGCGTCGGTGACGATCGCCGGGATGTTGGTGACCGGAATACCGAGCGCCGTGGCGGTCGCGAGGTCGATATTGTCCTGCGTAATGTTCATCGAGGACACCGCCTTGAGCTCGGGATTGGCGGTGAGCACCTCGCGGTCGACCACGTCGTGCAGGAGGCACAGCAGGATATCGGCGCGCCTGACGCCGGCGATCAGCTCATCGCGCGGCAGGACGCGGCTCGAGTCCGGATTGACCTCCACCTCCGCCACCGCCCGCAGCCGCGCCAGGGCGCTTTCGGCGATGGGCTGGGTGACGAAGACGCGCGGCCGGCTCATGCCTTGGTCGCCGCGTTCACCTTGGGCAGCACCTTCTCGGCGAGCAGGATCATGGAGCGCCGGCCGAGCTCGCGCGACGCCCAGTCCTTGCCGGCGTAAAGCAGCGTGCCGAAATCGCCCACCGTTTCCCGGTACTGCAGGATCTCGTCCGCGACCTTGTCGGGGGTGCCGTAGGTGATGAGCGCGTCGCACACGCTATCGAGCGTCACCTCGTCGTCGGGCTGGTCGCGGTGCGTCTTGAACAGTTCGATGCGCCCGCCCCGCTTCAGCTTGGTGAAGAGCTGGCTGTAGTAATAGCGGTAGGGCCCGTTCGGGTCGGTGGCGTAGGCCTTCGCGGTCTGCTCGTCGTCGGCGACGAAGATCGAGCGCGCCACGCGCCAGTTGGCCGGGTCGGCCTTGCGGCCGACGCGCTCGCAACCCTCGACGTATTTCGGCCAATGGCTTTTCACCCATTGCGGCATCAGGAAGTTGGCCGAGATCGGGTCCCAGCCGCGCGCGGCGGCCTCGGTCACGCCCTTGGAGAACGGCGCCACCGCGGTCACCACGATCGGCGGATGCGGGCGCTGCAACGGCTTGGCGATATAGCCCTGGCCGAGCTCGGGGATGAACTGGCGCTCGACGTTGATGTTCCAGTACTTGCCCTTCAGGTTATAGGGCGGATCGTTCTCCCAGATCGCCAGTACCTGGTTGATGGCTTCCAGGAACATCTCGTTGCGGTTGGCGTCGAGATTGCCGAATGCCTCCGCGTCCGACAGCAGGCCGCCCGGACTGATGCCGAACAGGAAGCGGCCGTCGAGCATATGGTCGAGCATGGCGATCTGCGCGGCGACCGCGGCCGGATGCGTGTTCGGCATGTTGATGGTGCCGGTGCCGAGCTTCATGGTCTTGGTCTTGTCCGCCAGGCTGGCGAGGAAGATCGCGCAGGAGGTGATGTTCTCGGCGCGGTCGGTAACGTGCTCGCCGCACAGGCCCTCGACGAAGCCAAGCTCGTCGGCGAGCATGAAGGCCTCGCGGTCCTCGCGCAGCGACTGCCGCCAGTCTTTGGCGAGCGGATGGATCGGCATGGTGAAAAAGCCGAGATTCATCTGGTCAAATCCTCGGATATCGTTCGCGCCGGACGTTAGCCGGCTGTTGTCGGGGGCGCCGCGCCAAGCACGTCGCCTCGTTTGCGGAAATAATATATTCTGTCTTGTGACATCATGCTTTCCAGTGGCGAAAGGCATAGGATTTTCATGATCGACTTTCCGCTACGACGCGGTCGCGCCCTGATCGCGGTCGCTACGCATGGCTTCTTCGCGCGCGCGTTGAAGGCGGCGGGCTGAACCATGGACCCCGCAGCACACGCCAACGAATTCGGCGCCTGGAACCCCGGGCTCGAATCGCAATTGCCGCGGCAATACCTGCCGCTCTCGACCATCTTCAACGCCGACAACGTCTCGACCGGCGTCGCCAAAGCCCATGAGCTTGCCGACTATTGCGGCATTCCGGTGCAGGAACTGGTGGCGTTCCGCCCGCAGCGGCTGATCGTGCACGAGCTGCTGATCTCGGTGACCATCAACCTGTCGGTGCCCGACGGCACTCGCTACGCCACGCTGGGCGAAAACTTTCGCGCCATGGCCTCGACCATTCTCGGCACGTACATCGCGCCCCATCGCGACCAGGTGATCGCGGCGCATGAGCGCGTGCGGCGCGCGGCGACCGACACGATTACACAAGAACTCGCGGCGGCGTTCGCGCCGCCTGCGACGGGCGATGACACCAAGGCAAAACGCGGCTGGTTCGGCTTCACCAAATCGAAGCCGGTGCAAATCGCGCCGGCGGAAAACCCGGAGGCGCGCGACCGGCGCCTCGCCGCCGAATGGCAACAGAAAGCCAAGACCGCCGCCGACCCGCTCGCCGCATCCTGCTTCCGCGCGCTCGCCATCGTCGCCACCGCCATCATCGCCAAGCGCGGCCGGCTCCATGGCGATACCAAGCTCATCACCGAAATCGCCCTCACCCTGGTCTGCAACCAATACGGCAGCGAGGTCATCGGCGACGCCATCCGGCCGTTCGTCCTGGCGGCCGCCGAGGGCGAAGGCTACCGGCTGCTGCCGCCACAGGCGCATCCGGTGGTCATGAACGTCAAGGGCGCCTCGGCCTCGGGCAAGAGCACCATGCGGCCGCTGCAGCGGGCGCTGGCGGAAAAGCTGCACCTGCCGTGGAGCGCGTTCGCGCTCATCAGCCCCGACATCTGGCGCAAATACCTGCTCGACTACGACTCGCTGAGCGACGCCTACAAATACGCCGGGACGCTCACCGGCCACGAGGTCGAGATCGTCGACAAGAAGCTCGACCTGCGCATGGCGGCAAAGGCCGCCGCCGGCCGGATGTCGCATCTCTTGATCGACCGCTTCCGCTTCGACAGCTTCGTGCCGGAAGGCGGCGAGAGCAGCCGGCTGCTCACGCGCTTCGGCGAGCTGGTCTACATGTTCTTCATGATCACGCCGCCGGAAATGACGGTCGAGCGCGCCTGGAAGCGCGGGCTGAAGTTCGGCCGCTACAAGGCGGTCGACGACCTGCTCGCGCACAACGTCGAGGCCTATGAGGGCATGCCCGAATTGTTCTTCACCTGGGCGCTCAGCGCCGGGCGGCGCGTGCACTTCGAATTCCTCGACAACGGCGTCGCCGAAGGCACCCGCCCGCGCACGGTCGCCTATGGTTGGAACCGGGAGCTGACCGTCCTCGACGTCAAGGCCATGCTCGATATCGACCGCTTCCGCAAGATCAACATCAACGCGCACGCGCCCGAAGAGGTCTATGCTGGCGACGACCCGACGCCGGCAGCGAACGTCGACTTCCTCAAGCGCTGCGCGCGCATGATCCCCGTCATCAATTTCGCCGATTACGACACCGGGCACGTGTACGCCCGGCTGGAGCGCGGCCAATGGAGATGGCGCGACGAAGACGGCTTCGCCCGCGCGCTGGCGGATGCCGACACCAGGGCCGGGTTGCAGGCGGTCGCACCGGAGGCATACCGCGCGGCGGCCGCGCCGTTCGAACAGCCGGACCTGGCGGACGACAAGGCGCATACGCTGGGCGCGTGGGGCGAGGCGGCGGACGCCGCCCCACCGTCAACGCCGATCAGTCCCCCGCCGTGAGCGCGCGATAGGCTTCGATCTTGTCGCGCAATGGCTGCGGCAGCGGCACCGACTGGCCCGTCTCCAGCGCCATCATGGCGGTGACCAGGTGGGCGCGCAGCCGTTCGAGCCCATCGCGGTGGCAGACGATAGCGATGCCCAGCGACGAGCGCCCGATGCGCTCGACCAGCAGGGTCAGGTCGATGACGTCGCCCATGCGGCTCGGGATCTTGAAGTCGCAGTCGATGTGCACGATGGGCGAGCCGTACCGGCTGCCCATCAGCATCTCGGCGTAATCGAAGCCGAGTTCCTCCGTATACCAGTCCTCGATCACGCCGTTGAACATGTCGAAGTAGTGCGGAAAGTAGACGATGCCGGCGGGGTCGCAATGCGAGAAGCGGACGGGAACGCTGCGGGTGAAGGCGCCGCGCGGCGGCACGAATTGATCCTGGAGCATATGCGACGACATCCCTGTGCGAGAGCGGCCGGAAACCGCCCGAGGCGGTGATGCTACCACACTTCCATCCACGCCGCGTTCACAGCGCCGCCGGCGCGCCCGGCTGCTTGAGCGGATGCGCGCGCGCGAAGGCATCGAGGCTGGCGCACGCGGCGACGATACGGCGCACCGTCGGATACGGCGTCATGTCGCATTTGAAATAGGCGGCGCCGACCGCCTGCCCCGACAGGCAGATGTCGGCGATGGTGAGCTGGTCGCCCTGGCAATAGCGCCCGGTCTCGGGCGACAACGCGAGGTTCGTCTCCAACGCCTTGAGCGCCACGTCGTGCCAGTGCCGGCCCCATTCGGCGATGCCGGCCTCGTCGACCGTGTAATGGCCCACAATATATTCACGCACCCGCGGCACGATCAGCGGATGGCTGTCGCAGGCGATTATCTGCGACAGCGCCCGCACGCGGGCGCGCGCTTTCGGCCCGTCCGGCAAGAGCGGCGGGTTCGGGTGCGTTTCCTCGAGATATTCCAGGATCGCGAGCGACTCGGCCAGCACCGTGCCGTCGTCCAGGATCAGCGCCGGCAGCGCCATCATCGGGTTGATCTTGGCGTAGGCGTCCTCGCGCTGCCGGCCCTCGTGCAGGCTGACATCGATCACTTCGTCGGGCGCGAGCCCCTTGAGATTGAGCGCGACGCGCACGCGATAGGTCGCCAGCGACCGCCAGTAGGAAAAAAGTTTCATCGGACGCACTCCTCAAATTTCCCAGGACCGGAGGACCAAGCGCAAAACGCGCCAGAAACGCGGCGGGACTCCCTTTCCTCCGGGGGAAAGGCGAAGCCGCGCTTGCCGATCGCCCATCGGCTTGCCCGCACGCGCCGAAGGCTACTTCTTCTTCTCAGACCAGTAGACCGTCATCTTCGACCCGTCGCCGCCGCCGATGCCGTGCTGCACGGCGTCCTCAAAGCCGGCGAGCGCCGCCCTGGTGGCGATCATGTCGGCGCCGAGCGCCTCGCCTGTCTCGACCATGGTGCGCAGGTCCTTCACCGCATTGGAGATGGTGAAAGTGGCCGGGCCCGGATCCTTGCCGTTCATCATGGTGACGATCATGTCGGCGCGCGTCTTGAGCCCGTTGTTGGCGCCGTTGCTCTCCACGAACAGATCGAGCAGCCGCTTGGGCTCCCAGCCGACGCTGCGCGCGATGGCGAAGGCCTCGCCAAACGCCTGCCAGGCGACCATGAGCGGCAGATTGATGGCGAGCTTCATGGCCGAACCGGAACCGACCGGCCCGCAGTGCTCGAGCCGGCGGGTGAGTTCTTCCAGGATCGGCCGCGCCCGCAGGGCATCGTCCGGTTCGGCGCCCATCAGGCCGAGCAACTGGCCTTTGCGCGCCGGCGTGGTGGAGCCGCCCACCGGGCATTCCACCAGCGCCGCCCCCTTGGCCCGCACCTTGGGCGCGAGATCGATCTCGACCTTGGGCGGCACCGTGCTCATCTCGATGAACAGCTTGCCCTTGACGTCGCCGGACAACAGGCCGTTCGGCCCGTTATAAACGTCGTCGATCGCCTTGCCGTCGGTGAGGATGGTGATGACCGCTTCGCTTTGCGCCGCCACCGCGGCCGGCGAGCCGACCACCTTGGCCCCGGCTTCCGCCAGCGGCTTCGCCTTCTCGGGTGTGCGATTCCAGACGATGACCTCGTCGCCGACTTCGATCAGCCGCGCCGCCATGGCGGCGCCCATGGCGCCAAGACCCGCTACTCCGATTTTCATGTTTCCTCCCGATGATCTTTGGCGGCGACGATAGGCGATCATGACGGCGCGTGAAAGCCGTGTTACCGCCCATCGACTCGACAGCCGCAATGCCGGCGCCTAATCAGGATTGGCGAAGGCGCGCAGCGAACGGACGCCTTGATTTTTTCGGCATGGAGAAAACCAGATGGCCGCGAAGCCCAAAGCGAAGCGCAAGACGAAACGAGGGACGAGGTCGAAGGGCACGATCGGCATCGTCGGTCTCGGCATCATGGGCGGGGCCTTCGCCCGCAATCTCAGCAAGGCCGGCTGGCGCGTCATCGGCACCGACCTCAGCGGCGCGCGCCGGCGCGAGGCCGCCCGTGCGGGCGTGGAGATCGTGGGCAGCGCGGCGGACGTAGCGGCGGCGGCGGCGACGGTTCTGACCAGCCTGCCGAAGCCGCAGGCATTGATGAACGTGGCGCGCGAGCTCGCCAAAGCCAAGCTCAAGAACAAGACGATCGTGGAGATGAGCACCTTCACGATTTCGGACAAGGAAAAGGCCGAGAAGATCCTGCGCAAGGCCGGCCACACCATGCTCGATTGCCCGGTCAGCGGCACCGGCGCGCAGGCCGCCGCCGGCGATCTGGTCTTTTATGCCAGCGGCGATTCCAAGGCGATCCGCAAGCTGAGGCCCCTGTTCGAAGCCTTCGGCCGCAAGGTCTATGACGTCGGCCCGTTCGGCAACGGCAGCAAGATGAAATACGTCGCCAACCTGCTGGTGGCGATCCACAACGTCGCCAGCGCCGAGGCCATGGTGCTGGGCATGAAGGCGGGCCTCGACCCGCAGATGATCTTCGACCTGATCACGGCCGGCGCCGGCAATTCGCGCGTGTTCGAATTGCGCGCGCCGATGATGGTGAAGGGCAACTACAAAAACGCCACCATGAAGATCGACGTCTGGGACAAGGACATGTCGGTGATCGGCGGCTATGCCAGGAAGATCGGCGTCAAGACGCCGCTGTTCGACGCCAGCAAGCCGGTCTACGCCAAGGCGGAAAAGGCCGGCCTCGGCGCGCAGGACACCGCTGCCGTATGCGCGGTGCTGGAGAAGATGGCGAAGGTGAAGCGCGGCCGGCGCAAGGGAAAGCGCTGACGCCTCAGCGCGGCCGGTCCCCCGCCAGCGTCACCCGGTGCATCACGCGCTTGAAGCCGTGATAGTCGTTGACCGGGTTGTGCAACACGCAGCGGTTGTCCCAGAACGCGATCGAGCCCACGCCCCAGTTGAAGCGGCAGGTGAACTCCGGCCTGATCTGGTGCTGGAACAGGTAGCCGAGCAGCGGTGCGCTTTCCGCCACGGTCATGTCCTTGAAACGCAGGGTGTGGGCGAAGTTGACGTAGAGCGCCTTGCGCCCGGTCTCCGGGTGCGTGCGCACCACCGGATGCTCGCTGACGAATTCCTTCTTGGCCTCCGTCTTGCCGCCATCGCGGATGCGATCCTCGCGCGTGCGCGTGACGTCCGCCTTCGCTGACGAGTTGATGGCGGTCAGGCCGTCGAGCATTCTTTTCATGCCATCGGAAAGCGCCTCGTAGGCGGCATAGCCGTTGGCGAACAGCGTATCGCCGCCATACGGCGGCACTTCGCGCGCGATCAGCATGGTCGCCATGGGCGGCGTCTCGAGATAGGCGGTATCGCTGTGCCAGACGCCGCCGAAGTTGTGCCGCTCGGTCTCGAGCTTCACCACCGGAATGATCTCGGGGTAGCCCTCGATGCCCTTGATGAAGGGATATTCCACCACCTCGCCGAAGCGCTTCGCGAAGGCGAGGAACTTCGCCGGCGGCAGCTCCTGCTCGCGGAAGAAGATGACGCCATGCGCGAGCCACGCCTGGCGGATGGAGGAGATCGCGTTGTGTCCCAATTCGTCGGACAGATCGATGCCCCAGATCTCGGCACCGATCGAACCGGAGACTGGCCGCACCTCGAAGCCGTTCGCCGCCATGGCCCTTCACTCCCGAAGCCTGAATATTGATATTGTGAAATGAGGCTAGCACGCGCCCGCGCCGCCTGGCCATCGGGACGCCCATGCGCCGCCACGTTGAAATTTGCATGGCTTTCGGGTTACTCCCTACCACAACGACAAGCCCGTTCGACGGGACAAGGGGAGAAGCCGCCCGTGACGTCCACTGACATGGCGATCTGGAACAAATACGCCGACACCGCCGCGCGCCCGCACGGCAAGCCGGGACGCGAGGTCAGGCCGAAAAGCCTCACCGTCGACATGCACTGCCACGTCGCGGTACCGCGCGTGGCCGAGATCGTCACCCCGCATCTGAAGAAGGCGACCGACCCGCTCGTTGCGCATTCGACCCCGGAGACCCAGGCGCTGATGGCCAAGCAGGCGGCCGACATCGCCTCGCGCATCGGCACAACGGACGAGCGCTTCGCGGTCATGGACGCGATGGGGGTCGACATGCAGCTCGTCTGTCCGGCGCCGCCGCAGATCTATTACAATCTGCCGCTCGACGCCGGCGTTGCGGCGGCGCGCGCGCTCAACGACGGCATCGCCGAATACGTCGGCGCGCACAAAGATCGGCTGGCGGCGCTCGGCGGCGTGCCGATGCAGGACGGCAACGAGGCGGCGAACGAACTCGCGCGCGGCATGACGCAGCTCGGCTTCAAGGGCGTCGAAATCCTCACCAACGTCAACGGCAAGGAGCTGTCCGATCCGGAATTCGCGCCGTTCTGGAAAAAGGCCGAGGAGCTCGACGCGCTGGTGCTGATCCACCCCACCGGCTTCACGCAGCCGCAGCGTTTCGCGCGCTTCTATTTCAACAACGTGATCGGCAACCCGCTCGACACGACGATGGCGCTGCACTACCTGATCTTCGACGGCGTGTTCGAACGGCATCCCGGGCTGCGCGTACTGGCCGTGCACGGCGGCGGCTATCTCGGCGCCTATTCCGGCCGCATCGACCACGCCTGGGGCGCGCGCTCGGACGCACACGGCGACCTGCCGCACCCGCCGACGAGCTACCTCAAGCGCAACGTCTATTTCGACACGGTGGTGTTCACGCCGCACCAGCTCGAAGCGCTGGTCAAGACCTTCGGCGCCGACCGCGTCGTCATGGGCACCGACTATCCCTTCGACATGCTGGAGCACGATCCGATCGGCCATATCGCCTCGGTCGAGAGCTTCGACGAGACGACGCGCGCGGCCCTGGCGGGCGGCAACGCGAAGCGGCTGCTGGGGATTTGATCCAACAAACGCCGCTCATTCCCGCGCACGAAGCCTGCCCTGGGTCCCCGCTTTCGCGGGGACGCGCGGAGAAAACTATGCATACAAGAAATCCAGCATCGCCGTTTCCTTGATCACCGCCGCGTCGGTGCTGTGCCGGCCGGCGCGGGCCTGCTCCTCGGCGTTGCGGGTCGCCTGCAGGTAGGCGCCGAGATGGCGGGCGTGCTGGATGATGCGGTGGTTCTCGGCAAGGCGCGCGGCCGCGAAGCGCCTGAGGCCGGCTTCGACGTCGTCACCTTCCGCCGTCAGGCTCTCGGCGAGCGCCGCGGCGTCGTCCGCGGCCTTCGACACCCCGGCGCCCACGTGCGGGCGCGCCACGAAAGCCGCGTCGCCCAACACCGCCACCCGGCCGAACGCCATGTCGTCCGAATCGAGATCGTAGATCGGCTGTAAAAGCGGTTCGTCGATCAGCCGCACGATGGCGCGGAACTGCGGCGCCAGCAGGCGCTCGGCATCGGCGCGCATCTCGTCGATCGCCTCGCGGCGGATGAGCGGCGGCGGAATCGAAAGCTCGTGGGTCTGTCCGCTTGCGTCGGTCAGCAGCCACGGCAGCTTGGTCTCTTCGTCCGCCGGCCGGTACCAAATCAGGTTGGAGCGTCGGTGACCGGGACGCAGGTCATCGTCCGTCCCCGCCACCGGATAGATGAGGAACTGCTCGCCCGGCGGCAGCCCGAAGGCCATGACGTCGAAAAGCTCCGCGCGCACGTCCGCCGGCCATCGGCGCTCGTCGATCAGCGCCCGCCAGGCGCTGTAGCCGGCATAAAGCGGCGCAATATGCGGTGCGCATTGTTGTCGCACGGTGGATCGGATGCCGTCGGCGCCGACGAGCAAATCCGCCTCGACCGTTTCGCCATTGGAAAAGCGCGCCGTGACCGCGCGCGCATCCTGCGTGAAGCTCAAGAGCGCGCACCCACGGTGATAGCGCTCGCCCGGCAGCGCGTCGCGCAGCAGGCGGTAGACGCGCTCCCAGGCGGTCGCCACCTGCGGACAGTCGTGCGCAAGGGTGACGCGCCCGTCGCGATCCAGGATCTTTCGCCTGGTGATAGCGACGCCGAGCGCATCGGTGGTAAGCCCCAGCCGTTTCAGCCGGTCGATGAGCTCGTATTGCGCGACGATCCCGGCGCCGCGCCCGGACAGCTCGCTGTCCACCCGCTCATAGACATCGACGTCCCATCCCGCGCGCCGCAACTGCAAGGCGGTGAGCAGCCCACTCATCGAGCCGCCGATCACGACGGCGCGCCTTCTCCCGGATCCGGCCAATTGATGCCCTCAATCTTTTCGTCAGCCCCGTTCTGCTATATATCATACGAAACAAGCATTGGAGGATCTTCCCATGGCCCTGACCATGCTCGACAAGAGCGCCGAGACGAAGGACACCGCGCCGTGGCCGGCCGACATCGCCGCCGAATTCGAGCGCGAGGCGAAAAAACCCAATCCTTGCGTCGGCTCGACCTTGCTGTCGGAGAACGAACGCACGCGCGTGTGGATCATCCGCCTCGCGCCCGGCGAGCGCATTGGCTTTCACCGCCACGTGCTCGATTATTTCTGGACCTCGGTCTCCGGCGGACGCGGGCGCCAGCACGTCATCGGCGGCACCACGGTCGAATACACCTACCAGCCCGGCGAGACCCGCCACGAGCGCTATGGTCCCGGCGAGTTCAAGGTGCACGACCTGGAGAACCTCGGCGACCAGGAAATGGTTTTCATGACCGTCGAGTTCAAAGACAGCGACAACAAGCCGTTGCCGCTGCCGGCGAGCGTGAACAAGCAAGCCGCCGCCTGAAGTTCGGCCCACTGAAAGAATCCCATCTGCCCGGCCTGTACCGGGCAGTGGGCCGCTCATTATGTCGCGGTTGGTATCGTTGCTCTTATCGACCAACAGGCTAGTGCCACCGGTTTGACGTTCCTGCAGCATTTTGCCGCAATCTCGTTCAGGAACGCCAAATCGAACGCGGCAAGCGAAACACGGATTTGCTGGTGCCCCTTTGCTTCCGAAGTTCGTGTAAGAAGGCTCTGCAAGGATTCACGAACTTCGGAAGCGAGGCACTAGCCAAGCGCGCAGCCTTCCTGCAAACTATGTGACAGCGCACTGACGACGGGCCGGCCGGGCCTGGCGGCGGGGCAACCCCAAGCGGGCGCCGCAAGGCGGCCGCGGCGGGCAAGACCGAAAAAATAAACAGACCATTCGGGGGAGGAATGCCGGTCATTTTCGACAGACTCTACGCCTGTGTCCCGTCGCGCACGGCCGGCGCCGCCATCCGTTCCTCGCTGTCGACGTCCATGCTGCGCGCGCGCCGCCGCGGCGGCGCGGGTTGAGGGCGCGCATGGATCTTTCTCTCTTCGGCAATGCCATCGTCGCGGGACTTCTGCTCGGCTGCTTCTACGCCGCCGTCACCGCCGGCATCTCGATCTCGTTCGGCATGCTCGATATCGTCAACATCGCGCATCCGGCCTTCATCATCGTCGGCTCCTACGTCGCCTATATCGTCAACACGCAGTTCGGCCTCGATCCGATCGTCGTCAGCATCTTGGCGCTGCCGCTGTTCTACCTCCTCGGCGCGGCGGTCTATCAAATCTATTACGTCGCCTTCGAGAAACGCGGCCAGGAAAGCCTGCGCGGCCTCGCCTTTTTCTTCGGCATTCTGTTCATCGCCGAGGTGGTGCTGGTGCTGACGTTCGGCGTCGACTACCGCTCGGTCAACGCCCCCTATATCGGCCAGAGCCTGGATATCGGCATCCTGGAATTCCCCTACCGGCTGCTGGTGCCGGCGCTGGCGGCCATGGCGATGTTCCTGGGCCTTCAGATCTTCCTCGGCCGCAGCTTCATCGGCCGCGCGGTGATGGCGGTGTCGCAGGACCCGCAGGCGCTGCGGCTGATGGCGGTCAACCCCACCCGCATCAAGCGTATCGCCTTCGGCATCTCGATCGCCACCGCGTCGGTGGCGGGCGCCTGCCTGATCATCATCCAGCCGGTCATCCCCTCGGTCGGGCGCGACTATATCGGGCGCGTGTTCGCCATCTGCGTGCTCGGGGGCCTCGGCAGCCTGCCCGGCACCCTGATCGCGGCGTTGCTGCTCGGCGTGCTGGAGAGCCTGACCTCCACCTATTACGGCCCGTCCTGGGCGCCGGCGGTGTCATTTGGCATCCTGCTGCTCACCCTGGCCGTACGGCCATCCGGCTTGTTGGGACGCTAGACCGTGCGCACGCCCGTTTTCTTTCTCGTTCAGATCGTGGCCGGCCTGGTCCTCTATCTGTCGTTCATCACGTTCGGCAACGACTACTGGTTCTATGCCGGCTACACCGTCCTGCAATACATCGTGCTGGCGACCGCCTGGAACATCCTCGGCGGCTACTGCGGCTATGTGAACTTCGGCAGCGCCGGCTTCTTCGCCCTCGGCGCCTATACCAGCGTGTTCTTCTATAACGCCGGCCAAGCGCTCAACGACTTGTTCTCCGAGCGGACGGCCGGCCTGCTGGCGTACATCTTCCCGATTCCGGTGCCCATCCTCATTCTCCTGGGCGGCGTGGTCGCGGGCCTCGTCGGCCTGGGCACCGGCTATCTGACGCTGCGGCTGCGCGGCGTCTTCTTCGCCATCGCCACGCTGGCGCTGGCGGTAGTGCTGGAAACCCTGGTGGTGAACTGGGATTTCGTCGGCGGCTCGCGCGGCGCCTACGTCATCCCGCCGGCGAATATCCCGGTCTTCGGCGCCTACATCCATTATCTGTTCGCGTTGATGGTCGTGTTGAGCGTCGTCGCGCTCACCACCGCGCGGCTGATCGAGCGTTCGCGCCTCGGCTACGGCTTCGCCACCATCCGCGACGACGAGCTCGCGGCGGAAGCTTGCGGCGTGCCGACACTCAAGCTCAAGTTGACCGCGACCGTGCTGTCCGGCGCGCTGATGGGGATGGCCGGCGCGCCGTTTCCCTTCTTTATCGGCTACGTCGAGCCGAGTTCGGCGTTCAGCCTGTCCTACGCGGTCAACTCGATCGCCATGCCGATGATCGGCGGCACCACCTCCTGGGTCGGGCCGCTGGTCGGCGCGCTGCTGCTCGGAACCCTGCAGCAACTCGCGACGGTCACCATTTCATCCGCGGTCAACCTGCTGATCGTCGGTCTGTTGCTGGTCGGGTTCGTGGTCGTCGCCCCCAAGGGCATCGTCGGCTGGTTCGAGAACTGGCCATGGCGGAGGACCAAGTCATGAACCAAGCCATGAGCGGACCGCTCCTGCGCATCGACCGGGTGAGCAAGCGCTTCGGCGGCTTCGTCGCGCTCGACGACGTCAATATCGACATCGACGAGGGTGAGCGCGTCGGCCTCATCGGGCCGAACGGCTCGGGCAAGAGCACGCTGGTCAACTGCATCTCCGGCACGCTGTTCAACGAGGCCGGCACGGTCACCTTCGCCGGCCATGTCATGAACGGACTGAATCCGCATCAGCGCACCCGCGCCGGGCTGGCCCGCAGTTTCCAATTGCCACGCCCGTTCGCCAGCATGAGCGTCGCCGACAACATCCGCGTGCCGCTGCTCTACACCGTCGACGCGCGCGGCGGCCAGCGCCGCTCGCTGCCCGAACTCAACGACCGCTGCATGGAGATGCTCACGCTGGTCGCGCTCGGCGACAAGGCGGGGAAGAACCCGCAAGATCTGACGCAAGTTGAGATGCGCAAGCTGGAGCTCGCGCGCGCCGTGGCGACCGAGCCGAAGCTCTTGATCGCCGACGAGGCCATGGCGGGGCTGTCGCATTCGGAGGTCGAGGACATCGTCGCGCTGCTGATCCGCCTCAACGAGCGCGGCATCACCATCGTCATGATCGAGCACATCATGCGCGCGGTGATGAGCTTCTCGCAGCGCCTGGTGGTGCTGGTCTCGGGCAAGAAAATCGCCGACGGCAAGCCGGACGACGTGATCAAGAACGCGGAAGTCGAGAGGGCGTATCTTGGCCAATAGCATCACGGTCGAACATATCGACGCCGGCTACGGCGCGGTGCGGGTCCTCGAAGACGTGTCGCTCACGGTCGCCGGCGGCCAGACCGTGGTGCTGCTCGGCACCAACGGCAACGGCAAGAGCACGCTCATGAAATGCATCATGGGCATGGTGCGGCCGAGCACCGGCCGGATCGTCGCCGAGATCGACGGCGAGAGCCATGACCTGGTCGGCATGACCACCGAGCAGATCGTCGACCTCGGCATCGCGCTGGTACCGGAGGGCCGCCGCCTGTTCCCGCGCCAGACCGTGGAGGAGAACCTGCTGCTCGGCGCCAGCCGCAAGAAGGCGCGCGCGCGCATCCGCGAGAACATGGATTTCTGCTTCGAGATATTCCCGCGGCTGGCCGAGCGGCGCGGCCAGCTTGCCGGCTCCATGAGCGGCGGCGAGCAGCAGATGCTGGCGCTCGGCCGCGCGCTGATGCTCGACCCGCGCATCCTCTTGATCGACGAGCCATCGGTGGGGCTCGCGCCGGTGCTGGTCAGCCGCACCATCGACGCCATCGCGCAGCTCAAGGAGGCCTATCATCTCACGGTGCTGATGGCCGAGCAGAACTTCATGCAGGCCGTGCGCATCGCCGACAGCGGCTATGTGATCGTGCACGGCAAGATCGCCTTCGAGGGCGGCTCCGCCGACGAGCTCAACAACAACGACCTGATCCGGCAATTCTATCTGGGGCTGGAGGGCTAGTTCACCCTCCCCCTCCAGGAGGGGGTGAAGAGTGCTTGTCGCAACCTGAAAAACACAAACGGCGCCGCGGTTGCCCGCGGCGCCGTTGTTTTCTTGCCTGGCCGGCGCTTGTCGCGCCGGCCGATTAGAAATTTGTCTTATCGCGTTTCCGGACGGCCAACCGGTCTCCACTTCGCCTGGAAACGCGCCCCGCGAAGGCTTACTGCGCCTTCGCGTACGGGTAGATGACGTTACCGGTCTTCAGCTTCTTCGGCGTCAGCACGGTCTGGTAGCTCATGCCGCGCCAGGTCTCCAGGTTCGCCTTGTCGGTGATGCCGTGGTACTGGACGGACAGCATGCGGCTCTGCGCCCACTCACCCTTCTTGCCGAACTTGATCGGGCCCATGATGGTGTGGAACGTCGCCTTCTTCATATAGGCGGCGAGCTTATCGTCGTTGATGCTCTTGGCGCCCTTGATCGCCTGCTCGAGCACCTGCAAGCGGGCATAGCCCCAGCCGCCCAGATAGTAGCCGAGCGGATCGACGCCGGCGGCCTTGGCCTTTGCCTGATACGCCTTGAAGAACGCCTCGGTGCCCGGATACATCTGCTTCTTATCCGGCACCCAGGTCTCGTAGTTCACGATGCCGTTGAGCAGCGACTTCAGCTTGTTCTTGAAGAACGTGGCCTGCAGGCCGACCATGGCGCCGCCGAACATCTTGGGCTTCAGGCCGACTTCGTGGGCCGCCTGTACGATGCCGACGGAGTTGGCCGGATAGGCGCACACCACCACCAAATCGGCGTTGGCCGCCTTGAGGGCGCGCACGATCGGCGTGAAGTCGGTCGTCTTCGGCGGCGGCGGATAGCTCTTGTCGTAGACGATCTTGAAGCCGTGCGCCTTGGCGTTCTCGCGGGCGCCCTCACAGGCGTTCTGCGAGAAGTCGGCGTCGGCGTAGGACAACGCCACCGTCTTCGGCTTCGGCTTCTGCGCCGCCGCGACGTCGAAGAAGCCCTTGGTGAACGAGGACTTCGTGTGCGGGCCGGTCGGGATGATGGAGAAGTACTTCGGATAGTGGAATTTGGCGTTCACGTCGAGCCCGAAGAGGCTGAGGAACATCTTACCCTTGCGGATGACGACCGGCATGGCCGGCGCTATGTCGTTGGTCGCATAGGCCGACATCACGATGTCGGCGTGGTCGACGTCGAGCAGCTTGGTGTAGATGCCGGGGATTTCCGCGCCCGAGCTCTTGTCGTCGTAGTAGATGAGCTTGACCGGACGTCCGAGCAGGCCGCCTTCCTTGTTGACCTGGTCAGCCCAGATCTGCGAGGCGAGCAGCGCCTGCTTGCCGTTCGCCGACAGGAAGCCGGTCAGCGACATGGCGAAACCGATCTTGATCGGCTGCTTGTCTTGCGCGACGGCCGGTTGCCCCGCGAACAGCACGCACGACGCGGCCGTCAGGCCGAGGCCGGCGGCCCAGGCAAGGGTACTGGATCGAAGCTTTCGGAACATGGATAGTCCTCCCAATGAAGTTTGTTTTGCCGGCATCTTACGCTGTTTTGCCGGCCGCGCTAGAGGGGCGCTAACCCCAATACGCGCTACCGCGGCGCGACGAGCTAAAAGGTGGGCTATATCCCCTCCACCATGATGGTCTCGACCTCGCCCGCCCCACTGCGCCGGAACGCCGCAGCGCGGTCGTATTCCGGCGATGTGAAACAAGCGACGCCCTGCTCAAAGGTGGGGAATTCGATAACCACGAAGCGGTGGAATTTGTCCGGCCCTTCCATGATCTGGAATTCGCCGCCGCGCGCCAGCACCTTGCCACCGTATTTGGCGAGGATGTCGGGCACGAGATCGGTATACTTCTTGTATTCGGCAGGATCGTTGATCTTCGCACGCGCGACCCAGTACGCTGGCATTTCCTTGTCCTTCGAACTTGTTTTGCTTTGGTGCGCATTCAACCGGATGTGCGCGCGCCGGTCCATAGCGCATCGCGCGTACCGCATCGCGAGTTACGCGGATTTAGACGCCGCGCGTGTAGGGGAACGTCGGCTTCGGACCGAGCCCTTCCGACACGTGCTTGCGCAAAGCCGCGTCGCAGACCGCATAGCCCCAGTTGATCAGCCGTTCCTGCAGCGTGTCGTCCATGCGCTTCAGCCGCGTCGGCGTCGCCGCCAAAGCGAGCGTGCGGTCGTGCGGCGCGGGAAGCGCACCGTCGAGATGATAGTCGGCGATGTCCGAGCGGATGCCCCAATAGGCGCCCTTGCGGTGGTTCTTGTCTTGTGCCGGCGCCTTGTACGAACCGATCACCTGGCGCTTGCGCAGCGCCCGCACCTGATTGTCGATCAGGTTCAGGATCCGATAGGAGTGTCGCGCCCAATCGGTCTTCGGTTCCTCTTCGTCTTCGATATAGCCGCCGGCATCGCTGACCAGGATGGTGTCGTAACGTTTCCAAATGGTCTCGAGGCCCAGATTGTCGTAGACGCCGCCATCCGTGAGCACCACTTTGCTGGTATAGGGCTCCTTTTGCAGACCGTCACCCGAGTTCGGCCTGAAGGACCGTGGGTCGAGCCGCAATTCCATCGGCGACAGCACGGGCGGGAAAGCCGACGATGCCGCGACCGCGGTCGCCAGCGGAACCGTCGGATGCTCGACCGTGCCGACCCGGTAATCGGCCATATAAGGCTTCATGAAGCGCCACAGCACGCCGGTCTGCACGTTGGTGGCGTTGATGACGAAGCGCGGATCGTCCGGCAGGTCCTGCAGGGTGGCGCCGCCGAATATCTTGTCGTAAGCGGCCGCGACCCGCTGGCTGATAGTCGTACCCGGCAGCAGCGCGCCGAAGATCACGGACTCTGCGTCAATGGTCTCGCTCGCCAACCTGCGCAACGGTGCGATGAATTCCTGCTCGAAGCTCTCGCGCGCGAACGGCTTGCCGGCCAGCTTGCCCCATTTCAGCGCCAGCACGCCGGCGGTGATCGAACCGCCCGACACGCTCGAGATCCGTTTCAGTTGGCTCATGAGGCCGGTTTCGTGCAGCCGCCAGATCACGCCCATGTGGAACACCATGGCGCGATAGCCGCCGCCCGACAGGCAGAGCGCCATGCCGGCCTCTACGCCTTTGCCCCCGCCGTCCGGTGGAATCTGCCGCGCCGGCGATTCAAGGTCGAGCAGCGACGAATGACTGGTGGTGTCGATCATGACGCAATCCTCCCGATCTTTCGCATGATGCCACCATACCGAGCAAAATCATATCGGTACAGCCGAGACTGACGCCGCGAATACGCTATATTCGCGCCATGACGAATCTGATCATTGACCCCGAACGCCTGTGGGACGACCTGATGGAAACCGCCAAGATTGGCGGCACGCCCAAGGGCGGCATCTGCCGGCTCACCCTCACCGACCTGGACGCGCAAGTGCGCGATTGGTTCAAGCAGAGCGTTGAAGCGCTCGGCTGCACGCTCGCCGTGGACGACATGGGCAACATGTTCGCGCGCCGCGCGGGCCGGCGCGACGATCTGCCGCCGATCGCCATGGGCAGCCATCTCGATACGCAACCGACCGGCGGCAAGTTCGACGGCGCGCTCGGCGTGCTGGCGGCGCTGGAAGCGTTGCGCACGTTGCACCGGGCCGGCTACGAGACCTTCGCGCCCATAGAAGTGGTGAACTGGACCAACGAGGAAGGCGCGCGCTTCGCGCCGCCGATGATGGCCTCGGGCGTGTTTGCCGGCGTGTTCACGCGCGACTGGGCGGCGGCGCGCCAGGACCGCGGCGGCGAGAGCTTCGGCGACGCGCTCGACAAGGTCGGCTGGCGCGGGCCCGAGCCGTGCGGGCAGCACAGGTTCTCCGCCTTCTTCGAGCTGCACATCGAGCAGGGGCCGTATCTCGAAATGGAGGGCAAGGACATCGGCGTCGTCACCGGCGTGCAGGCGATGCGCTGGTACGAGGCGACCGTCACCGGCCAGGACACCCATGCCGGCACCACGCCGATGCCGCGCCGCCACGACGCGCTGCTCGCCGCCGCGCGCTTGGTCGAAGCGATCAACGCCAGCGCGCGCAACCATCCGGGCGCGGTGGGCACCGTCGGGCTCCTGGAGGTGAAGCCGGGCTCGCCCAACGTGGTGCCGGGCGAGGTGTTCTTCACCATCGACCTGCGCGACCCGGAGGCCGCGACGCTCGACGCCATGGAAGCCGAGATCGCCGCCGCCGCCGCCAAGGTGAAGCGCGAGCTCGGCGTCGAGATCGCCATCGACTCGATTTTGATCCAGCCGATGCAGCCGTTCGACAAGGCCTGCGTCGCCGCCGTGCAGCGGGCGGCGGAGGCGTCGGGCTTCACCAGCCGCACCATCGTCTCGGGCGCCGGCCACGACGCGGCCTATGTGGCGCGCGTGGCGCCGGCGGCGATGGTCTTCGTGCCCTGCCGCGACGGCGTCAGCCACAACGAGGCGGAATACACCAGCAAGGACCAGTGCGCCGCCGGCGCGCAGGTTCTGCTGCAGGCCGTGCTCGACTACGACCGGCAGTTGGCCGATCGGCTGGGGTGGAAGTAGCCCTATTTTATTTGCGCATGATCTTATCCGAAAACCGGTTCCCACTTTTCGGGATCATGCGCCCTCGCCGCGCGCGTGCAGCGCCATGGCGATGAGCGCCGAACCGCCGAAGATCATGTTGATGCCGACCAGCAGCCCGATCGCCCACACCGCCGTGCCCGGGAGGCCGGCGAAAATGACCGCGGCCAGGATCAGGTCGACGATGCCACTCACCAGCATCCAGCCCCAGCGGCCGCTCAGCTCGCGCTTGTGCTCGAGTGCGTACATGATCGAGACGACGCCTTCGATGATGAAGAAGGCAATCAGCATGATGGTAAGCGGCACGAGCGCGCGCAAGGGTGAAGCCAGCAGCATGATGCCGACTACGATGCCGAGCACCGCGGAGATCAGCGCCCACCAGAAGCCGGGCGCCGCCCGCATCCGGAAGGTCGTGAACAGGCCGACCGCGCCGCTGACCAGGAAGATCCAGCCGAGGATGATGGTCACCGCGACCGAGGCAAGCGGTGGAATGATGATGGCCCCCGCGCCCAGCAGCAGGAGCACGGTGCCCTCGGCCAGGAACAGCCCCCAGTGCTCGTGCAGCGACTTCTCCACCGCCTGCTGGATTTTTGCGATATCGGGTCCGTTGCTTGACATGGGTCGCCTCCGGCTCGGCTTTCGGTGAGCCGGGAGGCTAGCACGCCGGAGACGGCGCTGGAATAACGCGCGGGAGGCCCGACCCGCTCACATCCACAACTGGTGGCCGTGCATGCCCTTGTAGATGTCGGCGACGTATTCGCCGTAGCCGTTGAACAGCAGCGTCGGCACGCGCTTGTGGATGCCGATCTCCAACTCCGTCGCCTGGCTCCAGCGCGGATGCGGCACCTTCGGATTGACGTTGGCCCAGAAGCCGTACTCGCTCGCCTGCAGCCGCTGCCACATGCCCACCGGCTGCTTGTCGGTGAAGGTGAAGCGCACGATCGACTTGATCGACTTGAAGCCGTATTTCCACGGCACCGCCAGGCGCAGGGGCGCGCCGTGCTGCTTGTCCATGGGGTGGCCGTAGCAGCCGGTGGCGAGGAAGGCGAGATCGTTGGTCGCTTCGGCCATGGTCAGGCCTTCCACGTAAGGCCAGGGAAACCAGGCCATGTGCTGGCCGGGCGCGACGTTCGGGTTCATGAAGGTCGTCATCTTGACGAATTTGGCCGAGCCCAGCGGCTTTGCGAACTTCACCAGCTTGGCGAACGGAAAGCCCGTCCAGGCGATCGCCATGCTCCAGGCCTCGACGCAGCGGTGGCGATAGAGGCGCTCCTCCAGCGTCATCTTTCGGATGAGATCGTCGATGGCGATCTCCTGCTTCTTCTCCACCATGCCGTCGATGGTCACCGTCCATGGCTCGACCGGCAGCGCCTGCGCCGCTTGGGCAATGTGCTTCGAAGTGCCGAATTCGTAGAAGTTGTTGTAGTCGTTGTTGACCTGCTGATCGGTGATCGGCCGGTCGAGCTTGTAGGTCGGGTTGCGCTTGGCGGGATAGAGATCGGGTGTCGGATAGCTCTTCCACCCCGGTATCGCCGCCGCGGCGAGGCCCGGCGCGAGCGCCAGCGCGCCAGCCCCGACGCCCGCCGCGAGCAGGCGGCGGCGGCTGAACACCAGGTGTTCGGGCGTGACCTGGCTCTCGGGGATTTCCCAGCCCCTGCGGCGGATAATGTTCATGGGCGTGATCTCCCGATTCGCGCGTCCCTGGCTTCAACAGCTACGGCAGCCGCGCCTTCACTGGCAAATCACGGTTACGGGAGGCCCTTCTTGTCGCACCCCCCATGCGCTTTGCGCAAGGCAGGGGGAGGGACACCGCACCCCCGCCTCGGCCCGCTCATGTGAAGGGAAAGGCATGCGGGTGGGTGCGAAACAATTCGCTAACCGCGGACAGGAAGCTCTGCCCGGCTTTGGTGTCCTTCTTCGATTGCTGATAGTAACCCCAATACATCGCCAGAGCGGCGGCATCGGTCGTCGGCGCGCCCGCGCGCGCCTTCTTCGCGTCATCGATGTCCACCTGCAATTGCTCGCGGGCATCGGGATCGCGCAAGCCCTTGACGAAGTCCTCCGCCGAATCGATGTCACCGCGCGCCAGTAGCGGCGTCACCACGTCGTCTTCGAAACCGATGACATCGTCTTCGTCGATGTCGCGCTTGCGATACGTCGGCCCGTTCGGGCCGCTGAGATATTCTTTGACCCCTTTCCGGGCATCGCCGTGCGCGATCATGGACTGAACGGTGAGCCGGCGCAGAAGGGCGCGGTTCCCTTTCGGCACGAGGTCGGCGACCTTCATGGCGGCGTCGAGATTTTCGATCTTGCCGTCCGACAGCCAGTCGATGTCGTCGTGCGGCCACAGCTTCACGATCGCCGCGACCGCGCGGCGGTTGCCCGCATTGATGGCGCGCCCCAGCACGGCGCTGTAGATGTTCGAACCGATCGCCGTGCTATGTACGGACGGAGGCTCGAAATTTCTCCCCGTCAGCCAACGGGGCGCCGCGCGGACGGCCGCGGGAACGTCGCGCAACGGCATTTCTTGTAGCATCAGGCCAAAGGCGTAACCGACCCATTTGCGTTTACCCTCGTCCTTGACCGTCGCCAGTTTGCCGAACTCCCGCGTCAGGAACGACATCAGACCCTTGAGATCGTGCCGCCGCGCATAAAGTCTGGCGGCCAGTTCAAGCCGATCGTCCTGTCGCGGCAGCGCCAGGACGATCGACAGCGGGTCCGGACCGCATGCGCAATCCACCAGGGCGTGCGCCAGCAATTGTTGCGTGCTCCAGACTTCCTTGCCGAGATCGCGGCCGAGCGCGTCACTGAGATGGACATCGACCGTGCGGTGGTATTTAGCCTCGGTGGCGACCGCGAGATCTGGCTTGCCGCCCGCGGCAAGGATCTCGATGACCTCTTTCAGCCTCTTCCACCAGAACTGAAACTTGGGTTTGCCGTCGTTCAGCAAACGGTTCGCGGTGGCGTTATCGCCGACCACGATGGCGGCGGCGATGTCCGCGACACGGCGTTTGTCGTCGACCAGCCTGCGGCCCAGCGATCCTTCGGCGAAGTAGCGCGCACTAACGCGATCGAGAAACGCCTTGCGGGCTTCGATATCCTTGACCGGTTCCACCGCCATCATGACGAGCTTATAGCGGTCGTAATCCTCGTCCTCACCGGCGCCGACACTCGCCGCCAGGGCAAGACCGACGCTGCATGTCACGGTGGGATGGGTGAGGCATGCGGCGGCGGCGCGCGCCTTCGGTGGCGCCGCGGAGGCGCCGCACCACGACGCGGCGGCAAGGATCAGAATCGTGGCTTGAACGGCGATCGCGGCAGATCGGGTCAATATCGGCATTGTTTCCCCGCCAATTTTGGCAACGGCACAATTGAAAAGCAAAGCGAGCTGCCGCCACGGACGCGGCAAAGCCTACATTGGTCGGTCCAAGTGCTGCGTTGGTTCAAAGCGCAAGGATGAGCCGGCGCAAGCGCTCCCATCGCCGGTCTTGCAATCAACCCGGACTTGAACCGAATTTGGAGCGCGCCTTGCGCCGTTTTCCCAAAATAACCGTGAGCTATTCCGCCGCCCGGCGCGCCGCGACGATCTGGTCGGCGGTGCGGCCGGTCAATTCCGCCATGTGGTCGAAGGTGTAGGTGAAGCTGCCGACGCCGGCGGTGGCCGAGCGCACCTCGATGATGAGGTCGCCGATCTCGGCTTCCGGCATCTGCGCGCGCACCACGTCCCAGCCCGGCCAGCCCTCGCGCGCATCGAAGCCGAGGATCTGCCCGCGCCGGCTCGACAGGATGGCGTTCATCTTGGCGGTGGCCTCGCTCGGACACACGATCTCGACCAGGTGGATCGGCTCGAGCAGCACCGGCTGGCACTGCGGCAGCCCTTCGTCGACGCCGATGCGGCCGGCGGTGCGGAACGCCATGTCGGAGGAATCGACCGTGTGGTAGGAGCCGTCGATCAGCGCCACCGCGACGTCGACCACCGGGAAGCCGAGCGAGCCCTCCTTGAGCGCGTCGATGACGCCCTCCTCCACCGCCGGGATGTAGTTGCGCGGCACCACGCCGCCGGTGATGCGTTCCTCGAACTGGAAACCGGTCGAGCGCGGCAGCGGCTTGATCTCCAGCACCACGTCGCCGAACTGGCCATGGCCGCCGGACTGCTTCTTGTGGCGCCCGCGCACGGTGATCGGCTTGCGGATGGTCTCGCGATAGCCGACCGCCGGCGGATGCGTCACCACCGGCACGCCGTAGCGGTCGGCGAGCCGCTCGGTGGCGACGCGCAGGTGCATCTCGCCCTGGCCCCAGATCACCACCTCGTGGCTTTCCGGATTGTGCTCGATGACGAGCGACGGGTCTTCCTCGGTCAGCCGCGTGAAAGCCTGGCCGAGCTTGACGTCGTCCTTGCGCTCCTTGGCCTGCACCGCGATGGCCAGCACAGGCGGATAGGGCTTGATATCGACCAGCGCGGCATGGGCGGTCTTGCCGGCCGACAGGGTGTCGCCGGTCCTGGCGTTGTCGAGCTTGCCGAAGGCGACCGTGTCGCCGGCGGTGGCGGGCCCGCGCTTCTCGAAGTGCTGGCCCATCTGCTTGAACACGCCCGAGACGCGGCCGGCCTCGCCGTCCGGCGCGAGAAACGTGGTGCCGTCATTGGCGGTGCCGGCAAGCAGGCGCGCCACCGACATCTTGCCGCCATGGGTGGTGTGAAAGGTCTTCATCACCAGCGCTAAGGCGTCGTCCGCGGCCTCGACGCCGAGCCGCGCCGCGGTCCCGGCGACGCCCGGCGCTTCGTGGCGCAGCGCCTTCATGAGCCGCAGCACGCCGTTCGAGCGGGTGGCGACGCCGAGCAGCATCGGCACCACTTGGCGCTCGCGCAGCTCCGCCGCCAGATCGTCGAACACCTTGTCGCGCGGCGGCTCGATGTCCTCGAGCAGTTGCTCCATGAGCGCGTCGTCGTGGTCGGCCAGCGTCTCCAGCATGGTGAAGCGCGCTTCCTTCTCGCGGCTCGCGTCATCACCTTTCAGATCGATGACCTCCGACGGCGCGTATTCCTTGTAAACGTAGGCGCGCTCGAGCGCGAGGTCGACGAAGCCGGAAATGATCTCGTCCTTCCAGATCGGAATCTGGCGCAACAGCAGCGGCGTGCGCGAGGCCGGCTGCAGCAGCGTCAGCGTCTCGCGCACGCGCTTGTCGGCCTTGTCGATCTTGTTGAGGAACAGGAAGCGCGGAATGTTTTGGTCTTCCAGCTCGCGCAGGATCAATTGCAACTGCGGCACCTTCTTTTCGTCGGCCTCGCACACCACCACCGCGGCGTCGACCGCCGGCAGCACGCTGCGCATGTCGTGGATGAATTCGATGGAGCCCGGGCAGTCGATGAAGGTGTAGGTGTCGCCCATGAAGGTGGTGGTGGCGACCGACGCTTCCACGCTCATCTTGTGATGGCGCGCTTCCTTGCTGGCGTCGCCGACGGTCGAACCGGCGTCGACCGCGCCCTGGCGCTGCACGGCGCCGGTGCGCGCCAGCAGGGCTTCAAGAAGCGTGGTCTTGCCGCTTTGGAAGGGGCCCACCAGCGCAATGCACCGGGGACCCTTGGATGCCGTGCCGTTCTGTTCCATGGCAATACCTCCCTTCGCCGGCCGGGAGGTCGGACCTGGTTTCCCGGCCCTTTGACGTTATCGTCTCAGGTGAACGGAAGGCTGGCAAGGGCGCAGATGGTCACGAGTTCGGTAGACCGATGCCGTCCGGCCGGTGCCGCCACGCCACGACGCGTTAGAACGGCACTGGCGGCGGCGGGGGCGCCGGGGGCGGCGTCGATACCGGCGTGTTGCTGCCGGCGCCGCTGACACCGTTATCGGTCTGCCTCCAATCGGGCGGGTCGTCCTCACGATGGCGACGCATCAGCGACTTGTCATGCCGTGCAAAATAGAACTTCACACCGCCCCAGACGCCGTCGCTGCCGCTTTCGCCGATGCGTCCTTCCGCGAACAGACTGGCCATGACGCCATGGCCAAGCGGCAGGCCCCATTCACCGCCCAGCGCCAGCGCGTGCCGGCCGTATTCGTAGCGGTGCCCGACATAGACCTTGAGATCGTCCTGCAGGTAGTAGGCGAGATTCACCTCGTCGAAAAAGCGGGTTTTCACGTCGTAGGTCTGAATCATGGAGCCGACCGTTCCCGACACGCTGTTGCCGAACTCGACCCCGGCAATGCCCCGCAGGGTCCAACGACCGTGATACCACTCGCCCTCGGCCGCGACACGGCCGGCGTCCAGGCCGCCGAACTCATCCCAACGGGCGTATGAACCGTAGAGGCCGAGCAGCCCGACGCTGGGGTTGCGCCAGAACAGGTGCGCGCCGACGGAGCCCAGGAAACGACCGTCCAGACTGCCGGCATTCCCGTCGACCTGCGCGCCCAAGGCACAGCCGAGCGGCACCGAGAGCGAACCGAAGCCGCCGTAAAGCGTCTTGTCATCATCGGCGCCGCCAAGACCGCCAACCCTGCCATTGATGCCGTCGACGGCGCATGGGCTCGACGGCGCCAGCGCTTTGGCCGGGTGGCCGGAAGCCTGGGCCGGAGGCGTGCCGATGAAACCGAGGACGGCTATCGCTGCGCCAGCGGCGGCCAACCTTACCCAGGCATTCCGACACATAATGCTTCCCGAACTCGCCGCCCCCAACGGCAGGCACCGCAGGGCGGGTCGAATCAACCCTAACGCCTGCGAGATACCCTTTGTAATTGTATCAAGTGACGCGACCAAAGAAAGGGTATGCGCTTTGGCATGTGAAAATTTCAGCAGTGTCCACGCTCCACAGCGCCGAACGTGGCACTTGGGCCACAGCGGCTGGCGCCCCCGCGCACGCCAGTGCACCGTGCGGGCGCGAAGCGCCGCCTATCGTCTCTTGGGAGGTGTTCGCCCGACGTAACTCAGGTCGAGGCCCTTCGTCAGATCGGCATCGGACCTCACCAGCCCTTGCGCCTTGAACCAGTTGAACTGGCGAGCGAGATCCTCAGGGTCGAGCCGGGCCTTGGGGTCCATGTAATAGGCGCCTTGCTCGACCGCGGTAATGGCGGCTCCCTGCGGGGTGCCGGGATAGACGTAGCGCGCGATCTGGGCCGCCGCCTTGCGCGACTTGACGTTGGAGACGAGCTTGCCGCCCAGGCCGTAATACGACATCACCGCGGAATAGTCCGCGGCGCCCCGCCGGTAGGCGTCCACGAACTTGGCGAGTGTCTTGGCCTTGTTCTTCAACGTCTTGGCCGACGCGAACAGGGCGCCGAGCTGCTGCTCGTCCAGCTCCGAATACCAGCCGACGATCTGCGCCTGGCCCGAAGCCAGCAGCGAACGGCCATAGCGCGAGGGCAGGATCGCGCCGTCGACCCGGTTATCGATCACCGCGGCGGCCACCGCGTCGAGCGTGTGCATGGGCTTCACGACGACGCTGTTGAGCTTGAACTTCTTGAGTTCGGCGATGCGCCCGAGCTGATAGTTGTAGACGGAGCCGAGCGAGGTGATCGCGACCGAGCGGTTGGCGAGGTCCTCGAACCGGTGCAGGCCGGCGTGAAAGGCGCCGTTGGCGGCCACCACCACGTCGCCTTCGTGATCCGTGCGCTCGCGCACCTGGGCGCCGATGATCTTGATCTTGCCGGTGCCGGCCAGGTCGAAAGCGGTGGCGGTAAATCGGGTCACTGCAAGATCGCTGTTGCCGGCGGCGAGCGCCGCCACCACCGCCTTGGGCGAGGGGTAGGCCTGCATGGCGACATCGATGCCCGCGGCCGCGAAATAGCCGCGCAGCGCAGCCAGGAACAGCGCGCCGTTTTGAACATCGCGGGTAGTGGCGACCGTGATCTGCTCGTTCGCCGCTGCTGGCACAATGGCCGCTGCGAAGAGGAAAAGGGCCGTGAGGAGCCGGCGAATCATAAAAGTGACAATAACCGAGCCGGGCCTGATTCGGGCTTAATTCACAGCAGACGAATTGTGCATAGCACATAAAGCCGCTGGTCGTGCAGCGTCGAGACACTCTCGCCCGCTCGGGCCGAACCGACCCTTGCCCGATCAAGAGACCCAAGCGAAACCGGCGCGACGCCGGCCCGCTCGTTACCGCAGGCTGCCGCAGAAGCGCTGGATGCGGTTGCAGGCTTCCTCGAGGTCTTCCGACTTGGTGGCGTAGGAGATCCGGAACGCCGGCCCCAGGCCGAAGGCCGAGCCGTGCACCACCGCCACGCCTTCGGCTTCCAGCAGCTCGGTGACGAAGTCTTCGTCGCTTTCGAGCGTCTTGCCCGACGGCGCGGTCTTACCCATGGTGCCGTCGCAAGACGGATAGACGTAGAAGGCGCCTTCCGGCGTCGGGCACTTGATGCCGCTCGCCTGGTTGAGCATCGACACAACGAGATCGCGCCGCTCCTTGAAGATCTTGTTGTGCGCGGCGATGAAATCCTGCGGCCCGTTGAGCGCTTCCACCGCCGCCCATTGCGACACCGCCGCCGGGTTGCTGGTCGACTGCGACTGGATCTTCGCCATCGCCTTGATCAGCGGCGTCGGCCCGCCGGCGAAGCCGATGCGCCAACCGGTCATGCAATAGGCCTTGGACGTGCCGTTGACGGTGAGCGTGCGCTCGTAGAGCGCGGGCTCGACCTGCGCCGGCGTGAAGAACTTGAAATCGTCATAGGTCAGCTTCTCGTACATGTCGTCGGTCATGACGTGCACGTGCGGGTGCTTCACCAGGACCTCGGCGAGCGCCTTCAGCTCGTCGCGGGTATAGGCCGCGCCGGTCGGGTTCGACGGCGAGTTCAACAGGAACCACTTGGTCTTCGGCGTGATCGCCTTTTCCAATTGCGCCGCCGTGAGCTTGAAACCGTTCGCCATGTCGCAGGCGACGGTGACCGGCGTACCGCCGGCGAGCAGCACCATGTCCGGATAGCTCACCCAGAAGGGCGCCGGGATGATGACCTCGTCGCCCGGGTTCAGCGTGGCCATGAAGGCGTTGTAGAGCACCTGCTTGCCGCCGGCGCCGACCGTGATCTGCGCCGGGCTGTATTCGAGGCCGTTGTCGCGCTTGAATTTGGCGGCCACCGCCTCCTTCAGCTCGGGCATGCCGTCGACCTGGGTGTACTTGGCGGCGCGGCCCTGGCGGATCGCCTTGATGGCGGCTTCCTTGATGTTGTCGGGCGTGTCGAAGTCGGGTTCCCCGGCCCCCAGCCCGATGACGTTGCGGCCGGCCGCTTTGAGCGCGCGCGCCTTGTCGGTGACGGCGATCGTCGGCGACGGCTTGATGCGCTTCAGGTGGTCGGCAAGGAAGGCCATTGCGATGTCTCCGGGGGTTGCGCCGCAGCGAAACAGTTGCGCAGTTCCTAATCCCGGCGCGGGCGTCCAGCAAGGGTGCAAATGGTGACAAAAAGCGATGTTTCCATCGCCGCCGTCAATGCGCGCCGGCGCCGCCGCGCGCGCCGGCGGAAGCGCCAAAACGGGCCGTTTTGGCGCGATCCGATTAACCGGAGGACAACCGTGCGCGTGCTACCCGGAGGCGGCGCAAAACGGACGGGATTCCTGGCAATGGACTGGCACGCGGCGGGGCTGCGCCGGCTCGACGGCATCATCTGGGCCGTCATTGCCGCCGTTGCGGGCATCGTGCTGGCCGCCACGGAAGTTTCTGCTTTCCACCTTGTCTGGCGCTCCTTTGCCGCCGCCGGCGCGGCGACAGCGATCCTGCTGGTCGCCCATTGGTTCTACCGGGACCTGCGGCCCGACCCGCGGCTATCGAACGCGCTGGCCGTAACCGCCCAGATCGTTGCCTTCGCCGCGGTTGGCGCGCCCTTGAGCTACATTGCCGCCAGCTTCGACCTGCCGCTTCAGGATCGTTGGATGGACGCAGCCGACCGCCTCTTCGGGCTCGACTGGTCCGCGCTTCTGCGCTGGATGGACGCTCACGCCGCCATCCATCCGCTGTTCAACATCCTCTACGAGAGCCTGATGCCGCAAACTCTTGCGGTTGTGCTGATCCTGGCGCTGGCAGGACGGTTCCGCGATTTGCGGGTGTTCGTGCTCGCATTCATGTTCGCCGCGCTGATTACCATCGCCGTTGCCGCCGTCCTCCCGGCTGAAGGCGTTTGGGGCTACTACCGCCTGCACGCATCCGACTATCCCGACATCATACCCGCCGTTCATGGGCGCTATCTGCCCGACTTCCTTGGCTTGCGCGACGGCTCTGTGCGCCAGCTCGTGGCCGCCGGCGCCCACGGCATCATTACCTTCCCGAGCCTTCACGCGGCGCTGGCATTGATCCTGATCGACGCATTCCGACCACTGCCTGTGCTGCGCTGGATCGGGCTGGTGACGAACGGATTGATGATGGTGGCGATCCCGGTCGATGGCGGTCATTACTTCATCGACATTTTCGCGGGGCTGGCGATTGCCGCATTCTGCCTCGCCGCAGCGCGGGCGCTGGTCGCGCGTCTTGCTGCAGCGCCGCAAGCGGTCGAAAACTTGGCAGTCACAGAGCCCGCTACCGAGGGCGAACCCGTTCCGGTACCGGTGCCCAGCTTTTCTTCGACGGCGCGCTGAACGCGCCGCGATGGCGGCCGCGAATTCGAGCAAAGCAAATTTCTTCCACGAAGCGGCGTTTTTGCAGCGCACGCGTGCCGCAAGACCCATCGAATTTGAAAGGGCCGGCCAGACATTGTCACGCCCGAGCCATTCTCTCGCCGGGCTTGACCCCCATATAATGGCCTTCGAAATCGGGGCGTGTCCGGGGGACACCAAGATGTACACGCTTTACTCGATGCAACGATCGGGCAACAGCTACAAGGTCCGCCTTGCGCTGGCGCATCTCGGCTTGAATTACCGCCTTGTCGAGGTCGACATCCTGCAAGGCGAAAGCCGCACGCCTGAATTCCTCGCCAAGAATCCGAATGGGCAGATCCCGCTCCTCGAGGTGACGCCCGACCGTTTCATCGCCGAGTCCAACGCCATCCTCTGGTACGTCGCCGGCGGCACGCCGCTCGCTCCGAAGGAGCGCATCGCGCGCGCGGAAGCCTTGCAATGGATGTTCTTCGAGCAGCACAGCCTGCAGCCGAACATCGGAGCGGCTTTTTTCTGGCTCAACCTGATCAAGGGCGGCCGCGACCTGCAGCGTCACGCGCTCGATGACTGGATGGAGAACGGCCATTACGCGCTCGGCGTGATGGACGCGTATCTCGCGCGCCAGCCGTTTTTCGTCGACGACCGCTACACCATCGCCGACATCGCGCTCTACGCGTATACCCATGTCGCGGAAGCCTGCGACTTCGACCTCACGCCCTATCCGGCACTCCGTGCCTGGCTCGCGCGCGTCGCGGCCGAGCCCGGCCATGTGCCCATGGACCGGCAGCCCGACGCGCTCGCAGCCGCCCAGTAGCACGCAACGGGTGCGGTTCCAGCCGCCTGCCTGGGCCAAAAGCCCAAGTCCGGCGCCCGCTCCGGCGCCGATTCACGGCTGCTCTGCGGAAATCGTCGCACTTTGCCCCTGTTGCTGGACGCCGGAACACGCTATCGAGCCCCCGGCGGGCGCGTAGAAGCGGAGCAGTGGCCTGCTCTGGAGTCGTTTTGATGGATGAAGTTTCGCACGCGCCGGAAAAAGGCGCGAAATCGGAGGCCGACCAACCGGAGGTCAAAAAGAACGAAGAACTCCACATCCCGATCAAACCCGACAGCGACCGAAGCTCCGTCGCCTGTGGCTGGTTTCCCTGCTGGCGCCGCGTCGTCGGCGCCGGGGCGGGATTGGTCGACGCGATTTTTCGCTTGACCCTGGAAGAGGCCGACCGGCTGCGCGACGTGCTGTTCGCCCGCGGCCATCAGGCACATGTTCTCGGCTTTGTGCTGATCGTCGCCGGATGCACCGCGGCGGCGGCGTTCGGCGCCTGGCTGGTGCGGCGGTTTTCCCCCCACGCGTCCGGGCAGCGGCATCCCGCAAGTCGAGGCCGCGCTCAATGGCGAGCTGCCGCCGGCGCCGCCAAAGCTGCTGCCGGTCAAGTTTCTCGGCGGACTTTCGGCGATCGGCTCCGGCATGGCGCTGGGCCGCGAAGGACCGAGCGTGCAGATGGGCGCCGTTGTCGCCCATCTCATCGGCGATCTGTTCCGCCATTCCCAGGAAGAGCTGCGGATGCTGCTGGCCTCCGGCGCGGGCGCGGGCCTCGCGGTCGCGTTCAACGCGCCGATCGCCGGCGCGGTGTTCGTGCTCGAGGAACTCGTGCGCCGCTTCGAGCCGCGCATGACCATCGTCGCGCTCGGCACCTCCTCGACCGCCATCCTCGTCTCGCGCCTGTTCCTCGGCAATCAGCCGGATTTCCACGTCGCGATCGTCTCCCACGCGGCGGCGGCAACCGGGCCACTCCCCTACGCCGCCGACGCGACCTGGCTGCTCTATATCGTGCTGGGCATCGTCGCCGGATTGGCGGCGAGCCTCTATAACCGCAGCATTCTCGGCGCGATGACGCTGGCCGGCCGCCTCGAGAGCGTGCCGGTCGAGGTCAAGGCGGGCGTGATCGGCGCCGCCGTCGGGGTCACCGGCTGGTTCTTCCCCGATCTGATCGGCGGCGGCGACAACATCACGCAGAACCTGCTGGCCGGCGGTGTCGCGCTCAGCGCCATCCCGCTCGGTTTCGCCATCCGCTTCATTCTCGGGCCGATGTCCTACGCGGCGCGCACGCCGGGCGGCCTGTTCGCGCCGCTGCTCGTGCTGGGGGCGCAACTCGGCCTGCTCTGCGGCGCGCTCTCCGCCCACCTGTTTCCGCAACTCGGCATCCAGCCGGAGGCGTTCGCGGTGGTCGGCATGGCGGCGTTCTTCACCGGCATCGTGCAGGCGCCGGTGACGGGAATCGTGCTGGTGACCGAGATGACCGCCGCCTTCACCACCTTGCTGCCGATGCTGGCGGCATGCTTCGCGGCCATGCTCGTCGCCCACCTGACCCGCACGACGCCGATCTACAACTCGCTGCTCGAGCGCGTGGTCCACGAAGTGCATTCGCCATAGCAGGGCGTTCCGTCGCGCGATGCCAGTGCCGTATTCGCGGCGCCGGCATCGGCGGGCGCCGAAATGGCGCGCGCCCGCCGCGCGCGGCCGGGACACGGCGTTTACCGTTCCTTAACCTTCGTCACGAAATCGCCGCCAAACCTTACCGCCCGCGCCCCAATGGGGCCGGATCGGCGCCCGGTTCCCTGCCCAATCTGGCCCCATCGCGAACAGTGATTCGCAGGGTTCAGCATGCGCAAGCACATCCAGGACACCGGGTTCCGCGCGCCCACCGGCCGCACGCTCGGCCGTGAGCGCCGCACCATCGCCTTCGCCGAACTGGTCGCCGGCATCGCACTGACGCTTTCCATCGTGGCGGTCGCCACCGTCGTGTCGGTCGGCGTCGCGCGCGCCGACGTCGTCGAGGGCGTCGTCGGCCACGAGGGCAGCCTGTTCGGCATCGCCCTGCTGCTCGGCCTCCTCTTCATCGGCCTCGGCGGCCTCTCGGCGTTGCCCGACAAGGGACGCGGAAAGCGGTAGCCGGAACGCCAGGGCGCGTTCGCCGTCGACCCGCGTCACGGCGACGGCCATGCGCAGCATCCTAGTCGCTTTAGCCGCCCTTCTGCCGGGCACGAACGGATTTTGCGGGTGACGCCGGCAAAGCAGTAACGCCTTACGGCAGCGGCCCCGCGCCCAGCCACAGCAGCCCAGCGACGATGGTGATCACCGTCAGCGGCGCGCCGATGACAAAATAGGGCCAGAAGCGCACTTCCACCCCGTGCGCCTTGGCGCGCTGTGCCACGATCAGGTTGGCGACCGATCCCAGCAGCGTGAAGTTGCCGGCGAGCGTGGCGCGTCATCGCCACCACCAGCCAGGCGCGCTGCGGGTCGTGCAGTTCGCTCACAAAGGGTTTCAGCACCAGCACCGCCGGCACGTTGCTCACGACATTGGACAAGAGCGCGGTAACGCCGCCGAGCACGGCGTTGTCGCCCAGGTGCAGCGCGCCCATCAGCGCCGGCAGGTGCGGATCGATGACCGTCTTCTCCAGGCCCGCCACCACGATGAACAGGCCGACGAACATGACCAGCAGCGGCCAGTCGATCTCACGGTAGATCTTGTTCGGGCTGACGCGGCGCGTGAGCAGCAGGAAAGCGCCGCCGACGATCGCCACTTTGGCCACCGGCTGGCCCAGGAAGAACAGCGCCATCATGGCGATCGCGACCAGCACGGTCTTGATCACCAGCGGCTTGTGATAGTGCTGCTCGATCTCGACCGGCGGCAGCGTCTCGCGGGTGAAGAATTCGCGGCGGTAGGCCAGCGCGATCAGCGCCACCGTCGCCACCAGCCCGAACGCCGCCACCGGCGCCAGCGTTGCGGCGAAGGTCGCGTAAGGTATGCCCGACACGCTGCCGACGATGATGTTCTGCGGGTTGCCGGTGATGGTGGCGACGCTGCCGATGTTGGAGGCCATGGCGACCGCCAGCAGATAGGGCACCGGATCGCGCCGCCGGCGCTGCACCACCTCCAGCACCAGCGGCGCCATGACCAGGCAGATGGCGTCGTTCACGAGGAAGGCCGACAACAGCCCACTCGCCAGCGCCACCGCCACCAGGAGACCGAGCGGGCGGCGCACGTGCGCGGCGATCCAGCCGTTGACGATGCGGAAGAACCCCGACACCCGCAAGTTCGCCACCACGATCATCATGCCGAGCAGCAGCGTGATGGTGTCGAGGCTGACGGCGCGATAGGCCTCATCCAACGTGAGCACGCCGGCGGCCACCATCAGGCTGCCACCGAGCAGCGCGGCGCCGGCGCGGTCGATGCGGTAGACTGGCACCTTGCCGACCGCGACGACTGCATACGTGGCGGCGAAAATCGCCACGGCGATCGCGGTGGTGATGTCGGGCATGCGGAAGGTCCAGGCGGAAAAGGGCGTTCGCGGAAATGAAACGGCCGCGCAAGCCTATCACGTTCCGGCCGCCGCGCGCGGCGCTGTCATGCACCCGTCATCGCGTCAGGGTAGCGTGACGCTCGTTCGCGTATGTTTTGTATTGCGTATAATTGAGTAAGGCCCCCTTTTCGCGGTCCCGCGCGGTTGTCCCTGCGCTTCCGGGACCGCTTATTTTTTTCGCCAGCAAATGTCCGGCGTGCGCCGGCGAACGTGCGAAAACAAGCGAAAACAAGCGAAAAGAAAGCCCGAGCGTGACGACGCGCCGCTTGCGTGCTGTTCGCGCGCGTCCTCAAATAGCCGCGCGCATGCCACCGGACGCCTGTCATGACGCCTGCCCCGTCCCCGCCCCACCCGCTCACCTGCCCACGCTGCGGGGCGCCCTTCGAATGCCGGCCGGAGGGCGGCTGCTGGTGTGCCGACGTCGATGTCCGCATGCCGCTCGATGCCGCGGCAATCGCCGAGGGCTGCCTGTGCCCGGCCTGCCTGCGCAAGGCGGCAGCGATGAACGCGCCCCGCTAGTGTGATCGCGTGAGCCACCGGACAAGGCGGGCCCTCTTCGGCTATAGAGGGCGGCCCCGCGCGGGCCCGCGCGGTTGTCCCGTTTATGCCGAAAGAGACGCCCCATGATCGATTTTTATGCGCTGACCAGCCCCAACGTGCAGAAGATTTTCATCATGCTGGAGGAGTGCGGCCTGCCCTACCGCGAGCACCATGTCGACGTGTGGAAGGGCGATCAGTTCACCCCCGAATTCACCAGGATCAATCCGCTGCAGAAGGTGCCGGCCATCGTCGACAGCGAGGGTCCTGCCGGCGCGCCCTATACGGTGATCGAATCCGGCGCCATCCTGATCTATCTCGCCGAGAAGACCGGCAAGTTCATCCCGCACGATCCGGTCAAGCGCAACGACGTGATGCAGTGGCTGATGGTGCAGATGGCCAATCTCGGGCCGATGTCCGGACAGCTCGTGCATTTCTCGCGCTTCGCGCCGGCCGGCAACGACTACGGCCACAGCCGCTACCGCACCATGGTGAACAAGATATTCGACATCTACGAGCAGCGGCTTTCCGCCCACCCTTACGTCGCCGGCGACGAATACACCATCGCCGACATCGCCGCCTTCCCGTGGCTGCGCAATGTCGAGCTGCTGGCCATCGACCTCGGCAAGCGGCCGCACGTGAAGGCCTGGGTCGACAAGATCGCCGCCCGCGACGCGGTCAAGCGCGCCTATGCCCGGATCGCGCAGATCAAGTCGGTGCGCGACATGCCACCGAGGACGCCAAGGACCGCTATTTCGGCCGCGGCCAACACGCGGTGGCGTAATCTGTTCCGGATGCAGCGGGCAACACCTCCTACCCTTTGCACCCTTGATGGCGCGGACCATAATGCCGCGCCTTCCAAGTCCTCTTGCCGCGAAAGCCTGTCCCATGATCCTCGAAATCGCCCAGATCGACGTCACGCCCGGCCAGGAAGCCGCGTTCGAAGCCGGCGTGACGCAAGCCGTGCCGATCTTCCAGCGGGCCAAGGGCTGCAAGGGCCTGACGCTGCAACGCTCGCACGAGAAGCCGTCGCGCTACCGGCTGTTCGTCAAATGGGAAACGCTGGAGAACCACACCAAGGACTTCCGCGAGTCGCGCCGACTACCAGGAATGGCGCAAGCTGGCCGGGCCCCATTTCGCGTCGCCGCCTGAGGTGGAGCACGTGACGGAGGTGCTGAGCGGGTTTTAAAGCGTTTCCAGCCGAAGTGGGCACCCGTTCACCGCGGTAAACCCGAAAGACAACGACCATGAGGCGCCTCATACGGCATTGCCGGGCTCGACCCGGCACGCCATGTCGCAGGCTCCCTAACTCTTCCGTCCCAGGATAATCCCCGTCATCAACGCCAGCGACAGCGCTGCAAGCATCTGCTCGCGCGAGCCCTGCTGCATGGCGGAGACAGCTTCCTGGATCAGATGATCCGTGGCGCCGCCGCCGCTCGCGCCTTCCGGCCGCGGCGGCGGGGCCGGCGGGGCCGCGCGCTTTGCCGGCTTGTCGCCCGGCTTCGGCCGCCACGCGGCGAGCGCGAACAAGATCAGCGCCAGCACGATGCACGCGCCGCCGATAATCGCCAGCGCGACGATGGTGCCCAGCATCTGCTGCAGCCAGACGTAAAGCAGCGCGACGCCGAAGCCGAGCGCGGTCAACAGCAGCACAACGCCGACCACCGTCAGCACCGCGCTCACCGTCATGGCGCGCAGGCGTGCCTTGATGTCCAGCTTGACCAGCTTGAACACCGTGTC
>CAWHJV010000008.1:0-47126 GCA_963829755.1 uncultured Pseudomonadota bacterium | reverse complement strand
TGGCTCTGAAATGAAACGCTTGGCGACACTTATGTCGGTCATCATGCCGGTGGTCGCCAAATCTCCAGTGAATAGAATTCCGTCAACTTCATTTGCTTGAGATCGCCGATAACAGAATTGCGCCGCGCCAGAGACGATTTTTGGACTAAGCTGACTGGCTTTGCCAGCGATTTAAAGCCAAGCTCGCGCCCCTGCCTAAGGCAGGTATCAAGATAGTCGCGAGGGCGACGAGCCATTAGAGAAATGAGGTTGTGTCGGCCCGGCTGCGTGCAAAAATGCACGTCGGACAACTGAATGTATGTGAACCGAACGGCCACTACTCTATTTCTTGAGCGCGGACAAAATGCTTGTTCTCGACAATGTTTGACGGCTGCAAAATGTAATGAGATTTGCCTGCGCATCGAATTCGATGGCCCCCCAAGCACCAGAAACGCCCGAGCCTACAATAATCGCCGATGAGAGTTCACTCTTCAATTCCGACAAGAAAGCGGATACCTCATCTGGAATTATGTAAAATTGTTCCGATAGCTGCACTTGATAGGTCAAGCCAAAGCGGCCGCTCTTCGTAATGCACAGATCAACATTTTGTTCATGGCGAAGTTGCTGACCAATCGTCCCAAACAAAGAGATAATTTCCTCGGCAAACTTACGCTGCAGGGTCCCGTCGACAACTGTCGGCTGTTCCGACGAGGGGAGCACCCCTGCTTCAACCGCAGACGCGGCGACTTCTGCGAACCCAGTACCCGACCAACTGCTTGCTCGGAACAAACTCGCCGACCAGGGGAAATGCAAGTTGCCTCCCCGTCGAAGCTCTCGAGGCAGAAGGCCCTCTTCCTCAGGGACAGATGAAAAGACACTCTGATCAAAGGCTACGATGTCCCTTGTCAATGCAACATAATTCAACACCTTAAGCTCTGTACCCTGCGGAACGATGGATTGGCGAGAGAGCGCCGCAAGTTCGGCCTGGATCTCGTCCAGGCCGGCACCCCCAGTCGCCTACTAGTCGCAGCCCTCGGCGCGTAGAGCCTGGGACCAACATCACGTACAAACGTCAGAAGCGCGGCATCGACCGGAGAAACAGCATTATCAACCTCCGCTACCGAGCGCTCCCACTCCAAAGAACCAAAGCCGCCCCCGGAGAGCAAAGCATTGAGAGCCAATGCATCTGAATCAGTATCGAACATCTTTTCACATCTTGACTATTTGATCCGCGAAGGCCGGAGTTGCTTTTAGCAGCTTCAGTTTATTCTCAGCTCTCTCGACTGCCTTTTTCAGGTCAGTCAAAGCATCCTCGCTTACTTGGAAAATCATCCGTCTTCGGTCGGGAGTGAGTGCGTCAGTGCTAATCCGAAATTGAACCACTGGTATATAGCCCTTCAAGACCAGATCATCGTCATTACCAAAATCGGACGGAGATCGACGAGACTAGAGAAGCTAACGGCATTCGGAATGAACCCCGATTGAAGACGTTGATATTTTCGAAACGCCTGATGATTTTCCTGTTGCGCTAGAAGCCTTGCTAGTCGTTCCCGAACTTCTTCCTTAGATCCCTTCCAGGAGATTTTATCGTAAATATCATCTACAAGGCCGCTTATCACACCGGCATAGTCGGCACCTCCCTCGACTAGGGCCAAGACTCATTAAGTCCACCATACGATAGCAGCGATGAGGCAAACGGAGGCCAAGTAGTTTCTGGCCAGCCTGTCGTAACGAGTTGCGATCCTGCGGAAGTCCTTGAGCCTGCAGAAGGCGTTCTCGATGAGATGACGCCACTTGTATGCCCGCTTGTTGAAGCTGAAGGGCTGCTTGCGATTGGACTTGTTCGGGATGACGGGCACCTGTGCCGCGTCCATCGAGCCAATCGCGCAAGTTCCGCGCTGTCGTAAGCGCGGTCGCCAAGCAGCTTCTTGGCCGGTCTGGTTCGTCGGATCAAACGCTGCGCCGGCGGACAATCATGAGCCTGTCCGCCGGTCAGAAGGATGGCAACAAGACGGCCTTTAGCATCTGCGATTGCGTGGATTTTCGTGTTGCGCCCGCCGCGCGAGCGGCCAATCGCCTGCTTTTGCTCCCCCTTTTTGCGCCCGAGGCAGAGCGGTGTGCCTTGACGTGCGTGGCATCGATCATCTGCACGTCCGTTGCTCGGCCACGCGTCGCAAGCTCGCGGAACAAGCGCTCCCATATCCCGCGCTGCGCCCAACGCACGAAGCGATTGTAGATGGTCTTCGCCGGGCCGTATTCCGGCGGACAATCGCACCACCTGCAGCCACTTTTGATGACAAAAATGATGCCGCTGATCACGCGCCGGTCATCCACACGTGCCTTGCCGCGCACGTCCGTCGGCAAAAAGGGCTGTATCGAAGACCACTGTTCGTCGCTGAGCCAGAAAAGATTGGATCGCATCGCATCGCTCCGAATCAGACACCCAGAGCGAATCAGCAACCGATTCACGCAGCAACACTTTTATTGGGTCTTGGCCCTAATTGAGAGACGTGCGTATACAGGTACGATAGCGCGGCTAGCAAAAATGGAATTGCGGGCGCGTGCCCGGAAACCTTCGTCCGGAGCCGATCAATCTCATCCTTAGGGATCGAGAATGAACGAGGCCCAGTTATTGCCTTTGCGAGAGCCTCAAACTCGGTCGCGCTCAGGCTACCTAAAGGCCGAAGAACTTCCTTGAGAGTTTCGGCCAGCTTCACAGAGGAATAATTGGACATCGGACTACCGGACACGAGGCCAAGGCCGGCCACAACTAACGATGGGCATTATAGACAGGCGGTTGGAGAAGCAACAAGGGGGCATTTCTGTCGCCTCCAATCTCCGAATTACATGGTTTATCAGTTATCCAGGAAGCTCCGCAGCTTCCGTCCGGCTCGGGTGCTTCAGCTTGCGCAGCGCCTTGGCCTCGATCTGGCGGATACGCTCGCGGGTGACCGAGAACTGCTGGCCGACTTCCTCCAGCGTGTGGTCGGTGTTCATGCCGATGCCGAAGCGCATGCGCAGCACGCGTTCCTCACGCGGGGTGAGCGAGGCCAGCACCCGCGTCGTGGTCTCGCGCAGGTTGGACGGATCGCCGCATCGATCGGCATGATGGCGTTCTTGTCCTCGATGAAATCGCCGAGATGCCAATCCTCCTCGTCGCCGATGGGCGTCTCCAGCGAGATCGGCTCCTTGGCGATCTTGAGAACCTTGCGCACCTTCTCCAGCGGCATGCCGAGCTTCTCGGCCAGCTCTTCCGGCGTCGGCTCGCGGCCGATCTCGTTGAGCATCTGCCGCGACGTGCGCACGATCTTGTTGATGGTCTCGATCATGTGCACGGGAATGCGGATGGTGCGCGCCTGGTCGGCGATCGAGCGGGTGATCGCCTGCCGGATCCACCACGTGGCGTAGGTCGAGAACTTGTAGCCGCGGCGGTACTCGAACTTGTCGACCGCCTTCATGAGGCCGATATTGCCTTCCTGGATCAGGTCGAGGAACTGCAGGCCGCGGTTGGTGTATTTCTTGGCGATGGAGATGACGAGGCGCAGGTTGGCTTCCACCATCTCCTTCTTGGCGATGCGCGCCTCGTGCTCGCCCTTCTGCACCATCTTCACGATCTGGCGGAATTCGCCGATCTGCACGCCGGTCTGCGCCGCGAGGTCGTGCACCATGCCGCGGATGTCCTTGATGCGCTCCTTCTCGCTGGCGACGAAGTTCTTCCAGCCCTTGGCGGAGAGCTTGGAGACGCGGTTGAGCCAGCGCGGGTCGAGCTCGCCGCCCATGTAGTTCTTGAGGAAGTCCTCGCGCTCGACGCCGTAGCTTTCGGCGAGCCGCATCAGCCGGCCCTCGTTGCACACGAGGCGCTTGTTGATGTCGTAGAGCTGCTCGACCAGCCATTCGATGCGCGCCTGGTTCAGCCGCAGCGACTTCACTTCCGTGATGATCTCTTCCTTCAGCTTCTTGTACTTGCGCTCCTGCGCCGGCGACAGCGAGGTCTTCTTCAGCCGGTTCTCGATGTCCTGCTCCTGCAGGCGGCGCAGCCGCTTGAAGGTGTCGGCGATGGTGTCGAAGGTCTCGACCACCTTGGGCTTGAGCTCGGCTTCCATCGCGGCGAGCGAGAGCGAGCCCTCCATATCGTCGTCGTCGTCGTAATCGCCCTCGGCGGCGGTTTCGCCGGGATCCTTCTCTTCCTTGGCCTCGCCGCTTTCGGGCTTGGCCTTGAAGGGCGTGGCGGCCGGCGGCGCCGCCGGGGGTGCCGCGGTCTGCACCACCTGCAGGTGCGGCGCGCCGCCCGTTGGGCGCGGCGGTGCCGTCGCCGTTCGCCTGCTGCTGCTTGGCCTCGGGGCCGGCGTAGGTCGCTTCCAGGTCGATGATGTCGCGCAGGAAGACCTTGCCTTCGTTCAGCTCGTCGCGCCAGATGATGATGGCCTGGAAGGTGAGCGGGCTTTCGCACAGGCCGGCGATCATCGCCTCGCGGCCGGCCTCGATGCGCTTGGCGATGGCGATCTCGCCCTCGCGCGACAGCAGCTCGACCGAGCCCATCTCGCGCAGATACATGCGCACGGGATCGTCGGTGCGCTCGGACGGCTCTTTCTTTTCGGTGGTGGCGAGCGCCTTGGTCTTCGACTCGACCAGCTCGTTGCCGGTGTCGTCATCGTCGTCGTCGACCTCGTCGGTGGCCTTCTCCTCGCCCTCCTCGCCGTCGCTGTCGTCGTTTTCGACGATGGTGATGCCCATCTCGCTGATCATGGCGAAGACGTCTTCGATCTGGTCGGAGGTCACTTCCTCCGACGGCAGCACGGCGTTGATCTGGTCGTGGGTGACATAGCCGCGCTTCTTGGCGGCCTTGATCATCTTCTTGACGCCGGCATCGCTGAGGTCCAGCAGCGGCAGCGGCGATTCCGGCGCGCCCTCAGCCTCCTTTTCGGGGGCTTCTTCCTTGACCTGCGCCGCTGCTTTCACCTTGCTCGCCATCGATCTCTCCTGGACCTTCCTGGTCTAACGCGCCGCGGACGGCCAGCCTGCCATCCGCCCCGCACGGCCAAAAGGGCCGCACCGCAAGGCGCCGCGCCCCGAATCGAGCCGTCAGTGTGACGGAGCCCACTTAAGCTCCGATTAACCTCGTTCTTGACCCGTTGCCGCGCGGAACCCGACCCGAATGTCCCGCGCGGGGCCCGGCCCATCACACCGCAATATGCCGTGAATTGGCCCTGTAACCACTCCCGCCCCGCTCGTTTGGGCGTGAATTGTTCCGAAAGCCGGCACGCGCCTTTCGGGATCATGCGCCAGGGCCCCGGCCTTCCCCATCCCTGCTCATACGCCACGGCCGCCGCGGCCGGAAGAGGCCCCAAAACCCTCGATCTGGGCCTCGGTTCCCTCCATCCGGGCAAGGCGCGTTTTCACGTCGCACAAGCGCAGATAGTTGCTCTCGCTGTTGTCCTGCCCAAGCGCCATCTCGGCGTCCCTGAGCTCCTTAATTAGTGAATGCCACTGCCGATGCAAGGCGATCAGCTGCTCCCATGTCACCAGGACGTCGTCGGGAGCGGCCTCGCGCGAGGTGCCCCAGACGGACACCGTGGTGATGGCGCCCGTCACCCGCGCGACCAGGGACCCCAGGCCGCGGCTCTCGAGTTCGGTCCGCAGGGTTTCGGCGTCCTCGGCCGCGGCATGGGCCGCAAGATCGATCAGGGCGCCTTTCAGGCGCTCGGCCTCCGGATGGCGGAATTCGAGCTGGCTGAGTTCCTCCATGTGGTCGTGCAGCAGCCAGGGATGATTGAGCGCGGCCTGCAGGATCAGCGCCTCGCGCAACGATAGCACGCTGCGGTGGCCGCGATGGACGGGGCTCGCGGCGAGCTGCTGGCTCATGACCACGTAGGGCCCGCCCGGGCGGCCGTTGGTGCGGCCGGCTTGGCCGGCCCGGCCGCGCCAATCGCCATTGCGGGACGAGCGCCAGTCTTGCTGTCCTTGGCCTCCTTGGCGTCCACCCTGCCCGCCCCAGTTCGGCCGGCGGCCGCCCCCGTCGCGCATGGGGCCCGCGCCCTGCGCCGGGGCAAAGAACTGGGCGAGCCGGCCGTTGAACTCCTGGCGATAATATTTGCGTACGGCTTCGTCGGCGATTCCCGCCGTCACCGCGTTGATGCGCGCTTCGAGCGCGGCGCGCCGCTCGGGCGTATCGAACGTATGTCCCTCCGTTTCGCGCGCCCACAGCATGGCGGCGAGCGGGCGCGCGGCGCCGATCACCTCGCGCACCGCTTCGGGGCCGGCCGAGCGCACCAGATCGTCCGGGTCTTGTCCTTGGGGAAGCAGCGCGAACTTCAGGCTCTTGCCGGGGGCAAGCCGCGGCAGCGCGATGTCGACCGCGCGAAAGGCGGCGCGCAGGCCGGCGCCGTCGCCGTCGAAGCAAAGGACTGGTTCGTCCGCCATTTTCCAGAGCAGCGAAAGCTGGTCTTCGGTGAGCGCGGTGCCGAGCGGCGCGACGGCGGCGTCGAAGCCCGCGCGCACCATGGCGATGACGTCGACATAGCCCTCGACCACGACGACGGGAGCACCGTCGTAAGCGGCCTGGCGGGCGCTGGCGAGGTTGTAGAGGTTGGAACCTTTGTGAAAGAGCGGCGTCTCCGGCGAGTTGAGGTACTTGGCCGGAACGTCCTTCTCCAGCGCGCGGCCGCCGAAGGCGATGATGCGCCCGCGAATATCGGTGATCGGGAACATGACCCGGTCGCGAAAGCGGTCATACGGCACCGGGATGTCGTTGCCGGCAATGAGCAGGCCGGCTTCCACCATGTCCTCGACCGGCACGCCTTGCGCACCCAGATGTTCCTTGAGCGCGTAGCGTTCGGACGGCGCATAGCCGAGGCGGAACCTGTGCTGCACCGCCGGATCGAGCCCGCGGTCGGCGAGATAGCCGCGCGCCTTGGCGCCGGTGCGCGTGGCCAGCGTCGCCTCGAAGAACTTGGCGGCCAGTTCCATTACCTCGTAGAGGCTCTTGCGCTTCTTCTCGCGCGCCTCGTCCTCGCGCGAAACCTTCGGCATCGCCATGCCGGCAAGGTTCGCCAGTTGCTCGACCGCCTCGGGGAACGACAAGCCATCCGTCTGCATCACGAAGTCGAAGATGCTGCCGTTCTTGCCGGAGGAGAAATCGAACCAGGCCTGCTTCTGGTCATTGACGAAGAACGACGCCGTCTTCTCCTTGTTGAACGGCGACAGCCCTTTCATCTCGCGGCCCGCGCGGGTCAGCTTGACGCGCCGGCCGACGACTTCCGAAACCGGAAGCCGGGCTTTCAGCTCTTCGAGAAACTGCGGCGAGAAGCGCATGGGCGGTGGTTCGGCCTTAAGGGCGCGGGCTATCGGTTCGTCGGTTCGGGGCGAATCGGTCCCCTATCATAGGGCGACGAATGGAGGTTTTCCGGGGCGGCGACGCAGCAGGCCACCGCTAAGCGCGGGAATCCGGGCCTTTTCCGTGTTTTCCACAGAGGCGAAACAGACCTTGATATCTTATACACGATTGTATATACAAATACTCAACTGGGTTCAAAAATAGAAAACCCGGGAGAGGAAACGTCCGAAGGTAGGGCAGCGGTAAGACTGCATGCGTGGCTCGCCCCACCTATTCTTTCTCGCGTTCGATGAAAATCCTCGAACGCCAATACGGACGTTCGAAGATGGAAGAATTCTCCGGGTTCGAATGGGACAACAGAAAGCGCCTTTCGAATATTACAAAACATGGCATTGATTTTTCCGATGCAATAGAGGTGTTCAACGATCCGAACCAAGTCGCATATCGTTCAACACATCATTCGAGCGAAGAGAGGCATGTATCGGTCGGAAAGGTGCGGGGAAGATTGATCGCAGTTGTGTTCACGCAACGCGGCGACAAGATTCGGATCATTTCCGCTCGGACGGCGCGGCATAGTGAACGACAACGATATGACCGACAAGAAGAAGCCAGAAAGTGAGGATATTGTTACGCTGGTGGCAGCGCTGCCGGATGGCACTCATATTGTCGAACATCCTGACGGACGACTTGAGCGCCAGAAAAGTCAAACTGACTGGAAGCGGCTCGACACCATCACCGACGAAGAAATCGATGCGTCCATCGCGAACGATCCCGACTGGGAGGAGTTCAAGGACCTCGATTGGGACAAGGCCGTCCTCGTCATCCCGCCGAAGAAGAAGCCGATTTCCATCCGCGTCGACGAGGACGTGCTCGACTACTTCAAGGCCGAAGGCGCCGGCTATCAGCGGCGCATGAACGCGGTGCTGCGCTCCTACATGGAGCAGAAGAAAAAGAAGAAGAAGGAAAGCGCGTAGTTTCCGCCGTGAGTGACGGCCCCTGGATTCCGGGTTCGCCCGCTTTCGCGGGCGCCCCGGAATGACGGCGAGTTGCCTACGCCGCCAAGGCGGCCTGCCAAGCGTGTTCGGGATAGTATTGCCGCATCAACCGCTCGGTGTAGGCGACGAGGTTTGGGTAGCTCTCGGCCCGGCGCCGCAGGGATGACTCGAAAAACGGCGTCAGAATGCCGGCCAGCGCCCCGAACATCGTCGCGTCGACACCGCTCGGGCGTTCGCCCATCAGATAGGGCTTGTCGCCGAGCAAGCACAGAGAGCGCAGCCAGTGAACGGTCGCCGAGATCGACGATCTCGTCCGGCGTGTGGCGCGCGATGCCGACTTCGAACAGCCGGTTGGCGACCCGGCCGCGCACCTCTTCTCGCACCTTCTCGCGCATCGGCTCGGGCACGTCGTCGAAGAAATGCGCCGGCCCGATGTCGAAATTCTCACGGACGATCCAGCGCGCGTAGCCCGACGCCGAATTGAAATGATTTTCCAGCATGCGCTCGACCGCCCAGGCCTGCGCGCGCTGCGCCGCATCGAGACCGTCATCGAGATCGAAGCCGTATTTGCGCTCGATATACGCGCGGATGAAATGCGAGTCCGCGATGCGCTCGCCGTTATCGTCGATGTAGGGAAGCTGGCCCTTGGGCGAGTCCTCCGGCTTGGCCATTTCCTTGCGGTAAGGCAGGCCGGCCATCTTCAGCTGGACTTCCGTCTTGGTGCAGAACGGGCTGACCTCGGGAAGTCCGAAGCCGGGGCCGAAGGCGAAGAACGTGATCGTCGGTGAGGGGGTCATGGACAAAGCTCCTTGTTGAGGCTCCGTCCTACTGCCATCCTGCTGCCAACATGGTGTCAGCAGCAGGCGGCTAGTGTGGTGGTTCGGAAATCCGCTTCATTCTTGCCGCGAGTCCCTCAAGCGGATTTCCGAACCAAACCACACTAGAATTATAGGTTTGCTAGTGTCCTTCGAATCCGAAGTCCGCTCACGAGCAAGCCGCGGAATAAAGCGGACTTCGGATTCGGGACACTAGGCTTTCCCACATGCGACGCGCGGACCGGCTTTTCCAGATCATCCAGATCCTGCGGCGCAGCCGCCGCCCAGTGACGGCCGACGCCATCGCGGCCGAACTGGAAGTCTCGAAACGCTCGGTCTATCGCGACATTGCCGACCTCATGGGCCAGCGTGTGCCGATCCGCGGCGAGGCGGGCGTCGGCTACGTGCTGGAAAACGGCTTCGATCTGCCGCCGCTGATGCTCACGCCCGACGAGATCGAAGCGGCGGTGCTGGGCGCGCAATGGGTGTCGAGCCGCGGCGAGCCGGCGCTTGCCCGCGCCGCGCTCGACTTGATTGCGAAAATCGCCGCGTCCGTGCCCGACAAGCTCAGGCCCCATGCCCTCGATCCGGCCGCGGGCGCACCACCGACCTTCAGGAAAGAGCCCGACACCATCGACATGGCGCAGGTGCGCACGCAGATCCACGCCGGGCGCAAGATCGCGTTGCACTACCGGGATGAGGCCGGCCGCGAGAGCCGGCGCACGATTTGGCCGATCGCGGTCGGCTATCTCGACACCGTGAGATTGCTGATCGCCTGGTGCGAGTTGCGCAACGACTTCCGCCACTTCCGCACCGACCGGGTGCTGGCGGCGGACTTCCTCGACGAGCGCTACCCCGAACGGCCGGGCAGATTGCGCGCAAAGTGGCGCACCACGATCAAACGAACGCCGCCGCAGCAGCCCTGATTGGCGGACCGCGGCGACGGCGTCACGCGGCTACTTCGTGCCGGCCACGCGCGATGCCTTGGTCACCGTGAAGCGCGCCACCATGCCCGCCTTGTAATGGCCGGGCTGGTTGCAGAACACCACGTAACGGCCGGCGGTCAACGGCAGGCGCAGGATCGCGTGGGCGCCGGGCTTCATGTCTTCGACGCCGGCGAGATGGGGGAGCTTTTCCTCGATCACCTGGCTGTCCTTTTTGCTATAGGGCAGCGCGGTGATCTTGTGATTCCAGCGCGTGATCAGGAATTCGTGCAGCGAATCCGTCGATGAGTTGACGATGTCGAAGTCGACCGTTCCCACCTTCATCTTGTGGGCGCTCATGACGATGCGGTCTTTGCCGCCCTTGTCGGTGAGATTGACCTTGATCGAAATGGGCTCGGCCGACGCGGCGGTCGCCATCGCCGGCAGGCTGAGCGCAAGCAGGGCAAGCGGGATCGTTCGCAAAATTCGATTGATCATGCGTGGACCTCAATGGTTACCGGCAAGCGCTCGGCCGCCCACGAGCAGTCCATGCCGGTTGGTTAATTCAACACCGCATTGACATGAAAGCATCGCCGAAGCGCGCCGCGTTTGTCCATCAAACGCGGCGCGTTTAGCGGGCTATCGGGACCGCGACTTACTGTAACTTGGCCTTCACCAGCGCGCTTGCCTTGCCCATGTCCATCTGCCCGGCGTGCTTGCCGCGCAACACACCGATGACCTTGCCCATGTCCTTCATGCCGGCGGCGCCGGTTTCGGCGATGGCCGCCTCGATGGCCGCCGTCATCTCGGGCTCCGACATCTGCTTGGGCAAGTAGCCGGATATGATGTCGATCTCTTCCTGCTCCTGCCGCGCGAGGTCCTCGCGGCCGCCCTTGTTGTAGAGCTCGACCAACTCCTGGCGCTGCTTGACCATCTTTTGCAGCGCCGCGATGACCTCGGCGTCGCCGAGCGCCGCTCGGCCTGCCCCGCGCGCCTCGATATCGGCGTTCTTGAGGGTGGAATTGACCATGCGCAGGGTCGACACCGCGCGCTCGTTTCTGGCCTTCATCGCCTCTTTCAGGGCGTTATTGATGTCGTCGCGCAGCACGGTCGGGACCCCTCTCCGGTATGTGTTTTCTAGCCTGGGGGCGGCCGCCGGCGGCCCCTTGCTTCGGCCCTTATAATACGCAACTAAGAGCCCATGACCCAGACGCAAGCGATTGTCACCGGCCCTTGGGACGAACCCGCCCCCACGGCCGTTTTAGTGCTGGCCGACGGCACGGTACTGGAGGGCTTCGGCCTCGGCGCCACCGGCCAGGCGGTGGGCGAGGTCTGCTTCAACACCGCCATGACCGGCTACGAGGAGATCCTCACCGACCCCTCCTACGCCGGCCAGATCATCACCTTCACCTTCCCCCATATCGGCAATGTCGGCACCAACGACGAGGACATCGAGACCGTCAACATGGCGGCCGCGACCGGCGCCCGTGGGGTGATCCTGCATGCCGCCATCACCGCCCCCTCGAACTACCGCGCCCAGCGCAACCTGGACGAATGGCTGCGGGCGCGCGGCATCGTGGGGCTCGCCGGCATCGACACCCGCGCGCTGACCGCGCTGGTCCGCGAAAAGGGCATGCCCAACGCCGTGATCGCGCACGCGCCGGACGGGACATTCGACCTCGACGCCTTGAAGAAGGAGGCCAAGGCCTGGCCGGGCCTGGTCGGCATGGACCTGGTGCCGATGGTGACGAGCGCCCAGCGCTTCACCTGGGACGAGACGCCCTGGGTGTGGGACGAAGGCTTCGGCCGCCAGGACAAGCCGGAATTCAACATCGTCGCCATCGACTACGGCATCAAGCGCAACATCCTGCGCCTGCTCGCCGGCGCCGGCTGCAAGGTGACGGTGGTGCCGGCCACGACCGCGGCCGAGGACATCCTGGCGCTCAAGCCCGACGGCGTGTTCCTGTCGAACGGCCCGGGCGATCCGGCGGCGACCGGCGAATATGCCGTGCCGGTGATCAGGAAGCTGGTCGATTCAGGCATCCCGACCTTCGGGATTTGTCTCGGTCATCAGATGCTCGGCATCGCGGTCGGCGGCAAGACGCAGAAGATGCATCAGGGCCATCACGGCGCCAATCACCCGGTGAAGGACCTCACGACGGGCAAGGTCGAGATCACCTCGATGAACCACGGCTTCGCGCTCGACGGCAAATCGCTGCCGGCGAACGCGGTGGAGACGCATGTTTCGCTGTTCGACGGCTCCAATTGCGGCATCGCGCTCAAGGACAAGCCGGTGTTCTCGGTGCAGTACCACCCGGAAGCGTCGCCGGGCCCGCGCGACAGCCATTACCTGTTCACCCGCTTCGTCGACATGATGCGGGCAGCCAAACGCTGAGGCGGCGCCACTCGGCGACCGACAGGCGCGCGCTACTTTTGAGCTGCCTCAACGAAACGTCCGCGCGAAAATAGTAGTAGTTGATTTAATCCGTTCCCGTCGCGATCCACGAGATGGAGCGCGGAAGTATTATTGTCCATTTGCCGGTCGAGGAATTGCAATGGCGACCGAACCGCTGACCTTCACGTTCGCCGGCGACGGCAGCGTGCCCAACAATCCCACACTGCCGGTGGTGCTCTATCGCGGCGCCGTCGATGTCGCCGCCGCGCGCGACCCCGAAAGCACGATCGAACAGATATTCATGGCCAATGGCTGGGGCCACGAGCTGTGGCGCGACGGCATCTTCCCTTACCCGCACTTCCATTCCACCACCCACGAAGCGCTCGGAATCGCGCGCGGCACGGCGCGCGTGCGCCTGGGCGGCACGCACGGTGAAGAAATCGAGCTCAAGGCGGGCGACGTGGTGGTGCTGCCGGCGGGCACCGGCCACCAGCGCACAGCCAGCGGCGGCGGCCTCAGCGTGATTGGCGGCTATCCCGGCAATGGGCACTACGATCTGGTGCGCGCCATGCCGTCCGAGCACGACCGCACGCTGGCGGCCATTGCGAAGGTCCCGCTGCCGGAGTGCGATCCGCTGTTCGGCGCCGACGGGCCCCTGTTGAAGCTGTGGAACCCGAAGGCGTAGCGCCGGTAACCCGGTGTTAACCGCGTCGACGTCTGCGCCGGCACGCACGCGCCTGTACACTTTCCATCAAGGCCCACGGGCCTAGGACTGGTCCCGGCCCGGTGGCGGAGTGGCGACGCGGAAGCCGCGCAAGGTCTTCACAGCCTGGTTCGATTCCAGGCCGGGCCTCCAACCTTCGCGGCCAAGGTCGCTTCGGCTGGCAAGCCGCCCTCCATTCCGCGAAGATTGTCCGCCGTGGCACGTCGAGCGAAGGCGAGCCGGCTCCCGCGAGGGCAGCCCGGAAGGGTGGAATTCCAGCCATTCGCCCATAGATCAGCTCCCGGTGGATCGCGGCCGGCTGCCCTTCCCTACCCGTCGAATCTGGTCTAAGACCCCCCTCGCGCGCGGGGGTCTGCCCCCTCGGCGCGGTCCCGGGGAGCGCGCCATGGCGCGCCTTTTTTGTGCCTGTCATCCCCGGGCGCGCAAAAACCAGCGGGACCGATGCCCAAACGCACCGACATCAAATCGATCATGATCATCGGCGCCGGCCCGATCGTCATCGGCCAGGCCTGCGAATTCGACTATTCAGGGACGCAGGCCTGCAAGGCGCTGAAAGAGGAGGGCTACCGGGTCATCCTGGTGAACTCCAATCCGGCGACCATCATGACCGATCCCGATCTCGCCGACGCCACCTACGTCGAGCCGGTCACGCCCGAGATCGTGGCCAAGATCATCGAGAAGGAACGTCCCGACGCGCTCTTGCCCACCATGGGCGGGCAGACCGCGCTCAACTGCGCGCTGTCATTGCGCAAGATGGGCACGCTGGAGAAATTCGGCGTGCAGATGATCGGCGCCACCGCCGAAGCCATCGACAAGGCGGAAGACCGAGAGCTGTTCCGCGAGGCCATGACCAAGATCGGCCTGCCGTCGCCGCGCTCGCACCAGGTCAAGACGCTGCCGCAGGCGCTGGAAGCGCTCGACGACATCGGGCTGCCGGCGATCATCCGCCCGTCGTTCACGCTCGGCGGCACCGGCGGCGGCATCGCCTACAACAAGGCCGAATTCATCGACATCGTCGAGCGCGGCATCGACGCTTCTCCCACCAGCGAAGTGCTGGTCGAAGAATCGGTGCTGGGCTGGAAAGAATTCGAGATGGAGGTGGTGCGCGACAAGAACGACAACTGCATCATCATCTGCTCGATCGAGAACATCGATCCGATGGGCGTGCATACCGGCGACTCGATGACGGTGGCGCCGGCGCTGACGCTCACCGACAAGGAATACCAGATCATGCGCGACGCCTCGCTGGCGGTGCTGCGCGAGATCGGCGTCGAGACCGGCGGCTCCAACGTGCAGTTCGCGGTCAACCCGGCGGACGGGCGGCTGGTCATCATCGAAATGAACCCGCGCGTCTCGCGCTCCTCGGCGCTGGCGTCGAAGGCGACCGGCTTCCCCATCGCCAAGGTCGCGGCCAAGCTCGCGGTCGGCTATACGCTCGACGAAATCGCCAACGACATCACCGGCGGCGCCACGCCCGCCTCGTTCGAGCCGACCATCGACTACGTGGTCACCAAGATCCCGCGCTTCGCCTTCGAGAAATTCCCGGGCTCCGAGCCGACGCTCACCACCTCGATGAAATCGGTGGGCGAAGCCATGGCCATCGGCCGCACCTTCCAGGAGTCGTTGCAGAAGGCGCTGCGCTCGCTGGAGACGGGCCTCACCGGCCTCGACGAGATCGCCATCGAAGGTTTCGATCCCGACAAGGGCATCGAGGACACCGACAACAAGAACGCCATCCGCGCCGCGCTCGGCACGCCGACGCCGGACCGGCTGTTGAAGGTGGCGCAGGCCATGCGCCTCGGCGCCGGCGACGAGCTGATCCACAATTCCTGCCGCATCGATCCCTGGTTCCTCGCCGAGCTGCGCGGCATCGTCGACACCGAGGCCCAGATCAAGGCCAGGGGACTGCCGGCGACGGCGGGCCCGTTCCGCCGGCTCAAGGCCATGGGCTTTTCCGACATGCGGCTCGCCAAGCTCACGGGCGCGACCGTCGATCATGTCACCGAAGCGCGCCGCGCCTTGGATGTACGGCCGGTCTACAAGCGCATCGACACCTGCGCGGCCGAGTTCGCCTCGCCCACCGCCTACATGTATTCGACCTACGAGGCGCCGTTTGCCGGCGCGGCGGTCAACGAGGCGGCGCCTTCCGAGCGCAACAAGGTGGTCATCCTCGGCGGCGGCCCGAACCGTATCGGCCAGGGCATCGAGTTCGACTACTGCTGCTGTCACGCCGCCTTCGCGCTCAAGGAGGTCGGCTACGAGACCATCATGGTCAACTGCAATCCGGAGACGGTGTCGACCGATTACGACACCTCCGACCGGCTCTATTTCGAGCCGCTCACGCCGGAGGACGTGCTGGAGATCATCGACACCGAGCGCTCCAAGGGCACGCTGCACGGCGTCATCGTGCAGTTCGGCGGCCAGACGCCGCTCAAGCTGGCGCGCGCCCTGGAAGCGGCCAATGTGCCGATCCTGGGCACGTCGCCCGATGCCATCGACCTTGCCGAGGACCGCGACCACTTCAAGCACCTGCTCGACAGGCTCAAGCTGCGCCAGCCGGAGAACGGCATCGCCACCTCGCCGGGCGCGGCGCGCGCGATCGCCGAGAACATCGGTTATCCGGTGGTGATCCGGCCGTCCTTCGTGCTGGGCGGGCGCGCCATGGAGATCGTGCGCGACAGTGCGCAACTCGACCGCTACGTGGCGCGGCTCGCCGGCGATCTCGACCGCCCGAGCGAGCTCATCGTTTCGGCCAAGAGCCCGCTGCTGATCGACCGTTATCTCTCCGACGCGACCGAAGTGGACGTCGACTGCCTCGCCGACGGCAAGGACACCTTCATCGCCGGCATCATGGAACACATCGAGGAAGCGGGCATCCATTCCGGCGACTCGGCCTGCGCGCTGCCGCCGCACTCGCTCGACGAGAAGACCATCGCGGAACTCGAACGGCAGACCCGGGAGCTGGCGCTGGCGCTCAACGTCGGCGGGCTGATGAACGTGCAGTACGCCATCAAGGACGGCGATATCTACGTGCTGGAGGTCAACCCGCGCGCCTCGCGCACGGTGCCCTTCGTCGCCAAGGTGATCGGCCTGCCCGTCGCCAAGATCGCCGCCCGCATCATGGCCGGCGAGAAGCTCGCCTCGTTCGGGCTAAAGCGCGCCGAGCTCAAGCACCGTGCGGTGAAAGAGGCCGTGTTCCCGTTTGCCCGCTTCCCCGGCGTCGACACCCTGCTCGGCCCGGAGATGAAGTCGACCGGTGAGGTGATGGGCATCGACGCCTCGTTCGACATCGCCTTCGCCAAGAGCCAGATCGGCAGCGGCACCAATCTGCCGCGCTCGGGCACCGTATTCGTTTCGGTGCGCGACGCCGACAAGGCGCGCATCCTGCCGGCGGTGAAGCTCCTGGCGGGGCTCGGCTTCAAGATCATCGCCACCTCCGGCACCCAGCGCTTTCTTGCCGAACATGCCGTCGATGCCGCCAAAATCAACAAGGTGCTCGAGGGCCGGCCGCACATCGTCGACGCCATCAAGAACGGCCGGGTCCAGCTCGTCTTCAACACCACGGAGGGCGCGACGGCCTTGGCCGACAGCCGGTCGCTACGCCACGCGGCCCTCTTGCATAAAGTGCCGTACTACACCACTCTTTCAGGGGCCGTCGCCGCGGCGCAGGGAATCAAGGCCTATCTGGGGGGCGACCTCCAGGTGCGCGCCCTGCAAAGCTACAACGGGCGAACCTGAGGGTTTAGACTGCCCGCCAGGTCGCGCGGAACGCGAGCCGGCGGCACGGCAGGCCGGGAATCCCCACCGATGCGACGTCCGGTCAGTCGGACCGCGATGGGGATTTGCCGGTCCGGTTTCATGGCTCCGGTGCGCGGAAATCCGTGGCCGGAGTTGTATTGCGAGTTCGAATGGGGCGATTTTTCTGGGGCTGAAGGGCTTGGCGGCGCGGGACGCGCATTCGGGTTGTTGCCGGCGGCCGCCAGGAGGAGACGAAAAATGGAAAAGATTCCGATGACGGCCGCGGGCCACGCGGTGCTGGAGAACGAGTTGAAGCACTGCCAGCAGGTCGAGCGGCCCCGCATCATCCAACAGATCACCGAGGCGCGCTCGCACGGCGACCTGTCGGAGAATGCCGAGTATCACGCCGCCAAAGAGCAGCAGTCGCTCAACGAGGGCCGCATCGCCGAGCTCGAGGACAAGCTCGCCCGCGCCGACGTGATCGACGTGTCGAAGCTTTCCGGCGACACCGTCAAGTTCGGCGCCACCGTTACGCTGATCGATGAGGACACCGAGGAGAAGAAGGTGTGGCAGATCGTCGGCGAGCCGGAAGCGGACGCCAAGGCCGGCAAGATCTCCATCACCTCGCCGCTCGCGCGCGCGCTGATCGGCAAGGCCAAGGGCGCGTCCGTCGAGGTCAATGCGCCCGGTGGCGCCAAGGCCTATGAGGTGAAGAAGGTGGAGTGGCGGTAGCGCGCGCCGCCGCACCGCCGTGAAGCGACCGACATGGCCGGGCTCGTCCCGGCCATTTTGTCTCACGCGGACTTGAGATAGGAGTCCCCTTCCGAAACGGCATCCCGCCCGTCCGCCCGCCACGGCGCCGCGCGGCGCGCTTGAGCTTTACGCGGCCCGGCGATCCTGCTCTGGTTCGAAGGCGACATGTCAGTGAAAGGCGCCAGCCCAATGCCAGCTTACCGTTCAAGAACCACCACCCATGGCCGTAACATGGCGGGGGCGCGCGGCCTCTGGCGCGCGACCGGGGTGAAGGATGGCGATTTCGGCAAACCCATCATCGCCGTCGTCAATTCGTTTACCCAATTCGTTCCCGGCCACGTCCACTTGAAGGACCTCGGCCAGCTCGTCGCGCGGGAGATCGAAGCGGCCGGCGGCATCGCGAAAGAGTTCGACACCATCGCGGTGGACGACGGCATCGCCATGGGACACGACGGCATGCTCTATTCGCTGCCGTCGCGGGAGATCATCGCCGACAGCATCGAGTACATGGTCAACGCCCATTGCGCCGACGCCATGGTCTGCATCTCGAACTGCGATAAGATCACGCCGGGCATGCTCAACGCGGCGATGCGGCTGAACATCCCGGCCGTCTTCGTCTCGGGCGGGCCGATGGAGGCCGGCAAGGTCGTTCTGCACGGCAAGACGCAGGCGCTGGATCTGGTGGACGCCATGGTGGCCGCCGCCGATGAGCGGGTTTCGGATGCCGATGTGGAGGTCATCGAGCGCTCGGCCTGCCCGACCTGCGGTTCGTGCTCGGGCATGTTCACGGCGAATTCGATGAACTGCCTGACCGAGGCGCTCGGCCTTTCGCTGCCGGGCAACGGCTCGGCGCTCGCCACCCACGCCGACCGCAAGCGGCTGTTCGTCGAGGCGGGCCATCTCGCCGTGGATATCGCCAAGCGCTATTACGAACAGGACGATGCCTCGGTGCTGCCGCGCAACGTGGCGAACAAGCGGGCGTTCGAGAACGCCATGTCGCTCGACATCGCCATGGGCGGGTCCACCAACACGGTGCTGCATATTCTCGCCGCCGCGTACGAAGGCGAAATCGACTTCACCCTGGACGACATCGACGCGCTCTCGCGCAAGGTGCCCTGTCTGTCGAAGGTCGCGCCGGCCAAGCAGGACGTGCACATGGAAGACGTCCACCGGGCCGGCGGCGTCATGGCGATCCTCGGCCAGTTGGAGGCGGGCGGGCTGATCCACCGCGATACGCCGACGGTCCATGCGTCCACGCTGGGCGAGGCCATCGACCGCTGGGCCATCGACCGCACGAAAAGCGAGAGCGTGCGCGATTTCTACCGGGCGGCGCCGGGCGGCGTGCCAACCCAGACCGCGTTCAGCCAGAACGCCCGCTGGGACGAACTCGACCTCGACCGCGAAAAAGGCGTGATCCGTTCGCTCCAGCATCCGTTCTCGAAGGACGGCGGTCTGGGCGTGCTCAAGGGCAACATCGCGCTGGATGGCTGCATCGTGAAGACCGCGGGGGTGGATGAATCCATCCTCAAGTTCACCGGCCCGGCCGTCGTGTACGAAAGCCAGGACGCGGCGGTGAAGGGCATCCTCGGCAAGGAGGTCAACGCCGGCGACGTGGTGGTGATCCGCTACGAGGGCCCCAAGGGCGGGCCGGGGATGCAGGAGATGCTGTACCCGACCAGCTATCTGAAATCGCGCGGCTTGGGCAAAGCCTGCGCGCTGGTCACCGACGGGCGCTTCTCGGGCGGCACCTCGGGGCTTTCCATCGGGCACGTCTCGCCCGAGGCGGCGCAGGGCGGGGCCATCGGCCTGGTGCGCAACGGCGACCTCATCGAGATCGACATTCCCAACCGGACGATCAAGCTTGCGGTCTCCGACGCGGACCTGACGGCGCGCCGCGCGGAACAGGACAAGCTCGGCTGGAAACCCGCGGCCCCGCGCCAGCGCAACGTGACCGCGGCGCTGAAGGCCTATGCGGCCTGGGCGGCGTCGGCCGACAAGGGCGCGGCGCGCATCGTTCCGGATTGATGCGGGCGGCGGCGGAGCCCGGCCGACGGGTTCCGTCGCGCGCCTTGCTTAATCTTCCATCGGCACCATGGCGGCGTCCTTGGACTGGCGCAGCACCAGCGAGGTCTTGACGTTGCGCACCTGCGGGGCGGCGGTGAGCTTTTCGACGAAGCCTTGAAAGGTCTTGAGGTCCGGCGCCACGCATTTCAGCACGAAGTCGATCTCGCCGGAGAGCATCCAACATTCGCGCACCAGCGGTTGGCCGCGCACGAAGTCCTCGAAGGCGACGAGGTCGGCCTCGGCCTGGCTCGACAGGTGCACCATGGCGAAGACGGCCACCTCGTAGCCGAGCCTCTTCTCGTCGAGCAGGGCGCGGTAGCCCTTGATGAAGCCCGCCTCCTCGAGCGCGCGCACGCGGCGCAGGCAGGGCGGCGCCGAGATGCCGACGCGGCGGGCCAGTTCCACATTGGTGATGCGGCCGTCGTCCTGCAGCTCCTTCAGGATATGGCGGTCGATTTCGTCGAGACTGGCGGGCACGGGCGGTTCCCTCCGTTGAGCCGGCGTCAGGTCTTTACCGCGAAACAATGTTTCGCGAAAGATTATTGCGCGCCCGCCTGCCCCCCCACCCTCGCTTGTGGACGAGTGTGGGTTGCGTATCTTGCATGGCTCGGTGGAAGACATATGTTGGGCTCGAATTGAGCCGGCAAAGCCCGGTAAACGAGCCGGCCAAGTCGTCCGGCGATGAGCCGGCAAAGTCCGGCAGGGAGCCGGGAAAGGCCGGCCGCCGCGGGCGTCCGGGACGCCCGGGGTCGAGGCCGGGGGCACTGACTGAATGCCTAATACTACCCACGCCAAGGTCGTGATCGTCGGATCGGGGCCCGCCGGCTACACGGCCGCGGTCTATGCCGCGCGCGCCATGCTGGAGCCGATCCTGATCCAGGGCCTGCAGCCGGGCGGCCAGCTCACCATCACCACCGAGGTCGAGAACTATCCGGGCTTCGCCGAGGCCATTCAGGGGCCCTGGCTGATGGAGCAGATGCAGCGCCAAGCCGAGCACGTCGGCGCCAAGATCGTCACCGATATCGTCACCAAGGCCGAGCTCGGCGGCCGCCCGTTCCGGCTCACCTGCGATTCCGGCGACGTGTATCTCGCCGACAGCCTGATCATCGCCACCGGCGCGCAGGCGCGCTGGCTCGACCTGCCCACGGAGCAGAAGTTCAAAGGTTACGGCGTATCGGCCTGCGCGACCTGCGACGGTTTCTTCTACCGCAACAAGGAAGTGGTCGTGGTCGGCGGCGGCAACACGGCGGTCGAGGAGGCGCTGTTCCTCACCAACTTCGCCTCCAAGGTGACCGTGGTGCACCGGCGCGACGGCTTCCGCGCCGAAAAGATCCTGCAGGACCGCCTGTTCAAGAATCCGAAGATCGAGGTGGTCTGGGACACCGTGATCGAGGACGTGACCGGCGGCGACGATCCGCTCAAGGTGCACGGCGTCAGGCTCAAGAACGTGAAGACCGGCGCGATCACCGAGCGCGCGGTCGACGGCGTGTTCATCGCCATCGGCCATCAGCCGGCGTCCGAACTGTTCGTCGGCCAGGTGGAGATGAAGCCCTCCGGCTATATCGTCACCGCCGGCCATTCCACCGCCACCTCGGTGCCGGGCGTGTTCGCCGCCGGCGACGTGACCGACGACATCTATCGCCAGGCGGTGACGGCGGCCGGACAAGGCTGCATGGCGGCGCTCGAGGCGGAGAAGTTTCTTGCCGCGCACGAGCACGAGCGGGTCGCGGCGGAATGAGCATTCCAAGCCCGCGCAGTTCCATGGACTGGGACAAGCTCAAGGTGTTCCACGCCGCCGCCGAAGCCGGCAGCTTCACGCACGCCGGCGAGCGGCTCGGCCTGTCGCAGTCGGCGGTCTCGCGCCAAGTTTCGGCGTTGGAGACCGAGCTCGGCGTGTCGCTGTTTCACCGCCACGCGCGCGGGCTGATCCTCACCGAACAGGGCGAACTGCTCTATCGCACGGCGCATGAAGTCTTCATGAAGCTCGAAGCGGCGCGCACCAAGCTCACCGACAGCCGCGAGCGTCCGCACGGAGAGTTGAAAGTGTCGACGTCGGCCGGCATCGGCGTGCACTGGTTGACGCCGCGGCTTGGCGAATTCCTCGATCTCTATCCCGACATCCAGATCACGCTGATCACCACCGACGAAGAACTCGACCTCGCCATGCGCGAGGCCGACGTCGCCATCCGCCTGCGCCAGCCGACGCAGCCGGACCTCATTCAACGCAAGCTGTTTTCGGTGCACTTCCACGCCTACGCCTCGCCCGATTATCTCAAGCGCTTCGGCACGCCGCGCAGTCACGAAGATCTCGACGCCCACCGCATCATCCTGTTGGGCGGCGCGGTGCCGTCGCATTTCGCTAACCGGCGCTGGTTGTTGGAAGTGGCGCGCGACGGCAAGAACGCGCGCGTGCCGGCGCTGAGCGTCAACAACGTGCTCGGCGTGTTGCGCGCCTGTCAGCGGGGCTTAGGCGTCGCCATGTTGCCGGACTATCTTGTGGAGGAGAACGGCGGGCTGGTGCAGTTGTTCGGCGAGGCCGACACGCTCGCGCTCGATGCCTATTTCGTCTATCCGGAAGAACTGAAATCGGTGGCGCGCATTCAAGTGTTTCGCGATTTTCTGGTCGCTAACGCGCAACGCTGGCATTTCTGACCGTCACCTTTCGGAAGCGTTCCCGGTGGGCGAGATGTCCGTCCTCGTGCATGGCAGACATGCGGCCCATCCCATTGCTGCATTGCGAGGCTTGAGGCTAAGTGCAGCCACGCTGTGGCGCCGGACATAGTTCCTCCCAGAGTCTTGCCGGCCCTCAGCGTGTTCCCCTCTGGAAGATGTCGTCGGTCCCCACACCGGCGCATTTCTCTCAAGCCGGGCCCCTGCTGGGGCCCGGTTTTTTTGCTGCGTGGACGTGCGACGAAATGCGCACGGCAAAAGGTGCGCCGCCATCTCCGTGCAACGGTGAACGCGTCTCGCCGTGTGTCGTGGATTCGCCGGACGCTACGGGCGCGTCGCATGCCACAGCGATGCCTCAAATACGCAACCGTTCATCGAACTCGAGCGCCCGCCCGCACTTCGACCCCGGGGGCGCAAGCGGTCGGCGGTGTGGGGCGGGCGATCACGAATCCGTCAACGCCTGACCAGACTACCAGCGAGGCGTGGAAAATCGACGTTCCCCGGTGAACCGCACCGCTGCCGGCCGCGTCAAACGGGTTAGATTCTGCTACATTCCCGCCGGGCCGTGCTTTGAGTCCGCTGGGCCAAATCGACTGTGCAAAATCGGCCACAGTCCAAAATCGATCGGAAGCGCGTCGTAGGGAAAAGCGTAACCCGTCCGGTGCTATCAGGTAGAATGAAGGTCAACGGTCCCAGAATTGGCACCGACCCTCAAAAAAGTGGGAGACTCTGGTGAAAGCGGTTCGTTTGAGCGGTTTTGCGGCCTCCACCGCCCTGGCCCTGGTTCTGGCGCTGTCCAGCCAGCCGGGCCAAGCGCAGTCCTCGGACACCGGGCAGGCCCAGACCACGCCTCAGGCCGCCGCGCCCGCGGCAAGTTCGGCCACCAAACCGGCGGACACGACGACTGCCGCCGCGACCAAGGCTGACGCGACCAAGGCTGACGCGACGACGGCCACGGCCGGCGCCACGGCGCCCCAGCCGGCCAAAGACGGCGCGCAGAAGACTTCAGAGGCCCTGCCCCCCGTAATCGTGCCGCTGCCGCACATCGTCGCGCCGACCGACAAGGATATTCATTTTGCGGCACCGGCCGCGACCGCCAGCATTCCGAAAGCCACGGCGCCCGCCGGCAAGGCGGCCGCCCCGTCCGATGCCGCCGCAAAGCCGGCGACCGCAACCCAGCAGGCCGCCGTCACGCCGGCCGCAAGCCCGCCGGCCGTCGCCGAGAGCGCGGTCGCCGACGCGCTCAAGAGCATCATCGCCGGCCGGCTCGACCGCTACGTCCCGCGCAAGGACGACCGCGCGGGAGTCGAGACCTTCTACAAGAAGCACGATTACAAGCCGCTGTGGGTCGCGAACGGCGCTCCCGACCCGCGCGCCAAGGCGGCGATCGCCTATCTCGGCTCGGTCGCGGCCGACGGTCTCGATCCAAGCGACTACCCGACCCCGAACTTCGACAACGCCAAGAGCGCCGAGGATCTCGCGGCCGCCGAGCTCGCGCTCACCAATTCGGTGCTGATCTACGCGCACGACGCCCAGGTCGGCCGCATCAATTTCACGCGCGTCGGCAGCGATATCTCCTTCAAGCTGGATGCGCCCGAGCCGGCGGCTGTGTTGGCCAAGATGGCTGAAACAACCGACGTCGCCGCCGCGCTCGACGGCTACAATCCGCCGCAACCGGGCTTCAAGGCGCTGAAGGCCAAGCTCGCCGAACTGCGCAAGGGCGAAACCGCCGCTGAGCCGAAAGAGAAGAAGGTCGCGCGCATCCCGGGCGGCCACATCCTGCGCCCGGGCATGAAGGATCCGCGCGTCGTGCTGCTGCGCAAGCGCCTCGACATCGCCGGCGACAAGAGCAATCCGCTCTACGACAAGTCCGTGATCGACGCGGTCAAAGCCTTCCAGATGAAGGCCAACATCGGCGTCGACGGCATGCTCGGCCCGAACACGATCGCCGCGCTCAACGGCACGCACGGGCTCGCGGCACGGCCGCGCGATCCGATCGAGACCGTCATCGTCAACATGGAGCGCTGGCGCTGGCTGCCGCGCAAGCTCAGCAACGGGAACGGCGACTACGTGATGGTCAACGTGCCGGACTACACGCTGCGGCTCGTGCACGACGGCAAGACCTACTGGAAGACCAAGATCGTGGTCGGCAAGCCGAGCAAGGCGACGCCGATGACCACGGCGGAGATGAAATACATCACGGTCAACCCGACCTGGAACGTGCCGCCCTCGATCATCGAGAACGAGTACCTGCCGGCGCTGCAGCAGGACCCCGACGCGCTCGAGCGCATCGGCCTGAAGATCCGCCAGGACCCGAACGGCACCGTGCACATCTTCCAGCCGCCGGGCGCCGCCAACGCGCTGGGGCGCATCCGCTTCAACTTCCCCAACAAGTTCTTGGTCTACCAACATGACACGCCGGACAAGTATCTGTTCAAGCGCACCACGCGCGCCTACAGCCACGGCTGCATGCGCGTGCAGAACCCGGCCGTGTACGCCGCCAGGCTGCTCAGCCTGGAGCTGCCGCAGGACCGCTACACGCCGGCCAAGGTCGAAAGCATGTACGGCACCGCCGAGACCAACATCGACTTCCCGCACCCGATCCCGGTGCACCTGACCTACCAGACCGCCTTCGTCGATCGTGACGGCAAGTTGCAGTTCCGCGCGGACATCTACGGCCGCGACCGCCGCATGATCGCCATCCTCAAGAACGCGCGCGAGCGCCGGGTGGCCTACATTCCCATGGAGCGCCCGCCGAACACCTCGTCGAAGCCGGTGCGGCTGCCCGTGGGCGCGCTCGACGGCGACGGCGGCTATGTGGGGTCCGGTTACGGCGGCGGCCCCAACTTCTTCGATTGGCTGTTTGGCGGAAACGACAATCGATCGGGGAGCTACCGCTCCTACCGGCACCGGCGGTTCATCGGGCCGAACGCCCGAGGCGACGGGCACTACTACTCAAGGCGCTGAGCGCGGGCGCCACCTCGACGAAATGAAAAGCGCCGGCGGTTTCGCCGGCGTTTTGCTATCGGCGTCTCGGCCGGAAAAGCCGAGCCGCGAGCGTCAGGCGGCCAACGCCAAGCCGCGGATGCCAAGCCGCGGATGCCAAGCCGCAAACACGAAGCCGCGGCGGTTCCTGAGGAATGGGTTGTTCGAGAGGGATGGTACAGGTGGGTGGACTTGAACCACCGACCTCTGGTTCCACAGACCAGCGCTCTAACCAACTGAGCTACACCTGCACGAGAGAGCCCGCCGACGCGGCCCCTCCGCAAAACCCGTCCACAGGGCCTGCGGCCATGGGACGTCGCGGGGCGCAACCTAGGTTCAGCCCCCCGGTTTGGCAAGCCGTGTTTGGTCAGGTTTTCCGGCAATTCAACCGGTTGGCGGGGCTTTCCCCTCCCCGCGAAGCGGGGGAAGCGAAAAGAGGCGACCCAGAAAAAAAGCCCGGGCGCGATGCCCGGGCTGGCAGTCGTCGTCCGTGTGGCGGACGATAAGCGGGTCAGGCGCCTCAGGCGGCCTTCTTCACGGCGTTGTTGAAGCTCGCCTTCATCGGCTCGGCGGTCTCGCTCGCGACCTTCTGCGCCTGCTCGGAGAGCTCCTTGGCCTGCGCGGTAAAGGTTTCGAACTGATTGCGCATATAGGCGGAGGTCAGTTCGACCGCTTCCGAATACGACTTCACGCCCATCAGGCCGGCCATCATGTCGAAGGCGGCGTCGCTGTTGGCGCGCGCGGTCTCGATCAGCTTCAGGCCGTAGCCGCTGTAGCCCTTGCAGGCCGTGTTGTAGGTGTCTTCGAACATGTCGGTCGCCTCCTCGGCCATCGACTTCATCTTCTCATAGTTGTCCTTGGCCTGGGCCAGGCTCTTTTCGGCGGCCTCGCGGAAGGCCGCCGGCACTTCCATTGTCGGCATTTCCATCTTCGGCATCTCGAATTTGGGCATCTCGAATTGTGACATCTGGTACACCGTGGTTGTGGGTTTCGTGGTTTCGATGGGAGTCTCGATCGGGGCCTCGGGCGCCGCCTCGTTGACGGCCTCATCGACCGCCTCGGTTGCGGCCTCCGTCGCAGCCTCTGTCGCGGCTACGGCCTCGGTCTCGATCGGCATTTTGTCGGTCGTGTCGGTCATGGCACGGCTCCTCGGCAATGAGGGCGGCTTGGCATCCGGTTACGCGAACCGTCCGCCCTCGGCAGCAAGCAGTCCGCGCTGATCACTTGGGTCCGCGGTCAAAACCCGGGGCAAACCCTCTGTGGCATTTTGCATAGCAACTTTTTGGGTGCGTCGCAACAAAAATATTGCACTGCACAAAAAAATCAAACTACATCCCCGCCGGCACCGCTACCGGTTTGATTCTAAATGATAAATTCAAGAGCTGACGCCGGGCGCCAGCTCGGCCGGCGACCGGCGCGCTAGCGCGAGCCCTGCCCAGTGGCCTTGGCGGCCTTCTGGCCCAGTTCCTTGGCCTGCTCCGAGAGCGCCGCCATCTGCTGCTTGGCGTACTCGGCTTGCAGCGCCAGGACCTCCTGGGCGTCCTTCGCCTGCACCAGCTTCTGGGCATACTCGAACGAAGAAGCGATATTGCGCTCGGCAAACTCCATGGCGAGCTGGCCTGCCTCCCGGGCGCCAGTCTGAGCGTCTTTGGCGTGGGTCTCGGCGGTCGTCACCGCGTGCTTTGCCGCAGCCGCGAAGCTGTCGAAGGCCTGCCGCGCCTGCTCCACGCTCTTTTCAGCCATCGCCCGCATTTCCGCGGGAATTTCGAAGTTCATGCCGCTGTCATTGGCCATGACCGTCTCCTCTTCGTCAGAACCCGACTTTCCGAACCGCGCCCGCCGGAACCCGGGCCCGGGGGCACCCGTCCCGGCGTCCGGCGTTGACACTTTAACCGGCTCCTCGGTGACCGCCACGCCGGCCCCCGCACCGGCGCCGTTAAGGTTAGCACCGATTGAACCGGGACAGGCGGGGGGCTCGCGTTTACGCGCCCCCGCCGCAGCCCTATTAATGCTTCATTAGGTGTAATTCCTGTGGCAAATCCATGATGGGGCGCGACATCAACAGTATCGGATTGAGCGACCCGCGGCTGGCCGACCACGCATTGCGCCCCGAGCCGGCGTGGCTGTGGTCGTCGGACGCCAGCCGCATCCTGTGGGCGAACCCGGCCGGCGCCGCCATCTTCGACGGCGACACGCCGGGCGCGCTTGCCGGCGCGCGCTTCGCCGCCGATCATCCGGCTGCGGTGCAGATCGCGCGGCTCGCCGCCACGCTGCCGCAGGGCGGCACGCCGCGGCTGGAGCGCCTGCGCGGCTTCGGCGCTCACCTCGGCGGCGCGCTGGTGTGCTTGTGCTCGCGCCTGACCCTGGCCGACGACAGCACCGCCGTGCTCGTGGTCTCCACCGAACGCGCCGGCACGGACATGCCGCTGCCCGAGCGCGCGCGCCGCGTGCTGGCTGACATCGATCAGCCGGCGGCGATCTTCAGCCCCGACGGCGAACTGATCGAGGCCAAGGATGAGGCGCGCGACCGCCTCGCCCACGGCCGCGACCTCGCCGCGCTCAACGCCGCCGCGCTCGCGCGCGAAGCGACGCTCAACGGCAAGGCGTTGGGCAATTGCGCGGCCGGCCACCTCGCGCTCTGGCGGCTGGGCGCCGGCCAGACGTTCCTGCTGCTCGCGGTCTTTATCGGCGAGGCGCCGCCGCTGCCCGCCACGCCGGGAGCGCCCGATATGGTGTCGGTGCCGGCGCCGCCGACCGCGCCGAGCCCCGCCGCCGAACCGGCCGAGGCGCCGCAGCGCCGAATGCCGCTGCGTTTCGTCTGGCAGATGGACACCAGCAACCGCTTCACCCACGGCGTCGAGGATTTCGCGCGCCTGCTCGGGCCCAACACGGCCGCGGTGCTGATCCGGCCCTGGGCCGAAATCGCCGAGACGCTGAAGATCGACGAGAGCGAGCAGATCGCGCGCGCGATCGGCCTGCACAGCACGTGGAGCGGCGTCGTCGTCGACTGGCCGACCGACGAGGCCGGCGAACGGTTGCCGATCGAAATGTCCGGCCTGCCGGTGTTCGACCGCGACCGCCAGTATGCCGGCTATCGCGGCTTCGGCATCTGCCGCGACATGGACAAGCTGGCGATGCTCGAGGAGCACCGCGGGCAAGGCACGCCGCCGCAGCAACAGCAAGCGCAGCAGGAGCAGCAGCCGGAAGCGCCGGCGCCCAAGGTCGTGCCGTTCCGTAGCGCACCGCCGCGTGACATGCCGCCGCTGGTGGAGGAGCCGGCGCTGACGCTGAGCCCCGGCGAGCACAGCGCCTTCAAGGAGCTGGCGCGCGAGCTGAGCGAGCGGCTGAAGCGCGCGCCCGACGCGCCGCCATCGCCGCCGCCGGAGGCCGCCGCGCCACCGCCGCCGGAGGCGCCCAAGACGCCGTCGCCACCCGAAACGCCGATGATCGCCTACCCGCCGCCGCCGCGTCCGGCCGAGCCGCCGCGCGCCGCGCGCAACGGCGACGCCGCCCGCGACACCAGCGAGGGCCGGCCGATCCTCGACAAGCTGCCGGTCGGCATCCTGGTCTACCGGCTCAACAGCCTGCTTTACGCCAACAAGGCGTTTCTCGACTGGACCGGCTACGACTCGCTCGGCGCCCTCAACGACGCCGGCGGCCTCGACAGCCTGTTCATCGAGACCCAGGAGGATCCGGCGTCCAAGGACGTGCGCGCCGGAGCCGCCAACGGCTCCAAGCCGCTCACCATCACCACCATCAACGGCAACCAGCGCGCGGTGCAGGGCCGCCTGTTCAGCGTCGCCTGGAACGGCGACAACGCCCTGGTCCTGATGATCAACACCCAGCCGGTCACCGACGAGGCGCAGGCGCGCGCCGGCGACGCCGCGCTGCGGCGGCTCGAGGCCGAAAACCGCGAGATCAGGGCGATCCTCGACACCGCCACCGACGGCGTGCTGGTGCTCGACCGCGCCGGCCGCGTGCTGTCCGGCAACCGCAGCGCGCAGGCGCTGTTCGGCTACGAGGCGGCCGAACTCGCCGAGCTTTCGCTCGGCGACCTGTTCGCCACCGAGAGCCGGCGCGGCATCACCGACTATCTCGACCGCGTGGCGCGTGGCCGCGGCCTGGAAGCCGGGCGCGAGGCCATCGGCCGCGTGTGCCAGGGTGGACTGGTGCCGCTCTACGTCACCATCGGCCGCGTCGAGGACGGCGAGAAGCTGTGCGCGGTGATGCGCGACGTCACCGCCTGGAAGCGCAGCGAGGAGGAGCTGATCGCCGCGCGCCGCCAGGCGGAAAAGGATTCGGCCGCCAAGTCCGAGTTCCTGGCCAAGATCAGCCACGAGATCCGCAGCCCGCTCAACGCCATCATCGGCTTTTCGGAGGTGATGATCGACGAGCGTTTCGGCGCGCTCGGCAACGAGCGCTACAAGCAATACCTGAAGGACATCCACACCTCGGGCAGCCATCTGGTGGCGCTGCTCAACGACCTCTTGGACCTCTCCAAGATCGAGGCCGGCAAGCTCGAGCTCTCCTTCGTCAGCGTCAACCTCAACGAGCTGGTGCAGGAATGCGTCGCGGTCATGCAGCCGGAGGCCAACAGCGCGCGCGTCATCATCCGCACCTCGCTGCCGCCGACCATCCCGGCGGTGGTGGCGGACGCGCGCTCGGTGCGCCAGATCGCGCTCAACGTGCTGTCGAACTCGATCAAGTTCACCGGCGCCGGCGGCCAGGTCATCGTCTCCACCGCGCTGACCGACACCAGCGAGGTCGTCCTGCGTGTCCGCGACACCGGCACCGGCATGAGCGAGAAGGAGTTGCAGAACGCGCTCGAACCGTTCCGCCAGCTCGCCACCACGGCGCGCTGGGGCGCCAGCGGCACCGGGCTGGCGCTGCCGATCACCAAGGCGCTGGCGGAAGCCAACCACGCGCGCTTCACCATCTCCAGCCGCGTCGACGACGGCACCCTGGTGGAGGTCGCCTTCCCGGCGACCCGGGTGCTGGCGCAGTAGACGCCATCCGCTTTCGAGGCCTTCGCCGTCCCCAGCGCCGCGCGAGGGGAGGATCGCCGATCCGCTTCGCGTCATCGTGCCATACCATGAGTTGCACGGCGCGAACGGCGGTAATCGGTGGCCATGAAAGCGTCACAGAGGGCCACCATGGTTGGCGCAACCCGAGCCGATGATATAATTCCTCGGTAATCGAACCCGAAAACGACGGATTTCCCCTTGACCGCCGCCGCCGGCCTTAAACGCGTGGGTTTCGTGCTGCTCGCGCTCGTCGCGGTGGCCGCCGCCGTGCTGCTCACCGCCAAGGCGCTGATCTCGGCCGACACGGTGCGCCGGCAGGTGCTGAACGAGATCCGCGCCGTCACCGGCCTGAACCCGACCCTACGCGGGCGTGTCAGCGTGTCGCTGTTTCCCTCGGGCCTCGTGACCTTCGCCGACGTGACGCTCGGCCCGACCGACAAGCCCGCGCTCACCGCCGAGCACCTGACCGCGCACCTGCGCTTCTTCCCGCTGCTGATCGGCCGCATCGAGATCGCCGACGTGACGCTCGACCGCCCGACGATCATGGTCGACGTCGGCCCCGACGGCCACTCCAACTGGTCCGGGCTGATCCACGCGCTGGCGGCGAGCCAGAAGCCGAACGCGCAGCGTCCCGCCACGGCGTTCTCCGAGATGCGCATCGACAGCGGCACCGTGGTGGTGCGCGACCCCAGGCGCAAGATTGCGGAGACGCTCGACGACGTCCGGGTGTCGCTGGCCTGGCCCTCGATCTCGACCAGCTTCGGCGCCACCGGCCGCTTCATCTGGCATGACGAACCGGTCGATGCCTCGCTCACGCTCGGCGATTTCGCCGCCGCGCTCGCCGGCAACAAGACCGGCGTCAAGCTGCGGCTGGCCGGCAATTCGCTCAAGGGCGCCTTCGAAGGCACCATGAGCACGCAACCAACGCTGAAGATCAAGGGCACGCTCGCCGCCGACACCCAGTCGTTGCGCGACGCCATGATCTGGATCGGACAGACCCCGCTGCCCGGCGGCGGCTTCAAGCGCTTCGCCATCAAGGCCAAGGCCGACGTCACCGGCGGCACCGTCGGACTGACCAACGTCAACGTCGATCTCGACGGCAACACCGCCCAGGGTGTGCTGACCTTCGACTCCATGGGCCACGGCACCGTGCAGGGCACGCTCGCCGCCGACACGCTCGACCTCACGCCCTACATCTCCACGGCGCGGCTGCTCGCCACCAATCAGCGCGAATGGAACGACACCCGCATCAGCCTGGCAGGCCTGTCGGGCATGAACCTCGACCTGCGGCTGTCGGCGGCCAAGGTGATCGCCGGCGACGCCAAGCTCGGGCGCACCGCCATCGGCGCCAATCTGCGCGACGGCAAGTTGGTGATCACCGTCGGCGAGGCGCAGGCCTATGGCGGCGTGATCAAGGGCTCGATCGCGCTGGCCAATTTCGATTCCGGCGTCGACCTGAAATCGCAGTTGCAGTTCACCGGCGTCGACCTGCAGCCCTGCCTCGAGCAGTTGTTCGGCCTGCGAAAGCTGGAGGGCAAGGGCAACCTGTCGCTTGCCGTCGACGGCAAGGGCGAAAGCGTGCTGGCCGTCACCCGCAGCATGAACGGCTCCGCCAAGCTCACCGGCGAGAAGGGCGCGCTGGTCGGCCTCAACGTCGAGGAATTGCTACGCCGGCTGAAGCGGCGGCCGCTCTCCGGCGTCGGCGATTTTCGCAGCGGCTCGACGCCGTTCAACCGACTGGAGGTGGCGCTGAAGATCACCAACGGCAAGGCCGACGTGCAGGACATCAAGCTCGCCGGCCCCGCGGTGACGGTGGCGCTCGCCGGCTCCGCCTCGATCCCCGCGCGCGACCTCGACCTGACCGGCACCGCCACGCTGGCGGCGAGCGACGGCGGCAACAAGTCCGCCGCCCAGCCCTTCGCCCTGCCCTTCGTGGTGCGGGGCTCGTGGGACGACCCTATCATGCGGCCGAACGCCGAGGCGCTGTTGCGCCGCTCGGGCGCCGCCGCCCCGCTGCTCAACGCCGTACACGACCGCGAGCACGTCGGCGACACCGTGCGCTCGGTGATCGAGCGGCTGACCGGCGGAAAATAGAGCGTTTCCAGGCGAAGTGGGGACCGGTTCGCCGTCCGGACGCGACAAGACAAAGGTCTAGCCCCACCGGCCGCGCGTGCCGAAAGCCGCGCATTTCTCTATGATTGCCGCGTTGCCGAATCACCCGGTCGGAGAAGCGGCTCGGTTGAGTGTATGCGACCCCTGACATTTTCGATTGCGCATGATCTTCACCGAAAACCGGTTCCCACTTTTCGGGATCATGCGCGGGAACGGAAGCGCGCATGCTGCACGGCGCCCTGCGGACCCTGGTCAAGATCGCCCTCGCCTCGCTGGTGGTGGGCACGATCATGGCCCATTTCGGCATCACGCCCCAACAGGTGATCGCCGCCACCGGCTTGTCCGGCGCGCGCCTGGAAGATCTCGCGCGCCAGGGCCTCGCCTGGGTGTGGCCGAACGTGGCGCTCGGCGCCATGGTGATCGTGCCGATCTGGTTCCTGGTGTACCTGCTGCGCCCGCCGGGGCCGAGCCGCAGCGAATAGCGGCTTGCTTGAGGAGCTCGCTTGGGGAGCTTGCTTGGGGAGCTTATTTGGCGGCGGGGAAGGTGTCCCACAGCACGCCGCCGGCCAGCGGCGCGTCCTGGGCGAGTTCGGGCGCGGCTTCCATCTCGGAGACCGGGCGGCGCGGCTCGGGGCCGTAGTATTCGCCGAGTTGGACCGTGGCGCGCGGCTTCAGCAGGATCGAGACGATACGGTCGTAGAGCGCCCTGGCCGAAACCGGCTTGCAGAGAAACTCGTTCACGCCGATCTGCACCGACTCGACGATACGCCTGCGCTCGCCGAAGGCGGTGAGCATGATGATGGGGATGTCCGGCGACGGAAAGGCGCCGGGCGAACGCACGATGCGCACGAGCTCCGGCCCGTTCAACAGCGGCATTTCCCAGTCCAGGATCACGATGTCGGGGCGGGAGCTGCGGATCTCCTCCAGCGCCTCGAGGCCGTCGCCGGCCTCCAGCACCTGGCTGACGCCGATGTTGAGCAGCAGGCCACGCACCAGCTTGCGCATGAACTGGTTGTCGTCGACCACCAGCACCGTGAGATGCCGGATCAGCAGATCGACCTGTTTCGGATGGACGCCCATGCGTGGCTCGTGACCCTCGTCAGGGCCTGACTCTGCGGGGCTCAGAGTCACCGCGGCGTTAACACGTCGCGGCTGGCGGCGGGCGGGCCGGTCACTTCGCGCGCCGCGGTTAACGTTTCCATGCGGGCCACGAACCGGCGCTCGCAATTCCGGCCGGCAACAACCTCATAAAGCCGCATTTAGAGGGGGCTTCAAGCGCCCGGCGCGCCGGCGAGTGTCGCCAGAAACCGCTCGATCGCCGCGACGTCATCCTCGCTCGCCTTGAGGCCGAGCTTGCTGCGCCGCCACAGCACGTCCTCGGCGGTCTCGGCCCATTCGCTCTCGGCGAGATAGCGCACTTCCGCCGCCGTGAGATCGCCGGTGAAGCGCTCGCCGAGGTCGTCCAGGGTCTGCGCCTCGCCGAGGATGCGCTCGATGCGGCGGCCGTAGGCGCGCACCATCCGCTTGGCATGCGCCGCGGACAGGAACGGCCAGCGATCGATCGCCGAGGCCACGACCTGGCCGAAATCCTCGGGCGGAAATTCGCCGCCCGGCAATTGCGCGTCGGCGGTCCAGCGCGGGCGCGCCTCGAAGTAACGGCCGACGCGCGCCATCGCCGCTTCGGCGAGCTTGCGGTGGGTGGTGATCTTGCCGCCGTAGACCGTCAGCAGCGGCGCCTCGCGGAACGGCGCGTCGAGGGTGAGCACGTAGTCGCGGGTGATGTCTTCCGCCTTGCCGGCGCCGTCGTCGTAGAGCGCGCGCACACCGGCAAACGACCACACCGGCTCGTCGGGCGAGATCTTGTCGCGGAAATACTCGTTCACCGCGTCGCACAGATAGAGGACCTCGGCGGCGCTCGGCGCCGGCGTGTTGACGTCGCCGACGAAGTCCTCGTCGGTGGTGCCGATCAGGGTGAAGTCGTCGCCGAACGGCAGCACGAAGACGACGCGCCCGTCCGCCGCCGGCAGCAGATAGCCGTCGTCGTGCTCCCAGCGCCGCGGCACGACGATGTGGCTGCCCTTGACGAGACGCACCGGCGCCGACAGCGGACGGCGGATCACGGTCTCGGCCACCTCGCCGATCCAGGGGCCGGCGGCGTTGACCAGCACGCGGGCTGTGGCGACCTCGCGGCGGCCGTGGCTGTGCAGCACCAGCTCCCAGTCGGCCCGGCGTTCGGCGCGCACGCAGCGGGTGCGCGGGCGCACGACGGCGCCGCGCTCGGCGGCATCGAGGGCGTTGAGCACGACCAGACGCGCGTCGTCGACCAGGCAATCGGAATATTCGAAGCCGACGCGATAGAACCGCTTGAGCGGCGCGGCGAGCCGGTGGTGGGTGAGGTCGACGTTGCGGCTTCTCGGCAGGCGCTTGCGCGCGCCGAGCAGGTCGTAAAGCGTGAGGCCGAGCCGCAGGAGCACCGGCGAGCGCCGGCCGGGCATTACCGGCAAAAGGAAGCGCGCCGGCCGGATGACGTGCGGCGCCGCACGCAGCAGCACCTCGCGCTCGGCGAGCGCCTCGCGCACCAGGCGCAAGGCGCCGTGCTCGAGATAGCGCAGGCCGCCGTGGATCATCTTGGACGAGGCCGAGGAGGTGCCGCTGCCCAGGTCGTTCATCTCGATCAGCAGCACGCGCACGCCGCGGCCGGCCGCGTCGCGGGCCAGCCCGGTTCCGTTGATGCCGCCGCCGATGATGGCGAGGTCGTAGTCGGCCATGTCCGCTGTTTCGCCTGCAATCCGCCGCCGCATGAGCGGCTAGTGCCGCCGATTTGAAGTTTCTGCACCACCTGCCGCAGTCTCATTCAGAAACTTCAAATCGAAAGCGGCACTAGAATCATATACATGCTAGTGCCCCTTTGCTTCCGAAGTTCGCGTCAGAGGGTGCTGCCGTGTTTCACGAACTTCGGAAGCGGGGCACTAGGCTGGCGCACTCAAGCAGACAAACCCTGAAAAAGCGTTGCGAGCCTGCGCAATTTGGCCGAGGCTGCGCGCGCCAGACGATCCTGTGCTATGGCCTGCCACCTCACCCATGGCGGCCCGCAACACTCAATATCCATGACCACGCCCCACCTGCTCGTCATCGAAGGCAATCCCCCCGAAACGATCGCCGAACACGTCGCTTTCGGCGGCGTGCCGGCAAGCCAGGGCTATGCCGGCCTGCTGCGCGAGTTGCTGCCGGCGGCGGCGGTGGACATCTGCTATCCCGCCGAGCCGGCGGCGGCACTGCCGGCGGGGGCGGCGCTGGAAGGCTACGACGGCATCGCCATCACCGGCTCGGCGCTGCACATCTATTCGAGCGAGCCGGCGGTCACCCGGCAGATCGACCTGGTGCGCGCGGCATTGACCACCGGCACGCCGTTGTTCGGCTCCTGTTGGGGCCTGCAGGTGCTCACCGTCGCCGCCGGCGGCCAGGTGCGGCGCAACCCGAACGGCCACGAAATCGGCTTCGGCCGCAGCATAAGGCTGACCGGCGAGGGCCGCCGGCACCCGATGTATGCGGGCAAGGTGGAGGTGTTCAACGCGCCGACCTTTCACCTCGACGAGGTCGAGACGGTGCCGCCCGGCGCGACCGTACTCGCCACCAACGCCGTGTCGGCGGTGCAGGCGGTCGAAATCCGCACCAATGGCTCGACCGCCTGGGCGGTGCAGTATCATCCCGAATATCCGCTGCGCGAGCTCGCAACGATCGTGCGGCGCACCGGCCACCAGCTGGTCGAGGAAGGCTTTTTCGCCGACGACGCCGATCTTGGCCGTTTCGCCGACGACCTCGACGCACTCGACCGCGATCCCGGTTGCAAGCGGCTGTCCTGGCGCTACGGCATCAGCCATAATGTGCTCGACAAGGCGCTGAGGGTGAGCGAGCTGGCGAACTGGATCGAATTTCAGGTGCTGCCGCAGCGGGCCAAACGCGGACGAGGGTAAGTCTATGGACTTCGACGGGCGCAACGTCGTCATCACCGGCGGCACCGGCGCGCTCGGCAGCGCGGTGGTGGGCGCGCTGCTGGCAGCCGGCGCGCGCTGCACCGTGTCGTTCGTGCATCTGAGCGAGGCGCAGCGCTTCCCCCACAGCGAGCACGAGCGCGTCAGGCTGGTGGCGGTGCACGACCTCGCCGACGAACCGGCTGTCGCCAAGCTCTATGACGGTCTTCGCGACGGCCTTGCGCCCTGGGCGTCGATCCATCTCGCCGGCGGTTTCGCGGCAGCCCCCATCGCCGACACCAGCAAGGCGACGCTGGTCGACCAGTTCGAGCGCAATCTGCTCACCAGCTTCCTGTGCTGCCAGGCGGCGGTAACCGCCATGCGCTCGGGCGGTCAAGGTGGCGGAGTTGGTGGGCGCATCGTCAACGTGGCGGCGCGGCCGGCGCTGGAATGGCGCCAAGGCGCCGGCATGGCGGCCTATGCGGCGACGAAGGCCGGCGTCGCCGCGCTCACCGTGGCGTTGGCGGAGGAAGTCGCGCGCGACAATATCCTGGTCAACGCGGTGGCGCCGTCGATCATGGATACGCCCGCCAACCGTTCCGCCATGCCGCGGGCCGACCACGACGCCTGGCCGAAGGTGGACGAGGTCGCGGCAACTATCCTGTTCCTCGCCTCGCCCGACAACCGCGTGACGCGCGGGGCGGTGGTGCCGGTCTACGGGAAGGTGTGAGGCGGTCACTTTCCCTCGCCCCGCGCAGCGGGGAGAGGGAAAGCGCGCGCGGCGCGCGTGCCGCGCGGCCTTTCCTACTGCGCCGCGGGCACCAGCTCGAGCGCGGGGCGCAGGTAGCGCTGCACGGTGCCCGAGGCGACCACGGTGCGGTTTTCGGCGAAGGCCTCGTGGTTCTTCTCGATGTCGTCGAGGTCGTAGAGGTAATTGACCATCAGGCCGCAGGCTTGCGCGATGCCCTTTTCCGAGATGTCGCCCAGCCAGTTGATGCGTTCGAGCCGCGCGCCGTTGCCGAGATGGAAGCGCGCCACCGGATCGACCGGCAGGCCGCGCGCGGACCGCGCGCGCAGGAAATACCAGGCGGCCGCGCGCATGACCACGTCCTTCAGCTTGTCGGCCGCTTCCGTGTCGATCCACCAGCCGTCCTCGTCGAGCGCGGTGAGCGCCGCCTTGTCGGCTTCGCTCAGGGCCGCCGAGCTTTCGTTCTCCCGCTCGCGCTTCAGCCATTTGGCGAAGCCCGGCACCGGCGACAGCGTCACGAAGGTCGAGAGCCGCGGCAGCTCGCGGCAGATGTCCTCGACCACCTGCTTGATGAGGAAGTTGCCGAACGACACGCCGGCCAACCCGCGCTGGCAGTTCGAGATCGAATAGAACACCGCCGTGCGCGCCTTCTCGACCTCGACCACGTCGCGCTCGCTCGCCAGGATCGGCGCGATGGCGCCCGCGATGTCGCGGGTGAGCGCCACCTCGACGAAGATCAGCGGATCGTCGATGAGCGCCGGATGGAAGAAGGCGAAGCAGCGCCGGTCGCGCGGATCGATGCGCCGGCGCAGGTCGTCCCAGCCGTGGATCTGGTGCACGGCCTCGTAGCGGATGATCTTCTCCAGGATGTTCGCCGGCGTCGACCAGTCGATGCGCCGCAGCACCAGGAAGCCACGGTTGAACCACGACGAGAACAGATGCACGAAGTCGTCGTTGACGGGGCCGAGGTCGTCCTTGCGGTGGGCGAGCACGTCGAGCAGCTGCTCGCGCATGCGCACCAGCGCCACGGTGCCGCCGGGCGCGAGATTGAGCCGGCGGAACAGCTCCTGCCGGCGCGGCTCGGAGGCCGCATGCACCTCGGCCGCGGTCTCGTCGGTCGGATTATCGCGCCAGGCGGCGATGGCCTTGTCCAGGCGCGCCTTGTCGGGCCCGAAGCGCACCGCCAGCGCCTCGAAGAAGGCGATGCGCGGGCCGGTGGTGAGCTCGGCGTAGCGGGTCAGGATGTCGCGCGCCAGCGCCACGCCGGAGGCCTCGCCCCGGCCCGACAGCAGGTGGTCGCAGAGCTCGACCAGGCTCTCGGAGCGGGTCGCGTCGGAGCCCCGCCGCTCGCGCGCGCGGTCGATGAAGGCGCGGCCGCGCTCCGAAATCGACTGCAACATCTCGCCGAAAAACGACGCGTTCATGTGGTGCTCCGTACTCGTCGCAGGCGGCCCGGCGACCGTCCGATCTTCGCAAAGTCTGGCAATGTTCGTGCCGCGATGTGGCGATTTTGCGGGAATATACACCATTCGCCGCCGCCTTCAGAATGAAGAAAATGTCACCGTCGGCCCCTCGCGCCCAACTCCACCCCTTCCCGGCGCGCTCTGGCCAGCGCCGGACGATGCATTTATAACCGCCGCCGTCATTATACGTTCACAAAGTTGAGGAGCTTTCACCCATGTCGAAGCCGCTTGCGGGTGTCCGGGTTCTTGAGCTGGCCCGCATCCTGGCCGGACCCTGGGCGGGGCAGATGCTGGCCGATCTCGGCGCCGACGTGATCAAGGTCGAGCGCAAGGGCGCCGGCGACGACACCCGCGGCTGGGGCCCGCCTTTCGTCGAGGGCAAGGAGGGCCAGCACATCGGCGCCGCCTATTTCCACGGCGCCAACCGCGGCAAACGCTCGATCGAGGTCGATTTCGACAGCGACGAGGGCAAGCGCATCGTGCGCAAGCTGGCGGCGCGTTCCGACGTGCTGATCGAGAACTTCAAGGTCGGCGGGCTCGCCAAGTTCGGGCTCGACTACAAGAGCCTGGCGCCCGACTGCCCGCGGCTGATCTACTGCTCGGTGACCGGGTTCGGCCAAGACGGGCCCTACGCCAAGCGCGCGGGCTACGACCTGATGGCGCAGGGCATGGGCGGCATCATGGACCTGACCGGCGAGCCGGACGGCGAGCCGACGCGCATCGGCGTGCCGATGTCGGACATCTTCACCGGAGTCTATTCGGTGGTCGGTATCCTGTCCGCGCTGCACGCGCGCGAGAAAACCGGCAAGGGCGCCTATGTCGACACCGCGCTGGTCGACTCCACCGTGGGCGTGCTGTCGAACCAGGCGCTGAACTATCTGGTCTCCGGCAAGGTGCCGAAGCGCATGGGCAACGTGCATGCCAACATCGTCCCCTATCAGGTGTTCGAGGTCGCCGACGGCTACGCCATCGTCGCCACCGGCAACGACGCGCAGTACGTCAAGTTCTGCAAGGTGATCGGCGCGCCGGAGCTCGGCGAGGACGAGCGCTACAAGAACAATTCCCTGCGCCTGCAGCAGCGCGACGAGCTGGTCGCCAAGCTCACCGCCAGGACCAGGCTGATGAAGCGCGACGACCTCTTGACGCAGTTGGAGCGGCAGGGCGTGCCGGCCGGCCCCATCAACGATCTCGAACAAGTGTTCAACGACCCGCAGGTCATCCACCGCGGCATGAAGCTCGAACTCCCCAGCGCGGCGGCCAAGGGCGGCACCATTCCCGGCGTGCGCACGCCGATCGTCATCGACGGCTGGAAGGCGGCCTCGGAAAACCCCGCGCCGCTGCTGGGCGAGCACACTGCGGAGATTTTGCGCGAGATCGGGGAAGGTTAGCCGGCTGCCGAGACTATTTTTCCGGTCATTCCGGACGCCGCGCAGCGGCGATCCGGAATCCAGCAAATTCAATGCGGCTGGATTCCGGGTTCGCGCCTTCTGCGCGCCCCCGAATGACTTGAGAATGAAATTCGGCGGCCAGCCAGATCAACGCCACCTCACTCCGGGATGAAATTCATCGCCACGCCGTTGATGCAGTAGCGCAGGCCCGTGGGCGGCGGCCCGTCGGGAAAGACATGGCCGAGGTGGCTGCCGCAGCGGCTGCAATGCACCTCCGTGCGCACCATGCCGTGGCTCGTATCGTCGTCCGTCTCGACCGCGCCCGGTTCGGGATCGTTGAAGCTCGGCCAGCCGGTGCCGCTCTCGAACTTCTTGCGCGAGACGAACAGCGGCTGGTCGCAGGCCGCGCACACGAAGGTGCCGGCGCGCTTCTCGAAATTGAGCGCGCAGCTTCCCGGCATCTCGGTGCCGTGCTCGCGCATGATGGCGTATTGCTCGGGGCTGAGGATTTGCCGCCATTCGGCGTCGGTGTGGGTGACGGGGTACGGTTTGGGCATTCGATCCATCCTCCTGCTGTCATCGCCGCCGCGTCGCGTTCCCGGCCGGCGGGGCGGTACGGCGCGCGCATGTCGGGTGGCGCCGCGCCCGGCACATTCTCCGCTACTTAACCGGGGCCGGCGGCAAAAACCAAGCCGCATGAATGCGTTCGGCGGGGGGCGGGCGCGCCCCACGGCGGCCGGTTGCCCGGCCGCGCGAATTCCCTTTGAGCTTGATCTCGCTCAATACGTTTTCCGCGCGACCGGGCTACACTTTCCAAAATTTGAATATATCTACGCCACGGTCGCGGGGGCGACGACAACCCGTGCCGAATGACATTAGGAGAAGCGTCATGGCAGAGGTTGTTGTGCTGGGAGCCGGCCTGAGCGGCACGATCATGGCCTACGAGCTGATCCCGCAATTGCGCAAGGGGGACCACCTCACCGTCATCGGTCAGGGGCCGCGCTACCATTTCGTGCCGTCAAATCCGTGGGTGGCGGTGGGCTGGCGTGACCGCGAGGACATCGAGATCGATCTCGACGCGGTCATGAAGAGCAAGGGCATCCGCTATATGCCGCAGGGCGCCAAGCGGGTGCACCCGGCGGAGAACCGCATCGAGCTCGAGGACGGCACCGAAGTCGACTACGACTACCTGGTGATCGCCACCGGCCCGGAGCTCGCCTTCGACGAGATCGAGGGCCTCGGACCGACGGGCAACACCCAGTCGATCTGCCACGTCGACCACGCCGTCACCGCCAAGGACGCGTTCGAACAATTCGCCAAGAACCCGGGGCCGCTCATCGTCGGCGCCGTGCAGGGCGCGTCCTGCTTCGGACCGGCCTACGAGTTCGCCTTCATCCTCGACACCGAACTGCGCCGTCGCAAGATCCGCGACAAGGTGCCGATGACCTTCGTCACCTCCGAGCCCTATATCGGCCATCTCGGGCTCGATGGCGTCGGCGACACCAAGGGCCTGCTCGAAAGCGAGATGCGCGAACACCACATCAAGTGGATCACCAACGCGCGGGTGAAGAAGGTCGAAGCCGGCAAGATGATCGCCGAGGAGCTGAATGAGGACGGCGAGGTCAAGAAGACCCACGAGTTGCCGTTTGCCTACTCGATGATGCTGCCGGCATTCCGCGGCGTCGCCGCGGTGCGCGGCATCGAGAAGCTGACCAATCCGCGCGGCTTCATCCTGGTCGACAAGCACCAGCGCAATCCGGGCTTCCCCAATATCTTCAGCATTGGCGTGTGCGTCGCCATTCCGCCGGTGAGCGCCACGCCGGTGCCGACCGGCGTACCGAAGACCGGGTTCATGATCGAGTCCATGGTCACCGCCACGGCGCTCAACATCGGCGCCCTGCTGCGCGGCAAGGAGCCGCACGCGGAGGCGACCTGGAACGCGGTGTGCCTCGCCGACTTCGGCGACAGCGGCGTCGCCTTCGTGGCGCAGCCGCAGATCCCGCCGCGCAACGTCAACTGGGCGTCCAAGGGCCAGTGGGTGCACTACGCCAAGGTCGGCTTCGAGAAATACTTCATGCGCAAAATCCGCAAGGGCGAGAGCGAGCCGTTTTACGAGAAATTCCTCATGGAAAAGCTCAACCTGCACAAGATCAAGGACACCACCAAGGAGCCGGCATGATGTCGGATACGCACGTCGTTTGCCCGCACTGCGCCGCCACCAACCGGCTGCCCGCCGGCAAGCCGGCGACGGCGGCGAAATGCGGCTCATGCCATGCGCCGCTGTTCGACGGCCACCCGGCCGCGGTCGACGCCGCGGCCTTCACCAAACACCGCGACCGCAACGACATCGCGGTGCTGGTGGACGTGTGGGCGCCGTGGTGCGGGCCCTGCCGCATGATGACGCCGATGTTCGAGGCGGCGGCGGCCGAACTCGAGCCGGACGTGCGGCTGGTCAAGGTCAACGCCGACGAGCAGCCGCGCGTTGCCGCCGACTACGGCGTAGCCGGCATTCCGGCGCTGCTCTTGTTCCGCGGCGGGAAACTGGTCGCCCGCAATGCTGGCGTCATGACCGAGGGTCAGATCGTGAGCTGGACGCGCGGCCATTTGGCGCAGGCGGCGTGACGGGCGCCAACAGAACCCAACACGCCGCACAACACTTAGAAGATGGAGAGTGAAATGAACGTCGATCGTGCCGTGATGGCCTTCGCGGGCGTGATGATCCTGCTGAGCGTCGCGCTGGCGGTGTGGGTGAGCCCCTGGTGGCTGCTGTTTACAGCCTTCGTCGGCCTGAACATGCTGCAGGCGGCCTTTACCGGCTTCTGTCCTGCTGCCATGATCTTCCGGAAGGTTGGTTGCAGGGCCGGCTCCGCGTTCCCCTGAGGAGACGCGGCACGCCGGGCGGTCGGAACCGCCCGGCGCCGAGGCCCTGGCTGACGCCGATGGGAGGCGCCGCTTGCCTGCGTATCGCGTCAAGTTCATCAATACGCTGCTGAGCTCTGACGGCCATCCCGTCAGCGCCGTGCAGCGGATCGTGCGCGTTCCGCAGGCCGACACCCCGGAAGATGCCTGCCGCCAGGCGCAGGAGCAATTCGCCAAGCTCGAGCACGTGGAGCACTGGAGCCATCACGCCCAGTGCATGGAAGTCGAGGCCGTGCGCGACGACGAAAACGGGTTTCAGCCGGGATAGGCCGACCCCGCCCTTGCGATGACGGCAGGGGACGGGCACATGCTCGCCCATGACAATCGGTGACTATGACGTCGTCATCATCGGCGGCGGCGCCGCTGGCGTGGGCGCCGGGCGGCGGCTACACGACGCCGGCCTTTCCTGCCTGATCGTGGAGGCGCGCGACCGGCTCGGCGGCCGCGGCTGGACCACCGCCATCGCGCCGGGCTACGCGGTCGACCTCGGTTGCGGCTGGCTGCATTCGGCCGACCGCAACCCTTTCGTCGCCTTCGCGCAGGCGCAAGGCAGCACCATCGACACCTCGCCGGCGCCCTGGTCGAAACCCGCCCTGCCCTACGGCTTCCCGCCCGAGGAGCAGGACGACTTCAACGCCGCCCTCGGCCGTTTCTTTGCCCAGGTCGAAGACGCGGACGGCCGGGCCGACCGCGCTGCGGCGGCGATCCTGCCGCCCGGCGGGCGTTGGAACGCGCTGATCAACGCGCTCAACACCTATATCAGCGGCGCCGAGCTGGAGCGGCTGTCGCTCACGGACCTCGCCAACTATGCCGGCAACGACGTGAACTGGCGGGTGGTCGAGGGCTACGGCCGCACCATCGCCGCGCGAGGCGCCGGCTTGCCGACGGCGCTCGGCAATCCGGTGCAGGCCATCGACCACAGCGGCGCGCGGATCAGGATCGAAACCGCCAGGGGCACGATCACCGCCGCGCACGTCGTCGTCACGCTGCCGACGGCGCTGCTCGCGGCGGAAGCCGTGCGCTTTTTCCCGGCGCTGCCGGCGAAGACCGAAGCGGCGTGCGGCCTGCCGCTGGGCCACGCCGACAAACTCTTCCTGTCGCTCGACCGGCCGGAGGAATTCGCCGCGGACAGCATCCTATTCGGTCACACCGACCGTACCGGCACCGGCGTCTACCAGTTCCGGCCGTTCGGCCGGCCGATGATCGAGGTCTATTTCGGCGGCCGGCAGGCGGCCGCGCTGGAAGCCGACGGCGACGCGGCCTTCGCCGACTTCGCGCTCGGCGAGCTCAAAGCCCGCCTGGGCGGCGACTTCGCCAAGCGCGTCAAGCCCATCGCCATTCACCGCTGGGGCGCCGATCCGCTGGCGCGCGGCGCCTATTCGTTCGCGCTGCCGGGCAGGGCTGGCTGCCGGGAGACGCTGGCGGCGCCGGTCGACGAGCGGCTGTTCTTCGCCGGCGAAGCCTGCTCGCCGCGCGACTTCTCCACCGCACACGGCGCGCTGGCCACCGGTATTGCCGCCGCGGACCAGGTGCTGGCGGCACGGCGCGTGCGGGCGTGAGCTATTCGCCCTTCTTCGGCAACGCGTAGGCGACGACCTGGTCGCCGACCTGCGGCTTGAGGATGGCGTTGCCGCCGGCGACGAACACCACGTATTGCCGGCCCTTGTACATGTAGGTCGCCGGATTGGCGACGGCCGGCGCCATCACCAGCGAGCGCCACAGCACCTTGCCGGATTTCAGATCGATCGCGCGCACGCGCGCGTCCATCGACCCGCCAATGAAGATCAGCCCCGACTTGGTGATCAGCGGCCCGCCGATCGTCACCGAGCCCCAGGACTTCGGCATGTAGAAGCCCCACTTCTGCACCTCGCCGAACGGCTTGCGCCAGAGCAGCTTTCCGGTGTCCAGATTATAGGCGGAGATCGTGCCGTAAGGTGGCTTCCAGCACGGCATGCCCCACTTGTTGACGAAGTTGTGCAGATAGAAGCCGTAGGGTGCGCCCTTCTGCGCGTAGTAGCCGCTCGGCGTGCCGTTCTTGGTGATCTCGTCGTACTTCTTGCGCGGGATCAGCCGGTAGACCTGCGCGACCGCCGAGCTGTTCACCACATAGGTGTCGGTCGTCGGATCGACCGCGCCGCCGCCCCATTCGATGCCGCCCGCCGTCGACGGATAGACCAGGCTGCCCTTGACGCTGGGCGGCGTATAGCGCCCGTCATAGCGCAGCTTCTTGAAGGTGTCGCTGCATTCACCGCCGCTCGCCCAGTCGGCCAGCGTGGATATGCCGGGGAAGCGGTCGGGCACGGTCGGTTCGGGCGTCTTCACATAAGGCTGGGTCGGCGACGACTTTTCGCCCTTGGCGTGCGACCGCGGCACCTTCGTTTCGGTGATCGGGTAGACCGGCTCGCCGGTCAGCCGGTTGAGCACGAAAATGAAACCCATCTTGCTGGTCTGCACCAGCGCCGGAATGGTCTTGCCGTCCTTGTGGATGTCGACGAGCGTCGGCGCGGCGTTGGTATCGTAGTCCCAGATGTCGTGATGGACGATCTGCCGGCGCCACAGCACCTTGCCGGTATCGGCGTCGAGCGCCGTGACGGAGGTCGCCAGCGGCAGCTTCTCCTTGCGATTGCCGCCCCAGAAGTTCGGGCTCGGCGAGGAAATCGGCAGATAGAGAATGCCGTTCTTGGGGTCGACCGACATGCTGGCCCAGACGTTGGACGTGCCCGTCATCTTCTGCTGCTGCTTGGGCAGTGCATCGAACGACCATTTCAACTTCCCGGTCTGCGCATTGACGGCGAAGACGCGGCCGGGCGGCGCTTCGCTGTCGGCCCAGTCCTTGCCGGCCCAACCGATGAACAGCGTGTCCTTGTAGACGGTCGGCGGCTGCAGGATCGACAGCGGCCACTTGGCGTTGGTCGTGTTCCACTGGTTGATGTCGAGCACGCCGTGATCGCCGAAGCTCTGGCAGGCCTTACCGGTGTCGGCGTCGACTGCATGGAGCTTGGCGCCCATGGTGCCGATATAGACGATCTTCTGGCACGGCTTGCCGGCCTGCGGCTTGGCGGCCTGCCAATAGGCGACGCCGCGCGTCTTCAGGTCCGGCTGGGTCTCCGCCTTCAGCACGGCATGGGTATCGAATGTCCATTTCACCTTGCCGGTATCGGGCGCGATCGCGAAGATACGGTAGAACGGCGTGGCGACATAGACGGTGTTGTTGACGAACAGCGGCGTCGCCGACCAGTCGCTCTTCGGCTTGCCGCCCGAGCCGTCGGACATGTCGCCGGTATGCACGTCCCACGCCTTCTGCAGCTTGCCGACGTTCTGCGGCGTGATCTGATCGGCCTTGGAATATTTCTGGTCCATCAGGTCGCCGTTGAAGGTGTACCAGCCGCTGTAATGGGTCGCGCCGACGACCGGCGTCTGTGACGCCGGCTGCGGCGCAGGCTTCTGCGGCGCGGCCGCCGCATTGGACGGCTGCTTGTTTGGCGTGGTTGCCGGGCTTGTCGTCTGCGGCACCGGGGCCGCGGGCGCGCCACCTACCGGATTGGCGCCCGGCGCTGTCGTGGCGTTCTGGGCCAGCGCCCCGCCCGCCAGCATGAAACAGCCGGCGAACGCGGCGAGCGAGGTAAGTCTGCACATTGTCGTCATGATGCTCACGCGTGCGCGGGGACCCGGCGCGGGGCCGGGTCGGCCGCGAGGTGCACGATCCAGCCGACGAGTGCCAGCGCCATGGCGCCGACCAGCCACCAGGCCTCCAGCATGTAGCTGGCAAAGCCGGTGCCGGCGATATCGAGCAGGATCAGGAACAGCAGAATGCCGCGCAGCCAGCGCGGCATGGCGGGCCAGATCGCGAGCGCGCCGGCCGCGAAAACCATGAGCGCGCTGGTCGCGATGACCAGCAGCACGCCGGTGGTGCCGTGAATGCCGCTGCCGGTCCAGAAGTAGTCAAACACCGCTTCGGCGAGCGCGATCAGCGCGCCCAGGAGCAAGATCAAAGTGCCGGAGCCTGCTCGCGCGGAACTTTCTCTCATCCGAACCTCTGGCCTTGTACGCGTCTCGCGCGGAACCGACCAGGTTCCAACGCGACTTCAAGGCCGAGGTTCCAACGATTAGCGGGGCGAAGACTTTCT
>CAWHJV010000007.1:0-311006 GCA_963829755.1 uncultured Pseudomonadota bacterium | reverse complement strand
TGAGCCCGTCCATCGGCTGCGTGCGACCGAGCGCGTCGGTGGCCCGGCACATGATCGTGTTCTTGCCCTTGGCGAGCTTGCCCTTGGCCTCGAAGTGATGCCAAGCCCAGGGGCTCATCGGCGGCTTGATGGTGGCGTTGGTCCAGGTCTTGCCGCCGTCGGTCGACACTTCGACCTGGGTGATCTTGGCGCGGCCGTCGTTGAAGGCGACGCCGGTGACGGTGACGTTGCCCGACGCCGGGTGATCCTCCGGCAGCGGCGAGAAGATCACGCTCTTGATGGCATGGCCGTAGGTCGGCCGGCTGTTCTGCCAGGTGTAGTCGTTGGCGCCGAACTTGCCCGGCTCGACCGGGAAGTTCGGCATGCGGTAGCCGACCGACTGGAACACGCTCGGGTTCTGCTCTGCCCCGTACAGCAGCATGGTGACCATCTTCACGTTCATGTTGCCGTAGTAGCCGGGAACGATCAGCCGCACCGGACCGCCATTGGTAGCCGGAATCGGCTCGCCGTTCATCTTCAGCGCCAGGATGGCATGGTCGAGCGCGTCGTCGCCGATATGATAGCTCTTGGCGAAGTCGGAGCCGGTCGGCGTTGCCGGCTGGTCCCAGCCTTCCGCCGTGAGCCAATGCGCGGTCGGGCTCGGGTTCATCCTGAGGCCGGCGAGGAACGGGCGCAGCGGCACGCCTTCCCACTCGACGTTGCCCATGCCGCCATTGTGCCACTGGCCGCCGCCGACCTTCTGCTTGGCGGCGTAATAGGCGCGGCCGTTGCCGGCGCATTGCAGCACCGACACGCGCTTCTCCTGCGGCATCTTCTGCAGGTCGGCGATTTTCACCGTGCGCGGACGCTGCACCAGGCCGTCGACGCGGATGGTCCAGTTCTTCACCATGTCCGCCGACGGCGCCGCCGTGGTGGCGTACCATGCGGCGTCGCCTTCGTGCGGATAGTGGAAGCGGTTGAACAGGATGTTCTTGGGCGTGATCGCGTGCTTGCGCAGCTCGGCGATCGGCGTTTCCATCACGCCGAGCTTGGCGTTGTGGATGATCAGGCCGCTCTGCTTGCCCTCGATGATGGCGGCGGAATCCGGTCCCGCCGCTTGGGCGATTTCCGGCAGGCCGCCGGCACCCAGCGCAACGCCGGCGGCGCCCGCCATCAGGCCGAACTGGCGGCGAGTCACACGTATCTTGTCGGATCGGTCGAGCATTTCTCTTCCCTCCCAAGGCCTCACGATCCGGTCAGGGTCGCCCCCTGGCGGGCCCGTCTCGCAGACATCCCTCGATGATTGCGGGCGGGGCGAGGCAGATGTTATGTTCTACGTCTTGCGGAATATTCCGAATTTTAGTGGCCCGATCTTGGGTTCTGATAGAATGAAATACAACGTATTTGTTATGCCGAATGTATCGTTCGGAAAAATTGCACGGTGCCACTGTAAAATAAGGCTTTTTCGTATTGCCAGCCGCGCGCCGACGGTTGCAGGCGCACGCCGTTGCAGCCGCTTGTCCGGTCGTCGATGCGCGGGTGGGCAAATCAATGGGAGCCGCGACATCCCGCGGCGGTAAACCACGCTCGCGCGCCTACCCCGCGCCGAGTGCCGCCGCGACGTTGTAGGTGAGCAACGACGCGATATAGGCCAGCGCCAGCATGTAACCGAAGGTCACGGCCATCCACTTCCAGCTCCCGGTCTCGCGCTTGATCACGGCCAGCGTCGAGGCGCATTGCGGGGCGAAGATGTACCAGACCAGCAGCGACAGCGCGGTCGCCAGGCTCCACTGGCTGGCGAGCACGTGGCCGATCTGTTCGGAGGCCTTGTCGCCGCCGGAGATGGCGTAGACGGTACCGAGCGCCGCCACCGCCACCTCGCGCGCCGCCATGCCGGGGACCAGGGCGACGCTGATCTGCCAGTTGAAGCCGAGCGGCGCCAGCACCGGCTCGATCCAATGGCCGAGCATGGCGGCGAAGCTATATTGGATCGCCGGCGCCGTGGCACCCGCCGGCGGGCGCGGAAACGAGGCCAGGAACCAGATCACCACCATCATGGAAAAGATCGTGGTGCCGGCGCGTTCCAGGAACATCTTGGCGCGCGTGTAGAGACCGAGCGCGACGCTGCGCACGCGTGGCAGCTTGTAGTCCGGCAACTCGAGCATGAACGGCGGCGTCGGGTCCTCGCGCCAGAAGAAGAACTTGGCGAGGAACGACACCCCCAGCGCGCTGACAATGCCGGCGGCGTAGAGGGCGAACATCACCACGCCCTGCAGGCTGGCGAAGCCCCAGATCTCCTTGTTCGGAATGAAGGCCGAGATGATCAGCGTGTAGACCGGGATGCGCGCCGAGCAGGTCATCAGCGGCGCCACCAGGATGGTGGTCAGCCGGTCGCGCGGATTGTCGATGACGCGCGTCGCCATGATGCCGGGAATGGCGCAGGCGAAGCTCGACAGCAGCGGGATGAAGGCACGGCCGTGCAGGCCGGCGCCGCCCATGATGCGATCCATCAGGAACGCCGCGCGCGCCATGTAGCCGAGGTCTTCCAAGAGCAGGATGAACAGGAACAGGATAAGGATTTGCGGCAGGAAGACCAGCACGCTGCCGACGCCGGAAATCACGCCGTCGGCGAGGAAGCTCTGCAACAGGCCCGCCGGCAGCCAAGTGTGTACCGCAAGCGCGAGCCCGTCGAAGCCCGCCGAGATCAGGTTCATCAGCGGCTGCGCCCAGGTGAACACCGCCTGGAACATGACGAACAGGATGGCGAACAGGATGGCGAGGCCCGCCACCGGATGCAGCAGCACGGCGTCGAGTCGCGTGGTCAGGGTATCGGGCTTGGCCGGCATCTGCACGGCGAGCCCGATAATGCGATCGGCCTCGCGCTGCGCGGCGCGCAGTTCGCTCGTGCTCGGCGCGTTCCAGGTGCTCTCGCTGTCGGCAGCGTGCGTGCCGGCGGCCAGCTCGTCGAGGCGCGCGGTCAGGGCATCGGTGCCGCCGCGCCGCACCGCCGCCGCCGTGATCACCGGTACGCCCAATTCCGCCGACAGCTTGTCGAGATCGATGACGATGCCGCGCCGGTTGGCGATATCGATCATGTTGAGCACGAGCAGCATCGGCCGCCCCACCCGCTTGAGCTCGAGCACCAGCCGCAAGGCCAGCCGCAGGTTGGTGGCGTCGGCGACGCACAGCAGCAGGTCCGGCGTCTGCTCGCTGGCGAAGCGGCCGAGCACGACGTCGCGGGTGACTTCCTCGTCCGGGCTGCGGGCGCGCAGCGAATAGGTGCCGGGCAGATCGACCAGCGTGACCTTGCGCCCCGACGGCGTCAGCAGCGCGCCGGTCTTGCGCTCGACGGTGACACCCGGATAGTTGGCGACCTTCTGCCGGTTGCCCGTCAGCGCGTTGAACAAGGCTGTCTTGCCGCTGTTCGGCGCGCCGATCAGGGCGAAGCGCCGTTCGCCGCCTTCGGCGATCGCAGTCACGATTGTCAATCCGATCCGCTCAGGTGACGAGGATGGCCATGGCCTCGCGCCGGCGCAGGGCGACCGTGGCGTGGTTCACCCGCACCGCGATGGGGTCGCGGCCGAACATGCCCTCGTGCAGGATTTCGATGCTCGCCCCCTCGATGAAGCCGAGCTCGATCAGCCGCCGCTCCAGCTCGTCCGCCGGCAGCGCGTGGCTGTGGGGACCCGCGTCGATGGTGTGAACGTGGCCCCGGAACCCGCGCCGGGCCTGCCCCAGGCAGGACGGCTTCACCGCGGCCGCGGTGTCCCCAGGCAGCGTCTCCACCAGGACCGTCATGGCTTTCACCCTCGGCGAACGGGGCATTCCGTTCGTATTTGGAATTACTAGCATCTTCATCTGGGCTCGGATTTGCGCTAGGTCAAGCGATAACGTCAATAAAATCAGTAATTTAGAACAGTTATAAGGTGCGGGCTCACGGCCTGTCCCGCCGCGGCATATAGGCCACACCCGATTCCGGGATGTGTTTTCCCCAAGCTGACGCGCGGCCGTGCGCGCCGCGCACTGGCGCGGCGGCGTCGTTCTCACTACGTTCCGAAGGCTGTTTCCCGGCTCGGGCTTTCCGACGTCCGGCCGCCACGGCCGGCGGCTACGCCGTTCGCGCCCCCGAATTGCCGCCCTCAGGCTCCAGAACCGACCTCATGAACGACCTTTTCGACAAGAGCGCCAAAGCCGCCCGCAACGCCCGCGCCATCACCATCCGTGGCGCGCGCGAGCACAATCTCAAAGATGTCGACGTCACCATCCCGCGCGACCAGCTCGTCGTGTTCACCGGGCTCTCGGGCTCGGGCAAGTCGTCGCTCGCCTTCGACACCATCTATGCCGAGGGCCAGCGCCGCTACGTGGAGTCGCTGTCGGCTTACGCGCGCCAGTTCCTGGAGATGATGCAGAAGCCGGACGTCGACCAGATCGACGGCCTGTCGCCGGCCATCTCCATCGAGCAGAAGACCACCTCCAAGAACCCGCGTTCCACCGTCGGCACCGTCACCGAGATCTACGACTACATGCGCCTGCTGTGGGCGCGGGTCGGCATCCCCTATTCGCCCGCCACCGGCCTCCCCATTGAGAGCCAGACCGTCAGCCAGATGGTCGACCGCGTGCTGGAATTGCCGGAAGGCACGCGCATCTACGTGCTGGCGCCGCTCGTGCGCGGGCGCAAGGGTGAGTACAAGAAGGAGCTCGCCGAGCTGCTGAAGAAGGGCTATCAGCGGGTCAAGATCGACGGCGAATTCCTCGAAATCCAGGACGTCAAGCCGCTCGACAAGAAGTTCACCCACGACATCGACGTCGTGGTCGACCGTCTCGTCGTGAAAGGCGATATCGGCACGCGGCTGGCCGACTCCCTGGAGCAGTGCCTGAAACTCGCCGACGGCCTCGCCGTCATCGAGCTCGCCGACACCAAAGCGACCGGGGCCGCCGCCAACCGCGGCCGCAACGCGACGCACGAGCGCCTCATCTTTTCGGAGAAGTTCGCCTGCCCGGTCTCCGGCTTCACGATTTCCGAAATCGAGCCGCGGCTGTTCTCGTTCAACAACCCGTTCGGCGCCTGCCCGGAATGCGGCGGCCTCGGCCTGGAGCAGCACATCGACGCCGAGCTGGTCATCCCCGACAAGGACGCCACCCTGCGCAAGGGCGCCATCGCGCCGTGGGCGAAGTCGTCGTCGCCCTATTACGTGCAGACGCTTGCCGCGCTCGCCAAGCACTACCGCTTCACCCTCGACACCAAGTGGAAGGACTTGGCGAAGAAGACGCAGAACGCCATCCTCTACGGCTCCGGCGACGACGACATCAAGTTCGTCTACGACGACGGCCTGCGCGGCTATCAGACCAAGAAACCGTTCGAGGGCGTCATCACCAACCTGGAGCGCCGCTTCAAGGAAACCGAATCCGAGTGGGCGCGCGAGGACCTGGCGAAATACTTCACCGACGTGCCCTGCTCCGCCTGCCACGGCGCGCGGCTGAAACCGGAAGCGCTGTGCGTCAAGATCGCCGGCGCCACCATCGCCGACGTCGGCGAACTGTCGGTGCGCAAGGCCGGCGACTGGGTCGGCAACCTGCCGCAGCAGCTCTCCGCCAAGCAGAACGAGATCGCCGGCCGCATCCTCAAGGAGATCCGCGAGCGCCTGCGCTTCCTGATCGACGTCGGCCTCGACTATCTGACGCTCTCGCGCGGCTCCGGCACGCTGTCCGGCGGCGAAAGCCAGCGCATCCGGCTCGCCTCGCAGATCGGCTCGGGCCTCACCGGCGTGCTGTATGTGCTGGACGAGCCGAGTATCGGCCTGCACCAGCGCGACAACGCCCGCCTCTTGGAAACGCTCAGGCGCCTGCGCGACCTCGGCAACACCGTCATCGTCGTCGAGCACGACGAGGACGCCATCAAGACCGCCGATCACGTGCTCGACATCGGTCCCGGCGCCGGCATCCACGGCGGCCACATCATCGCCGAAGGCCAGGTCGCCGACCTGATCGCCGCGCCCAATTCGTGGACCGGCAAGTACCTCTCCGGCGAGCTCAGCGTGCCGATCCCCGAGCGCCGCGCGCCCGACCCGCGCCGCATGGTCAGGATCGTCAACGCCCGCGGCAATAACCTGAAGAACGTCACCGCCGACATCCCGCTCGGCCTGTTCACCTGCGTCACTGGCGTCTCCGGCGGCGGCAAGTCGACGCTTCTGATCGACACGCTCTATGCCGCGGTGGCGCGCAAGCTCAACGGCGCCTCGCTGGCGCCCGCGCCGCACGACCGCATCGAGGGCCTGCAGCACATCGACAAGATCATCGACATCGACCAGTCGCCGATCGGCCGCACGCCGCGCTCCAACCCGGCCACCTACACCGGCGCCTTCACGCCGATCCGCGAATGGTTCGCCGGCCTGCCCGAGGCCAAGGCGCGCGGCTACGCGCCCGGCCGCTTCTCGTTCAACGTCAAGGGCGGCCGCTGCGAGGCCTGCCAGGGCGACGGCGTCATCAAGATCGAGATGCACTTCCTGCCCGACGTCTACGTCACCTGCGACGTCTGCAAGGGCAAGCGCTACAACCGCGAGACCCTGGAGGTGCTGTTCAAGGGCAAGTCGATCGCCGACGTGCTCGACATGACGGTGGAAGAGGCGCTCGAGTTCTTCAAGGCGGTGCCGCGCGTGCGCGACGTGCTGGCGCTGTTGCACCGCGTCGGCCTCGACTACATCCATGTCGGCCAGCAGGCCACCACGCTGTCGGGCGGCGAAGCCCAGCGCGTCAAGCTCGCCAAGGAGCTGTCGAAGCGCGCCACCGGCCGCACTTTATATATCCTCGACGAGCCGACGACCGGGCCTGCACTTCCACGACGTCGCCAAGCTCTTGGAGGTGCTGCACGAGCTGGTGGAGACCGGCAACACGGTGGTGGTGATCGAGCACAATCTGGAAGTGATCAAGACCGCCGACTGGATCATCGACTTGGGGCCGGAAGGCGGCGACGGCGGCGGCGAGATCGTCGCGCAGGGCACGCCGGAGGACATCGTCAAGGCGAAGCGGAGTTATACGGGGGAGTTTTTGAAGCCGGTGTTGGGACGGGAAACCAAGCCGAAGAAGCGAATTCAGGCGGCGGAATAAGGCCGATGCCAGATCGTGCCGGCTTACTCGCCGAAGCACGCAGATAGGGCTCGCGATGCGAGCAAAAGCGTGAGACGCGCGAGGCACCGAAAGATGGAATGAGGAGATTAGCTTCGACTAGCCGAAAGCAACAGGCGGCTTAGGTTCGGCCTCATCAGTATGGCCTGCCCCTTCGCCCTCATCTGTAATTTCTACCCGCGCCTCATCGATCACAAAGCGCGAGTTACTTCTCCGCGCCAAGCGGCCCGCGGCCTCTTTGACTATCTCCATTTCGTCGCGCCGAATTTTGACGATAGGCATGCAACCCTCCCCGCCGTCCGATTAATCGCGATTCGACGACCATGACCTCCACAGCTATTATTGAATTAGAATTGCTGAGGTTAACGAATGGTTCCCGAGCATGTCTATACGCGATTCGTCTGAATTTCCTGAGCTTGTCTTTGGCATCGCCGGCCCCATCGGCGTCGATATCGAATCGATCTGCGACAGCTTGTCCAATGCCCTACGGGCAGTGCGGTACGATTTGGAGGTCATCCACCTCACGAGGGAGATGATGGCCTACGAGCCGTCGGGCAAACCCGACAAGCCTAACCCCGGCAATTTCTACACAGAGATCAATTACAAGATCAAGTACGCCAATACGCTCTGTGAAGAACTCACTGACGCCGCAACATTGGCTCGTGTTGCGATCCGCGCGATCGCGCTGAGGCGCGCAACGCTTCCGAAAGGCAAGCTGAACGTGCCGGCCCCATCAACCGCATACATAGTTCGGCAACTGAAACGACCGAACGAAGTGTCGCTCCTTCGACGAGTTTACGGCAAGCATTTCATGCTCATCTCTGCGTATGGCTCGTCCGAGCAGCGGCAAAAACTCCTAGAAGAACGCCTTCGACATTCTCTACCGCCGTCGACTCCGCCAAATGAATTCTCATCCAAGGCGGGGGAGCTTATTTCCCTAGATGCGAATGAAGAAGGTAATGATTATGGCCAACGCCTTCGCGAGACCTTCCACTTAGGCGACGTCTTCATCGACGGACTGTCAAAAAGCGACATGGATCATCAACTCACCAGGTTCATCCAGGCGTTTTTCGGTCGAACTGACATCGCGCCTACGAAACAAGAATACGGCATGTACGCAGCAAAATCCGCGTCTCTCCGCTCAGCAGATTTGTCCCGACAGGTGGGGGCCGCGATTTTTACTGACGAAGGAGAATTGGTAACCCAGGGATGCAATGAAGTGCCGAAAGCGATGGGCGGAACGTATTGGGACTCGGAAACCCCTGACTTCAGAGATGTTCGGCTTGGCCATGACCCAAATGACATTTTGAAAAAAGACATTCTTCGCGACCTGTTTGATCGACTGAAACGAGCTGAGATGCTTTCTGAAAAAGCCAAAGAGCTTGGGCCGCTCGACGATATGGTCGACAAACTAACCCATAAAAGAAAATCTGGCGCAGATGGAGAAGACGGCGCTCTGGCGAATGCGCAGCTAATGGATGTAACAGAGTATGGCCGCGTGGTTCACGCCGAGATGTCGGCCATCTGTGATGCAGCAAGGCTGGGGCGAAACATTAAAGGGAACGAGCCTATACTGCACAACGTTCCCCTGCCACAATTGCACAAAACACATTCTCGCGACTGGCATCAAGCGCGTCGTCTATATTGAACCTTACCCAAAGAGCAAAGCCAAAGATCTCCACCAAAACGAAATTGAAATCGAGAAGGAGACGCCGGGGAGGGTCTCATTTATGCCGTTCATTGGAATTTCCCCGCACCGCTATCGGGATATTTTTCAAAAGGCTTCAAAACGCAAACACGACGACGGAACCGCGAAGCGCTGGATGGCAGGTGTCGAACGTCCAATTATTGACAACCCGTCTTCTGCGTACGTCGAGCTTGAATTTGAAGAATATGCGCCTCTCATTGGGAAATTCGAACCGTTAGAAGACAATCAAACCACCGAATAAAACACCGCTGCAAACCGAATTTTTCGATACGACATTCTCGCTCGGCGTAACCAATTTGGAGATCGCGGATTTACGCAGCGGTCGCAGCCGCCAAAGCCACCCTCGCCTTCCCATAAATCCCCTTCACCTCGCTCCCCCTTGCCCGCCAACCGCACGCCTGAACAGCGCGTCGCCGTCATGCGCCGCCAGCAGCGGCGCGAGCCAAGCGCACACCTGTCACCGCCTTGCCGGTTGCTCCTCCATCACCCGCAGCCGCCGCACGGTGAGATCGTCGACCTCCAGCTTGCCGATGCGCATGCGCTTGACGGTGAGGCTGCCGATCGCCAGGCGCCCGATCGCCACGGCGCCGAGGGCAACGGCTCCGACCGCCAGCGCGCCGACGGCCAAACCACCCAGGGCGGCGGCGGGCGTGGCGCGCGGCCGTGGCAGCTTGTCGGTCACGGTATCGGTCTTGGTATGGTTCTTGGCATCGGACACGGCATCGGTCATGGCACGCCTCCTGCGGGTTCGCCCGCGCGTGGGCAGGCGCGTTAAGCTTAGCAAGCGGAGCCCGGATGGCGTATCGCCCGCATCCCCGCAGGCAGCAGCGCGAGCCGCCCATAAGGCGGATTACCGAAACATAATCCACCGGCCGCGTCGGTGCGGGTATGTTGCGGCTCCAGCAAATCCGCCCAACGTTTGGCGCCATCGAGCGCCGCTTGAACCCTTCCTTTTCCCTTTGGTCCTCTTGGTCTCTTTTGGTCCCCGCCGCGCGGGGCGCGCATTCGCTCAAGTACAAGGACGCGCCCCATGCCTCTCCTCGCCGCCATCGCCGACAACTGGCAGAAGGCGCTGCCGCCGCTCGTCGTCATCGGCCTTGTCGCCTGGGTGGCCGCGTTCCGGCAGGCGCCAGCGAGCGAGCGCGCGCTGTTCGCGGCGCTGCTCGTCATCTACATGGTGCATCAGATCGAAGAGCACCTGTGGCCGGGCGGCTTCCGCCAGTTCACCAACGCCTATGCCTTCAAGAGCGGCGACAGCGACTGGCCGGTCGGCATCGGCGGCGTCGCGCTGGTGAATGTCGGCTTCGTGTGGCTGCCGGTCGCGCTCGCCGTGGCGTGGCCGCATGCGCTGCGCTGGGTGGGCCTCGCCTGGGTCGGCCTGACGTTGATCAACGCGCTGACGCACATCGGCGCGTCGGTGCGCTTCCGGCGCTACAATCCGGGCCTCGTCACCTCGATCGTGCTGTTCCTGCCGTTCACGATCTGGCTGCTGGCGCACGAGGCGGCCGCCGGCATGCTGTCGGGCGGCGAGATCGGCCTGGTGCTGGTCGCCGGCGTGCTGCTGCATGTGCCGGTCGCGGCCGTGTTCGTGGTGCCGTACCGGCGCGGGCGCCGCGCCACCGCGTGAGCAGGCCGCCCGCCGCTTGCACGACGTCGCGCCCCATGGTGGACTTCGGCGCTTCGTGCCAGCCCCACCTGACAGTCCGCCTTAGAGGCACCCATCATGCCCTTCACCTGCACCGCGCCCGCGATCCCCACCGTCCAGCAGGACGACGCGGCGGTTCGGATCACGCGCTGGGATTTCGCGCCCGGCGCGGCGACCGGATGGCACACGCACGGCTGGCCCTATTTCGTGGTGCTGCTGACCGACGCGGTCATGCGATACGAAATGGCCGGCGAGGTCACCGAGGTGCGGCTGAAAGCCGGGCAGTCCTATCAGCGCCCCGCCGGCATCGAGCACGACGTCATGAACGGTTCGGACCAGCCGATGGCCTTCGTCGAAATCGAGATCAAGCGGCCGGACGCTTTGGTGCAGTTGAAGTCGTAGCCCGGATGCGCCACCGGCAAAATCGGGGGTGGTTCGTTCCCGCATTTCGTTTCGCTCAATGCGGGCTATAGCCGCGTGCCCCGGATGCTGCGCAACGCGCGCGTCAGCGCGGGGTGCGCTGCTGATCCGGGGCCCCGGTTTCCTTCTTCTCCGTACGAACCGGGGTCCCGGGTCTGCGTCGCATCATTCGCTGGCGCGAATGCCGCACCGCGCCCGGGACACGAACCCGTTCTAGGACCTTAATCACATTTTCGTGAGAACTTATCCCCGCGCCCTCCGGGCGGGCTTAGCCTTGCCGCGCCCGATCCCATGAGGGGTGCGAACCGGTTGCGCCGTTTCGTGGGGGTCGGGGCGGCGCCCGCGGGCGTGCTCTTCGCAGGGGCACGCCTCCGGGAGGCCCCGGGTAGCCGTCCGGCCCTACTACGAGGGCCTGCCTTCAATGGCTGGACGCGGCGCGGACGAAGGGCGGCGAAAGCTGCCCGGATCGGGGGCCCGGCTCGGGCTCCGTCCGCGTCCGGAAGCACGGCCCCGGGGACAGAAATCGCCGTGACGGCGCGCCGAGAGGCGCCACGCGGTCCGCGTATGCCGCGTGCACAGAAGGACTGGTTGCGCTTCTTCGGCGCGCCGTCCCCCTCGCATTTTCCGGGGGTCGACTCCCCGGCCCCCTGTTTGCGGGGGTCACCTGCCAAGCCTCGGGCGCGAAAGCGCGCCGCGAGAACGCCGGCGCTCGCCCGCTCAACCCCTCGATCAAACCGCGAAGGAGCAAAGCCCAATGACCGACATGAACGCCATCCGGGATGAGCCCGCCCTCACGACCCGCCGTTCAGCCGGCGCAGGATGGCGCGCACCGGATAGCCGGCCCGGCGCAAGCCGCCGCTGCAGGTGACCGTCGCCGGCAGGCTCTTGACCTTTTGCCAGGCCGTGCCCTGCAGCAGCGCCGTCATCGCCCACAGGCAGCTGCGCTTGTCGTTCGCCGTCACCTGCGGGTCGTGGACCACGCGCCGGCACAGGGCCTCGTTCTTGCCGTTCAGGTGCCGGCAGGTGCGCAGCATCGCCACGCGCTCGCGTGGCTGGAGATGCTGCATGGAGAGCGCCGCCGCGGGCCGCGGCATGGCCGCCGCCCAAACGAGCGCCAAAACGAGCGTGAAGACGAGCGCCGCAGGCGCGGCAATTCCCCGGATCACTGGCTTTCCCCGTTGCCTGTACCACCCGAGCGGCGCCGGCTTCCGCCCGTGCGCCGCCGACAGACGCGCCATCCTAGCCCGAATCGCGCCGCCGGTCAGGCCCGGCGCGGCCATATGGTGAACGCGCCCCACCTGGCGGGAAACCGCGCCTCGTCCCCGAATTGAACCCAAAAGACAAGAAAACGACGACAGGAACCCCGGCTCATGCAACGCAACACCAAGACACGCGCCGGCACGACAGGGCGGGCAGCCGCTTGATCCGTGTCATGCTTGATCTATGTCATGGCCGCGCGCGCCCGCTTGCGCGATTGGCGTCGATTGCCAATCGGGGGCGTGGGTGCCGAAAGCCAGACGAAAGCCGACCGGCGCGCGCGCCACGCCCGCCCACCAAACGCCGCCGTGGCGCAAGCGGTTGCGCGGGCTCTACGAGGCCAATACGCCGGCCGGCCAGCGCTTCCGCTACGGCCTGCTGGTCTTCGATCTCGTCACCATCGCCTTCATCGTGGCGACCTCGTTCATGCCGCGTAGCGACACCGTCGAGGTGGTCGACGTCCTGTTCGGCGTCGTCATGCTGACGGACTTCATCGCCCGCTTCGCGATCAGCCGCCGGCCCGGCCGCGACCTGCTGCACCCGTCCACCTGGGCGGATGTCGCGGCCATCGTCTCGTTCCTGGCGCCGATCATCGGCGAAGGCATCGCCTTCCTGCGCATCCTGCGCACGCTCCGGCTGATGCGCACCTATCACCTGCTGGCGCAACTGCGCGCCGACAGTCGTTTCTTCCGCCGCAACGAGGAGGTCATCTTCGCGGTGACCAACCTCGCCGTCTTCATCTTCATCACCACGGGCGTGGTCTACGAGACCCAGCACTACGGCAACCCCGCGATCCACAACTGGGCGGACGCTCTCTATTTCACCGTCACGGCGCTCACCACCACCGGTTTCGGCGACATCACGCTGCCGGGCACGCTCGGCCGGCTGACCTCGGTGGCGATCATGATCTTCGGCGTGACGCTGTTCTTCAACCTGGCGCGCGCGCTCATCACCCCCAGCAAGGTGCGCTACCGCTGCCCGCAATGCGGCCTCCTGCGGCACGACGCCGACGCCGTGCACTGCAAGGCCTGCGGCGCGCCGCTCAACATTCCCGACGAGGGCCGGGATTGAGCGCCGGAGGAATCATCCCTAGATAACCGTCATGACCGACACCGTCCGCGACAATCCCGCCCGCCACCGCTTCGAGCTCGACGCCGACGGCGACATCGCGTTTGCCAGCTACCGGCGCGCGGGCGACGTGCTCACCATCGATCACACCGAAGTGCCGGTCCGTCTGCGCGGCCATGGCGTCGGCGCCCGGCTGGTGAAGGGGGTTCTGGACATCGCCCGCGCCGAGAAGCTGACCGTGGTGTCGCGCTGCTCCTATGTCAGCGCCTATATCAAGCGCCACCCGGATTATGCGGATCTGCTGGGGTAGAGCGTTTCCATGCGAAGTGGGAACCGGTTCGCCGTCCGGAAACGCGGCAAGATCAAGACTGAGCGGGCCTGCGGGCTCGCCGAAAAAGCGCGGCACCCGCCTAACGCAATCTTTACCCTTCGGTAATACATTCCGCGCCTTCGACGTTGCACCGAGGGCGTGTCTTGTCTGCCGGACTGGAATTTCTCGGACACCAGATCAGCCACCTGCTGTTTTCGGTCGGCTCGTACTTCTCGCTCTCGTCGCTCGCCGCCGCCCTGGTCGTCTCGGTGGCGTGGTTCGCCGCTCAGCGCACCCGGCGCGGCCGGCGCCTGCGCTGGCGCACCATCCTGCGCGCGCTGTTTCCCCGCCGCCTCCTGCGCAGCCCGTCCAATCACGCCGACATCGGCTATCTCTTCTTCAACGTTTTCGTGTTTGGCCTGATGTTCGGCTGGGCGGTGCTGTCCTATCAGTTCATCAGCAACGGCATCATCGCCGGCCTCGTGGCGCTGTTCGGCCCGGCGAGCCCGTCGGCGCTGCCGGTGTGGGTGTCGCGCGCGACCATCACTGTCATGCTGTTCCTCGCCTACGAGCTCGGCTACTGGTTCAACCACTGGCTCAGCCACAAGGTGCCGCTGCTGTGGGAATTCCACAAGGTGCACCACACCGCGGAGGTGCTGACGCCGCTCACCAATTTCCGCGTCCATCCGATCTACGGCTGGGTCTTCGCCAATATCCTCGCCTTCTCCACGGCGACCGCCAACGGCTTCGGCCATTTCCTGTTCGGCGACACGGCCTACCAATACGCGATCGGCGACACCAACATCATCCTGGTGCTGTTCATCCATACTTACGTGCACCTGCAGCACTCGCATATGTGGATCTCGTTCCGCGGGCTGCTCGGGCACGTCTTCATCAGCCCGGCGCATCACCAGATTCACCACTCCGACAATCCCGCGCACTACAACAGCAATTTCGGCAGTTGCCTGGCGCTGTGGGACTGGATGTTTGGCACGCTCTATGTGCCGGCCAAGGAGCGCGAGAAGCTGACCTTCGGCGTCGCGGGCCACAAGGATGCCCACACCGTCAAGGGCGAACTGCTGGCGCCGTTCGTCGACGCCGCCGCGCACTTGAAACCCGCGCCGGAACGCCGCGGCGCGCTGCGGCCGGCACCCGCCACCAAACGCGATTGACGTCAGCGCGCCGCGTAGCCCAGCGCCTCGGCTTCGCGAAGCCATTCCTGGCGCGTGCCGTCGCTCACCGCCTCGACCATGCCATGGAGCGTCGCGCGCACCGGATGGATCCCGATGAACTGCAAGATGCTGCGCTTCATGAGCTTGAGCGCATGGGCGCCGTAATACCAGCGGTAGAAGAATCCGGGCATGCCCATGGTCATGATGATGCGGGCGGACTTGCCCTTGAACAGCTTCCAGTCCGTGGTCCGGGTGCTCTCGCGCATGGCCAGCACCTCGCGCTGCAGGATGCGCTCGATGAACCCCTTGAGGATCGCCGGCATGTCGCCGCACCAGAGCGGAAAGATCAGCACCACGTGGTCGGCGGCAAGGAACGCCTCGCGCGCGTCCAGAAGATCGGGCTCGAGTTCCTGCTCCCGCCGGTAGCCCTCGCGCAGCGCCGGATCGAAGCTCATTTCGCCGATCAGGAACAGCCGCGCCTCGTGACCGCCTTCCTGCGCCCCGCGCAGGTAGGCGCGGCCGAGCGCCGCGCAGTAGCTGTCGGCCTTGGGATGGCCGACGATGACGATGATCTTTGCCATGAATACCTCCGGCACCGCCCGGGCGTTCGTGCGGTTGACGCTAGCGGCACCGATCCGGTTCCATATTGATGTGGCGCAACCCCTCAAATCCGAGAGTCGACATGCGCAAGCGCACCGTCACCGTCAACGACAGGATGCAGAAGGGCTACCGCTACATTCTGACGGCGCCGCCCGGCCGCAACTTCGACCCCGAGTTCAAGCCCGATCTGACGCCGGCCGAAATGCTCCGCCTCGGCGTGTTCTGCGGCAAGTACATGACCGACTGCCGGCGCGAGTTTCCCAAGAGCTGGTTCACGCGCGCCAAACTGTCGCCGAAGGGGCGCGACTGTTCGCTCAACTTCTTCGGTATCGACGCCAGCCAGCCGCTCTCGGAATGGCGGCGCAAGGGCTGGCTCCACCCGGACGACCCGCGCGGCTGGTTCCAATGGTACTGCCGCTATTACATGGGCCGCCGCATGCCGGACGAGGACCGGCGCCAGATCAAGCGCTGGAAGGCGATCCGCCGCCACGTGCGGCAGGTGCAGAAGAACTGCGAGCCCGGCGATCTCTTGTGCCGGCGCCGCCAGCGCCAGGCGCTGCTGCATTGGGCCTACGACAGCCGGAAAATCTAGCAAGACGGCGCGCCGTCCTTGATCGAGATCAACAACACAGCGCCCATACGCGCTAAAAGTTTCACATAAACAAACTCTTCGCGCGATAGCCCCCCGCTATCCAAGAAACGCAAAGGGCCGATGCGCGCGCAAGGCGCGATCCCATCCCAATTGGAGGGACAGGCCATGAAGAAGATAACGCCCAACGAACTCAGGCACGCCGTCGAAGCCAAACACGGTTGCCGGGCGGGTCTTGCCAATTCGGCTTTCGTCAAATTGTCGCTTGCCGGGTCGCCCGTGTGGGAAGGCACCGTCCACGTTTTCGATCTTGCCGGCCATCCCAAAGCCAATCAGGCCTATGCCTGGGCGCACACAATCGGCGGTACGGACCGGTGGCGGCTGTTTTCGATGCTTCGTCTACCGCCGGTGACCTCGGCCGCCGAGGCGGTCAGGGCCGCCGTCATGGCGGAGGTGGAAACGGTATGAGCATGGGCCCGGCCTGAACGCGGCGCGGACAGCCTTAAACGGCAATACGGTCCAGAATCCCCATCAACACTTCTGGGCAAGTGACATGGGGGTTGTGGCTGGAGTCGATTTCATCGCTCCCCCACCCTTCCCGCCGCGCGCGTTCGAGGAAGCGGCGGAAGCGGTCGCCCGGCCCGATGCGCGTGCAATAGATGTAATGGCGCGGCAGCGTCAGCGGTCCATTCCGCAATCTCAGTTTCTGCTCGAAGGTCTTGGCGGGCTGCGGCATGCGGCGCGGCTTGCACCATTCGACGTCTTCCGCCGGCGTATCGGGCGGCATCGGCGTCGGCGGAATGCGCCAGCCGTCATCGGTGCGTGCCTGACGTTGCGCCCGCACTTCATCCGACACAAGATCCATCAGGCTATCGCCGTCTTCCGGCGCAAAGGCGTCGAGATAGATCAGCTTGGCGATGCGCGCCCGCGCGCGGTCGGCGACGCCGGTCGCAACCATGCCGCCATAGGAATGGCCGATCAGGTTGACGTTCGTCAAATCCTCCATCTCAAGCACGCCGAGGATGTCGGCGATGTGGATTTCGAGATCGATATCGGGGCTGGCGAGATGGGCGCGCTCGCCGATACCGGTATAGGTCGGCGTGAACAGCGCGTGGCCGCGCGCCCGCATTAGCGGACGCATCTTCTTCCACACCCAACCGGCCGACCAGGCGCCGTGACAGACCAGAAATGTCCCCACTATCCCCTCACTCGGCGGCGACCGCCCGCGCGCGGCCGCGCGGCCGCGCGCTGCGGCTGCTGAAGCGCGAGCGTACGAAGTCGAGCGCCACCACCGCAAGCCCGGCGGCGAGCACTTCCCAGCCGGGCCGGATGCCGGCCTGAAGATCGAAGGCGGCGCCGAGCACGACCATGGGCGAGACACCAAAGGCGATACCGATGCCGATGGCCTCGCCGAAGAAGGTCAGGCCCGAGACCACAATGGTGAGAGCGAACAGGCTGAACGCCGAAAGCTGCTGCTTGCCCTGCCACCACGCCAGCACGCGATAGCCGATCAGCCAGCCGAACAGGCCGGCGGCGAACACTGGCACGGTGACGTCGGCCTTGGTCTGCTGGAAATAATGGATGAGCGCGAGCAGCGCGATGCCGTAGACGATGCTGTGCAGCCGCCGCCAGCGCAGACCCCCGAGCCGACGCATCATGCCGTCGGTGGAGGTGATCGCCAGCACCGCCAGCCCGAGCCAGGCGGTGCCGCCGACGATCAGGTACCAGCGGTGGGTGATCTCGTAGGCCACCTTGCCGAGGTCGAACATCTGCTGATCGACGTAGAGCAGGAGATGCGCGGCGATGTAGCAGAAGGTGCCGACGCCGAGCATGCGCCGCACGTCGACGAGCTGGCCGTAGCGGGCGATCGAACGCAACGGCGTCACGGCCAAGGTAACGCCGAGGAAGATCAGCGCCCAGAACCCGGCGCGATGGATGAGCTCGTTGATCGGCCGCGCGCCGGCGTAAATTGCGTGGGCATCGAACAGCGCCTTGGCGAGCGGCAACAGCAGCAGCAGCAGCGTCGCGATGCGCAAGAGCGACAGCCGCCCGCGCTTGTCGCGCCAGAGCTGGCAGGAAAGGGGAACTAGCTGCATGGCCGCGCCGTGCGGGCGCGCCGCATCCCCCTGCCCGCCCGTGGTTCCAAGGTGCATCGCATGATTTGACTGCTCCCGCCGTCCGCATCATGCACTAGCATCTTCGGACGACGCGCCGGGTCACAACGCGATCACAAGATCGCGTGCTTCGATTAACAGTCCTTAACTTTGGCGCAGCTCAGACCCGCGGCAGCGGCCGGCCGCCCGCCTCCTTCGACGGCACCTTCACCCAGGCCTCGCCGTCGAGCACGGTCTCGTCGCCGACGCTGCAGGTGCAGGTGAGCCGCGCGCGGCATTTCTCCGGCATCAGCTCGGCGACGGCGACCTTCACCTCGACTGTGTCGCCGATCTTGACCGGGGCGCGGAAGTTGAGCGTCTGCGAGATATAGATGGCGCCCGGCCCCGGCAGGCGCGTGCCCAGCACGGCGGAAATCAGGCTCGCGGTATAAAGCCCGTGCGCGATGCGGGTGCCGAACGGGGTCTTGGCGGCGAAATGCTCCGACAGATGGATCGGGTTGCGGTCGCCGGTGATGGCGGCAAAGCCGACTACGTCGGCGGAATCCACGGTCTTGCGCAGCGTCTCTGTCATCCCCACCGAGAGGTCTTCGAAATAGAGCATTTGCAGCGCAAGCGTCATCGTCATGCCTCTCGGGCCTCCTGCCCCCGCGGGGCGTGCCGGCACAGCCACCACAGGATTGCGACCAGTACAAGATTGATCGCCGCGACGACGGTCAATATGCCAATGGTCGTATTGGCGCCCAGGTCTTCGATCAGCAGCGCCCCGAGCGACGGCGCCAGCGCCAGCAGGATCAGCGTCGGAACGGCGAGCTTGCCCATCAGCAGCGGAAACCGCTTGGGGCCGAACAAAGCCAGCGGCAGGGTGCCTCGGCCGACCCAGGAGATGCCGAAGCCGGCGCCGTAAAGCAGGACGGTGATCGCCAGCCACGGAAACTGGATGAGAAGCAGCACGAGGCCGACCGTCATCAGCACGCAGCAGGCGACCATGGTCCAGATCGGGTGGTAGCGGCTGCCGAACAGGCGCTCCACCACGCGCGCGCTCACCTGGGCGGGCCCGAACAGGGTGCCGAGCCACACGGCGGTCGCGTAGTCGACGCCGCGCGCCTGCAGGAAGATGAGCAGGTGCACGACCACGATCGCGCCGACGCCGGCGGCGAGCGCCAGCATCAGCGCCACCAGCACGAACATCATCGTCTCGTTGGCGATGGGCGCGTCGCCCGCCGCTTCGGGCGCAGCGGCGGCCGGCTCCGGCGTGCGCGCGCGCGCCGGCGGGGCGTCGACCACAGCCATCTGCAACGGCAGCGACACCGCCAGATGCAGGGCCGCATAGACCAGGCAGGCCGCGCGCCAGCCGAGATGGTCGATCATGAAAGCGCTGAGCGGCCAGCACACCGTACTGGCAAAGCCGCCGAACAATGTGAGGTTGGTGATCGGCCCGCGCGCCTGCGCCCCGTACATGCGGCCCAGCGCCGCGAACACCGCGTCGTAGAGGCCGGTGCCCATGCCGACCCCGACCACGCCCCAGGCCGCGAGATACACCGGCAGCACCGGTGCGAGCCCGATGCCGGCGAGCCCGGCGGCGAAGCAGAGCGAACTCACCAGCAGCACCGGCCGTCCGCCCTGGCGGCCGATTACCCGGCCGACCTGCGGCGAGATCAGCCCCGCCACCAGGAGGCCGATGGAGGTGCCGCCCACCACCCAGCCGAGCGACCAGCCGGTCTCCTGGACGATGGCGCCCGAGAACACCGCCGGAAAGTAGAACGAGGTGCCCCACCCCAGAATCTGGGCGAGGCCCAGCGCGGCGATGACCACGCGACGGTCGCGTTGCGGCGCCTCAGCCAGTGCGGTCAGAGCCCGACCCTCCCCGATTCCGCCGGCCAACCTACACGATCCGCCGCGCCATGGATGCACGCCAGGTTCCAACGCGGCGCACGAAACCCAAACGCGTCATCGCCCGTTGACGCCGTGAAACCCGCGACAGGAAATCCAGGAGATTCGTGATGCAGGCCAATGGCAAGAAAGTGCTCATTCTCGCGACCCACGGGTTCGAGCAGGCGGAACTTGAAGTGCCGCGCGACAGGCTGAAAGCGGCGGGCGCCGCCGTCGACGTGGTGGCGCCGGAGAACGGCGAGATCAAAGGCTGGGACGTCAAGGACTGGGGCCGGCCGGTCAAAGTCGACCGCACCATCGACGCGGTGAAGGCGGACGATTACGACGCCATCGTGCTGCCGGGCGGCCAGATCAACCCCGACCTGCTGCGCGCCAACGACGCCGCGCTGACGCTGATCAAAGCCTTCTACAATCAGAAGAAAATCGTGGCTGCGGTATGCCATGCGCCCTGGTTATTGGTCGAGACCGGCATCGCCAAGGGCAAGCGCATGACGTCCTATCATTCGATGAAAACCGACGTCGCCAATGGCGGCGCGAAATGGGAGGATTCGGCGGTCGTTACCGATCAGGGCATCATAACATCGCGGAATCCGGCCGATCTGGAGGCTTTCTCGGCCAAGATCATCGAGGAGCTCAATGAGGGCAAGCATACCGCTCGCAGCGCCGCCTGATCCCTCCCGCACCCGCGAACAAATCCGCCGACACTGGCCCGCCGGAAGCTCGCTTCCGGCGGTATTTTTCGCATTTCTCTTTATAGATCATTACATTAAGCTATGCATATTTGCATTGCTGCGGCGCAACAATATCGCTTCTCTTGGCCCGCGATAGCCCTATGTTCCGCTCAACAGATTCAACCGGCCAGCCGGGCCGGCCGAAGTGCTGGGCAATGCGACAAGATCGCAAAGAGGACCGTGCCATGTTCGCCGTCTTTGTCAGCCTGTTCCGTCAGTGGAACCGCTAGAGCTGAACGACCGAGAAGAGACTAGAGACTGAAGAGGATTCTGCCATGTTTACCACCTTTGTCCGCATGTTCCGCGAATGGCGCCGCTACAGCCAGAGCGTGAACGAGCTCAACCGTCTGGGTGATCGTGAGCTCGCCGACATCGGTATCAGCCGCTCCGACATCCATCGGGTGGCCTGGGACGCCTCGCACCAGGGCTGAGGCCCTGCGCTGAAGCGACCCTACCGAGACTAAATGAAACCGCCCGCGCGTCACGCGCGGGCGGTTCGTTTTTGGGCGGTTGCCGTCCTACGCCAACAACCCTAGTTTCCCGCGCATGACCAACAGGATTCATGTCATCGGCGGCGGACTCGCCGGCTCCGAGGCGGCCTGGCACCTCGCGCAAGGCGGCGTGCCGGTCACGCTGCACGAGATGCGCCCCGCCCGCACCACCGCCGCGCACCAGACCGGCGGCTACGCCGAGCTCGTCTGCTCCAATTCGTTCCGCTCCGACGACGCCGAGACCAACGCCGTCGGCGTGCTTCACGCCGAGATGCGGCGGATGGGCTCGCTGATCATGCGCGCGGCGGATAACAACCAGGTGCCGGCGGGCGGCGCGCTGGCGGTCGACCGCGACGGCTTTTCCGCCGCCGTCAGCCAGGCGCTGGAAAGCCATCCGCTGATCACGCTGGAACGCGGCGAAATCGCCGTGCCGCCGGAGGACTGGGACAGCGTCATCGTCGCCACCGGGCCCCTCACCTCGCCCGATCTCGCCGCGACGGTTCGCAGCCTCACCGGCGAGACGCAACTCGCCTTCTTCGACGCCATCGCGCCCATCGTGCACCGCGAGTCGATCGACTTCGACCAGGCCTGGTTCCAGTCGCGCTACGACAAGGCCGGACCCGGCGGCTCCGGCGCCGACTACGTCAATTGTCCGCTCAACCGCGAGCAGTACGGGGCCTTCGTCGACGCGCTCATCGCCGGCGACAAGACCGCGTTCCACGAGTGGGAGAAGGAGACGCCCTATTTCGACGGCTGCCTGCCCATCGAGGTGATGGCCGAGCGCGGGCGCGAAACGCTGCGGCATGGGCCGATGAAGCCGTTCGGCCTCACCAATCCGCATCGACCGGACGTGAAGGCTTATGCCGTCGTGCAGTTGCGCCAGGACAACAAGCTCGGCTCGCTGTTCAACATGGTCGGCTTCCAGACCAAGCTGAAGCACGGCGAACAGGTGCGGATCTTCCGCACCATTCCCGGGCTCGAGAATGCCGAGTTCGCGCGGCTCGGGGGCCTGCACCGCAACACGTTTCTCAATTCCCCGGCGCTGCTCGACGACACCCTGCGGCTGAAGGCAAAACCGGCTTGGCGCTTTGCCGGCCAGATCACCGGCTGCGAGGGCTATGTGGAATCGGCCGCCATCGGCGGGCTGGCGGCGCGCTTTGCCGCCGCCGAACGGCGCGGCGAAACACTTATTCCGCCGCCGCCGACCACGGCGCACGGCGCCCTGCTCGCGCATATCACCGGCGGCCATGTCGAGACCATCGACGCCGGGCCGTCCTCGTTCCAGCCCATGAACGTCAACTTCGGCCTTTTCCCGCCGGTCACCGAGCCGCTCGTCATCGACCGCCAAGGGGGCAAGCAAGGCGGCAAATTGAGCCGTGGCAAGGCCAAGGGCCTGGCGCGCAAGCGCGCGCTCAGCCGCCGCGCACTGGCCGATCTGGAGCGCTGGCTCGGCGGCACGCCGCAAGCCGACGCGGCGGAGTAGCCGTCAGTTCCGGAAAATCCGCTTCGGATTGCGCGCCGCGCGCCACAGCAGCCATTGGCGGTGCAAGAGCAATAATGGCCCGGGCTCGAAGGGATCGGCGCCCCCGCTCTTTCGCAAGGCGGCGCCGACCGTCGCGGCCGGCAGCAGCGCCGGCAGTGCCGCCGGTGCCACGGATGGCAGCGCGCTTTGGGCCGCGGCGAGATGCTCGCGCGCGTGCGCCCGCAGGTCGGCGAGCGCGGCGCGCAAGCCCGCGCCGTTCTCTCGGGCATAGACCGCCTCCGGCGCGACGCCGTGGCGGCCGAGCAATTCGAGCGGCACATAGAGCTGCCGGCGCGCGGCGTGAAGCGGCAGATTCACGAGCACGCCGGCGACCGTGTAGGCGATGGCCGCGTGGCGGCCCAGCGCCTGGGTTTCCGGCGTCAGCCCGCCGAGCATGGCCGCGGCCACCGTAAACACCGCCCCGCGCGTATTGGCGGCGTAGTCGTCGAAATCGCGCAGGCTCGCCATCGGCTCGTCGTAGAGGTCGAAGCCGTGGGCATCGATCAGCGCCTGCAGCGGGTCGGCGGAAAGCCCGTCGCGCGCAAGCGCCTCGCGCAATGCCGCCGCCACCGGATGCGCGGCCGCTTCCGCATCGCGCTCGCCGCTCAAGGCCTCGCGCCACCATTGCAGCCGGATTTCGCCCGGCATCGGCTCGCGCGCCAGATCCCGCACGCGGGCGATCTCGACATTGAAGGCATAAAGCGCCAGCAGCGCGTCGCGGTGCGCGGCGGGCGCGAACAGCGCCGCCAGATAGCGGTCGCGGTCGGCCTCGCGCACCAGGTTGGCGCAATGCTCGGCGTTGGTGGTCATGGACGGCAGTGTACCGCGAGGGTCAAGAAACCGCGATCAGCCCCGCCCCGACGCGGCGGTTTTCGGCCAGCAGAATATTGTACGTCCGCACCGCCGGCCCGGTGGCCATGGGATCGACCGAAAGACCGACAGCCCGGAAGCGCGCGCGCAAAGCCGGCGGCAGCGCGAACGGGTCGGCGCCGCCGCCGATGATGAAGAAATCGAGGTGCTTCGCGCGCGCCAGCGCCGGCGCCAACAGCGCTTCGGTGAGATCGGCGGCGCGCGTCACCGGCCAGGCCCAGATGCCGTCCGGGAAACAGAGCAGCGAGCCGCGGTGCGACATGCCGGCGAAGCGGAAGCCGCCGCTGCCGTAGGCTTCGATCGGCGCGGGGCTCGGCAGATGCGGGGCGTCGGTGCCAAGACTTGATCCAAGACTTGATCCAAGACCTCGTCCAAGCCCGTCCGCCATCACTCGGGGGTTTTCCCGTCCCGGTTGGAGCCGCTCAGCGAGTCGCGGCCGGTACCGACGCCGAGATAAATGAGCACAGGCGCGGCGATGAACACCGAGGTGTAGGTGCCGACCAGCACCACGCCGAACATCATGGTGGCGGTGAAGGAGTGGATCGCCTGGCCGCCGTACAGGAGCAGCGACAGCAGCGCCAGCGACACGGTCAAGTGGGTGATGACCGAGCGCGACAGCGTGGAGTTCACCGAGATGTTCAGCAGCTCGGGCATCGACAGCTTCTTGTAGCGGCGCAGCATCTCGCGGATGCGGTCGTAGATGACGACGGTGTCGTTGAGCGAGTAGCCGAGAATCGTGAGCAGCGCCGCGATGCTGGTGAGGTCGAAATTGATGCGCGTCAGCGACATGAAGCCGATGGTGAGCACCAGGTCGTGCACGTTGGCGATCATGGCGCCGAGCGCGAACTGCCATTCGAACCGGAACCACAGGTATATGAGGATGCCCAGGATCGCCGTCATCAGGCCGATGATGCCGTAGGACAGCAACTGGGTCGACACGCTCGGGCCCACCACCTCGACGCGGCGGTAGGTCACGTCGCTGCCGAGCGCGGCGCGCGCCTTGGCGACGGCCACCTGCTGCGCCTTGTCGCCGCCGGGCTGTTCCTTGAAGCGGATCAGCACGTCGTTGGGCGAGCCGAACTCCTGCAGGTGCACTTCGCCAAGGCCGAGGCCGTTCAGCGTCGTGCGCATCTTGGCGAGGTCGGCCTTGGGCGCCTTGGTCTGGATTTCGATCAGCGTGCCGCCGGTGAAATCGATGCCGAAATTTAGGCCGTGGGTGAAATAGAGCGTGATCGCCAGGATCGACATCAGCGCCGAAATCGGGAAGCTGATGCGCCGAAAGCGCATGAAGTCGAATTTGGTCTCGTCGGGGACGATCCGGAGCAGGCGCATCAGCTATTCGTCCCTCAGATCGGCACGTGCTTGGGCCGCCACCAGCGCACCCAGAAAGCCACGATCAGGCGCGTCACGGTAAAGGCGGTGAACACGGTGGTGATGATGCCGACCCCGAGCGTCACGGCGAAGCCGCGCACCGGACCGGTGCCGATGTAGAACAGCACCGCGGCGGCGATGAAGGTGGTGATGTTGGAGTCGAGAATGGTCGCCAGCGCGCGGCTGAAGCCGGCGTCGATGGCGTTGATCGGCGAGCGCCCGGCGCGCACTTCCTCGCGGATGCGCTCGTAGACCAGCACGTTGGAGTCGACCGCGATGCCGACCGTCAGCACGATGCCGGCGATGCCCGGCAGCGTCAGCGTCGCCTCCAGCATCGACAGCACGCCGAAGATCATGGCGACGTTGATTGCCACCGCGAGATTGGCGAACAGGCCGAACAGGCCGTAGGTCGCGAACATGAACAGGATCACCATGGCGCCGCCGACATAGGACGAAATCTTGCCCTGGCGGATCGAATCGGCGCCGAGGCCGGGGCCGACGGTGCGCTCCTCGACCACGGTGAGCGGCGCCGGCAGCGCGCCGGCGCGCAGCAGGATCGCCAGGTCGTTGGCGCTCTGCACCGTGAAGTTGCCGGAAATCTGCCCGGAACCGCCGAGGATCGGCTCGCGGATCACCGGCGCCGAGATCACCTTGTTGTCGAGCACGATGGCGAACGGCTTGCCGACGTTCTGCTGGGTCGCCTCGGCGAACTTGCGCGCGCCCGAGGTGTTGAAGCGGAACGAAACGATCGGCTCGCTGGTGCGCTGGTCGAAGCCGGGCTGGGCGTCGGTCAGGTCGCCGCCCGAGACCATGACGCGTTTCTGCACCACGTAGGTCTGCGCGGACTCCTTGCCGGAGCCGTGCAAGAGCTCGTCGCCCGGCGGCAGGTTGCCGGCGTCCGCCTGTTGCGGCGACACCGAGGTGTCGACCATCTGGAAATCGAGCTTGGCGGTTTCGCCCAACAGCTTCTTCAGGCGGGTCGGGTCCTGCAGGCCCGGCACCTGCACCAGGATGCGGTCGTTGCCCTCGCGCGCGATCAGCGGCTCGACGGTGCCGAGCGCGTTGATGCGGCGCTCGATGATCTGGATCGACTGGCCGACCGCCTGGCGCACGCGCTCCAGGATCGCCGGCTCTGTCGGCGTCAGCCGAATCAGCCGGTTGGCGCCGGTGGTGACGTCGAGGCTGGTATGACCGGTCGCGCTCAGGACCCCGCCGAGCGGCTGGTTGAGCTTGCGCAGCTTCTGGAGCGCATCGTCGTAGCGGTTCTGCTCGCGGACGGTGACCTGCACGCCCTTGCCGGCGTTGCGCAAGCCGATATAGCCGATACGGGCGTCACGCAGCGTGCTGCGGACCTCGTCGCGTAGCGCGTCGAGGCGCTCCTTGCGCACCGCCTTGGTGTCGACCTGCAGCAGGATGTAGGAGCCGCCCTGCAGGTCGAGGCCGAGCACGATGTGGCGCTGCGCCCACTTCGGCCAGCTCGACACCGTGCTGCTCGGCAGGAAATTCGGCACGGCGAACAACATGACGGCGAGTGCCGTCAGCAGGATCGCCGCCGCCTTCCACCGCGTGAAATAAAGCATGATGTCCCGACTTGATGGGGAGGAAGAGCGCGGGCGCTCAGCCTGCCGCTTCTTCCTTCACCGGCTCACCTTTGGCGCGCACGTCGGTGAGCATTCCCCGCATCTGGCGAATACGCACGTCGTTCGCGATTTCGATCTCGATCTGGTCGTCGTCGATCACCTTGGTGACCTTGCCGACCAGCCCGCCGTTGGTCACGACGGTGTCGCCGCGCCGTACGTTCTTGACCATGTCCTGGTGCGATTTCACCCGCTTCTGCTGCGGCCGCAGGATCAGGAAGTACATGATCACGAAGATCAGAGCGAACGGCAGCAGCGACATGAGCATGCCGCCCTCGCCGCCGAAGGGCGAGGCGCCTTGCGCAAAGGCCGGCGTAATGAACATCAAGGGCTTCCTCAGGCTAACGCCACACGGCGGCTCGGGTGGTCCCGAACCGGCGCCCGGCTCAAATTTGCGCGGACTATACTGGCCGCGGCCTCAATTGCAACGCCGCGCCGCCCCCTAAAGCCTACGATTTGGGGCCTTTTCCGGGCAGCCGCCTTGCCCGGGCCCCCTCGCCCCGCTAAGAGCAGCGCCAGTTCCGGAAAAGCGTCAGGACAAGTCTCCCCAGATGGCCAAGTCGAAAAAGAAACCGAGTCCGAAGCCGAAATCCAAGGCCACGGCCAAGGCCAAGGCGCCGCCGGCGCGGCCGAGCCAGGAACTCGACGGCGCGCTGGTCGCGCGCATCGCCGACGCGCTGGAGCGCCTGGCGCCCAAGGCCGTGCCGGCGGTCGACTTTGCCGCGGCCGACGCTTTCATCTGGCACCCGGAAGGCCGGCTCGCCCCCGTCCCGCGCGTCAACCGGGTCGAGATGGCGCTGCTGAAGGGCGTCGACCGGGTGCGCGACATGCTGGTGGAGAACACCGAGCGCTTCGCCAAGGGCCTGCCGGCCAACAACGCGCTGTTGTGGGGCGCGCGCGGCATGGGCAAATCGTCGCTGGTCAAGGCCTCACACGCCGCCGTCAACGTCATGCTCGCCGGCAACGGCAAGGGAAACGACAAGAGCGGCCCGCTCAAGCTGGTCGAGATCCACCGCGAGGACATCGAGAGCCTGCCGGAGCTGATGGCGATCACCCGCGGCTCGTCCTACAAGTTCATCGTGTTCTGCGACGACCTGTCGTTCGATTCGGACGACACCAGCTACAAGTCGCTGAAGGCCGTGCTCGAGGGCGGCATCGAGGGCCGGCCCGACAACGTCATCTTCTACGCCACCTCCAACCGGCGGCACCTGCTGTCGCGCGACATGATCGAGAACGAGCGCTCGACCGGCATCAATCCCGGCGAGGCCGTGGAGGAGAAGGTGTCGCTGTCCGATCGCTTCGGCCTGTGGCTCGGCTTCCATCGCTGCAGCCAGGACGAATACCTCGCCATGGTGAATGGTTACATCAGCCACTATGCGATCCCCGTCGAGGCAGAGCCGCTCCGCCGCGAGGCGCTGGAATGGGCGACCACGCGCGGCTCGCGCTCGGGGCGGGTGGCCTGGCAGTTCGTGCAGGACCTGGCGGGCCGCCTGGGCGTGGCGCTGAAAGATTGAGAGGGCGAATAGCGAAATGGCGAATGGCGAATAGAGGCGCCCCCTATTCGCTACTCGCCAATTAGCTAACGTCATCCACCCAGATACTTGGTCGGATCGACCGGCTGCGAGCCCTTGCGGATCTCGAAGTGGAGCTGCGGCGACGTCACGTTGCCGGTCTGCCCTGCGCGCGCGATCACTTGGCCGCGCCGCACGTGCTCGCCGCGATGGACCAGCAGTTTGCTGGCGTTGGCGTAGGCCGTCACGTAGTGGTCCGAGTGGCGGATCAGCACCAGGTTGCCATAGCCTTTGAGCTCGTTGCCCGCATAGGCCACGACACCGTCGTCGGCGGCCTTGATGGGCGTTCCTTCCGGCACCGCCAGGTTGATGCCATCGTTCTGGGCGCCGTTGGGCTCACGCCCGAAGCCCGCGATGATGCGGCCTTTCACCGGCCAGCGGAACTGCGGGGTGCCGCCCATGGCCTGCGCCGTCTTGGTCACGTCGTGCGACGCGGCCTCCTGCGGCGCGGGCTCGGAATGGGCGACGCGCGCGCTCGCGGCCGGCGCGCTTGGCTCCGATTGCGCCGGTTCGATGCGCGGCGGCGCAACGCGGGGCGCCGGCGCCGGGCGCGGCTGTTCCCGGCTTGCGACACGCGTGGCCGCGGCCCGATTGCTCGCGACCTGGGTGTTGCCGGCGGGAATAGCCACCCGGTCGCCGACACTGAGCTTGGTGAAGGGGCTGATGTGATTGTAGTGCGCCAGTGCCGACAGTGACATGCCGTGCCGGCGCGCGAGGCCGATCAGGGTGTCGCCACGCGTGACCACGTGCACCGTCCGGTCGCCGCGCGGCTTTTGCGTCTGCGCGGCGTGGGTGCGCGGGGCCTGCGTCCGAGGCGCTTGCACGCGCGGCGCCGCCTCGGCGGTGCGGGCGCTGCCACCCGAGACCCAGCGCGGAATGACGATGCGCTGGCCGATCTTGATATCGCGCGGATTGCCGATGTGGTTGACCTGCATGATGGCGGCGGTCGGCACGTGATACGTGCGCCCGAGCGAGGCGAGCGTCTGCCCGCGCGCGATAGCGACCGTGGTGCCGCCGTTCCAGGTCCAGTGGCCGGCGGGTTGCGCGGGTTGCGCCGGCACCGAGCCGGTGATGTCCCCGCCCCGCGTCGCCGGCCGATAAGCGCCGTAGCCGTGCCCGCCGTCGGCGGTGCCCTTGTCACGATAGGCGGCGACAGTCTTGGGCTTGCTGGGCGCCGGCAATGGCTGGCTCACCACGCGCGACGATACGGCTGGCCGCCGGCTGATCGAGCCCGTCGCTTCCGACTTGGGCGGCTGGTAATATTCGCTTCGCTGTGAGCCGAAGCGCGCCGAGTCCGCGCAACCGGCGACAGCGACCGCAATCAGCGACAGAATGGCAACCCGCGGCCAAGCACGCGAACTGAACGCAACAGGAAACGACATCGGACTACTCGTTTGTGCGCAACATATCTCGACTGCGCACTAAATCAGTTACACGTAAATAACCGTTTAATCGTTTGTGAAACATGTTGCCGCGCGCGGCCGGCCGGCGGAAATGCCACAGCGGGCGGATATCGCCTGGATCCCGGCCTGGAAGCCGCCTGGAAGCGCTCGATATCGTCCGCTCGCGCTTCCGGACGGCGAACCGGGCTCCACTTCGCCTGGAAGCGCTCGATATCGTCCGCTCGCGCTTCCGGACGGCGAACCGGAGGCCCACTTCGCCTGGAAGCGCTCGATTATCAAAGCTCCCGCGCGGCCCCCTGCAACAGCGGCACGAAACGCACCGCGATGCCCTCCTCGCGCGCGATCCCCGTTTGCGATTTGGTAAGCTTGACGATCCGTTGCACCCCGCCGCGGGGGCCGAGCGGCAGCACCATGACCCCCTCGTCCGCCAACTGGTCGATGAGCACCTGCGGCACGGTCGACGCTGCCGCGGTGACCATGATGCGGTCGAACGGCGCACGCTCCGGCAACCCGACGAGGCCGTCGCCCGCGACCACCGTGACGTTCTCACAGCCGAGCGCGGCGAGGCGTTCCCGCGCGCGCGCGGCGAGCGTGCGGAAGCGCTCGATGGAGACCACCTCGCCCGCCAGCCGCGACAGCACCGCCGCCTGATAGCCGGAGCCGGTGCCCACCTCGAGCACGCGGTGCGCCGGCTTCACGGCGAGCTTCTCGCTCATATACGCCACCACATAGGGCTGGCTGATGGTCTGCCCGCAATCGATGGGCAGCGCGGTATCGACGTAGGCACGCGCGGCGTCCGCGCCTTCGACGAAGCGATCGCGCGGCACGGCGTCCATGGCGCGCAGCACCGCGGCGTCGGAAATTCCGCGCGCGCGCAGCTTGAGAAGGAATTCCATGCGGCCGACGCCTGGCTCGTCCGTCGCTTCGAAGGTCAAGGGCGCTATCCTCTTTTCGCCGCTTTTGTAGCATGGACTGCGGCGGCTGACGGAAGCATCATGACGGGCGTCGACCCCGACCGCCGCAGCGTCGCCGACTGGCGGCAACGCAAAACGAGGCAACGCTAAGTCGAGGCAACGCAAGCGAGGGCACGAATGAGCGATACCGCGCCGGCGAGACCGCGTGTTCTGGTGGTCGAGGACGAGTACCTTATCCGCATGCTGCTCGAGGACATGCTCCAGGAGCTCGGCTACGACATGGCGGCCGGCGTCGGCACCATCTCCGAGGCGAGCGAAGCGGCGGCGCGCGGCGAGTTCCATGTCGCCATCCTCGACGTCAATCTCGACGGCCAGGAGATATTCCCGGTCGCCGACATCCTCGCCGAACGCGGCCTGCCCTTCATCTTCGTCACCGGCTACGGCGAGCGCAGCCTGCCCAATCCGCACCGCGGACGGCCGGCGCTGCAGAAGCCGTTCCAGGCCGAGCAGCTGCGCGCGGCGCTCGCCGGGCTGCTGGCGGCGGTTTGAGACCCCTAAGCAGACCGCCTCGCTGACCGCGCACTTTCTTCACCTTCCCCTGGAGGGGGGAGAGTGAGAAGGCTTCAGAACAGCTCGGCGAGCTGGGTCATGAACGGCTCGTCGGTGAGATCGAGCTTGAGCGGCGTCACCGCGATGCGGTTTTCCGCGATGGCCGCGAGGTCGCTGCCGTGCGACGCGCCCGTCGGGCCGCCGCGCTCGAAGGCGATCCAGTAATAGGGATTGCCGCGCCCGTCCCGGCGCGGCTCGATGCGCAGCAGCTCCTGGTCGCGCTTGCCCTGGCAGGTGACCGCGGTGCCGACCACTTCCTCGGGCGTGCAGTCGGGGAAATTGACGTTGACCAGCACGTCGCGCGGGATGCCGGTTGCGAGCACGCGGCGGACGAGATCGGGCGCGAACTTGACCGCCGTCTCCCAGCAGGGATTGGTGCGGCTGGCGGCGGAATAGGACTGCGACAGCGCGAAGGACGGCACGCCGAGCACGGTGCCTTCCATGGCGCCGGCGACGGTGCCGGAATAGGTGACGTCCTCGGCGCAGTTGCGGCCGCGGTTGACGCCGGAGAGCACCAGGTCCGGCAGCTCCTTCATGATGTAGCGCACGCCCATGATGACGCAGTCGGTGGGCGTGCCCTTGACCGCGAAGCGGCGCTCGCCGATTTCGCGCAGGCGCAGCGGATCGTTCAGAGACAGCGAATGCGCGACGCCGGACTGGTCGGTCTCCGGCGCCACCACCCAGATCTCGCCGCCGAGTTCGCGGGCGATTTGTCTCGCAGGCCTCCAGGCCCGGCGCATGGATGCCGTCGTCGTTGGTGATGAGAATACGCATTACCAGCCTCTTGTCCCGGGCGCAGCGCAGCGTGAAACGGTGCGCTGCAGACCCGGGACCCCGGTTATCTCACGCAGAAAGCAACCGGGGTCCCGGATCAGCGGTGCATCACTGCGTGCTGCACCGCATCCGGGACACGACACCTCATTTCGCTGCACAGTCATCATTCCTTACGCTCAATCTTCGTCAGCCCGCCCATGTACGGTTTCAACGCCTCGGGCACGGCGATCGATCCGTCTTCCTGCTGATAGGTTTCCATCACCGCGACGAGCGCGCGGCCGACGGCGACGCCGGAGCCGTTGAGCGTATGCACCGGGCCCTTCACCTTGCCGTCGGCGCCGCGGAAGCGCGCGTTCATGCGCCGCGCCTGGAAGTCGCCGCACACCGAGCAGGAGGAAATCTCGCGATACATGTTCTGGCCCGGCAGCCAGACCTCGATGTCATAGGTCTTCTGCGAGGCGAAGCCCATGTCGCCGGTGCAGAGCGTGACGACGCGGTAATGCAGGTCGAGCCTCTTCAGCACGTCCTCGGCGCAGGCGAGCATGCGCTCGTGCTCTTCGAGGCTCTTTTCCGGCGTGGTGATGGAGACGAGCTCGACCTTGGTGAACTGGTGCTGGCGGATCATGCCGCGGGTGTCCTTGCCGGCGGCGCCCGCTTCGGCGCGGAAGCAGGGCGTGCAGGCGGTCAGCCGCATGGGCAGCGCGTCTTCGGCGACGATGGAGTCGCGCACCAGATTGGTGAGCGGCACTTCGGCGGTGGGGATGAGCCAGAGACGACTTCCGTCAACTATGAACTCTTCGATGGCAGTTCCACGATGCAGTCGCTGTACGAACTCTGCCGCAATTGAGAATGGCTAGCTCACACGTTCTCGTGCGAATATCTCGCGAATTCGTGAAAAGTAATGCGAAAAGTCGTCTACAAAAGCCATATCGCTTTGCTGACGCTCTTGATCGATTCTCGCCCTCGGTTAGCCGAAACTGGTCCTCTTCAAACTTCGGCAACTGCGCCGTCCCGTACATCACCTCGTCACGCACCAGGATCGGCGGATTGACCTCCGTATAGCCATGCTCATCGACGTGCATGTCGAGGAAGAGCTGCCCCAACGCCCGCTCCATGCGCGCCAGGCCCTTCTGCAACACCACGAAGCGCGCGCCGGACAATTTCGCCGCCAGCTCGAAATCCATCATGCCCAGCCTTCGCCCAGCTCGAAGTGCTGCTTGGGCGTGAAGGCATAGTCGCGCTTCTCGCCGTACGTATGACGCTCGACGTTGTCGTCTCGTCCTTGCCGGTCGGCACCTCGGCGAGCGGCGTGTTGGGCATGGTGGCGAGGATGCCGCTCGGGCCATTCAATTCCTCTTCCAGCCGCTTGGCGTCGGCTTCAAGCTCCGACAGGTTGCTCTTGAGCTCGTTGACCTCGGCCATCAGCGCGCTGGCGCGCGCCTCGTCCTTGGCCTTCTTGGCCGCGCCGATCTCCTTCGAGGCCGCGTTGCGGCGCGCCTGCGCCTGCTCGGACTTGGCAATGGCCGCGCGTCGCGCGTCGTCGAGCCCGAGGATCTTGTCGATCAGGTCCTGGCGCACGTCGTCGGGCGTGCCGCGCCGCGTGAGGCCCTCGGCGAAGGTCTCCAGGTTCTCGCGAATCCATTTGATGTCGTACATTTTCGTACCGCCGGCCTCGCCGCTCTTTTCGTCGATTTTCGCGCGCGCACGCAAATCGCGCGCCGCCGCCCCCGACGGGGCCGCGCGCAGCCTTTATTCCGATTTGGGCGGTTTGTCAGCCGGCTCCGGGCGGGCTTTGCTGATCGTTGAAGAACTGTTGCAGGTCATTCCGGGGCGCGCCAATGGCGCGAACCCGGAATCCAGCCAAATTGGCAATCTTAGTCCATCTGGATTCCGGATCGCCGTTTGCACGGCGTCCGGAATGACGCAGACGCGTCACTTGCCCGGCAGCATGACGCTGATGAAGGGCTTCAGTTCCTCGGGGATGTCGGGCCGGGTCTTGACCAGTTCGGCCAGAGACTTGTCGCCCTTGGCCTCGGCGATCAGGCGGGCGAAGCTGTCTTCCGAGATCTTGGCGCCGTTGTTGCCGGTCACCTTGCGCAGGACGTTCTTGTTGCCGCGCTGGATCAGCACGTCGCTCACCACGTCGTTGACGCGCTGGCGCGCGGCGATCGCCAGCAGGTGCCCCTGCCCCTTGGTCTTGGCGATGCGCACCAGGTCGACGTCCGAAAGCGCCGGCGAATTCTCCAGCACCGGGCCCGCCACCGACACGTCGTCGCAGTTCGACAGCCGCACCACCGTGTCGCTCGCCACCGTATCGACGCCGGCGAGCCGGTGGCTCAGTTCGGCCAGCTCGCGCGAATTCCACGCCTTCGCTCAGGCGCTTGATGATGACGTCGAACAGCGACGCCACATCCTCCGAATAGGACGAGGCGCCGGCCAGGAACAGATCGGTCATCTGGCGCAGCATGGCCAGACGGCGCGAACCGCTCACCCGCTTGAGCGTGTGGTCGAGCTCGTCCAGCAGTGCTTCGGCTTGTTGGCTCATCCCGATCAGCCTCTGCCCGCCTGGCGCGGGGTCTAGGGCAATTCATAGCGGGTCGCCGGCAAATTAAAGATTAATGCGGTTTCCCAACGGGTTCGCTCGCTTGCGCGGTGGGCGCAACCCTGGGCCGCGCGGCCCGCGGGGCGCCCCGGCGCCCGCGCCCGCGCCGAAACGCCAGGAAAATCCCGTAGTTAGCGACGCGGACGCACGCCCGCCGTTGCCGGCTTCCGATCGGATTTGCAGCAAATTTTACCGCGCCTACTCGGTGGAGCTACCCGTTCCGCGTGCGGCGGCCGCGGCTTTCCCTGCGCTCGACGAAGTGCACCGACCAGATCGAGCCCTCGTAGAGCAGGATCAGGGGGCCGGCGAGCGACAACTGGCTGAGCACATCCGGCGGCGTCAGTACGGCGGCGATGCCGAAGGCGCCGACGATGGCGAACTTGCGCTTGGCCCTGAGCTGGGCGGAGGTGATGACACCGATGCGCCCGAGCAGCGTCAGGACGACCGGCAGCTGGAAGGCGACGCCGAAGGCGAGCACCAGCGACATCATCAGCGACAGGTATTCGTTGACCTTGGGCATCAGCTCGATGGTGGCGCCGTCCCCGCCGCCCAATTGCTGCATGTGCAGCGAGAAGCGCACCAGCATCGGGAAGACGAGGAAATAGACCACCAGCGCGCCGACGACGAAGAAGATCGGCGTCGCGACCAGGTACGGCAGGAACGCGTTGCGCTCGTGCTTGTAGAGCCCGGGCGCGACGAACATGTAGATCTGCCCGGCCACGATCGGGAACGACAGGAAGGCGGCGCCGAACATGGCGAGCTTGATCTGCGTGATGAAGTATTCGAGCAGCGCCGTGTAGATGAACTTGGAATGCTCCGGCCCCGCCACCCAGACGAACGGCCACATCAGGACGTTGTAGATCTGTTTGGCGAACAGGAAGCAGACGATGAAGGTGAGGAAGAACGCCACCACCGCCTTGATCAGCCGCGAGCGCAGCTCGACCAGGTGGTCCATCAAGGGCGCTTTCGAGGCCTCGATTTCGTCCGTGTTGGCGTCGCTGGTCATGCCGTGCCTCCCGCCTGCTTGGGCGGTGGCGTCTCCTTGGCCGGCGGCGCACCTTCGTCGGCCTCGACCGGCGCGGTTTCCACGGCCGCGACGGGCACGGCCGGCGCGCGCTCGACGTCCGCGGCGTCTTCGCTGACGGGCTCGGCGGCAACCGGTTCGGCGTGGCCGTCGGCGGACTTGTCAGGTTCGGGCTCGGCCGCGCTCGCGTCGGCGGCCTCGGCGCCCTCCGGCGTCTCGAGCGCCGGCGTCTCATGGTCCGGAGTCTCATGGTCCGGAGTCTCGAAGGGCGGCTCGTCCCAGTCGCTGTCCCCGGTGTCGTCCTTGGGCTTGTCGGAGCCGGCCATCGGATCGTAGTCGGTGAGGCCCTTAAGCTCGCCGGTCAGATCGTCAGCCTGTTGCTTGAGGTCCGAGACCTCCGCCTCGCGCAGCGCTTCCTGGAACTGCCCCTGGAACTCGGAGGCCATGCGCTTGACGCGGCCCATCCACTGCCCGGCGGTGCGCAGCACCGTCGGCAGTTCCTTGGGCCCGACCACGATCAGCGCGACCAAGCCGACGAGGACAAGCTCGCCCCAACCGATGTCGAACATGAACCGATCAACTCCGGATCGCGCGTTGCCGCGATAAAGGCCGCGGCGACTGCGCCGACCCTAGAACGACGCCGCGCGCGCCCGTTTAAGAGCGCACGCTCTCGGCGCGCTTTTCCGTTTCCGCCTTCGCCGTCCCCTCGCCTTTGGCCTGGTGGTCGATCGTCTTCACCGGCTCGCTCTTGGCGGTCTCGCTCGGCTTGTCGTCGTCTTCCGCCATGCCCTTCTTGAAGGCCTTGATGCCGCCGGCGACGTCGCCCATCAGATCGGAAATCTTGCCGCGGCCGAACAACAGCATCACCACGACGATCAAAATCAGCCAGTGCCAGATACTTAAGGAACCCATCCTAAACCCTCCGGATCGACGGGCTTTTTTGTCCGCCCTGTCCCGTCCATGATTTATTGAGCTAGAAACTAGGCTTGGCGCTCGGCAAAGACAAGGACTTCCGGGCCCGCGGACGGGCCCGAAATGTCGCGCCGGCAGCGCGGTTTACCTTAATTTCGCCGCGTTAGCTGTCGCCCTGCGGGGCTCCGCTTCGGCGGCCGGCTCCGCTTCCGACGCCTGCTCGGCCTCGGGCGCCGGCGCCAGGCCGAGATCGAGGTCGCCCGGCTCCAGCGGGTCTTCGTCGTCGCGCAGGGTGCTGTCGTCGGAGGGCATCGGCACCGCGAAGCCCGGCGGCATGGCGCCCTCCAACAGCCCCGCCCCCTTCAGCTCGTCGAGGCCCGGCAGGTCGCCGACGCCCTCAAGCCCGAAATGCGACAGGAACGTCTCCGTGGTGCCGTAGGTGATCGGCCGCCCCGGCGCCTTGCGCCGCCCGCGCGGGCGGATCCAGCCGGTCTTCAACAGCACGTCGAGGGTGCCGGAGGCGGTCGCCACCCCGCGGATCTCCTCGATCTCGGCGCGCGTCACCGGCTGGTGATAGGCGACGATGGCCAGCGTCTCGATCGCCGCGCGCGACAGCTTGCGGGTCTCGACCGTCTCCTTGGTCAGCAGCCACGACAGGTCGGAGGCGGTGCGGAAGGTCCACTTGCGGCCGATGCGCACCAGGTTGACCCCGCGCGTGGCGTATTCGTCGCGCAATTGCGCCAGCGCCTGCTTGACGTCGACGCCGTCGGGCAGGCGCTTGGCGAGCGTCGCCTCGTCGAGCGGCTCGGCCGCCGCGAACAGCAGCGCCTCGATGAGCCGCAATTCCTCGGGCCGCTCCTGCGGCTGCGCGTCCGGTTGATCTTGCGCGTCGTCGGCCACGACCGGCTCCGTTGTCGGTTCGTTGTCGTTCTCCACAATCTGCAACTGGTTGGCCCCACGCGCCATCGGGTCCGTCTCCTCATCCATTGTCTTGAACGTCATACCTACTCGCATTGCCAACCGTACCGACCCGCTTGCGCATGAAGATCGGCGCGAACGATTCTTTTTGATGAACTTCGGCGACGCCCTCGCGCACGAGCTCGAGCATGGAGGCGAACGACGACGCGAACACGGTGGTGGCGAGCGACGGCTCCACCACGTAAGCGATCAGATAGTCGTCGAGGCGCGCCCAGTCCGCCGTCTGGCCGATCATGCGCTCCAGCGTCTCGCGCGCCTCGGCGAGCGACCAGACATCGCGCTTCTTGAAGCGCACTTCCGACAAGGTGGTGCGCTGGCGCTGGCCCGCGTAGGCGCTGAGCAGGTCGTAGAGCGTCGCCGTCCATTCCGACTGCTTGATCTCGGCGATCGGCTCCGGCGCGCCGCGCGCGAACACGTCGCGATTGAGCTGCGGGCGGCCCATCAGGCGGTTCGCCACCTCGCGGAACGCCTCCAGCCGGCGCAGGCGGTAGGCGAGCGCCAGCGCCATGTCCTCGGCGCTCGGGCCCTCTGCGGGCGCGGCTTCCGGCAGCAGCAGGCGCGATTTCAGATAGGCGAGCCAGGCCGCCATCACGAGATAATCGGCGGCGAGTTCGAGCCGCATCTTGCGCGCGGCCTCGATGAAGGTGAGGTACTGGTCGGCGAGCGCCAGGATCGAGATCTTGGCGAGGTCCACCTTCTGTTGGCGCGCGAGCGTGAGCAGCAGGTCGAGCGGGCCCTCGAAGCCCTCCACGTCGACGATCATCGTCGGCTCGGTGGTGCCGCGGTCGGCCTCCAGCGTTGCGTCGAATGCGTCCGCGCTCATGAGCCGATGGTCCGTTCGCCGGGCGCCGCGACCGCGGCCACCATGTCGTTGAAAATCCGGCGCGCGGCGGCGACGTCGAAGTCCTCCGGGGCGTGCCGCGCGGCAAGCGCCTTGTCCGCGCGCGCGGCGGCCTCGCCCGACAGTTCGGGTACGGCGCCCGCGACCTGCGTCATCTCCGCGAGGTTGCCGTTGCAATGAAGCACAACGTCGCAACCGGCCACAAGCGCGGCGCGGGCGCGCTCGGCAAGCGTGCCCGACAAGGCGCCCATGGAGATATCGTCGCTCATCAGCAGACCCTTGAACCCGACGAAGCCGCGAATCACTTGTTGCACCATTGTGACCGATGTGGTGGCCGGCGCGAGCGGGTCGAGGGCGCTAAACACAACATGTGCGGTCATCCCCAGCGGCAAATCGGCCAGCGGCTTGAAAGCAGCAAAATCGGTCAATTCCAGGGTGGCGCGGTCGGTATCGACCACCGGCAGCCCGTGATGGCTGTCGGCCGTGGCGCGGCCGTGGCCCGGCAGGTGCTTCAGGACAGGCAGAACCCCGCCGGCCTGCAACCCGGCGGCGACGGCGCCGGCGATGGCCGCCACCTTGCCCGGTTCGGTGCCATAGGCCCGGTCGCCGATTACCGCGTCGGCGCCGGGAACCGGCACATCGGCAATCGGCAGGCAGTCAACGTCGATGCCGACGGCGGCAAGATCGGCCCCGATCAGATGACCCGCGAGCCGGGCCGCCGAAAGCCCCAGGGCGGGTTCCTTGTCGTAGAGGGCGCCATAGGCCGCCCCCGACGGGTAATGCGGCCAATGCGGCGGCTGCAGACGCTGCACCCGTCCGCCTTCCTGGTCCACCAGCACGGGCGCCGCCCACCCGACAATATCGCGGAAAGACTGAATAAGTTGAGATAGTTGAGCAGGATTACTGACGTTTCTCTTGAAAACGATCAGGCCCCACGGGCGCGCTTCTCTGAGAAAAGCGCGTTCAGCGGCGGAAACCGTCAGTCCCGCCAGCCCTGCGATGAATGCCCGGGGAGCCATTGGCGCGGATTAGCCCGCGCCAGGGCCAAGGGCAAGAAGCGCCGACCGCGCCCCGCCCCTATCCACTGGAACGGTCCGGTGGCGCGTCCTGACGGCGAACCGTTTCCAGCTCGGGCCCGGCCGCGCCCTACATCTTCTGGACGAAGCAGGAGCCGCCCGCCGCCTTCAGCCGGCTGCACAGGCTGCTGGCGTCCGAGGAACTGCCGAAGGGGCCGATCATGGCCCGGTAGTAGACGCCCTTGCCGGCCAGATCGACGCGTTTGATCATGACCCGCTGGCCGCCGATGACGCTTGAGAAGCGGCTCTGCATCCGGCTCAGCGCGGCCCGGGCGTCCGCCTCGCTGCGGCGCGACGAAATCTGCACCGCATAGCCGCCGCTCGCCGAAGTCGCCGGCCGTGCCGACGATCCCGCCGCCAGACTCGTGGGCGCCCGCGCCACCCGTGTCGGCGCCACCGCGTCCGGGCTCAGGGACAGCGGCGCGTTGGAGGCCGGCGCGCGGGCGACCCGGCGCGTCGGGGCCGGCGCGGCGCGGTGGGCGGGCGCGGCGGAGCGCGGCGCCGGGGCGGCCTGAGCTGCATGCGCAGGGGGTTGGGCGGCGGGCTGGGCCGGCGCCAATGGCCGCGCTGGCGCCGCCGGCGTGGCGTCGGCGACATCGGCCTGCGTCGGCGCAGGAGCCGGCGTCCCTGCCGTCGGCACCATCGGCTGGTTGGGGCGGATGGTGATGGTCTTGATCTTGCGCGGATCGGGCCCGATGACGCCGCTACCGAGCGCCGGGGTCTGCATGGCACCGGCGCCGGCATTCGCCATCGACTGGCCCTGGGTCATTACCCCGGCCGCCGGGTCCTTGTTGAGGTCGACCGGCTGTTCCTCGCGTGAGACCAGCTTCTGGGCGCCGTCGTTGACGCGGTCGTTGATCAGCTTGGCGGCCTGGTTCTTGTCCTTGTCCGGCACGATCTTCGCCGGCTTGGCATCGGCCTTGATGACCGGCGGCGGCCCGGACCTGACCGAGCCGAACAGCGCCCGATAGCCGAAGGCGCCGGCGGTACCGAGGACCGCCAGCGCAAACACCGCCGCGATTGCCAGCACGCCCATGCGCCGGCGCGGCGGCGGGAGGTCGTCGTAGTAATCCTGGTAGCCGTGCTCGTCGCCGGCGTAAGGCGGCGGGCCCGGCTCATAGCCCGCTTCCTGGTAGCCGGCATGATCCTCGTAGCCGGGCACGGGCCCGTCCTGCATGTGATAGACGTCGTCACCGCCCGCGAGCGGCGGGCTGCCGTAGGGCTGGCGCGCATAATCCTCGCCCCCGTAGCCGCCCGGAAGCACCTCCGCGCCGTGCTCGCCAGCGGCAGCATGAGCGCCGCGCGGCATGGCCTGCGCGGCGAGCGCGCGCAGCATCGGCTCGGGCTGGCTGGGCGCCTGCGGCGCGGCCGGCGGCGGCGCGCTGTCGCGGCCGAACTCGCCGAATGGATCGCTCTGCCCGATCAGGCGCGCGAGTTCCGCCAGCGGATCGTTGCCGGCGGCGGGTGTGTTGGCCGTCGGCGTCGCGCGGCCATGGGGATCGATGCTGCGAAACGGTCGCTGAGAATTGTCTTCAGCCATAAGGTATCCGGTAATCCGTGCTCGTTCTTGTCCGCCCGTGACCGCGGGCGTCAAGCGCACACCCGGCGGGCGACCTATCGCATCTCTTCCGGCGCTTCGACCCCCAGCAGCCCTAGCCCCGAGGCGAGCACAATCACGATGCCCTGCACCAGAGCCAAACGCGCCCTGGTCGTTTGTGGATCATTCTGGATAATGAAGCGTAAATGAGGCAAATCCTTTCCGCGCGTCCATTGCGCGTGAAATTCGCTTGCCAGTTCATACAGGTAGAAGGCGATGCGGTGGGGCTCATGCGCCGCCGCGGCGGCCTCCACGGTGCGCGGATAGAGCGCGATCTTGCGCAGCAGCGAAAGTTCCCCGGGATCGTCGAGCACCGACAGGGCCGCGCCCTTGAGCCATTCGGCGCGGGCACCTGGCTCGGCCGGCAACTCGGGCATCTCGGCGCGCGCGTTGCGGAACACCGACTGCCCGCGGGCATGGCCGTACTGCACGTAGAACACCGGGTTGTCGCGGCTCGCCTCGATCACCTTGGCGAGGTCGAAATCGAGCGCGGCGTCGTTCTTGCGGTAGAGCATGTCGAAGCGGACGGCGTCGCGCCCGACCTCCTCGACCACCTCGCGCAGCGTCACGAACTCGCCGGCCCGCTTCGACATCTTCACCGGCTCGCCGTTGCGCAACAGGCGCACGAGCTGCACCAGCTTGACGTCGAGATCGACCTTGTTCGCGCTCAGCGCCTTCACCGCCGCCGTCATGCGTTTGACGTAGCCGCCGTGGTCGGCGCCCCAGACGTCGATCAGGTGCTTGAAGCCGCGGTCGAGCTTCGCCTTGTGATAGGCGATGTCGGTGGCGAAATAGGTGTAGCTGCCGTCTGACTTCAGAAGCGGCCGGTCGACGTCATCGCCAAATTGGGTGGAGCGGAACAGGGCCTGCTCGCGGTCCTCCCAGTCCTCCAGGTTGCCGCCCCCCTCGCCTCCTTTGGGCGGCGGCAGGCGGCCCTCGTAGACGAGCCCCTTGGCGCGCAGGTCCATGATGGTCTCGGCCACCACGTCAGCCTCGCGCTCCGGCGGCGGATGCGGCGAGAACGGATCGTGCTCCTCGCCCTCGATCAGCGTGCGCTCGGAATAGAACACGTCCGGGATCACGTTGAGCCGCATCAGGTCGTTGCGGATGTCGGCCATGATCACGTTGATGGCGCGCTCGCGCGCGATTTTGAGCCGCTCGTCTTCCGGCATCGCGGTGAGCGCGGGCCCATAGTCGGCGGCGAGCTCGCCGCCCACCTCTTTCAAGTATTCGCCGGGATAGAGCCCCTCCGGGATCGCGCCGATGGGCTCGCCGAGCGCCTCGCGGTAGCGCAGGTAGGCCGAGCGCGCGAGCACCTCGACCTGGGCGCCGGCGTCGTTGATGTAGTATTCGCGCGTCACGTCGTAGCCGACGAAGGCGAGCAGACTCGCCAGCGCGTCGCCGAACACGGCGCCGCGGCAATGGCCGACATGCATCGGCCCGGTCGGGTTGGCGGACACGTATTCGACGTTGACCGTCTCGCCCGCGCCCACGTCGCTGCGGCCGTAGTCGTTGCCCTGCGCGAGGGCGGCGAGCAGCGCGCCGTCCCAGACGTCGTTGCGCAGCCTCAGGTTGATGAAGCCGGGGCCGGCGACATCGACCTTCTCGACACGCGCATCGGCGCGCAAGGCGTCGGCGATCTTCTCGGCGAATTCGCGTGGGTTCAGCCCCGCGCCTTTGGCCAGCACCATGGCGGCGTTGGTCGCCATGTCGCCGTGGCTCGGATCGCGCGGCGGCTCGACCAGCACGCGCGAGAGATCGACATTGGGTCCGAGTGCGGCGGCACAGGCCTCCCGCACCGTCACCAGGATCGCGGCGAACAGATGGGGCTGCGGCGCCGCGGCTTGTGGTGCGGTCATTGGCGCAGCCTTCGGCAGGGTCTTGGCAACGGTCTTGGCAACTGTCTTGGTCGTGGTTTTCGGCTTGGCGGTGGGATTAGCAGCAGGTTTGGCAGCAGGTTTGGGTGCAGCTTTCGCGGCCGGCCGTGCCTTCGCCACCTTGGATTTCTTGGCCTTGACGGTGCGCCCGCGCGTGGATTTGGCGGTGGTCTTGCCCCCAGTCCTGCCCCCCGCCTTGCCACCAGTCTTGCGCGCGGCTTTGGCCTTGCGTTTGGGGGCACTCTTCCTGGCCCTGACCTTCGACCGGCGCGCGGCCTTGGCCACCGTCTTCTTGGCTTTCTTGCGCCCTTTGGCCTTCTTGGTCGGCTTGGTCTTCTTCACCTTGCGCTTGGCCACGGCCTTGCGTCGGGAGGGGGTGGCGCGCTTGGACTTGGATGAAGCCTTGCGCTTGCGAGTCGGTCTGGTCGTGGCTGCCATGATGGCCGTTGCGGGTAATGGATTTCGGCATTCAAGTCAAAAAAACCCGCGCACGACGGGTTGAATTTGCACGCCGCCAGCGCGCGGGCCCCGCGCCGCGGCGCACCAATCGGGCCGCGGCCGCCGGCAACGCCGCTCACAATTTCAGCTCGGCCATCACCTCGCCGTCCTCGTCGCGTCCCACCTCGCCAAAGCCGAAGCCGGCATAGAATTTCCGCGCGACGCGATTGCCCGGCATGTAGGAGATGGCGATTTTCCTGACGCCGGGCACGCGCGCGATCTCCTTGATCGCGGCGGCGAGCGCGGCGCCGCCATAGCCTTTGCCCTGGTGGGCGCGGTCGACCATGAAGCGATAGATGAGGGCCTTCTTCTTGCCCTTTGAAATATCGTACATCAGGAAGCCCACAACCCGCTTGCCGGCGTAGATCGCGCGCGGGCAAGCGGCGGGATCGAATTTCGATTCGGCCAGCGAATAGGCGTTGCTGGCGACCTGCCCGCGCTGGGCCGGCGCCAACGCGAGATCGACGACCGCCTCCCAGTTGTGGCGGGTGACGGGCTTGAGGGTGACGCGGCGGGTCATCGGAAGCGGGAACGGCAGCGGATGACAGGGGTCGCGCAACCGGCTGCCTGCCCCTCGCATTGCGCTAGATCAATGCATGCCGCACCGCAATGGCAATGGTGCCCTGGTTCGAATTTCCTGCGGGGGCCCGTTATGTTCAAGATCGCGCTCATTGTCTGGATGATCGCCGGCACGACGCTGGCCGGCATCGCCATCATGGTGGTGCTCACCGTGCCGTCGCTGGCCACCAAGGACATGCAATATATTCCGTTCGCCGCCGTCATCGGCTTCGTCATCGCGGTCCCGCTCGCCTACGTGGTCGCCAAGCGCATCACGGCGCTGACCGCGAGCTAAAACCCCGCCACCGCCTCGAGCGATTGCCCGGCCGCCTCGTGCGCCTTGCGGGTGGCGGCGAAGGCCTCTTCCACCGGCGGCGGCAGCGCGATCTCGCTGGCGAAGTCCGAGCGCGCCTTGAGGTCGGCGAACCATGCGCCCAACCGCGGATGTAGCCGGCCGACCGGATAGCCGGCGAGCGTTAGCCGATTCACATAGATGAACCAGGCGACGTCGAGCACGGTCAGCTTGTCGCCGAAGAGATATGGATGACCGTCGAGCCGTTCGTCGAGATCGTCGAACGCCCGGCGAAAGGTCTGCGCCGACTTGCGCACCGCCTCGTCGGTATAGCCGTGCGCGGCATAGGCCTTCCAGAAGTCGATCTGCTCGTCGCGCTTGGCGCGGTCGTCCCGGCCCCGCACGGTGGCGCTGCTGGCCGCGCCGTAGCGCGCCAACTCCTCCGCCGACTTCGGAGCCCCCGGCGGCGCGAACACGAAGCGGAACGACAGGCCGCGCAGGTCCATGTGCAGTTCGTCCTCGTGCTTGAGCAGCGCGGCGACCTCGTCCTCGTGCCCTTCCGGAATGAGCTTCACCTTGGGAAACGCACGCTCGAGATAGGCGATGATGTCGTTGCTCTCGATGTGCACCGCGCCGTCATGCACCAGCACCGGCAGCAGCCCGCGCGGATTGATGCCGAGGAACCATGGCATCAGGTTCTCGTTCTTCGTCAGGTCGATCGGATGCGGCTGCCAATCGATATATTTCAGGTTGAGGACGATGCGCAGCTTCTGCGAACACGACGACAGGAAGAAGTGCAAGACGTGCACGCCCTTCCAGTCGAGCACCTCGCGCGTCTTGATGTCGGAATCGATGAGCTGAACCATGATCTCGTCTCCGGCAATACGCGCGTGCCGCGCGGTAGCCGAGACGCTAGCATTCCCGTCTTTGGCCCCACAAGCAGCCCGGCGCCGCGCGCCCAACAGGTGCCCACCCGGCGGAGTAAAGACATCTCCGCGCCCATCCATGGGCGCGGGCGTCAGCCCTTGTTGTCGGTCGACGATTGATCGGGCGATTTGGCCGCGACTTTGTTGCCGCTGTCGGCTGCCGCATGCCTGACGGTCGCGGGCGAAGCGGGCGCTTTATCGGCAATGGCGTTGTCGGCGACGGCGTTCAGGCCGGTCGGGCTGATCAAGGGGACCTGCGGCGGGGGCGTGATCCATGCCGCCCACAACACCCAGCCAAGCACGAGCGGCGTCGCGACGGCGAAATAACTCAGATACTGCATGGTTCGGCAACGCCGGGGGCGAGCCATTGTTCCTCTTCGACGGGACCAAACGCGGCGCGCGGGCCTGCGTTACCGCAACTCCGGCGTGGTCTTGAACCAGCGCGCGTGCTCGATGAGCGCGTAGCGGTCGGTCATGCCGGCGATGTAGTCGCCGATGCGGCGCATGCGCGTCGCCTCGTCGACGCTGGCGATGCCGGCGCCCCACTCGTCCGGCAGGTCGGCGGGCGAGCCCACATAATGCTGAAACAGGTCCTGCACCACGCCTTCCGCCTCGCCCATCACCCGCATCACCCAGTCGTGCCGGTACATGCGCGGATAGAGGAAACCTTTGATGGCCTTGTCGGCGGCGACATAGGCCGGCGAGAAGGCGATCACCGAGCCGTCCGCTTTGCGCACATCGGCGACAGTCTGAGGATCGAGCGCGGCGAGCCGCCGGCGGCTCTCGGCGGTCACGTCTTCGATCATGCGGGTGATGATACGGCGCACGCATTCGTGGGCGCGGCGATCGGGCGCGAGGTCGGGATAGCGCGCGTCGACCTCGGCGACGATGTCGCCGACCAGCGGCACCGACGCCATCTCATCGAGCGCGAACAGATCGGCGCGCAGACCGTCGTCGATGTCGTGGGCGTCGTAGGCGATGTCGTCGGCGATGGCCGCGACTTGCGCCTCCGCGCTGGCATGGGACCACAATTCGAGATCGTGCGCCCGCGAGTAGGCCAGGATCGGCGCCGGCACGCCGGCCTCGGCATAGCGGCCCACCGGGTTGCCGGCGCGGTCGGTGAGCGGGCCGTTGTGCTTGACGAGGCCCTCGAGCGTCTCCCAGGTCAGGTTCATCCCGTCGAAGTCGGCATAGCGCCGCTCCAGGCCGGTGACGATGCGCAGGCCCTGCGCGTTGTGATCGAAGCCGCCGAACGCGGCCAACGCCCGCTCCAGCGCCCGCTCGCCGGCGTGGCCGAAGGGCGAATGGCCGAGGTCGTGTACCAGCGCCAGCGCCTCGGCCAGATCCTCGTCGAGCCCGAGCGCGCGGGCGAGCGAGCGCGCGATCTGGACCACTTCCAGGGTATGGGTCAGCCGGGTGCGGTAATGGTCGCCCTCGTGATAGACGAACACCTGCGTCTTGTGGGCGAGCCGCCGGAAGGCGGCGGAATGGATGATCCGGTCACAGTCGCGGCGGAAATCGTTGCGCGAGGGACTTGCCGGCTCCGGATAGCGCCGGCCGCGGCTTTGCGCCGGGTCGGCGGCAAAGGACGCGCGCGCAATCGACGTGGAAATGGCCATTTTTGCCCTGCCCCGGCCCGCATTGACCTCGCCTGCCGGCGCACTTAACTAATTCGTCAGCCGCCTGCCAACAGGATGGCGGGCGGAAAACGCGGATTTCGGGCGATTTAGAACGACTTGAAGGCGAATTCCATGAGCGAGCCGGACATCACAGTCAGCGAACGGGCCGCGCGCCGCATCGGCGAGATCCTCAAAAGCGAGCCGGCCGGCACCATGCTGCGCGTGTCGGTGGAAGGCGGCGGCTGCTCCGGGTTCCAGTACAAGTTCGACATGGAGCGCGCCAAGGGCGACGACGACCTGGTGATCGCCCGCGACGGCGCCACCGTGCTGATCGACTCGGTGTCGCAGCAGTACATGGAAGGCTCCGAGATCGACTTCGTCGAGGACCTGATCGGCGCCGCCTTCAAGGTCAAGAACCCGAACGCCACGGCGTCCTGCGGCTGCGGGACCAGCTTCGCGTTGTAAGTCACAGACCGTCATTGCGGGGCGCGAGCAAAGCGAGCGGGCCCGGAATGACAAAGAGCCTACTCCGCCGCCTGCGCCGGCTTGGGCGGCGTCTCGGCGACTTCCTCCAGCTGCGGCTCGATGCGGCGCTTGATCAGCCTATCGACGCGGTCGAGATAAACGTAGATCACCGGCGTGATGTAGAGCGTCAGCAGCTGCGACAGGATCAGGCCGCCCACCACGGCGACGCCAAGCGGCTGGCGCAATTCGGCGCCGGCGCCGGTGCCGAGCGCGATCGGCAGCGCGCCGAAGATGGCCGCGAAGGTGGTCATCATGATCGGCCGGAAGCGCAAGTTTGCCGCCTCGCGGATTGCCGCCTCCGCCGTCAGCCCGACGCGGCGGCGCCCGATGGCGAAGTCGATCATCATGATGGCGTTCTTCTTGACGATGCCGACCAGCATGACGATGCCGATCATGGCGATCACCGACAGATCCATCTTGAACAGCATCAGCGTCAGGATGGCGCCGATGCCGGCCGACGGCAGGCCGGAGATGATGGTGATGGGGTGGATGAAGCTCTCGTAGAGGATGCCCAAAACCACGTAAGCCGCGAAGATTGCAGCCAGAATCAATATCCCCTGCCCGCGCAAACTGTCCTGGAACACCTGCGCCGTGCCCTGGAAGCCGGTGGTGATGGAATCCGGCAGGTTCTTCTCGCGCTCGAGCTTGGTGATGGCGTCGACCGCCTGCCCCAGCGCCACCCCCGGCGCCAGGTTGAACGAGATGGTCACCGCCGGCTGCTGGCCCTGATGGTTGATCTGCAGCGGCCCGACCGCGCGCGCGAAGTGGGTGACCGCCGACAATGGAATGAGCGTCCCGCTGGTGCTCTTGATATAGAGCTTGTTGAGGTCGTTGGGGCTCGAGCGGTACTGCGGCAAGGTCTCCAGGATGACCGCGTAGTCGTTGGCCGGCGTGTAGATGGTGGCGACCTGGCGGGTGCCGAAGGCGTTGTAGAGTTCCTGGCGCACCTGATCGACGGAAACGCCATAGACCGCCGCCTTCTCGCGGTCGACCTCGACCTTGATCTCCGGGTTCTTGATGTAGAGGTCGGTGGTGACGTCAAGCAGGCCCGGCAGCTTGGCGATGGCATCGCGCATCTCGGGCGCGATGCGGTAGAGCGCCGCGGTGTCGTTCGACTGCAGCGTATATTCGTACTGGCTCTTGCTGAGCCGCCCGCCCAGGCGGATGTTCTGGATCGGCTGGAAGAAGATGCGGATGCCGGGCACCGAATTCGCCTCGCGCCGCAACCGCCCCAGGATCGCGCGCAACGGCGGCCGCTTGTCGCGGCCCTTCAGCGCCACCAGCATGCGCCCGGTGTTGCCGAGCCCATGCGAGCCGAAGCCGCCCACCGACGAGTTCACGTAGTCCACGGCCGGATCGGCGCGCACGATGTCGGCAAGCTTGCGCTGCAGCTCGGTCATGGAATCGAAGGAGATATCGGTCTTGGCCTCGGTGATCCCGAACAGGAAGCCGGTGTCCTCGGTCGGGAAAAAGCCCTTCGGCACAATCACGTAAAGCCAGATGGTGGCGGCGATGGTGACCAACGTCACCATCAGCATGAACGATTTGTAGCGCAGCACCCAATCGAGCGACCACTGGTAAGCGCGCCGCCAGCCTTCGAACATGGTCTCGAACCAGCGCAGGACGAAGAACTGCTTCTCCTCGCCCGCGTGGCCCTTGAGCACGCGCGCGCACAGCATCGGCGTCAGCGTCAGCGACACGAAGCCGGACACCACGATCGCGACCGAAATGGAAACCGCGAACTCGCGGAATATGCGGCCCACCATGCCGCCCATCAGCAGCACCGGGATGAACACGGCGATCAGCGAGAAGGTGATCGAAACGATGGTAAAGCCGATCTCGCGCGAGCCTTTCAGCGCCGCCTCGAACGGCCGCATGCCGCCCTCGATATGGCGCACGATGTTCTCCAGCATGACGATGGCGTCGTCGACCACGAAGCCGACGGACAGCGTCAGCGCCAGCAGCGTCATGTTGTTGATGGAAAAGCCGAAGGCGTACATGGCCGCGCAGGTGCCGACCAGCGATATGGGCACCGCCAGCGCCGGAATAAGCGTCGCCGAGACCTTCCTGAGAAACAGGAAGATGACCATGATGACCAGGCAGACCGCGATCGCCAGCGTCTCCTGCACGTTGGAGACCGCCGCGCGGATCGAGATCGAGCGGTCGAACAAGGGCGACATGTCGACCGCCGCCGGCACCTGGGCGCGCAACGCCGGCAGCCTGGAGCGCACCTGGTCCACCACCGCCACGGTATTGGCGTCGGGCTGGCGATAGATGCCGAGCACGATGGCGCGCTTGTCGTTGTACCAGCTCGCCTCGTTGTCGTTCTCGACGCTGTCGATGACGCGCGCGACCTGGTTGAGCTTGATCGGCGCGCCGTGCCGATAGGCGACGATGACGTCGCGGTAGTCGGCGGCCTTGCGCATGGCCCCGGTCGCGAGCAGCGAGACGGTACGGTCCTTGCCCTGCAGGGCGCCGACGGGCGTGGAGGAATTCGCCTTGGCCACCACGCTGCGGATGTCGTCGAGCGAGATGTTGCGGGCGGCGGCGGCGACGGGATCGACCTGCACGCGCACGGCGTATTTCTGCGCGCCGTAGACCAGCACCTGGGCGACGCCCGGCATCTGCGAAATGGTCGGCGCGATCACCGTCTCGGCGTAGTCGTCGACCTTGGAGAGCGGCATCGTGTCCGAGCGCATGCTCAGGTACAGCACCGCGAAATCGCCCGGATTGACCTTGCGGAAGAACGGCGGCGTGGTCATCTCGGACGGCAGCCGGCGTTGCGCGGTGGCGAGCGCGGTCTGCACGTCGAGCGAGGCGCCGTCGATGTCGCGGCCGAGGTCGAACTGCACCGTGATCTGCGTCGTCCCCAGCGAGGACGACGAGCTCATCGACGAGATGCCGGAAATGGTGGAGAGCTGCCGCTCGATCGGCGAGGCCACCGAGGCCGCCATGGTCTCAGGGCTCGCACCTGGCAGGCTCGCCGTGATCTGGATGGTGGGGAAATCGACCGAGGGCAGCGCCGCCACCGGCAGCAGCCGGTAGGCGAAGATGCCGAACACGATCAACGCCGCCGTCATCAGCGTCGTCAACACCGGGCGGCGGATGCAGATCTCCGAAATGTTCATGGGGCGGCCGCCTGGGCTCAGCTACCGGCGGGCCGCGGCCCGGCCCCGCCGCCACGCGGGGCGACGCGGCTGCCGTTGCGCAAGCGCAACTGGCCTTCGGTCACCACCGTCTCGCCGGCCTTGAGGCCTTCGCTGATCACCGAGCCTTCGCCGACCTGGCGCGCGACCTTGACGGCGCGCACCTTGGCGACACCCTTGTCCACCACGAACACGATGCTGCCTGACTGGCTCACCTCGACGGCGTTGGTGGGCACCACCACCGCCTCCTCGCTGCGCAGCGTGAGGTTGACCGATACCAGCGTGCCCGGCCACAGCCCCTCGTCCTTGTTGGGCATGGTGGCACGCACGGTCGCCATGCCGGTGGCGGCGTCGACCGTGTTCTCGATCATGGACACCTGGCCGTCCTCCGGCGTCGGCGTTCCGGGAATGACGGCCTGGATGCGCGCGGTCTTGGCGGCGAGCGCCTTGCGCAGCGCCGGCAGGTTCTTCTGCGGCACGGTGAAGGTGACGTAGACCGGCGCCATCTGGTTGATGGTCGCCATGGCGGTGGAGTTGGCCTGGCGCACGAAATTGCCGGCCTTGACCTGGGCCATGCCGATGCGGCCGGAAATCGGCGCGTGAATCGAGCAGAAGCCGAGCTGCACCCTCAAGTTTTCGAGCTGGGCGCGGTTCGATTCCGCCGTCGCCTTCGACACGTTGACCAACGTGCGCGCCTTGTTGAGCGTCACGATCGGGGTGGCGTTGCGGGCGGCCAGTTTGGTGTAGCGCTCGACGTCTTCCTTGGCCTGGACGAGCGTCGCCTCGGCGCCGTCGATGACCGCCTGGACGCGCTTGATCTCCGCTTCGATCTGGCGGCAATCGAGGGTGAACAGCAGCTCGCCCTTCTGACGCGGGCGCCGTCCTGGAAATGGACCGCCGTGATGGTGGTGTCGATGCGGGTCTTGAGCGCGACGCTGGCGATCGGGGTCACGGTGCCGAGCGCGTCGAGCCTCACCGGCACCTTCTTGCGCACGGCCTTGGCGACGTCCACCGGCACCGGCCCGTTGGCTTGGCGGGGCGCCTGCGCGGCGGCGCGCTCGGCCGGCCAATTGCTATGGACGAGCACGGCACCGCCGGCCAAAGCAAGCACGGCGATCCCGAGAAACCAGGCTCTTTTGCTCATAAATGGCGTCCGACCCGGCCGTCTCGCCGCGGCCCGGGCGCTCCCCTTCCCGTGTTGTTGGCGCTGCTGCTGTCGCTGCCTGCGACCTCACGGGCGGCCACATTACCATAACAACGCGCCGGAGTGCATATCCCTGCGCCGGCTGGTAAGGATTGGGCTGAAAAATCGTCCAATTCAGCCGTCCAACCGGAACCCCCATGCGAATAGCCACCTGGAACGTCAATTCCATCCGCCAGCGCATGGAGAACCTGCAGGCCTGGCTCACGGAGACCGCGCCCGACATCGTCTGCCTGCAGGAAATCAAATGCATGGACGACGCCTTCCCGCGCGAGGCGTTCGAGACCCTCGGCTACAACGTGGCGGTCCACGGCCAGAAGACCTTCAACGGCGTGGCGCTGCTGTCGAAACTTCCGTTCGACGAGGTGAAATCCGGCCTCGAGGGCGACGACGCCGATGTGCAGGCGCGCTTTCTGGAAGCGCAGGTCTCGGTCAAAGGCGGCGTCGTGCGGGTGGCCAGCCTCTACCTACCCAACGGCAACGGCAGCGAAGATAAATATTCCTATAAACTCAAATGGATGGACCGGCTTATTAATTTCGCGCGCGAACGCATGACGCTGGAGGAGCCGTTGGTGCTGGCCGGCGACTACAACGTCATCCCCACCGCGCTCGACGCCAAGCGGCCGGAAGCCTGGGCCAACGACGCGCTGTTCCTGCCCGAGACCCGCGAGAAGTTCCGGGCGCTCGCCAATCTCGGCCTCACCGACGCCATCCGGGCGGTGAGCGACGAAGGCGGCCTCTACAGCTTCTGGGACTACCAGGCCGGCGCCTGGCAGAAGGACAACGGCATCCGCATAGACCACCTGCTGCTCTCGCCGCAGGCCGCCGACAAGCTCGTCGATGCCGGCATCGACCGCCACGTGCGCGCCTGGGAGAAGCCCTCCGACCACGTGCCGGTGTGGGTGGACCTGGATTTCGCCGAGCCGTGAGGCCGAGGCGGGATCACTCCACGCGCGAGAGCTGAAACTCTTCGGCGGTGCGCTCGAACGACTCGGTCGCGCTCTTGATCCGATAGGACAGCCGGTTATCGCGTTCGATGGGCAACGAACGCACGATCGTGTAGAGGCCCTGCGCGGCGCTGTTGGGGAATTGCGAGGCGTAGTATACGCTCTGGCCGGCGGAAAATTTGTGGTTCATGCCCGTCCTCGTCTTGGCTTCGGCTCGCAGCGAAAGCGGGCTTCACTGTGCGGACCGACGAAGACGCCCGGCACAATGGCCGGGCGTCCCCTTGAAACAACCGGCGTACGGTCAGGCGTTCTGCAGATTGGACGCAGCCTGCTTGCCGCGCTCGGTCACGATCTCGTAGCTGACGCGCTGGCCCTCGTTCAGGGTGCTCATGCCGGCGCGCTCGACCGCGCTGATATGCACGAACACGTCCTTGCTGCCGTCGCTCGGCGTGATGAATCCGAAGCCTTTTTGGGTATTGAAGAACTTCACGGTGCCTGTAGCCATTTTCACGTTCCTTGCGCTAGACGCTGCTTCCAGTGGAAAGACGCACCAGCGTTCATCGCTGCATGCGATCGAAACATCCGAGTTTCAGGGGTAGCCCGATAGGCGCCCTATTCCAGGGGCAGCACAGCAAGGCAAACCGAAAACTTGGTTCCAACACGCACTCCATACACGAATTAACGCATTACGTCCATTTGCCATTTTGCCGCCGGCCACGGCAGCCGTGCCCGACGCGGGCATGGTTAATCCGCGCGGCTCAGTACGCACCGGCTCGAACTCAAACGGCCTGGGTCGACGGCAGCGCCGGACGCTTGCGAACATCGGGGCGCTTCTTCGGCGCGGCGATGAGGCCTTCGCGGATGGCCTGTTTGCGGGCGAGCTTGCGGGCCCGCCGGATGGCTTCGTTCTTTTCGCGTGCCGCCTTTTCGGACGGTTTCTCGTAGGATCTGCGGCGCTTCATCTCCCGGAACACGCCCTCGCGCTGCATCTTCTTCTTCAAGACGCGAAGGGCTTGGTCGACGTTGTTGTCACGGACAAGTACCTGCAAGAAATAGACCTCCTTTATTCGGTTCTGATGGCCAGGTTCTCAATTTCGCGCATCCGGCCTGTCACGATACCGGCGTTGAGGCGCCGTTGAGCACCCGGCCGGCGCTATCAGGGCGGCTCCACGCCGCCAATAGCGTGAATGCTACGAATGGGCAGCGCGTCAGGCGTCTCCCTTGCGGCGGGAGCACGACCGGTCTCTCTGCCATCGGCCGCCCTTGAACGAATGCCGCCGATTCGGTCAACATGGAGGTTATCCGCGAGGATCGCCAGTCTTTTCTCCTGTGCCGACCGCGAGAAACGGGGGAAATGGGCGGTTTTCGGCAGCTATGGCGCCGATATCGGCCGAATTCCCGCCAAACGACGCCCGGCCTTGAAATAACCCTTATTCGTCCCCACATCAGTTCATCGATAGTTGGCCGAACGACTGGGCCGCTTCGCCTCGTCACCGACGGCAAGCACGTTTCAGACCCTTCTCCAAAATCGACAAACCGGGATCAGGGCGGCGAAACCTCGCCGGCCAGGTCTCACGTGCACACCGTCAGTGAAAGGAAAATTCATGAACACCGGTGTTGTTAAGTGGTTCAACAACCAAAAAGGCTTCGGCTTCATTCAGCCGGAGAACGGCGGCAACGACGTATTCGTCCATATTAGCGCGGTCGAACGCGCCGGCATGGGCACCCTCAACGAGGGGCAGAAGGTGTCGTTCGAGGTCGTCGCCGACCGCCGTTCCGGCAAATCGTCGGCCGAGAACCTGCGCGCCGCCTGATTTGAGGCGCGCGCTTGAGTCATGCCGCTCTGACCACGGATGTACTGGCAGAAGGCAAGGCTCGACAAGGCTCGAAGCGTCCCGCGGCCCGATCCGTCGGCCCGCGGGGCAATTTCTATTCTGTGCACTTCAAAGGAGCAGCCGATGTCCACCTTGAAGAGTGACCAGTCTCTGTCCGCCGCCGGCAAGAAGGCCGAACGCGACCGCGACGCGGCGCAGGCCATGCGCGACTACGAAGCGGAGCAGCGCGCGACCCAAACGAACATGGCCCGGCTGCGCGAGATGCGGCTCGAGAAAGAGCGCGCCGACGCGCAGGCGGCGGCAAAAAAGCCCGCCAGCAAGAAATCGGCCAAGCAGAAATAACGATCAGCCCGCGCCGGCAAAGCGCCAGGCACCGCCGTCAGTCGCGCCGGCGCTCCAGCCACCGCTTGAGGTAGATGCCGGCGAGCGCGCGGTCGTCCTCGCTGGCCTCCCGCAAGGTGCTGAAATACAGCCGGTCGATCCACGACCGTTCGGTGACGGGCGAATCCTTCGCGGCGTCCTTGGCGAGTGTCAGCCACATCAGCCCGCGCGCGGCCTGGCGCGGCACGTGATCGCCGTAGAACAGCATGGCGCCGAGCATGGCCTGCGCCTGGCATTGGCCCTTGCGCGCCGACAGCGCGAACCAGCGCATCGCGGTGCGCGGGTCGTGCGGCGCGCCCCTGCCGTCGAGATAGAGCCGCGCAAGCAGGTACTGCGCGTTCGGGTCGCGGAAGTAGGACGCCGCGTAGGCGAGGATCTGCCGCGCCCGCTCGGGGTCGCGCTTGACGGACGAATTCGGGATGCCCTGCAGATAATAGCGGCCGAGCGCCACCAGCGCGTTGGCGACAAAGGGCGCCTCCCGCGAATTGGGATCGTCGGCGGCGTGCTCGTTGACGACGCTTTCGAAGTACTTGAAGGCCTTGAGGTCGCTCTGCGCGACGCCGTCGCCTTCCGCGTACATGCGGCCGAGCTTCCACTGCGCCAGCGGGTGGCCGTTCTCGGCGGCGTACTTCAGCGAGGTCACCGCCTTGTGGGTGTCGCCCTTCTTCAGCCAGCGGGCGCCACTGCGGAAGGCCTGCGCCGCCGTGAGAGGCTGCTTGGCCGGCGGCACGCTCGGAATGTCGGCCGGCGGCCGCAGCCCGGCATTGCCGGAGTCCGTCTGCGGCGGCAACGACGCCACCTCGGGCGACCGCGGCATCGCATGGCTGTCGGTGACGCTGCCGTCGAACGCCAGCGCCGGCGCCGCCACGAGGCAGACCGCCGTCACGGCGACGTACAGCAGGGAGTCAGCTGTCCGCATAGCACTCCTTCTCGCCGGCGCCGCCCGGATGGGTCACCGCGCCGTTGACGGCGGAGCCCACCTGCTGGGCATATTTCCAGAGATAACCGGAGCCGTACGCGCTCTCGCGCGGCTTCCAGTCGGCCTTGCGCTTGGCCAGCTCTTCGTCCGAGAGCTTGACGTTCATGGTGCCCTTCTCGGCGTCGATCTCGATGATGTCGCCGTCGCGCAGCAGGCCGATCGGCCCGCCCACCGCCGCCTCCGGCCCGACATGGCCGATGCAGAAGCCGCGGGTGGCGCCGGAGAAGCGCCCGTCGGTGATCAGCGCCACCTTCTCGCCCATGCCCTGGCCGTAGAGCGCGGCCGTGGTCGAGAGCATTTCGCGCATGCCGGGACCGCCCTTGGGGCCCTCGTTGCGGATCACCAGCACGTCGCCTTCCTTGTAGGTGCGGTTCTTCACCGCCTCGAAGCAGGCTTCCTCGCCCTCGAACACGCGGGCCGGGCCGGTGAACCGCAGCTTCTTCATGCCGGCGACCTTCACGATCGCACCTTCCGGCGCCAGGTTGCCCTTCAGGCCGACGACGCCGCCGGTCGCCAGGATCGGCTCGTTGGCCGGCCGCACCACGTCCTGGTCCGGGTTCCATTTCACCTTCGCCATGTTTTCGGCGATGGTGCGCCCGGTGACGGTCAGGCAGTCACCGTGCAGGAAACCGTGGTCGAGGAGCGTCTTCATGAGGAGCGGCACCCCGCCAGCCTCGAACATGTCCTTGGCGACATAGCGGCCGCCCGGTTTCAAATCCGCGACATAAGGTGTCTTTTTGAAGACTTCGGCGACATCGAACAGCGAGAACTCGATGCCGCATTCGTGCGCGATCGCCGGCAGATGCAGCGCGGCATTTGTCGAGCCGCCGGTCGCCGCAACAACAGCAGCGGCATTTTCGAGCGCCTTGCGGGTGACGATGTCGCGCGGGCGGATGTTCTTCTGGATCAGATCCATGATCATTTCGCCGGCGAGCGTGCAGAACTTGTCGCGGATTTCGTAAGGCGCCGGCGCGCCCGCCGAATACGGCAGCGCCAGCCCGATGGCTTCCGACACGGTCGCCATGGTGTTGGCGGTGAACTGCGCGCCGCAGGCGCCCGCCGACGGGCAGGCGTTCTGTTCGAGCGTGTCGAGGTCCTCGTCGCTGAACTCGTTGACCGAGTGCCTGCCGACCGCCTCGTAGACGTCCTGGATCGTCACCTCCTTGCCCTTGAAGGTGCCGGGCAGGATGGAGCCGCCGTAGATATAGATCGACGGCACGTTGAGGCGGCACATCGACATCATCATGCCGGGCTGGGACTTGTCGCAGCCGGCGATCCCGATCAGCGCGTCATAGGCATGGCCGCGCACGGTGAGCTCGACCGAATCCGCGATCACCTCGCGCGAGGGCAGCGAGGCCTTCATGCCGGCATGGCCCATGGCGATGCCGTCGGTGACGGTGATGGTGCAGAACTCGCGCGGGGTGGCGCCGCCCGCGGCGACGCCCTTCTTCACCGCCTGCGCCTGGCGCATGAGCGCGATGTTGCAGGGCGCGGCCTCGTTCCAGCAGGTGGCGACGCCGACGAAGGGCGCGTGGATCTGCTCCTTGGTCAGCCCCATGGCGTAGTAGAAGGCCCGGTGCGGCGCGCGCGCGGCGCCCTCGGTGGCGTGGCGGCTCGGCAGGCGGTTCTTCAGGTCTGTCTTTGCGTCCATGACTCGTGCGGGCCCCCCGCCCAACGCACACTCTAAAAAAGGTGCTTTTGTTGACTGTCGTCTTGCGTTACCGCCGGATAATCCGGCCGATCTACTGTCCATCCCGTTAACCGGCGGGTTGCGCCCGACCGCAAAAACGGAAATCCGGCAACGGCTTAAACGGCCGTTTCTTACCTTGCCGATGTCGTTGAAGGGTATGGCCAAATCGCGGCGCGGCGGGCGTTGGCGCCCGGCGGCGGTTTGATTGCCGCGCAGGTGTGGCCGGTAGGCCACAACAAATGGCCATGCTGCGACGCACACGATCTGTCGCGCGGCCCGCTCCGCCGGCTATGGTGGCCCACCATCCCGCCGACGGACCCCATCCCGAGACCATGCCGCCCCGCCTCCGCCGCGCCTTCTTCGCCCGCTCGGTTCATGACGTGGCGCCCGAGCTGATCGGGGCGACGCTCCTGGTCGACGGCGTCGGCGGGGTGATCGTCGAGGTCGAGGCCTACCACCACACCGATCCGGCCGCGCACTCCTATATCGGCGAGACGGAGCGCAACCGGGTGATGTTCGGTCGGCCGGGCTTCGCTTACGTCTATCGCTCTTACGGCATCCACTGGTGCCTGAACGTCGTATGCGAACCGGCGGGCTCGGCGAGCGCGGTACTGATCCGCGCGCTGGCGCCGACGCAAGGCTTGGGCCTCATGCGGCGCCAGCGGGGGTTAAGCGAGCCGCGCGATCTCTGCTCCGGCCCGGGCAAGCTGGCGCAGGCGCTCGGCATCACGATTGAGCACAATGGCCTCGCCCTCGACCGCGCGCCCTTCGAATTGCGCGCGCGCGAGGGCGCGCCGGAGATCGTCACCGGCCCGCGCATCGGCATCTCGAAAGCGGTGGAGCACCCCTGGCGCTACGGGCTGAAGGGCTCGACGTTTCTCAGCAAGCCGTTCAAGCCGGCACGCTGAAAACACCGACGGTCGATCAGGGTTGGTGCGTCGAATGCGGCGCGTGCGGCTTGCCCCAATTCAACGACACCCAGAACATCCAGGCGAACAGCGGGATTACGATGATCGAGCACCACCACGCGAAGTGGAAATAGTCGGTGCGCCAATCGATCAGCGTCGCGAGCTGCACGATCTCTTCGGTGAAGTCGAGGCTGCCCGGCGCCGGACAGGCGACGTAGCCGAGGAACGGATACGACACCTCCGACACGAACAGGCAGGCCACCGCCGCGCCGAGCGACAGGAAGATCACGGCAATAGCGAGCCAGCGCGCCAGCCCGCGCTTGTTGAAGACGCCGCCCTTTTCGGCGGCGAAGGTGGTGGCGGCGACAATGATGCCGTCGAAGGCCAGGAGCGCCAAGCCCTTGTTATCGAGAATGGTCATGAGGTCGTAGAACGAGCGCACCACCTCCGGTGCGTTCGCCGGCGTGAAATGCGTGCCGGCGGCATGCAGCAGCTCGATCTTGTGCAGCAAGTCGCACACCATGGCGCCCCCCTCGACCTTGCCGCCAGCGATCTTAGCCGAATGCGGGACCCTGTCGAGCGGCACGCCCCCGCGTCAAAGCGGAAGCCGAAAGCCGGCGTCGAACCCGAGCTCGCGCTTGGCCTTCTCGCTCGACACCACTTCGCCGTCGTCGGCGATGTTGTAGATGCCGGGCTTGCCCTTCGTGAGCGCCAGCAGGCACGCCTCGGCCGCCGCGTCGACATGCACCGCCGGCGGCTTCGGGGCATCGTCGTACCAGGTGCCGGGGCCGAACAAGAAACCGTAGCGCAGCACGATGCCGTCCGACAGCGCCAGCACCGCCTGCTCCAGCGCGCGAACGGCGTCCGCGCTCGTCGTGCCGGTAACCAGCGCATCGTCTTCTGTGTGAGCGCCCTCACCGGCCGCATAGATCCAGGCGATGCTTTGGGCCACCATGCGGCTAACGCCCGCGGCCTTGGCGGCGGCGACCAGGTTCGGCGTGCCCTCGATGCGCAGGCGCGCATTGCGCCTGAGGCCTTCCTCGTATTGCGGCGTGCCGGGCGCAAACGCCAGGTCGGTGAGCTGGTGGATGACGGCTTGCGGTTTCGCTTCCACGACCGCGCGCTCGAGCGCATCGGCATCGAACACGTCGACCACGGCCGGCACGGCGCCGAGCTTAGCGATTGCCTCAGCCTTGTCGGCCGAGCGCGTGGTGCCGACCACCGTGTGGCCATTGCGAACGAGCAGCGGCGTCAGCCGCCGCCCGATGGCGCCGCCGGCGCCGGCGAGAAAGATTTTCATGGAACCTCGGCTAAACGGCAACCGGCGGAACCGGTTGCGCTTTTCGAAATGCGACGTGCCCCACCAACAACATGAGCGCACGTCGAGGGGCAAGCACCTGTGGTACGTTTTCCAGGCGACTTGCGGTCCCTACTGGTAAGCAGTACCTTATGAGCAAGCCGGAATTCGACTGGGATCCCGACAAAGCCACACAGAATTTGGCCGATCACGGGTCAGCTTCGAAATGGCCAAGGATGTCTTCAAAAACCCCTTCGCCCTCGTATGGCTCGACGACCGCAAGGACTACGGCGAGATTCGCTATGTCATCCTCGGCATGGCGGACGCCCGTCTGCTCTACGTCGCCTACACGATGCGCCGCGACGCAATCCGCATCATCTCGGCCCGAGGAGCCGAACCGCATGAGCGCCGACGATACCACGAAGAAGAGAGCTAAGGCCGATCAGCACGATTGGTCGCGCTTCGATGCCATGAGCGACGCACAGCGCCACGCCGCCGCCGCGCTCGATCCGGATGCCAAACCGCTAACGCCGGACGACTTCAAGCGCATGAAGCGCACGCCACAGATCCGCGTCATCCGCCGTGCGCTCGGGCTCACGCAGGAAGAGTTCGCGCGGCGCTTTCACATTCCGCTCGGCACCTTGCGCGACTGGGAACAGGGCGTGGCGACACCCGACCAGTCCGCCCGCGCCTATCTGACCGTGATCGCCCGCGATCCGGACGCCGTTCGCAAAGCACTCACGCCCGCGGACTGATCACGCCGCGCCCTTCAGCCGCTCCATCGCCTCGGCGATCTTGGCCTTGCGGGCGAGCGCTTCCTCGCGCTTTTCCTTCTCTTCCTCGACCACGTCTTCCGCCGCGCGCTCGACGAACTTCGGATTGTTCAGCTTGGCGTCGGAGCGGGCGATATCGGAATCGACCTTCTTCATTTCCTTGTCGAGACGGGCGCGTTCGGCGGCGAGATCGATGACGCCCTTGAGCGGCAGCGCCACCACGTCGCCGCGCACCACGAGTTGCACCGAGCCCTGCGGGGCGTTGGCGGCCGATGAAATCTCGGAGACGCGGGCGAGGCGCTTGATGAATTCCGCCCAGCGCTCGGCGCGCGCCACCGTTTCGGGCGCGGCGCCGGCGAGCACCAGCGGGATCGGCGCGGTGATGTTCATCTCCGCGCGAATTGAGCGGACCGACGTGATGAGATCGACCACCCAGCCGATCTCGGCCTCGGCGGCTTCGTCATTGAGCCCTTCAAGCTGCGGCCATGCGGCCAGCACCAGCAGGCTCTCGCGCGCCGGCCCCGCTTCCGCCGTCACCCGCCACAGCTCCTCGGTGACGAAGGGCATGAACGGGTGCAGGAGCTTTAAGGATCTCGTCGAGCGCCCAGGCGGCGGTGGCGCGGGTCTCGTCCTTGGCGGCGCCGTCCGGGCCGGTGAGCAGCGGCTTCGACAATTCCACGTACCAGTCGCAATAGACGTTCCAGACGAAGCGGTAGGCCGCGGCCGCCGCATCGTTGAAGCGGTAGTCCTCGATCGCTTGCGTCACCTCGCCCACCGCCTTGGCGGTCTCGTGCACGATCCAGCGGTTGAGCGTCTCCTTCACCGCGCGCGGGTCGAACCCGGCGACGCGGCCGGCGCCGTTGAACTCGACGAAACGCGCGGCGTTCCACAGCTTGGTCGCGAAGTTGCGGTTGGTCTCGACGTGCTGGGGCGCGAGCTTGATGTCGTGGCCGAGCGCGGCACCGCGCGCCAGCGTGAAACGCAAGGCGTCGGCGCCGTATTCCTTGATGATGTCGAGCGGATCGACCACGTTGCCCTTCGACTTCGACATCTTGGCGCCGGCGGCGTCGCGCACCAGGCGGTGGATGTAGATGTCGTGGAACGGGATCACATCTTCCAGCGGCGCGCCGGGGCGCGCCTTCTGCATGAAATGCAGGCCCATCATCATCATGCGGGCGACCCAGAAGAAGATGATGTCGAAGCCGGTGACCAGCGCCGAGGTCGGATAATAGCGTTTCAGCTCCGGCGTCTCGTCCGGCCAGCCGAGCGTCGAGAACGGCCACAGCGCCGACGAGAACCAGGTGTCGAGCACGTCCTCGTCGCGAGCGATTGGCAATGCCAGAAATCTTCTCACTATCTTCCCGAGCAGGCGACGCCCCGCCGATTATAGGCCTATCTTCCACCGTGACCTTTTGAAGATTAGGAGCGTATTGCTTCCCATCTTCGCAAATGGCAGTGCGATAAAATTCCAACGCTTGCGCACACGCTTGTTCTGCGCTTTCCGCAACAAATATCTTCTTTTCATTGCCAAAACGTGGCCCGTACCACGCCGGGATCTGGTGCCCCCACCACAGTTGCCGCGAGATGCACCAGGGCTGGATGTTTTCCATCCAGTTGAAATAGGTGTTCTCCCAGTTCTTGGGGACGAACTTGGTCTTGTCCTCGCGCACGGCTTTGATCGCCGGCTGCGCCAAGGTCTTGGCGTCGACGTACCACTGCCAGGTCAGATACGGCTCGATCACCACGTTGGAGCGGTCGCCGTGCGGCACCACGTGGGTGTTGCGGCTCAATTTTCTCGACCAGGTCCATGCCTTCAAGCCGCGACACGATCGCCTTGCGCGCGGCAAAGCGGTCAAGACCTCAAGCTTCTTGGTCTCTTCGAGTTCGCTCGAGAGACGGCACCCCGGCGAGGAAGCGTCATTTTCGTGTTGAGAGAAAGTCTTGCCTTCGATACTGAAAACATTGATCTGCGGCAGGTTATGCCGCTTGCCAACCTCGAAGTCGTTGAAGTCGTGCGCCGGCGTGATCTTCACCGCGCCCGAGCCCTTCTCGGGATCGGAGTGCTCGTCGCCGACGATCGGGATCTTGCGCCCCACCAGCGGCAGGATCACGTTCTTGCCGATCAGGTGCTTGTAGCGCTCGTCCTCCGGGTGCACGGCCACCGCCGTGTCGCCCAGCATCGTCTCGGGCCGCGTGGTGGCGACCACGATGAAGGTCGACGGATCGTCCGGGTCGAAGGTCTTGCCCTCGAGCGGATAGCGCAGGTGCCAGAGATGCCCCTTGCTCTCCACCTGCACCACTTCGAGGTCGGAGATGGCGGTCAGGAACTTTGGGTCCCAGTTGACCAGCCGTTTGTCCTTGTAGATGAGACCGGCCCGATAAAGCTCCACGAAAACTTTAAGAACCGCCTTGGACAGCCCCTCGTCCATGGTGAAACGCTCGCGCGACCAGTCGCACGAAGCGCCCAGGCGCTTGAGCTGGTTGACGATGGTGCCGCCCAATTCGGCCTTCCAGGCCCACACCCGCTCGAGGAACTTTTCCCGCCCCATCTCGCGGCGGCTGGGCTCGCCGCGCTCGGCCAGTTGCCGCTCGACCACCATCTGGGTGGCGATGCCGGCATGGTCGGTGCCCGGCTGCCACAGCACGTCCTTGCCGCGCATGCGCTCGAAGCGGCAGAGGATATCCTGCAGCGTGTTGTTGAGCGCATGGCCCATATGCAGCGAGCCGGTGACGTTGGGCGGCGGAATGACGATAGAATACGGTTCGGCCTCAAGCCGTTCGGGCCGGCCGGCGCGGAAGGCTTCCGCCTTCTCCCAAGTCTGGTAAATGCGGCCCTCGACCTCCGAGGGCTGATAGGTCTTTTCGATCATTTCGCTGTCTTATCTGAGAATTCGGGCGCGCAAGGCGCAATTTGCGCGCTACAAAGCCCGCCACGACCGCCGGAGTCAACGTGTCCTCCACCCCTCGCGCCCTGCCCGCCTCTGAGACCGCCGCCCCCGACCGCGCCCTGATCCGCACCATCGTGCTGATGTCGATCGCCGCCTTCTGTAGCGGCGCCTCCTTGCGCGTGTCGGACCCCCTGCTGCCGCAGGTGGCCGGCAATTTCGGCGCCAGCCTGGGCGAGGCCTCGGCCATCGTCACCGCCTATGCCGTGCCCTACGGCCTGACCCAGGTCTTCTCCGGCGCCATCGGCGACCGCCTCGGCAAGTGCCAGGCGGTGGCGCTCGCCTGCGGGCTCTCCGGGGTGCTGGTCCTTCTGTGCGCGGCCTCGCAGTCGCTGACCCAGCTCACGCTGGCGCGGCTCGCCTGCGCCCCGGGCGCGGCCATCATCGTCCCCCTCGGGATGGCCTATATCGGCGACGTGGTGCCCTACGCGCGGCGGCAGACCATGCTCGCGCGCTATATGGCCGGCCAGATGACCGGCATGATCGCCGGCCAGATCGCCGGCGGCATTGTCGGCGACCTTTTCGGTTGGCGCATGGTGTTCGTCGTGCTCGCCGGCGTGTTCATCACCGCCGCGCTGGCGCTGGCGAGCCAGTTCCGCAGCAACCCCTGGACCAGGCCCATCGCCCACGAAGGCGGCGAGCGCCCGCGCATGATCGCGAGCTACCGCGCGCTCGGGGCCAGCCCCTGGGCGCGCTTCCTGGTGCTCGCGGTCTTCGTGGAGGGCGCCATCTTCTTCGGCGCCTTCACCTATGTCGCCGCCAACCTGCACGCCCGCTTCGGCCTGAGCTTTTCCACCGTCGGCGTCATCGTCGCCGCCTTCGGCCTCGGCTGCATCCTGTTCGCCACCACGGTGCACCGCACCGCGCTGCTGCTCGGCGAACGCGGCCTGGTGCTCGGTGGCGGCGTGGCGGTGATGCTGGCCTATCTGATCCTGGCCGGCGAGCCGGCATGGGCGCTGGCGCCGCTCGCCTGCGCCATGCTCGGCTTCGGCTATTACATGCTGCACAACACGCTGCAGACCAACGCCACGCAGATGCTGCCGCAGGCGCGCGGCACCGCCATGGCCGGGTTTTCCGCCGCGCTCTATTTCGGCCAGAGTGTGGGCGTGGCGCTGGCCGCGCCGATCGTCGACCGCGCCAGCGCGTCGCCGGTCTTCGTCATCGCCGCGCTGCTGTGGCCGCTATTGGCGGTGTGGATCGCCTGGCGCATCGCCCGGCGGCCGGTGTGATGCGCTGACGCGGCGGCGCGGCGCTTTCGGCGCCTCACCCTCCCCTTAAGGGGGCGGCGAACCGAGGCCGCTGCACGCGGCCCGCCTCAATCCCGAATGAAGACAAGTCAGCGCCCACGCGAGACGCGTTCGATCTCCGCGCGCACGATGCGTTCGACCATCCCCGGCAGGTTGTCGTCGAGCCAGCCTTTCAGCATCGGCCGCAGCATCTCCTTCACCAGGTCCTCGAGCGTGCGCGCGTTGTTGCCGAGGATGGTGTGGGCAAGCGAGTTGAACGCGTTGTCCACCGCCAGCGCCGTCGCGTTCGACAGCAGGCGGTCGTTGGCAGTCTCTTCATGGGGCGCGTGCTCCGCGTCCGCGGCTGGGCGTGCGCCCGCCGTCTCGGAGAACACCACATCGGAGCCCGCCTCGATGGTGCGAAAGCCGGGCGGCTGCTGCGGCGCCGACTGCGCGGTCATCTCCTCGGTCAGCATCAGTACGTCGGGCGCGGCCGGCGGCGGTTCCGGCTCGGGCTCCGGTTTGGCGGCAGCCGGCGGCGCCGGCGGCGCTGCCGACGGCTCCAGGTCCGCCAGCATGGCGTCCACGTCTTCCTGCGTGTTGATGGCCGGCTGAGGGGATGGTGGCGGTGGCGCCGGCACAGCCTTGGCTGCCGGCGGCTCGGCGGCCTTGGCAGGCTTGCCGTCATCGTCGGCAATAATGCGCCGGATGGAGGCCAGGATCTCCTCCATTGAGGGTTCTTGGGCCTTTGCCGCCTGGCTCATTGGCACACTTTCCCGCGCGCAGTCATGCAATCCGAACGCTGGATTCGCCCTCGCCTGCCTGCGCAGGCGCGAATTGTTGCTCGTTTCCCTTTATACGCCAGAGGGGTCACGTTATGGCAGACCGAAGCGCGGAAAGCCGCCAATCACTTGTGGACACGCAGGCAATCGGAACCGCGCGCGGGGCCCAAAGGAGGCCGACAGAGGCCCAAGCGAAGCCCAGGGAGATTGAGCGCGCTTAAGGGCGTGCCCGGCCCCGGCCTTCTCAACGCCCGTCAGGGGTGCGCATGCCGGCCCAGCTGTCGCGCACCTGCTCGTAGTGCACCGCCGGATTGTAGGTCGGCACGCGCAAGCCCAGCATCCGCGGCGTCAGCCGGCCGACCGCCGACAGCAGCGTGTACGACGCCACCACGCGGTCGCGCTGGGCACTCACCAGCGACACCCGCGCGTTCACCAGTGTCTGCTGCGCGTTGAGCACGTCGAGTGTCGTGCGCTGCCCGACGCGGGCTTCCTCGCGCACGCCGTTGAGCGCGATTTCGGAGGATTCCACCTGCGACTGGGTCGCCTGGATGTTGGCTTTGGCCGCCTCGAGCTGGCCCCACGACTGCACCACGGTCTGGCGCACGGTATCGCGCGCGTTGTCGAGGTCGAGCCGCTTCTGGCTCAGCGTCTCCTTGTCCTGGCGGATCGTCGAATATTCCGAGCCGCCCTGGTAGATCGGGATGCTGACCGTTCCGAGCACGGAGGCGTAGTAGCTTTCCATGCCGGCGAGGCTCGACGTGCTCAGCCAGTTCTTGGTGTAGCTGCCCGTCACCGACACGCTCGGCAGCAGCGCGCCCTCCGCCACCTTCACCGCGAGCTGCGCCACGTCGACATTGTATTCGGCGGCGGCGACCGAGGGGTTGGAGGCGATGCCGACGGCCACCGCGCGCCCAAGCGTGTGCGGCGAAAATCGGTCGACCGGCGACGCGGGCGTCAGCTTGCCCGGCTCCGTACCGATAACCTTGCGGTAGGCGGCGGCGGACGTCGTGTAGTTCGATTGCGCGGTCAGCAGTTGCGAGCGGCCGCTGGCGAGGCTCGATTCCGACTGCGCCACGTCGGTGCGGGTCACCTCGCCGACGTTAAAGCGGTCGCGCGTCTGCCGCAGTTGCTCCTGCAGCACCTCGACGTTGCTCTTCTGCAACTGGACGATGGCGGTGTCGCGCAAGAGGTTCATGTAGGCGGTGGCCGCGTCGAGCAGCACCGATTGCTCGGTGTTGCGCAGTGTCGCGCGCGCGGCCCGCACCTGGCTTTCCGCCCTGCGCGTCTTGTTGGCGGTCTGGAACCCGTTGAACAGGGTCTGGGTCGCCGAGATGCTGGTCGAAAACGGCGAATTATAGCCGCTGCTGGTCGAATAGAGCGGCACGCCCGCGACCACCGACTTGGTGGTGCTCGAGATCGATTGCTCACCGCCCGTCGCCGTGACCGTCACCCTGGGCCGGTAGCCCGAGAGCGCCTGCGGTACGTTCTCGTCGGTGGCGCGTACCGAGGCGCGCTCGGAATTGAGCGAGGGATTGTTGCGGTAGGCCTTGATCAGCGCGGACTGGAGCGTCTCCGCCCGCGCGCCGCCGCCCGCGGGCGCGACGAAAACCAGCACGCCGAGAACCAACACGCCGCTCCAGCGGCCAAGTCCGAACTGACCCCGAGTGCGCTCACTTGGACTGGACATACAACGCCCCACCCGAACCCCTTCAGCTACCTTACCGATTGTCGATGATCTCAGCAGACTGTGGCAAGCACCATACGCACCCCCGCGGGGGCTTGGAACCCCTGCCCCGGGCCGCACCCGCAGAATACGGGTATGCTGCGGATTTTGCGCAACGGTTTGAAACGCAACGATATCCGGCGCGGGGGCACATCCGGCGGGCCGTCAGAACGCGAATTCGAGCGGTTTTACAAAGCCCGGCAACACCGCCGCCGTGGCATCGAAGATGTGACGGGCTCCCGTCTCGTCGCCCGTGCGGCGGAAGACGGTCGCTTTGGCGCCCGGCCCCGCCCCCACCACGCACACCAGCCGGCCGCCATCCTTGAGCTGGCCGAACAGCGATTCGGGCGCGATTTCGCTCGCGCCTTCCAGCACGATGACGTCGTAAGGCCCCGCGCCGGGCCAGCCGTCCGCCAGCGGGCCCGTGACGACCTTCACGTGGGGCGTATCGGCGAGATGCGTCCTGGCCACGTCCGCCAGCTTGGCGTCCACTTCAAGCGCCACCACCTCGGCCGCCAGCCGCGCCAGCACCGCCGCGCCGTAGCCGGTGGTGCAGCCGACGTCGAGCACCCGGGCGGTGTCGGCGATCTCGGCGGCGTGAATGAGCTTCGCCAGCACCATGGGCTTGGGCATACGGCGGCCGCCTTCGCCCGCCGGCACGTCGAGATCGAGATAGGCAAGGCCCGCTGCCGCCGCCGGCAGAAAGCGCTCGCGCGGAATCTCCAGCATGGCGGCTTGGATGCGCAGATCGGTAACGTCGGCGGTGCGGACCTGGCCGTCCACCATGTGGCGGCGCGCGGCAGCGAAATCGGTCATCACGAAGCCTCTGCGGAACATTTAGGGCGCGGAATATGCGGGCTTTTCTGCGGCAAGGACGGGCAAAAGGCAAGCCGAGTGGGGCACCCACATGTTCACTGTTCAATAGAGGCAGTGTCGGTGTGCAATCTTACTGATTTGCCGCGTTTCCGCACGGCGAACCGGTTCCCACTTCGCCTGGAAACGCTCTTGGTTTGCCGCGTTTCCGGACGGCGAACCGATCCCCACTTCGCCTGGAAACGCTCTTGGTTTGTCGCGTTTCCGCACGGCGAACCGGTTCCCACTTCGCCTGGAAACGCTCCGCACAACCGACGTTGTGGAGGGCGCCGGCCTCCTATATAGCCAGGGGCGGAAAACGGCCGGCCCCCCGGGGACCTCCCTTGCGGCGGGCCGATTTTTCGGATGGCCACGTGGCGGAGTGGTTACGCAGCGGACTGCAAATCCGTGCACGCCGGTTCGATTCCGGCCGTGGCCTCCACCCGCCTTCGCGGCCGCTTCGGCGGCCAAGCCCCTCGCGTGGCGGGTACCCGGCATAGCGCGCCAGAGCGAAGACGGCCGAAGCAGGCGATTCCCGTCACGACCGACCCCGCCGCGACCGCCAGATCAGGCGCGGCTGAAAAGCCCGCGGGCCACCTTCATGCTTTGCAAAGTAATTTAGCTTTGTTATAGGCCCCGTGCCGTAGCGCCGGCATGTTCCCCGGTAGCTCAGTGGTAGAGCAACCGGCTGTTAACCGGTTGGTCGCTGGTTCGAATCCGGCCCGGGGAGCCAATAATTCCAATATGTTAGGCGGGCAGACCGGCCGAGGCAAGACTTGTGGGGTGCGATCGGGGTACATAGATGTTCCGGATCGGAACCGACCGCGCCGCCCGCGCTTTCTTCATGGGCAAGTGACAAAACCGCAAGAAACTGAGATTATATGAACATCATGCAGCCGCTCCGATTCCAATTCGATGAACGGAAGGGCGTGGAGGCGCTGACCTATATCGCCTCCAAGTGGCCGGCGATCACGGCGTTTTTTGCCGCCAAGGTGCTTTTCTTTGCGGAAAAGTCGCACCTGAACCGATACGCCCGCCCGATCGTCGCGGACACTTTCATTGCGATGCCCAACGGCCCGGTGCCGTCAACTCTATACGACTTCATCAAAGGACGGCTCGATCAAGCCGGCGATCCGGAGGCGATCGCTGCTGCGCTCGATATTGAGGGAACGCCCTATCATAAAATTTCGGCGCGCCGGCAGGCGGATGCGTCCGTGCTTTCGTCGACCGACGTTGAATGCCTCGATGAAGCAATTGAATTCTGTCGAACGAAGCGTTTTGGCACACTCTCAAATCTGACCCATCAGGAGCGCTCTTGGCTCGAGGCCGCTGCCAACGGTCCAATGGATTATGAGGCAATGATCGACCTCGAAAACCCATCGCGAGAGGCAGTTCTCGAGGAGGCTCAGGAATTCGCGGCATATGGTGTGCTTTGATTGCCGGACGCCTTTACATTGTCCGAACTACACTGACGCGGCCGCCGAAAGACAAGCTTGTAATTTGCATCTCCGCTAACGAACCGCTGTTTTTTTGGATCAATACCGAACCTCGATCTCACGGCATTGGGCAATTTCAACTCGCCAAAGACGATCATTCAGCGTTGGCGCACGATTGTTTTCTCGATTGCTCCCGTGTCACCACGTTCCGCCCGCAGGAGATCGACGCCGCAATCGAGCGAGATCCAATTTCGCGAGATTTGGCCGCAGCCATTCTCAAGCATCTAGAGGAACATCCTCCGCGAACGCTTCCACTAAAGCACCTCGATATTGCCAAGGCCATGCTCCGCGACCTCGTTTAGACGGCTTACTTGAGTCCGAGGACCACCGGTTTTGTAAATCGATTTTGGCCCTACCGGCTTTTCCCCGCCTGTCACGTTAAGTCCGGTTTACTTGGACGTTTCGGCCATAGCGGCGGCTACGTTTCCCGCTTGATTTCGGCCCGTTTCGATTGGTCCGGTGGCAATTCCGGTGGCAAGCCAGCGCCATCGCCTGAAACGAAAAACCGCCGGGACTAGCCCGGCGGCGCTGTTGTGCTCGCTATCCTTCTAGCGCCGCCAGGAACCGCGCCACAAATTCCGCGCGCGGATCGCTCTCGACGGTTTCAAGGTCAAGCAACCAAATTGGCAGGAGGGCTTAGTCCGAGGACGTCTATCAGGCCGCGCGGCGCCACCGCCAATTCCTGATCGTCCTCGTTGATCCAGAGATAGTGCTGGCCGTCGGAGCGGATGCTAGGCGCGGCGATGACGTAGCCGCCCTGACCGCGAACGTCGATGCGCTTCGGCAGATGTCCGGGCGAGTTGGTGACGGTCAACCCTGCCGGCGTCCGAAAGAAAAGATGGAGGCCGCTGCGCGGCGTGCGCGCGGCGATGGTCATCGGCAACGAGCCGCCGATGGCTCGTTCCAGGTCGACAAGGAGCCGCTTGATGTCGAACATCTCGCCGGTATCAAGATCCACGCCGGGATCGAGGTCGACCACGAAGCAGCCGATATTGCGTCCTGTCGGCATCCCGATCATGGCGTTCGGCCAGCGGCGCCACCACGTCTCGATCTGGCGCGGGTCGCAAGAGCTTTGCGATCCCCACTTGACCATCGGCTTCTTGGTCGCCGGATGACATGGGAAAATGCGGGTGCCGTCTGCCGCATAGGTCATGGCGGCGTCGAAGACGGCGTCGACGGGGCGCAGATGAACGATTGTGCTCATGCCCGCCCCTCCCCGTCGTCGAACATCGCGCCGTCCGGTTGAAAGCGGCAAACTCACAACGATATTCGGTGCCATGGCCGGCTCGATCCATTCGAGCGGCTTCGGCGGCGCGGGCGGCTCGCAGGGCTTGCCGGTGCGCAAGTCGAGGATTGTCGTCATGCCGCAGACCTCTCCTCGATCGCCTCGATCGCTGCGGCCACATTCGACAGGAAATGCGCGCCCGCGTCGCCGACCCCGCCGAGAGGACCGCCCGCAAATTGGGCGAATAGCGCCCCACCGGTCCGCCCGGCGTAATCTTCCACGTAGCGGAGCATGGCGATGCACCCCGCCGCCGTGGTCGGTGAAGTGCGCATGACTCCCTCGAGCCGCGCCGCATCGGCCTCGGACCAGTCGGCGTCCAATTCGGGGTCCGGATCGCTCTCCCGGCCGGCCCATGCGTCCCAGGCAGTCGCCAAGCGACGATGCCGCTCGATAGCGGCAAAGACTGGATCTTTGCCCGTGCGGGCATTGGCAGGCGTCCGGAGCGCCATCGCAAGGGGAATGGTGGCGGCTCCGCTCAGGAGCGCCCGGCGGCTGGTGATGTTCGTCATAGGTCAATCCCTCCAAAGGCTGTTGAACGCCAGGAGGGCGATCTTGGATTCCGAGCGATATTTGCTAAGTAACGCATGGGATCGAACGGCCCTCCGCGGCGGTTCGGTTCAAGTGCCGGTCGGGGATTGGCGTCCCCGGCCGGTGCGCCTTAGAGTCCGACTCGTAATTGGCTGGTTTCAGCATCGTCTGGCGAGCCTGCGTGAGAGCAGCTTGACGCTGGCGATCATCAGCCACGTTTCGGCGCTTTCGATTGTGGCCTCGAAATCCTTTGCGAGGCGGCGATTGCGGTTGAGCCAAGCGATAGTGCGTTCGACCACCCAACGGCGCGGCAAGAGCCTGAAACCCTTGGCCGCATCCGACCGTTTGACGATCTCGATGGTCCAGCGGCCGATAGCCCCGAGCGCATTTCTCAGCTTGTTACCGGCATAACCGCCATCAGCGAAGACGTGGCGTAACCATGGGAAGGCGCTTCGGATCAATCCGAGCAGCGCCGGTGCGCCATCACGATCCTGGATGCTGGCTTCGTGCACGATGCCCGCGATCAGTATGCCAGCGGTGTCGGTGAGAAGGTGTCGTTTGCGTCCCTTGATTTTCTTGCCCGCGTCGAACCCACGTGGCCCTCCGGCCTCGGTGGTTTTGACCGATTGGCTGTCGATCACCCCTGCCGTGGGTGACGCCTCGCGCCCTTCGGCCTCGCGCGCCAGCATGACCAAGTGGTGATTGATCTTCTGCCACGTGCCGTCATCCCGCCACCGGTAGAAATAGCGCTGGACCGTCGTGTAGGGCGGAAACTCCTTCGGCAGAAGCCGCCACTGACATCCGCTCTGCGCAATGTAGAAAATCGCATCCGTCACCGCCCGCAGTGCCGTCGTCCGCGGACGGCCGCGGCGGTTTGCGCTCGGCATGAACGGGGAAATCACCGCCCACTCCTCGTCCGTCGTATCGCTTGCATACCGCAGCCCATCTCGCCGATATTTGGGGCGAGTGATTTCAGTCCAAACCATCTTGTGCCTCCGTCGTAGCTCGCAACCACGACTAAATCACAAGCGACTGAAATCACTCAACTTAATTTCGGGTCAGCCTCTTAAAGATTCGCCGATTTGGCAGCCCGGCGCAAGCAACAAAATGTTGGGTCGCCCCGGTCGGTTTTCCACCGGTCCGCGCCCTTGCGTTCGGCCGGTCGACCCCGGCGGCGGGCTGTGCTCAAATCTGTTCTCGCGCGTAGACGAACGGGGGCCGAAACATGCGGGCAGCGATAGCGGCACTTGCCCTCGCGCTTGCGCTTGGCGCTTGCGCCGACAATCGCCCCCTGTTGTCGCAGGTGCCGCAAAAGAGCGGCGTCGCGGCCGGAAATTACCAGGCGATCGCGAGCTGCGTTGCCACGCGGCTCGATCAACCCGGATTGATCAAGAACGATTTTCCCACCGAGCAGCGGAGCCGACTCGCGGTCGACAGCGGTGGCGTCCGCTATTTCGAAGTCGACTTTAAGCAGGCAGCGCCGGCATCAACGGAATGGTCCGTCAGCGTGGCGAATACGCTCTGGGGTGCTTTTCCTGGCCCTGCTGAGAAAGCGGAGTCGGCCATTGATGAATGCGCCGCGCGGACGCCGTCGATGCAATCGGGTACAAAATCATAATTGCGCGCGTGTCGGAGATAGGATTGTCTTTCGAGGGATGGGAAAATGGGCGGTTTCCTCAAGTTCGTCGCAGCAATTTACCTGATCTTCGTTTGGGTCGTCGCAATTCTTTCCATGGGCAACGCATCGTCGTACGCTGGATCACCGCTGGCAGTTTTCGTCATCGCCGTCGGGTTGTCGGTACCGGCGGCGATCATGTTTGGCTTTGGGCAGATCATAGAAGGCGTCGCCGAGATGAACGCGCACCTGGCCGTCATCCGCGAATTTTTTGAGTCGGGCAGGCCGTCAGGAAAATAGGCTGCGTCTCGTGCGCGCTTCCGCCACGCACCCGCATCGAGCCCGTCCCCTTGCCCGCGTCTCGTTTAGCCAGCATCGGTCGGCGATGACCAACGCGTGCCATTGCCGAGATCGATGGCGCCGTCGCTCCCTTTACGCCAACGCCAGCTTGCGCGCCGTGCCGGCACCGCCGTTGCCGCTGGGCCCGGTGTAGTTCGCCGCCTGGCCCTGGCCGCCGTTCGCGGTCGGTGTGATGGAGGATGCGTCCGATCCGTACAGCACGGTCACGGCGCCGCCGCCGGAACCGGCGCCGCCGATGTAACCGGTCCCCGCTGCCGTTCCGCCATCGGCGCCGTCCGCCGACACGGACCCGGCGCCGGACAGCGCGCCTTCGCAAATGACGATTAGAACGCCGCCCGTGCCGTCATTGCCCGCGTTGCCGCTGGCGCCATAGCCGCCGCCGCCGGGGTTGCCGGCGCCGCCGCCGCTGGAATAGGACGCACCGAGACCGTCGCCGCCGGGGCCGCCGTCATCCCCCGCATCGCTGCCGACTTTTGTGTAACCCCCGTTCGCGCTCACGCCGCCGCTGGCCGGCCCGCCCGAAAACGACGTACCGGCAGCGCCGCTCCCCGATGTTGCCGTCGATCCCGACGCAGCGGAGGCGGACCCCGAACCGCCGCCGCCCGTGCCGCCGTCGGTTCCGGCCGCACCGGGATTGCCGGCCGCGCTGCTCCACGTCACCGGACCGGAGCCGGCACCGCCCGCGCCGCCGCCAGCCGGCACGCGCGGATCGACGACGCCGCCGTAGGTTCCGGTCGCGATCGGGATCGCCGCCGCCGTGACGTTCGAGCCGGTGCCGGCCGAATGATTGGCGCCGCGCGCCGTCATCGAGATGGCGCCGTCGACCGTCAGGTCGCCGGTGACATACAGCGCCATGAACAGCTTGCGCACGGCCGGCGTAAGGGTAACGCCGGCGGGGATCGTCAAGTCGCCCTTGACCACCAGCCACGCCGACTTGCTGTCCGCCGTCGCCGTCAGCCAGTCCGAAACGTTGGCCGCCGTCAGCGTCACCGGCCCGTCGACGATCATCGCGTCGCCGCCGCCGAGCGCGTTGCCGCCGAGCGTGAATGTGCCGCAATCGAGCGGCGCTGTGCTGGCGTTGCGGCAGAACGCCAGCGCGTCGGCGGCCGACCACGACGGCACGCTCAAAATGCCGCGCGAGGCCGGAAAGGCAATCCCGTAGGCGACTGGCATGATGATGTTTCCTCCTAAACGTTCGGGCTCATCTGGTGAAACGCTCCGGCTGCGCTACATTCGCGCCGCCGGGGTTCGGTGGTGTGCCATGAGCGAGCCGCCTCAGACCGAATTGCGCAGGTAGCCTGGCGCATTCTTGTTGCGTAGCGAGACGGCGCTGACGGTGTCATTGACGATGCCCTGGCGAGCGTATTGCACTATCTGGCCGGCCACCTGACCCGAGACCTTCTGCACAAAGGTCGTGATGTTGCCATTCTTGTCGACGGACGAAGACACCTCGATCTGCAGGACGCCGCCGCCGGCACCGCCACCACTACCGCGACCGGGCGGTGTCACTGTCACGCGTTCGCCCGGAGAGACACGGAACGCCGTCACCTTGCTGTCGGGCGCGCCCGAGCCGGGCACGGTCCAGTCCGCCCCGTTGGCAAACCCCGGCAGTGCCATCGCGCCCGGCCCGGCAGGCACCACGAACGAACCGCCATCGGCGAAGCCAAACAAGTGGCCGATCGTCGAGAAGATGTTAAAGCCGCCCGAATAATCCGACGCGTTCAAGGATAGAGGGGAACCACCTGAGCCTTTCAGGATCGATTGCAGCGATTTTGCCAATGGCTCGATGATCGTCATCTTGATGATCATGTCTTCCAGCGCCTTGACACCCGACAGACCCATGTCCTGGAAGGCCTGCCCGGCCGTTTTCGAGCCGGTCGTCAGATCGAGCAGCCCGCTCTCAATGCCCTGCAACGAAGATGCCGCCGCCGTGTCCACCATCTTCGCGGTGTCGGCGTAGTCGATCTCCATCTGCTTGAGCTGCTTGTACGGCGTGGCGGCCAGGGCCGCGGCATTGGCGGACTGCTTGATCTTCTCGGCCAGCACCTGATGCGCCGCCGCCATTTGCTCCGCACTATTCTTGTTGACGACGCCGGTTTCCTCCCATGCCTTGAGCTGGTCATTGGACGCCGTGGTCGCGGCGGCCACATCGAAAATGCCGACCGCCGCAGACTTGTTGATCAGATCGAACTCCGCTTGCGCTCTGGTGACATCCTTGAGGATACCAATCTGGTTCTTCGTAATGTTCACGCCGTTGAGCCGCGCAAGCTTGAGCAAATCTTCGGTCGCCTTGACATGATCTTCGACGGTCGCAAGAGCGCCGAGCGCAGCGATGCGTTGTTGCACCGTCTTGTTCAAAAGCTGAGACCGTCGCTTCGCCCACAAATTATCGCTCCGATGGACGGGCGTCTTACCGCTGGGCAAGAAGGTGCGCGCGCCGCCGTACCAATGTTCGCCTGCCGGCTTATTGATCGCGCGCCACGCGTCCCAGTCGATTTCGTCCAGGTTGATCGGCTCGCCTTCCTTGTCGCACCATTCGGTGATGACGGTCTGCTTGATCCCGAACGGAAGGATCGATGTCAATTCGGCCCTGCCGCCGACTCGCGACCCACTGACGCCGGGATAGAGCGACCGCCGCTGCATCTCGATCACGTGCCGCAAGCCGGAGATCACGTCATCGGAGTCGCCGGTGAGACGGATCGGCTGGAATTTCGCGGCACGGAGCATCTCTTGCGGAGGAACCGGCCCCGCGACCAGGTCGGGCAACCGGACGAGCTGCATCGCCGCCGGCATGATCTTTGACGGATCCAGGCGATCGGCCTCGGTGCAACCCTCGGGGGCTTCGTCGCTCGCATGGAAGACGTACGCCTCGGGGATGCCTCGCACCTTGGAAATGCCAGCGATGATTAGCTCATAAGTTTCAGCGCCGATGATATCGTCCGCGATTTCCGGGAAGGCGCCAACCAGCCGTTCGACGGCGTCGTCGAAGCTCTTGAACCGCTCGGCCAGGGCCGCCGCAAGCAGCTTTGTCGCGGTCGATATGCCGCGCCCGGTGACGATCCCCGGCCATTCCGGCACCGGATGCACCTTCGTCGCGAATTTGTGGATGACCCCGGTTTCCGCGTTATAGTGCGCGGTATCGGTCACCAGGTGGACGCATTGAAGGTGGCGAAGGCAGGCTATGTTGATCGCTGTCATCGTTTTCTCATTCGCATAGCGGCCCTGTCTCCTAGTGGAGACCGGCCGTTGCCGGGGATAGCGTCACCGCCGAATTGCAGTATTGCTTCGATTTTTCGCCAAAGCCCGCGACGATTCCGCGTTCGAATTCCTGCAGGTCGGCTTCATTCCAGCCAATCGCCGCGCGCTCGCGGAGCCGATCCTCCATTTCGGCGATGGCGCCTCTGGATAGGATTTTGAAGCATTCCGATGTCATTGCGCCGGCCTGCTCGATCAGACCGGCGGCAGAAGCGGTGCCGATGGCCTTACCTTCGGCGAAGGCTTGTGACTTTTCACTCATCGCAGGGCATCCATTTGAAGGCGGCGCATTTCGGCGCGGCGGCTTGTGCGACCGAAGCCCTGCATTTCGGCGAGGCGCGTTTCATATTCGAAACGGCGCCGCCGCCCGGAATGGTGCTTGCCCTCGTCGCCGTCATTGCCGACCGGGTCCGCGCCCGCACCATCGATCACGTCGGCAATGGCCGAACGGCACGCTTCGGCAGCGGCATGTGCTTGGCGCAGCTTTTCGGCGTTCGCGCCGGAAAGGACGCGGCCCGCCTTCGCCGCGCGCTCGATCACCGTAGCGGCGGTGTTCGCCGGCACGGTCACGAAGGAGATTTCGAGCAACTCCCATTGGGTGACCCGCGATCCGCGCGTCCCCCGGATCGGCGTGGTGGCCTTGGGGATGAACCCCGCGCTGACTGAATTGATGATGCCGGCCTTGACGAGCCCGCAATACCGATCTGCCAACTCGGAAAGGCCCTCGGGCGCGAACGTGATGAGGGCTTCGACGCGGTTATTCGCGATCTCAGCGACGGCGGTGCCGACCGGCTGCGACTTGTCGTGGTTGATCAACACGACGGGATTTTTGCGATAATTCGTGAGGTCGCACCCGGAGGGCACCAATACGTCGCCATCACGGTCCGTCGTGGGGTCCGAGACGATCACGCGCACCTGACGCGGGCCAACCCCTGCGTTCGTGACGGCCGACTCGGCGATGAATTTCCGAACGATCATATCCTCTTCCCTATGCGTAAGTCGCCGCACCGGCGTCGACGAGAGCCTTAGCCTCAGGCCGAAAGAACGAGTGCGTCTCGCCCGACGATAGCGTCCGCGGATAGAAAGGCGTCGCCGTGCCCGGCGGCGGCCGGCTGGGATATCCGGGCGGATTTTCCATGGTGTAGTCGGCGGTCAGCGTGACGGCGACGACGTCGCTCGGATTTCCGGTAATGAGTGCGCCACCCAGCTCGGCAATGATGGGCGTGCCTGCGACGTTGCCGACGCGTTGCGGATTCGATGTCGTCATGACCGCAGCTCCGTCAAATCGACGGTGCCGTTCTCAAGCGCGGACTTCGCGTCGCTGAGCGGCAACCGCACCTCGGCGCCGGCCTTAAGCGGCTTACCGGCGGCATCCGGAAATCCATGCTGGAGAACGACGACGGAAATTTTGCCATCCGCGCCCGGCTTCGGAATTTCGCGGATCGTGGCCGGGCGCGCGGTTTTCGTCGGCCTCGATGCTGGCGAGGCCGCTCGCGGCACCGGCTTGGCCTCGACAAGCGCCGGCCGTGCGCGCGGCGGCTCGGGCCGCTGCGGATCGATGGCGTCAACGTTGAACTTTTTCCACTGTTCGTAGCCAACGTCATTGACTGGCGCCAGATAAGCGACGCAGGGCACGAAATTGCGCGCGGCGCCTTCGCCGAGCTCGCGCCGCGCTTGTTCGTGGATTTCGTTTGCGCGCTTGTTTGCGGCCATCGCCTGCTGCACCGCGGCGTCGAGATGCGCGAATGCCGCCGCATTTTCTTCGCGCAGCGCGGCGATCCGCGAAATCCGAAACTTGTCCTTGGCGATCAGAAGCCGCTCGCGCAGCGCGGGCAAAGCGAGATCGACGCGCTCGATCATTCTGTGTGCCGCTTCGATCTCGCGGTCCAAGAGATCAAGGGCGGCATCATCGTCCGCGAGCAGCATTTCCGTGCGGCGTTGGCTCGCGGTCGCCAGCGCGGCTTGGGCTTTGCCGCGCTCTCGCTCAAGCTCGCCGATGGCAACGGACAACTTTTCGGCGTTCTCGGGCTTCCCGTTGGGCTTGCCGAGCTTCGCGAGAAAGTCACTGATCTTCATGATCGATCCTCAATTTTGCGCCGAATTTGCGTCGAGGCGAACTTTGGGGGCGCCGTTGGGTATTTCCAAACCCAGCGCTATTCCAAACACTTGCGGATGAGTTCGAAGCCGGGCGGACGGCCGTCGTACAGCCGAACGATCTCGGCGATCGCGACGTGATGCGCGGACTTCGGCCCGGTTGATTGCCATGTCGTAGCGCGCGCCAGGTCATCCGCGATCGCACGGGCCTGCGCCCGCCGCGAGGCCGACAATCCATCATAAAATTGTGCCGCCAGTTCTCGGACGCCGGCCTCGCGCCGCTCAGCGCGCCATGCCGGATCGAGCCAGTTGCGGACGACCACAGCCTCCGCTGGATCGAGCCGGCGCAAGATCGTATCGAGGTCGCCGGCCGCCACCGGAGCGGGCGGCGTTGTCCTTGCGGCGGCGCGCGTGGGGTTAGCCATCGGCCGGCTCCGCGAATAGATCGGCCTGCTCACCGGATCGTCGACGATGCCACCGCGCCATGCACGCGCGCGAGCAGAACCGGCCTTCGATCGCTTCGCCGCGGCGCGCACGTCCCGACGGATTGCGCATGACAAACTCGCCGGTGCACGTCAGGCACGTTCGGCGGCGGCGTTCTTCGGCATTCGCTTTCCGGCGCGCGTCGCTCAGCCGCTTGCCGAGGATCAAACCGCAGGCGACGCCGCAGCACCGAGTCTGCCGGTTCGTCGTTGTGAATTCGGCGCGGCAGACCATGCACGCTCTCTCAAGCATCGGCCGGTGAGCCGAACGACGTGCCATCACGCGGCACGCCTCCGAGCAAAACGATGGCGGCCGACCCGCCCCCGATATGGTTGCATCGAACTCCCGGCCGCAGCGGCATGATCGTTTCACGACGCAGGGTTGCATTGTGGGCATCCCCCCGGCCGGCAAGCGCCGAACGTTTGAACCAATTGAAATCCCGCCGGTTTTTCAAACCTACGTGCGGGCGAAAAAGTTGTGTGCGTGAGGATCCATGCGGTAACCGGCCCTACGGCCCATGGACAATTAAACCCCCACCCCCTGACGGCGCGCGGCGCTTCGCTGGAATGCTGCGGTGTCATTCTGCCGTTCTCACATCGCGCCGAGCTGCTTCGAGATCGGCAGCGCCGAGCGTGCCGAGCCCTTCGAGCCGAATGAGTTTCGAAAGTCGTTCTTGTGGAAGGTTCTGCAGGATTTTCCACCCGTCAGACCCGAACCGCTCAGCAATGCGCGCTTGCAGCAGGTCTCCGCGTTGGCCGTTGAAGTAGGTACCTTCTCGGCTGTCCTCGCGCGCGCGGTTTCGCGGCAGGGACGTGGTGGTAGTATTCTTTCTAGATGTGGATGTGGTTGTAGGTAGTTGAGGGGTCCGTTCAACGGACGTTGGCGCCAAGCCTTTGATTATCCTGCGCTCGGCCTCTCGTTTGGCGGCTGATGCTCGGCCTGCTTCTTCGGCGGATGCGACCCTACTTAGGGCGCTATCTACCTCTGCATCCGCCCGCTCGTTGCGGAGATATTCGCCCGCGACGTACAGCTTGCCGAGGTCTATCAGGCGGCGACGAAGGCGGCGCCAGATGCGAACGTCGACGCGCATCCATCCGGCCAGAAAGCGGTCATCGTCGAGCACACGGCCGTCCTTTGTGTAGATCAAATCAAGGACGGTGTTGTAGGCGCCGCGCTCTTCCAAACTCAGCATCGCCATGCCTTCCAGCGCAGCATTCGGATCCCGCTTTTACCATTTCAGCTTATTTGCCACGGCGCCATGCGTCGGTTTTGCCGTTGTCCATTTCGAAGCCGAGCGACTGCGCCTCCACCAGCGCCGCATTGATCGCCTTGGCGAACGCCGGCAAGCGGTCTGGCGCGCAGCATCAGGCAGCCTCAGGCTCACCCGCCATTTCGCGCAGCACGGTGGCAAGCCTATCGAGGTTGACCCGTGAGACGTTCGGCCCGACTTTGAACGGAGCCGGATAAATGCCGCGCTTGACGCCGCGATAATATGTGGCGGGGCTGATCGGCTTATCACCGCCGATCATTGCGCACGCTGCGCCGATGCTGCCGAATTGTGGAGATATCTGCTCGGTCATGATGCTCCCCGTTAGGTTGCGCCGAACGGCGCTGCGACAGGAAGAAAGATGGCCCGTTACGGCTGGGGCCGCATCACAAGACTATGCACATCCACGGTGTGACTAGTTTCGAGCGCTTGTTGAGGTGCCTTTGATCTCAAATTTTGGGAAAAGCGGAGTGACCGCGAGCCCCTGTGCCAATTGGATGCTCTCAGAATGTATAAGAAGTTGCGTGCCGCGGCGCGTCCGGGTGGCCTCCCCAAGACGCCGAAATCCCTCGGCGAGCCCCAGAAACTCCGGAAGCTGGCTTACGGAGCATGGAAAGACGGGCGCGCTTGCGCTCTCTTGCTGATGCAGGGTGGCGGCCCAGAAGTGCGCGACCTTTCGAAACTTCGGCCAGATATGGTTCTGAAAGTTTCGATCATCGATTGATTGGCCGTGCTTGCCAAAGTCGCCGCATACGGAATGACGGATCGTCTTGAGATACAGCGCTGAGCCCATCCCCGTTATTCCAACCGCCTCCGCGCAAATACATTCCGACCGCATCCCGGCTACAAAAAGCGGCCTAGCTTGTTCCCATAACTCTTCCGTCGGCGGCTGATCCTTGAACATTGAAACTAATGCAATTAGATCATCGCGATTGAGATGGTCGCGCAAGCCATAAAAGAACTGGGAAGTAGATATCTCGATCGCGCGCTCGCGGGCGGCCTCATCATCCGGCCATAGCATCATCACTTCAACGGCAGGCAGATCGAGTTGGTGCGGATAGTCAATGCATTCAGCCCTCAATTGCAGAACAGCATTCATCTCGAGGCCCTGCGCCTAATGGGGGCTATTGTCGCTTTCTCGCCGCCGACAATTGCAGTCAGGCGCTCGGCCCATAGATCGAGCGCGGCGCGCTTTTCCTTGTCGTAGGTGTATTGCGAATAGACGCGCGAGCGTGACGCCGGCCCGCGTCGTCGTGCGGTGATTGGCGACATGGCCGAGCACGATCGGCGCGACGCCGAGCCTCGCCATTCCGGTGAGCGCCGTGCGGCGCAGATCGTGCGCCGACCATGGCGGCAATGCCGAACCGCCCGTAGCGGCCGCTCGTCGTCGGTTTCGTTGGCGCGCAGGATCGTCCGGGCGACCGCGGCCGGCGACAGGCTGCCCTTGCCGCATGGGAAGACGGCCGCGCTCTCACCGACGTCCGCGATCGCTTCCTTGATCATGCTCTATCGCCAGCCGGCGACAACGGCACCACATGGGCGTGACCGTTTTTCGTGCGGGCGCCCGGCAGGCGCCACTCGCGCGCCCCGAGATCCAACTCCGACTTGAGCATTCCGGCGACCTCGCCGACGCGCTGCGCGGTCACGAGGCATAGCCTGATGATGCGTTGGCACTGCACGAGAGCGCGGCAGGGCCGGTCGGGAGCCCGCGCCAAAGGCGTCGGATTTCCTCATCGGTCAGGACGCGGTTGCTGCGCCGTGGCCTCCGCCGGCTTGCCCATGCCATCGAACGGATTGGCCTCGAGGTATTCGTTCTCGCACCGCCCATCGCACCATGGCGCGCAGGTCCTCGAAAGACGCGCGTGGCCTCGACCTTGCGCCCGCGCCGCAGGATGGTATCGGTGACGGTGCGGACGTCGCGGCGGCGCAGTTCCGTGACCCTCACCGCGCCGATCAGCGGCACGACGTTTTTCCGCAGCCGGCGCTCGATCTCGGCGCGGCTGCGCAGCGCCGCCTTTTCCGGGTCGGCGAGATAGGCGTCAATAAGGCCCGCGACCGTCATCTCCAGCGGCGCCCTGGCCGGCCAGCACGAGGCGCGGGTCATTGCCCGCCTCGACGTGGCCGCGCGCCTCCAGGGCCTTCGCCACGGGCCGCCGCGAGGCTTGTGGACGGGATAGGTTCCGATGGTCGCCCGCGCCCGCTTGCCGTCGCGCGGCGAGGTGAACAGATAAGGACCATGATGCGATGGCCGCCAGCGGTCACGCGCAGTGCGAGTCCCGGCACGGTCACGTCGAAATAGTCCGTGCGGGCGCCGAGCGCCTTGGCGGTCGAGCAAAACCGGTCGGTAAGAGCGACCTGCGGCATGAAGTACCCTCGGAAATGTTGGTCGTTCCCGTACCCCGTGGGTACGCCAGCACGCGCTTGGGTGCAACAGGCTGCGACGCGCCGTCGCGGCAATGAATCGATGTTTATCGCGTCGTCTCAATGGCTTACGCTGTGCATGGCATTGTCAGCGCCGTCGCACCGCATTGCGCTAAAAGCCACTGTTAACCGGTTGGTCGCTGGTTCGAATCCGGCCCGGGGAGCCACTTCCGCTAGATCGCCAAGATCAAGCGCGCCAAGATCAAGCGCGCCACGCTCTGAGCAGCGAGATTAAGGCGGTTTCGCCTGCAGCACTTCGGCGACCTGCCCTAAGATTGCCTGTTGCTGGCGCCCGAATCTCTTTGCCGACCAGCCAGCCCAGGACAGATCGGCACCCGGCGATCCGGACGCCGCAGCCACATGCTCTTCGCCCTATCCCGGCCGTTGCCGGCGCTCCCGCGTGACGCATCGCGACGCTTTTCGTCCGTGCGGCATCGTCGCCGCAGACCATGCCGAATTCGGCGGCAATCTCGCGCACGACCCATCCCGTTTTTTGTATACGATACAGGACGGCATCACGCGCCAGGCCTCGCCCCCGGCAAAAGATCCAGGCGCTCGAATCCGCGCCAGTTCGCTCAAATGATCATCATTTTCGGCGAAATCACTGTGATTATCGCGTTATTCCGCGGGTTTGGCCGTATGCCACGCCTATGGGCATGGCGCGATTTTGGCGTTGCAAGTTCGTATACTGTATACGACAATCTTCGGCCGAAAAAGCAACCGCGGCCAAAGTCGCACACCGCCTCAGGGGGAACTTTTGACACCGCACATCGCCATCAGCGCGGCGCACCTGCTCTATCTCGCCGGCGTCCTCGCCATCATCGTCACGATGATGTTGCGGACGAACGTCGTCGTTCCATCGATCGTCGCAACCTTTCTCGTGTCGCTGGCCTGGACCGGCAGCCCGATCGACGGCATCGCCAGCATCTTCAACGCCAGCTTCAAGGCGGCGACCGAGTTGTTCAACATCTTCCTGGTCATCGCGCTCATCACGGCCCTGCTCAACGCACTCAAGGCGCTCGGCTCCGACGTGCTGATGGTCAAGCCGTTCCGCAAGGTGATGACCAACGGCCACGTCGCCTTCTTCGTTCTCACGGCCATCACCTACGTGATCTCGCTCTTCTTCTGGCCGACGCCCGCGGTGCCGCTGGTCTCGGCCGTGCTGTTGCCGGCGGCGATTGTCGCCGGCCTGCCGCCATTGGCCGGCGCGCTGGCGATCGCCATCGCTGGCCAGGGCATGGCGCTGTCCTCGGACTATGTGATCGGCGTCGCGCCCGGCATCAGCGCCAAGGCCGCTGGCGCCGCCGCCAACGTCACCATGGTCGCCGACCGCGCGCTCGCCCTGTCGCTGATCACCGGCGGCGTCGCCCTGCTGCTGGCCTATCTCTCGATCCGCAAATCGATCGTCCCGGGCAACGAGGGACTGCTGGTCAGTTGGCAGAAGCAGACCGGCGACGGCGACAGCGCCCGTCTCGAAGCCGAGGGCACCTTCGACAAGGCCGAAATCGCCCGTGGCTCCGGCTACGCGTTCGATCAGACCGCGGTGGTCGACGAGAACACGACATCGCCCGCCGACGCCACGCGCGCCGAGACATGGTCCAAGCTGTTCGCCATCCTGGCGCCGCTCGGCTTCCTGCTGGTCGTCGCCATCATGGTCGTGCCCAAGTTCGACACCGCCCTGCCCGACCTCAAGGGCGGCGATGCCGCCGCGCTCATCGGCGGCATGGGCACGATCCTGATGATCCTGGCGACCTTTGCCGCCGACGGCTTTGCCAAGAGCTTCGAGGCCTGCGCCGATCACATCACCGACGGCTTCGTCTTCGCCTTCAAGGCGATGGGGTCCGTGCTGCCGATCGCCGGCTTCTTCTTCATGGGCGCCGGCGGCGCCACCGCCGCCGCCATCCTCAACGTCCCCGCCGCCCACGCACCGTCGTTCCTGTTCGATCTGGTGCAGGCCGCCCAGGCCTGGATCCCGCACAGCCATTACCTGGTCGGCTTCGGCGTCCTCATCGTCGGCATGATCACCGGCATCGACGGTTCGGGCTTCTCGGGCCTGCCGCTGACCGGCTCGCTCTCGGGGGCGCTGGCGCCGACGGTCGGCCTTAACGTCAATACGCTGGCCGCCATCGGCCAGATGGGCTCCATCTGGACCGGCGGCGGCACCCTGATCGCGTGGTCGTCGCTGATCGCCGTGGCCGGCTTTGCCCGCGTCTCCGTGCTCGATACGGTGCGCGCGCTGGCAATCCCCGTGCTCGCCGGGCTCGCCGTCTCCACCGTCTGCGGCATCATGTTCTGGAATTAGCCGCGAGCCGGTTCCGACCCGAGCGCGGTGCGCGCCCCGGCAGGGCGCGCACCGGCTTGGCAGGCGGCGACGGGTTCGATATGCGTCCTTGCGGCACTTCGCGCGCGGGCGCCGTCGATCGACCTGACGAATCCTGAGGCGCGCGCCGCTCACCGGCTTCCGATAGGCCCATGATCCCCGTCACCAGTCCCCTCTCCACCGACCTCTACGAGCTCAACATGGTCCAGGCCTATCTGGACCGCGGCGAGGACAAGGAGGCCGTGTTCGAGTTCTTCGTGCGGCGGCTGCCGGAGCGGCGCGGCTTCATGCTCGCCGCCGGCCTCGAGGACGCGCTCCAATACCTCGAAACCTTGCGCTACTCGGACGAGGAACTGGCCTGGCTCGAAAGCTCCGGCCGTTTCCGCAAGAACCTGCTCGATTACCTCAAGGGCTTCCGCTTCACCGGCGACGTGCACGCCATCCCCGAAGGCAGCGCGTGCTTTCCGAACGAACCGCTCATCCGCATCACCGCGCCGCTGCTGCAGGCGCAGCTCGTCGAATCGCGCATCATCAACATCCTGCATTTCCAGACGCTGATCGCCTCCAAGGCCGCGCGCATGGTGCTCGCCGCCCCCGGCAAGGCGCTGTCGGACTTCGGCCTGCGCACCGCCCACGGCGTCGAGGCGGGCCTGTTTTCCGCGCGGGCGAGCTACATCGCCGGTTTCGCCGGCGCCGCCGACGTGCTCGCCGGCCCGCGCTACGGCATTCCGGTGGTCGGCACCATGGCCCATTCCTTCGTGCAGGTGCACGACAGCGAGATCGGCGCCTTCGAGGATTTCGCGCGCGCGCGGCCCGAGGGCGTCATCTTTTTGATCGATACCTACGACACCGAAGCGGGCGCCCGCAAAGTGGTGGAGGTGGCGCCAAGGCTTGCGGCCGACGGCATCGCCATCCGCGGCGTGCGCATCGACAGCGGCGACCTCACCGCGATGGCGCGGCGCGTGCGCCGCATCCTCGACGACGGCGGCCTCAAGGACGTGATGATCGTGGTCTCGGGCGGCATCACCGAGGACGTGCTGCAGGCCATGCTGGCCGAGGGCGCGCCGATCGACGCCTTCGGCATCGGCGTCAACCTGGACGTCTCCACCGATGTGCCCGCCCTCGACTGCGCCTACAAGCTGCAGGAATACGCCGGCACGCCGCGCCGCAAACTGTCGGAAGGCAAGCAGACCTGGCCCGGCCGCAAGCAGGTGTGGCGCGCTTACGACGCCGACGGCCGCATGACCGGCGATATTCTCTCTATCGAAAGTGACCGCCACCCCGGCGAAACGCTCGTCGCCCCGGTGATGCGCGCGGGAAAACGTCTCGCGCCCGCGCCCACGCTCGACGCCATCCGCGAACGCGCCAGCCGCGATCTGGCCCGCCTGCCCGCGCCGCTCGCCAAGCTGCAGCCCGCGAGCTATCCCGTGACGGTCGCCGACAAGCTCAAGGCGCTGGCCGTGGAAACCGACAAGCTCCACAAGGGCTGAACGAACAGCCTCGTGTCCCGGGCGCAGCGCAGCACCATAAACGCGTTCACGCGCGTCTTCGCCGCGCTATGGTGGTGCGCTGCAGACCCGGGACCCCGGTTACAAAGAAAAACAAAGCTGGGCCCCGGATCAGCAGCGCAATACTTCGCTGACGCTCGCATTGCGCAGCATCCGGGGCACGCGAGGCTATGCCGAACTGCCCGCCCTGTTCCAGCCGCGCGCGCCCTCGCCGTAGATGTCGTGGCCGGTATCGGTCACCACCACGGTATCCTCGAGCTTGATGAAGCCGCGGCTCGGATGCTTGAGCGTGGTTTCCACCGAAATCACCATGCCCGGTTCGAGCGGCTTGTCGGCGTCGGCGGCAGGATAAGGCACCGGCCCGGAATTGGTCAGCCGCGGGCCTTCGTGGCTGACGAGCCCCATGCCGTGGGCGGTGAAGTCCAGGTTGTTGTGGTGTTTGGATTTCGCCACCAGCGGCGTCGCGGCCGCGTAGATGGCGCGGCCCACGGCGCCGGGCTTCGCCGCCTTGAACGCCGCGCGCTGGATGCTCTCGATCTCCGCCAGCAGGTCTTCGAGCTCGGCATCCGGCTCGCCCTGGATCGCCATGCGGCAGACGTCGCCGATATAGCCGTGATAGTTGCCGCCGGAATCGAGCGACATGATATCGCCCTCGCCCCAGACCTGATCCGAGGGCGCCCGGTTCAGGCTGGTGCCGGCGGTGATCAGGCAATAATCGAAATTGAGCCCGCGCAGCACTTCCTGCCGGCGCAGTTCCTCTGTGACCTCGGCCTTGGTTTTGCCGGGGCCGGTGTGGGCGATCACGTCCAGCATGGCGTCGATCACCGCTTCGGAGGCGTATTTCAGCTTCTTGAGTTCTTGCGCCGACTTCACCAGCCGCTGGCGCTCCAGCACGTAGAGCGCGTCGACCCATTCCGCGTCCGGGAACGCGGCGCGCAGCACTTGGGCCGCGTCATAGGGCAGAAAGCCGAATTCGGCCGCGATCGTCTTCGGCTTGAGGCCGATCTTCTTGATGTGATCGATCGCCTTCTGCATGGCGTCGACCGAACCGTTCGACGTCATGGTCGTTTCCGGCGTCCACAGCGGATGCGCCTGGTGCTGGAAGCTTTCCAGGCGGTGGCCGATATAGGCCGCCTTTTCCGGCGTCGCCCGCGGGTAAACGAACACGGGCAGATAGCGGGTGACGCCGGTCGCGTCCATGGTGTCGAAGAAGTTGGCGCGGTGGCCGCCGGTGAGGTACTGCGCGTTGTGCTTGGAGGTGGCGAGCACCACGTCGATGCCCGCGTCATCCATCAGCCGGTCGAGCCGGTGGCGATCGAAGGGAATAGCCAATTCGCCGGCGGTCTTGGCATTGACGTTCACGACATTCATTGGGCTTCGCTCCCTGAAAGCGATCGGGCGGATCAAGACCCGCCTCGTTGCCGCAAGCCTAACGCATCGGGCAGCCGGCGGCATAGCCGGGGGCGCTTCATTTCTTGCTGTTGTTCCGGAGCGTCCACGCCTTCGGCGCGCCCGGATTGATCGGCAATGCAACCGACGCCGCCGCAGATGGCTCGGTTACGCCCGCGCCACGCCGATGAATTGTTCGCGCTTGGCGGAATCGTCGCGCAGGTTTTGGCTCGATCCGCCGTGGACGATCCGGCCGCGATCCATCGCCACCGCGCGGCGATACTGGAAAAAAGATGCTTCGAGGCCCAATAGGTGTTGCGCATGGCGCTGGCCCGTCCCGAAGGCCGGGGTGGGCTCGGTGGGCCGCATTCCTTCTATTGATGGATAGCCCCCAGAAGTCCTATCTGCCGCCGTAGCCGCCTTTCGAAACAAAGGCCATTCGCGCTAAGCCTTCGAATCAGGCCAAACCGGCTCCGTTTCCGGAAGGTCGCACCGGTAGAGTCTTAAAGGGAAGGAACAATATGCAGGACGAGCCGATCCACGACATCGCCCATCTCGGCCACGTCGAGATCCTGACCGACAAGCCGGAGCAAAGCCTCGACTTCTTCACCCGCATCTACGGGCTCACCGAGAGCGGCCGCGAGGGCGACAGCGTCTACCTGCGTGCGTTCGACGACTACGAATTCCACTCGCTCAAGCTGACCGCGGCCAAGACCACGGGGATGCGCCACGCGGGCTATCGTGCCGCGAGCCCGCAGGCGCTCGCGCGGCGCGTCAAGGCGATCGAGGCGCTCGGCGCCGGCATCGGCTGGAGCGACGGCGACGCCGGCCACGGCCCCGCCTATCGCTTCCACGATCCCGACGGCCACGAATTCGAGATCTACTACGAGACGCGCCGCTACCAGCCGCCGCCGGATCAGAAGCCGTCGCTCAAGAACCAGGCGCAGCGCACGCCCAACCGCGCCATCGCGCCGCGCCGCCTCGACCACTTCAATCTGCTCGCCGTCGACGTCGACGCCATCCGCGACTTCCTGCCCAAGGCGCTCGGCAGCCGCGTCACCGAAATGATCAAGCTCGACGACGGCACGCTCGGCGGCTGCTGGTTCACCACCAACAACAAGTCCTACGACGTCGCCTACGCGCGTGACGGCACCGGCACCCGCGGCCGCTTCCACCACGTCACCTACGCGGTCGACCAGCGCGAGCACATCCTGCAGGCCGCCGACGTCTTTCTCGAAAACGGCGTGCACATCGAAACCGGTCCGCACAAGCACGCCATCCAGCAAACGTTCTTTCTCTATGTCTGGGAGCCGGCGGGAAACCGAGTCGAGCTGGCGAATGCCGGCGCGCGGCTGATCCTGGCGCCCGACTGGGAGCCGGTGGTGTGGACGCAGGACGAGCGCAAGAAGGGCCAGGCCTGGGGCCTCAAGACCATCGAGAGCTTCCACACCCACGGCACGCCGCCGGCCGGCGGCGCGTCATAGGTTTGGTTCGAGCTGTTTCGCAAGGCCCTGGCGGCCGGCGCTAGCGATGGCCGAGCCAGGAAAGCCATTTGCGCTTCGGCGACGGGCGCCCCTCAACAGGCGGCGCGGCACGCAAGCCGACTGGGTGATAGCCGGCGGCGGTCATGAAAGATTTGGCAAAGATCACCAGCATGGCGCTCTCCTCTGACAGCGGTGTTTGCCCTTTCAATAAAGGGCAAACTCTGCAATTTTGCCACTCAGGAATATCTCTGCCGTGTAAGGAGAGCTTACATGACGTCCTGGCGGTCGCTGCCCCCGCTGGCGGGCTTGCGCGCCTTTGCGGCGTTCGTCGACACCGGCTCGGTGAGCCGCGCCGGGGCCGAGCTGAACGTCAGCCATGCTGCGATCAGCCAACAGCTCCGCGCGCTCGAAACCCATCTCGGTATCGCGCTGTTCGACCGCCAGGGGCGAGAGCTGGCGCTGACCGCCGAGGGACGGCTTCTGTCCGAGGCGGCGACCGCCGGCTTCGACGGCATTGCCAAGGTCGTCGAGGTGTTGACCGGAGCGCAGGCCGGCCGGCCCCTGCAGATCACCACCACCCCGTCTTTCGCGGCCGTCTGGCTGATGCCACGGCTTGCCGATTTCCGTGCGCATCACCCTGAGATCGACATCGCCATCGATCCAAGCGGCGCCATGCGCACGCTCGGCCCAGGCGGCTACGACCTCGCCCTGCGGTTCGGTGATGGCGCTTGGCCGGGGCTCGATTCCCGACTGCTCGTCCGGTCCAGGGCCGTGGTGGTGGCAGCGCCGTCGCTGGTCGGCAAGACGCCGGTTGCCGATATGGCCGAACTCGCCCGGTTTCCCTGGATGCAGGAACTCGGGACCAACGAGGCAAGCGCCTTTCTGCAAGCCCGCGGCCTGACGCAACGCGCGGGCCTCACCTCACTGCCCGGAAACATGATGATCGACGCCGCCCGCGACGGACAGGGCATCGCGGTAACGGCGCGAGCTATCGTCGAGGCCGACATCGCCGCCGGGCGGCTGTCGCTGCTCTTCGAGGACGACAAAGCCACGGGCTATTTTCTGGTCACGCCAAAAGGAATTCTGCGACCCGCGGCGCAGACCTTTGTCCGCTGGGCGCTCCGTCAGGCAAGGGAGAAAGCAAACGGCGGCTGACCGCCGGGGGGAGCGGCCGTCCGCCGACGCATGCCGGCTCGGGCGACCTCCCGAAACCCCGTCCACCCGCGCTCGCGGGAGGGACCGCTCAGGCGGCGGTATCCGTCGTCAGGGTCGGCGCCCGGCGCGCGGCGTCGGAAGCCGGTTCCTCCGCCAGGCCTTCCAGCACCATGCCGAGGGAGGCAAGCTCCACGCGGTTGCGGCCGCGCTCCTTGGCGAAATAGAGCGCCTGGTCCGCCTGCGCCAGCAGTTCGGCAACGTCCAGCACCGGCCCGTCGCAATGCACCACGCCGACGCTGACGGTGGCGCAGACCGGGCGGCCGTCGACGGCCTGCGCCGCCTGGGCGAAGCTTTCGCGCAGCCGGTTGGCCACCGTCACCGCCTTCTCCTGGCTGGTGTCGCGCAGGATCGCCCCGAACTCCTCGCCGCCCAGCCGGCCGATCAGATCGGTGGCGCGGATCGAGTCGCGCGCGGCGTCCGCGAAGATCTCCAGCGTGCGGTCGCCGACGGCGTGGCCGAAGCGGTCGTTGATGGACTTGAAGTGGTCGAGATCGAAGAGCAGCACCGCGGTCGGGCGCGGGTTGCTGCCGTGGCGCAGCGCCATTGCCTTCGCGTCCTGCAGGAAGGCGCGGCGGTTGGCGATGCCGGTGAGCGAATCGACCATCGCCGCCGTGCGGTGGCGCAACTCGGTGCGCTCCTTCGCCATGGCCAGCAGGATGAAGGCGATGGAGATGGTGAACAGCAGCGCCTCGAACGACAGCACGGTCAGCCACACGCTGCCGTAGACGGTGCGCGTCGGCGCCCAGGGCAGCAAGGCCACCAGCGGCGTGCGCAAGAGGAACAGCGCGCCGTGCGCGAACAGCATGAAAATCGCCGGCCAGCGCGAAACGAGCTGCTCGTCGCGCCCGCGCCAGAATTCGTAGGCCGTAAGCCAGGTGTAGGCGGTGATGATGCCGGCGGCGACGAGGCCCCGCTCGCGCAGCGCGTCCTGCAGCACCGGCAGCCGGCAGACCAGCAGCCAGATCACCGCGCCCGTCACCAGATAGACCGGCTCGACCGGACGACCGTCGAACACGCGCGCGCCGGTCCAGGTCACCGCGAAGGCGGTGAACAGGAGCGCGTTGGCGAGATCGATGCTGACGAGATTGGGCACCGTGCCGTAGAGCCCGAACAGCGCCACCGAGGCGGCGCGCATCAGGTGCGCGAAGCCCCACCAGGCGACGGCGTGGATCTGGGTGTTCTGCACCCAGGCGAACAGCAGCAGCAGGCCGAGGATCGCCTCCACATAGATTGTCACCATGAAAAGGGTGTTGACGTCGAGATCCATGGGGCAGAAGTCCGTCGTCCCGTCGGCGAGGGCTGCTTTGCGGCGTTTTCAGGGGAAGTTTCTAAGTTCCCGGCCCCAATAACTGGTGAACACGGCCCCCCGCCGCCGCGGCAATGGCGCTTATGGTTTCGATACTGTTTCGAAAACCGTTCGCCTTGTACCCAAATACCGCGCCCTGCAACCAAGGCGGGCCGGCGCGGGCCGCGCCGGCCGTGCCATCCCGGCCGCCGAGGCAGCGGCCTTGTGGCCCCCGGATGCGTCCACTAGGTTCGCCCTATCCCTGATGGAATTTCCGGCGGACCCTGGCATGCACATTCGCGACGGCATCATCGACGCCATCGGCAATACCCCTCTGATCGAGCTGACGGCGGCGTCGCGCGCGACCGGCTGCACCATCCTCGGCAAGGCCGAGTTCATGAACCCCGGCGGCTCGGTGAAGGACCGCGCCGGGCGCCAGATGATCATCGAGGCCGAGATCCGTGGCGAGCTCGAGCCCGGCGGGCTGGTGGTGGAATCGACCGCCGGCAACACCGGCATCGGCCTTGCCGTGGTCGCCAACGCGCGCGGCTACCGCACGCTGATCGTGATCCCGGAAACGCAGAGCCAGGAAAAGAAAGACATGCTGCGGCTGTGCGGCGCCGAGCTGGTCGAGGTGCCGGCGCTGCCCTTTTCGAACCCCAACAATTATCAGCACGTCGGCCGTCGGCTGGCCGACGAATTGAAGAAGACCGAGAAGAACGGCGTCATCTTCGCCGACCAGTGGAACAACCTGGACAACAGCAAGGCCCATTACGTCTCCACCGGGCCCGAGATCTGGGAGCAGACCGACGGCAAGGTCGACGGCTTCATCTGCTCCGTCGGCACCGGCGGTACGCTCGCGGGCATATCGCGCTATCTGAAGGAGCGGAACGAGGACGTCGTCATCGGCGTCGCCGATCCGCGCGGCGCCGCGATGTACAACCTGTTCGCGCACGGCGAAGCCAAGGCGAGCGAAGGCGGCTCGATCACCGAAGGCATCGGCCTCGGCCGCGTCACGGCCATCGTCGAGCAGATGAAGGTCGACAAGGCCTATCTGATCCCGGACGAGGAAGCGCTGCCGGTCGTGTTCGACCTGCTGGCGCACGAAGGGCTGTGCCTCGGCGGCTCCACCGGCGTCAACGTCGCCGGCGCCATCCGGCTCGCCAAGGAGCTCGGCCCCGGCCATACCATCGTCACCATTCTTTGCGACGGCGGCGCGCGCTATCAGTCCAAGCTGTTCAACCCGGATTTCCTGCGGGCGAAGAACCTGCCGGTGCCGGCATGGCTGGAGCGGCCATCGACCGTAACGCCGCCCTTCGTCGAGGCATGACCCTTCATCATTGTGGTATCGTGTTCGAATTCCCGTTGGCGCGTGTCCCCGCCCAAGCGGGACGGGAATGAGCGGAGATCTTGATGGCCACGGACTGCCTGTTTCGCGGCGACAGCTACCTGCAATCGTGCACGGCGAACGTCGTCGCCTTGACCGACAAGGGCATCGTGCTCGACCGCACGGTCTTCTATGCCACCTCCGGCGGCCAGCCCGGCGACACCGGCTGGCTCAGAACCGAGTCGGGCGTGTCGATCCCCATCGCCAGCGCGGTCTATACCGACAAGGCCAAGACCGAGATCGCCCACGTGCCCGCCGAGGGCGCCAACATCTCATCGCTCAAGGCCGGCGATACCGTCACCGCCTCCATCGACTGGGCCAAGCGCTACGCGCGCATGCGCATGCACACCGCGCTGCACCTCCTGTCGGCGGTGCTGCCCCATCCCGTCACCGGCGGATCGGTGGGCGACGGCGACGGCCGGCTCGACTTCGACATCCCCGACGGCGGTCTCGACAAGGACGCCATCGCCGCCAGGCTCAACGAGATGGTGGCGAGCGCCGCCGCCGTCACCAGCCGCTGGATCGACGACGCCGAGCTCGAGGCCAACCCCGGCCTGGTCAAGACCATGTCGGTGGCCCCGCCAAAGGGCAGCGGCAAGGTGCGGCTGATCGAGATCAAGGGCCTCGACCTGCAACCCTGCGGCGGCACCCACGTGCGCTCGACCGCCGAGATCGGCCATATCGCGGTCACCGGCATCGAAAAGAAGGGCAAGCAGAACCGCCGCGTGCGGCTGGCGCTGGTCGAGGAAAACGCGGATTAGTGGCGCCGCGAAACATTTGCGCGATGCCGCGCGTTGACGTTTGAATGAGGGCGATTTCATGAGCGACAAGTCCCCGAACAGCCGCTGGCTCAAGACCCCCGCGTGGCTCGCCGAGCAACGCGGCAAGCCGAACGTCGTGGTGGTCGACGGCTCGTTCTATCTGCCGGCGCAGAAGCGCGACCCCGGCGCGGAGTATCTCGCCGCGCATATTCCCGGCGCCGTGTTCTTCGACATCGACGCGGTGTGCGATCATTCCACCGACCTGCCCCACATGCTGGCGGGGCCGACCGAGTTCGCCGCGGCGGCCGGCAAGCTCGGCATTTCCGACAAGGATACCATCGTCGTCTACGACGGCGCCGGGCTGTCGTCGGCGCCGCGCGTGTGGTGGAATTTCCGCATCATGGGCGCCGAGAACGTGTTCATGCTCGACGGCGGCCTGCCGGCCTGGAAGGCCGAAGGCCATCCGACCGAGGCGGGCGCGGTCAAGCGTCGAGCCGCGCACCTTCAACGCGGAGATGAACACCCGCGCCGTCGCCATGCACGACGACATTCAGATGGCGATCAACGACGGCAGCGTGCAGATCGTCGACGCGCGGCCCCCCGGGCGCTTTGCCGGCACCGACCCCGAGCCGCGCCCGGGCCTGCGCGGCGGCCACATGCCGGGCGCGCTCAACGTGCCGTCGAGCGAATTGGTCGAGGGCGGCAAGCTGGTCGAACCCGCGCGCATCAAGGCGGCGTTCGAAAAGGCCGGCGTCGATCTCGACAAGCCGGTGATCACGAGCTGCGGCTCCGGCGTGTCCGCCGTGCTGCCTCAGCCTCGGCCTGGACGCGATCGGCAAGCCCTTGGGCCGCGTCTACGACGGCTCGTGGACGGAATGGGGCGGCCGGCCGGATACCGACGTGGTGAAGGATTAGGGGCTCTTGCCCTCCCCCTCGTCGTCCCTGATCTTCTCCATCGCGCGCGCGAGGATCGACGCGCGAATAGTGCGCCGGGGGTGGGGATCAAGCGTCGCGATGCCGACGTCGCCGGCAATTGCGGGTAGCATTCGTCACAACCTCTGCTATCATGCCTCCCACGAGCGCAAGGAGATGCCATCAATGCCCAGCGACGTCACGCGCGAGGAATTCGAGGGCCGCGTCGGCGTGCTCGAACGCGAGGTCGAGGGCGAGAAGATGGTCACCCGCCACATCCTCGAACAGGCCCGGCACAACAGCGACGATCTCGCCGCCATCAAGACGCGGCTCGATCGCGTGGAAACCCGCCTCGATGGCGTCGATAACCGCCTCGGTGGCGTTGAGACCCGCCTCGGCAGCGTTGAGAATCAGACGACGGGCATTGGGCACAAGCTTGACGGCTTGATCCGCGAATTACCGAAGATGATCGGCGACGTCATGCGCGAAGTGCTGCGCGAGCAAAAAGGCAAATCGTGACGCGAACTCGTTTGGAGTTCATCCACGAAGGCAAATACGCCGCCGAGGTCGAGATCGAACTGCATTACAGCGACGATAGCTGGTCGCCGACCATGTCAGGCGACGGTGCGCGCAAGCTCGAAGCCGTGACGCTCGCGCTACGCGCCGGCGATGTTGCCGAAGCCGCGAAATACGGGCGAGTGTTCGAACTGACGCCGGTGGCGGGGAAGTGATCGGGAGGTACCTTCTAAGCCAGCTCGCCCGCCGAAGCGCATCGCCCTTGAGCGGAGAGCGACGGAAGAAGACGGGGATGGAAGCGGCGGAGTGACTACGTTAAATCTAATTCGTGAGGGCACAGATTATGCGCGTTCCGACATTTCACACATTCTTTGTTCCGATTGTTCATGCTCTTCGAGAGGGTGGCGGTTCCGCAACAATTGACGAAATGGAAGAGGCGGTCGCCCAAATTACAAATTTGTCAGAAGAGCAAAGATCACAATTACACGGCGACGGCCCTCGAACAGAATTCAGCTATCGTTTGGCTTGGGCTCGCACCTACTTGAAGAAGGGTGGAGCATTAGACAATTCCGAACGAGGCGTTTGGCATCTGACTCCTGCTGGCTATGAAATGTCGGATGAGCAAATCCGAGAAATCAAGGCTAGAATTCGACAGCAGAATCGCGAGGCAAGAGCCGCAGCGGCTTCGGCTGAACCGCGAGACGAGGAAGACGAAGACGCGGAAGAGATTGAAGAATCCTCTCTCTCTTGGAAAGAGCGGCTGCTCGAAACACTTTTGTCTCTAGAACCAGCTGCGTTTGAGCGTCTTTGTCAAAGAATCTTGCGGGAATCTGGGTTTGTAAAAGTGGAAGTGACCGGCCGAAGCGGCGATGGCGGCATAGATGGCACCGGAGTGCTTCGAGTAAACTTGCTTTCTTTTCAGGTATTATTTCAGTCTAAGCGTTACAGGGGGTCGGTAGGCGCCTCCGTTGTGCGCGACTTTCGAGGAGCGATGGTTGGCCGTGCAGACAAGGGTCTTATTGTCACAACCGGTACCTTTACGCCGGAGGCCCGACGGGAGGCCACCCGTGACGGAGCGCCCGCCATTGATTTGGTTGACGGAGATGCGCTTTGCGATTTGCTCAAATCCTTGCGGATTGGCGTGAAGGTTGAGACCGTCGAGTCGATTACTGTCGACAAATCGGCGCTGATGGCCGTTTAGCAAAAGTGGCCCGGATTGAGCCCGTAAGATGGGTTGAGCGCAGCGAAACCCATCGCCCCCGGAATGCTCATGGCGGGTTTCGCTACGCTCAACCCACCCTACAAGGCAAACCTCACGCTACCTCCGCCGGCCTTACCCGCTTGGCAATCTCGCCGCCCTTCTCCCGTTCCACTACGGCGATGTCGTACTGGCTCTGCAAGTCGAGCCAGAACTGCGCACTGTTTCCGAAATAGCGGCCGAGCCGCACCGCCGTATCCGCCGTGATCGAGCGCCGGCCGTTCAGGATATCGGTGATGCGGCCGGACGGCACGCCGATGTCGAGCGACAGCCGGTTGGCGGACAGCTTGCGGACGCTAAGCTCGCGCTTGAGCAGACGGCCGGGGTGGGAAAGAACTCGTTGCATGGCGCAAACATATCACATTCTCGGTCACGCGCAGGTTTGTCCCGCGCATCCCACTTAAGCGCCCAGAACTCGACGTGCCCCGGATGCTGCGCAGCGCGCGCGTCAGCGCGTGGGGCGCTGCTGATCCGGGGCCCCGGTTTCCTTCTTCTCCGTACGAACCGGGGTCCCGGGTCTCGCGTCGCATCATTCGCGCGCGAATGCTGCGCCGCGCCCGGGACACGCCCGTCGCACAGCGAAATCCGGGGTGCACCATTCCCGCATTCCGCTCCGCTCCATGCGGGCTACAGGCGCGGCCCGAAAAACCCACCCTAGGACCTTAATCACATTTTCGTGAGAACTTATCCCCGCGCCCTCCGCGCGGGCTTAGGCTTCCCGCGCCCGATCCCATGAGGGGTGCGAACCGGTTGCGCCGTTTCGTTGAGGATCGGGGCGGCGCCCGCGGGCGTGTCCTTAGCAGGGGCACGCCCCCGGGAGGCCCCGGGTAGCCGTCCGGCCCCACTACGAGGGCCTGCCTTCAATGGCTGGACGCGGCGCGGACGAAGGGCGGCGAAAGCTGCCCGGATCGGGGGCCCGGCTCGGGCTCCGTCCGCGTCCGGAAGCACGGCCCCGGGGACGGAAATCGCCGCGACGGCGCGCCGAGAGGCGCCACGCGGTCCGCGTATGCCGCGTGCACAGAAGGACTGGTTGCGCTTCTTCGGCGCGCCGTCCCCCTCGCCTTTTCCCGGCGAGGGAAATATCCCAAAGCTCGGGCGTTGACGCGCCGCGAGAACGAAGGAGCTCACCCCGATGGCCCGGACATCATCCCGCAAGCGCCGCTCCCAAACGCCGACGGCCCTCGTCACCGGCGCCGCCCAGGGCATCGGCCGCGCCGTCGCCCGTCATCTGATCGCGCAGGGCTGGAACGTGGTCGGCGTCGATCTGCCGAAAAACGGCATTGCGCGCGGGCTCAAGGGCGCCTTTGCGCGCGCCCTGCCGGCGAAGGCGCACGCCGTGGCCGTCGAAGGCGACGTGCGCGACGAATTGACCGCCAAGCGCGCGGTCGAGGCCGCGCTCGACAGCTTCGGCCGGCTCGACGGCCTGGTGTCGAACGCCGGCGTCATGGTCCGCAAGCCGCTGGCGCGGCTTTCGCTCGACGAATGGCACCGCGTGCTCGACACCAACCTCACCGCCGGCTTCCTGTTCGCCCGCGCCGCCGAAAAGCCGTTGCGCAAAGCCAAGGGCGCGATCGTCACCGTCGCCTCGACGCGCGCGCGCATGTCGGAGCCGGACACCGAGTCCTATTCCGCCTCCAAGGGCGGCATCGTCGCGCTGACCCACGCGCTCGCCGTCAGTCTCGCGCCCGACGTGCGGGTGAACGCCATCAGCCCGGGCTGGATCGACACCGGCAAGTTCGGCGCCTTGCGCAGGAAGGACCACGCCCAGCACCCGGCGGGCCGCGTCGGCAGGCCGGAGGACGTCGCCGAGATGGCCGCCTTCCTGCTCGATGGCGGGCGATCCGGCTTCGTCACCGGCGCCGAGTTCGTCGTCGACGGCGGCATGACCCGCAAGATGATCTACGCGGAATAGCCGCGTTGCCCCCTCACAAGATCTGGCTGAGGAACAGCTTGGTGCGGTCGTGCTGCGGATGGGCGAAGAATTCGTCCGGCGTGTTGACCTCGACGATCTGGCCCTCGTCCATGAACACCACGCGGTTGGCGACCTCGCGCGCGAAACCCATTTCGTGGGTGACGACCAGCATGGTCATGCCGTCCTCGGCCAGCCCGACCATGGTCTCCAGCACTTCCTTGACCATCTCGGGGTCGAGCGCCGAGGTCGGCTCGTCGAACAGCATGATCTTCGGGTTCATGCACAGCGCGCGCGCGATCGCCACGCGCTGCTGCTGGCCGCCCGAAAGCTGCCCGGGATACTTGTCGGCCTGCTCGGGAATTTTCACCCGCGCCAGGTAATGATGCGCGATCTCCTCGGCGGCTTTCTTCGGCATCTTGCGCACCCAGATCGGCGCCAACGTGCAGTTCTCCATCACGGTGAGGTGCGGAAACAGGTTGAAGTGCTGGAACACCATGCCGACCTCGCGCCGCACCTCGTCGACCTTCTTCAGGTCGTTGGTCAGTTCCACGCCGTCGACGACGACCTTGCCCTGCTGATGCTCCTCCAGCCGGTTGATGCAGCGGATCATGGTCGACTTGCCCGAGCCGGAGGGGCCGCAGATGACGATGCGCTCGCCGCCCATGACTTTGAGATTGACGTCGCGCAGCACGTGAAAATCGCCGTACCACTTGTTCAAGTCGGCGATCTCGACCGCGACGTCGGTCTTCAGCGGCGCCGGCTTGAAGCGGTGGCCGTTGCCGTCTGCCTGTCCGTTGGGCTTGAGGTCCATGGGCGGCCCCTATCGCTTGTCGCCGCTGGCGAGGCGGGCTTCCGTCGCGCGCGCGTAGCGCGACATGCCGTAGCAGAACACGAGATAGAACATGGCCGCCACCGCGTAGCCGGTGGTCGAGGTCACCGGCGTCGCCCATTTCGGGTCGATGCGCGCCACCTCGATGGTGTGCAGGAAATCGAAAATGCCGATGATCAGCACCAGCGAGGTGTCCTTGAACAGGCCGATATAGGTGTTGACGATGTTGGGAATGGTGATCTTGAGCGCCTGCGGCAGGATGATGAGCCGCATCATCTGCGGATATTTCAGGCCGACGGCCATGGCGCCCTCGAACTGGCCGCGCGGAATCGCCTGCAGGCCGGCGCGGACCACCTCGGCCATATAGGCCGACTCGAACAGCGCCAGGCCGATCATCGCGCGCAGCAGTTTGTCCGGCTCGAATTGCTGCGGCACGAACAGCGGCAGCATCACGCTCGCCATGAACAGCATGGTGATGAGCGGCACGCCGCGCACGAACTCGATGAAGATCACCGAGGCGAGCCGGACCGCCGGCATGCGCGAGCGCCGGCCGAGCGCCAGCACGATGCCGATCGGCAGCGACGCCACGATGCCGACCGCGGCCAGCACGATGGTCACCAGCACGCCGCCCCACAGCACCGTGTCGACCGCCGGCAGGCCGATGGCCGGCCACCCGCTCAGCAGGATGACGGACCCGATCGGCAGCACGATGAAGAAATACAGCATCCCGATGTCGCGCCGCGGCGCGTTGATCCACAGCAGCCAGCCGACGCCGGCCGCGAGCGCGGCGAAGAATACGTTCACCCGCCAGCGCTCGGGGATCGGATAGGAGCCGTAGATGAAATACTGCGCGCGCTCGTAGACGAACGGCCAGCAGGCGCCGATCGGCCGGTGCTGCACGACCTCGCGGCAGGCGTCGCGGTCGGTGCCGCTCCACACCGCGTCGAAGAACAGGAAACGCAGCAGGTCGGGGATGATCCATGCCAGTAGCAGCGCGATCAGAATCGTGAGCACGATGTTGAAGGGCGTCGACAGCAGGTTCTGCCTGAGCCAGCCGAGCGAGCCGGTCATCGAGGTCGGCGGCGGCCGCCCCTCGATCTCCGCCCGGCGCACGAAGCGCAATTCGGTGACGGCGAGATCGCCTTCGGCCATGGTCATGGCGCGGCCCCCCTCACCGTTCCACCAGCGCCATGCGCCGGTTGTAGATGTTCATGGCGAGCGACGTCACCAGGCTGATGAAGAGATAGACCGCCATGGTGATGGCGATCACCTCCACCGCCTGGCCGGTCTGGTTCAGCACCGTGCCGGCGAAGACCTGCACCAGGTCGGGATAGCCGATCGCCACGGCCAGCGAGGAGTTCTTGATCAGGTTGAGATACTGGTTGGTGAGCGGCGGGATGATCACCCGCATCGCCTGCGGCACCACGATCAGCCGCAGCGTCGGACCGGGCTTGAGGCCGAGCGAATAGGCGGCTTCCGTCTGCCCGCGCGACACCGCCAGGATGCCGGCGCGCACCACCTCGGCGATGAAGGCGCCGGTATAGAGCGACAGCCCGAACAGCAGCGCCAGGAATTCCGGCTGCACGCTGACGCCGCCGACGATGTTGAAGCGCCCCGGCTTCGGCAGGATGAATTCCACCGGCCAGCCGAGCAGCGCCGCCACGACGCCGGGCAGCCCAACGATCAGCGCCAGCGACACCCAAAAGACCGGCGCCCGCTCGCCCGTGCGCAGTTGGCGCTTCCGGGCCCAGATATAGAAGCCGATCGATGCGGCGATGCCGACGACCATGGCGCCGGTCACCCAGTCGAAGTCGGGTTGCAGCACCGGCTGCGGGACGATCACGCCGCGGTTGTTGAGGTAGATGCCGCCGGGAAAAATGTAGCTCTGGCGCACGATGGGCAGCGTCTTGAGCACCGCGTTGTACCAGAACAGCAGCTGCAGCAGCAGCGGAATGTTGCGCAGGGTCTCGACGTAGCCGCTCGCCGTCTTCGCCACCAGCCAGTTGCCGGACAGCCGCGCGATGCCGACGATGAAGCCGATGACGGTGGCCAAGAAGATGCCCACGCCCGCCACCAGCAGCGTGTTGAGCAGGCCGACCCAGAAGGCGCGGCCGTAGGTGGAGGCGTCCGACGAATAGGCGATCAGCGTCTGGCCGATGTCGAAGCCGGCCGTGGCGTCCCAGAACCCGAAACCCGACGCGATGTTGGCGCGGTGCAGATGGTCGATGGCGTTGACGGTCGCGCCGTAGACGACCAGGCCAATGAGAATGCAGAGGACGACCTGGTAGGCGACGCTGCGGACGCGCGGGTCGTTGTAGAAGGGGACGGGAGCGGGGCCTTTGCCACGCAACGCTTCCACCGTCATTCGGCCCCCTCGCCCCCTTGTCGAACGGCCCCTTGTCGAATGGCGCCCGGTCGCACCCTGCTTTCTGCCGATGTCTATCCGCCGCCGCGACGGCGCGGCCCCGCGGCGGCGGCGCTTGCGCGCGCCTTAGCGGATCGGCGGGGCATACATGATGCCGCCCTTCTCCCACAGCCGGTTGAGACCGCGGTTGATCTTCAGCGGCGAGTCCTTGCCGACGTTGCGGTCGAACGCCTCGCCGTAATTGCCGACGGCCTTGATGATGTTCACGGCCCAGTCGTTGCTCAGGCCGAGATCCTCGCCCATCCCGCCTTCGGTGCCGACGAAGCGCTTGATCGCCGGGTTGGTCGACTTCATCATCGCGTCGACGTTCTTCTGGGTGACGCCGAGCTCCTCGGCGTTGACCATGGCGAACAGCACCCACTTGACGATGTCGAACCACTGGTCGTCGCCCTGCTTCACCACCGGGCCGAGCGGCTCCTTGGAGATGATCTCCGGCAGCACGATGTTGTCGTCCGGATTCTGCAGCCGCAGGCGCTCGGCATAGAGGCCGGAGGCGTCGGTGGTATAGGAGTCGCAGCGCCCGGCGTCATAGGCCTTCACCGCCTCGTCGGAGGTGGCGAAGGTCACCGTCTTGAGCTGCATGTTGTGGGCGCGGAAGAAGTCGGCGAGATTGAGCTCGGTGGTGGTGCCCTGCTGCACGCAGATCGAGGCGTTGTTGAGCTCGAGCGCCGAGTTCACCTTCAGCGCCTTGTGCACCATGAAGCCCTGGCCGTCGTAGTAGTCGACACCGGCGAAGTTGAGGCCCAGCTTGGTGTCGCGCGTCAGCGTCCAGGTGGTGTTGCGCGACAGCACGTCGACCTCGCCCGATTGCAGGGCGGTGAAGCGGTCCTTCGCCGTCAGCGGCACGAACTTGACCTTCATCGGGTCGCCCAGGACGGCCGCCGCGATGGCGCGGCAGACGTCGACGTCAAGCCCGTGCCAGACCCCCTTGGCGTCCGGCATGCCGAAGCCGGCGAGCGAACCATGGGCGCCGCAGTTGAGCATGCCGCGGGCCTTGACCGCCTTGAGCGTGTCGCCCTGGGCGGCAGACGCGGGATGCGCAAAGACGAAGCCGGCGGCGGCAAGCGCGAGTATCGCGAACAATCGTTTCATGGTGAAACCCCTCCAGCGCGAACGCGGTTACAATGTTCGTTGGGCGGGTCGACAGGCAGGGTCAGGCCAAACACGATAGCCCCGGGCCAAGACCCGGCGGTGAAAAGGTCAGGTTATCGGCCTTTGTCCCCCACGGCCCCCGCGCCACTCATATCTGAGACCGTTCGCATTGCAAGGTCAAGTGGCGGATGCGGCGCGCCTGTCGCTTTCCTTGTGCGTCGATCCGTCAGGCGTATCCGCCTTTGTTCGACCAAAGCATCAGGTCGCGGCGCCGCGAACGCGGGTGCGCACGCCGGCCGCCGCCGGTGCGTTACTTCGCCGCTTCGGGCGGCCGGCCCGGTTCCACTCAGCCCGGCTTGGCGGCCACCGCGCGGCGCTCGCGCATCACAAAATAGAGATTGCGGAAATAGACGAAGACGCCGAAGCCCTGGCCGGCGATGAACACCGGGTCGCGCCGGTAGAGCGCGTAAGCCAGAAGCAGGATGCCGCCGCCGATCGACAAGAACCAGAACGACAGCGGAATGACGCTCTTGCCCGCCCGCTCGGAGGCGATCCATTGCACGACGAAGCGGGCGGTAAAGAACGCCTGCGCCACGAAACCGAGCAGCACCCACCAATTCAGATTGGTGACGAACACGTCGTGCAGATAGCCGCCGACGGCGTGGGCGAGTTCGATCAGCATTCACTCCTCCGAAACCTGCGGCACCCGCTTCCTGCGGCGGACCAGCCACCACACGCCGGCGAGATCGAGGATGCCGACCCACAGCCGGTCCCACATGCCGTAATTCGAGACGCCGTGCGCGCGCGGCCGGTCGACGACATCGACATAGCCGACCTCGTAGCCCTCGCGCCGCACCAGCGCCGGCAGGAAACGATGCAATCCATCGAAATACGGCAAGCTCAAGAACAGGTCGCGCCGGAACGCCTTCAGCCCACAGCCGGTGTCGCGGGTGCCGTCGCGCAGCACCGCGCCGCGCACCGCGTTGGCGATGCGCGATTGCAGTTTCTTGAAGCCGGAGGCCTTGCGCCCCACCCGCTGGCCGGCGATCAGCCCCATGCGCGGGCCGCCGCCTTCGAGCGCCTCAACCAGCGCCGGCAGGAAGGACGGGTCGTTCTGGCCGTCGCCGTCCAGCGTCACGACGAACGGCGCGCGCGCGGCGCCGACGCCCGTGCGCACCGCCGCCGACTGGCCGCAGGACCGGGCGTGCCGCAGCCGGCGCAGGAACGGGTATTGCGCCTGCAGCCGCGTCAGTTCCGCCGGGGTGCGGTCGCTCGAGCCGTCGTCCACATAAACCACCTCGAACGGCCAGCGGCCGTCGAGCGCGGCAACGATCTCGCCCACGAGCGGCCCGATATTGTCCGCCTCGTTGCGCACCGGGACGACGACGGAAACCGCCGGGTCGGTCGTGGTCATTGTGTTGAAGGCCCTGGTTTCTGTGCCCGGGTTCTAGGGGGCCAACAGCTCACGGGCAACCGCCTTGAGGCGCCGGGCCGAGGGCCAGGGATACTGGTGGATCTGCCCGTCCGGCGCGACCGAAAAGCCGAGCCGGCGCAGCGCGAACCAGCGCCGCACCAGCAGCGCCCCCACCGTGCCGACCACGGCGCCGGCCACCACGTCGCTCGGGTAGTGCGCGCTCACCACCACCCGGCTCACCAGGATCGCCACCGCATAGATCCACAGCACCGTGCGGCCGCGCGGCCACAGGCTGCCGAGCGCCACCAGGATGGAGAATACGGTGGTGGCATGGCCGGACGGCATGCTGGCATAGGCCGCGCTCGAAAACGGATGAAACTCGAACGGATGCGGCCCATGGTCCACATACGGCCGGGCGCGGCCGATGAAGCGCTTGACGATGGCAACGAACAGGCCCGGCGCGCCGACCGCCAGGAACACGAAGCCCACGCGCACCATGAAGGCCGCCATCACCGCCTGCGAGATGCGCGTCGTCGCCGCCGGCAGGGCGGCGAGCGCCAGGAACAGGAGGCCGACCGGCCACAGCACCCAGCCCGACTTGCCGAAATCGGTGATCTGCTCGTTAAACCAACGATACCAGTGCGGGAGGTGCATGGCGGCGCGGGCGACCGGCGCGTCGACCAGAATCATCATGAGCACGACGGCAGTGACCACGACCGCACCGGCGATCGCCGTCTGCTGCAGCGACGGCGGCCACAGGCGGCCGGCGATACGCTGCGGCCGCAGCACCAACGCGATCGCGTCGCCGGTGTTGCGCCAGCAGCGGCGCAACGCCGCGCGCTTCTGGGTTTCCTTCGCGATGCCGTTCGCCGTCGTCATTCAATTCGACCGGAATACGGTCAGGCGCACCGGCCGGCCGATACTGATGTTATAGCCGCTGATGCGCTTGCCGAGCGCGTAGCGCAAGCCGATGGCGTTGGCGCGCCGGATAAAGGTCTGCTCGCTGCGCGCGTCGATCAGCGCGAAACGGCAAGCGCCGCCATTGAGGAAATCGGCCGCGCCGGCGGCATTGGTGAATTTGGTGTCGGTGCCGAGCAGGAACACCAGGCTCGGTTCCTGGTAATAGCCAGTGGCGGCGACCCGCGGCGTCTTGCAACCGGTCTCGTGCACCGCTTCCGACACAAGCTCACTCGGAAACAGCGTGAGCATGCCGGGAAAGGTGATGGCGTAGACGGTGATGCCGACCAGCACGGAAGACGCCATGGCGCGCAGCAGCGCGCGCTCGGGCCCGTCGACCTCGTAGAGCCGCCAGGCGAACAGGCCGACGATCACCGCCGCCCCTGCGCTCGGCCAGGCCTGCAGACCCAGGTCGTGGTCGAGCAGCACGAAGCCGACCACCACGGCGATGGCGATCACGACCGGGAACAGGAACCAGCCGACGGTGCCGCGGATGAGCCAGCGCGCCTTGCTCATGGCATCGCCTTCCAGGATGCCGGCGATCAGAATGGCGATAGCGGGATAGAGCGGCATCACGTAGTGCGGCAGCTTGGTCATCACCGCTTCGAACACGATCCACGACGGGATCAGCCAGGCGAGCAGGAACCGCGCCCCCGGCTCGCGCCGCGCGCGCCACACCGCGGGCGCCGCGAAGCCCGCCAGCAGCGAAGCCGGCCAGAAGGTCACGAAGAACAGCAGCAGGTAATAGCCCGGCGGCGCGCCATGGGCCTCCTGCCCGCTCGTGACCTTGGCCAGCATGTCGTGGCCGACCGCGTCCTTGAAGAACAGGAAACCGGACTTCGCCACGATGGCCACGAACCAGGGCAGCACCAGGAGCAGCAGCCAGACGACGCCGGTAAGCGGGCGCGTCGCCTTCAGCCAGCGCGCCGAGCGGTCGAGGACCGACAGCGTCACGCTGGTCAGCACCACGAACATCACGATGAGCGGGCCCTTGATCAGGATGCCGCCGGCCATCGCCGTCCACAGGATCGCCGGCCACGTCCAGCCGACGGCCAGGTCCGGATGACGCCTTTGGCTGAGATAGATGCGCGCCAGCGCCCCCATGGCGGCGACGCAGGTCAGGAGCAGCATGGCGTCGGTGGTGGCAAGGCGCGCCTCCACCCCGAGCAGGATGGAGCTTGCCATCATCAACGCGGCCAGCAGCGCCGCGCGGCGGCCGACGAAGGCGAGCGCCGCCCAATAGGTCAGCAGCACGGCGCCGATGGCGCCGATCAGCGACGGCAGCCGGTAGAGCCAGATGGTTGTTTTCGCCTCCGGCACGCCCAGCGCCTCGCCGGTCTTCACGGCGGCGACCTGCAACCAGTAGATGCCGATCGGCTTCTTGTAGCGGACCTTGTTCTGGAACCGGATATCGACGTATTGCCCGGCCTCGATCATCTGCTTGGAGGCCTGGGCGTAGCGCGCCTCGTCACGGTCGACCGGCGGCACACGGAAGAAGCCCGGCAGGAAGGCGGCCAGGCAGAACAATACCAGCAGGAACGCGGCGCGCCCGTGCGAGCCGGTCGCGACATCGAGCAAGGCGCCAAGCCCCGCGCCAGGTCGGCGGGGGGCCGCCGCTACCGAATGACTTTCCATTTCTTATAGAAGATGGAGTTCGCGCCCTTGAACAAGGAATACACGAGCTTGACGAAGGGACGCAACAGCGCCGGCGAGAGTGATGGCCGCAATATGTCGACGAACAGGCAATAGCGCACCTTGTCGGTCTCATTGATCGACTGATGCAGCAAGGTGTCGTCAAAGATGAAAAGTTTGTTGTCTTTCCAATAGCTGGTCTTGTTGCCGACGACAATGTAGGCGGAGCGATCGTCGATGTCGTTGAGATTGTAGAGCACACGCAAGGTGGGCCGGATCGGCCCGAAATGTCGGGAAGTTGAAACCTTTTTGTTGAACACCGAGACGCCGATGGTTTGGATATATTTCCATTTCTCGTGGAAGGCCGGAGTGTCGAGGAAGGTCTCAACATTCGCGCCGTACCACTTAAAGAAGATCATCGTGCGATCGAGTTCCTTGGAACGCTCTTCAAGCTGACCGACCAGGTTCTGCTGCTTCGCCACATCGATCAGGCGCTCAACCTCGGCGCGATAGGGCGGCGGCAGGTCGGAGAGCTGGTAGATGCCCTTGTTGATGTAGGGCAGCGTGAGGATGTCCATCAGGATGTTGAACGGCGACAACAGCCACGTCGTCACGCCGTTGCCAACAAAATATTGCCGCAGCACGAACCAGGTGACCGGGCGGTGGCGGCTCACGTCGTAGACGCCGCACAGGATGTAGAACAGGCTCAGCTTCGGGAAGAAATAGATGAAGGCGATGGCGCCGAGCCCGAGGCCGGCGAACTTGATCTTCTTCTTCAGCGCGAGCCGGGGCGCGAGAGATGTCGACGTCGTGACCGTCATAATAGCTGTCTTGCTGCCGTTGGGAGTCTGGCGCGACCATAGAGATAAACCCACGGCCGCGAAAGCTGGACTGTCCGGTTTTGCCGGAAAAGTCCCGATTATTGCTGAATTCGCACCATGACGCTGTCGCTGGCGCCGCGGGCGTCCATGACGGTCAGCCGCACGAAGCCGGGCCCGTCGGGCCGGAAGAACACCGTATGGCGCCCGCGCGGCGCCGGCAGCGGCACCCCGTTGACCATGACCGTGAGCGGCGCCCGCCCCCCGGCGAGCTTGAGCGCCACCGGGTCGGGGGCGCTGGGCGGGCCGTCGAGTTCCAGCCGCGCGCCATTGGGCGGGAACATGATTCGCGGCGCCGACGCCACCACCCCCAGGTTCCGGTCCGGGCTGAAATACCGCAAGGGCGGCGGCAGCTTGGCTGTCGTCGCGAACAGCACCCCCCTAGGCGGCGGCGGCAGCGGCGCCGGCGCGAAGCCGGTGCGGGCGAAGGCGTCGAACAGGATGGGCGCCGCAACGGCGCGTCCCACCAGGCCCGGCACCGGCGTCCCGTCGGGCCGGCCGACCCAGACGCCGATGGTCAGGCGGCCGTCGTAGCCGACCGCCCAGGCGTCGCGATAGCCGTAGGAGGTGCCGGTCTTGTAGGCGATGCGGCCGGGGGCCGCGTTCTGCGGCGGCGGCGCGCCGATGAGGATGTTGCCGACGTACCAGGCCGCGACCGGGCTCATGAGCCGCTTCGGGCTCGGCGGCTTCTCCCCCACCCGCTCGACGAGCGGCGTGACGGTGCCGAGGCGGGCGAGGCCCGTATAAAGCATCACCAGGTCAGACAGCCGAATGCCGACGCCGCCCAGCCCCATGGCGAGCCCCGGCGTCTCGTCCGGCGGCAGCACCAGCCGGGCGCCGGCTTGGCTTAGCCGCGCATCGAGCCGGCTGGCGCCGACGCGGTTGAGCACCGCGATCGCCGGCACGTTGAGCGACCATTGCAGCGCGCGCCGCACCGTGACCGTGCCCTGGAAGCTGAGATCGAAATCGTGCGGCTGGTAGTCGCCGAAGCGCTGCGGCTTGTCGTCGATCAGCGTCTCGGGATGGATGAGGCCGTCCTCGAACGCCATGCCATAGATGAACGGCTTCAGCGTCGAGCCGGGCGAGCGCAGCGCGTCGGTCATGTCGACCTGGCCGTCGCGTTCGTCGTCGAAATAGCCGGCGGAACCGACGCGCGCCAGCACCTCGCCGGTGGCGTTGTCGACGACCATGATGGCGACGGAGATGTGGGCTCCGAGCGCCTGCGCGCGTTCGCGCGCGAGCTGTTGCAGCGACTTCTGCAGCGGCGCCTCGATGGTGAGCCGGTCGACTTCGCGCCGCGGATGCATCGCCACCACTTTGTCGGCGGCGTGCGGCGCCAGCATGGGCAGTTCCACGCGCTTGTGCGGCACCGGCTGCAGCTTGGCGTGGGCGATTTCGTCGGGCGGCGCCACGTCGTCCTCGGCCACCCGGTCGAGCACGCGGTTGCGCGCTTCCAGCGCGGCCTTGGGGTGGCGGTCGGGACGGCGGTATTCCGGCGACTGCGGCAGGGCCACGAGCAGTGCCGCCTGCGCCAGCGTCAGATGCAGCGGCTCCTTGCCGAAATAGGCGAGCGAGGCCGCGCGGATGCCCTCGATATTGCCGCCATAGGGCGCCAGCGTCAGATAGAGCCCCAGGATCTGCTTCTTGCTCAGCACGCGCTCGAGTTCGAGCGCGCGCACCATCTGGCGCAGCTTGGCCTCGATCGTGCGGTGCCGCCGCGGCTCCAACAGCCTCGCCACCTGCATGGTGATGGTGGAGCCGCCGGAGACGATATGCCCGGTGCTGATCCATTGCCAGGCCGCCCGCATCATGGCGAGCGGATCGACGCCGTCGTGCTCGTAGAAGCGCTTGTCCTCGTAGGCGAACAGCACCTTGAGGAAGCGCGGGTCGACCTCCTTCACCGTCGCCGGCAGCCGCCAGCGCCCTTCCGGCGTGGTATAGGCGCGCAGGATCTTGCCGTTGCGGTCGACGACGATGCGCGAATAGGCCAGATGGCGGCCGAGCGGCACCGGCCCGAGCGCGTGAACATAGAGCGCGGCGGCGGCGACGAAGGCCACCGCCGCGACGCCGGCGCCTGCGAACACATAGCGCAGCCGCCACCAGCGGCTCGGCCTTTTCGCCGCCTGCTCGCGGGTATCCTCGCTCATTGGGCGGCCGAAACCTCGATCGCGCCGGTGCCGGTGCGCGCGAAGCGCCCGGGCCGGTACATGTCCTCGACGAAAGCCTGCGGCTGCACGTAATGGCCCGGCGTCACCGCGCGCACCACGTAGGCCACGGTAAACACGGGCTTGGCGTTCTTGTTCCGGTTAAAGGCCGCGGTGAAGCGGTCGTCGCGGAACTCGGTGTGCACCGGGGTGGCGGTATCGGCGATCCACGGCAGCGCGCCGGTGTTGCCCGACGACACCAGGTGCGGATTGTCGATCTCGAAGCCCGCCGGCAGGTAGTCGGCGAGCACGACGCGGCCGAACTGCGGCGTCGGCTCGGTCACCTTCAGCACCACGACGAAGCGTTCGTTCTGCTTGGCGTGGGCCGGGTCGGCCGGCTTGCTGTCGAGCGTGTAATAGCTGCGCTCGATCTTGAAGCCGTGCGAGGCGGCCGGCTCCGGCGTCGTCGGCGCGCCCGAAACCGACACCACCGCCTGCACGGTGCCCTTGCCGTCGTTCTTCACGGTCACCGGCTGATGGCTCAAGCCCGCCGCCTTGAACGAGCGGTAGAGCGCACCCGCGTGCGCCGTGCCGTTGACGTCGAGCTTGAGGCCCTTGAGCTGCTTTTCGAGCGCGCGGGCGGCCAGCACCAGCCAGGCGTCTTCCTGGGTCGAGGTGAAGGCGAGTTGCGCGCGCGCGGCATCGACCCGCTGGACCGCATCGTCGATTGTCCGCTGCGGCGCGCCGCCTTCGGAGGCGAGCGTCACCAGCGCCGCGGCGTCGCGCAGGTCCGAGCCGAAGTCCTCGCGGCTGTAGGTGGCGAGCGTCGGCTTCGGCGGCAGCGCGTGAAGCGCCGCGCGATAGACCGCGTCGGCGCGGGTCTTGTCGCCGAGCATGCCGAGCGCGGCGGCGATCTGCGCCTTGCCGATGGGCGTGGCGATCGAGTTAAGCTTGACGTCGGCGATGTAGCGCAGGTCGCCGACCGGCGCCGCGCCGTTGCGCGCCAGGACGTAGAGCGCATAGGCGAGATCGCGGCCGCCGTTGCGGCCGGGATCCTGCTGGTTGGCGACGTAATTGCGCAAGCGGTCGAGCGCCAGGGTGAAAGCGGTCGCCGGCACCTTGAAGCCTTTCTCGCGCGCCCGCGTCAGGAAGTCGGTGACATAGGCGTCGAGCCAGACGTCGTTGCCACCCACCGACCACAGCCCGAATGAGCCGTTGGAATCCTGGCGTGCCAGCAGGCGCTGGATGGCATCCTTGATGCGGGTGTCGACGTCGCCGTCGATGGCGAGATGCGCTTCGCCCCCGAGCTCGTTGATATAGAGCATGGCCATGGCCGTGCTGGCGATCTGCTCGGAGCACCCGAACGGATAACGGTCGAGCTTGCCGAGCAGGGTCGCGGCGTCGAGCGAGGTCGAGACCGCCACCGACAGCGCGGCGCGGCCGGTACCGGGCACGAAGTCGGCGAACAGGGCCTTGTTCAGCGTCAGGCTCTCCCCGGCCGTGAGGGTGCGCACGCTGCGCCGCGTCAGGATCTGCGTCGCCGGCCGCACGTTCAGCGGGTACGAGCGCGCGAGCTTGTAGCCGTTCGGGCCGCTGACCTCGACCGACACCGTACCCTCGCCAGCGTCGTGAGCGGTGACCGGCACCAGCACCTGCCCGCGCTGCTTCTCGGCCAGCGTCAGGCTCGGCGTCGCGTCGCCGTCGATAGCCACCGGCCCGGCGCCTGCGACCTTGATGGTGTAGTGGCCGGCGGCGCCCTCGACGTTATCCAGAACCAACTGCACGGCGCCCTTGTCGCCGGTGCGCAGGAAACGCGGCAGCGTGGCGGTGAGCACGACGGGGTCGCGCACGATCACGTCGCCGGTGGTGTGGCCGACCTTGTCCTTGCTCCAGCCGACCGTCATCACCCGCACGGTGCCGGCGAAGGCGGGAATCGTGAACTTCACGTGGGCGATGCCGTCGTCGCCGACCTTGACGATGCCGGAATAGAGCGCAAGCGGCGGCTGCACCGGCGGCGAGCCGGTCAAGGCGCCGGCGCCGATATCGCCGCCGGACCGGATGGTACCGATCACGCCCTGCATGCCGTCAATGAGTTGCCCGTAGAGATCGCGGATCTCGGCGGTGAGCCGGCGCTGGCCCAGGTAATAGGCGTCGGGCGCCGGCGGCTTGTAATTGGTGAGGTTGAGGATGCCGACATCGACCGCGGCCACCACCACGCGCACGTCGTCGCCCGCCTTGAAGCCGGCGATCCTGACAGGAACGTCGAGGACCGATTGCGGACGGATCTTGTCCGGCAGATTCATGTGCATGGCGAGCGTATGCTCGGCGCGGTCGATGCCGAACCATTTCACCCCGATGGCGCGGCCGGGCATGCGCTTTTTCGGCACGTCGAGCGGCCGCCGCAGGGTCGCGACCACATAGGCGCCGGTGCCCCAGTCTTTGCCGACCTTGATCTTCACGTGATCGGTGCCGGCCTTGACGCTCTCTTCCTGGCTCGACACCAGCCTGTCGGTGAACACGTTGACGGTCAGGCGGCCGGCCGTGCGCGCCGTCACCGCCACGTCGACAGTGTCGCCACTCTTGTATTGCCTCTTGCCGAGCGCGATTTCCAGCAGATCCGGCGTATCGGCGCTGGCTTCGGCGTAGAAGCCGGCATCGAAGGTATAGGTGGTGATCGGACCGTTGGGATCGGCGGTCTCGACCTGCAGGCGATAGCGGCCCCACCGCACCGGCAGCGACAGGCGCGCCGGCTTGTCGGCGGCGATATCGACGGTGCCATTAGCAATGCGCTCGGTGCGTTTGATCGGCTCGTACGACCACTGCCCGTTCTGCCGGTACCATTGATACGACGTTTCGATCTTGAGCAGCTCGTATTTCAGGCCTTTCCGCGCGAGGGTCTTGCCGTCGGGCGCAGCCATGATCACGTCGAAGTCGGCATTGGCCCCGTCTTCAAGCGAACTGCCTTTGAACAGCGGCTTGACGCCGATCATGTCGGCGCCGGGCGTCACCGGCAGGGTGATCTTGCGCTCGACCGCGCGGCCGCTGCCGTCCGACATGCTGACGTTGACGGTCGCTTCCAGCGGCCGCGAGCTCTGCGGCAGCTTGTCGAGCGCCACCGGGAAGCTCGCCTGCCCCTTGGCGTCGGTCTCGGGCAGATCGCCGAGTTCCTGGCGCACCGACGTCACCTGGTCGTCGGCGAGCCCGAACGAATAGCCGTCAAAACCGGGGCGCTCCTTTGCCACGCCGATGGTGACCGCGCCGGCGAGATCGAGCTTGGACGCCGGCGCGCCGTAGAGGAAATGGCCGTCGACGCTGACTTGCGCCGGCGCATTCTGCGAGATTGTCTTGTCCTTGGAGGAAAGATCGAACTGGATGCGGTCGGGTACATAGTCTTCCACCATGAAGGTGGTCTGGCCGACCGGCGGCTGCTTGGGATCGGTATAGGCGGCGACCCGCCAGGTGCCGGTCATGGCCGACGCGATGATCGGCACGTCCCAGCTCCGTCCGCCGAGGCCGCCGTCGCGGACCACCGCGCGGCGGTATTGGACGCCGTCCGGGCGCTGCATCACCAAAGTGAGCGGCGCGCCGGTCGCGGCGGTGCCTTGGGCGTTACGAAGCAGGGTCGTCACGTGCACGGTCTCGCCGGTGCGGTAGACGCCGCGCTCGGTGTAGACGAAGGCGTCGAGCCCGGCCGGCACCTGGCGCCCGCCGACGCCGCGGTCGGACAGATCGAAGGCCGCCGACTTCAAATTCAGGAAAGCGTAGTCGCCGTTCAGCGTCGCGACGATGGCCGCCGGCGACTGGCCGCCCTGCCCGCGCGTCAGCCCCGCGGCGAAATGCACGAAGCCGTTCTTGTCGGTCTTGGCGGTCGCCAGCACCTCGTTGTCGCGCGCCATCAGCCGCACGTCGACTTGCGCCTCGGGGTCGGCGGTCGCCAAAGAATGGATGAAGACGTCGACGCCGCCGTGGCCGGAATAGGCGGTGAGGCCCAGGTCGGAGACGATGAACCACTGCGTGGCGCGCTGGTCGTAGTCGTTCCCGACCAGTTCCTTCGGCCGCGCCGTCATGGCGTAGACGCCGGGCTTCAGGCTGCCCACCGCCCGGCCGACCGGGAAGGCCGTCGCCACCTCGGTGTTGAGCTTCGGCGTGACCGCAAGCTCGCCGCTCCACACCTTCTGCCCGCGTTCGCTCGCCAGCCGCTCGGCCTCGTATTGGCTGATGTTGCGCTGGAAATTATAGCCCAGCACGGTGTCGATCAGGTTGCGGTCGCCGACCCGGTAGATCGCGATCTCCACCGCCTTGGTGTTGACGCTGAGCACCGGAATGCCGCGCTGGCCGGTCTTCGGCAGCACGTAGGCCTTGCCGGAAAAGCGCACGAACGGCTGCCGGTCGCGCACGAACACATTGTATTCGGCCGTGCGCGGCAGGGTCTCGTGCACGGTCGAGGGCAGCCCCGCGCGCAGCGTAATGGCGTAGCGCTCGCCGTGCTTGAGGCCTTCGACGCAGAGCTGGCGGTCGCTCGCCGTGATCGCCGGCTTGTCGATGCCGGCGACCGCCACGTAGGGCGAAAAATCTGTGCGCCCGCCGGGCAGGTTCTCCGAGAACTGGAAGCAGGCGCGCGGGCTGGTGGCGTTGGAATTGACCGAATAGTTCAGCACCCGGAAGCCGTGCGCGAGGCGCAACGTCTCGTACCGGCCGCGCAGGCTCGCGCTCTCGCGCAGATTGAGCGACAGCCGCATGGTGTCGAGCGCCGCGCGCCATTGGCGGCGGTCGGCGAAGGTCTGGCCGAGCAGCGCCAGCGTCGCGGCTTCCGCGTTGGTCCCGCGCGCGCGCTGATAGGCGATGTAGGCGGCGGTGTTGGCGCGCTGGAGCAGGAAATTGCGCTCGTTGTTGTCGCGCGGCTTGATCTGCAGAATGGTGCGCGCCAGCCGCAACCAGTTGGCGCTGTCGGCGGGGGCGACGGCGACGAGCTGCCCGAGCACCACCATGCCGGTGCGGTAGTCGTGCTTGCGGAAGGCGGCGTCGGCCTGCTTGTTGAGCGCCGCGGCGGTCTTGGTCACCGGGCCGGCGTCGTGCTTGATCTGCGCTTCCAGCCTGATCGCGGCGTCGTCGAGATCGCTGCGGTGGAACGGCTTGTCGGCGGCGGCGGCCGGGACCGCCATGAGGGCGACGAGCGCGGCTGCAAGGCCCGCGCGGAGCAAGCTGAGCATCGACGAAACCTCCCGCATTCGGCCTCTTCGACCGCAAGGGCCGCACTTTGAGCCCACCAATACCATCCGAGCAAGGGATGGTGTCGAGCGCATGGCGCGGCCGCGATGGCGCCACAAAGTCGCGGCCAGGGTTCGGCGCGGCCGCCGGCGATCCCGGCAAGGGCAAAGGCGGCGAAGACGCTATGGCCACATCTTCAAGTGTAACACTAACTGCCCTAGGAATTGCTTCTAAAGCACTCATTTAACGACGAATTTACGGCGCCGGCGCCGCTTGCGCCCGGTTCGCGGGCCGCGCGCAACGGCCGAACGACCGCGCGGCGCGTGGACGCCCGCCGCGCGAACCGCTCTGCCCGGCCGGCCGAGACGCCTCTTCAACCTTCCAATGGATGCCCGAGCCGGGTAAACCCGGATGCGAGACCCCGTAGCTCAGCCGGATAGAGCATCAGCCTTCTAAGCTGAGGGTCGTTGGTTCGAATCCAACCGGGGTCGCCAATATTCCGGCAAAGCGAGTTATCATTCCGACAAACTCGGAACGAAACGCGGCCCGCGGTGGCCCCGGAAACGACCGAACAAGGTCGATCTCGAGAAATAGACCATCGCCTGCGGCAACAACCGTTTCAGTTTCGCGATCGATCCGGTCAGCCGCAACCAACTCCTCGACGGGCTGGGACGACGTCGATCTGACCGAAAGCCACTGCGGCGCGATCCCCGCGCTCAAAGCCGAGGACCGCAAGCGCCGTCCCTGGGACGCGCCGGCGACGGCATGGCCTTGTGAAGGCCGGCACGCCTGACACGGCGGTCAGCACGCGGGCAAATTCACCGCAATGCCCCCGGTCGACGTTTCCTTGTATTTGACGCTCATGTCGCGGCCGGTTTCGAGCATGACTTGCACGCAATTGTCGAGCGGCACGAAGTGCCGGCCGTCGCCGCGCAGCGCGAGACTTGCCGCCGAGACGGCTTTGATCGCACCGAGCGCGTTGCGTTCGATGCAGGGAATCTGAACCAGGCCCGCCGCCGGGTCGCAGGTCATCCCCAAATGATGCTCCAAGGCGATCTCGGCCGCGTTCTCGACCTGTTCGTTGCTGCCCCCCAGCGCTGCGCACAGCCCCGCCGCAGCCATGGCCGATGCCGAACCGACTTCGCCTTGGCATCCGACCTCCGCGCCTGAGATCGAAGCGTTGTGCTTGATCAGACCGCCGATCGCCGCCGCGACCAGAAGGAATTCGAGAATGCCTTCTTTCCGCGCGCCGATGCAGTGATCGCGATAATAGCGCAGCACCGCCGGCACGACTCCCGCCGCGCCGTTCGTCGGCGAGGTCACGACCCGCCCGCCCGCCGCGTTCTCCTCGTTCACGGCCATGGCATAGACGCTCAGCCAGTCGTTCGCCTGATGCGGCTGGGCCTGGTTCCGTCCGCGCTCGGCCAAGAGTTGTTGATGAATGGCCTTCGCCCGCCGCCGAACCTTGAGCCCACCCGGCAGGAGGCCTTCCTGGGCAAGGCCGCGCTCGATGCAATCGTTCATCGCCTGCCAGAGCCGGTCGATCTTGTTATCGAGCTCTTCGCCGTGCACCACCTCTTCGTTCGCGCGCTTCATTTCCCCGATTGTCTTGCCCGAGGCCGCGCCCATGGCGAGCATTTCCTTGGCGCTCCCGAAGGCATAGGGAAAATCGTTCTCCTCCTTTTGGTCGCGAAGCGAAAGCGCCTCCTCGTTTCGGCTGCGCAGTTCGTCCTCGGTGAGCACGAACCCGCCCCCGACCGAATAGTAGGTCTGCGCGTAGACGCGGTTGCCCGCCGCGTCGAAGACCGCAAACACCAGCCCATTGGCATGGCCCTCAAGCGGCGGGCCATAGTCGAAGACGAGGTCCGTCTCAGGATCGAACTTCAGAGAACCGAGACCCTCGGGCGCGATCCGACCCGTCCGGCGCACCTCGGCCTCCAGCGCCTCGGCCTTGTTGGGGTCGAGCGTGTCGGGCAGCAATCCGCTCAGTCCAAGGATCACCGCGCGATCCGTGGCATGACCCTTGCCGGTAAACGCCAGCGACCCATAGAGCGTGGCGGTCACCCGGTCCAATTGGGCAGCGCCGGCACGCCTGGCAGCGCCGCCGCGCAGGTCGTCGAGAAACCGCGCGGCCGCGGTCATCGGCCCCATCGTGTGCGATGACGAGGGCCCAATGCCAATCTTGAAGATGTCGAACACCGACAGGAACATTATTCAGGCCCATATATAGAGAGCGCCATTCCCGTCAGCGTGGCCAGTTTATTCCGCCGCCAGTTCGGCGCACCCGGTCTTGAGGAGCGCGATCACATGCGGCACGAAGGAACGCCACACGTCGAGGCGGAAGCTCTGCGCCCCGTCCCGCAACAATACGACGCTTGCGCCATCCATCAAAGTCCGGCGGCCTTCGCCTGCCGCGATGCGGTCGATATCCCGCGGGCAGCCCAGGGTTAGGAGTTCCGCCGCCTTCGGACCCTCGATGCGAACCGTGATCTCGCGATCCGAGATGTCGGTAAGACTGTGCGGCGCTTCGGCGTAGATGCGCGCGCAGTCTTCGACCAGCCGTGGCGTGTCGGCCTCATCGGTCAGGATCTGCCATTCGTCGGGCCCTAGGCACAGAGCCTCGATCGTCCCGACGCCGGCACGGCGTCCGATCCTGCGCGGCAGGTCGACACCGATAGCCTTGGAAAGAGCGGGCACATCCGTCTCGCGCGCGCGCAGCGAAAACCGTCCGACCGGCGCCAGCAGCGTTACCGTGACGGCACTGCCTTCGGCGAGCGGGCCGGGTTGCAGCGCAAGACCATGAACCGTCATCGCGTCGTCTCCGCTTTCAGAGCTTCAGCCGTTCGCCTTCGGGATCGTAGAACACGGTTCCCGTGACTTTGGCCTTTATCACACCCTCGGGCATCGGCACGAAAACGGTCTCGCCCATGCGGCCGTGACCGCCTTCGACCAGCGCAAGCGCAATCGGCCGGCCGGCGGCGGTGCTTTGATAAGACGACGTGACGTGACCAACCATTTTCATCGGCTTCGGCTGATTGGGGTCGAGGACGATCTGCGCCCCCTCCTCCAGCTTCGTCCTGCCGTCTTCGGTCAGCAGGCCGACGAGTTGCTTGCGCCCCTCAGCCACGAGATCGGGCCGTGCAAGGCCGCGCTTGCCGACGAAGTCCGGCTTGTTCTTGCCGATCGCCCAGCCCATGCCGGCATCGATCGGCGTGACCGTCCCGTCGGTATCCTGCCCGACGATGATGTATCCCTTCTCCGCTCGCAGCACATGCATCGCTTCCGTGCCATAGGCGCAGATGTCGTATTGCCGGCCGGCCTCCCAGAGCTTTTCCCAAAGCGCGCGGCCATGCCGGGCCGGCACATTGACTTCAAAGCCGAGCTCACCGGTGAAGCTCAGGCGGAACAGCCGTGCGGGGAGCCCCGCCACGCGGCATTCCGCGATTGCCATATGCGGAAAGGCCTCGCCCGAAACGTCCAGCCCCTCGACGACGGGAGCGAGCAGACGCCGCGCGTTGGGGCCGTTGAGGGCGATGGTGGCCCATTGCTCGGTCGTCGACGTCAACCAGACCTTCAGGTCCGGCCATTCGGTCTGGAGGTAGTCCTCCATCATGGCCAGGAACTCGCGGCGCGCCACCCGTTGTCGTGGTGACGTGGAATCGGTCCTCGGTCAGCCGCCCGACCACGCCGTCGTCGCGGATGTAACCGTCGTCGCCCAGTAGCAGCCCGTAGCGGGTGCGGCCTGGCGCCAGCTTGGTCCAGGGGTTGGTGTACATGCGGTTCATGAATTCCACCGCGTCGGGCCCGACCACCTCGATCTTGCCGAGCGTCGAGGCGTCAAAGATGCCAAGACTTGTCCGCGTGGCGCGGCATTCGCGGGCGACGGCCGCATCCATGTCCTCGCCCGGCTTCGGAAAGTAGCGCGCCCGGCGCCACAGGCTGACGGGCTCGAACACGGCGCCGTTTTCCGCGGCCCAGTCGTCAATCGGCGTCCGGCGGGTGACGTCGAAATGCCCGCCCCGATGATAGCCGGCCAGCGTACCGAAAGTCGTCGGCGTGTAGGGCGGGCGGAAGGTCGTGAGGCCCACCTCGGGTTGCCGCTTGCCGAGGGCGTCGGCGGCAATGTTGAGCCCGTTGATGTTGGACATCTTGCCCTGATCGGTGGCCATGCCGTTGGTGGTGTAGCGCTTGACGTGCTCGATCGAGCGCATGCCCTCGCGCACGGCAAGGCGCAGGTCCTTGGCCGTCACATCGTTCTGGTAATCGACAAAGGCGCGCGCGCGATTTTGGCTTCGGTCGGTCGGCAGTTCTTTGTGGCTTGCGCCGCTGCCCGGGCGGTCTCGCGCGACGGCATAATGGGTTAAGGCGGCGTCCTTGCCCAGTTCACGCGCTGCCTCGGCGCCCCTCTCGGCGCCATCGTTCAGCGCCGCCTCGATCCCCCACAGACCACGCCCGGCGCCGGCGATCTGGCAGGCTTCGGTCTTGCGGTCGGGCAGATAGGTCTGACTGTCCTCGTCCCAGGCGAGCGTGCCTTTGGTATGCGAGAACAGGTGCAGCGACGGCGTCCAGCCACCGGACATGAGAAGGCAATCGCAGGCAAGCGACCGGGCCGGCCCGACCTTGCCGTTCCGGATCGGATTGACGCGTGCCGCGCTGATCCGCAACCGCCCCGTGGTGCCGGTAACGGTGTGGCCCGCAAGCACTGCAATCCCGCGCGCCTTGGCCGCGTCGTGCAATCCGGCCGACGGCTCGGCGCGGGTATCGACGATCGTCTCGATCTTCGTGCCTGCGTCGGCAAGGTCGAAGGCGGCATACCAGGCGCTGTCATGGCTGGTGACAACGACCGCCCGATTGCCGGCGCGCACGCCGTAGCGATTGAGATAGGTCTGGGCGGAACCTGCCAGCATCACACCCGGCCGATCGTTGCCGTCGAAGACCAGCGGCTTTTCCAGCGCGCCCTGCGCCAGCACGACCTGCCCGGCCCGCACCCGCCACAGCCGCTCGCGCGGCATGTCCGCGGGGGCCGATTGCAGATGGTCCGTGAGCTTCTGACACAACGCAACGAAGTTCTGATGGTAATAGCCGATGGCGGTGGTCCGGGTCATGATCCGAACACCAAGATCGGTGAGCTCTTTGAGCGTGGCGGCGAGCCAATCCCACGCAGGCGTGCCGTCAATTTCCGCCTGCGGCTCGCTCAACAGCGTTCCGCCCGCTTCCGCGTTTTCGTCGACCAGCGTCACGCGCACGCCCGATCGCGCGGCACCGAGTGCCGCCGCCAAACCCGCCGGCCCCGCCCCGATCACCAACACGTCGGTGTGCAGGTAGCGGGATGCATAGGCGTCGGGGTCCGCCTCGCTCGGCGAAACGCCAAGTCCCGCCGCGGCGCGGATGAAGGGCTCGTAGACCTTGTCCCAAAAGCTCTTCGGCCACATGAAGGTCTTGTAGTAGAAGCCGGCCGAAAACAGCATGTAGGCACGGTCGTTCACGGCGCCGATGTCGAACTTGAGGCTCGGATACTTGTTCTGGCTGGTGGCCTCGAGACCGTTCCAGATTTCCTGCACGGTCGCGCGCGTGTTGGGCTCGAACCGGCCCGGCCCGCGACGCGTGCCGATGAGCGCATTGGGCTCTTCCGAGCCGGCCGAAACGGCGCCGCGCGGCCGATGGTACTTGAACGAACGTCCCATCAGATGCACGCCATTGGCCAGCAAGGCCGAGGCGACGGTATCGCCAGCGCGCCCCTCGACGGTCCTGCCATCGAAGGTGAAATTCACCGGCCGGTCATGATCGATCCGGCCGCGGCCGGGAACACGAAAGCGCGTCATTCTGAGGCCGCCTTCAGGGTAGCGAGGTCGGGACGCGGGGCGCCGATCGTGTAGGTGGTCAGGAACCTGTCGCTCACCGTGTCGCGCACCGCATTGAAGAAACGGCCGCAACCGTGGAAGTGCCGCCAGCGTTCATAATGCGGGCCGCGCACATTGCTGCGGATGAAGAGAAAATCCCGCCACTCTTCATCGCTGGTCTCCGCGGGATTATTGGGCCGGGCAATGTGCGCCTCCCCCGCATAGGTGAACTCCAGCTCCGGCAGGGTTTCGTCACAGTATGGGCAATGGATCAGAAGCATGGCTCTGTTCCTCAGTGCGCAACGGCTGCCGCAGCGGCCTCGTCGATCAGGCGGCCGGTCGTGAACCTCTCGAGGGTGAAAGGAGCATTGATCGGGTGCGGTTCGTCCTTGGCAACGGTCCATGCGAAAGTATGAGCGGCGCCCGGCGTTGCCTTGAAACCGCCCGTTCCCCAACCGCAGTTGACGTAGAGACCCGGCACCGGCGTCTTGCCGACAATTGCCGAGCGATCCGGCGTCACATCGACGATGCCGCCCCATTTGCGCAGCATCCGCATGCGGGTGAAGAAGGGGAAAATCTCGCAGATCGCCGCGAGCGTATGCTCGATCAGCGGCAGGCCGCCGCGCTGCGAGTAGCTGGTATACTGATCGGTGCCCGACCCGATCACCAACTCTCCCTTGTCGGATTGGCTGATATAGGCGTGCACCGTGTTCGACATCGTCACGCAGGGGAAGATCGGCTTGACCGGCTCCGAGACGAGAGCCTGAAGCGGGTAGCTCTCCAGCGGAAGCCGAACGCCGGCGCTTTGCATGACGACGCTGGTATGCCCCGCCGCCGACACGGCGACCTTCTTCGCCTTGATGAAGCCCTTGGCGGTCTCGACGCCGCTGACCCGACCGTCGGCGCCGCGCCGGATCGCCGCGACCGGGCAGTTCTGAATAATATCCACCCCGCGCATGGCGGCTGCGCGGGCATAGCCCCATGCGACGGCATCGTGGCGGGCGGTTCCCGCACGCTTCTGCAGCGCAGCACCCAAAACCGGATAGCGCGCGTTCGGCGAGATATTGAGCGGCGGGCAGTATGCCTTGGCCTCCTCGGCGGTCAGCCAGCGATTGTCGACCCCATTGAGGCGATTGGCGTGGATATGGCGCTGGATGCTTTGCACGTCGTGCACGTTGTGCGCCAGCATCATGACCCCGCGGTTGGAGTACATGACGTTGTAGTTCAGCTCCTGGCTCAGGCCCTGCCACAAATCGAGCGCATGGTCGTAAAGCCGGGCGCTCTCGTCATAGAGATAATTGGAGCGGACGACCGTCGTGTTGCGCCCGGTATTGCCGCCGCCCAGCCAGCCCTTGTCGAACACCGCGACGTTGGTGATGCCGTGCTCCTTGGCCAGGTAGTACGCCGCCCCCAGTCCGTGCCCACCGGCACCGACGATGACGACGTCATATGCCTCTTTCGGCTGGCTGTCGGGCCATTGGGCCGTCCAGTTCTTGTGACCCGTCAGGGCGTTCGTCAGCAGCGACAGCGCGGAAAAATGGGTCATGGGAGGCCAGCCTCGGCAACCTCGGATCGTCCAGGCGTAGCTGTCCCGGAGGCGGCAGGACTGGATTTATGCGACAATCGCATTGTATGATTGCGTCATGACCTCGGGCCCGCCACAGAGCAAAATTGGCCGAAGGCACCTCAGCGTGGCCTTCCTGCTCGCGGACAGCTTCACCCTCTCGGCCTTTGCCAACTTCGTGGATGTCTTGAGGCTTGCCGCCGACGAAGCGGATCGCTCGCGCCCCATCAACTGCGAATGGACCGTGCTTTCCGAGGACATGAACGCGGTCCGCTCGAGCTGTGGTGTCAAGGTTCAGCCCACCGCCCGTCTGCACAATGCGGCGCAATACGATTACGTGGTGGTGGTCGGCGGTGTGATGCAGGAGGCGCGCGGCCTGTCACCGCAGAGCGTCGCCTTTCTCAAGGCTGCGGCGCGCGCGGGCACGCCACTTGTTGGGCTCTGCACCGGCGTATTCCTGCTCTACGAAGCCGGCCTGCTCGACGGCTATCGCTGTTGCGTAAGCTGGTTCCACCATGACGAGTTCCTGGAGCGGTTCGAGACAGCCCGGCCGGTTTCAGACCAGATTTTCGTGGTGGACCGGGACCGACTGACATGCTCAGGCGGGCACAGTTCGGCACATTTGGCTGCCTATCTGGTGGACAAGCATATCGGTCAGGTCGCCGCCACCAAGAGCCTGAGTATCATGATCATCGACGAGGCCATGACCGGGGACAAGCCTCAACCCGGCCTGCCCCTGGAATTGAAGTCGCGCGATGCCCTGGTGCGCAAGGCGCTGATGCATATTCAGCAAAACATCGACAGCCCGCCGCCTGTTTCGGACGTTGCGGCGTTGCTCGGCGTCAGCCGTCGCCGGCTCGAACGCCATTTTCGGGTTGCGCTCGATCTGACTCCAAGCGAGGCATTCCTGCGGGTGCGCCTGTCGCAAGCCCGCTTTCTACTCGGCACATCGAACAAATCGGCGACAGAAATTGCCGCGGCGACTGGGTTCTGCGACCTTTCACATTTGATCCGCGTCTTCCGCGACCACGAAGGCATGACGCCCGAGGCGTGGCGCCGCACGGCGCGGAGCGAGCCCCAGGCGGTTTGACGGGTGCGCTGACGCCCAATGTTGCCCCCGTCAAATTCTTAACTCGGCGCCTTACATCCAGGCCGATGAGGGTCGTTCTTCGGTCAGCGTTTATAGGTCAGACGTCCTTGAGAAGACGGAGCGCGTCGTAGATCGCCGCATGGGTGTTGCGCGCGGCCACCGCGTCTCCGATGCGGAAGAGCTGGAATTCGCCCTCCGGGTTGCGCACGACCGACTGCGGAACACCGGCGATGAGTTGCTCGTGCGACATCTCGCCCGAGTTGGTGGAGCCGGGTTTGAGCTCAAAGTAAAGCTCGTCGAGCGGGATCGTGCCGTGGTTGATCACCACCTGATCGAAGGTGCGTTGCTTGGCGACGCCGCCATAGTCGCTACCGACATGGGCGACCAGCGCGTTGCCGCTCTTCTCGACCGCCGCGAGCCGATAGGTCACCGTGAAGGTCACGTCCAGCTTCTGCAGCGAGCGCATATAGGGGGTCAGGTTCATGGCCATGACCTCGGGGGCGAACGAACGGTCGGGCGTCATGATCTCGACCTTCGCGCCCGTGCGCGCGAGGATTTCGGCGGCCTGCAGCCCGGCGTGGTCGCCTGCATCGTCGAAAACGAGGACGTTGGTGCCCGGCCTAACGTCACCGGAGATGATATCCCAGGAGGAAACGACCAAGTCGTTGCCGCTGGAAAGGACTTCGATATGCGGATATCCGCCGGTCGCAATGACGACGACGTCCGGCTTCTTCGCCCGCACGGTTTCGACGTCGGCCCAGGTGTTGAAATGGAAGACGACGCCAAGTTTCTCGCACTGCGCCATGCGCCAGTCGACGATGCTGATCATCTCCTTGCGGCGCTCGCTTCGCGCGGTCAGGCGAATTTGTCCACCGGGATCGCCCGCGGCTTCAAAGACGACGACCTCGTGCCCGCGCTCGCCCGCCACACGCGCCGCCTCGAGGCCGCCAGGTCCGGCCCCCACGATCACGATCTTTTTCCGGACGTCGGCCCTCGTGAAGCTATGAGGCATTGAAAGCTCACGGCCCGTCGCCGCGTTGTGAATGCAATAGGCCGCACCGCCCTGGTAGATGCGGTCGAGGCAGTAGTTCGCCCCCACGCACGGCCGGATGTCGTCTTCCCGCTTCTCCGCGATCTTGCGCACGAGGTGCGGGTCCGCCAGATGGGCGCGGGTCATGCCGACCATATCGAGCTTGCCCGATGCGATCGCGTGGCGCGCGGTCGCCACGTCCGGAATCTTGGCCGCGTGAAAGGTCGGGAAGTTGGTGGCTTTACGAATTTCGCCGGCAAAATCGAGATGCGGAGAATTGGCCATGCCTTGGATGGGAATGACGTCGGTCAGGCCGGCATCGGTATCGATGTGCCCCCTGATGACGTTCAGGAAGTCGACCATGCCGCTGTCCTTGAGGCGCCTGGAGATTTCCAGCCCGTCCTCTTTGGTCAACCCACCCTCGAGCATCTCGTCGCCGGTATAGCGAACGCCGACGATGTAGTCGGGACCGACACGCTCGCGAATTGCGCTTAAGACGTCGAAGGCGAAGCGCAGCCTGTTGTCGAGCGAGCCGCCGTAGGGACCGTCGAGCTCGTTCGTCAGCGGCGACCAGAACTGGTCCATCAGGTGCCCGTAGGCCTGCAACTCGATGCCATCCATGCCGGCGGCTTTCATGCGCTCGGCCGCGTCGGCGTAATCCTTGATGATCCGCTCGATGTCCCAGTCTTCCATCTTCTTTGGGAATGCGCGGTGCGCCGCCTCGCGATGATGCGACGGCGAGACGACCGGCAACCAGAATTCCTTGTCCCAGCGCGTGCGCCGGCCAAGATGCGTGAGCTGGATCATCACCGCGGCGCCCTGCTCGTGCACCGCGTCGGTCAGCTCCCGCATCCACGGCACCACCTCGTCCTTGTAGACAAGGAGGTTGTTGAAGACCGGGGGGCTGTCTTTCGAAACGGCCGCGGAGCCGGCGGTCATCGTCATGGCGACACCACCCTTGGCGCGCTCCACGTGATAGGCGCGGTAACGCCCCTTGGGCATGCCGTCCTCCGGATACGCCGGCTCGTGCGCCGTCACGATGATCCGATTGCGCAGGGTCAGGTGCTTCAGTTGGAAAGGCTGAAGGAGGGGATCATTCGACATCTGCCAGGCTCCGGCCCGAGGGATCGCCCGAACCTTAAATCGATATGTACATATGTGTCAAGATTATTGACATAGATGGACATTTTCTGGATAAGAGGCGCCATGGAGTCGAGCGTGACCGAAAACGGCTGGCGGGGTTCCCCGGATCTCTGGCTGGAGGCGGCATACGAGGCCCTGCTCGAATCGGGCGTCGACGCCGTCAAGATTTTGCCGCTCGCCAAGAAGCTGGGCCTGTCGCGTACGAGCTTCTATTGGTTCTTCAAGGATCGCGAAGAATTGCTGGCTGCCCTGGTCACGCAATGGCGCGACAAGAACACGGGCAATCTGGTCCAGCAGACGCAAGCCTATGCGGAGACCATCGCCGAGGCGATGCTGAACGTCATCGATTGCTGGCTGGACGACACGATCTTCGATTCCAGATTTGAGTTCGCGGTAAGAAGTTGGGCCCTGCAGTCGCCTGAAATAGCGGTCGAGGTTCGGTCGGCCGACCAGCAACGTCTCGACGCCCTCACCCGCATGTTCGTCCGCTTCGGGCAGAACGCGGCGCGCGCCGACGTTCGGGCACGCACGACCTATCTGACGCAGATCGGATATATCTCCATGCAGACGAAGGAAGACATCGCGGCCCGCATGAAGCGAATCCCGGAATACGTTGAGACCTTCACCGGACAAGCGCCGGAACAAAGAGAGCTCGACCGCCTCTACGCGCGGCATGGCTACCGCGCATAGCGGGTGCGTGCGAAATCGCTTCGGCCGAGGCTAAGCGCTTACAACAGCAAGGCCGTGGATCCGGTCCAGCTCCGCCTTGCCGATTGGGATGCCCCGCTCGCGCGCCTTTCGCCTGCTGGCGTAGCGCCGGTCGCCCGGCAGCCTCTCGACGCCCGCATCGTGCATGCGCGAAACAAGCGCTTCGACGCGCGTGGCGAAATCCCGCATGGCGCCCCGCGACGGGTCAATGACGAGAATGAACTGGCCGGTATGCGGGGTTTTCGCGCCGGGGTGTCCGCTCCAGTCGACTTCGAATGAGAACTTGCCGCCCGTCAGCGCCGCGCCCATGATCTCGATCATCATCGCAATCGACGATCCCTTATGGCCGCCGAACGTGAGTAGCGCACCTCCATGAAGAACCGCATTCGGATCGGTCGTGGGATTGCCGTCTGCATCCACGCCCGCGCCATCGGGCAGCGCCCTTCCCTCGCGGAGCGCGATCTGGACATCGCCATGGGAGAGCGCGCTGGTCGCGAGATCGAAGACCAGCGGGTCGTCCCCCACGCGCGGTGCCGCGAAGGCGATGGGGTTGGTGCCGAATACCGGCTCATGGCCGCCGAACGGCACCACCACCGCCATCGAATTGACCATGGAAAGCGCAACGAAGCCGTCACGCGCAAAGGGTTCGACATCCGGCCAGAGAGCGCTGAAATGATGGGAATTGCGCACCGCCAGCACCGCGGCGCCATTCGCCCGAGCCTTCTCGACGAACAGCATCCGCGCCGCTGCGGTCGCCGGCAAGGTGAATCCGTTGCACGCGTCGACCCGCACGAAGCCCGGCGCCACGTCTTCGACCGCCGGCACGGCTTTGCCGTCGACCCAGCCGCTCTCGAGCGTCGAAATATAGCCGTCGATACGGAAAATGCCGTGGCTGTGCGCTCCGTCCTGCTCGGCGGTCGCCATATTGGCGCCGAGGATTTCGGCGACCTCGCGGCGGCAGCCATGCGCTTCGAGTACACCCGCAAGCAGCGCCACCAGCTCATCGAAACCGACAAAAGCGGTGTCGCCGGCCGTCATCGCCCTGCCCTCGGCCACGTGTCGGATACCTTGTAGCCCGCCGGCCAGGGATCGTCCGGGTCGAGCATGTCCTGCCGCATGCCGGTGATCCAGGCGCGGCCCGATACTGAGGGGATAATGGCGGCGCGTCCGCCGAGAGCCGTCTCCGCCTCGATGCGGCATTGGAATTCGGAGCCGATGATCGAGCGCGCAACGTAGCGCTCACCGACCTGCATGTCGCCACGCGTCTTAAGCACCGCCATGCGGGCGGAACAGCCGGTGCCGGTGGGCGAACGATCGATCTTGCCCGGCTGGATGACGACGGCATTGGCGCCGGTCAGCACGCCGTCCGCGCGGCTCAAGGGCGCGGCAAACTGGCAGAACGAGATGTGGTCCCAGTCCGGGTTCGTCGGGTGGACGAAGCCGAGCTGCTCGTTGGCCGCCTTGGTGATCGTCACCCCTGTCTCGGCAAGGTCCCGCGCCTCGTCCGGCGTAATGCGGAAACCGAGCGCTTGAGCGTCGGCGATGACGAAACTGTCGCCGCCATAGGCGGTGTCGACCGTCAGCGTCCCGATCCCGTCGACTTCGATGTGCGCGCCCAGCCGGTCGGCAAAACTCGGCACATTCCTGACGGTGATCCGCTCCGCCTTGCCGTTGCGACAGGACGCGACGACCTCGACCAGCCCACCGGGCGCTTCGAGAACGAGCCTTGTTTCGGGCTCGGTCATCGGGATCATGCCGGTGTCCAGCAACACCGTTGCAACACAGATCGTGTTGGAGCCCGACATCGGCGGCGTGTCCTCGGGTTCCATGATGATAAAGCCCATCTGCGCCGCCGGGTTTTTGGGCGGCACCAGCAGGTTGACGTGCCGGAACACCCCACCGCGGGGCTCGCTAAGCATGAAGCGCCTGAGAGACTGGTCGCGCGCGATGAAGCGGGACTGCTCCCATAGGGTCTCGCCCGGCGGTGGCGCGACCCCGCCGACGATGACGTCGCCAACCTCACCCTCGGCGTGGCAACCGACGACATGGATGGACTTGAGACTCCGCATCCGGCCCTCACACGATCTCGGGGGCCGGCGCGTTGAAAAGCGGATCGCAGAAAAGCTGGTAACGACTTAAATTCGTGGAGACGTCGTTCGTACACTCGTCATGCATTGACTTGACCTGCCCCGGTCGCGCGTCGCGGCCGTCTTCTTGAATTCGGATGGACCTACGGCGCAGCGTGGCCCTGGGGCAGTATAGTTTCGAATGGCCACTCCATCTAGCTACAAGACTCAGGCTTGCGCCAGACGAACTCGGGGGGCGAGATCCATGTCGCCGTCCTGCCCTCGATCCGTGGCTTTCGCAGGGCAACGTCTATTTGTGTCGCTATGCCTCGACGGTCACATGGCCGATCGGGTTGGAACAGCAGGCGAGAATATAGTCGTCGGCAATATCCTCTTCGGTAATACCGCCGTTGTGCACCATATGCACCTGGCCGTCGATCTTGCGGATCTTGCATGTCCCGCAGATCCCCATGGTGCAACCCGATGGGATGACCAGGCCCGCCGCGCGGGCTGCGAGCAGGATCGTGTCGGTCTCCGTGCACTTCGTCGTGACGCCAGAGGTCGCGAACTCCACCACGGCACCTGCGCTCTCGTCCGGAACCACGTCCTCCGGCACCAGCTCCGCTTCCCGCAGCGGGGCATGAAAGCTCTCCTGGTGGTAGTGCTCCATGTCGTAGCCGAGACCGGTGAGCGCCTCGCGCACGCCTTGCATGAAGGGCTCAGGGCCGCAGCAGAACACCTCGCGATCGAGATAGTCCTGCGCCATCAGGCCCAGCATCAGCTGGTTGAACAGGCCCTGGTAGCCGGTCCAGGGCCGGTACGGATCGGTTTCTTCGACCACCCATTTCAGGCTGATGTTGGTCGCGCGCGACGCCATATGCTCCAGGCGCCCGCGGAAGATGATGTCGGAGGGCCGACGCGAGCAGTTGACGAAGACGATGTCCGGCATGCGTCCGGAGTCGAAGTAGTGTGTGATCATCGACATCATCGGCGTGATGCCCGAACCGGCCGAGATGAACAGATACTTCTCGGCCGGGTGGTACGCCATCGAAAATTCCCCCGCCGGCCCCTTCGCCCGCACCCGCATGCCCGGGCGCAGGTTGTCGAACATCCACTGGGTCCCGATCGACTTCTCCTGCGCCTTCACAGTGACCGTCAGAGAGGTCGGGCGGGAGGGAGACGAGGAGATCGTATAGGTCCGGTAGATCGGACCGCCGGAGATGGGCAGTTCCAGCGTAATGAACTGTCCCGGATCATAGCTGAAAAGCGCGCCGGACGGGGACTGGAAGCAGAACGTCATGACGTTCGGCGCTTCCGGAAGGAACGAGACGCATTCGAGTTCTTCGGCGTCCGACCATAACGCCAGCTTAGGCTTCGTGACGGCGTTCATGCCATTACTCCGCCGCTATGCGAAGCGGCGCCAGGGCGTGCTCAAGCCAGTGCGCGTACCAGTCCACGAATTGCGTCACGCCGCTTTCCTGAATCGGCGAATACGGCCCCGGCACATAGGCGGGCGATGCGACCCCCCGCTGGTTGGTCTCGACGACCTCGCGGTCTTCATTGTTGGTGGCGGTCCAGACCTCGGTCAGCCGCTTGAGGTCGTAGTCGACGCCCTCGACTGCGTCCTTGTTCACCAGCCAGGTGGTCGTGACTTCGGTCTCCGTGGGACCGATTGGCGTGACCCGGAAGGTCACGGAGTGGTCCGGCAGAAAGTGATTCCAGGTCGTCGGGTAGTGGAACATCAGGAGTGTGCCCGCGTCGGGCAGAGCCACGCGGCCGAGGTTCTTGCCGACGGCCGCCTTGCCGTCCATCGTGTAGCTGACGGTGCCCTTCTGCAGGGGTATCCGCGTCAGCCGGTACTGGCCGTCACCACCGAGCCGGAACTGGGCGGGCGCGCCGGCGGCTTCGCAACGGTCGAAATGCGCCTGCAGCGCTGCCGAAACCGATCCGTCCACCGGCACGCCGGCCACTTCAGGATCGAGCGAGAAGGTGCGGCAGAGCGACGGGTGATTGCTGCTGCAGTGGTAGCATTCGCGGTTGTTCTCCCAGACGAGCTTCCAGTTCCCCTTCTCGACGATGCTCGTGGTATATGCGACCTTTGCGTTGGCAACGTCGTGGACCTCGAGATAGGGACGCGCCAGCGCCGCAAAGAGCTCGATATCCGGCGGCGTATCCGAGAGGCAGATGTAAATCAGGCCCTCGATGTTGCGCAGGTTCACGGGCTTCAACCCGTACTGCGACGCGTCGAAGTCCGGGCCCATGTCATTCGCCCAGATCAGCCTGCCATCGAGCTCATAGGTCCACTGGTGGTAAGGACAGACGAGCTTGGCCACCTGGCCCTCTCGCGCCTTGCAGATCAACGAGCCGCGATGGCGGCAGGAGTTATGGAAGGCGCGGATTGCACCATCGGGGCCCCGGACGATGACCACCTCGTAGGCGCCGACCCGCAACGCGACGTAACTGCCCGCTTTCGTGAGCTGGCAAGCCGGGATCGCGTAGAGCCAGTCCTTGTAGAAGATGTGCTGCAGATCGAGGTTGTAGATTTCGGGCGAGGTGTAGAACGGCTGCTCGAGGGCATGGCCCGGGATCCGGCGCGCGAGCAGGTCTTCGACGGAGGGCGATGGGACCGCCATGGGAATGAATCCATATCGAGCATGTTCAGCTCAGCTAATATCTCTTTCCGCAAAGCCCTTTTAGCAATAGCATTTTTTTTCATGCTGAGTTACGCAAAGTAATCTCACCGGGCGCGCTGACGGCCCGGTGCCGCCGCCGACGAGGCCCCGATGCCAAGGCCTTACGACCTGTCCTCGATGACCGCCCTCATCTGCTTCGAGGCGGCCGCCCGCAACGCGAGCTTCAAGAAGGCGGCGGAGGAACTGAACGTAACGCCGGCGGCCGTGAGCCATCAGATCAAAGCGCTCGAGACCGACCTCGGATGCAGCCTGTTCCTGCGCCGCAGCCGCGGCGTCGAACTGACGGAGAAAGGCGCGCTCCTGTTCCTCGCGATCCAGCGCGGGTTCGAGTCGATTTCGGAAGCCGTCACCCAGATACGCGGCCAACCGGAAACGGTCGACGTGACGATCCGGAGCAGCACGGCCGTCAGCTCACTCTGGCTGACACCGAAGATCTCGGCCTTCTGGAAGATCCATCCCATCGTCACCGTCTCGCAGATCGTCAGTGACGTGCCTGAAATGACCATTCGCTGCGATCTGAGCATCCATTACGGCAGCGAGCAGAAGAGTGGAGACGAGTACCTCAAGCTCTTCCAGGGCCGCATCGTTGCCCTCGGGACGCCAAGCTTCGCCGCCGAGCAAGGCATTGCGCAAGTCGAGGATCTGCTCAAGGCTCCCCTGATTCACGTCAGCAGCGAGGGAAGCAACTGGACGACCTGGGACCAGTGGCTTCAGGCACTAGGACGCCCCGTTCCGAAGCGCCGCAGTAGCTTTTACGTCAACAACTACATGATCGCGCTTCAGGCCGCCCAGGACGACGTGGGCGCCGTACTCGGTTGGGACGGCCTGGTCGGAAACCTGATGCGGGATGGCCGGTTAACGGAGCTCGTTCCCGAAAGCATTCCCTCACCGGAGGCGTTCTATCTCAAGATCCATCCCCGGGCGTCCGCAAAAGCGCGTCTCTTTGCCGAGTGGCTGGTCAATAGCGCCAAGACTCGCAACTGACCGCTGTCAGGACCAGCCATGTCCGGCATCGGCGCCTGTGAGACGGATTTAACGACTTGAGCAAGGGAGGAGCAGCCGGCAATGGCGGCGCGACTCAAACCAAACGGCCTCCAAAGGACCCGGGGCGGTTCACGCCCAGACGAGTCACATCTTCAGGAACTTGGTATTAGTGGGTCCACGCGTCTCGGCGCTTGAAGGCGAAATTCTCGGAATAGGAAATGGTGCGCCGCGCGGCGGGCTTGGCCTCGAACACCTGATAGGGAATGCCCTCGCGCTCGCAATAGGCCACCGCCTCCTCCTTGCTGGCGAAGCGCAGGCGCACCTGCTGGCGCATGTCGCCGGAGGAGGTCCAGCCCATCAGCGGCTCGACCTGGCGCGGCTGCTCGGGCGCGTAGTCGAGCACCCAGGCTTTCGTGTTGGCGAGGCCCGACTGCATGGCGGTCTTGGACGGCTTGTAGATGCGAGCGGTCATGTCTGGATTCGCCTCAGGCGTTGCATGTCGCCGGTATAAGGCGAAGCCGGCAGCCTGGCAATGCGGGGTTTCCGGCCCTCGTGCGCTGCTTCCAAGAACATCTTGCCAAGAACATGTGGCGACGGAACCCGCCGCTTGCCCCGAAGCGGCCGGCCTCACAAAGCACCCCCGCACAAAGCAAGACCCCCGGCGGTTTCCCGCCGGGGGCCCTTAAAGCCCGATCAGCTTCAGCCGATCAGAAGTTGCGCTGCGCGCGGACGATGCCCGCGAGGAAGCCCTTGTTCCCGTAGGTCACGCCACCAACGGTCTGACCGCTGTAGGCGCCGTTCACCTGCGAGTAGATCACGTCCACGCTCAAGTCGAGGTTGTGGACCGGGGTCCAGACCGTGCGCGAGCCGACCTGCCAGATGTTGAAGTCGGCGTCGCCGGTCGTACCGGCCACGCGGATCGCGTTGCTGGCGTTGGCGCTGTAGTTGATCGAAGCGTAGCCGCCGTAGAGCGAGGTCTTCCACATGGAATCCCAGTGGTGCTCGTAGCCGCCGTTGATCTGCCAGCCCTCGGTCAGGTCCAGCGAACCATTGGCCGTGGTACCGACGGCGTCAAAGACGTCACCCCTCGCCGTGTTGGTAACCACCGGAGAACCGGTCGAGAGCGCGAAGAAACCAAGGCCACCGCCGGCGGCACCCGCCGGGTTGGTCATCACGTAGTCCAGCGCGCCCTTGGCGTAGCTGGTTTCGGCCGTGATGGCGTCACCCTTGCCCAGCATGGGCAGGTTGAACTTGATGCCGCCGCCGACCGCCCAGCCGAGCTTGTGCTGCTCGAAGTTGTTCGTCGCACTGACGTTGTTGTACGTGTGAACGTTGTGCAGGGCGCCCATGACCTGCGCGCTGCCCCAGGCCTGGTCGACACGCAGGTTGGCGACGAGGTCCGGCCACTCGCGGCCGCCGTAGACCTGCGAGTTGCCCGACGACCGTCGAGCTATGCCCGGTGGTGTCTTCCAGAGACAGCGTGGCCGACAGACCATTGCCGAACTGGGCGGTATAGGCGAACAGCGGCACACCGCGGCCACCGGAGGCCGAACCGACCCACAACGTGCCGTTGGTGTAACCCTGGCCGTCGAAGTTGAAGAACGAGCTGCGTCAGACCGAACGTGAAGCCGGCCCACTGGATGAAGCCAGCCGGCGAGTAGACGGCATTGTAGCCACCGCCCAAGCCGTTGGTCTCCGTCGGCGCCATGTACACGAACGCGCGCAGGGTGCCGTAGGCGGTCTGCGAACGCGCGTCGGCGGTGATGCCGAAGCGGACGCGGGTATTCTCGACGTTGGTCGCCGGGCTGTCGAAGTTCGCCGCCGTGTAGGCGTAGAACGAGCCGTTCGCGTAGAAGTTCATCTCCGCGCGGACGAACCCGCCGATCTTCAAGCAGGTATCGGTACCCGGGATGTAGTAGAACCCGGCACCATAAAGGCTGCAAATCTTCACGTACTGGACCGGCTTGGCCTTAACGGGAAGATCGGCCGCCTGCGCCCCAGCCATCGCAACGAGACCCGCTGCGGAGCCGAGGAGAAGGCTTTTCACCATCTTCATCTTGAACCTCCAAACATTTGTTTATCGTGAGAGGGTTCGGTATCCGCCGCGTGCGACAGCACCTTTGGAACTTCCCCTTACTCCCCGCTAACCGGGATACAGTCCGGCACACCGGAAAGCGCGACATGGGGATGCCCCCCTCCGTCGCAGGACAGACATTAGCGAACGGTCCCTCCCGCGCAATGAAGAAGGGCCCTTCCCACAGCCCTTTGCATCGGTTTTCGACCGACTGTTGCGCAAAAAACACGCATTTGCGAACCGCCCCGCCGGGCTCCAAAGTGCCCCCAAGCCCCCCTGCCGCGCCGCACCGGTCTATAAAATTACCTCGATAATTCAATAAATTACGTCAAAATACGGAAGCAACCAGGACGGGTGCATCCACGCGGCTTTCGCATGCCTTGCGGTGCACACGGCCTAACCCGGTTGCACCTAGTGGTCCGCTTCCGACATTTGCATCCCGTTGCCGCAAGCCCCGGAGCAAATGTCGGAAGCAAAGGACCACTAGCGACTCTTTGATTCTAGTGGAGCTTTGAATTTGACATTTGATGAGTGGCACGCGGCAAATGGGTATCAAATGTCAAATTCGCTCCACTAGCGCCGCCCGCCTGCTCCGGCCTGCCTAATTCAGGAGCAGCAAAACCTCTATTTGACCCCATCCGCGCCGGCGCCGGGGCGGGGTGATTCTTCTCCTTATGTCGTCTCCGTGCCGCGCTCGCGCCGGCCCGGCCTGCCGGCTGCGAAAGGGCGGGCATGATTTGTCGCTGCGCGCCAGCTGCTCAGCCGGCCGAACCATGGTGTCATCTCTCTCTTCTCTTCGCCGGTTCGCCGCCCCGCCCTACCAGGCGCCGCTGGGTGCGATAAAATACAATATTTCCAGTCACTTGAATGAAACGCCCCGGGGCCGGCGCCGCGCGCGCCGATTAGCAAGTGGTGCCACAAACCCGTCAAACGCCGGGCCGGCGTTTAATCGTTGGCAACCGCTTCCGTGCTAACGATACGGCTTCAAGAGAGGTGCCAGGGCGATGGTACAGGTCAGCACCGCGGCTGTTGCGGCGCGATTCGCGGAAACGCAGGTGCTCGTCGTCGATGACGACGCCAGCATTCGCAAGGTCGTGAACGCCATGCTCACCAGCATGGGAGTCGGCACCATCTGGGAAGCCGGCGACGGCGTGGCCGGCCTCGACATCGCGCGCAAGATGGGCGCCGACGTCATTATCCTCGACTGGGAGATGCCCCGAATGGAGGGGCCGGGCTTCATGCGCACGCTGCGCGCGCCCGACACCTTTCCTCACCCGGCAGTGCCGGTCATCATGCTGACCGCCCACAGCGAGTATTCGAAGGTCAAGGAAGCCATCTCGGTCGGCGTCAACGAGTTCCTGCTCAAGCCGGTGTCGTCGAGGGCACTGCTGGCGCGGATGGTATCGGTGCTCTTCAATCCGCGGCCGATCATCCGCAAGGGCAGCTATTACGGTCCTCAGCCCCGTACGGCCAGCGAGCTCCTGAAGCAGCAGGATTGGGCGAGCCCCGACCTCGTCCTGCTCTGACGCATGAACGCGTCGCCGCTTCGGCGTCGGTGCGGCGACCGGCTGCGGCCACCCTGACGGAACGCGCTCGAAACGCCGCAATTGCGGGGCCGGGCCGGGATTGTCGACGGATATCGGGATTTCTGGCGGAGACGGAGGGATTCGAACCCTCGATACGCCTTTGGAGCGTATAACGGTTTAGCAAACCGCCGCCTTCAGCCACTCGGCCACGTCTCCGCATGCGCCATTGCCTATAGGAATCCCCCCGGCCCGGTCAAACCGCCTTTCGCTGTTTGGCACCCGGGTGCGCCGATTTTTTCGCGCCTCGGTCGAAAAGTCGCCGTAACCAAGGCTATCCTGCCTGGAATCCACCAACACGGGAGACCCCAATGCGGCGGCTAGCATCGGGAATCATCCTGCTGGCGGCGATGGCGCTGTCCCCCATGGGCGCACCGGCCGCGCATGCCGATCCCTACAAATGGTGCGCGCATCTGCGTGACCCCGACGGCGGCGAGATCGGCAACGAGTGCTACTATTTCACACTCAAGCAGTGCCGAGACACCATCAGCGGCATCGGCGGCTCATGCGAGCCCAATCCGTTCTACGACGGCCGTCCCGTCGGCGATGAGTACTCGCGGCCGCAGCGCTGACCGCGTTCACCCAGGCGCCGCTGACCGCGGCCTCAGGCCGCGGCGCGGATCGGCATCACGTTCTGCGGCTGCGGGTGGCTCTTGAGCCAGTCGCGCGCGGCGCGCTGAGCCTGGCCAACCTCGCTGTCGCTCATCAACTCCGCGATCTCGCGGCGCAGGCGCGCGGCGTCACCGTGGCCGCGCGCGGCCGCGATGTTGAACCACTTGTGCGCTTCCACCATGTCGATCGCCACGCCGGCGCCGGCCGAATAGGCCATGCCGCAATCGAAGCAGCCGGCGGCGTCCGCCGGGTCGATGGCGGCCGCTGCCGCCGCATTGTCGATGTAAGCCATTTCGGCCTCCCCTGTTCCACGCGCGCGACACGTCCCATGCCGCGCTTAAGCCCTGTTGCCCGGCGCGTCGTTGCTCGTCGGACAAGCGCGATGATCGGGCGAAAATTTGAATGGCAGTTTAAGCGTCGCGATGAATCGAAGGTGAACGCGAAGCGCAGAAATGCGCGGAACCGGTGCGATTGTGCCGCATTGGCGTCGCAAACGGGCGCTTCCCCTGCCCCGGTGACGGATCGGTAACCCGTTGCGTTCAGTGAACAATAACCACCCGGCGATATCCCTCGCGCGACCGGTGAGCGAACCGGCGGCGCGCGCCGGCTTCGCCGACAGACACGCCGAGACAAAGGACGCCTCACCTTGTTCAAACGCACGACCGCGGCCGCGTTCGGCCTCGCCGCCTTGTTCATGCCGCGCACGACGTTCGCGGCTGAGCCGCCCTTGGGCATGTGGACGTCGCAGAAGCGCGACGTGCGCGTCCGCTTGAGCGATTGTGGCGGCAGGATCTGCGGCACGCTGGTGTGGCTGCAGGGGTCGGTCAGATCCCAACACCGGCCGGCCGAAGCCCGATCGTCTCAACCCCGATCCGCGCAAGGCCCGCGCGCGCCGCCGCGCGGCACTTTCTGACGCCGTCCAAGTATTTATTTTGTCGCGTTTCCGGACGGCGAACCGGTTTCCACTTCGCCTGGAAACGCTCAGCGCGCGCGCTGGCCGAACAGCACCGCCTGCACCTCCGGCGACTTGATGTCGATGCCCTCGCGCAGCGCCTTGCCGAGCGCCATGCCGCGCTGCACCGCCGGCCGCGCCTTCACGGTTGCCAGCCAGCGCTTCAGGTGCGGGAAGTCGTCGATGTTCTGGTCCTGCGCTCTCCACAGGTTGACCCAGCCGACGCAAGCCATGTCGGCGATCGAGTAGCGGCCGGCCAGGAATGCGCGGTCGGCAAGCCGCTTGTTCATCACGCCGTAGAGCCGGTTGACCTCGTCCTGGTAACGCCTGATGGCGTAGGCGAGCGGCTCGCGCGCGTAGCGCTTGAAATGGTTGAGCTGGCCGGCCATCGGCCCAAGGCCGCCCATCTGCCAGAACAGCCACTGGTCGACCTCGACGCGCCCGCGCTCGTCCTGGGGATAGAACTTGCCGGTCTTGCGCCCGAGATACTGCAGGATGGCGCCGGACTCGAAAATCGAGATCGGCGGCCCGCCGGGCCCGGCGAAGTCGACGATCGCCGGCATGCGGTTGTTGGGCGCGATCGCGAGGAAGGCGGGATCGAACTGCTCGCCCTTGGCGATGTTCACCGGGACCATGGTGTAGGGCAGCCCGCACTCCTCCAGCATGATCGAGACCTTGATGCCGTTCGGGGTCGGCCAATACCACAGCTCGATCGGCTTCATCGCTTTGGCCGGCTTGCGCGCCGGCGTCGTCTTGGCGGCTTTCCTGCCGGCGGCGCTCTTCCTCACCGTCCGCTTGGCCGCCGTCTTGACCGTCTTCTTGTTCGCCTTCGCCCTGCCCTTGCTGGATCGAACCGTCCGTCCCGCCACACCCGCCATGGCTTTGCTCCCTTGCCCCGCGAGAAGTCCTCGAGCGTCCGGCTGTCTATCACGAACGCCGCGAATGGAGCACCGGGACCGGAAAGGACCGCCGGCCCGCGCCGGCTCGGCCGATGAGGCCCCGCCAGAAACACGGAGGGCGTCGGCGAGACCTGATGTCTCTCCGACGCCCTCTGTCATCATCCGGTACCGGTGGCGCCGCGGAAGGCCCGCAAAGCGCAAGAACTCTCCAGGACGCACACCGGCCCGTATGACACGACCTTCGCCACTCAGGTGTGAAGGTCGGGAAGTGGCGAAAGACTAGAGCCTTTTCTTCCGCTTCTTCGTCTTCTTCGCGGTCTTCTTCGTCTTCTTGGCGGCCTTCTTCTTAGAAGCCGCCTTAGCCTTCTTACGTTTCTGCCATTGCTGCCCTCCTAGCCATATAAATCATGGCGGGTGTCGCATCAGTGCGGTCGCGAGTCGACGCGCACTGCATTTCGTTTACTACAACGCAATGAAAAAAACAGTCTTCGACTTAACGAAGTGTGTATAACGATCCCACTTCGAGCACTGCGGCACAGGGACAAACGTACTCGCGCGCGATCGGCGCACGCATGTTTGCAAATGCGCGACGCAACGACGCGCAAAAACGCGCTGTTCCAAAAATATCGATAAAATAAGGCTCGTTTGCATTTCTTGTGCGCACAAGAACGATTGAAGCGCGCGCGCGCGCGACATGCGGACGAAGCGGATTTTCGTTGGCGATGGGCCGTCGACGCGCGCGGCCGCGCATCAAAATTTTTTTTCACAGGGCACGCCGAAAACGGGGGCGCGCGGACCTGAATCGATCAAAAACGAGCGAATCGGTGCGCGGTGATTCGGGTCGCGCGGCGCCGCGCGGGCATGACTCTGCGCGCGGACGGCATCGGTTTCGATCATCGACACGCGCGACAGCGCGCGCGTCGGGCGAAACGTCAGAGGCCGAGTTTGCTTTTCAGAAGTTCGTTGACCGCCTGCGGGCTCGCCTTGCCGCCGGACGCCTTCATGACCTGGCCGACGAACCAGCCGACCGCTTTCGGGTTGGTCTTGGTGTCCGCGACCTTGTCCGGATTGTTGGCGATGACCTCGTCGACCAGCTTTTCGATGGCGCCGGTGTCGGTCACCTGCTTCAGGCCGCGCGCTTCCACGAGCGCGCGCGGGTCGCCGCCCTCGGTCCAGAGGATTTCAAACAAGTCCTTGGCAATCTTACCGGAAATCGTGCCGTCCGCGATCAGGTCGAGGACGCCGCCGAGCTGCGCGGCGGCGACCGGCGCGCCTTCGATGGCCTTGCCTTCCTTGTTCAGGCGTCCGAACAGCTCGTTGATCACCCAGTTCGCCGCCGCCTTGGCGTCGCGGCCCTTCGCCACCGCTTCGAAGTAGTCGGCGGTCTCGCGTTCGGCGACCAGCACGCCGGCGTCGTAGGCCGAGAGGCCGAACTCGCGCACGAAGCGCGCCTTCTTCTCGTCCGGCAATTCCGGAAGATGCGCCTTCAGCCCATCGACGAAGGCCTGGTCGAATTCCAGCGGCAGCAGGTCGGGATCGGGGAAGTAACGGTAATCGTGCGCCTCTTCCTTCGAGCGCATGGAGCGCGTCTCGCCCTTGCCGGGATCGAACAGGCGCGTCTCTTGTTCGATCGTACCACCGTCCTCGATCAGGTCGACCTGCCGGCGCGCCTCGTGCTCGATGGCCAGGCCGATGAAACGGATGGAGTTGACGTTCTTGATCTCGCAGCGGGTGCCGAAGGGCTCGCCGGGCCGGCGCACCGACACGTTGACGTCGGCGCGCAGGATCCCTTCTCCATGTCGCCGTCGCAGGTGCCGAGATAACGCAGGATCGAGCGCAGCTTGGCGACGTAGGCCTTGGCCTCGTCGGCCGAGCGCAGGTCCGGCTTGGAGACGATCTCCATCAGCGCGACACCCGAGCGGTTGAGGTCGACGTAGGACAGAGTCGGGTGGCGGTCGTGCACGCTCTTGCCCGCGTCCTGTTCCAGGTGCAGCCGCTCGATGCCGACCGTCACAGTCTCGCCGTCCTCGAGATCGACGGTGACCGCGCCCTCGCCCACCACCGGCTGCTTGTACTGGCTGATCTGATAGCCCTGCGGCAGGTCGGGATAGAAATAGTTCTTGCGGTCGAACACCGACTTCAGGTTTATCGCGGCCTTCAGCCCCAGCCCGGTACGCACGGCTTGGCGCACGCACTCGGCGTTGATCACCGGCAGCATGCCCGGCATGGCCGCGTCGACCAGCGAGACGTGGCTGTTGGGGGCGCCGCCGAATGCGGTCGAGGCGCCGGAGAACAGCTTGGCGTTGGAGGTCACCTGGGCGTGCACCTCCAGGCCGATGACGATTTCCCAGTCGCCGGTGGCGCCGCGGATCAACTTGTCGGGTTTGCTATGCACGTTCATGGCCCTACCCGTAGCGCCGCGCGCGCGGCCGGGCAAGATGGCGGAGGCGGCGGCGTCAGACGGCCAATTCGCGCCCCAGCGCCTGCTCCACCACGTCGAAAGAGTTGATGAACTCGCGGAATTCGGCCAGCCGGCCGTCCGTGAAGCGCATGAAATTGGCCACCCGGAACCGCAGGATGCGCGCGGTCGCGCGCTGGCGCATGCGCACGTCCGCCACGACCGCCACCCGCTCCCCCTCCACCGTGACGAACTCGCGCCGGTAGGACTCGATGGCGTAGTCTTGCGCGATCTCGCGCATCGTCTGCACCGCGGCGGCGCGCCCCCGGCGCGGCCCGGCAAACGGAAAGATCGTCACCGGGGCATAGATCATCCATTCGATGGACTCGTCCATCAGGCTCGTCACGCGTTCGAAGTCGCCCTGCGCGTAGGCGGCGAAGAGCGCGTCCATGGTTGCTTGGATATCGGCCTCGGTCACGGCGCCCCCCTGCACGCGGGAGAGTATGCTCATACCCTCGGTGGACGCCAAGCCATTCCTGAGCGCTCCGCGCTCAGCCGCTCTTGAGCAGCGCGGCGAGGATCGCTGCCCACTCAGCGTCGAGATCGCCGTCGGCCGGCTGCCGGCTTGCCCGCCGGTACCAATAGTGCGCGTTGCCGACGTCGCCTTCGACCCGGTGCAGATAGGCGTGCACCCAGGCGGCCTCGCGGCTGGCGTCATCCATCACCAGCCGGTGCGCCGTGTCCCAGTCGCCCTTCTTGGCCCACCACAGCGCGGCGAGCGGCACGTCGAGCTCGCTCGGCGGCGCCGCATTCGGGAGGGTGAGATGAAAGGCGTCCGGGGTCATGAACGCAGTCTACCCGCGTAAGGGCAGACCGGTCACCACCACCGTTCCGGCGTGAACCGCCCCGCCGCCTGCTCGATCACTTCGCCGAGCGAGAACAATGTCTCCTCGTCGAACGGCCGCCCGATGAGCTGCAGGCCGAGCGGCAACCCCTGCCCGTCGCGCGCGGCCGGCACCGCGATGCCGGGCAGCCCCGCCATGTTCACCGTCACCGTGAACACGTCGTTCAGATACATCGCCACCGGGTCGTCGCCCTTCTCGCCGAGGCCGAAGGCGGCCGACGGCGTCGCCGGCGTCAGCATGGCGTCGATGCCGGCGGCGAAGGCTTCCTCGAAATCGCGCTTGATCAGCGTGCGCACCTTCTGCGCCCTGAGGTAATAGGCGTCGTAATAGCCGGCGGAGAGCACATAGGTGCCGATCATCACGCGCCGGCGCACCTCGGCGCCGAAGCCGGCCGCCCGCGTCGCCTCATACATCTCGCGGATGTCGCGGCCCTCGACCCGCAGGCCGTAGCGCACGCCGTCATAGCGCGCGAGGTTGGAGGAGGCTTCCGCCGGCGCCACGATGTAATAGGCCGGCAGCGCCAGCTTGGTATGCGGCAGCGAGACTTCGACCAACTCCGCGCCCGCGGCCTTGAGCCAAGCGCGGCCCTCTTCCCACATCTTCTCGATTTCGGCCGGCATGCCCTCGACGCGGTATTCCTTCGGGATACCGATCTTCAGGCCCTTCACCGATTTGCCGACAGCGGCCTCGTAGTCCGGCACGTCACGGTCGACGCAGGTCGTGTCCTTCGGGTCGGGGCCGGCCATGGAGCGCAACAGGACCGCGGCATCGCGCACCGTGCGCGCGAACGGTCCGGCCTGGTCGAGCGACGACGCAAAGGCGATGATGCCCCAGCGCGAGCAGCGCCCGTAGGTCGGCTTGATGCCGACGGTGCCGGTGAACGACGCCGGCTGGCGGATGGAGCCGCCGGTATCGGTGCCGGTCGCCCCGAGACACAGGTTCGCGGCCACCGCGGTGGCGGAGCCGCCCGACGAGCCGCCCGGCGTCAACGGCGTGTTCGAGCCCTCACGGCGCCAGGGCGAAATCACAGATCCGAAATACGAGGTCTCATTCGACGAGCCCATGGCGAACTCGTCGTTGTTGGTCTTGCCGACGAGCACCGCGCCATCGCGCCACAGGTTGCCGGAGACCGTCGACTCGTAGCTCGGCACGAAGGTGTCGAGGATGTGCGAACTGGCGGTCGTGCGCACGCCCGCGGTGCAGAACATGTCCTTGACGGCGAGCGGAATGCCCTCGAGCGGCCGCATCTCGCCCTTGGCGATGCGCGCGTCGGACTCTTTGGCCATCTCGACGGCGCGGTCCGGCGTCTCCAGCACGAAGGCATTGAGGTCACGCGCCCGCTCAATGGCCGCGCTGTGGGCGGCGGCCAGCTCGGCGGCGGAAAAGGCTTTGGCGCGCAAGCCCTCGCGGGCTTCGGCCAGGGTCAGTGATGTGAGGTCGGTCATTGATCGGGGGCGTCGCAGGCGAACTTGTTGGCGGCGAGCGCCGACGGCGCCACCTGTTTGATGAGGATCGTACCGTCCGGCTGGCGCTCGCGCACGAGTTCGCCCGGCACCGGCAGGCCGAGCGCGCGCAGGTCATCGACGGTGTGGCCGTCGGGCAGTTCGCCGCGCGAGATGATCTCGATCATCTGCCAGCGCCGCTCCAGGTCCCCTTGTTCACAAGCCAGGCACATGGGCTATTCCACCACCTTGGGCACCAGGAAGAAATTGTCGTCGCTCATGGGCGCGTTCCGGGTCACCTCATCGGCGATCTCGCCGTCGGTCACCTTATCCTCGCGCATCTTCATCTGCATCGGCGTCACCGAGGTCATCGGCGCCACCCCCTCGACGTCGACCGCCCGCAACTGCTCGACCCAAGCGAGGATGGCGTTGATCTCGCCCTTGAGGTGCGCGACCTCGTCGTCCTCGACCTTGATGCGGGCGAGATGGGCGATACGGCGGACGGTGGCGTCATCGACGGACATGGGGCGACAGCCTCGAAAATGCGCGGTGCCCGCCTATAGCAGAGCCCGCTTCCGCCCCGCAATGGAGTGCCCCGCCAGGTCCGGAATCCTCAATTCGGCGGGTGTTCCCGCACCGTCCAGCCCTGTTTCTTGAGCTCGCGCGTAGCGAGCTTGGTGGCCGTCCCGGTGATGTGCACCTCGCCATGCCGCTTGGGCGCCACCCGCTTGGCCGCCGCGGTCATCCTGGAGAGGCTCACGGAACTGTCCTTGGTCCAGGACAAAGCGTCGATCGGCGCCACCATCGCCAGCCGGCCGCGGCGGTCGAGCACGACCGGGTCGCCGCCGAGCGAGACGAAGCGGATATAGCCGGCGCGGTGGCGATCGCTGGTCGCCAGGAGTTCCGCCTGCCGGCGCACGAAATAGGCGACGTAGCGCGGATGCGCCTGCGCGGCGCGGGCAAAGAAAATCTCGCGGTCGCGCACCCGCTTCATGCTGTCGAGGGCGGCGACCATTGCCGCCATGTCGATCGGGGTGAAGTCGCGGTTGGCGAGCAGCTTGTCAATCACCGGCACCGGCACTTTCATGGCGAGCAACCGCTTGCGGTTCAGGGCGAGGATCTGCGCGGCGGTATAGTCGCGCGCCAGTTGGTCGATCGCGACGTCGTTCAGCTTGTTGGCGGTCGAGAGATTGGACACCACCAAGCCGGCAGCGCCAGGCACCGCCATCAGCGCGCCGGTCACCACCAGGCCGCCCGCGGTCGATGCCTCGGCAAGGCGCTTGAGCGCGGCGTCTAGCGGCGGAAAATCGGTATAGGGATCGACGCCATAGCGGGCGGCGAGCTTGCGGCGCGCGTCGGTCACGCCGAGCAGGCTCTGCATGGGCTTGTCCGGCGTGTTGCCCTGCGCGGCAGCGCCGGCGGCGAGCCGGTCGAAAAACGCACCGACACCGGACAACGTGCCCTTCACGGTGCCGACCGGATTGGTGATCAGCTTGCCGGTGTACTTCACCGGGCTGAGGCCGGCCTGGACCAGCGCCTTGCCGAAGGTATCCGAGTTGCTCACCTTCTGGAGCGCCGCCAGCGCCTTCAGTTCGTTGATGCGCATGCGCATCATGGCGTCGCCGCGCACCAGGAATTTGCCGTAGGGCGTCGTCAGATTGTAGACGCGCAACATGCCGTCGCTGCGCACCGGATTCTGGATGGTGTAGTTGCTGCCGACCGGCTGAATGCCGGCGATCTTGCCGGCGTTGAACGTGGGCGGATTTTCGGTCTTCTGGGCGGATGCCGCCGCCGGCAGCAGAAAGATGAGCGCGGCCGGCGCCGCTGCCCAAAGCCCCGACGTCAATTTTCGTCCGATCATCCAATCCCCCTTGGCGCCAGGCCCCACCACCGCAGGGGCAATCTCGCCCGCAAACTCCGGCATCGCAAGGCCGAATTACCGCGTCAGCGGCAAAATCGCTGGAAACCGCTCGAAAATCACACTATTTCGCCGGCACACCCGGGAAACGAGGCAGATCAGATCGCCTTGCTCATGCCGCGGATGCGCCGCGCCAGCACGCCCATGATGTAGGTCGCGAAATTCGGCACCTCGTCGACCATGAAGCGGAAGGTGCGCGCGTCGATCAGCGAGAGTTCGCAGGCTTCCCGCGCCCGCGCCGTGGACGAGCGCGGCAGGTCGTCGATCATCGACATGAAGCCGAGCGCCTCGTTGGCCCCGATGGTGTCGACCACGGTGTCGCCGACCACCATGTCGATGACCCCGGACTGCACGATGTACATGCAGTCGCCGGGCTCCCCTTGTACGAACACGTTGCCCCCGGCCGGCACCTTGATGGTGGCGCCGGCGCCCTTGGCGAAGGTGCGCATGTCGATCTCGGTGCGCGGCCGCTTGACGCTGCTGGTGGTCACGAATCCCCCCGGAAGAAAGCGCACCATGTGAGCGCCTTCCCCCGGTCGGCGCAAGCATCTTGCCAAGCGTCTTGCCAAACGTCGCCTTACACCGTGACGGGCTTACCCTTCTCCGGCACCACCACCTGGGTAGCGGCGCCCTTCATGGCGGTGACGAACTTCTCGGCGTTCGGGTCGATGATCGGGAAGGAGCCGTAATGGCACGGGATCGCGGAGTCGAACTTGAAGAAACGCTTGCAGGCGAAAGCGGCGCCCTCCCCGCCCATGGTGAAGCGGTCGCCGATCGGCACCAGGCCGACCTTGGGCTGATGCTGCTCGGCGATCAGCGCCATGTCGCCGAACACGTCGGTGTCCCCCATATGGTAGACGGTCGGCTCGCCCGGCGCCTTGAAGATCAGCCCGCCCGGGTTGCCGAGATAGACCGGCATCGCGCCGTCCATATGCGCGGAGGAATGGTCGGCGCGCACCATGCTCACCGTGAAGCCGTCTTGGCTCAGTGTGCCGCCGAAATTCATCGGATCGATGTTTTCCACCCCCTGGCCGGTCAGCCACATGCAGACCTCGAAGTTGGCAATCACCTTGGCGCCGGTCTGCTTGGCGATGTCGAGGGTGTCGCCAATATGATCGTCATGGCCGTGCGTCAACGCGATGTAAGTCACGCCCTTGATCGCTTCCGCCTTGTCGGAGACGAAGGCCGGATTGCCGGTGAGGAACGGATCGATCAGTACCGCCTTGCCGCCGAAATCGAGCCGGAAAGCGGAATGGCCGTACCAGGTGATCTGCATGATGGTGTTCTCCCTTTGCGTGGCTTCGGGTTGAGCCCCCTCTTGCACCTCGGCACGAGCGGCGGCGTCGGCCAGCGTTGGCGGCATGCGCGCGCCGTGCTACCGCTCATTCATGGTCGTCATATTGCCTCTGGTCGAAGCTGCCAACCACTTTGCGCCCCGCGGCGCGCTGATCGGCCTCGACCTCGGCACCAAGACCATCGGCGTCGCCGTCTCGGACCCGGACCGCAAGCTGGCGGCCGGGGTCGAAACCATCGCACGCAAGAATTTCACCGTCGATGCGCAACGCCTGCTGGCGCTCGCCGGCGAGCGCCGTGCGGTCGGCCTGGTGCTCGGCTTGCCGGTCAACATGGACGGCTCCGAAGGCCCGCGCGCGCAATCGACGCGCGCCTTCGCGCGCAACTTGACCAGGCTGACGGAACTGCCGATCGCGTTGTGGGATGAGCGGCTTTCCACCGCCGCCGTCGAGCGTCAGCTCATCGAGGCCGATGTCAGCCGCAAAAAGCGCGCGGCCGTCATCGACCAGCACGCCGCCGCTTTTATCCTGCAGGGCGCGCTCGACCGGCTCGCCCGCTTAAAAAGCTGAGCATATCGGGAAGGCCAAAGATGCGGAAAAGGGCGGGCGCCTGGCCCGCCCTTCCGTGGCGATCAGTTGCTTGAGCACGGCACGTAGTTGGGGGACCCCGGCGACTGCGTGCAGTCGGTCGTGTTCGCCGGTGCAGGCACGTAGTCATAGGCGCTATAACCCTGCTGTGCCTGGCTGGGCGCGGCGAGTGTGATCGCGAACGCAGCGGCCAGGCCGGCCATCGCCGCGTGTTTCAGAATTCGTGTCATCAGAACTCTCCATTGCAGGTTGATCGATCGGCGGCTGCCTCACGACAACGTGCCGTGATCAAACACTGCAATTACGGCAACCGTTCCGCTTTCCGTTGCCACCCCGCATTGCATTCGCGGTCGTTTCCGGCAACGCGGCGTAAATAAGGGCGCTACTGCGGCGGCAGGGTGCAAACATGTCGGCGGCGCGCTGCGATCGAACGCCGTTGGCGCCACGCGCGCGGCCGGCGCTTCGCGCGCCGGCCGATACAAAGAACGAGGGCGGGCGCGTGGCCCGCCCTCTTCCGTGGCGATTAGCCGTTGGGGCACGGCACGTAGTTGAGGGACGCCGGCGACCGCGAGCAGTTGGTCGTATTTGCCGGTCCCGGCGCGTAGGCATAGGCGCCATAACCGGCACCGGCGTAACCCGGCGCGTAGGCGTAACCGCCCCGGCCGTAGTCATGCCCGTAGTAGCCGCCGTTGGCGGCATTCGCCACCGTCGCGCCCACGACGGCGCCGGCGCCGAAGCCGGCCGCTGCCGCGGCGTTGCGGCCATGAGCAGCGTAGCTCGGCATCGACAGGCCGATTGCAAGCATGCCGGCCGTACCGGCCACTGCGGCATATTTCATGATCCGTTGCATCGTGTGCCTCCAGTTCTTGATTTCCACGTTGTTGCCAGCCAGCGCCTCGCGCCGGGCTGTATGGGTGTGCAACGCGGCAATGGCGCCGCCCGTTCCTGCCGCCGGCGGAACGGCGCATTCACGAATGTTTGTGTGAGTCCGATGAAACCGCGCGCGGTTGCGCGCGGGACCTTTGCCGAAAGCGTGCGGAAAACGTGGCGGCGATGCGGCACCGGCGGTTAACCACTGGCGGCGAGGGCCCGGGGTCCCGGCTGTGGAACGGGCGCCGGCGGCACTTGCCGCGGGCCCGGCTTGGGCCTATAGCAATGCCTTTAATGAGCATCGCGCCGAAATCCTCCTTCGTCCTTAGCCATCGCCATCTGCTGGGAATCGAGGGGCTTTCCCGCGACGAGATTTCCGGGCTGCTCGACCTCGCCGAAGAGTTCGTCGAGCTCAACCGCCAAGTCGAGAAAAAGCGTGCGTCCCTGCGCGGCCGCACCCAGATCAACCTGTTCTTCGAGGTCTCCACCCGTACCCAGGCGAGCTTCGAGCTCGCCGGCAAACGCCTCGGCGCCGACGTCATGAACATGTCCGCCTCGTCCTCGTCCATGCGCAAGGGCGAGACGCTGATGGACACAGCCATCACCCTCAACGCCATGCACCCCGATATCATCGTGGTGCGCCATCACGCCTCCGGCGCGGTCGAACTGCTGGCGCGCAAGGTGGACTGCGCGGTGATCAACGCCGGCGACGGCGCCCACGAGCACCCGACCCAGGCGCTGCTCGACGCCGCCACCATCCGCCGCAACAAGGGCCACATCGAGGGCCTCACCGTCGTCATCTGCGGCGACATCCTGCATTCGCGGGTGGCGCGTTCCAACATCATGCTGCTCAACACCATGGGCGCGCGCGTGCGCGTGGTGGCGCCCTCGACGCTGCTGCCGCCCGGCATCGAGCGCTTCGGCGTCGAGGTCGCGCGCGACATGCGCGAGGGTCTCGACGGCGCGGATATCGTGATGATGCTGCGCCTGCAGCGCGAGCGCATGAACGGCTCCTACGTGCCGTCGGTGTCGGAATACTTCAATTTCTGGGGCCTCGACGCCAAGAAGCTCGCCTACGCCAAGCCGGACGCGCTGGTCATGCACCCCGGCCCGATGAACCGCGGCGTCGAGATCGACAGTATCGTCGCCGATGGCGCGCAGTCGCTCATCCGCGAGCAGGTCGAGATGGGCGTCGCCGTGCGCATGGCGGTACTGGAAGCGTTGTCGCGGAATCTGCCGAATGCGTGAGACCGATCACCGTCATTCCGGGACGGCGCGTCAGCGCCGGACCCGGAATCCAGATGCGCGCTCGGTTTTCGTTTCTGGATTCCGGGTTCGCTCGCTCCGCACGCGCCCCGGAATGACAGGGTCTTGCCACCATGCTCTCTGAACGCCGCCCGATCCTGCTCGCCAACGCGCGCATCGTCGATCCCTCGCGTGATCTCGATTTCCCCGGCGACATGCTGATCGCCGACGGCGTCATCCGCGACACCAAGAAGGGCATCGGCGCCGGCGGCGTGCCGGAAGGCACCGAGATCATCGACTGCCGCGGCAAGGTGATCGCGCCCGGCCTGGTCGACATGCGCGCCTTCGTCGGCGAGCCGGGCGACATGAGCCGCGAGACGCTGGGCTCCGCCAGCCAGGCGGCAGCCGCCGGCGGCGTTACCACCATCGTCTGCCAGCCGGCCACCTCGCCGCCCATCGACGATCCGGCCACCGTCGATTTCGTGCTGCGGCGCTCGCGCGACACGGCCATCGTGCACGTGCACCCGATGGCCGCCATCACCAAGGGGCTCGCCGGCGAGGAGATGACCGAGATCGGCCTCCTCAAGGCCGCCGGCGCGGTCGCCTTCACCGACGGCGAAAGAAGCGTCACCAATGCGCAAGTGATGCGCCGGGCGCTGACCTACGGCCGCGACTTCGACGCCCTCTTCGTCCACCATACCGAAGACCCCGACCTGGTGGCCGACGGCGTCATGAACGAGGGCGAGTTCGCCGCCCGCCTCGGCCTGCTCGGCATCCCAAAGGCCGCCGAGACCGTCATGCTGGAGCGCGACATTCGCCTGGTGGCGCTGACCGGCGGTCTTTATCATGCGGCGTCGGTCACCTGCGCGGAATCCATCGGCGTGCTTCAGCGCGCCAAGGACGCCGGGCTCACCGTCACGGCGTCGGCCTCGATCAACCACCTCACGCTCAACGAAAACGACATCGGCCCCTACCGCACCTTCCTCAAGGTGACGCCGCCCTTGCGCGCCGAGGACGACCGCCTGCGGCTGGTCGAAGCGCTACGCGACGGGGTGATCGACGTCGTCATGTCCGACCACAATCCGCAGGACGTGGAGACCAAGCGGCTGCCGTTCGCGGAAGCCGCCCCCGGCGCCATCGGGCTCGAGACCATGCTGAGCGCCGCCTTGCGCCTGGTGCACGACGACCAGATCGACCTGATGAAGCTCCTGCGCGCCATGTCGACGCGGCCGGCGCAGATCCTCGGACTCCCCGGTGGCACTTTGCGCGCCGGCGCGCCCGCCGACCTCATCGTCGTCGATCCCGATCTGCCCTGGGTGCTCGACCCGGACGAACTCAAGTCGAAGTGCAAGAACACGCCGTTCGACGAAGCCCGCCTCACCGGCCGCGTGGTGCGCACCATCGTCGCGGGGCGGACGGTTTACGAGTACGTGTGAACCTTTCATTCCGGGGCGCGCCGCCCTCGAATGACTGGTACAATGTCTTCATGACCACCGCCCTCGCCTTGCTGTTCGGCTATCTGTGCGGCTCGATTCCCTTCGGGCTGATCCTGACGCGCCTGTCGGGCGGGCCGGACGTGCGCTCGATCGGCTCCGGCAATATCGGCGCCACCAACGTGCTGCGCACCGGCAACAAGAAGATCGCGGCGGCGACGCTTGCCGGCGATATCCTGAAAGGCACCGTGGCGGTGCTGGTCACGGCCTACGTGGCGCGTGGCTTTCCGGCACTGGGCATTCCGGCCTACGCCGCTATCGTCGCCGGCTTGGGCGCGTTCCTCGGTCACCTGTTCCCGGTCTGGCTCAAGTTCAAAGGCGGCAAGGGCGTCGCCACCTATATCGGCGTGCTGCTCGGGCTCTGCTGGCCCGCGATGCTGATCTTCTGCGCCGCCTGGCTCGCGGTCGCGTACCTCACGCGCTACTCATCTCTCTCCGCGCTGATTGCGAGCGCGCTCAATCCCGCCGTACTCTTTCTTTTCGGCGTACCGCACGTCGCCGGATTGTTCCTCATCTTGAGCGTGCTCTTATGGATCATGCACCGCGGAAACATCCAGCGCCTCCTCGCCGGTGAGGAAGGCAAGATCGGCGCGAAGTCGGCCCCACAATCGCCCTGAAACCCCCGGTTGTACCACTGACCCGTATGGGCGATGCTGTCCCGGCATGGGGGGGCAGCGCGGTGCGGGAAGGCGTCAAACTCAGCGACGAGCAGCGGCTCGATTGGCTGCGCCTGATCCGCTCCGACAATATCGGACCGCGCACCTTCCGCGATCTCGTCAACCATTGCGGCGGCGCCCGCGCGGCGCTGCAAGCGCTGCCGGCGCTGGCGCGCCGCGGCGGGGCCGCCCGCCCCGGCCGCATCTGCACAGCGGAAGCAGCAGCAGCAGAAGTGAAGGCCGCCCGCGCCCGCGGCATCGAATTCCTCGCCCTCGGCGAGCCGGACTATCCCTTACGGCTCACCATGATCGACGACCCGCCGCCACTCATCGCCGTGCGCGGCGCCGCCGCCATCCTGAACCGGCCCCTCGTCGCCATCGTGGGCTCGCGCAACGCCTCCGCCGCCGGCGTGAAGTTCGCCGAACGCATCGCCCGCGCGCTCGGCGAAGCCGGCTTCGGCACCGTCTCGGGGCTGGCGCGCGGCATCGACGCCGCCGCGCATCGCGCGAGCTCTATCGACCGGCACGGTCGCGGTGCTGGGCGGCGGCCACGCGCGCATCTATCCGCCCGAGCACGAACCGCTGGTCGACGATATCGTCGCCGGGGGCGCCGCCGTCTCCGAGATGCCGCTCAATTGGGAGCCGCGCGCGCGCGACTTCCCGCGCCGCAACCGGCTGATCTCGGGGCTCGCGGTCGGCGTCGTCATCGTGGAGGCGGCGCGCCGCTCCGGCTCGCTGATCACGGCGCGGCTTGCCGGCGAGCAGGGCCGCGAGGTGTTCGCCGTGCCGGGCTCGCCGCTCGACCCGCGCGCCGAGGGCACCAACGGGCTCTTGAAGCAAGGCGCCATCCTGGTCACCGAAGCCCGCGACGTCATCGACGTGCTGGAACCGATCCTCGGCCGCGGCCTCGACCTGCCCGCGCATGAGCCGCCGCCCGAGCCTGCGGGACCGCACGAGATGGAGCCCGGCGACGACGAGCGCGCGCGCATCGTCTCGCTGCTCGGGCCGACGCCGGTCGCGCTCGACGACCTGGTACGATTGTCGGGCGCCACCCCGGCGGTGGTGCGCATGGTGCTGCTGGAACTGGAAATCGCCGGCCGGCTCGAGCGCCACGGCGGCGGGCAGGTCTCAATGATATGAGCGTCGCTGGTGTGAGCCTCGCCAGTGTAGAATGGCCGCGTTCGAATCGTAGGCGGATAAACGCCATGCGCCGGCTCATTCCGTTCGCTCTGCTCCTGGCCTTCCTCGCCGCGCCCGCCGGCGCGCAAGCGGAGAGCTTTGCGCAGTTCACCGCCAAGCTATGGCCGGACGCGAAGGCCAAAGGCATCACGCGCGCGACCTTCGCGCGCGCCATGCAAGGCGTCACCCCCGACAAGCGCGTCATCGCCGCCATCCATCGCCAGCCCGAATACGGCAAGCCGTTCGGCGCCTACGTCAACGCGCTCGCCTCGCGCGCGCGCGTGGTGCGTGGGCGAAAGAAGGCGCGGCAATGGGCGAAGAGCTTCGGCGCAATCGAAAAGAAATACCGCGTCGAGCGCTGGGTGCTGCTCGCCATCTGGGGCATGGAGACCGACTACGGCGCGGCACGCGACCGCTGGGACGTCTTCCGCTCGCTGGCGACGCTCGCCTCTATCGGCTACCGCGATCCTTACTTCCGCAACGAATTGATCGTCGCCATGGGCATCATGCAGCGCGACCGTATCCCGCGCGCGCGCATGGTGTCGTCATGGGCCGGCGCCATGGGCCAGACCCAGTTCATGCCGTCGAACTACGTCGACTACGCCGTCGACGCCTCCGGCGACGGCCGCGCCGATATCTGGAGCAACGTGCCGGACGTGCTCGGCTCCACCGCCAACTACCTGCACAAGGGCCATTGGCAATACGGCCTCCCCTGGGGCTTCGAGGTGCGCGTGCCGAAGGGCTTCGATTATCGGGTGAGCCGCGACAGCTTCGCCGGCTGGCTGAAGCGCGGCGTGCGTCCGATCGACGGCAAGCGCTTCCCGCGCGACGGCCGCGGCATTCTTTTCTTCCCCGCCGGCGCCAAGGGCCCCGCCTTCATCGCCACCGCCAATTACGCCGTGCTCAAGGAGTACAACAACTCGGACGCCTACGCGGTCGCGGTCGGCCATCTCGCCGACCTGCTGCGCGGCGGCCCGCCGATCCAGGCCAAATGGCCGGCCGACGACCATCAGCTTTCGCGGCCCGCCCGCGTCGCGCTGCAGAAGAAGCTCGCCGCGCTCGGCTACAAGGTGAACGACTTCGAAGGCCACATCGACTTCGACCTGCGCGACAACATCCGCAGCCAACAGGTCAAATTCGGCATGGTGCCCGACGGCAATCCGACGCCGGCGCTGCTGGCGCGGCTCGGGATAGAGCTCCGCTAAACGCCGCCGTCCGGTCCCGGCATGTTGCGCGCGGCGTTTTCGGCTTCGAGCCGCACCATCTCGAGCAGGTAGCCGAGGGTGTCGAGCCCGGTGCGCCGCGCCATGGTGGCGAGATCGGCCGACATGCTCGCCACGTAGATGGCGACCTCCACCCGCTCGTCGCCGTCCGCTTGCACGCTATGATTGGGCATTATGGTTCCATTGCGCGCCGTTCTGGGGGCCGGTCCCGTGCTACCGTCACCGCGCGTCGCCACCCACTGACGCACGCAAAAGTACATGATTTGATTCCGATTGTAATCTTTTAATTGTTATTATTAGTATATACCCTCTTAAGGTTGTATTCGCGCGCGAAGACCGATCCCATCGGACCCCTTTGAGGCTGTTTGGTCCTCCTTGGCCTCCTTGAGCCCCATTTATCCCCTCCGGTCAGCCCCTCTGGCGCCCCATTTGGCTCCTTAGAGCAGCTCCCTTCGGCCGGCCCGATTTGACAGCCGGTGCCGCCTTCCCCATGTTCCGGCCGTGCCACGGTCGATTCAGCCCCTGGCGTCAAGCCCTGGTGGGGCGGATAACCCATTGGATTTTCATGAATATCGTCGTTGTTGAGTCGCCGGCAAAGGCGAAGACGATCAACAAGTACTTAGGCCCCGGCTACGAGGTCCTCGCCAGCTTTGGCCATATCCGCGACCTGCCCGCCAAGGACGGCTCGGTCGACCCGAACGCCGATTTCGCCATGGTCTGGGAGGTCGACACCAAGTCCAACCAGCGCATCAACGACATCGCCCGGGCGCTGAAGGGCGCCTCCAAGCTGATCCTCGCCACCGACCCGGACCGCGAGGGTGAGGCCATCTCCTGGCACGTGCTGGAAGTCCTCAAGCAGAAGAAAGCGCTCAAGGGCCACGAGATCGAGCGCGTCGTCTTCAACGCCATCACCAAGCAGTCGGTGACCGAGGCGATGAAGAACCCGCGCGTCATCGACGAGGCGCTGGTCGACGCCTACCTCGCCCGCCGCGCCCTCGATTACCTGGTCGGCTTCACGCTCTCCCCCGTCCTGTGGCGCAAGCTGCCGGGCGCGCGCTCGGCCGGCCGCGTGCAGTCGGTGGCGCTGCGCCTCGTCTGCGACCGCGAGCTCGAGATCGAGAAGTTCGTTTCCAAGGAATACTGGTCGATCGCGGCGACGCTCGCGACCCCGCGCAACGACACCTTCGAGGCGCGCCTGACCGGCGCCGACGGCCAGAAGATCCAGCGCCTCGACATCGGCTCGGGCGCGGAAGCGGAAGCCTTCACCCGCGACCTTGAAAACGCGGTGTTCCGGGTCGCCAACGTCGAGGCGAAACCGGCCAGGCGCAATCCGCCGCCGCCGTTCACCACCTCGACCATGCAGCAGGAGGCGAGCCGCAAGCTCGGCTTCTCGCCGGCCCACACCATGCGGCTGGCGCAGCGGCTCTATGAGGGCATCGACATCGGCGGCGAGACCGTCGGCCTCATCACCTATATGCGGACCGACGGCATCGACGTCGCGCCGGAAGCGGTCACCGCCTTGCGTGGCATGATCGGCCAGCAATACGGCAAGGACTACGTGCCGGACGCCCCGCGCACCTATCAGCAGAAATCGAAGACCGCGCAGGAAGCGCACGAAGCGGTGCGCCCGACCGATCCCCACCGGCTGCCGGCGGACGTGCGCAAGAATCTCGACCGCGACCAGGGCCGTCTTTACGAGCTGATCTGGAACCGCGCGGTCGCGAGCCAGATGCAGTCGGCGGAACTGGAGCGTACCACCGTCGACATCGAGGCCAAGGCGGGCACGCGCACGCTCGAGATGCGCGCCACCGGCCAGGTCATCAAGTTCGACGGCTTCCTGACGCTCTATCAGGAAGGCACCGACGAGGCCAGCGAGGACGACGAAAGCAAGCGCCTGCCCGCCATGAGCGCCGATGAGCTGCTGCAGAAACAAGCGATCAACTCCGCGCAGCACTTCACCGAGCCGCCGCCGCGCTACTCGGAAGCGGCGCTGGTCAAGCGCATGGAAGAGCTCGGCATCGGCCGGCCCTCGACCTACGCCGCCATCCTGCAGGTGCTGCAGACGCGCGGCTATGTGCGCATCGAGAAGAAGCGCCTGCTACCCGAGGACAAGGGCCGGGTCGTGGTCGGCTTTTTGGAAAGCTTCTTCCAGCGCTACGTCGAATACGATTTCACCGCCAACCTGGAGGAACAGCTCGACCGCGTCGCCAACAACGAGGTCGACTGGAAGAAGATCCTGCACGACTTCTGGACCGACTTCATCGGCGCGGTCAACGAGATCAAGGACCTGCGCGTCTCGGAGGTGCTCGACGCGCTCAACGACCTGCTCGAGCCGCACATCTTCCCGCAGCCCGCCGGCGGCAGCGACCGGCGCAAATGCCCGAACTGCGAAACCGGCCAGCTCTCGCTCAAGCTCGGCAAATTCGGCGCCTTCATCGGCTGCTCGAACTATCCGGAATGCAACTACACCCGGCAGATGACGCCGGGCGCCGAAGGCAGCGTGAACGGCACCAAGGTGCTGGGCGAGGATCCGGTAACCGGCCTCGAGGTCACCGTGCGCTCGGGCCGCTTCGGGCCCTACCTGCAACTCGGCGAGCAGTCGAAAGAGAAGGACGCCGAGAAACCCAAGCGCGCCGGCATCCCCAAGGGCGTGGCGCCCGACGACATCGATCTCGAAACGGCGCTCGGCCTGTTGGCGCTGCCGCGCGACGTCGGCGCGCATCCGGAAGACGGCGAAATGATCATCGCCGGCGTCGGACGCTTCGGCCCCTACGTCAAGCACGGCAAGACCTACGCCAGCCTGGAAGACGGCGACGAGGTGCTGTCGGTGGGCCTCAACCGCGCGGTCACGCTGATCGCCGAGAAGCGCGCCAATCCGGGCAAGGGCCGCCGCTTCGGCGCCGATCCCGGCAAGGCGCTGGGCGATCATCCCGACAAGGGCGGACCGATCGTCGCCAAGAAGGGCCGCTACGGGCCTTACGTCTCGCACGACGGCATCAACGCGACCATCACCGGCGATAAGACGCCGGAGACCATCACGCTCGAAGAGGCCGTCAGCCTGCTCGACGCCCGCGCCGAACAGGTCGGCAAGCGCGGCGGCAAGAAGGCGAAGAAGCCGGCCAAGAAGGCCGCCGGCAAGACCGAGAAAAGCGAGAAGAAGACAACCAGGAAAGCGGCCAAGAAAACCGTCGAGCAGAGCGACGCCGAGGCCGAAACCACGGCTGCCGAGGCGCCGAAGCCGCGCCGCGCCGCCGGCCGCAAAACGACGGGCAAGACGACGGGCAAGACGGCCAGCAACGCCGCGGGCAAGTCGACCGCCAAAGCGCCGGCGAAGAAGACCGCTGCCAAGAAAGTCGCGCCCAAGACGACCGCGCGCGCAAGACGACCGCGGCGGAGTAATCGCGATTATCGCAATCCGTTCGTCCCCGCGAAAGCTGGGACTTGAGGGCGACAGATTAGTGGCGTCGCGGGCTGCCCCTGGAGTCCCGCTTTCCCGGGCATGAGCGGCGTTTGCATCGCGCCCATATCTCGCCAAGTGCGCCCGCTGGCGCCATCCGCCCTCACCCATTACATTGCCCTTAAATCGCGCCGTGTTCGGCGCAGGACATTGCTGTTGACCAAATCCGCTAGACACACCGCCGCCGCGCTGCCGCCCAAGGCCGACATCCTCGCCTTCATCAAGCGCGAGCCCGGCAGGGTCGGCGCCAAGGAGATCGCCCGCGCCTTCGGCCTCAAGAACAACTTGCGCGCCGAGCTCAAGGCGATGCTGCGTGAGCTCGCCGACGAGGGATCGATCGAGAAGCGCCGCAAAAAGGTTCACCACCGCGGGACGCTGCCCTCGACCGTGCTCGCCGACGTCGTCACCCGCGACAGCGACGGCGATCTCCTTGCCGTCCCCGACGAATGGGACGAGGACGCCAACGGCCCGGCGCCCAAGATCCGTCTCACCACCCCGCGCCGGCCGCGCCCGGGCGAAGCCGCCGGCGTCGGCGACCGCGCGCTCCTGCGCATCGAGGAAACCCAGGACGACGAGGTGGCGCGCTATCGCGGCCGCGTCATCAAGGTCATCGACCGGCCCAAGCACCGCGTGCTCGGCATCTTCCGCCCGCTGCCCAATGGCGGCGGCCGCCTCGAGCCGGTCGACAAGAAGATGCTCGGCAAGGAATTCGCCATCCCGCCCGGCGCCACGGACGACGCTCACGACGGCGACCTGATCGCGGTCGAAACGCAACGCGGGCGGCGCCTGGGGCCCGCCACAGGCCGCGTGGTCGAAAAGCTCGGCTCGCTCAAGAGCGAACGCGCGGTCAGCCTGATCGCCATCAACATCCACGGCATCCCCAACGTCTTCCGCCGCGAGACGCTGAACGAAGCGGAAGCCGCCAAGCCGGCGACGATGGCGCACCGCGAGGACTGGCGCAAAGTCCCCTTCGTCACCATCGATCCGCCCGACGCCAAGGACCACGACGACGCGGTGCACGCCGAGCCCGACAGCGCGAAGGACAACAAAGGCGGCTTCATCGTCACCGTGGCGATAGCGGACGTCGCGCACTACGTGACGCCCGGTTCGGCGCTCGACCACGAAGCGGTGACCCGCGGCAACTCGGTCTATTTCCCCGACCGCGTGGTGCCGATGCTGCCCGAGCGCATCTCCAACGATCTCTGCTCGCTGCGACCGCAGGAAAACCGCGCCGCGCTCGCCGTCCGCATGGTGATCGGCGCGGACGGCCACAAGAAATCGCACACCTTCCACCGCATCATGATGCGCTCGGCGGCGCGGCTGTCGTACCAGCAGGCACAGGTTGCTATCGGCGGACGCACCGACGAGACCACCGAGAGCCTCGTCGAGCCTATCCTGAAGCCGCTTTACGCCGCCTACGAAGCCATGGCGCGGGCGCGCAACGAGCGCGCGCCGCTCGATCTCGACCTGCCCGAGCGCAAGATCCTGCTGACCGCGCACGGCACCGTCGACCGCGTCATCATGCCGGAGCGGCTGGAGGCGCATCGCCTCATCGAAGAGTTCATGATCCAGGCCAACGTCGCCGCCGCCGAGACGCTGGAGAAGGCGCGGGTGCCGCTGATCTACCGCGTGCACGACGAGCCGGCGATGGAGCGCGTGGTGGCCTTGCGCGAATTCCTGCAGACGCTGGACATCCCCTTCCCCAAGACCGGCGCGCTCAAGCCCGAAGCGTTCAACCGCGTGCTCAAGCGCGCCAAGGGGCTCGACGCCGAACAGCTCATCAACGAAGTGGTGCTGCGCAGCCAGGCGCAGGCCGAATACAACGCCGAGAACTACGGCCATTTCGGCCTGAACCTGCGCCGCTACGCGCACTTCACCTCGCCGATCCGCCGCTATGCCGACCTGGTCGTGCACCGCGGCCTCATCCGCGCGCTCGGGCTCGGGCCCGACGGCCTCTCCGACAAGGCCGACCGCAAGGTGCTGGGGGAGATCGCGGCGCAAATCTCCGTCACCGAGCGCCGCGCCATGCTGGCCGAGCGCGAGACCAACGACCGCCTGATCGCCCACCACCTTGCCGACCGCATCGGCGCGACCTTCGACGGCCGCATCTCCGGCGTCACCCGCGCCGGCCTTTTCGTGAAATTGCACGAGACCGGCGCCGACGGCTTCGTGCCGGCGCGCACCATCGGCGACGAATACTTCCACTATGACGAGAAGAGCCACGCCATGATCGGCCGCCACTCGGGCGAGACCTACCGGCTCGGCGACATGGTTACCATCAAGCTTGTGGAAGCCGCTCCGGTTGCGGGCGCTTTGCGCTTCGAAATGCTATCGGAGGGGCGCCAGGGCCGCCCGCCCCGGCACGTCCCCCATCCGCGCGCGCGCCGTCCGGCCGATGCGCATCGCCCCAAGCCCTCCAAACGACGCCACAAGCCAGGTAAGTCCCCAGGAAAGTCCCCAGGAAAGTCCCGATGACGAGCGAGATTGCCCACCGTCTCACCGAGCGCATGTCCAAGCAGGAGCGCGACCAGTCCTTCCCCGACAGCGAGCCGCGCGACGCCGCCACCTTGATGCTGATCGACCGTTCGGGCGCGGTGCCGAAGGTGCTGCTCGGCCGCCGCCATCACAGCCACAAGTTCATGCCCGGCAAGTTCGTGTTCCCCGGCGGGCGCATCGAAACGCTCGACCGCGCCATGCCGGCGCTGAGCGAACTGCATCCGGACACCGAAAAGAAGCTCCTCGAGCGCGTCGCGCAACCGAGCGCCGGTTTCGCGCGGGGGCTAGCGCTCGCGGCGCTGCGCGAGACCGCGGAGGAGACCGGCCTGCTGCTCGGCGAGCAAGGCAACGCGCCGCCCGAGACCCCCGGCGAGATCTGGACCGAGTTCGCCAAGGCCAATGTCTATCCCGACCTCGGCAGCCTGCATTTCATCGCGCGCGCCTGTACGCCGCCGCGCCGGCCCAAGCGCTTCGACACCCGGTTTTTCACGGCCGACGCGTCCGCGGTGGCGCACACCATCGAGGGCGTGGTGGGGCCCGATTCCGAGCTGGTCGAACTGACCTGGGTGCCGATCGAACAAGCCGCCCACCTCGACATGCCGACCATTACCGGCGTGGTGCTGGAGGAGCTCCTGGCCCGCGTCGCCGCCGGCATGGCCCACGACCTGCCGGTGCCGTTCTATTACATGCGGGACCAAGTGTTTCACCGGGATTTGCTGTAGGCGGCGACGGCCCAGACACGCTCACCGTTTCAGGGAAACGGTGAACGTGTCTAAGTTTTTGCTTTATCGCGTTTCCGGACGGCGAACCGGTTCTTAACGTAGCTTGGAAACGCTCTAAGCCGCCCGATACCGCGTGACCTTGATTTGCCTCTCGCGCCCGCGCGCCTGCGCCAGGTCATAAGCAGCTTGCATCCGCATGAGTGTGTCGGCCTTCACGCCGAACACCTTTTCGAAGCGGATGGCCATTTCGGCGGAAAGCCCCTGCCCGGCATTGAGCAGCCGGCTCGCGGTCTGGCGGGTGACGCCCAGGTGTTTGGCGGCGCCAGCCACGTCGAGACCGTGCGCCTCAATGACCTCCGTGCGCAGCCACTCGCCAGGATGGACCGCGATGCTGGGATGCAGGGTGATGGTCATCAGTGATAGTCCTCCAGGTCCATATCGACGATACGCCCGCCGACAACGCGGAATGTCATGCGCCAGTTGCGCGTAACGGTGAGCGACCATGTACCGGCGCGTTCGCCCGTCAGCACGTGCGCGCCATAGTTGGGCGGCAAATTGAGCTCGTCCTCATTTTCGATTGCGGCGATATAAGCGAGCATCTTGCGAATGCGCGTCACATCGCCAACGAGCCCCTTGGCTTTGCCGGTTTCAGCGAAAGCCCGCAGCCCCTTGTGCCTGATGCTCTCGATTTCCATGCGCGGGGCATTATCGCCGTGCACCCACCAGCGCGTCAACCGTCGCGTTACGGTTTACGCGCGGTGCGGCTGAGCACCTCAGGATGACGGTTCATGGGCTTTTCTTGACTTTTCGCCTTTCGACGCTACGTTCCCGGCCAACAGTGCCGCAGCGACCGGTTTCAAGGAATTAAATCATGGCTAAAGCCGTCACCCTCAAGATCAAGCTCGTCTCCAGCGCCGACACCGGCCACTATTACGTGACCAAGAAGAACTCGCGCACCCAGACCGACAAGCTGGTCAAGAAGAAGTACGACCCCATCGCCAAGAAGCACGTCGAATACCGCGAATCCAAGATCAAGTAAGCGCGGTTTTCCACGTCTGGCTGAGTTAAGGGGCGCCTTCGGGCGCCTTTTCGCGTTTGGGCTATGCGTTTGGGCCGATCGGCGAAGAAGGTGGCCGGCCGGCAGCGGCGGCATGAGGAGGCAACTCGCACCGCTTGCCGGCCGGCCCAACCCCGCAGGACCCAGGAGATGCGGCGGACCTGAGCACTCCGCAGGGTCGCAAGCCGACCCCCGACACGCGGCATTGAACGCGCCGTCCGCGCCGGAATCGGCCGTCGGGCGCGAGGTTAGACCAAAGCGGAGGCGCCCGCCAATCCGCCGCTAACCCGTTGAATCCGGGCGTGGATTAAAGTCAGATCGGGCCGCCGTCGACCGCGCCGCGCCGCGCCGCGCGCGGTTTCGCCTCACGCCGCGTCCGGCACCACCCGGTTGCGGCCGTCGCGCTTGGCGCGGTACAGCGCCTGGTCGGCGCGCTTGAGCATGGCGGCGGCGTTGTCGGCCGCGCCGGCGAGCCCGGCGATGCCGATGGAAATGGTCACGTCCAGGAGCCGCATTTCCTGCTGGATGGCGAACGGCTCGGTGGCGATGCGCCGGCGCAGCCGCTCGGCCACCGTGGTGGCCACGCCCATGTCGGTCTCCGGCATCACCACGACGAACTCCTCGCCGCCGAAGCGGCAGGCGAGATCGATGTTGCGGATCGACTTGCGCAGGCGGACGGCGAATTCGCGCAGGACGTCGTCGCCGGCGTCGTGGCCGTAGGTGTCGTTGACCGACTTGAAGAAGTCGATGTCGAGGATCAGCACCGACATCGGCTTGCCGCGGCTGGCCGCCTGTTCGGTCAGCGTGGCGAGATGGGTCTCCATGTAGCGCCGGTTATGCAGACCGGTGAGCGCGTCGGTGATCGCCATCTCGACCGTCATCTGCACGTTGTCGCGCAGGCGCTCGGTGTAGCGCTTGCGCTTGACCTGGGTGCGCGCGCGCGCCAGCAGCTCGTTCTTGTCGATCGGCCGGATCAGGTAGTCGTTGACGCCGATCTCCAGCCCGCGCAGCAGGCGCTGGTTGTTGTCGGGCTCGGCCACCGCCAGGATCGGCAGGTTGCGGGTGCGCTCGAGCGAGCGCAGTTGGCTGCAGAGCCGCAAGCCATCGAAATTCTGCAGGCCCAGCGACACGATCGCCAGGTCGTAATTGCCTTCGGCGGCGTGGAACAGCGCCTCGCTCGGCTCGGTCTCGACGTCCACCGCGTGCTCGGTGACGAGCGTCGCCACCAGCCGCTCGTAGGACGACTTGCGGTCGTCGACGATCAGCACCCGGCCGCCACGGCCGGTCTCGGACACGGCCTCGCGCTCGGCGCTCTGGATGCCGATCTCGCGCGAGGTCAGCGCGCGCATGCGCAGTTCGTCGGTCACCATCTTGAGCCGGGAGAGCGAACGAACGCGCGAGATCAGCGCCACGTCGCTGACCGGCTTGGTGAGGAAATCGTCGGCGCCGGCTTCCAGGCCCTTGACCCGGTCGGAGGGCTGGTCGAGCGCGGTCACCATCACCACCGGGATGTGGTGGGTCGCCGGGTTCGCCTTCAGCCGCCGGCACACCTCGAAGCCGTCCATGTCCGGCATCATCACGTCGAGCAGCACGATGTCGCATTCCGCGCGCTCGGCCATGGCCAGCGCCTCGGAGCCGCTGTAAGCGGTGGCGACGTCGAAATACTCCGCCGACAGCCGCGCTTCCAGCAGCTTGACGTTGGCGGGCACGTCATCGACGACAAGGATACGGGCGGACATTTCAATTCACCGTTTCAATTCAGCATTACGGGTTGCCGAGAAAATGGCGGATGGTCTCGATGAACTTGGCGACCGAGATCGGTTTCGACAGATACGCCTCGCAGCCGCCCTCGCGGATGCGCTCCTCGTCGCCCTTCATCGCGAAGGCGGTGACCGCCACCACGGGGATCGACTTCAGCTCGGCGTCGTCCTTCAGCCATTTCGTCACTTCGAGACCGGACACCTCCGGCAGTTGGATATCCATCAGGATCAGGTCGGGCCGGTACTGGCGCGCGAGATCCAGCGCTTCGGTCCCGTTACGCGTGCCGACGGTCTGGTAACCGTGTGCTTCCAAGAGATCGTGGAAGAGCTTCATGTTGAGCTCGTTGTCCTCCACGATCAGGACGGTCTTCGGCATTCCTGTTTCCCGCCCCGGTTCCCGGTTGTCCCCAATCGCCACCCCGCCGCGCTGCGCCGCCGTCGCCAGCCGCCGCGCGCTCGGGCATGATGGGGGCGACCCTAGTGCCGATTTGTTAGGAAAACGCAAACCCGACCCATGAAAGACCGCGACACCACCGCCCGCGAGGCCGCCGAAACCGTTGCAATTCAGGCGCTTAGCTTCATCGCCGGGGAGCCCGAGCGGCTCGGGCGATTCTTGAGCGTCACCGGCATCGGCCCGGCCGAGATTCGCGCCGCCGCGCGCGAGCCCGAATTCCTGGCCGGCGTGCTCGATTATCTCGCCGGCGACGAGCGGCTTTTGACCGATTTCGCCCGCGAAACCGACCACGACCCCGTGACCGTGTCGCAGGCGCGCCACGTGCTCGGCGGCGGCGGCGACTGGGAGCGCGAGATGCCGTGAGCTTCTGCCGCGATTGCCTGGCCGACGCGCCCGAAGCGGCAACGCGCTGTCCCGCCTGCCGTTCGCCGCGCCTGGTGCGACATCGGCAGGTCAACGCGCTCACCATTGGTCATGTCGACTGCGACGCCTTCTACGCCACCATCGAGAAGCGCGACGACCCGTCCCTCCTCGACAAGCCGCTGATCGTCGGCGGGGGAAAGCGCGGCGTGGTCTCGACCTGCTGCTATATCGCGCGCACCTACGGCGTGCGCTCGGCCATGCCCATGTTCGAGGCCATGCGCAAATGCCCGGACGCCACCGTCATCAAGCCGAACATGGCGAAATACGCCGAGGTCGGCCGCCAGGTGCGCCAGCGCATGTTCGACCTGACGCCCCTGGTCGAGCCGCTCTCCATCGATGAGGCCTTCCTCGACTTGACCGGCACCGAGCGCCTGCACGGCATGAGCGCGGCACGCGTGCTGGCGCGTTTCGCGGCGCAAGTCGAACGCGATCTCGGCATTACCGTCTCGGTCGGCCTGTCCGCCAACAAGTTCCTCGCCAAGATCGCCTCCGACCTCGACAAGCCGCGCGGCTTTGCCGTGCTGTCCGCCGAAGAAGCGCCCACCTTCCTCGCCCCCAGGCCGGTCGGCTTCATTTACGGCGTCGGCGCGGTCACCGCCGCCAAGCTCACCCGCGACGGCTACCGCCTGATCGCCGACCTGCAGCGCGCCGACGAAGTCACGCTCATGCGCCGCTACGGCGAGGAAGGGCAAAGGCTGTGGCGGCTCGCGCGCGGCATCGACGCGCGCAAGGTCGACGCGACACGCGAGACCAAGAGCATTTCGGCGGAGACGACTTTCAACCAAGACATCGGCGCGTTGCGCCCGCTCGAGCAGACGCTGTGGGAGCTGACCGAAAAGGTGTCCGCGCGGCTGAAGGCGGCCTCGCTCGCCGGCTCAACCGTCACGCTCAAGCTCAAGAGCGCCGACTTCAAGACCCGCACCCGCGCGCGATCTTTAAGCGCGCCGACGCAGCTTGCAGCGCGCATCTACGCCGCCGGCCACGATCTGCTGGCGCGCGAGGTCGGCGCGACGCGCTATCGCCTGCTCGGCATCGGCGTCAGCCAGCTCGTGGAAGCCACCGGCGACGACGATCTCGCCGACTTCCTCGACCGCCGCTCGGCGCAAGCCGAGCACGCCGTCGATGCCCTGCGCGCCAAGTTCGGCAAGGGCGCGGTGATCCGCGGGCTGGCGCTGGAGGATGAGTAGGGCTGCGAGCCAACCCACTGAAAACGCTCAGCCAAAAAACTTATCCCCGCGCGCTCCGGCGCCCTTATCATCTCACGCGTCCGGCTCGACTGAGGGGCGTCGTCGCGAGACGTCACGATGATGGAGCCGCCTTAACGGGGCCGATATCGGGGTAACCCGACATCGGCGATGCGGCGCCCGCGGGCGGGATTCGTAACCCCGTCCCCGGGAGGCCCTGGCCAGCCGTCCGCCGGCATTATGACCGGCTGCCTTCGATGGCTGCACGCGGCGGGGACGAAGGGCGGCGGAAGCCACCCGGATGAAGGGGCCGGCTCGGTCCCGTTCCTTCCCGGAAGCACGGCGCCAGGGACAGAAAAGCCGCCTGTGGCGCGCCGAGAGGCGCCACGCCTTCGATAAGAAGGCGTGACCATAAGAAATGGCTGCGCCGATCGGCGCGCCATCCCCTCTCACGTTTCGAGAGGGGGAAGAGACAAGGGGAATACGGGCGAACCCGGCGCCCGATAAAGAACACGGGCGGCGGAGCTGTGCCTCACTCCGCCTCATCCTGAGGAGCGTCGCATTAGCGACGCGTCACGAAGGATGAAGGCGGCAGGCCTCATGCACCGATCTTGGGTTTACCCGAGATCGGACTTGAAAATGCGCAAATCGGCTATAGCCGCCTTGCGATGACGCACACATCGTGCGCTCCTCAGCTTGAGAGGAAAGGATGCGAAACTTTGCTTCCCTCACTTGCACGGCTTCGGCTTCTTCAGCGTCAGCGCGGTCATCTTTCCGCGCAAGGTGAAGTCCGAATAGTACAGCAGCAGCGCGCGCGAAATGCCGTTCTCGTAAAGCTCGAACGAAATCGCGTAAGTGGGCTGCTGCTCGTGGGTCTGCTGCTTGGCGGCGCTTTCGCGCGCGAAATAGCTGACGGTCACCGGCCAGCGCGCGAGCCCGGCCAGCGCCGGCACGCCCGCCGCCGCGTCGTGCGGCGGCTTGGCGCCCGGCGGAATCTCGCGCCCAATCACCGTCAGCGTGTCGAAGACCTTCAGCCCGGAGTCGGAGCCGTCATAGACCGGAAACGACAGGATGGTCTTGCCCGCGCGCGCGGCGTCGATGATGCGCCGCACGTGCTCGGTCGGGAAGACCGTGCCGGGCGGCGCGGAAAAGGCATGCCGCGCCGGCTTCTTCAGCCGCACCCGCACCGCGTCGTCGCGGCGCACGGCGTCGCCGTCCACATGGGTGGCGCGCAGGCCGTTGAGGTTGTTGGTGGTGCTGAAGCGGTAGGCCCGCGCCTTGCCGCCCTCCCAGGTCAGGGAGCGCATGTCGCTCACCACGCTGCGGCCCTCGCTCGATTCCATGTCGGAAACCTGACGGAAATCGAGCGTGTAGCCCGCGCAGGCGTTACCGGAAAAGTCGTAGAGGATGCGGCCCGCCACCCCATCGATGCCGCGGGTGCCGCGCGCGTTCACCAGCGAGAGATCGTAGATCGCCCGGTGCGGCGCCAGAACCGCCGCGCCGGCCGCGTTGTCCAGCGCCGGGCCGGCGAGCGGGGCGGCAAACGCCCGCGCACCAGCGGGCAGAAGAGCAAGCGCCAGCGCGGCCGGCAGCAGCCGTTTGCCGAGGGCGGTGAGGTTCATGCGACGGGCCTTTCGGGAACGCGGGAGCGGACGCTATCGGCCGCAGCAGGAACTGACGATAGCGGCAAGATAGAGGCCCCCTGCCCAGCCGCCAACCGCGGTTGCGCCCCGGCTGGGGATCGGCCAAGACAAGCACGGAATAATACAAGCACGAAATAGCCGCCGAACGCAGGAGAGGATGGTCATGGCCGGAAACGTTGAACAGGCGCTCGCCAAGCTGGGTATCACGCTGCCGACGCCGGCGAGCCCCATCGCCAATTACGTGCCCGCCGTCAGGACCGGCAACCAGCTCGTGGTCTCCGGCCAGATCTGCCTCGGCGCCGACGGCAAGCTGGTGGCGAAGGGCCAGCTCGGCGGGCCGGTGTCGATCGAAGACGGGCAGCAGGCCGCGCGCGCCTGCGCCATCAACCTCCTCGCCCAGGTCAAGGCCGCGCTCGGCGACCTCGACAAGGTGGTGCGCGTCGTGCGCCTCGGCGGCTTCATCAATTCGGCGCCCGGCTTCACCGACGGCGCCAAGGTGATGAACGGCGCCTCCGACCTGATGGTGGAGGTGTTCGGCGACAAGGGCCGCCATGCCCGCGCCACCGTCGGCGTGGCGGCGCTGCCGGCGGACGCCGCCGTCGAAGTCGAGGGCCTGTTTGAAGTGGCGTGATCTGACATGGCGCTCTCGCGCATGATCAAGAAAAGCCTGTCCCCGGCGCGAACGGGGATGGGGTCCGGTTTTCGGATAAGATCATGCGCAATCTAAAATGGCTGACTGCGCGTCCGATCGCCCATCGCGGGCTGCACGAAGCGGCGGCGGGCGTGATCGAGAACACCGCCACCGCCTTTTCCGCCGCGATTGACGCCGGCTGCGGCATCGAATGCGACGTGCAGGTGAGCGCCGACGGCGAGGCCATGGTGCATCACGACGATGCGCTGGGCCGGCTGACCGAGGGCGATGGCGCGCTGGCCGCCATGAGCGCGGCGGCGATCCAGGCGGTGCGCTTCAAGCAAAGCGAAGATCGCATCCTGACGTTAAGCGAACTGTGCGATCTGGTCGCCGGCCGCGTGCCGCTGCTGATCGAGATCAAGAGCCGCTTCGACGGCGACCTGCGGCTGGTGGCCCGCGCGGCGGCGGTGCTGGCGCGGTATCAACAAGGTCCGGCGGCGCTGATGTCGTTCGATCCGGCGCCGATCGCCTGGCTCTCGCGCCATGCCCCGGCGCTTCCCCGCGGCATCGTCGCCGAGCGGCGCTACGACCACCCCGAATGGGCCGCAGCGACGCGCTTCCAGAAATTCCTGTTGGCGCACCTGTTGCATGCGCCACGGACGCGCCCGCAGTTTGTGGCCTATGCCGTCAGGGACTTGCCGGCGCCGGCGCCGTGGGTGGCGCGCAACCTGTTCGGGCTGCCGCTGCTCACCTGGACCGTGCGCGACGATGACGACCGCCGGCGCGCCGTCCGCTACGCCGACCAGATGATTTTCGAAGGGTTCCGCGCAGGCTTCCAATGACGATCGCCGTTCCCATATTGAACCCAGGTGCCACGGTTTCGACGGGAGCCGACCATGCCGAGAACCGCCCATTCCGCTCTGCCGTTCGTTGCCGCTTTGGTTGCGGCCCTGGCGCTCGCCCTGATCGCCGCCCCCGTCCCGGCCGCCGCGCAAGGCGTCGTGCAAACGTCCGGCTGGCAGCCGGCGCCCCTGCCGGTGGCGCAGAACAAGCGCACGCGGCGCTACGACGGCCGCATCATCGCCTGCCGGCCCGGCGGCTGCTTCCGCATTCCCTACGGTTGCCACACCGAGACGGAATACGACAGGTGGGGCAACCCGACCGGCTACGACAAGATCGTCTGCCCCGGACGGTGATTTCCATGGCGCACGCGATTTCGGCCGCAGAGTCGGGGTAGGCTTGCGCCATGAGCGAAGTCGAACTGCGGGTCCGCATTATCCAATCCCTCGCCGAGGTGGCGGCGGCCGACTGGAACGCCTGCGCGGCGGGCGTGCCTGGCGGTGACTGGATGGCGGCGTTATCCCCATTAGAATCAACACGAGGATATCTGGAGAACCCATTCGTTTCGCACGAGTTTCTGTCATCTCTTGAACAATCGGATTCGGTTGGTGACCGCACCGGCTGGCAGCCGCGCCATCTGCTCGCCGAAGACGCGAGCGGCGCCCTGGTCGGCGCCGCCCCCTGCTACGTGAAGAGCCATTCGCGCGGCGAATACGTCTTCGACCAAGGCTGGGCCGACGCCTTCGAGCGCGCCGGCGGCGACTATTACCCCAAGCTCCAGGTGGCGGTGCCGTTCACGCCGGTCACCGGCCCCCGCCTCTTGGCCCGGCCGGGCGAGCTCGCCGACGCGGTGCGCGGGGGGCTGGCGCAAGCGCTGGCCGAGATCACCACGAACAACGACCTGTCGTCGGCGCACGTCACCTTCCTGACCGAGGCCGAATGGAGCGCGCTGGGCAACCGCGGCTTCCTGCAGCGCACCGACCAACAGTTTCACTGGGAGAACCCGGGCTACGCGGACTTCGACGATTTCCTCGGCCGCCTCGCGTCGCGCAAGCGCAAGGCCATCCGCCGCGAGCGCAAGGACGCGCTCGCCAACGGTGTCACGACGCATTGGCTGACCGGACGCGATCTGACCCAAGACGTCTGGGACGCCTTCTTCGAATTCTACATGGACACCGGCGCGCGCAAATGGGGCCGGCCGTACCTCACCCGCGAGTTCTTCTCCATCGTCGGCGAGACGATGGCCGACCGCATCCTGCTGGTGATGGCCAAGCGCGCCGGACGCTGGATCGCCGGCGCCATCAACTTCATCGGCGCCGACACGCTCTACGGCCGCAACTGGGGCGCCATCGAACACCACCCCTTCCTGCATTTCGAGCTTTGCTATTACCAGGCCATGGATTTCGCCATCCAGAACAAGCTCAAGCGCGTCGAGGCCGGGGCGCAGGGCGAGCACAAACTGGCGCGCGGCTACCTGCCGTCGATCACCTATTCCGCCCATTTCATCGCCAATCCGAGCTTGCGCCGGGCGATCGACGAGTACCTGACGCGCGAGCGCGCCTATGTGGAGGCGGCCGGCGAGGAGCTTGCGGGCTACGCCCCCTTCCGCAAGGATTTGATCGAGCAGGAGTGATATGGTGTTGTCATTGCGGACGCGCTGAAATTCGGGGACTGAACCAATGCCGAGCTACGATCCCAACAACATCTTCGCCAAGATTCTGCGCGGCGAGTTGCCCTGCTACAAGGTCTATGAGGACGACAAGACCTTCGCCTTTCTCGATATCATGCCGCGCGCGCCCGGCCACACGCTGATCCTGCCGAAGGCGCCGGCCCGCAATCTGCTCGACGTCGGCCCCGACGACCTTGCCGCCGTCATCAAGACCGCGCAGAAGATCGCCAACGCGGGTATGAAGGCGTTCGACGCCGACGGCATCACCATGCAGCAGTTCAACGAGGGCGCTGGCGGCCAGGTGGTGTTCCACCTGCACGTCCACGTCATACCGCGCAAGGCGGGCGTGCCGATGAAGCCGCCGGCGAGCGAAAAGGAAAAACCGGAACTGCTCGCCGAGCAGGCCAAGCAGCTCGCCGCCGCGCTGGCGAGCGCATGATCCCGAAAAGCATGTCACGGGCTTGATCCGGGATGGCAACCGGTTTTCGGATGAGATTATGCGCAAACAAGATGTTGGGGAGGCATGAAGGGGTCGATCCCGTGCGCTGGCTCCCTAGTGCCGCCGATTTGAAGTTCCTGCGCCATTTGCCGCAACCTCATTCAGGAACTTCAAATCGAAAGCGGCACTAGAATCATAGACTTGCTAGTGCCCCTTTGCTTCCGAAGTTCGTATCACAGACTGCTGCGACGTATCACGAACTTCGGAAGCGGGGCACTAGTGCATCAGCCAGTAGCCGCCGGCAATCAGCACCACCTCGCCCACCGCCACGCCCACGAACACCGAGCGTTTGACCGCCAGGAAGGCGACGAAGCCGCAGGCCGCCGCCCCCACCCGAAGGCTGAGCGGAATGTCGGCGAGGTCGCCGCTCGCAAACACGATCAGCTTGGCGATGACGCCGGCCAGGATCGCTGTCGCCACCGCCCGCGACCACACCACGATCTCGGACCGCTCGTTCAGGCCGCGCGCCAGCACCAGCCCGAGCGCCCGCCATACCTCGTTGGGCAGGAAGCCAACCAGCACCAGCACCAGATAGGGCCACAAGTCGTTCAGGGTGGGGTTCATCGGCTGGCCTCGCGCAGGCGGTGGACGAGATAAGCAAACGAGCCGGCCCCGACCCCGGTCCACATCAAGTCGAGGCCGACATGAAAATGCGTCAGCGTCGGCTCGACGGCGAGGCCCAGCGCCAGCGCCAGACGCTCGAGCAACGCCCGCGCGCCGCGCGTGGTCATGCACAGGAACGCCATCGGCGTCAGGAACAGGAGCCCGCCGGCCGCGAGCGGCGGCAGACCCGCAGCGAGGTAGAAGCCAGCGAGACCGGCCACCACGCTGGTGGCCATGTAGCCGAAGCCCATCCCGTTGCAGAAGGGAACGCGCTGCTCTTGCGGCAGCTGGGGCAGCAGGCGCAGCGACTCCACCCAGGTGGTGACGGCCATGAAATGGCTCGGCAGCAGCAGATCGCGGGTGCGCGTATTCTTTCCGCGCAGCAGCGGCAGCACCGACACCACCATGGGGAACAGCCGCACCCCGCTCAGGGAGACGGCGATCGCCGCGTCGATCATCGACCCGCCGCTGCCCAGCGCGGCGATCAGGATGATCTGCGCCGGCCCCGCCCACACCACCACGGTCGAGACCGTCAGCCACCAGACCGAGAAGCCGTAGCCGTGGGCGAGCGCGCCTATGCCGATGAACGTGCCGGCCATCACCAGGACGAACACCGTGCCAAATGGCGCCTTGAGACCCCCCACGAAGGCGGCCGCAGAGCCGTTGTAGCGCCCGGGCGCGGCGGTGCTCATCGGCGCGCCTCGCGGAATTGATGGACCGCGTAAGCGAGAGTACCGGCGCCGACGCCCGTCCACAACAAATCGAGGCTGAGGTGGAAATGCGTGACGACCGGCTCGACGGCGAGCCCCAGCGCCAGCGCCAACCGGTCCACCAACTGATTGGCGTTGCGCGCGGTCGAGCAGAGAAATGACACCGGCGTCAGGAACAGTAGCGCCCCGGCGGCAAGCGGCGGCAGCCCGGCGGCGAGATAGAAGCCGACGAAGCCCGCCGTCACGGCGGTCCCCATGTAGCCGACCGACAGCCCATTGCAGAACGCGAGACGCGGCCCCTGCGGCATCGCCGGCAGCAGCCTGAGCGACTCCACCCACATGCTGACGGAGGTGAAATGGGCCGGCAGCAGCAGGTCGCGCGTGCGCGTCCTCTTTTCCTCGTCCTTGCCGCGCAACAGCGGCAGCAGCGCCACCACCATCGGGAACATGCGGATCGAGCTCAACGACACCGCGATCGCCGTGCCGATGAGCGTGCCCCCGGTCCCCAGCGCCGAGATCAGGATCACCTGCGCCGGCGCCGCCCACACCAGCACGGTCGAGGCCGCCATCCACCACGCGGAGAACCCGTAACCGTGCGCCAGCGCGCCGATGCCGGTGTAGGTGCCGAGCAGCACCAGCACGAACACCGATGTCCACGCGGATTTCACACCTCCGAAAAAGGCGGCCGAAGTGGAATCGAATGTTGCGGGGGTCGACATGAGCGGGCGTTCCACCTGTCCCACAGCACCCGCCCCGGCGCAACCGCCGCCAGCCGCAGGGCCTGCATGCGCCCGCCGCAAACGGCGAAGGCCGGGCACGACGGCCCGGCCTTGCATCGATCTTGTCCCGAAGCCCTTTAAGCCTTGATCAGCGGCACCTTGGGCACCGAGGAGCGCTTGCCGCCGTCGTCGCCACCCTTGTCGCCTTTGTCGCCCTTGTCAGCCTTATTGTCCGATTTGGGCGGACGCGGGCGCGGCGAGCGGCGCTTGGCCTTCGGCTTGGGCAGCTTTTCCGGCTTGGGCGTGATCGGTCCTTCCAGGAACTCGAATCCGATCTTGTCGCGGCCGTGCTCGTCCTGGTCGACGATCACGCGCACGTGGCCGCCGCTCTTCAAGTGGCCGAACAGCACCTCGTCGGCAAGCGGCTTCTTGATGTGCTCCTGGATCACGCGGGCCATCGGCCGCGCGCCCATCAGCTCGTCGTAGCCGTTGGCGATCAGCCAGCGGCTCGCCTCGTCCGACAGCTCGATGGTGACGTTGCGGTCGCCGAGCTGGGCCTCGAGCTGCAGCACGAACTTCTCAACCACCTGCTTGATGATGTCCTGCGACAGATGCGCGAAGGTGACGATGGAGTCGAGCCGGTTGCGGAACTCAGGCGTGAACATCTTGGTGATGGCTTCCTGGTCGTCGCCCTCCCGCTTGGTGCGGGTGAAACCGTAGGCGGACTTGGCCATGTCGGCGGCGCCGGCATTGGTGGTCATGATCAGGATGACGTTGCGGAAGTCGACCGACTTGCCGTTGTGGTCGGTCAGCTTGCCGTGGTCCATCACCTGCAGCAGCACGTTGAACAGGTCCGGATGCGCCTTCTCGATCTCATCGAGCAACAGCACGCAGTGCGGATGCTGGTCGACACCGTCAGTGAGCAGGCCGCCCTGGTCGAAGCCGACATAGCCCGGAGGCGCGCCGATCAGGCGCGACACCGTGTGCCGCTCCATGTACTCCGACATGTCGAAGCGGATGAGCTCGACGCCGAGCGACGCCGCCAGTTGCTTAGCCACCTCGGTCTTGCCGACGCCGGTCGGGCCGGAGAACAGATAGCAGCCGATCGGCTTTTCCGGCTCGCGCAAGCCGGCGCGGGCGAGCTTGATCGAGGCCGACAGCGACTCGATCGCCTTGTTCTGACCGTAGACCACCGTCTTCAGCGTGTTCTCGAGATGCTGCAGCACCTCGGCATCGTCCTTCGACACGGTCTTGGGCGGGATGCGGGCCATGGTCGAGATGGTGGTCTCGATCTCCTTGACGCCGATGGTCTTCTTGCGCCGGCTCTCGGGCAGCAGCATCTGTGCCGCGCCCAACTCGTCGATCACATCGATCGCCTTGTCCGGCAGCTTGCGGTCGTGGATGTAGCGCGCCGACAGCTCCACCGCCGCCTTGATGGCGTCGTTGGTGTACTTGAGCTTGTGGTACTCCTCGAAGTAGGGCTTCAGACCTTTGAGAATCTCGATGGCGTCGTATTCGGTCGGCTCGTTGACGTCGATCTTCTGGAAGCGCCGCACCAGCGCGCGGTCCTTCTCGAAATACTGGCGGTATTCCTTGTAGGTGGTCGAGCCGATGCAGCGGATGGTGCCTGACGCCAGCGCCGGCTTGAGCAGGTTCGACGCGTCCATGGCGCCGCCGGAGGTGGCGCCGGCGCCGATCACCGTGTGGATCTCGTCGATGAACATGATCGCGCCCGGATAGGCCTCGATCTCCTTGATCACCTGCTTCAGCCGCTCCTCGAAATCGCCGCGGTAACGCGTGCCGGCGAGCAGCGTACCCATGTCGAGCGCGAACACGGTCGCGCCCTTCAGCACGTCGGGCACCTCGCCGTTGACGATGCGGCGCGCGAGCCCTTCCGCGATCGCGGTCTTGCCGACGCCGGCCTCGCCCACCAGCAGCGGATTGTTTTTCTGCCGGCGGCACAGCACCTGGACCGTGCGGTTGATCTCGGAGCCGCGGCCGATCAGCGGATCGATCTTGCCGTCCTTGGCTTTCTTGTTGAGGTTGACGCAGTAGGCCTCGAGCGCGTCGCCCTTCTTCTTCGGCTCGTCGCCGGTCTTGGTGTCGGCCTCTTCTTCCGCGCCACGCACCGGGCGCGCCTCCGACAGGCCCGGCCGCTTGGCAATGCCGTGGCTGATGTAGTTGACCGCGTCGTAGCGGGTCATGTCCTGCTCCTGCAGGAAGTACGCCGCATGGCTCTCGCGCTCGGCGAAGATCGCCACCAGCACGTTGGCGCCCGTGACTTCCTCGCGGCCCGACGACTGCACGTGGATCACCGCGCGCTGGATCACGCGCTGGAACCCGGCGGTGGGCTTCGAATCTTCCGCCCCGTCGGTGATCAGGTTCTCCAGCTCGGATTCCAGATAGGCGACCAGGCTGCGCCGCAGCTTGTCGAGATCGACGTTGCAGGCCCGCATTACGGCGGAGGCGTCCTGATCGTCGATCAGCGCCAGCAGAAGATGCTCCAGCGTCGCGTATTCGTGGTGGCGCTCGTTGGCGAGCGCCAAGGCGCGGTGAAGCGATTGTTCGAGGCTGCGCGAGAATGTCGGCATTTAGTGTCCCGCTTTCATTTGTATTGGACGTGTATTGGACGCTCCCCAGCGTTCATTTCTTTTCCATCACGCATTGCAGAGGATGCTGATGTTTGCGGGCAAAGTCCATCACCTGCGTCACTTTGGTCTCCGCTACCTCATAAGTATAGATGCCGCACTCCCCGATGCCATGGTGGTGCACATGCAACATAATTCGCATGGCCGCCTCGTGGTCCTTACCGAAGAACCGTTCCAGAATGTGAACGACGAACTCCATGGGCGTGTAATCGTCGTTGAGGATCAGCACGCGATACATATTGGGCCGCTTGGTCTGCGGCTTGGTTTTGGTGATGACGGCGGTGCCGGGCGCACCCGGATCGCCCTTGCGCTTGTTGCGGTCGTCGTCCGCCATGCCGCGCGGGCGTCGAGCGGCGGCGACGTAAAGCGGCGAATATTCCGTGGCGCTATTCATGGGCCTTGTGGGTCTTGTGGATCTTGGCCGAGGCATTTTCCGTATTCGCGACGTCGATCCGGCTCCGGTCTTGGGTTCCCGTCTTGGGTTCGCGTCTTGGCTCTCGTCTTGGCTCTCGTGTCCGCTCTCGTTTTCAACGCCGGTCCCCGCTGAGCTTCGGGACCGTCGACCGCGCCGGCGGACGACGCCGCCATATTAATAAGCCCGACCCCGCCATTCCAACCCGGCAATTTACGTCCCAACTGGGACAAACCCGGTTCCCGCGTCGGCCGCCGGAGCGGCCGGCACAAGCCCATTACAGCAGATAGCCACTGGTTAATCGACTACAACCCACCAGCCGATGAACCGAGGTTAATTTACCCCAAATTCGGGGCGTTCCCGTGACGATATCTCAAGGGGGCGCCCGGCAAGGTCCGGAACTCTACGGATCGCGGTTTTCCGCATAGCTGGGCCGGCCAATATGATTTGCCATTTTCTTCGGGATACCCGGGGCGGCATCGCCCCCCTGCTGGCGCTGACCATCCTCCCGCTCCTGGCCTCGGTCGGGGTGGCGGTCGATTTCAGCCGCATCAACGACGCCCGCACCTCGATGCAAACCGCCCTCGATTCCACGGCGCTGATGCTGTCGAAAACCGCGGCCTCGCAAACGGCGAGCGAGTTGCAGAGCGCGGCGAGCAGCTATTTCAACGCCCTGCTCACCAGCAAGGACCTGATCGACCCCGCCGTTTCGGCCACCTATACGTCGACCGGCGGCTCCAAGGTCGTCCTCGACGCGACCGCGAACGTCAAGACCGATTTCATGAACATCTTTGGCTACGACCAGGTCGCGGTCAAGACGACGTCGACCTCGGAATGGGGCAACACGCGGCTGCGCGTCGCGCTTGTGCTCGATAACACCGGCTCGATGGCCCAGGACAGCAAGATGACCGCGCTCAAGACAGCGGCGCAGAACCTGCTCGCCCAGCTCCAGAAAGCCGCCAGCGATCCCGCCGACGTCTACGTGTCGGTCATCCCATTCAACAAGGACGTCAATCTCGATCCCGCCAACGCCTCACAGTCCTGGCTGCGCTGGGATTTGTGGGACGCGCAGAACGGAAGCTGCAAAGACGCCTGGGGTCACGACCAGAGCCAATGCGAAAACAATGGCGGCACCTGGACGCCGGCCGGTCACAGTACCTGGAATGGCTGCATCACCGACCGCGATCAGAACTACGACACGACCAACGACGCCCCGCTCGCCGGCGGCACGCTCTATCCGGCCGAGCAATATTCGTCGTGCCCCGAGGCCACCATGGGGCTGAGCAACGACTGGACCGTGCTCGCCAACAAGATCACCGCCATGCAGCCGGCGGGCAACACCAACCAGGCGATCGGCCTGCAGGTCGGCTGGCAGACGTTGACGCAGTCACCCTTCACCGTTCCAGCCAAGGACCCCAACTATAAATACAGCCAGGTGATCATCCTTTTGACCGACGGCCTCAACACGCAGGACCGCTGGTATTGGTGGGCGTCCCAGATCGACGCGCGCGAACAGACCACCTGCGACAATATCAAGGCCGCCGGCATCACGATCTATACCGTGCAGGTCAACACCGGCGGCGATCCGACCTCGACGCTGCTGCAAAACTGCGCCAGTTCGTCCAACAAGTTCTTCCTGCTGACCTCGGCGGACGCGATCGTCAGCACCTTCAACCAGATCGGCACGGCGCTTACCAATCTGCGTCTCGCCCACTGAGGCCGGCCGGCTTTTCGCGCGCGTTCATTCAAATTTTATCGATGCAATTGGCGCTTCATTAATGATGCGCGCCGATTGCGACATTTTGGCTGCCGAAGCGCCTAGTTTATAGTTCCAATTTTACTCACCCTTTACGGCACACACCTAGGGTTCCCCACGCCCAGATAGCGCGTGGACCGCACCCATGTTGGAACAACTCCGATCATCGATGAGCCGCCTGCTGCGCCGCTTCAAGCGCGACCGCAGGGGCAACGTGGCCATTACCTTCGCGCTGGCCACCCTCCCCATCATCGGCTTCGTCGGCGCCGCGGTCGATTACAGCTCCGCGAACCAGGCCAAGGCCGACCTGCAGGCCGCACTCGATTCCACCGCGCTGATGCTGGCGAAATACGCGCCCACCCATACCGACGCGGAAATACAGGTCAAAGCTTCGGACTACTTCAAGGCGATCTTCGACGCCCCCAACGCCACCAATATCTCGCTGAGCGCGACCTATACCGCCTCGCCGACCAAGGTCGTCGTGGACGGCTCGGCCCAAGTGCCGACCGCGTTCATGTCCGCGCTGGGCTACGACTACATCACCATCAACGGCTCCTCCACCACCACTTGGGGCACGACCAAGCTGCGCGTGGCGCTGGTGCTCGACAACACCGGCTCGATGGGGCAGGACGGCAAGATGTCGGCGCTCAAGTCGGCGACCAAGAGCCTGCTCACGCAGTTGAAGGCGGCCGCCAACAACGACGGCGACGTCTACGTCTCGATCATCCCGTTCGCCAAGGACGTCAATGTCGGATCGACCAACTACAATGCGAACTGGCTCGATTGGACCGACTGGAATTCGAACAATCAGAGCTGCTCCGGCGGTGGCGGCTGGGGCGGCTGGGGCGGCTCGAGCCATGGCTCGAGCTATGGCTGGGGCGGCTGGGGCGGCTGGGGTCATGGCAGCGGCGGCAACAGCTGCTCGGCCGCCAACCACAACACCTGGCACGGCTGCATCACCGACCGCGGTCCGTCGAACGCGCCCGGCAACTCAGACTGGGATCAGGTCGTGACCGCGCCGGACGGCACGACAAATTCGCTCTGGCCGACCGAACAGTACGACGCTTGCCCGGTCCAAATGATGGGCCTGAACTACAACTGGACGTCGATGAACAGCCTCATCGACTCCATGACTCCCAACGGCAGTACCAACCAGCCGATCGGCCTGGTCTGGGGCTGGCAGTCGCTGGTCGGTGGCGGTCCCCTTTCCGTGCCGGCGACCGATTCCAGCTACGAGTACAAGAACATCATCATCCTGCTGTCGGACGGTCTCAACACCGAGGACCGCTGGTACAACTCCCAGACGCCCGTCGACAACCGCATGGTTCAGAACGGCAACGGGTCCGGGACCTGCGCCAACATCAAGGCGGCCGGGGTCACCATCTACACCATCCAGGTCGACACCGGCGGCGACCCGAAATCCACGCTGCTGGAGAACTGCGCGAGCTCGTCAAACAAGTTCTACCTGCTGACCAAGTCGAGCGACATCGCGGGCGCCTTCACCTCGATCGGCAGCGAACTGACCAAGCTACGGGTGGCGAAATAAGCGTCGCCAGCCGGCCGGGCGCGAACGATCAACTTGATCTTCAAATTGAAGCGTGTTCGAGCCCGGATTGATGCTTGTTCAAGCGAAGGCCGCGACCGCGCGTTAACAAGCCCCTACGCAATACCACGGCCACGCCCCTGTGGTTCGTTAACTCTCGAAACCCGCCATTGCCCGCGCATGGCGCGCCGACGGCGCGGCCAGCCTTAGCGGCGTCCGCGGCATCTTAACGAATTGGCACACCTTCGCTTCATGCGCCCCTCCCTATCAGCGCATCCGGGTTCAATCGAATTCGGTGCGCCAACATGGCTACGATCCGGAGCAAGTTTCGCCGCACGCTGCAACGCTTCGCCCGCGCGCGCGGCGGCAACGTCGCCGTCACCTTCGCCCTGGCGACGCTGCCGATCATCGCCTCGGTCGGCGCCGCGGTCGATTACAGCCGCGCCAATACGGTGAAGGCGGACATGCAGGCCGCGCTCAACTCCACGGTCCTGATGCTGTCGAAGGAGGCGGCGTCCGACACGGTCGACGAACTGCAGACCAAGGCGCTCGGCTATTTCAAGGCCATCTTCAATCCGCGCGGCGCCGAGAACGTCGCGCTCAGCGCAAACTACTCCGATGCCAACGGCTCGATGCTGGTGCTGAACGGTTCGGTGGACGTGCCGACCGATTTCATGCAGGCGTTCGGCTACGACACCGTCACCATCCGCGGCTCGTCCACGGCGCAATGGGGCACGACGCGCCTGCGCGTCGCGCTGGTGCTCGACAATACCGGCTCGATGGCTTCGTCCGGCAAGATGGACGCTCTCAAGACCGCGACCGCGAACATGCTGAGCCAGCTCAAGACCGCCGTCACCACCGCCGGCGACGTCTATGTCTCGATCGTGCCGTTCGTGAAAGACGTCAGCCTCGGCGCCGCCAACTACCGGTCGAACTGGATCGACTGGTCCGAATGGGACGCCGCCAACGGATCGTGTAGCGGCTATTCCAATTACCCTTACTGGGGCTCTCCCAGGAATCAATCGAGCTGTCTCGCCTACGGCGGTGCCTGGACGGCGATGGACCATCAGTATTGGAACGGCTGCGTCGACGACCGCGGCAACACCACCGGTCCGGATACCGGCGACTACGACACCAACGTGATCGCCCCCACCACCAGCATCGCGGCGACGCTCTACACCGCCGAGCAATATTCGTCCTGCCCGCAGCCCGCCATGGGGCTGAGCGCGGACTGGGACGCCATGAACACGCTCGTCTCCAACATGCGGCCGGCCGGCAACACCAACCAGGCCATCGGCCTGCAGCTCGGCTGGCTGTCGCTCACCGGCGGCGGCCCGTTCGACGCGCCCGCCAAGGACCCGGGCTACAACTATCAGCAGGTCATCATCCTGCTCACCGACGGTCTCAACACCCAGGACCGCTGGTACACCGACCAGAGCAAGATCGACGCGCGGCAGGAAGCGACCTGCAACAACATCAAGGCCGCCGGTGTCACGCTCTACACGATCCAGGTCAATACCGGCGGCGATCCCACGTCCACATTGCTGCAGACCTGCGCGAGCGGGTCGGACAAGTTCTTCCTGCTGACCTCAGCCGACCAGATCGTGACCACGTTCAACACCATCGGCACCGATCTCAGCCGGCTGCGGGTGGCAAAATAACCGGTCTCACCCCGGCGTTGACCGTCTCAATCCGGCGTTAATGACAACTCGCCGCAGTGGAAAAGCCGCGGACGGCGACTGGGCATCCGGATTTACCAGTTAACACATTGATATAGTTTATCTTTTCGCTTTTTGCGGCGACTCTGGCTTACCGGCTCGCTCAATCTTTCAGGATCGGCGGAAACGACCCTTTCAATACCGCGGCGTAAGACGGCAGCCGAACGCAAATCTGTTCGGTGAACCGCCATGTCGATCCCGTGGGCCAGATGTTACGCCAAGTGCCGCAACGCGCTGCGCGCGTTCGCCCGCGCGCGCGACGGCAACGTCGCCGTCACCTTCGCCATCCTGCTGCTTCCGGTCGTCGCCACCGCCGGCGCCGCCATCGATTACAGCCGCGCCAATTCGGTCAAGGCCGACATGCAGGCCGCGCTCGATACCACCGCGCTGATGCTCGCCAAGGAAGCCACGACCGACACCAGCAGCCAGTTGCAGACCAACGCCGCCGCCTATTTCAAGGCCGCCTTCAACCGCCCGAGCGCGCAGAATATCAGCATCAGCGCGAGCTACAGCAACACCAAAGGGTCGACCGTGGTCGTCAACGGCTCGGCGTCGGTGCCCACCACCTTCATGGGCATAATCGGCTACAACTCCATCACCGTCACGGGATCCTCCACCACCCAGTGGGGCACGTCGCGCCTGCGGGTCGCGCTGGTACTCGACAACACCGGGTCGATGGACCAATCCGGCAAAATGAGCGCGCTCAAGACCGCGACCAAAAACCTGCTCGGTCAGCTCCAGAGCGCCGCCACCACCGACGGCGACGTCTACGTGTCGATCGTTCCCTTCGTGAAGGACGTCAATCTCGGCAAGGGCAACTATGCGTCCGACTGGATCGACTGGACCGACTGGGACCGGAACAACGGGAGCTGCAGCGGCTTCAAGAACTACTACGGCCGCGGGTCGCCCAACGACCAGTCCACCTGCGAGGCCTATAGCGGCACCTGGAAGTCGAAGAACCACAACGCCTGGAACGGCTGTGTCGTCGACCGCGGCAACTCCGCGGGGCCGAGCAGCGGCGACTACGACACCAACGTCGTCTCCCCGTCCACCAGCATCGCGGCGACGCTCTACGCCGCCGAGCAATATTCGTCCTGCCCGAAGGCGGCCATGGGCCTGAGCTACGATTGGAATTCAATGAATTCGCTGGTCAACAGCATGCAGGCGAGCGGCAATACCAACCAGGCGATCGGCCTGCAGGCGGGCTGGCTGTCGCTCGCCGGCGGCGGTCCGTTCACCGCGCCCGCGGAGGACCCCGACTACACCTACCAGAAGGTCATCATCCTGCTGACCGACGGCCTCAACACGCAGGACCGATGGTACACCAGCCAGAGCAAGATCGACGCGCGGCAGCAGATGACCTGCGACAACATCAAGGCCGCCGGCGTCACGCTCTATACGATCCAGGTCAACACCGGCGGCGATCCGACCTCGACGCTGCTGCAAAATTGCGCAAGCTCATCGGACAAGTTCTTCCTACTGACCTCGGCCGACCAGATCGTGGCCGCCTTCGATCAGATTGGCACCAATCTAAGCAAGCTGCGGGTCGCCAAATAGGCAATCCGCTGCCCTCTTCGCCTGGACGCGCGCCAAATCAAACGCTCAGAATCAAAAGCCCGGCCACCGCGGCCGGGCTTTGTCTTCCTGCTGGACGCTTGTTACGCGACGCGTCCGGCGCCTTACTTCGCCTTGCCCATGATGGCTTCGAACGGCTTGTAGGTCTCCTTGGCCAGACCCGCGTACATCTCGCCGATCTTGGAGGCCTCGGCCATGAAGCTCTCATAGGCGGTCTTGGCGTATTCGGTCTGAACCTCGATCGCCTTGTCGAACGACTTGACGCCGAACATCTTTTCCAGCGCGGCGCTGCCGTCCTCGAAAGCCTTCTTGGAGTAGTCGGCCATCTCCACGGCGATAGCCTGGACACCGCTCGAAAGCGTGCCCATGGTCTTCAGCGTATTATCAACGTTCTCTTTGCCGACCTGCTGCAGGTCCTCGAAATTCTTCATCATCTTAAACCCCTTCCCGGCCCGTCCACTGCGGTGCCAATTGTGCGGTGCCAATGAGGCTGATGCGTCGATCCCGGCACCCGCCGGAACGATACCGCCTATTTATAGTGCACTGCACAAAAACATCAAGGCCCGATTTTGCATCGCAATAACTTTTGGCAGGCCGGCCCGGATCAGGGTACCGCCGGCGCACTGGACGGGTGACACGCCGTTCGACAATCGGCGACAAATCCCCCGTCAAGTCATTGCCTTAACGCTAACTAAACCTCGTCCCTTCTATGGTCATAATTTATCGCGATGTCGCGCTATGGTGACCCCGAATCGGGGATAGCGGCGGGCGTAAGCCTTGGTGAAAGTCCTGGCGCCTGCGTCTTAGGATTTCAGAGCCTTAGCAGAGGGTTGGGGAGAACTGATGTTGCGTGGGGGAGCCCAGGTCCGGCGTCAACTGCGGTGGGGCGCCTTGGGGCTGGCGATCGTTCTGGTCGCGACCGCCCTCGCCAGCGGTCCCGCCGACGCCCGGCGGCGGCACCACTACCGCTACGACCCGCCCCGGTCCTCGATCGTCGTCGACGCTAATTCCGGCAAGGTGCTGGAGGAAAGCCACGCCGACAGCACGCGCCATCCCGCCTCGCTCACCAAGATGATGACGCTCTACCTGCTGTTCGAGCGGCTGGCGGCGGGCAAGATCAAGATGAGCACCGAGATGCCGGTGTCCGCCCATGCCTCCGCCATGGCGCCGACCAAGCTCGGCTTGAGGCCCGGCGACAAGCTCAAGGTCGAAGACGCCATCAAGGCCATCGTCACCAAATCGGCCAACGACGCCGCGGTCGTCGTGGCCGAGGAACTGGGCGGCAGCGAGCTCAAGTTCGCCCTGGAGATGACCGCCAAGGCCAAAGCCCTTGGCATGACGCACACGAATTACCACAACGCGTCCGGCCTGCCGGACCAGCGTCAGCTCACCACCGCGCGCGACCAGGCCATCCTCGCCCGCGCGCTGCAGGATCGGTTCCCGCAGTATTTCCACTTCTTCTCGATCCGCCGTTTCGTGTGGCACGGCCACAGCATGCGCAATCACAACCATCTGCTCGGCCGCGTCAAAGGCGTCGACGGGATCAAGACCGGCTTCATCCGCGCCTCCGGCTTCAACATCGTGGTCGACCTGAATCGCAACAAGCACCACCTGATCGCGGTGGTGTTCGGCGGCCGCTCGGCCCGGGTGCGCGATGCGCGGGTGCGCCACCTGCTCGATAAGTATCTCCGCCATGCTTCGACCACGCGCACCGCGCCCAGGGTGGTCGAAGGCTGGAAGTCCAAGAAGAAGCTGGCTCATCTGCCGGTGCGCGACCCGCGCGACACAGGAAAGGCCGTCGCGACCGCGCAGGCCGGCTCCACCGCGCCGATCAGGCCCAACCGGGTCAAGACGGTCACCGTGCGGCCGGCGACCATGCGCACTGCGTCGCTCACCCCCCTGCCGCTCGATGCCCACATGCTGTTGCCCGCGACGGCGCCGAAATCGAAGCTGACCACGGTCAAGACGGTCCCGCGCGCCAAGCTGCCGCCGAACCTGCCGGATCAGGCGCCGACGCAGCCGGCCGCCCAGGCCGCGGCCCATGTGACCGGCGGGCTGCCGGAGCGCAAGGTCGCCTCGGCCGCCACCGACATCCCGCTGCCGGCCGCCCGGGCCAAAGGCGGCTACATGATCCAGGTGGGCGCCTTCGACGACGAGAAGGAGGCCAAGCACCGCTTGGTGATCGCCAAGACCAAGGCGAAGGACCAGCTCATCAAGGCCGATCCGTTCACCGAGAAGATCGCCAAGGGCAAGAAATCGCTCTACCGCGCCCGCTTCGCCGGCCTCGACCGCAACCAGGCGAAAAGCGCCTGCAAGCACCTCAGGCGCAGCGATATCCCCTGCCTGATGCTCAAAAATTAAGAATTGAATTAACGATCTCCGCCTAGTGTCGCGACCGTCGGCCCATCAACGGGAGCCGGCCGCCCGGCGCCGCTGATGGCGCCGCGGACGCGCGACAAAAACAAGAACGATACAAATGATAACGGGACGTCGAACCGAGCGGGAGCCGCTGATGATGCGTGACGGAGTACATCAGCGATGGCGGCGAAGAAGGATTTCCTTAGCCTCATTGATACGGGCGGCAAGGTAAGACGTACCCCCCTGGTCGGGATGGAATTTCTTCATCAGCGTGCGGTGCGCGCGCGTGATGAGGTCGGGCCCGGCGCCGGGCTCCAGGCCAAGGATCTGGTAAGCCTCCTGCTCAGTCATTTTTCCACTGGACGCGGCAGCACCGCGCCCCGTGTCCGCATCCGCATGCGCGTGCTGACGCCAGCGGGAATCCCGGCGGTCAAGATACGCCATCAATAGCGCGCGGCTTTCGTCGTCGACCTCGCCAATGAGGCCGACGAGGCTCTGCACGTCGAGCTGCTCGAGGGCGGCGCCTTTGTGGCGGCCGGCGAGCACGCGCCCGCGCATGCGGCCGCTGTCGTGGTCGAGCTGCATTTCGAGGTAGGCCGTGCGCACCTGCGAGGCCTGGCCGCGGCTTTTCTTGGCGCGGCCCGACCCGGGCAGCCCGAACGGCATCCAGCCGAGCAGGCCGAGCCCGAACAGGCCGAACGGGATCGCAAGATCGAATGCGCCGCGAGCCGCGATGAAGACGGCAAAGCCGATCGCCAGGATGCCGCCGGCGAGCTTGGCAACGCGCGCGGCGACGCTGGGGTTGACCCTGGAAATGACGTTGAGCGCCCACAGGCCGACCACCAACGCCGCAAGACCGAGAAGCAACGGCATCAGGTCAACTGCGCCAGCAGCTTCTGAGCGCCGCCGGTCTCGCGCGCGGTCAACGCCTGCAGGGCCGAAAGGCCGCCGGCGGCGTAGGCCGCGACCGCGCGCAGCAACTCGGCCAGCTCATGGGCGGCGCCGACATCGAAGCGGCCATAGGCGCCGTGGGTGAGCCGCGCGATCTCGCGATAGGCCTTCTCGGCCGCCGGGTCGCCGCCCTCCTGGAACATGAAGGCGCGCACGCCCAGGAGGCCGAGCTCGCCGGCGACGGCGCACAAATCGTCGATCCCCTCCTCCATGGCGTCGCCGACGAAGACCAGCGCCTGCACGGCTTTTCGGCCATGCTCCTTGCGGGTGTGGGCGAGCACGCGGCCGATCTGGGTCTGGCCGCCGCGGCAGTCGATGGCGCCCATGAGCTGGGCGAGCTTGTCGCTGTCGGCCACCCAGCCGGAGGCGCGGCACTCGTCGCGGCCGCGGAAATAGACGAGCTGGATATCGAGGCCGCCCACCGCCGCCGCCTCGCGGAACATGTCGGCCTGCAAGGCGCAGGCGGTGTCCCAGGTCGGCTGGCGGCTCATGGTGGCGTCGAGCGCAAAGATCAGCCGCCCGCGCCCGGCGATATCCGCAGCGCCCAGCGCGCGCACCTGGTCGAGGAATTCGGCGATCTCGGGCCGGGCGGATGCCGGGGCCGGCGTTTCGCGGGTGGAATCTTTGGTCAGCTTGGTCATGGGGCCACTCTACACCGATTTGGGACCGATCGGTGGCGCGGCCAAGTCCACACGGGAGAAGGCGCGGGAATCTGATCAGGCGATGACGTCGTGGACCTGGAGCGGCTGGTCCATGACCGAATACCACTCGGCGCGGGCGGCGGCGCGGCGCTTGCCGTTTTCCGACAGCGGCAGGTGCAGCGCGTTGAGCAGCGCGATAACCTCCTCGCGCGCGGTCAGGTGCGACATGTTGGGCCGGGTGCCGAGCGTGGTCTCGTCGAGGTTGTCGAGGGCGGTGAGGCCGCGCGGGAAGAACTCGCGGTAGACCACGCGCTCGGCCAGCCCGTCCACGGTGCGGAAGCCCATGCGCTTGGCGAGCTCGACGAGACCCTCGCCCACCAGCCGCTTGTTGCGCGAGCCGAGCGCGGAGAGCCGGTTGCGGATGACGATCCAGTCGGTCATGCGGCCGTCGACCAGGCGGCGCTGGCGGCGCGCCTCGCGCACCATCTCGGCGTAGTGGCTTTCACCGGTGACCGAGAAGCTGGTGGGGTCGAGGGTGGCGAGCACGTCGAAGTCGACGAAACTGTCGTTGAGCGGCGTGACCAGGGTGTCGGCCATGGAGTGGGCGAGCCGCATCAGGTAGGTGTCGTTGCCGGGCGTGTCGATCACGACCACGTCGTGGCTATGCTCGATCTCGCCGATGGCCTTCGAGAAATTGGCGAATTCGCGCGCCTCGTTGGCCTCGACCGAGCCGGACTCGCCGCGCGCGATGCAGAAATGGGTCGGCAGTTCGAGGTTGATGCGCGCGCGGGCGGCCCAGTGGCGGCGGTTCTCGATGTAATGGGTGAAGCTCTTCTGGCGGCTGTCGAGGTCGATGGTGGCGACGCGCTGGCCGGCCTTGAGCAGCGCGACGGCGATATGCAGCGCCGTCGTCGACTTGCCCGAGCCGCCCTTCTCGTTGCCGAGAACGACGACGTGAGCCGATTGCGGAGACTCTTGGAACGGTTGGACCAGCATGACGCGCCCTACTGACCGGGTAATTCTCGAATTTTTCGTAGGTTTTAGTCAAGCTTGTCGTGGCTTAACCATTAACCCGCGTGGCCGGATTGCCCCCGATTTGCTAGGTCCTTGCATCGATCTGTGACAACCAGCCGACAGGGCCCCTCTTCCATGGCCGATCGCCCCCCGGTGGTGCGCACCGTTTCCGCACTGCGACAAGCCCTTGCGCCGTTTCGCCGCGCCAGCCATGACGTCGCCCTGGTGCCGACCATGGGTGCGCTGCATGAGGGCCATCTGGCGCTCGTGCGCGAGGCGCGCAAACGCGCCCGCCGCGTGGTGGTCTCGATCTTCGTTAACCCGACCCAGTTCGCCCCGCATGAGGATTTCGGCAGCTACCCGCGCCGCATGGCGGCCGATCTCGCGGCGTTGCGGGCGGAAAAGGCGGACCTGGTGTGGGCGCCGCCGGCCGCGGTCATGTATCCGGACGGCTTCGCCACCCGCATCGAGCCGGTTGCCGGGCCCGCCAAGGCCGGCCTCGAGGACAAGTTCCGCCCGCACTTCTTCGGCGGCGTCGCTACCGTCGTCGCCAAGCTGTTCCTGCAGGTCGGGCCCGATGTCGCGATGTTCGGGCAGAAGGACTACCAGCAGCTTCGCGTCATCACCCAGATGGCCAGGGACCTCGATCTGGCCGTGAAGGTCGTCGGCCTGCCGACGGTGCGCGAGAAGGACGGCCTGGCGCTGTCGTCGCGCAACGCCTACCTCTCGGCGGAGGAACGCGCGGCGGCGCCGGTGCTCTACCGGGTGCTGAGCGGATGCGCCAAGCGCATCAAGCAGGGCGCCGGCATCGAGCGCATGCTGGACGCTGGCCGGCGCGAGATCGAGGACGCCGGCTTCCGCCTCGACTATCTGGAGGCGCGCGACGCCGACACGCTGGAGCCGGTGCGCTCGCCGGAGTTCGGGCCGGTGCGGCTTCTGGTGGCCGCGACCATCGGCACCACGCGGCTGATCGATAATGTGGGCGTGTAGACGGCGCGTTCTTTCCCTCTCCCCGCTTCGCGGGGCGAGGGAAGTGAGCAAGCCGCACGCTTCGTGCTTCTACCGATCCACTTTTCAAACAACCGGCATAAGTATAGCTCCGCCGCCCGCATTCTTTGCCGGGCGCCGGGTTCGCCCGTATTCCCTTTCTCTCTTCCCCCTCTCGAAACGTGAGAGGGGATGGCGCGCCGATCGGCGCGACATTCCTTATGGGCACGCCTTCTTTCGAAGGCGCGGCGCCTCTCGGCGCGCCACACGCGGCTTTTCTGTCCCTGGCGCCGTGCTTCCGGGTCGGAACAGGGCCCGAGCCGGCCCCCGATCCGGGCGGCTTCCGCCACCCTTCGTCCCGCCGCGTGCAGCCATTGAAGGCAGCCGGTCATAATGCCGGCGGACGGCTGGCCAGGGCCTCCCGGGGACGGGGTTACGAATCCCGCCCGCGGGCGCCGCATCGCCGATGTCGGGTTACCCCGATATCGGCCCCGTTAAGGCGGCTCCATCATCGTGACGTCTCGCGACGACGCCCCTCAGTCGAGCCGGACGCGTGAGATGATAAGGGCGCCAAAGCGCGCGGGGATAAGTTTTTTGTCGGCGCGTTTTCAAGGCGTCGCGACCGTCGCCGACACGGCTGCCATTGCCCGCGCAAAGCCCGCGATCCAGCCGATCGACAGCAGGTTCATTCTTCCGCCAAGCGGACAGCCGCCCGCCTCAACGACATGTCGCCGAAGGGGCAAATGCGACTTGGCGCGCTAGGAGCGAGCAGCAGTCACTCGCCGCACCTTGTCTCAAGGTCATGGCACCGCGAAACGCGGATATTCGCCGCGAAACCGAGCCAATTCAGGCTTCACGCCGAGCCCGCAGCGCGGTCCGGGCCCCATTTTGCATCGCAGCAACGACTGTGTATGCTCTGCGCCACCTCATAAAAAATGGAAAGAAAAAGTAACAGCATGCTGGGCCAAGACGTAGCGCCGACCAGTCACAAACCGATCGAAAGCGCGGAAGACCTCTCGTCGATCGCATTCGGCTTCATGGCGTCCAAAGCCTTGTTCGCGGGGCTCCATGTCGGCATCTTTTCGTTGCTCGCGGACGGTCCCAAGTCGGCTGAAGAACTGGCCAAGGCCGCCGACATCCCGCTCAATCGCATTGTCACGCTGACGACGGCGCTCGCAAGCGTTGGCGTGCTCACCATCGGCGATGACAAGAAGATTTAAAATTCGCCCGCGGCCCAGAGCTTTCTGTCCAAGCAGTCGAAATACGATTTTGGCGACTACTTTCGCTATCAGATCGACCAGCAAATGTATCCGTTCCTGCTCCAGCTCAACGCCGTGATGAAAGGAACTTTGTCGGACGATGCGATCGCGTCGTATCGGCACTGGATGGCGGACGAAGAACAGGCGTCGGTCTATTCCGAAAGCCAACACGCCGGGTCGCTCGGGCCGGGGCGGACGCTGGCGCGCAAGGTGGACCTGAGCAAGGCGGCCACCCTTCTCGACGTGGGCGGCGGAACGGGCGCGATGACGATCAGCCTGTGCAAGGAATACGAGAACCTGCACGCAACCATCATCGATTTCCCGAACGTGGCCGAGGTCGGCTGGCGCTTCATCTCCGAGGCCGGTCTGGTCGACCGCGTGCGCTACATTCCCGGCAACGCCGTCGAGGTGCAGTGGCCGGGCAACCAGGACGCCATCCTGATGTCTTATCTGATGAGCGGCGTGCCGGGCGACGCCGTGGAACGCCTTTTGCGCAAGGCCCTCCAGGCGCTGTCCCCCGGCGGAAAACTGATGCTGCACGATTTCATCGTCGACGAGGACCGGCGCGGACCGGCCCTTGCCGCACTTTGGCAATTGCAGCACATGGCGTTCACACCCGACGCCCGCTCGCTCTCGGTCGGGTGGCTGACGGAAACGGGAAAGAAGCTCGGCTTCAAGGTGGATGACGTCGACGACCTGATCCCGGCGATGACCAAGCTGATCGTCTTTTCGAAACCGGCCTGATCCGGCGCCGCCATTTCGACATTTGCCCGGGGCGACGCGCGCGGCGCGAAAGCCGCGCGCGACGCGCCTACAACAATCCCAGCTCGCGCAACTCCCGCCGCATGGCTTCCGGCATCTTGTCGGCGCCGGGCGCCGCGCGCGACAGGTCGCGCGGGGCCTCCTTGTCTTCCAGATAACGCCAGCCCTGGAAGGCGGCGCGCGGGCGCGGCTCCACCAGCTTGACCTTGCCGTCGAGCACGAGCTGGCAGCGCTTGATGCCGTCCTTGCCGGTCGTCGGGCGGACGTCGCGGATGCGCTCGCGGCACATGATCTGGCCCTTGATCACCCAATAGAGCGAGCCGCCGCCGCTGAGTTCCTCGGCGCGCTTGGGGAACATGCGCGTGGTGTGGATGTGTTCCGCCTTCTGCCCGCGTTTCTTCTTCTCGCTGAGCTTCAGCTTGATCCAGTCCTTGAGGTCGGCGACGGAATCGGCGCCGACGCAGAGCTTGACGAGATGAAGGGTCATTCCGGGCGGATCCACGCGTTGAGACGCCAGATAAGATTTTATTTGATCGCAGTTCCGGACGGCGAACCGGTTCCCACTTCGCCTGGAAACGCTCAAGCGCCCTGCATAACCCGCGCGGCCGCCCGGGAAAAGCCGCAACCGGACGTTCCACAGGCCCCGTGCATTCGCGCGCGATCGGCCTTACGCTGGCCCCAAAAAGAGGAACGCTCCATGGACGCCCCTGCCGCAACCAAGGCGCCGCCGCCGCTCGCCGGCTTCGACCTCCGCGCCCTGCCGGACGACTTCTACGCCGATCCCTTCCCCTATTACGACGCCCTGCGCGGCGAAACGCCGGTCAGGCTCATGCCCGACGGCAGCTATCTGCTGACCCGGTTCAAGGACTGCGAGGCGGTCTACAAGGACACGGCGCTGTTCAGCTCCGACAAGAAGCAGGAATTCAAGCCGAAGTTCGGCGACACGCTGGTCTACGAGCACCACACCACCAGTCTCGTCTTCAACGACCCGCCGCTGCACACCAAGGTGCGCAAGCTCATGCTCGGCGCGCTCAACGCCAAGGCGATCGCGGCCATGGAGCCGGGCCTGGCCGCGCTGGTCGACGACCTGCTCGACCGCATGGCGGAGAAGGAGGCCGACGGCGGCACCGTCGACCTGATCGCGGATTTCGCCGCCGCCATTCCGGTCGAGATCATCGGCAACCTGCTCGACATTCCGCACGCCGAGCGCGGGCCGTTGCGCGACTGGTCGCTGAAGATCCTGGGCGCGCTGGAGCCGGCCATCACGCCCGCGCAGCTCAAGGACACCGACGCCGCGGTGCGCGACTTCCTTAGCTTTCTCGAGGCGCTGGTGGCGGACCGCAAGCAGCACCCCGGCGATCCGCAAAGCGACGTGCTGACGCGGCTCCTGGGCGAGATCGACGGCGAGCGCCTGACGCACAAGGAGTTGTTGCAGAACTGCATCTTCATCCTCAACGCCGGCCACGAGACCACCACCAACCTGATCGCCAACGGCCTGGTGACGCTGGCGCGCTGGCCGGCCGAGAAGGCGCGGCTGATCGCCGATCCGGCGCTGACGCGCCCGGCGGTCGAGGAAGTGCTGCGCTTCGAAAGCTCCAACCAGCTCGGCAACCGCGCCACCACCGCCGATACCGAAATCGGCGGCATCGTCATGCCCAAGGGCACGCGCATCACGCTCTGCATCGGCGCGGCCAACCGCGACCCGGCGGTGTTCGCCGCGCCGCATCAATTCCGCATCGACCGGTCGCCCAACCGGCATCTGGCCTTCGCCAGCGGGCCGCACCAGTGCGCCGGGCTGGCGCTGGCGCGGCTCGAAGGCAAGGTGGCGCTGGAGAAATTCCTGCGGCGCTATCCGGATTATCGCCTTGCCGGCGAGCCGGAGCGCGCGCGGCGGGCGCGGTTTCGCGGCTTCACCCGCGTTCCGGCGCGCCTCGGCGCCTGAACGCCCCCCGCGCGGGTCGGAACGCCCTCTTGCAAATCGGCCGCCGAGGCAGATGATAGCCGGGGTATCGATAGCGGCGCCTATGCGCCGGATTGGGGGGACTATGAAGATCGCGACCACGCTCGCCGCGCTGATCGTCGCCGGGGCCTTCGCGGCCACGCCGGCCGTCGCCGCGTCCAAGAAGAAAATGGCGCTGCCGATGGATCCGCACAAAATGACGCCCGAGCAGGCCATGGAGTACAACAAGCGCAACCTGAGCCTCATCGTGAAGGGCCTGCCGCTGATCCTGCCGAGTTGGTCGCTGCCGATCTATTTCAAGATGAACGAGGATAAGGACCGGGCCAAGCCGAAGCGCCACCGCCGGAAGAGGCACTAGCGTTTGATTCGCGGAGATCGAAAGACTTCTCCGCTCGTCCCCGCGAAAGCGGGGACCCACGGCTGTACATAAATGCTTGCGACGTTCGCCACTGGATTCCCGCTTGCGGGAGTAAGCGGAGTTTGCATCCGGCCGAAGGGCACAAGCACTAGCTTTTTGGCGCCTCGGCCGGGGCGATGGTCATCACCCTGGCGCCTTCGGCGACCTGGGCGTCGGGGGTGGCGGCGATGTCGGTGACGACGCCGTCGATGGGCGCAACCAGCGTATGCTCCATCTTCATCGCCTCGATGATGGCGACGCGCGCACCGCGCACCACATGCGCGCCCGGCTCGACCAGGATGGCCAGCACCTTGCCGTGCATGGGTGCGCGCACCACCCCGCCCCCGCCGGCGTCGCCCGCCTGGTCGAGCGCGAGATCGCGCAAGCTCACCTTGGTCTGGCGGCCGCGGCGCAGCACGTAGACCGCATCGGGCGCGGCCACCGCCACCGCATCGGCGGCGGGCCCCTCGCCCTCGACCGAGACCGTGGCGCCGCCGGCCGCAAAGGCGACTTCCGCCACCACGTTCTCGCCGTCGGCGACCACCGGCAGCGCCAGCCGGCGCGCGCCGGACAACTGGAAGCCGTCGTTGGCGTCCCAGGGCGACGGCGGCGTTTCACCTTGGCGTGTCGCGGCAAGCCGCGCGGTCTCGCGCGCGAGCAGTTCGCCCGCGCCGCGCGCGGCGGCGCCGCGGTCGAGCCCGGACCCTTGCGTCAGCGCGGCGAGATTGGCGTCGATGAAGCCGGTGTCGAAGGCGCCGCCGCGGAAGGCGTCGGCGCGCGCGAGCGCCGCCAGGAAACCGGCATTGCTGCGGGGGCCCGCGACGATCGTCGCTTCCAGCGCGTCCGCCAGCCGGTCGAGCGCCGCGTCGCGGGTTTGCCCATGCGCGATCACCTTGGCGATCATGGGATCGTAGAACGGCGTCACCGTATCGCCCGCTTCCACACCGCTGTCGACGCGCAAGCCTGGCGCGTCCGGAAAGCGCAGCGCGACCAGCTTGCCGGTCGAGGGCAGGAATGAGCGCTCGGGATCCTCCGCATAGAGCCGCGCTTCCACCGCATGGCCGTTAAGCGGCACCTGGTCCTGCTTGAGCGGCAGCTTTTCGCCGGCGGCCACGCGGAACTGCCATTCGACCAGGTCGAGGCCGGTGACGCCTTCGGTCACCGGATGCTCGACCTGCAGGCGCGTGTTCATCTCCATGAACCAGAAACCGTCGGCCTTGAGGCCGCCGACGCCGTCGGCGATGAACTCGATGGTGCCGGCGCCCACGTAGTCGACCGCCTTGGCCGCGGCGACCGCGGCCTCGCCGATCGCGGCGCGCAGGTCCGCGCTCATGCCCGGCGCCGGCGCTTCCTCGATCACCTTCTGGTGGCGCCGCTGCAGCGAGCAGTCGCGTTCGCCGAGATGGATGACGTTGCCGAATTGATCGCCGAACACCTGGAATTCGATGTGGCGCGGGCTGGCGACGTATTTCTCGATCAGCACGCGCGCGTCGCCGAAGGCCGATTGCGCCTCGCGTATGCAGGAGGCGAGCGCGTCCTCGAAATCGGCATGGCGCTCGACCCGGCGCATGCCCTTGCCGCCGCCGCCGGCCGCCGCCTTGATCAGCACCGGATAGCCGATCTCGTAGGCCTTGCGCTTGAGGAAGGCCGCGTCCTGCTTGTCGCCGTGATAGCCCGGCACCACCGGCACGCCGGCCTTTTCCATCAGCGCCTTGGCGCGGTCCTTGAGCCCCATGGCGCGGATGGCCTGCGGCGACGGGCCGACGAAGGCGATGCCGGCCTCCTGACAGCGTTGCGCGAAATCGGCGTTCTCGGAGAGGAAGCCGTAGCCGGGATGGATGCAGTCGGCCCCGGTTCGGCGCGCCGCCGCGATCAGCTTGTCGGCATCGAGATAGCTCTGCGCGGCCGGCGGCGGGCCGATGGCGACGGCCTCGTCCGCGCTCTTCACATGCAGCGCGCGCGCGTCGGCCTCGGAATAGACCGCGATCGTGCGCAGATTTAAGCGCCGGGCGGTGCGGATGATGCGGCAGGCGATTTCGCCGCGATTGGCGATCAGAACGGAGGAAAACATAAGGGCCCCAGACTCAGAGGTCGCGATACTAGCGCGTGAGTTGGAGCGGCGCGCCCGGCTCCTGCTGCTTTTTCCCGGCTTCTTGCTTGGCCTTGGACTCCCTGGTCTGGGAATCCTTGCCTCGACCCCTCGTGCGCCGGGTCCTCTGCCCCCTTGCGCCGCTCGCTCGCCGCCTTGCGCGCGGAGTCGCGATGGAGCGCCTCGGCGGTGACCTTGGGCAGCTTGGGCTCCGGCGTCATGATGCTGATGGCCGGGATGGAGTCGGCGGAGGGCAAGTCCCAATGCGCCGGTATCGGCCTGTGCGCGGCGCCGTGCTTGCGCACCACCGACACCGCGGACGGCGCGGCTTCGGCGCGAGCCTCGTCCGCGGCCGGCGCCGCCGCGGCGGCAGCGTGCGGCCGCGGGCGTGGCGTCGACGACGACGACGCATCGCCGGCGCTGGCGACCGGCGTGCGGGCCGGCGCGGCGGACACCGCGGGCCCGGGCTTGGTGCCGGAGCCATCCCATTGGCCGGCGTAGCGCGAAACGTATTGATCGAAGGTCTGCGCCTTGAGGTTGGCCTTCAACGCATCGGCATTGCCGAGCATGGCGAAGACGGCGCATTTCTTAGGCGTGCAGCCGTCGCGGCGCGACAGCACGTGGGCGGCGATGCCATAGCGGTCGAGCGCCACCAGGCGCCGGGTGCCGGCGAGCGCCGCCATGACGCGCTTGTCACCGCGGCGGACGAGCGCCTGCGCGCCGTTCAACAGGTCGATGCGCGCACCCACATAGGCGACCGCAGCGGCGGTGCTCTGGGGCGAGGCGAACACGCGCGCTTCGCAGGCGTTGCCGACCGCCTCGCCGGCGGTACCGTCGACGCAAGGCAGCACGGAGCCGGGCAGAAGCGCGCTGCCCTCGAGCGCGGCCGCGCGCGCGAGCAGCGCCTGCCGCGCCGCCGCCCGCGCGTTGTCGCCGAGGCGGTCGAGCACCGCCAGCACGGACAGCACCGCCAGCGCCAGGGCGGCGGCCGACAACGCGATGCGCGATAGTGCCATCCCCCTCATCGCCCGTTCACGCGCCTCCCGCCGATTTGAACCCGGGCGCGAGATCGCTTGCCGCGGCGAAGGCGCCCTTGGCCTGCACCGCGTTCATCGCCACGGTGGTGCGCAGGTCGGTGACGCCGCCCGAGCCCGCCGCCGCCAGCAGCACCGAGGCCGCCTGCGTGTCGCTGGGGATCTCCGCGATGGTCATGAAGTCGTAGTCGCCAAAGGTCAGGTAATAGCCGAGCAGCCGTCCGCCGGCCTTGGCCAGAAGCCGCGAGGCGGCTTCGGCGCGGTCTTCCGGACGGGCCATCATGCCCTTGACGGCGTCGCGCGTGTAGCGCCCCTGGGTGATGTAGATCGGCATCCTTGGCGTCCTCCTCCCGGCCGCGGCGCGAACATGCGGCGGGGCCGGAGAAGAGCATAGCCGTCGGCAAGGCGAAAGCGCGGCGTCAGGCGCGGTCGAGCTGGCTTTCCTTGGCCACGCGCTCGAAGGCCTCGCCCGAACTCTTGATGCGGTACTGCTGCTCTTCGCCATCGGACGGCAGCAGGCGCACCACCGTGTAGCTGCCCGAGGCGGCGGCCCGGCCGAAAGACGGCGACGTGTAGTACACGGTCTCGCCCACGCGGTATTTGTGGTTGCGCACCGGCACCACCGGCGCGGCCGACGCCGGCTGCATGGGTGGGCTGGCGGTGCGGATCATGGCCGCGGCGGCGGCGAATTCGGGCGAAAGCGCCGTGACCGGGGCGGCCTTGCTCGGCGCGGCCTTATTTGGCGCCGCTTTGCTCGCCGCCCCATTCAGCGCAGCCCCGTTCGCCGCGCTTTTGGCGGATTTAACGGACTTTACCGCCGTTTTGGCGGTCGTTTTGGCCGCTTTTACGGACTTGGCCGGTTTGGTGGCGCTGGTGGACTTGGCGACGGCCTGGCGCGCCGATTTCGCCGCCTTGCCGGCGGCCGTTCGCGCGCTCTTTGCAGTGGACTTGGCCGCCTTCTTGGCCGTCTTGGTGGTCTTTCCGGTACTCCGCCCGGCGGTCTTGCTGGACGACCCGGAGCGTTTGGCTGGACGTGTGCTCATAATGCCCTTTATAGCAGCTAATTTCGCCCGATGGCGAAGTTTTTTTGCGAAAAAATAGTTTAATATCAATATCTTATGACTATGGTTTTCGGATACCACAAACACTCAAAGAGCGCCCCGAAAGTGGCCGCCGACGCCGGCTGCCGGACCGCAAAACAGGAACTCCGGGCGGGCCCCAGGCCCGTCCCGGCCGCTACGCCCGCGCCAGACACCCGCACTGCGGCGCACAATCAAGCCGCGCGCACGTCTCGCACCCGAACCGCGCGCCGGCGGCAAGGGCCCCGGGACGTCCTTGTCAGCGCCCGACCTGCTCCCGGTGGCCGACCCCGAGGGCATCCGCGATGGCCCGCCGGTCCATGCGGGTGCCGTCGTCGCCCTCGATCAGGAGCGGCGTGCGCCCCTCGCCGTTTACGTGCCGCGACCAGGCCAGCGCCTGGTCCATGGTGTTGAATTCCTTGAACAGCATCTTGTCCTTGGCGAGCGGCGAAATGTCGTCCGATCCCCTGGGACCGCTATAGACCCGATAGCGCATGGCCCGAACCTCCTGTTGCGGAATCGTTGCGATGCGGAATCAACCGGCCGCGCGCGCTTGCGCGCCGGCACCCTGCGAATTGACGTGGGGTGCCGCCCCGGCGCGCGCAAGCGCGCAAAGTCCCGGAACAAGTTCCCAAGCCCGTGGCCGCCGCCGGATACGGTTGCTATCGTTCCGCAACCACGGGAGGACGAAGGAATGCAGGCGGCTTATTACGAACAGAACGGCGCGGCGCGCGACGTGCTGCGCCTGGGCGAGGTGGAGACGCCGCACGCGCACAGCGGCGAGGTGCGGGTCAAGCTCGCCGCCTCCGGGGTCAACCCGTCCGACGTGAAATCGCGCGCCGGCACCACGCGCAAGATGGCCTGGCCGCGGGTGATCCCGCAGAGCGACGGCGCCGGCGTCATCGACGAGGTCGGCGACGGCGTGCCGAAATCGCGCCTCGGCGAGCGGGTCTGGGTGTGGAACGGCCAGTGGCGGCGGCCATTCGGCACGGCGGCGGCATACATCACGCTGCCGGCGGCGCTGGCGGTGCCGCTGCCGGAGCGCGTGAGCTTCGAAGAAGGCGCCTGCCTCGGCATCCCGGCGATGACCGCTATTCACGCCGTGGCGCTGGCGGGCGCCGATAAGGACAAGACCGTGTTCGTCTCCGGCGGCGCCGGGTCGGTGAGCCAGTACGCCATCCAGTTCGCCAAGGCCAAGGGCGCGCGCGTCATCACCACCGTGTCGTCGGACGAGAAGGCCGCGGCCGCGCGCGAGGCCGGCGCCGACGAGACCGTCGACTACAAGAACGACGACGTGATCGCGCGGGTGATGGAGCTGACGGCCAAGCGCGGCGCCGATGCGATGATCGAGCTGGACTTCACCGCCAACGCGCATCTCATGCCGGGCATCCTGAAGCCGAAGGGCAGCGTGATCGTCTACGGCACCGGCGCCGAAGCGACCGTGCCGGCGTTCTTCTGCCTGACGCAATCGATCCGGCTGCAGTTCTTCCTGGTCTACGAGCTCGACGCCGCCGAGCGCGCGCGCGCCATCGCCGGCATCAACGCCGCGCTCGAAGCCGGCACGCTGATCAACCGCGTGGCGCAGCCGACCTATGCGCTGGAAGACATCGCCGCCGCGCACGAAGCGGTGGAGCGCGGCACGCTCGGCAATGTCGTCGTGACGATCTGAGACGCGCAGCGCGGGGGGCGAGCGAAGCCATGGCAGACCCCGTCGAAATCGCCGTCCGCGCCCACACCATCGGGCAACTGTTCAATTCGCTCGATCCCTCGCCCTTCCGCGAGAAGGACCTCGACGCCGGCGTGGAGGAGTTCGTGGTCGGCTGGGTGCGCGAGTTGCCGAAGGCCGCCGCCTTCACCATCGTCGTGCACCTGCCGCCGGAGGAAGCGGCCAAGCCCGAAGCCGCGCGCGTCGGCGAGGCCTTCGCGTACTATTTCAGCGACCGCGCGCGCGTCGCCCAACAGGACCTGCGCGAGCTGTTCCGAGTCGGGCGGCGCTTCCTCGGCATCGGCGTGGTGGTGCTGGCCGTGTGCCTGGTGGCGAGCCAGACGGCCGCCAGACTGATGCCCAACGAAGTCGCCGCGCGCGTGGTGGAGGAAAGCCTGATCATCGTCGGCTGGGTGGCGAACTGGCGGCCGATCGAGATCTATCTCTACGACTGGCTGCCGATCCGCCGGCGCATCCAACTGTTCCAGCGCATCGCGGCGGCGACGGTGCAAGTGAAGGCGGGGTGACGGACTTGTGCCCCGGACGCGATGCAGCACAAGCGCAAGCGAAGTGATGCATCGCAGATCCGGGGCCATGCCAATTTGGGCATTCGCAGCGATCCCGGGTCTGCAGCGCATCACTCACGTGCTGCGCTGCGCCCGGGAAAAGCAGCTAGGCGAATAGGTCGACGCGCGATGACGCTGACGACGAAGATGAGGCGCCCGGCGGCGACGGCCCCGCGGCCGGGCCGCTCGCGTCGCCCTGCGTGCCCGGATGAAGCGCGTCTTTCAGGGTCTTCAGCGCGCCGCCGAGCACGGTGGCGGGCTGGCCGTCGATGCCGTTCTTCTTCTTGCTCGGATCGAGCGCGTCGCCCGGCTTGGCGTTCGGGTCCTGGCCCTGCTTCGCCTTCTTGGCGTCACAGGTGGTGAAGCAGACATATCCGTTGACGACCGCGACCATGACGCAACTCCCCCGTCGTCCGCGAGGCTAGGCGGGCGCGGTAAACGGGGCTTGAATCGGGCGATCACGCCACCATCACAGAGGCGTGAGGGAGCGCCTCAGAACCGCTCCACCCAGGGCCTGAGCTCGACCTCCCAGGTCCAGGCGCTGCGCGGCTGCTGCAGGATGTGCAGATAGGTCTCGGCGATGGCGTCGGGATCGAGCATGGAATCCGGCTTGTCCGGCGGCTCGGGCCGGCGCGCGCTCTTGATGCCGCCATCGATCACGAAATGCGCGACGTGGATGCCCTGCGGCGCCAATTCGCGCGCCATGCTCTGCGCCAGGCCGCGCAGCGCGAACTTGCCCATGGCAAACGGCGCCGACTGGGCATAGCCCTTCACCGAGGCCGAGGCGCCGGTAAACAGCACCGCGCCGCGGCCTTGCGGCAGCATACGCTTGACCGCCGCCTGCGCCACCAGGAAGCCGGCGAAGGCAGAGACCGTCAGCGCGTTCTGCACCTCGGCCGGGTCGAGTTCGACCAAAGGCCCGCGCGCCCGGGCGCTGGCGTTGTAGACGACGACGTCGGGGGTCGCACCCGCGCTGTCGAGATCGGCGAACAGCTTCTCCACCTCGTCGCGCTTGGCGGCGTCGCAGTTGTAAGCTTTCGCCCCGGTCGCCTGCACGAATTCGTCGAGCTTGGCGGCCGAGCGCGCGGCGAGCGCGACGGACATGCCGGCCTTGGCGAAAGCGCGCGCGACGGAGGCGGACAGGCCCGAGCCGGCGCCGACAATGAGGGCGGATTTGTAGGTTTCGGACATGGGTGGCTCCCTTCCCTTCGCGTACGTCACTTTGAAGCAATCCTCACTCACCCCCGCAAGTGGGCGTCGAGCTGACGCAAGTCGACAGCGTGTCCCGGATGCGATGCAGCATGAGCGCGGGATCGCGCGAATGATGCACCGCTGATCCGGGACCCCGGTTGAGTGACCCGCCACAAGAACCGGGGTCCCGGGTCAGCAGCGCACCACTTCGTGCTGCGCTGCGCCCGGGACAAGCATGTTGACTCAGCCCACCGGCCCTGTTGCAGCCCCACCGAGCGCGCTTAAATTATATCCTGGAAAACGTCATAGGACGACATGGCACGGTTTCTGATCATCGCGGGCGTCATTCTGGTGCTGGCCGGGCTCATGTGGCCGTTCATCGCCAAGCTCGGCCTCGGCCGGCTGCCCGGCGACATCGTCTTCACCCGCGGCAACACCACGTTCTATTTCCCGATCGTGACGTCGATTATCTTGAGTGTCGTGCTGAGCGCGGTGTTGTGGCTGCTGGGGCGATGAGAACGGCTTTTGTCAGCCGGGATTTCACGCTATGATGGCGACATGCGACGCGACCAGGTCATCGGCAAATTGAAAGCGGCGGAGCCGGCGATTCGCGCCCTCGGCGCGCAAGCGCTTTATCTCTACGGCTCGCACGCCCGCGACGAGGCGAGGCCCGACTCCGACGTCGACGTCTTCATCGACAAGGACCCCGCTCGTCCTTTCGGCTTCGATCAGTTCATGGATATCTATTTCAAGCTGCAGGAGACGCTCGGAACCGACGTCGGCTACACCACCCGCGAAGGCCTGGTCGACTTCTATCGTCGCGACATCGAGCGCGAGGCAATCCGGGTATTCTGATGGCTCCGACGGCCAACCCGCGCGCGCGCCTTGAGCACATTCTGTTCCACATCCGCGGGGTTGCAGAAACTGTCGGCAGAATCGAATTCGACACCTATGTCGGCATCTACCACATGGAACGCACGGTCGAGCGCGCTATGCAGATTATTTCCGAGGCAGTCCGTGCCCTGCCACCGGAGATGACCGCCCGTTATCCGGAAGTCGAGTGGATCAAGATCGCCGCAATCGGCAATGTGCTCCGGCACGAATACGAACGCGTCGACCCACATACCATGTGGGAAATCGCCACCGAACGATTGCCGGAATTGGAGATCGTTATCGAAAAGATGCTGAAGGACCTGGAACGCTAGCCCTCTCTCACATCCTAAACACCCCGAACCTTGTTCCCCTCACCGGCGCATTGAGTGCTGCGGAAAACGCCAAGCCCAGGACCCGCCGCGTCTCGCTTGGCGCGATGAGCCCATCGTCCCACAGCCGCGCGGTGGCGTAATAGGGATTGCCCTCTTCCTCGTACTGGTCGCGGATCGGCGCCTTGAACTCGGCCTCCTCCACTTCCGACCAGTCGCCGCCCGAGGCCTCGATGTTGTCGCGCTTGACGGTAGCCAGCACCGAAGCCGCCTGCTCGCCGCCCATCACCGAGATGCGCGCGTTCGGCCAGGTGAACAGGAAACGCGGCGAATAGGCGCGGCCGCACATGCCGTAATTGCCGGCGCCGTAGGAGCCGCCGACGATCAGCGTCACCTTCGGCACCTGGGCGCAGGCCACCGCGGTCACCAGCTTGGCGCCGTCCTTGGCGATGCCGCCGGCTTCGTATTCGCGGCCGACCATGAAGCCGACGATGTTCTGCAGGAACAGGAGCGGAATGCGGCGCTGGCAGCACAGCTCGATGAAATGCGCGCCCTTGAGCGCGCTCTCCGAGAACAGAATGCCGTTGTTGCCGAGGATGCCGACCGGCATGCCATGGATGTGCGCGAAGCCGGTGACCAAAGTGGTGCCGTAGAGCTGCTTGAACTCGTCGAACTCGGAGGCATCGACCAGCCGCGCGATCACCTCGCGCACGTCGTACTGCTTCTTGAGATCGGCCGGCACGATGCCGTCCAGTTCAGCCGTTTCGAACGCCGGATCGCGCGGGGGCATGAGCGGGATATCGACGCGCTTCTCGGTATTGAGATGCGACACGATACGGCGCGCGATCGAGAGCGCGTGATGGTCGTCCTGGGCGTAATGATCGGCGACGCCCGATTTGCGCGCGTGCACGTCGGCGCCGCCGAGGTCCTCCGCGCTCACCACTTCGCCGGTCGCCGCCTTCACCAGCGGCGGGCCGCCGAGAAAGATGGTGCCCTGGTTCTTGACGATGACGGTCTCGTCCGACATCGCCGGCACATAGGCGCCGCCGGCGGTACACGAGCCCATCACGACTGCAATTTGAGGAATGCGCATCGACGACAGCGTCGCCTGGTTAAAGAAGATGCGGCCGAAGTGCTCGCGGTCGGGGAACACTTCCGTCTGGTGCGGCAGGTTGGCGCCGCCGGAGTCGACGAGATAGATGCACGGCAGCCGGTTTTCGCGCGCGATCTCCTGCGCGCGCAAATGCTTCTTCACCGTCATCGGGTAGTAGGTGCCGCCTTTGATGGTCGAGTCGTTGGCGACGATCATGCATTCGCGGCCCTCGACGCGGCCGATGCCGGTGATCAGCCCGGCGCCCTGGATGGCGTCGTCGTAGAGGCCGTTCGCCGCGAGCGGCGACAGCTCCAGGAACGGCGAGCCGGGGTCGATCAGGTTCATCACCCGGTCGCGCGGCAGCAACTTGCCGCGCGCCACGTGGCGCTCGCGCGCGCGTTGCGGACCGCCCATGGCGGCGTCGGCGCGGCGTTGCTTCAACTCCGCGACAAGCGCGCGCATGCGCTCCGCGTTGGCGCGGAACTCGGCCCCATTCACGTCAACGGTCGACGGCAGAATCGCCAAGCATCCCTCCCCCGGTTTCGCGCGGCACCCTGCCTTGGCGGGCGTGCGATGGCAATGGCTGGGAACCCCGCGGGCCGCGCCCGGCGGGCGGCCGGCGCGTGCGAACCGGGGAACGCAGTCCCGCATACGGCGTTGCCGTCCACATGAGCGGGGGCGCTCGGGGGGTGCCGCAAGGAGGCATCCCGATGACACGGACTCAACGGACTCAACTGTTATCGACCGCGGCGGCGGCGGCGCTGCTGCTGCTCGGCGCCGGGGCGGCGACGGCCGGCGACATCCATGGGCCGGTCAAGCCGGAACGGGCGCCGGCCGCCCAACAGAACGCGCCGGCGGAAAAGATCGCGCCCACCATGCAGGCGGGCCACGGCCATGGCGCGGTGGAAACGACCGGCCAGGGCGCCATCAATGGATCGGCGCCGTCGCCGAGGCCGGGCACCGGCGCCGACGGCAAGCTCGATGCGCACGGAAGCGTCGGCGCGACACCGCCGCAGGGCACGGACACGACGACATCCCGGTGAGCAACGACATCCTGATCGTCAATCCGGGCACACCTATTGTAGCCGCGACCCTGGCGACATGCCTTTGCTTTAAGGCAAGACGGCAAAGCAAACACCGCGGGCGGGCGCCTGGTACTCACGTAATGCACTGCGGGCATGCCGATGCCGATTTCGCGGAACGCAAACCGCCCGTCATTCGTTAACTCCCCGACTATTCACCGAACACGCGGAGGGTGACACCATGAATAAAGATCGCATCGAGGGTACCGCCGAAGAAGCCAAGGGCAAGGTCAAGGAAGTGACCGGCAAGGCGACCGGCGACGCGCAGACAGAAGCCGAAGGCAAGGGCGAGCAGGTCGCGGGCAAGGCACAGAACGCCTTCGGCCAGGCCAAGGATGCCGCGCGGTCGGCAGCCGACAAGGCGGCCGAGGCGGCCAAGGACGCGGCCGGCAAGGTCAAGGAGTCCGTGAACAAGTAGTCGCACGCCGACGGCTGCGGATCGGCAAACCCGGCCTCACGGCCGGGTTTGCTTTTACGGATGGCTGACCGCCACCCCGACGCATTGCCGGCGCGCGTCCAGCCGATAAACTGGGGGCATGTCCCGCCGTTCCGAGGTCAGCGCCGGCATTCTCGCCTACCGCCGCGTCGGGCAGCGCCTGGAGGTGCTGCTCGCCCATCCCGGCGGGCCTTACTGGCGCAGCCGCGACGTGGGCGCCTGGTCGATCCCGAAGGGCATCGTGGAATCCGACGACGTGGTCGCCTGCGCCAAGCGAGAATTCAACGAAGAGACCGGGCTGACCGCGCACGAACCGTTGACGACGCTGACGCCGCAGCGCCAGAAGAGCGGCAAGACGGTGCACGCCTTCGCGCTGGAAGCCGACTACGATCTCTCGGGCTTTTCCAGCAACAGCTTCGAAATGGAATGGCCGCCCAAATCGGGCAAGACGCAGAGCTTTCCCGAGATCGACCGCGTCGCCTATTTCGATCTCTCAATCGCGCGGCGCAAGATTTTGCCCGGGCAGCGGCCGTTCATCGAGGAACTGGTGACAACACTGAAAAAACAAGCGTCATAGGAAGGACCCCCCGCCACGCCGTCATGCCCGGCATGAAGCCGGGCATGACGTTGAGAGGTCGTTAAGCCCTGACCTCCTGCCGCTGAAACGCGACATAGCCGCCGACGAACAGCAGGATGCTCGCCGCGATCAGGCCGACGATCTGCGGCCAGGCGACCAGGAGGCTTTGCGACAGCGGCAGCGGCGCACCCATCACCGCGCCCTGCAACTGGCTCAAGTAGATCGGCCCCAGCGTGCGCGTCGCCGGATGCAGGATCGCCAGCACGATCTCGCCGTAGAGCGTGGACGGCGATACCCGTGCCAGCATCTGCGCGGTGATGATCTGCGCCGCCTGATCCTGTGCCGGTACCAGGCCCTGCGCGATCGCCGGCGCCAGCGCCGGCCAGATGACGGTCAGGAACAGCCACAGGCCGAGCGTCACCAGCGCGGCGGTGGCCGCCGAGCGGAAGATCACCGAGAACAGCATGGCCAGCGCCAGCCACACCCCGGCATAGGCGATGGTGACCAGCAGGAACACGAAGGCGCGCCCGATCTCCTCGCCGCCCGGCGGCACGCCGAGCATCAGGAGGCCGAGCCCGATCAGCAGCAGCCACAGCACCACCAGGCTCACGGTCAGCGTGAGCAGGCCAGCGATGTATTTACCGAACAGCAGCGCGTCGCGGTAGATCGGCTGCGACAGGATGCGCGACAGCGTGCGCCGGTTGTGCTCGCCGTTGACCGCGTCGAAGCCGAGGCCGATCGCCATCAGCGGCACCAGGAAGCCGAGGAAGGTGACGAACGACGGCAGCGGCTGGCGCGACGTGGTGAACAGGCGCAGGAACAGGAACGGGTCCTGCGCGGTGACGTTCTTGATCTGGGTGATGGCGGCATAGACCGCGGCGAGCGCGACCAGCACCACCAGCCATTCGAGCACGCGCATGCGCGCGCTGGTGAGGTGATCCGAGAGCTCCTTCAGGATCACCACGCCGAGGCCCCGGAAGGCCGAGCCTTCACGCCGCATCGCGCACCTCCTCCCGCTCCTTGGCGGCTCCCTGGAAGTAGCGGGTGTAGATGTTCTCCAGGCTCGGATGGTCGAGCGAAAGCTGCTTCAACCGGCCGCCCGCCGCCACCACTTCGGCCGCGGCCTCGGCGCGCATGTCGCGTTCGCAGGTAAGCCGCCAGCGCCCCTCCTCCGGGGCAACGACGTTGCGCACGCCGTCAAGCGCCTTGAGCCGGCGCGCGACGTCCTTGCCGCCGTCGGCTTCGACTTCCACCGTGTAGCCGCCGCCGAGCACCTGGCGGCCGAGTTCGGCCACCGTGCCCATCAAGGCGATCTGTCCGGCGTTGAACAACGCCACGCGGTCGCACACGCTCTGCACCCGTTCGAGCAGATGCGACGACAGCAGGATGCTGACGCCGGAGGCCTTGAGGTCGCGGATGAGATCGAGCAGTTCCAGGCTCGCCTGCGGATCGAGACCGTTGGTCGGCTCGTCGAGGATGGCGATGCGCGCCTGCTTCATGACAATCTCGGCAAGGCCGAGCCGCTGGCGCATGCCGCGCGAGAAGGCGCCGACCTTCTTCTCGGCGACCTCCGCCAGCCCCACGCGCGCGAGCGAGTCGCCGATGCGTTTCTTGCGCTCGGCGCGGGGGATGCCAATCAGCCGCGCGGTGTAGAACAGATTGTCGGTGGCCGTGAGGTAGTCGTAGAAGCCGACCTCGTCGGGAAGATAACCTACGTACCGCTTGACCGCGAGCGGCTCCCGCGCCGGGTCGTGCCCGAACACGCGCGCGGTGCCCGCCGTGATGTCGCTGAGGCCCAGCAGCATCAGGATCGTGGTGGTCTTGCCGGCGCCGTTCGGGCCCAAGAGCCCGAATATCTCGCCGGCCGCCACGTCGAAGTTTACGCCATTAACGGCGATCGCCGTGTCATAGCGCTTGGTGAGGCCTCTGACCTCGATGACCGGGCTGCTCATCGCCGACCGAACCGTGCGACGGCCCCGACCATGATCAGAAGCGCCGCGCCGATGATGCCGACGCCGGCGATGCCCCACACGGTCGAGGTGGTGACGGTGACGCGGAAGTTGGCGTCGCCGGTCTGGCCGTGCGAGGCGGCCGAGACGGAAGTCGCATAGTCGCCGGCGATCGCCTTGCTCGGCGGCGTGAGGGTCGCCTGCACTTCCTTGTGCTGGTTGGGGGCGATGCGGCCGATGGTCTTCGGGCTGAAGGTGATCTTCCAGCCATTCGGCGCGGTCGACGACATCTTGATGTTGTCGGCCGGCGCGGTGCCGGTGTTGGTGACGACGACCGGCACCGTGGTCTCATTGCCGGCGGTGGCGCGCGCCGACAAGAGCCCGTTGCGGCCGGAGACGTCGAGCTTGGGCTGGCCGGTGATGGCGAGCTTGACGTCGGTGGTGGCGCTGGCGCCGTTGGCGGCGACCTTCACGCGCACCGGATAGTTGCCAGCGTCGACCGTGCTCGGCGGGCTCACCTTCAGCTTCACGTCCTTGGTCTTGCCGGCGTCGACCGGAATGGCGGTAAGCTGCTGGCTGCCATAGGCCTGGGTGAAGGAAGTGTCGAAGTTAGCCGGCGCGTCGGCGGCCAAGCTGACCAGGAGCTTCTTGCCGCTGTCGTTCTTGATGTGCAGCGTATAGCTGAAGTCGGAGCTGGCGTTGCCGCGCAGCGCCGGCAGGTCCGGCGTGACCGACAGCTTGGCCGGAAGCTCTTTGGCGAGGCTCACCTGGATCGGCAGCGTGACGTTGGCGTTATTACCGACGGCGCTGACGGTCAGGGTGTGGCTGCCGATCTTGGCGCCCTTCGGCACGTCGAGACGCAGGTTGAAATCGACGCTGTCGCCGGTCGCGGGCATCGCCGCGGCGACCGGCTGGCCGCCGCCGAGCAGCGTCGCCTTCCAGCCGGTGGGCACGCCGGTGACCGCGAGCTTGAGCCGCTCGGGCGCGAGGCCGTAGTTCTTGAGCCTCATATCGACCGTCGAGGTGGTGCCGGGCTGCACGGTGACGGACGGGAAGTCGGTGAGAAGGTAAAGGCCCTTGACGTTGGACTGATCGGCGGCAAAGGCGGGCGCGGCGAACACGCCCAGCGCGACGATGAGCGCGAACAAGCGGTTTATCATGGTGGCAACCCCACGCAGTCCGGGGCGCCTATGGCCCCGCTTAGACGTCTCCCCCGAAACGAAAGCACGACGGGTGTCGTGAAACGATGCGGCGATGTTCCCCACAATCTTGACAAAAATTTGGATCGCCAACGCCGCGACTGGGCCAAGGGTTAATCCGCGTCGCGGAATTCGTCACGACGAATTCGCCAACATGAACTCGTTTTAATATTCGGTGCTCAATTTCGTCAGATCGAGACCGGCGCGCCGCGCACCAGCGGCCAATCCGGCTCGTTATGCCGCATGACCCAGCTTTCCTTCATCGCGGCATCATACCATTCACGCCACGCGGGCAGCGCCATCACTGCGTCCATGTAGGCGCGCGAGGTGGCGTTCACCGGAATACCGTAGACGTGGAAGCGCGACACCACCGGCGCGTACATCGCGTCCGCCGCGGTGAAGCCACCGAACAGGAACGGACCGCCCTGCCCGTCGCGTGCGCGGCAATCGGCCCACAGCGCTTCGATGCGCGCGACGTCGGCCATCACCGCGTCGCTCTGCGGGCGCGCCTTGGCCGGCAGCCACATGTTCATGGTGCAGTCGCGCCGCAGCGCCATGAAGCCCGCGTGCATTTCGGCCGACACTGCGCGGGCGCGGCTGCGCGCGCGCGCATCCTCCGGCCACAGCTGCGTATCGGGAAATCGCTCGGCGAGATGCTCGAGGATCGCAAGCGACTCCCAAACGTGCTCGTCACCGTCGATCAGCACCGGCACCTTGCCGGCGGGCGAGTATTTCAGGATCTCTTCCGGGCTGCCGGGCAGGTAAAGCGGGATCACGATCTCGTCGAAGGCGATGCCCTTGACCTTGAGCGCGATCCAGGGCCTGAGCGACCAGGAGGAATAGTTCTTGTTGCCGATGATCAGAGTGAGGGACATGTCTTTCTCGTTGCTCCGCTTCAGACCGGCACCCTGCGAACGGTCGGCCAATCGACCTCCTCCACCGCGCACACCCAGGTCTCCCTGATAGCGGCGGCGGTCCATTGCCGCCACGCCGGCAGATCCATCACCGCTTTCATATAGGTGCGCGCCGTGTCGCCGACGGCGACGTCGTAGGTGTGAAAGCGTGACACCACCGGGGCGTACATGGCATCGGCGGCACAAAACGCGCCGAACAGAAACGGGCCGCCACGGCCGAAACGCGCGCGGCAATCGGCCCACATGGCCTCGATGTGCTTGACGTCGTCGACGACGGCCGGCGTCAACGCGCGCTCGATCACCGGCCGCCGGACGTTCATCGGCAGATGACCGCGCAGCGGCTGGAAGTCGGCATGCATTTCATTCGCCACGACGCGCGCGTGCGCCCGCGCCGCCGCTTCCTTCGGCCACAGACCGGCCTCGGGAAATGTCTCGGCAAGATATTCGAGGATCGCGAGCGACTCCCAAATGCGAAGCTCGCCGTCGATCAATACCGGCACCCTGCCGGTGGCTGACGCCGCGCCGACGCTCTGTTTGAACTCGGCAGTCTCGAATGGAACCAGCACTTCCTCGAAGGGGATGCCCGCGACCGTCATGGCAATCCACGGCCTGAGCGACCATGACGAGTAGTTCTTGTTGCCGATGATCAGTGAGAGGGACATGGGTTTGCTGTTCCGTCATGCCGGGGCGCGCGCGAAACGCGCGAACCCGGAGTGACGAAGATGCTTCGCTTCCGGTGCGCCGAGCATCGCACCGGCCCAGGCGCGCTCAAGCGAATTCTTGTGATGCATGTCAGCAGCGCGGCGAATGGACGCTATTTCTTCTCCCCCGGCGCCATCTCCGGCAGGTCGACCGGGCCGCCGGCCTTCTTCCAGGCCCCGAAGCCGCCCTTGATGTGCGCCACCGGCTTCATCCCCATGCGTTGCGCGGTCTGCGCGGCAAGCGCGGAACGCAAGCCCCCGGCGCAGAAGAAGACGTACTTCTTGTCCTGGGCGAAGACCGGCTTGTGATAGGGGCTCGCCGGATCGATCCAGAATTCCAGCATGCCGCGCGGGGCGTGCACGGCGCCGGGCACGCGGCCCTCGCGCTGCAATTCGCGGATGTCGCGGATGTCGACGAGCACGGTGTCGTCGCGGCCGGCGAGCTTAATCGCCTCCTCGGTCGGCAGCGTCTCGATCTCGCGCTCGGCGGCGTCGCACAGCGCCTTGTAGCCGGTGGTGATGGTCTGCGGCATGCGGGCCCTCCTGGCGCGCATAACCGACCGCCGGCCCCGCGCGCAAACTGGAGGCGCAATCTGGCAGAGCGCCCGGCCCGGCTCAAGGCGCCGCAGGCCGGGCGGTCAGACCGAGCCCATCAGCACCGCGACCACCGCCACCAGCACCACCGCCAGGGCGGTCGCGACCGCGGTAACGATCTGTTCGGTCCAATCGGGGATGAAGTCGCCGGTGGGCGGGGCCTGATCGACCGGAATATGACGATGCGTGGACGCCAGATGGCTGGCCATGGGCGATCCCTCCTGGGACGATCCCTCTCGGGGATAGCGTTGACGGTAATGCGGTAGCGCGCTTGCCCTGCGCAATCAAAACGCGAGGTCGGCGTCGATGACGTCAGTGTCGGGGTCCCGGCAGCAGGCTGCTGGTGCGGCCGGTGGCCCAATAGGCCACGAGGCCTATCCACTCGTGCATGACATCATCCAGGCGGTATAGGCGACCGCCCAGCACCAGGTGCGGCGTGAAGCTGGCAAGGCCCATATGCGGCAACGTGCTCCAATCCACCGGATAGGCCTCGACCGGAAAGCCGACACGCCGGAAGCAGCCGATCGCGCGCGGCATGTGCTGCGCCGAGGTCACCAGCAGCCAGTGTTGGCCCGGTTTCGGCTTGATCAGCGCCTTGGTGTAGACCGCGTTTTCATAGGTGTTGCGGGCCCGCGTTTCCAGCGTCACACGGTCGCGCGCGATGCCGAAGCTCTCCCACAGCGGCAAAACGAAGTCGGCTTCCGGCGGCGCGTGGGGAAAGAGCGCGGCATTGCCGCCCGAAAAGACGATGCGGGCCTTTGGAAATTCGCGCGCCAGCTTGGCGACGACGGTGACGCGCTCGGCCGCCTGGCTGAGTTGCGGCGTGCCGTAGGCCCGCGAGAGCCGCGGATCGATCGCCCCGCCCAGCACGATGATGCCGTCGGGCGCGCCGCGCGCCGCGTTCCAGGGCGGAAAGCGGCTCTCGAGCGTATGGCCGATCAGACTGCTGACCGGGAAGAAGCCGACGATCGCGAATAAGACCAGGCTCAGCGCCATCAGCCGCCAGCCGGCGCGCTTGAAGCGCGTCGCGCACAGGACGAGGCCCAGGAGCCCGATCAGGATCATGTCATTGGACGGCAGCGCCAGGACGCCGGCCGTCTTGGAGAAGACGAAAAACATCAGCGCGTTTTCTTCCAGGCCTCGTAGCGCTTCTTGTTCTCCTCGTTGGGCGGATAGAGGCCGGGCAGCTTCTCGCCCTTCTCCACTTCCTGCACCAGCCAGCTCTCCATGAGTTCGTGCTCTGCGCCTTCGCTCGCCACGAACTCGGCGAGCGCCGCCGGGATCACCACCGCGCCATCGTCGTCGGCGACGATGATGTCGTCGGGGAAGATGGCGCAGCCGCCGCAGGCGATCGGCTCGTTCCAGCCGACGAAGGTGAGCTGGTTGACGCTCGCCGGCGCCGCCATGCCGGCGCACCACACCGGCAGGCCGGTGGCGACGACGCCGTGCTTGTCGCGCATGACGCCGTCGGTGACGAGCGCCGTGACGCCGCGCTTGACCATGCGCATGCACAGGATGTCGCCGAAGATGCCGGCGCCGGTGACGCCCATGGCGTCGGCCACCACCACGCAGTCTTCCGGCATGGCCTCGATGGCCGAGCGGGTCGAGATCGGCTTCGACCAGCTCTCGGGCGTGGCGAGATCCTCGCGCACCGGCACGAAGCGCAGGGTGAAGGCCTTGCCCACCACCCGCTTGCCGGAGAAGCCGAGCGGCATGGCGCCGGCCATCCAGGCGCGGCGGATGCCCTTCTTCAGGAGCATGGTGGTGATGGTGCCGGTCGTAATGTTCTTCAGCGCTTCGATAACGGCGGACATGGACGGAACCTCTGACTCAAAAAAGGAGCCGCACCATATCCCAGTCGCGCCGGCCGGCGAAAGCGGGCTCGTGCCTCAAGCCGGCGTCAGGCCCAGCCGCTCGTCGCGCCGGCGCATATAGGCGATGAGCGGCAGCGCCAGCAGCACCATCCAGGCCTTGCCGACGATCTGGCCCTCGAGGAAAGCCAGCGAGCCGAACGCGAGCCACAGGAAGACGATGGAATCGACCACCAGCCCGACCGCGCTGGAGGCGAGCACGGCGAGCACCAGCCGGCGGCGGGCCAGCGGCGTATAAACGGCGAAGTCGGCGAACTCCGACAGCAGGAAGGCCGCGCCGGAGGCGATCACCAGCGCCGACGACGCGAAGCCGACGGACAGCACGGCGCCGGCCAGGATGGCGCCGACGCCGAACTCGACGCCGAGCCGGCGCTGCACCAGGTCGCGCAGCACCAGCGCCGCGCCCACCATCAGCACGCCCGAGGGCGCCATGACGCCGGGCGCCACCGGCAGCACGCACGGTCCATTGACCATGCAGGCGGTACCGAGATGGCCGATCATCCAGTTCGCCGCCGGAATGGTGAGGCAGAACAGGACGAGGAAAATATAGCCTTCGAAGTTCCTGCGGTAATCGATGCTCATTCAAGTCGACTTGCTTGGTGTCCGGCCGTCCTGATTTGCGGCCTTCGCATTCATGTATTTGCGGAACCCCTCGGCCCGCAACCGGCAGGCCGGGCACTCGCCGCAGCCGTAGCCCCAGTCGTGCCGGTGCACGCGGTCGCCCAGATAGCAGCTATGGGTGTCCTCGACCACCAGTTCGAGGAAGGGATGGCCGCCGAGTTCCTCGGCGAGCGCGAAGGTGTCGGCCTTGTCCAGCCACATCAGCGGGGTGTGGATCACCAGCGGTTTGTCGAGCCCCAGGCCCAGCGCCACCTGCATGGCCTTGATGGTGCCGTCGCGGCAGTCGGGATAGCCGGAATAATCGGTCTCGCACATGCCGCCCACCAGATGGCGGGCGCCACGCCGGTAGGCGAGCGCGCCGGCAAAGCACAGGAAGACGAGGTTGCGCCCCGGCACGAAGGTGGTCGGCAGGCCGTCGTCGGCGATTTCGATGGCGGTCTCGCGGGTGAGCGCGGTCTCGGAGATGGCGGCGAGCGCGTCGAGGGTGACGGTGTGGTCGTCGCCAAGGCGCGCCTGCCAGCCGGGCTGCATCGCCGCCATCTGCGTGCGCAGCCGGTCGCGGACCGCAAGCTCGACCGCATGGCGCTGGCCGTAGTCGAAGCCGACGGTCTCGACCGCTGCAAAGCGCTCGAGCGCCCAGGCCAGGCAGACGGTGGAGTCCTGCCCGCCGGAGAACAGGACCAGAGCGGTATCGGCTGCCGATCGTCATGGCGCGTCCCTATAATAGTTTTCCGCGCGGCCATGCTAATCGGGCGCGTCGCAACAAACGGGAGACGCCGGGACCATGGCCAGCGACCGACCGCGGGATGATCGCCGTCGACAAGATGGGCGCCAAAGTCTTCTTTCTCGATCCGGAAACCTTCGCCATCCGCAAGGAGATCGCCGGCTTCCAGCGCACGGTGCACGAGCTGCTGATCGTGCCGGAAACCGGCCTCGCCTACGTGCCGATCTTCGGCGACGGCATCCATGGCCGCAATCCCAACCCGGGCCATACGCTGTGCATCTTCGACCTCGCCCGGCAAGCGCATGTGGGCGATATCGATCTCAGACCCGCTATCGCGCCGCATACGCTGCGGCTCGGGCCGGACGGGCTGATCTACGTCACCTGCGAGACCAGCGGGGTGATCGCCATGATCGACCGTTCGACCCACACGGTGGTGGGGACGATCGAGTCCGGCTCGACCAACGGGCACCGCCTGGTCATTTCGCCCGACGGCCGGCGCCTCTACACCGAGAACGAAGAAGACGCCACGGTGTCGGTGATCGACCTCCCCGCCCGCCGGCTTCTCGGCAAGATCGCGACGCCGCAGGCACTCGCCGGCGTCGCCGTCTCCGACGACGGGCGAACGGTGGTGGCCGTGTCCGACGAGTCGCCGGCGCTATTCCTGATCGATGCGGACAAGGGCGCGGTGCGCGAAACGCTGCCGCTGGCGGGCGTGGCAAAGCCGGCGCAGATCGCGCGCTACAGCCCCGACTTCGGCGTGCTGGCGGTGACCGGCATGAGCAGCGACACGGTGAGCCTGATCGACCCCTCGTTCCACAGCCAGGCCGCGATCGCCACCGGCCACCAGCCGATGGACATGGCCTTCCGCGGCGACGAATTGTTCGTCGCCTGCCAGGGCGACGGCTCGGTGCATGTCATCGACATCCCGGGCCGCCGGTGGAAGGCGAGCTTCGCCTGCGGAACGGGGTGCGAGTCGCTGGGCTTCTATTAGAGCGTTCCCAAGCTACGTTAAGAACCGGTTCGCCGTCCGGAAACGCGACAAGACAAAAGCGCCGACACGTTCACCGTTTCCGTAAAACGGTGAACGTTTCCAGGCCCTCGCCGCGCCCGTCACGTCGAATAGGTCGCGAAGGCCGCCGTGCCGGCGCGGGCGCGGTGGTCGGTCTTGACGTTGACGAGCGCGACCGCGCCGCCATCGACCTTCTTCTGCGCGCGCTCCAGCGCCGGGCGGATGTCGTCCGGGCGTTCGACGTACTCGCCGTAACAGCCGAGCGACTCGGCCAGCTTGTCGAAGCGGGTATAGCCGAGATCGCGGCCCGGCTTGTCGCGGTCGGGGTCGGCGGTCCAGCCGCCGTTGAGGCTGACCACGACCAGAACGGGAATCTTGTGGCGCACGGCGGTGTCGAGCTCGAGCCCGTTGAGGCCGAACGAGCCGTCGCCGTGCACGACGATGACCTGCTTGTCGGGCTTGGCGATCTTGGCGCCGAGGCCGAACGGCAGGCCGACCCCCATGGTGCCGAACGGCCCGGAATTGAGACGATGGCCGGCCACGAAGGTCGGCATCGACTGGCGGCCGTAGTTGAGGATTTCCTGCCCGTCGACGACCAGGATCGCGTCGCGCTGCATGAAGTTCTTGATCTCCTCGCACAGGCGCAGCGGATGGATCGGCGTCTCGTCCATCGGCTTGTTGGCGCCGGGCGCCTGGCGCTTCGCCGCCTCGCCGTCGGCGAGCTTCTTGCGCCACGCGGAGAACTGATCGGCGTTGACGCGCTTGCCGCTCGCGTCGATGAGCTGGCGCAGCACCGTCTTGCAGTCGCCGACGATGCCGATATCGACCTTGCGCGGCGAACTGGCGATTTCGTCGGCGTCGATATCGATGCGGGCGATCTTCGCATCGGCGTTGAAGCGCGGCGGCGCCGCGTGGCCGATGATGTAGTTCATGCGGGTGCCGACCACGATGATCAGATCGGCGTCGCGGAACGCCGACGAGCGCATCGTCATGTAGGAGTATTCGTGATCGTCGGGCAGGACGCCGCGGCCCTGCGGCGTCGTGTAGAACGGAATGCCCGTCTTCTCGACGAATTCCTGCAGCTCGCCCCACGCCTGCGACCAGATCACGCCGCTGCCGGACAGGACGATCGGCTGCTTCGCCTTCGAGAGCGCCTCCACCAACGCCGCGACCTTGCCGGGATCGCCGAGCGGGCGCGCGTTGAGCAGCGGACGGCCGGACAGGCTCCAGTCGACCTCCTCTTCCGGAATCTTGGCGTAGAGAATATCGCCGGGAAAATCGAGATAGACGGGGCCGGGCTTGCCGCTCATGGCCTTTTGGAAGGCGACGTTCACCTGCTCGGGGATGCGCTTGAGGTTATAGACGCGGTCGGCCCATTTGGTGCACGGCTTCATGATCGCAAGCTGGTCGATCTCCTGGAACACGCCGCGGCCGTTCATGCCGATCGGGCTCGAGCCGCCGATCGCGACCACCGGGCAGCAATCGACCAGCGCGTTGGCGACGCCGGTGGTGAGATTGATCGTCCCCGGCCCGCTCGCCGCCATGCAGACGCCGGGCTTCTGCAGGAGCCGGCTGTAGGCCTGCGCCATGAACGCGGCCGACTGCTCGTGGCGCACGTCGATGGGACGCAGTCCTTCCTTGATGCAGGAGGACTCGGCGAGCAGCATGGGGCCGCCCATGAGGAAGAACAGGTCGTCGACGCCTTCGTTCTTCAACGCTTTGGCCAGGATCTCCGAACCGGTGAGTTCCGCCATATTCCGTTTCTCCCTCAGATGATGTTGTTTTTTTCAGCCGGCGTCGTTCTTGTCAGACGATGTTGTTCTTGCCGAGTTCCTCGATCTGCGCTTCGTCGAGACCGAGCCATTCGCCCAGGACGTCGTGGGTGTGCTGGCCGAGCAGCGGCGCCGACTCCACTTTCGGCGTCTGGCCGTTGAAACGCACCGGCCAGCCCGGCATCTTGAACGGGCCGGCGACCGGATGCTGCATCGTCTGCATGATGCCGCGCCGTTCGAAATCGGCCTCCTCGGTCAGTTCCATGGTGTCGAACACCGCGCCCGCCGGCACGCCGGCCTCGCCCAGGATGCGCATGGCCTCGCGCTTGTCGTGCTGGCGCGTCCAGGCCGAAATGATCTCGTCGACCTCGGCCTCGTGATCCAGGCGCGCCACCGCGGTGTCGAAACGCGGATCGCCGATCAGATCCTTGCGGCCGATCACGTCGAGCAGGCGATGCCAATGCGCCGGGTTGGTTCGGCTCGTATAGACGTAGACGTAGTCGTTCGGCCCTTCAGGCTTGCACGGATAGGTGCCGCTCGGCACCGCGAAGCCGGAGAGGATCTTGGCGCCGTTGCGCTTGGCCGCGGTCCCTTGCGTCGCCTGGCTGGACAGTGCCACGCGAATGTATTGCAGCATGGCGTCCTGCATGGCGATCTCGATGTGCTCGCCCTGGCCGGTCGTTTGGCGCCGATAGAGCGCGCCCAGGATGCTGACCGCGAGCAGCATGCCGGTGCCGGTGTCGCCGAGCGTCACCCCCGGCTTGAGCGGCGGCCCGTCGGCGTCGCCCGTGATGCTCATGACGCCGCCGGTCGCCTGCGCGATCATGTCGAAGGCGAGATTCTTCTCGTAGGGCCCGCCGGTTCCGAAGCCCTTGAGCTGCGCGTAGATGATGTTCGGGTTGACCGCTCGCACCGCGTCGTAGCCGAGCCCCAGCCGCTCGATGGCGCCCGGCGCGAAATTCTCGACCATGACGTCGGCGTGCTTCACCAGGTCTTTCACGAGCGCCAGGCCGCGCTCGGACTTCAGATTGACGGTGACGGATCGCTTGTTGGCGTTGAACAGCAGGAAATACCAGGAGTCGTGGCCGTTGTTCGAGGCGCCGTGCAGCAGGGCCCGCCCCGCCTCACCGCCCTTCGGATTTTCGATCTTGACGACGTCGGCGCCGAGCCAGGCGAGCGCCTCGGTGCAGGATGGGCCGGCTTCGAATTGGGACAGGTCGAGAACGCGAACGCCGGCAAGGCAGCCTGAAGGCGCGCCATCCGTGGCCATACTTTTCCTCCCGCGAAACTTTTGTTGTTATTCCTGCGAGGCGTGCATTCGGCCTTGTCGGCAGCCGTTACGCACGCCCTTTATTTGTTGCGACAGCGTAGTCGTCCGCGCCAAACGGCACAAGCACCGGTGCTATGCCGAGCAAGCGGTGCAACCATGTCGAAGCCGTCGGGATCGCCATCCGGACGATCGCGGATGGCGGGCAACGCCCGGAGACGCTCCTTAGTCTATCGCGTTTCCGGACGGCGAACCGGTCCCCACTTCGCCTGGAAACGCTCGCTTAGTCTATCGCGTTTCCGCACGGCGAACCGCTTCTTAACGTAGCCTGGAAACGCTTTACGACGCGTAGTCGGGTTCCTCGCGGTCGAGGATGCGTTTCAACGCAGTCGAAATGCCGCTGCGCCGGACTGGGCCCTTCGAACTGACCGGGCTGGCCGATTTCGCGCTTGGTCTTCTCGACCACGGGCGCCGGCAGCTGCTTCAGGGGCTGTCCGGTCCACATGGCATAGATTTGAACCTGCGCGGCACGCTCGACGTAATAGAGCCGGTCGTAGGCCTCGGCGACCGTTTCGCCCACGGTCGAAATGCCGTGATTGGCCATGAACAGAATGGTCTTGTCGCCGATCACCTTGGCGAGCCGTTCCCCTTCCTCGGGTTCGTTGGCGGGGCCGGTGTACTGGTCGTCATAGGCGATCCGCCCCATCATGCCGACCTCGGTCTGGCCGATCTCCTTGATGCGCGGGTCCTCCAGGCGCGTGAGCGCGCTCGCGAACGGCATGTGCGTGTGAAACACGGCCTTGGCCTGCGGCACCGCCTTGTGGATCGGCGCGTGGATGCAATAGCAGGAGCGCTCGACGTCGCCTGCGCCGCGCTTCACCTTGCCGTCGTCGATGCCGACTTCCATGAACGTGGACGCGGTGACTTCGGACCAATGCGTCCCGAACGGGATCTGATAATAGCGGTCGTCGTGCCCCGGCACGACGAACGTCAGGTGATTGAAGATGCCCTCGCTCAAACCCTGCCGGTAGGCGATGCGGTGGGCGGCGGCGAGATCGACGCGCGCCTGCCACTCTTCGTCGGTGCAATTCGGAAGCATGGACGGCGAATTCCGAAAGCTGCATGGGAGTTCCTCCTTTGCGTTATCGCTTGTTAAATCGACCGCCGAAACCGCCGGCGCTTCAATCCCAGCTCGGCGACCAGGTCCAATCGACGATGCGCTCGTTGGCATTGGAAAGCCCGTGCACTTCGCGCATCTCGGCGTCGGACAGGTCGAAGTCGAAGACGGCGAAGTTCTCCTCCAGCCGCTCGCGCTTGCTGGTGCGCGGGATAACCACGATGCCCTGCTGCACCAGGAACCGCAGGCTCACCTGCGCCGCGCTCTTGCCGTGCGCCGCGCCGATCTTCTCCAGCACCGCGTTGCCCTTGGCGCCGCCGCGCGCGATCGGGCTGTAGGCGACGACCGCCATGCCGTGCTTCCGGCAGGCGGCGATCACTTTGTCCTGATTGAGGAAGGGATGGCATTCGACCTGGTTGCAGACCAGCGGCTCGGAGGTCGCTTGGTTCGCCTCGTCGAGCAGCGTCACGGTGAAGTTCGACACGCCGATGGCGCGCGTGTAGCCCTCCTGCTTCATCTTGGCCATGGCGCCGAGGGTCTCGGCGAGCGGCACGCGCGGGTTCGGCCAGTGAATGAGCAGAAGATCGATATGGTCGATCCGCAGCTTCGCCAGGCTCTGCTTCACCGAACGCTCCAGATCGGGCGGCGCCAGATTGGTCGGCTGCACCTTGGTGGTGACCATGACGTCGGCGCGCAGGCCGGAGGCGCGCACGCCCTCCCCGACCTGCTCCTCGTTCTCGTACATCTGCGCGGTGTCGATGTGGCGATAGCCGATGCGGATCGCCTGCTCGACCAGCCGCGCGCAATCGCGCCCGCGCAGCGCCCATGTACCCAATCCGACCAGGGGAATGCGGAACCCCTTGGCTTCGACAAAGGTATCCATCGCGACCTCCGATGATCTTTCGCGCCTCGTAGCCGACGTTACGGCGTATCCCATTCCGGCGCGTGCGGCGGGCTGACCACCCGCATGTTGGCGGCGTTGAGCGCCTTCAACCGCGCCATCTCCGCGTCCGACAGGCTGAAATCGAACACCTCCATGTTCTCCTTCATGTGCTGCGGGTTGGCGGTGCGCGGAATGGCGGCGCAGCCGAGCTGCACCAGATAGCGCAACGACACCTGCGCCGCGCTCTTGCCGTGCGCCTTGCCGATCTCCTCCAGCGCCTCGGCACCCGGCACCTTGCCGCGCGCGATCGGCACGTAGGCCACGGTCACCATGCCATGCTTCTTGTTGGCGGCGAGCACCTTGTCCTGGTTGATGAACGGATGCACCTCGATCTGGTTGCAGACCAGCGGCTCCGAAGTCACCGCCCAGGCCTCGTCCAGCATCTGGCAGGTGAAATTGGCGACGCCGACGTGCTTGGCGCGGCCGTCCTTCTTGGCCTGGCACAGCGCGCCGACCGAGGTCTTGAACGGGATGTCCTTGTTGTTCCAGTGGATCAGCAGGAGATCGACATAGGGCAGTTGCAGGTTGGCGAGGCTCTGGTCGAGCGACCGGTTGAAATCCTCGGGCATCAGATTGTTCTCGCGCACCTTGGTGACGACCAGCACCTCCTCGCGCTTGACCCCGGACTGGCGCAGGCCCTCGCCATTCTCCTTTTCGTTGCCATAGAAGGCGGCGGTATCGATATGACGATAGCCCATCTGCAGCGCGGCCTTGACGGCCCCGACGCAGACGTCCTCCTTGAGGGTCATGGTGCCGAAACCGATGGTCGGAATGCGCGCGCCATGCGCTTCAAGTACCTGCATCAGCGTTATCTCCCTGGAATCCGCTTCTAAAGACCACTTTTTGGAAGCCCCTTGTCGTCCGAGCGGACGGGGCCGGTGGGGGTGCGATCTTTCGAGCATGCCCCAGCCCCCGGCCCGCTGCCAACCGGGTATGCTCGCCGGCCAAGCGCGACCGGCGCGGCGCCCGCAGCGGCGGCGGTGCGACAAAAAACACTGAAATTTCTGCGGACGGTCGCAATCCGACAAGGCTTGCGCCGGCAAGCTCTTGGCCACGCTTCTTACATTAGAGTAATTCAAGAGAGAAATAATGCTCTTGCATCAAGTGCTTTTAATGGTTTTGTGAGTATCGAAAACTGAGAATGGATCGCAAATGCGCACCCTCCTGACCCTTACCGCCGTCGCCTTGGCTCTCGCCCTCGCCCCGCTCGGGGCCAAGGCGGCCGACTACACGCTCACCCTCAAGAACCATCGCTTCACGCCGAGCGAGATCAAGGTGCCGGCCAACAAGCGGGTCAAGTTGACCGTGGTCAATGATGATGCCACGCCGGAAGAATTCGATAGCGACGCGCTCCGGGTCGAGAAGGTGCTGGCGGGCAAGTCCAAGGGGGTCGTGCGGATCGGCCCGCTGAAGGCCGGCAAATATCCTTTCGTCGGCGAATATCACGAAGACACCGCCAAGGGCGTGGTGATCGCGGAATAGTTAGCAACTGCGGAATAGCAAGACATGCTGGGCGCCCTGATCATCGTCTTTCGTGAAGTGCTGGAAGCCGGCCTCATCGTCGGCATCGTGATGGCGGCCACCCGCGGCGTGCCGCACCGCGGCCGCTGGGTCGTGTTCGGCATCGTCGGCGGCCTCGTCGGCGCCGCCGTGGTCGCGGCCTTCGCGGGCGCGATCTCCGAGGCGTTCCAGGGCTCCGGCCAGGAGCTGTTCAACGCCACCGTGCTCGCCATCGCCGTGGTCATGCTGATGTGGCACAATGCCTGGATGGCGCGCCACGGCCGCGAGATCGCCGCCGAGATGCGCGGCATCGGCGCCGCAGTGAGCGAGGGCGCGCGACCGCTCACCGCGCTCGCCGTCGTGGTGGGGCTCGCGGTGCTGCGCGAAGGTTCGGAGGTGGTGCTGTTCCTCTACGGCATCTTCGCCTCCGGCACCTCGGGGCTTTCGCTGCTGACCGGCGGCCTGCTCGGCGTGGCGGCGGGTGCGGTCTTTACCGGGCTCACCTATGGCGGCCTGCTGGCCGTCCCCACCCGCTACATCTTTTCGGTCACCACCTGGCTGATCGCGCTGCTGGCCGCCGGGCTCGCCGCCCAGTCGGTGCAGTTCCTCAACAACGGCGGCTACCTCCTGGTGCTCGGCCATACGGTGTGGAATACGTCGTGGCTGCTGTCGGACGGCAGCATCTTGGGCCGGCTGCTGCATACCCTCGTCGGCTACACCGACCGGCCGACCGCGCTCCAGCTCGTGGTCTATCTCGGCACGCTTGCGGTCATGTACCTGCTGATGCGCATCGCGCGCTACCAGCCCCGGCGCGAGCAGATCGCGGCCTGAGCCGGCGCCTTAAGAAACGGCGCGCTTGGCGCCGCCCAGTGCCGCAAAGGCCGCTTCCGGCGCGTGATCGATCAGCTTGAGCAGTGCCCGCGCGGGTCCGCGCGGGCTGCGCTTGCCCTGCTCCCAGTTGCGCACGGTCTCGATCGGCACCTCGATGCGCTCCGCGAAGGCGGCCTGCGTCAGCCCGCAGCGCGCGCGCACCTGACGCACGAATTCCGCCGGATTGCCGTACTCGACCGTCCTCTCGCTGCCGTCAGGGAGGATTTCCACGATCCTGCCATCGGCCTTCAAGCGCACCCGCATCATGGCCTTCCCCCGTTGCTGGCGGCGTCGGCTTGAGGCCTAGCCAATTCGCGGGGACGAGAGGTTAACGGCGACCAACTCGCTCAATGGCGCACCAGCCAATGATTGATGGGCCTTTGGCCTAGCGGATAAGACGGACGTCGACACCGAGAGGTAGCCTTGCCCAGGCCCGATCACCCGTCACGGCGGGAACTTGTTCACGCGCGGCAAGCGCAAGACATGCTCGGTCCCCCAGCGAGAGCCCCGCAGCCTTTGTCTTGTCAACCAGCGCCCCTGCCCGCTCGGCAAGAGCACGATCGAAGTCGATGACGTCTATGCTGGCGACACCGAGCGCCGCGCGCGCAAGGTCGAGCGTGGCGCCCTTTTCGACGAGCTTGGTCACAGCCTCGGCAAAATTGACCGCAGAGATGACGGCATCGCCAATTAGCGAAGCCACCAATTCGGCGCCCGGCTCACCTTTCACGTATGCGAGCAATGCCGAGGTATCGAGAACGGCGCTAATCATCTTCGGATTCGCGCTTGGCCTCGCGGCGGCGATCTTCGATCAACTCGTCGACCAGACTGACATCATCGGGAACGAAACGACGCACAATCGCTTGCGCCCGCCGCATCGCAGCTTGCGGCGTCAGCAAGACGATTTCGCCATTTTCCAACCGGGCATACAACACATCCCCTTCTTTGAGCCCGAGACGTTCACGATATGCTGCGGGCACGACGATCCGGCCATCCGGTCCAAGCTTCGTCTTAATCGATGCGTCGGCGTCGCCAACCGCGCCCGCCGATCCACCCGTATCGACTGCTTTGGCCCTCTTGAGCCGATCGCTCTCAAGTACGTTTCGGACATGTTGATACCGAATGTTCAACTGCCGGGCGATATCGGCGCGCGGAACGCCTTGCGCGTCCAGGGAGCGGATCTTTGCCGACGTTGTCGGCAGATCGTCCAGGTCGCCGTGCCGTCGCTGTTGTGTGGTCGCCATAATCGCCTCCAGCGCCTTACCCGGGTAGATATATGGCGAATAACTATATTTATGTCAATATCAATTGTACTATCAAAAACAACCTACCGCGTCTTCTCGAAAATCTCGCGGCCGATCAGCATGCGGCGGACCTCGCTCGTCCCCGCCCCGATCTCGTAGAGCTTGGCGTCGCGCAACAGGCGACCGGTGGGGAAGTCGTTGATGTAGCCGTTGCCACCCAGGCATTGGATGGCTTCGAGCGCCATCCAGGTGGCGCGCTCGGCGGCGTAGAGAATGGCGCCGGCGGCGTCCTCGCGCGTGGTGCGGCCCTCGTCGCAGGCGCGCGCCACCGCGTAGACGTAAGCCTTGGCCGCGTTCATGGTGACGTACATGTCGGCGAGCTTGCCCTGCATCATCTGGAAGGTGCCGATCGGCTGGCCGAACTGCTGGCGGTCGTGGACGTAAGGGATCACCACGTCCATGCAGGCTTGCATGATGCCGAGCGGCCCGGCGGCGAGCACCACGCGCTCGTAGTCGAGGCCGGACATCAGCACGTTGACGCCGTTGCCGACCGCGCCGAGCACGTTCTCCGCCGGCACCTCGCAATCCGTAAACACCAGTTCCGAGGTGTCGGAGCCGCGCATGCCGAGCTTGTCGAGCTTCTGCGCAGGGGCGAAGCCCTTGAAGCCCTTCTCGATGATGAAGGCGGTGATGCCGCGCGCGCCCGCGGTGCGGTCGGTCTTGGCGTAGACGACCAGCGTGTCGGCGAGCGGACCGTTGGTGATCCACATCTTGGAGCCATTGAGCACGTAGCGGTCGCCCTGCTTGTCGGCGCGCGTGCGCATGGAGACGACGTCCGAGCCCGCGCCCGGCTCCGACATCGCCAGCGCGCCGACGTGCTCGCCGGAAATCAGCTTGGGCAGGTATCGGCGCTTCTGCGCCTCGGTGCCGTTGCGGCGGAGCTGGTTGACGCAGAGGTTCGAATGCGCGCCGTAGGACAGGCCCACCGCCGCGGAGGCGCGCGAGACCTCCTCCATCGCCACGCAATGGGCGAGATAGCCCAAGCCCGACCCGCCGTACTCTTCCTCGACGGTGATGCCGTGCAGGCCGAGCGCGCCCATCTCCGGCCACAGGTCGCGCGGGAATTCGTTGCTGCGGTCGATGGCGTCGGCACGCGGGGCGATCTTGTCCTGCGCGAAGCCACTCACGGTCTGCCGCAGCATGTCGGCCTCGGTCCCGAGACCGAAATCGAAACCCGTCCAGGCATTGGGGATCATCGCGCGCACTCCGAAGACGCCGGCACGACCGCAAGACCGGCGATGGCCGAAAACGTGGCCAGATACGGCCGGACGCATTCTATATTGCGGGATTGTCTATATTGCCAGATTTCGCCGCTCACGCCGTCAGCGACGTCCGCGCGGGCGGCTCCCGCCCCGCCTCCGCGCCCAGGCGGCCCTGCTTGATCAGGCGGTCGATCGCCTTGGCCGGGGCCGGGCGCGCGAACAGGAAGCCCTGCATCTCGTCGCAGCCGGCAAGCCTGAGCAGAACGCGCTGCTCCTCGGTCTCCACGCCCTCGACCAGCACGGACAGCCCGAGCGCGCGGCCGAGCGCGACGATGGCCTGCACGATCACCCCGCCGTTGGGGCTTTCGCCCAGCGCCGTGACGAAGCTGCGGTCGATCTTGAGCTTGTCGAGGGGAAACCGCTGCAGATAGCCGAGGTTGGAATAGCCCGAGCCGAAATCGTCGAGGGCGATGCGTACGCCGATCGCGTGCAGGTCCTCGATGCGCTTGACCATCTCGTCGGGATTGTCGATCAGCACGCCCTCGGTGATCTCCAGGAACAGCCGCGACGGGGGCACGCCGCTTTCGGCCAGCGCCGAGCGCACCAGCTCGACGATGTCGCGGTCGTGCACCTGCACCGGCGACAGATTCACCGCTACGTAGAGGCCGGGCCAGCGCTTGGCTTCCTTGAGCGCGCGCCGCAGCACGAAGGCGCCGAGCTGGTCCATCAGGCCCATCTGCTCGGCGACCGGGATGAACTGCGCCGGGCCGATCGCGCCGCGGACCGCGTGCGTCCAACGCAGCAGCGCCTCGACGCCGAGCACGCGTCCGCCCTGCGCCGACACGATCGGCTGGTAGTGCAGCTCCAACTCGTTGGCGCTGAGCGCGCGCGGCAGCTCGCGTTGGATGAAGCGTTCTTCGTCCGACACCGTGTCGATGGCGGCGTCGAACGCGACGATGGTGCCGGGCCCCTTCTTGGCGGCCTGGCGCACCGCCAGCTCGGCGCGGCGGGTGAGCTCGCCGCGCGTGGTGGCATCCTGCGGCGACTGCGCAAAGCCGGCATGCGCGCTGACCCGCACCACGGTATCGACCCAGTGCGGACGCGCGATGGCGTTGACCACGTCGCGCATCGTCCCGTCGACGTCGAAGCCCGGCGGCGCGGTCATGGTGACCGCGAATTCGTTGCTGCCGATGCGCCCGCAGGTGGCGTTCGCCGGCAGCGACCCCTTGAGCCGCTGCGCCACCGCAGCGTAGAGCTCGTCGCTCGCCAAGACGCCGAGGGTGGCGTTGATGTCGGCCATGCCGTCGATGCCGATCAGGGCGAAGGTGGTGATTTCATCGCTCGGCCGCTCGGCCAGCGCCAGGTCGAGCAGTTCGAGCATCTTGGCGTGGTTGGGCAGCCCCGTCAGCTTGTCGCGGTCGGCGGCACGGCGCGCCTGTTCTTCGCTGTCGGCAAGCTGCCGGCGCGCGCGCCGCAACTGCCGCAGGGAGAACCCGGCAAAGCCCACCAGCGCGAAGGCCGCGCCGGCGATCAGCGGCAGCAGCCGGCCCATGGTGCGCGTCATGGGATGGGTGCGCTGCCAGGTGAAGAAGCCGGCGATGCGGCCCTGCCCGTCCAGCACCGGCTGCATTTCGCGCACATCCGAATTGGGATCGGTCTCGAAGCGCAGGTCTTTCAGACGGGTGCTCTGTTCGACCATGCGCAGGAAGCGGGGATCGACCTTCTGGCTCTTGCCGAACAGCGTATGGAATTCGGCGACCGCGTTGCGCAGGGTGGTGCGCTGTTCCGCCCACAGGCGCTCGTCGCTCTGGCGCGCCCAGGTGTAGCCGACGCCGGCGCAGAGCAAGGTGGCCCCGAGCGCGATCACGGCGGCCACGACGATGAAACGGGAAGACGACAGCAGCCGGCGCGCGTGGGCACGCGAAGCGTCGGGGACACGCGACGCCGCGGCCTGGCTTGGCCGACGCAGGCTCCGCAGAAACGATTTGGGATTTCGGGGCGCGCGTTTGTTCGCCCCGGTCCTGGCTTCGCCTAGCACTCGTACACTCTCCCCCGCGCCAGTCAGCGGTCACGCCACCCACAAACGTAGCGGAGCAGCCTTAATACGAGGTCAGCAAACAGGGTGAACGAATTATGACCCGCGCTAAATCGCCCGGTTTTACGTTATATTGCGCGCTTGGCGCGGGCGAGCGGCGGCAAGACTGCACTATAGTGAGCACGCTCGCGCGGCATCTTCGGGGCCAGGCACGTTCACCGTTTCAGGGAACCCGTGAACGTATCTAAGTTTTTATTTTATCGCGTTTGCGGACGGCGAACCGGTTCTTAACGTAGCCTGGAAACGCTCTCTTTGCTCTGTCGCGTTTCCGGACGGCGAACCGGTTCCCACTTCGCCTGGAAACGCGCTAACGCAGCCCGAACCACAGAGTGGCGATGCCGAGAAAGGCGAAGAAGCCGACGACGTCGGTCACGGTGGTCACGAAGGGGCTCGACGCCACCGCCGGATCGAACTTCATCCGGTAGAGCGCGAGCGGGATCAGGATGCCGCCCAGCGCCGCCGCGACCAGGTTGCACATCATCGCCAAGCCGATCACCACCGCCAGCCCCGGCACCTTGAACCACAAATAGGCCGCGACGCCGGTGATCACGGCGAAGGCGATGCCGTTGAGGATGCCGACCGACACCTCGCGCGTGATCACCCGCCAGGCGTTGGCGTCGGTAAGGTCGCGGGTGGCGAGCGCGCGCACGGCGACGGTCATGGTCTGGGTAGTGGCGTTGCCGCCCTGGCTCGCCACGATCGGCGCCAGCACGGCGAGCGCCACCATCTTCTGCAGCTGGCCTTCGAACAGCCCGAGCACCGAGGACGCCAGGAAGGCGGTGGCGAGATTGACCAGCAGCCAGTTGAAGCGGCCGCGGGCGATGGTCCACACGCTGTCGGACAACTCTTCGTCGTGGGTGACGCCGCCCAGCGCCTTGATGTCCTCTTCCGCTTCCTCCTGGATGACGTCGGCGATGTCGTCGAAGGTGATGACGCCGACCAGCCGTTCGCCGGCGTCGACCACCGGCGCGGCGACCAGGTCGTAGCGCTGGAACATGCGGGCGACGTCTTCCTGGTCCTCGTCGGCGTGCACCCGCCGGCGCTCCGGCTCCATCAATTCGGAGACCGGGACCGGCCGCTTGGAACGCAGCAGGCGGTCGAGCGGCACCGCGCCCTGGAAGCGGCCGGCCTCATCGACGACGTAGAGCTCGTAGAAGCGATCCGGCAGTTCGGCGGTCTCGCGCATGTAGTCGATGGCCTGGCCGACGGTCCACGCCGGCGTGGCGGCGATGAACTCGTCCTGCATCCGCCGGCCAGCGGAATATTCCGGGTAGTTGAGGCTGCGCGCCAGCGCCGCCCGCTCGGGCACCGGCAGCGCGCGCAGGACCTCGGCCTGCTCCTCCGCCGGCAGGCTCTCGAGGATCGTCACCGCGTCGTCGGATTCGAGATCGCGGACGCCTTCGGCCACCGTCTTGGCCGGCAGCTCGTCGAGGATTTCCTCGCGGACCGTGTAGTCGACCTCGGTGAGCGCGGCGAAGTCGAAATGGAGCCCGAGCAGCGCGACCAGGCGCGGGCGTTGTTCCGGCTCGAGCGCCTCGATCAGTTCGCCGAGGTCGGCCTCGTGCAGGTCGCCGACCAGCGTTCGCAGGGCCTCGGCGTCGTCCGCTTGAATCGCGCGCGCGACGCGCTCGACGTAGTCGGCGCTGACCGAACCGTCCTCGGCCCGCGGCGGCGGGGCGGTGGTCTCCTCATCGAGCATGCCGATCCTCGGCGGTGACACATAATAGCCGCTTGTACGCCGGCCCCCGCGCGCGGGCAAATCATAAGCGCATAAAGCGCGCGACAAGCTTGTGCGGACGTCGCGGGCGCGGTGAACTGCCGCGGCCCAGGGGCCAGCGGCACAACGGACCAGGAGGGCAAGGAACCAAAGAGACAAGGGACCAAGGAGACAAGGGGAACGTTTCGATGCGCCGCATGCGCATCGCCGCGGTGCTTTGCGCGGCGCCCTCGTGGTGGTCGGCGCCGGCGTGTGGGCGAGCGACCGGAACGCGATGACGCCGGGCCGCGAGTTCAAGCGCCCGTTGCGCCGCATGGCCAAGGCCGGGCGCGGCACCGTGCTGTCGCACGACACCAAGGCTGAGACCGCAGCGCATGCTGCCGGCCTGCCTGCACGCGCCGAAAAAGAGCGGCGCCCGCATCCTCCACGGGGTGCCGGCGGCAAGCGCCCCGGCCGCGCTGCCGCTGACCGACTGACCCTCATTAGAGTCCTTGGCCTTTGGTCCTTGGTCCTTGGCCTTTGGCCTTTGGCCTTTGGCCGCAAGCGCCGGGGCCGGCCCGGGCCGCCTCGGCAACATGGTTAATTTTGGTTAACACAAACTTCTCCAATGTGCTCAAATGGCTCCCGGGGACCGGGGTCCCGGCCGGGCGGCCGGGGAACCCGGCAAGGGGTATCGGGGGACGTGTATGCGTGGCGTTGCGTTGGTGGCGTGCGGCCTTGTCGGCGGCGCGCTCATGAGTGGCCTGCCCGGCGGTCCAGTATTCATCGGCATCCCGTCGGCCCAGGCCCAGGAATGGCCGGTCGAAACCGCCTCGGCCGCGGCGGCGATGCCCGCCAACCTTGACGCCAAACCCTCCGAGCCTCCGGCCGCGGCCCCGGCGAAGCCCGAGGCCTGCGCCGGGGTCATCGGCACCAGCCGCACGATCGTCGCCGACGCCAGCGTGCCGCGAGACATCGGGCTGATGCAGTTCAAGACCTCGCTGCCGCTCAAGGACCACGAGGTGGTGCTGACCTTCGACGACGGGCCGGTGCATCCCTATACGGCGCGCGTGCTCGACATCCTGGCGAAGAACTGCGTGAAGGCCACGTTCTTCATCGTCGGCCAGCAGGCCACCGCCTATCCGCGTCTCGTGCGGCGCGCCTATAACGACGGCAACAGCGTCGGCACCCATAGCGAGCATCATCCGCTCACGTTCAATCGCATGGCGGAGCCGGCGGTCGCGCGCGAAGTCGAAGGCGGCATCGCCGCGGTGCAGGCGGCGATCGGCGATCCGCGCGCCGTGGCGCCGTTCTTCCGCGTACCGGCACTCAGGGTCAGCAAGACGGTCGACAGCTTCCTGGCCGCGCATTCGCTGATGGACTGGAGCGCCGACGAAGTCGCCGACGACTGGCATCGCGGCATCAAGCCGGCCGAGATCGTGCGGCTGGCCATGGCGCGCATCGCCGCCCACGATCACCGCGGCGTGTTGTTGCTGCACGACATTCATCCCGCCACGGCGCAAGCGCTGCCGATGCTGCTCGCCGCATTGAAGGCGCACGGATACCGCATCGTGCACGTGGTTCCGGCCGGCGTGCGGCCGACGTCGGTGCCGCCCCTGCCCGCCACGTTGATCGCGCGCGCGCATCGGCGCAAGGCGGCGCGGCATCGGCATGTCGCGCATCTCGCGCGGCATCATCGCCGGAAGGCGCGGCGACACTGGAGGCACAGCCAGTCGCTGAGCGCGCGCAAGCACGAGACGCACAACGCGCGCACCGCGGCGATCGATCCGCCGAAGACGCTATTCGACTGGTCGCGGACGGCGCTAAGAACCGGCGGGCCGAAGGGGTGGCACAATCGCACCGTCTTTTACGACGGCACCCGCCGATGAATTCGCTCACCGGCTGATCTATGGTTCGGCTGCGGGTCGGGTTTCGATTCCGGGAGCCGGGAGGCGGTCATGCTGTACGCAAGACGATGCACCATCGTTGCAATGCTGGCGCTGCTCTTCGTCGCCGCGGCGGGGGCGGCGCGCGCCGCCCAAGTGTCCTTCCGGCCCGGCCCGCAGCAGGGCACCTTCCTGCAGGTCAGCGATATCCACTTCGATCCCCTCGCCGACCCGGCGCTGGTGGCGAAGCTGGTGGGCGCGCCGGCCGCGCAATGGCAGGCCATCTTCGAGTCCGCGACGCACACGCCGTTTCCACGCCGTGGCCTGACCGACACCACCTATCCCTTGTTCCGCTCGATGCTGGCGGCCGCGAAGGATGTCACCGACGTCACCGGCAAGCGCGTGCATTACGACTACGTTCTCAACACCGGCGACAACCTGGCGCATCATTTCCATGGGTCGTTCCTGGCGGCCGGCGGCCGGGACGCCGATTACCAGGGCTTCGTGATCAAGACGCTGCGTTTCGTCGACGACATGCTGATGAAGAACTTCGGCGCGCCGTTGGTCTACGCCCCCGGCAACAACGACGCGGCATGCGGCGACTACAAGGTGGCGCCGCACAGCACGATGCTGGCGCAGGTCGCGCGCGATCTGCCGCTGGTCGCCGGCGACGCCGACGCGCGCCGGGACTTCGCGCTCGGCGGATACTATGTCGTGCCGCATCCGACCGTGCCCAAGCACGACATCATCGCGCTCAATTCGGTGTTCTGGTCGATCAAGTACCAGGACGAATGCGGCAAGGCCGGCCGCGATCCCGGCGCGGCCGAACTCGACTGGCTGGCCTGGACGCTCTACCGCGAAAAGGCGGCCGGCCGCACCGCGACGCTCGCCATGCACATTCCGCCCGGCATCAACGGCTTCAGCTCGGCGAAGCAGACCTGTCCGTGGGCGGGCACGAGCTTCTGGCGCGCCGACGTGACCCGCCGCTTCGCCGCGCTGGTGGCGCGATACAAGGACGTCCTGACCGCGAGCTACGCCGGCCACACCCACATGGACGATTTCCGCCTGCTATCGGACGAGACCGGTACGCCGCTGCTTGCGACACGCATCACGCCGGCGGTGACGCCGGTGTTCGGCAACAACCCGGCCTTCGCCGTCCTGCTCTACGATCGCGCCGACGCGGTTGTGAACGACTCCGCCGTCATCTATCTGGCCAACCTGCCGCAAGCCGACCGGGGCGCGTTGCCCGACTGGCGGGCCGAATACGATTTCGCCAAGACCTACGGCGTGACCGACTACACCCCGGCAAACCTCGCCGCGCTCGCCCAGCGCATCGTCGCCGATTCAGGCACGGCGAAGGATTTCGCGACATTTTATCCGGCGGAGGCGCCGACGCCGGTCAATCCGGGCAACCTGAAGGCCTATGCCTGCGCGCAGACCGCGCTGACGCCGGCCGCCTACGCCGCCTGCCGCTGCCCGGCGAACGCGCCGCAACCCTCAAAATAGAGGGTTCAATCGCCATGGTGCGGCGGTTCCGCCAGGTTTCAGCCGCGCCCCGTCGCTTGCCGCAAGACGGCCGCGGCATCGGCGGGTGCCGCATCGCCGGTCCAGGCGACGAACTGGTCCGGGCGCACCAGGACGAAGCGGGCACCATAGGCCTCCCGTCCGTCCGCCAGGCTGTCGCGGATCACCGTCAGCGGCACGCCGCATGTCCTCGCTGCGGTCTCGAAGCTCGATATCGCGGCATCGTCGGCATCAAAGGCGAGCAACGTGAAGCCGTCTCCCAAAGCTTCGAACACGTTTCTGGCCGAAGACAGCGGCTGCGGCGCCAGGTGATGGCCGGCCCTGGCTTCGAAGCTGTGCGTTCCCACGGCGCTGGACCGCCCCCCTTGCGGGCCGCATACGACGGGCGAACCCTCATAGTTCGGCTCGAACGACTGCACTTCGCCGGCGGCGCCCTCCTTGCGGGCGTTCCACGCGGCCTCGAACGCCGCCTTGTCTCGTTCCGGGTCGAAACTGCGCAGAAAGTCGCGATCGGCGTCGATAAACTTCGCGATGAAGTCGCGCGCGGTCGACGCGAAGACCGGCTGACGCTCGCGCGTGTAGCTGTCGAGCAGACCGTCGCCGCCCCAGCCCTGCAACGTCGCGGCAATCTTCCAGCCCAGGTTCCTCGCATCCTCGAAGCCGGTGTTGATGCCGAAGCCGCCGTAGGGCGGATGGCTGTGCGCCGCGTCTCCGGCGATGAACACGTTGGCCTTGCGATAAGCATCGGCGACGGCGAAGCGAAGGTCCCAGAACCCGATATGCTTGAGTTCGCACGCGAACGTGGCGCCCACGGCGTCGTGTAGAAGCGTCTGGAAATCGAAATTGTCGCGGGTGGTGTCGGGCGGCACCGGCGCATGAAAGAACCAGTTTTCATCCCGGTCGACGCGGCCGAAGAACCGCCAATAGCCGTCCAACGCGGGATGCAGAACGTTGAAGAAGGACTTGCCCTTATAGCGCGACAGCAGCCGCCCCAGTTCCGGCGAACGGAACACGAGCAGGACCATCAGCTTGCCGTGATCGGACACCGTCTGGGTGATGCCGGCCTGCTCGCGCACAATGGATCGGCTTCCGTCGCAGCCGACGAGATATCGTCCGCGTAGCGTGCGCCTGCGGCCGCCGCCGTCCTCAATGTCGACCGATACGCCCTGCTCCGTCTGCTCGATCTTCCTGGCCGTACAGCCGGAATTCACCGCGACGCCGGGGATCGCCGCCGCGCGTTCGCCCAGCACCCGCTCGGTTTCATACTGGGGAAGCCGCTCGTTGTCGGTGAAGTAATACGGTCGCACCAAGGCGCGCTGGTACCAATCGTAGTGATAGTCGCTCAGCAGCGTGCGGTACGCCGTCAGGCCGCCGATCCCCTGCGCCAGCCGCAACGGCGCGGCGGCGCGGACGGCCTGCTCCACGCCCCAGAAATGAAAGTGCTCCATCGTCCGCTGGGTCAGGTTCTGGCCCTTTGGGATCGGCTGACGATCGACGAAACGCTCGACGACGGTCGCACTGACGCCACGCTGGCCGAGTTCGATGGCAAGCCCCAGGCCGACCGGGCCCCCACCGACGATGATGATGTCGCAGTCGGAAGTAGTCATGGGTCAGAACGGCTCGTAGTCGCGCAACGCCGGAATCACCCGTTCGCCGAATAGACGGATGGACCGCAGCAGGTCGTCATCCGGCAGGTCGGCGAAATTGAACTCGCCCATGAAGACGTTGAACACACCCTCTTCGGCGCTGGCGCGGATCTTCTCGGCCACGGTCTCGGGCGAGCCGATATATATCAAATCGTTCTTCATCAGATAATCGGGATCGAACAGGTTCATCATGATCTCGGAGGCGCCGGGCTCGCCGCGGCCGACGAACTTCTTGGCGAAGTCGGCGACGCGGCTTTCGAAGGTGTCGCCCGGCTGCGGCCGCGCCAGGAAGCCCTCGTAGGCGCGCGCGGCGCGCTTCAACGCCACGTCCATCGCCTTGTCGTCGCTCTCGTCGACATAAATCACCGTGCTATAGGCAATGTTGGGCTTGCGCTGCCATCCGGCCTTGCCCCAGTCCTCGAGGAACTTGCGGTAGCGCGGCGCGGCGTCGGTGCGCGGATAGACCAGGAAGTAGCCGGGATTGATGCCCTTCTCGGCGCAGAATTCGAGCGTGCGCGGGTCGCGGCTCATCATCCACAGCGGCGGGTGCGGCTTCTGCACCGGCTGCACCGAGATTTCCGCCGAGTCGGTGTTGTGGATCTCGCCGTGGAAGGAAAACGGCTGGGTCTCGCCATAGGCCGCCTTGAGATAGTCGACGAACTCGATGGTCGGCGATTTGCGGAAATTGTAGTCGATGCCGAACGGCTTGAAGTAGTCCGCGCTGATGCCCGGCACCAGGCCGCATTCCATGCGCCCGCCCAGCATCTGGTCGACGATGGCGATCTCCTCGACGAGCCGCAGCGGATGATAGAGCGGCACGATGAAGCCCATGGGCCCGATTCGGAGCCGCTTGGTGCGGGCGCCGGCGCCGACCGCGTAAAGCGCCGGCGACGAAATCCAGCTCTCGTCCGGACGGAAATGGTGCTCGACACAGAATGAATAGTCGAAGCCGAGGTCGTCGCAGAGCATGAGCTCGCGCCAGAGTTGCTCATAGCGCTGGTGTGGGGTCATGCCCGGCTTGTTCCAAATGTGAGAAAAATGCGCGAATTTCATGTTACGTGAAATGCTCCTTTTGATCCGCGTAGAGCCTCGCCCTTCGAGGCCGAGCGCTTCGCGCCCCGCCCCTCAGGGTGACGGCGAAAGGCCTCACGGCCCCGCCACCTGCGGGGCCGTTTGCTTTTGCAGCCGCGCCTGCATGTAGTTGAACCCCAACAACGCCGCCGCGCCGGCGATGCCGACCCAGTCCAGCACCTCGGCGCCGTCGAAGGCGTGCGCCGGCAACAGGATCGTCAGGGCCGCCACGCCGAAGGCGATCCGCATCGGCGTTGACAAGAGGCAACACGCGAAGCCGACGAGGGCCGCCGTGCCCATGAAGATGCCGAGCAGGTTGCGCGCCAGGTTCCAGGCGATCAATCCGGCGCTGCCGTGCATCAGCAGGCTCGGCTCCCACACGAACAGGAACGGGATGAAGAACGTACTCCAGCCCACCAGGACCGCGTGCCAGCCCGTCGTCCAGCCGGAGGTGCGCGCTATGTTGGCGGCCGCGTACGCCGCGATCGCCACCGGCGGCGTGATCATGCTCAGCATGCCGAAATACATCACGTACATATGCGCGGCCATCGGCCAGACGCCGAGCTTGATCAGCGACGGCGCCAGCAAGGTCGCGGTCAGGACGTAGACACTCACCGTCGGCATGCCCATGCCGAGGATGATGCTGATGATCGCGGTCAGGACCAGCAGGAGGACCAGGCTGTGGCCGCTCAGCGTAATGAGCTGCAGCGTCAGTCCGAAGGAGATGCCGGACACGCTGAGCGCGCCCACCACCATGCCGGCGGCGGCGCCGATCAAGACGATGTCGAGCGCCGCGCGGCCCGTGTCGAGCACCGCACGCACCATCTCGCGCGGCGTCACGCGCTGGCCCCGATAGCCGAAGAACAGGCTGAACGCGATCAGCAGGCCGGTGGTGTAGATGGCGGCGCGCTCTATCGGGATCTGGAAGACGTTCGGATAGGCGATCACCACCACCAGGAAGACGAGCGGGATGGGAAAATGCCAGCCCGATTTCAGCACCTCGCTGAAGCGCGGAGTATCCTCGACCTGGGCCGCGCCGATGCGCTGCTTGGCCGCCTCCAGGTCGACGTGCATGAACAGCGCCGCGTAATAGAGCACCGCCGGAAGGATCGCCGCGATCACCACCGTGCCGTAGGAGACCTGCAGGAACTCGGCCATGATGAAGGCCGCGGCCCCCATCACCGGCGGCATGAGCTGCCCGCCGGTCGAGCCCACCGACTCGATCGCCGCCGCGCGCGTCGGCGAAAAGCCCGAGCGCGACATCAGCGGGATGGTGACGACGCCGACCGCCACCACGTTGCTCACCGCCGCGCCCGAGATCATGCCGAAAAGCGAAGAGCCCACGACCGCGATCTTGGCGGCCCCGCCGCGGTAGCGCCCCATGGCCGACATGGCGAGATCGGCGAAGTAATTGGCGCCACCGGTGCGGCCGAGCACCTGCCCCATCAGCGTGAACGGAATGACGATCAGCACCGCCACCTGCAGGATGATGCCGATCATGCCGTTGGTGTCGAATCCGAGATACGTGGTCAACCGCGGCAGCGACACCGGCAGGGTGGCGAAATTGCCCGGCATGTGCGGCCCGATGAAGACGTAGACCGAAAGCACCAGGATAATGGCCACCAGCACGCCGCCGGCGCTGCGCCGGGTCGCTTCCAGCACCAGCAGATCGAGGATGGCGGCGCCCACCACGAGATCGGTCGGCAGGCTGTAGATCTTGAAGGTGATTTCCGTGTAGCGGGCGGCGACGTAGCAGCAGAGCAGGATCGACAGCGCCGCCGCGATCCAGTCGAACCAGTTCGGCGCCCTGTTCTTCTTGCCGGCGATGAAGATCAGCGCCAGCGACAGCCCGAGGCAGACGGCCAGCATCTGCTCGGTGTAGAAGCTCATGTCCAGAAGACGCCGCGGCAGGTCCAGCACCCAGCCCACGACGCAAATGAGAAGCAGCGCCTGGATGATGTCCGTCAGCCACCGGACGGCGGCTGACGGCTTCTCTTGCGGCGCCGCCCCTTCGACGGACAACTCGTGTTCGCTCACTTATCGGCCTTGGCTTTGACGTGATGCGCCTTGTAGTAAGCCAACGCGCCCTTGGCATAAGGCAGGCCGTAGTCCTTGTACATGTTCTGCGCCGAGAGTTCGCGCAGCGCCGGCTGCACCGCCACCAGGTCCTTCTTGTTGGCGACGAGCGTCGCGATGATCTTCTCCACCACCTTGGCCGGCACCTTGTCGTTGGTGATCAGCAGGTTGTCCCAGGCGTAGACGTCCATCGGGTGCGTGACACCGATGAAGAAGGGATTGGGCACCGCCTTGGTCAGATAGCCGTAGTGGAAGATCTTCTGCGCCGCCGGCAGCCCGCTCGCCGGAATGGTGAGGGCGCGGATGCCGCCGACGGTGGCGTCGACCTCGCGCACCTTCGGCGCGCCGAAGGCGAAGAAGAACATGTCGGCGTCGCCGTTGGCGAAGGCGTCGGCGCCGCGCACCACGTTGGGCACCAGCACGGATTTGACGTCTTTCGATGTCAGCCCGCCGGTGGCGAGAACCGCGTCCGCCAGCCGCTGGATGGTCGGCATGGCGGTGTAGCCCATGGGCACCCGCTTGCCCTTGAGGTCGGCGATGGTCTTCATCGGCGAGCCCTTCTTCACCCAGAAGGTGCCGCGGAAGGTATGCGGCGAGCCGATCAACCGCAGGTTCGGCTGCTTGCCCATCTTGGCGACGCCGTGGATGGCGTCGGCGACTTCCAGGATATTGGAAATGCCGATCTGCGCCTCGTTGTTGTTGACCATGGGCAGGATGGCGGCGTCGCCCGCGGTCGGGCGCACCAGCACGTTCATGCCGGCCTTTTCCTTCAGCACCTTGGCGATGGCCGAGGCGGTCGTGTAGTTCAGCGTGCCGGGCGGCAGCGTGGCGAAGGCGTAGGTCTGCGCCGCGGCCATGCCGCCGCTCAGGCTCATCGCCGCCACCGCGGCCGTCAGCAGTTTCAGCGACCGCAGCATTCGGCCGCGCGTAAGGTTGGACATGACATTCTCCTCCCTGTTGTTGTTTCTGAACGGCAGCACGTTATTGCGTCCAAGGTTCTTGTGTCCAAGGTTCTTCCATGTGCCGTAGGCCGCATGCACGGCGCGCGCCGGCCCGCGGATTCGTCCATTACCTCGCACCTTGCCCGCAATAATTAAAGCCGGGTATCCTAAATTTTAGCATCGATGCACCGCTCTCGGCCGCTACTGCCCGCCGCCCATCGCGGACGACAAGGTTGGGCGCAATGGGCGCTGGTCACCATCCTCGAGTTCAACCGCGATTTTCCCGATACCACCCGAACGTGAAGTGGATGGTAGCGATTTCCCGGCTTCACGGAAGGACCCTGTGCAACAGAGATTGCGATGCAAATTTGCAATGACGAAAATTCCGACCGAACGACTCCTTACGATGCCATCCGCGATCGCTGGCGGAACCATCCACGCAGTCGCCGCGACGTCCGGCTCGCCGCTTGCAAGGAATTGTTGGCTACGCGTTCACGCTATTCGCGCTCTCATCGATCGCCTGCATCCTCGTCAACAGCCGCGCGACCTTCACCTCGTCGAAAAAGCCGACCGGCCGGCGCGAATATCGGTGAAGGTCGGCGCGTCGGGCCGCGCCGGGGTCCAACGCTCCCTGATCGGTAAGATGCTTCGACGACCATATTGACGAACGCGATTTGCGTGCCCGTCCCGCCCGACATGAAGGCGCCGAGCGCCGCCCGCACCGCAGGCCCGCTCGAGCCCGACGTGCGGACGCCCAAACCGGCGACCGAGCGCCCGCCCGCCGCGCAAGTAAGATACTGAAGTTATACGATAAAATAACCTGGTGCGGCCGAGAGGACTCGAACCTCCACGGTTTTACCCGCTGCCACCTCAAGGCAGTGCGTCTACCAATTCCGCCACGGCCGCATAGGAAAAGGGCGAGCGGCTCGAAAACCGCCTACGCCCCTGAGACGGCGGACCATGTATCAAATAGGCATTGCCGCCACAAGAGCCACGCGCGGCCTGTCCCGCCCCGGCCAGGGGCCGATTCCGACCGAGAATCAGCGATTTGACCGGAAGCACGCGCCAAGGCGGCACCAAGGACACGCCGAAGACGCGTCAAGACCGCGCCAAGCCGGCACGCGGCTTCCCCCACACCTATATGGAATCGGCCGGCCGGCAGCCCCCCGCTCAGCGGCTATCGGGCCGGCGCGGCAGCAGTTCGCTGACCTCGACGGTGATCCGGTTGCCGTTCACCGCCACGGCGCCGGCAGCCACCGGCATGTTGTTGGCGAGGATCTTGACGTCGTCGTCCTCGGTCGCGTCCAGTTCGATGATGGCGCCGCGGCCGAGGCGCAGCACCTGGTGAACCGGCATGGACGTGGTGCCGAGCACCACCGTGATGTCGATGGCGACCTTATCGATCGTGGCCATAGTTCCCCCTGCGTGGGCCCGTCTGCGCGGGCGGGGACTAGGTCAACATGGTATGGTGAATCGATGGTTAACGCGCGCGATGAATTGACGATCGGCATCGCTCCCCCGGCCGGAACGCCGCCGGTGGCGTGGCGGGTGAGCGACGATATCGTCCCATACGAGGACGCCCTCGCCGCCATGGACGCGCGCGTGGCCGATATTGTCGCCGGCCGCGCGGGCGAACAGGTCTGGCTCCTGGAACACCCCCCGCTCTACACCGCCGGCACCAGTGCCAAGGCGGCCGACCTGATCGAGGCCCGCTTTCCGGTGCACCAGACCGGGCGCGGCGGCCAGCTCACCTATCACGGGCCGGGCCAGCGGGTGGCCTACGCCATGCTCGACCTGCGCCGGCGCGGGCCGGACGTGCGCCGTTACGTGGCAACGCTGGAGGCATGGATCATCCGCACGCTGGCCGCCTTCAACGTGCGGGGAGAACGGCGCGAGGACCGCATCGGCGTCTGGGTGCGCCGGCCCGAGAAAGGTGACGGCTACGAGGACAAGATCGCCGCCATCGGCATCCGCGTGCGGCACTGGGTGACGCTGCACGGCATCGCCCTCAATGTCGAACCGGACTTGTCGCACTTCACCGGCATCGTGCCCTGCGGGGTGAAGGAACAGCGCTACGGCGTCACAAGTCTGGCCGATCTCGGCATTCCGGTGTCGATGCCGGAAGTGGACATGGTGCTCAGGCGGGAATTCGAGGCGCTATTCGGGCCGACCGCCGCTCAAACAGCCGAGGCGGCGGGCGCCAAAAGCTAGCGCTCGACACAATGCACGCGCCCGCGTTGCCATCCGCACAAATGCCAATGGCGATCGTGCAATCGGTTCTGCGGTTTATCTCCGCTGGATGACAGCTTATTGGAACAGTCGCAAAGCCCCTTCCGCCTGAGGGCAACCTGAGCCGCTATTATGGATCGACGTCGCGATGTTCCATGCGGGCGGCGAGAGCAGGCGCCAAGCCCCGCGTCGGCTTCGGTGGTGGGCGTCGAAATGACCCCAAGACCGACTTGCGCGGTCCCAGAGCCACCAGCGCCTCTGCCTGCTTCACCGCGGCCGAGACCGGATCGACAATTGCTACTGGAATGCGATCGCGCGCCCGGTTCGCCAGCCCCGCAAGGGGCGCGCCGCCGAAAATCAAGCAGTCGGCTTCGCTCTCTTTCACGACGCGTTCGGCGAACTCCACCAGAAGGCTCTCATTGCGTTCCATCTCGCTTTCGACATCGGAAAACGACAAGCCTAGCGTATGAATGCCGGCACATCGCCCGAGCATGCCGTTGAGTTCGACGCAGTCGCGATACCAGCCGGCGAGATGCCGTGAGAACGAAACGATTGCAAAGCGATGGCCGAGCATGCAAGCCGTCAGCATTGCAGCCTCGGATACACCAACGACCGGGAAATCAAAAAGCTCACGAGCGGCTGGCACACCGGGATCGCCGAAAGCTGCCACGATGGCCGCATCGATCTTGCCGACGTGATCGGCGAGCATTTCCAAAACAATTGCCCCGCCGATTTGAGCTTCGGCGCGATTGGAGATATAGGGCACGCCCTTTTCGGCTGTCGCTTCAACGATCTGGGTGCCCACCGCCGTGACCGAGCGACCTGCTTCGGCCATGCGTTCGGTCACCGAATGGGTCATGTTCGGATTCAGCAACAGGATGCGCAAGTTGTTCTCCGTATTTTCTTGCGTTACGTGACCTGCGCGCCTTTTGGCCCGTTATGATTGGCAAGCGCAACTCAAGATGCCAACGTCTGAGGGAGCTTCGTGACGATACTCGGAAATGTCAGGCAACGCACCAGTACCGCATATTGCGCCGCGACATAGGACAAGAGCCGCGCAATGATCGGCCCAGCGGCGGTGCAACCCTCACGCCGTCGGCAGCACCGAGAACACGTCGCCCGGACGGCGCAGCCTGAAGTCGGCCGGGCTTCCCGCGCGCTGATCGATCTGGTCGACGCGCGCGGCGTAAGGCCCGCGCCGGCAGGTCTCGATCATGGTGTCGATGACCTCGGCCTCGCCGGCGAACAGCGCCTCCACGGTGCCGTCGCGGCAGTTGCGCACCCAGCCTTCCAGGCCGAGCGACAGCGCCTCCCGCTCGACGAAGGCGCGGTAGCCGACGCCCTGCACGCGGCCGCGCACCACGATATGGCGGATCGCACTCATGTAAGTTCCCTTGCGGGCTCCGTTGCGAGATCCTTTGCGGTTTCGCCGACGTCGACCTTCACCGCACCGGTAAAGCCGGACGGCGACCAGCGTTCGACGGCGCGAACGTAGCCTTCCGGCAAGTCCCATTCGCGCGCGGCGGCGGCGACCGCACCGATATAGCCGGGCTGCGGCCGCCCAACCACGCGCCGGCGCAAGAGATAGATCAGCGCCGACACGCGGCGGCCACCATGGAGCACCGGGCGCCGGCGCAGATCGTACATGCCCTTGTGCAGCAATTCGTAGGCGTGCAGCACCGCCAGATCGCGCAACGTCACCCGCCACAGTACGCCGTGCACCGCGTCGCCGCGGCTGGGCTCGACCGAGCCGCAGCCCTCGCGGCCGATGAAGAAGCGATGGCCTTGCAGCACCGCCGGCCCGACCGAGACCGCGCCGGGACAGCGATGGCGCATGGCGGCCACGCCCATGTTGGCGCCGTAGGCGAAATAAGGCGTCATGCGTCAACCGCCGAAAACGACCGCATGCATGATGCGGCCCGGCATGAAAGTGAAGAGGCCCGCGATCACCAGCGCACCGAAGAAAAGGCCCAACATAGCGCGGCGGTGTTGTGCGACCGCATGGACATGCGCGCGCCACACCCCGACCGGAACTAGCACCAGCGTGAAGAGCGCCAGCAGATGGATCGGGCTCCAGGCGCCCCAGATGCGCAGTTGGTGAATGAAGAAGGCGGTGACGCATACGATGAGCATCAGCAGGACCCAGACCGATCCTACGATCCGGTGTGGCAGCGTGCCCTTCGGCGCCGCAAGTTGTACGGCGCCGAGCACGAACGCGCCCATCGCCGCAAAGGCGTGGGCTTGAATGGCGGCGTCTGCCGCGAGCAACGGCGCGAGCGTCACGTTCGTCCCCCCCCCTCAATGCCGGCCGGCACCGCCAAATCGATGGCGCCGCCTCGACCCCGGTGTCTGCTTATGCGCGACCCACACGCGCGGGGTAAAGGGCCTATCCACGTCACCCTCGCGAGACCGGCCCCCCGGGAAGCCTGGCGCCAATGGCGGCGGCGCACGGCATACCCCCCGGCCTGCGACCCCGCCCGCGGCAAGGCGGGTTCTAATCGGCCGAATTGGCTATTGCCTCGAACCGGGGACTGACCTACAGCAGCGCTACAGCGTCAAGGAAACTGGCTCTCCGGAAGGACAAGAACGGGGGCGCGAGCCAGGGTTATCCAACCGGGCATGGCCGCCGCCGTTCTATGCCTGAGGCCAGCTGTGATTCTTGCAGTATGAAAGCAATCCGCATTGGCCGGCACGTCCTGCGCCGCCGGCACATTCGGCTTATGAGGGTCACGTCGGCGCGCTGGCAGCGGCGCGCCATCTTCCTCTTCGGCGGCGTGGTCGTCGGCGCCTCGGCAATGCTGCTCGCCAAGACCGCCGACTGGGTGCAGCAAGCCTTCGCCATGTTCGTCGGGCATTGGCACTACGGTGCTTTGGTGGTGACGCCGCTCGGCTTCGCGCTGTCGGTCTACCTGACGCGCCGCGTCTTCCCCAATTCGCAAGGCAGCGGCATCCCGCAGGCGATCGCGGCGCGCGAACTGACCCACCAGGCCGAGCGCAGCGCGCTGGTGTCGATGAAGATCGCCGTCGGCAAGATCCTGCTCACCCTGCTCGGCCTGTTGTGCGGCGCCTCCGCCGGCCGCGAAGGCCCGACCGTGCAGGTCGGCGCCTCGATCATGTTCGCCGCCGGGCGCTGGTCGCCGCGCCGCCAGCCCGGCCTGGTGCTGGCGGGCGCCGCCGCCGGCGTCGCCGCCGCCTTCAACACACCGCTCGCCGGCATCGTGTTCGGCATCGAGGAGATGAGCCGCAGTTTCGAGACCCGGACCAGCGGTCTCATCGTCACCGCCGTGATCGCCGCCGGCCTCACCACGCTCGGCCTGGTCGGCAACTACACCTATTTCGGCACCACCACGACGATGCTGGCGGACGGCATCGACTGGCTGGCGATCCCGATCTGCGGCGTCATCGGCGGCTTCGCCGGCGGGCTGTTCAGCCTGTTCGTCATCAAGGCGACGCTAGGGTTGCCCGGCAAATACGGCAAGGTGCACAAGCGCTCACCTATCCTCTTCGCCCTGGTTTGCGGTCTTGGCGTGGCGCTGTGCGGCATGGCGTCCGGCGACCTGGTCTTTGGCACCGGCTACGCGCAAGTGAAGACGGCGCTCGAGAACGGAACGCCTTTGCCGGAGAGCTTCGGAATCTTGAAATTGCTCGCGACGGCGCTGACGGCGGCAAGCGGCATCCCGGGCGGCATCTTTGCACCGTCGCTGGCGGTCGGCGCCGGCATCGGCAGTATCGCCACGCACATATTCCAGAGCGCGCCGGTGGCCGCGATGATCATCCTCGGCATGGTCGCATATTTTTCCGGTGTCGTGCAGGCGCCGATCACCGCCTTTGTCATCGTCACTGAGATGACGGACAACCATGCAATGGTCGTGCCGGTGATGTGCGCGTCAGTTATCGGGTATTTCTGCTCGCGGATGATATGCCCCGAAGGCATCTATCATGCGTTGTCCAAGGAGTTTCTGGTCGGTCACGAGACCGTGTCGAAACACTGACGGCGGCGGCGCCGGCAGCGCCGCCTTTCAGGCGAACTCCAAGATCACCGCGTCCACCGCCAGGCTGTCGCCGGGCTTGGCGTTGATATTCTTTACCGTGCCGTCGATCTCGGCGCGCAGCACGTTTTCCATCTTCATGGCCTCGACCACCGCCACGGTCTCGCCGGCCTTGACCTCCTGGCCTTCCTTGACCGCAATGGAGACGACGAGGCCCGGCATCGGGCACAGCACCTGCTTGCCGCTGTCGGCCTTTTCCTTCACCGGCATCAGCCGCGCGTACTGCGCTTCGCGCTCGGTGTAGACGTAAGCCTTGGTCTCGACGCCGCGGTAGGCCAGCGCGAAGCCGTTGGGGATAGTCGCGCACCTGCACCGCCACTGGATGGCTGTCGATCATGCCGGTCCACAGCGGATCGCCCGGCTTCCAGTCGGAGGCGATGTGGCGCGCGGGCTTGTCCTTCTTGGTGTCCTTGTCCGGAAAGCGTACCGCGATGGTGCCGTTCTCGCGCTTGACCTCGAGCGCGACTTCGTCGCGCCCGAGCCAGACCGCCCGCCGGCTCTCGCGGGTGACGCCGTGGCCATTCACCTGGCCGGAAATCCGGCGCTTGCGCTCGCCCAGCACGTGGTCGATGGCCGCCGCCACGGCGGCGATGACCTCGGCGCGCTCGCCTTCGGGCGCCTGCGGGTGGAAGCCGTCCGGGAATTCCTCGGCGATGAAGGCGGTGGACAGCTTGCCCGCACGCCAGCGCGGATGCGCCATCAGCGCCGACAGGAACGGGATGTTGTGGCGGATACCGTCGATGACGAAGGCGTCGAGCGCGTCGGACTGCGCCTCGATGGCCTTATCGCGGGTGTCGGCGTGGGTTACCAGCTTGGCGATCATGGGATCGTAGAACAGCGAAATTTCGCCGCCCTCGAAAACGCCGGTGTCGTTGCGCACGGTCACGCCATGGGTGCTGCTCTCGGCCGGCGGGCGGTAGCGCACCAGGCGCCCGGTCGAGGGCAGGAAATTGCGGTAGGGGTCCTCGGCGTAGATGCGGCTTTCCACCGCCCAGCCGGAAAGCTTGACGTCGCTCTGCTTGAGCGTGAGCTTCTCGCCGGCGGCGACGCGGATCATCTGCTCGACAAGGTCGATGCCGGTGATGAGCTCGGTCACCGGATGCTCGACCTGCAGGCGCGTGTTCATCTCCAGAAAGAAGAAGCTCTTGTCCTGCCCCGCGACGAACTCGACGGTGCCGGCGCTGTCGTAGCCGACGGCTTTGGCCAGCGCCACGGCCTGCTCGCCCATGGCTTTGCGCGTCTTTTCATCCAGCAGAGGGCTCGGCGCTTCTTCGATCACCTTCTGATTGCGGCGCTGGATCGAGCATTCGCGCTCGCCGAGATAGATGACGTTGCCGTGCTTGTCGCCGAGCACCTGGATTTCAATGTGGCGCGGATCGGTGATGAACTTCTCGATGAAGACGCGGTCGTCGCCGAACGACGACTTCGCCTCCGAGCGCGCGCGCGCGAAGCCTTCCGCCACCTCGGCCTTCGAATGCGCGATGCGCATGCCCTTGCCGCCGCCGCCGGCGGAGGCCTTGATCATGACGGGATAGCCGATCTGTTCGGCGATCGCGATCGCCTCGTTGTCGTCCTCGATGACGCCGAGATGGCCGGGCACGGTCGACACCTTGGCCGCCGCCGCCGCCTTCTTGGACTCGATCTTGTCGCCCATGGCGGCGATCGCCTTGGGGTTCGGGCCGATGAAGACGATGCCGTTATCGGCCAGCGCCTTAGGGAACGCCTCGCGCTCGGAGAGAAAACCGTAGCCGGGGTGCACGGCTTGCGCGCCCGTCTGCTGGCAGGCGGCGACGATCTTGTCCATGACCAGATAGCTTTCCGCCGCCGCCGGCGGGCCGATGGCGACCGCGGTGTCCGCCATTTCGACGTGCAGGGCTTCCTTGTCGGCCTCGGAATAGACGGCGACCGTCTCGATCCCCATGCGGCGAGCCGTCTTGATGATCCGGCAGGCGATTTCGCCGCGGTTGGCGATCAGAATGCGCTTGAACATGCTGGCTGAATAACTTCCCGGCGTAAGCAACGGCCTTTTCGCGACCTTTGCGGCGGCGCAGCGAAAAGTCAATGTTCTGCCACAGGGTTGGATCACCCGGCGGCAAACGCCAGCGCGCCCCAAAGCCCCAAGGCCCCGGCCAGCCAGACCCCGGCCGTCATCACCGCCACCTCGCCGGCGAAGCGGCCGCGGCCGATCACCGCCGCGATCACCAGCTTGCTCAGCATGTTGCTGGCGACCGCCGCCAGGATGGCGGCGGCCGCGCCCAGCCCGCCGAGCGGAACCGGCACCAGCCGGGTCATGGCGATGGTCACGGAGTTGACGTCGGCGAGCCCCACCCCCGCCGCGCCCAGCAGCGCGCCGCCGGTGCCGTAGGCGTTGCCGATCATGCGGCTCGCTACCATCACCAGCCCGAGAAAAACGGCAAAGCCCACCACCGGCCAGAAGCTGAACGGATTGGTGAAGTCAGCCGGCGCGGCCTTGCCGCCCTTCGCGCCGCCGCGCCAATGAACCGCGGCAACCGCATAGAGGCCCGCCACAATCGTCGCCAGTGCCAGCCCCGGCACCACCAGCCGCAGCAGGCCGGGCTGCAGCACGGCGACGATGGCGATCACCCGCAGGAACGACACCGCGCTGGCGGTGGCGACGCCCGCCGCCAGAAGCTGTGGCGCGCCCTCGCCCGCCGCCGCGCGCCGGGCGCTGGTCAGCGCCACCGCCGTCGACGACACCAAGCCACCAGCCAGCGCGCCCAGCAGCACGCCGCGCTCGGCGCCGAACACCCGCACCGCGCCGTAGCCGACGAAGGAGACGCCGGCGAGCAGGATGGCGATCAGCCAGACCTCGCGCGGGTTCACTCCCGGCGCCGGGCCGATCGCCGTATCGGGCACCACCGGCAGGATGACGAAGGTCATCGCCAGCAGCACCAAGGCAGAGCGCAGCTCGGGCCAGGTGATGCGCGCGACCCAGCCGTGGATTTCCGCCCGCACCGCCAGGATGCCGGTGGCGGCAACGCCCGCCGCGGCCGCCACCCGCGCGTCACCGATGACGGCGTAGGCGCCGAGGATGAACGCCAGCAGTTCGGCGATAATGGTGGTGGCGGAAAAGCTGCCGGCGGCGCGGTCGGCCTCGCGCTCGAACCAAGCGATCACCGCGGCATAGACGGCGAAGCCCAGGCCCAGCACCATGCCGGCGCCGGCCGTCGTGCCGAGCGCATGCGCCAGCGCCGCGGTCAGCCCGCCGAGCAAACCGCAGAGCGCAAAGGTGCGCACGCCGGCGGCGCGCTTGCCCGCCTCGACGCTACGCGTCTTCCAGCCGCGCTCGAGCCCGATCAGCAGGCCGATGCCGAGCGCGACCGCCAGCCGTGACAGCAGTTGAGTAATATCCATGGCGAGCCCGGCCCGGAAAACATCAATGTGCGCTCAAGCATATTCCGCGCGCAATTCACGCTTGAGCAATTTGCCGGCGGTGTTGCGCGGCAGGTCGTCGCGGAAGATCACGCGCTTGGGGATCTTGAACGGCGCCAGCGACAGGCGCGCGTGTGCCAGCAGCGCGGCTTCATCGACCGTCTCCCCGGCGCGCAATACCACCACCGCCGTCACCGCCTCGATCCATTTGGCGTCGGGCAGCGCGATCACCGCCACCTCGGACACGGCCGGATGCGTGAACAGCGCCTCCTCGACCTCGCGGCTCGCCACCATGGTGCCGCCGGTCTTGATGACGTCCTTCACCCGGTCAACGATAGTTAGATAGCCCTCCTCGTCGAGCACGCCGACGTCGCCGGAATGAAACCAGCCGCCCTCGAAGACTTCGCGCGTTTCCTCCGGCTTGCCCCAGTAGCCGAGCAAGAGATGCGGCGAGCGATGCACGATCTCGCCCTGCACGCCGGGCGCGACGTCGCGCATCTCTTCGTCGACCACGCGGGTTTCGACGTTGAGGACCGGCCGTCCCGCGGAGGCGGGGCGCGCGTCGTGCTCTTCCGGGCGCAGCACGGTCGCCAGCGGCGCGATCTCGCTTTGGCCGTAGCAATTGAACGGCTGGATGCCGGACAGCCGGCTGCGCAGTTCCTGCAGCACCGGCACCGGCATGATGGAGGCGCCGTAAAAGACGTGGCGCAGCGACGAGAGATCGCGCTTGTCGAAATCGGGGCAGCGCAACAGGCTGATCCAGACCGTGGGCGGCGCGAAGAAAGACGTGATGCCGTGCTTCTCGATCAGTTCGAGGCAGAGCTCCGGCTGCGGCGCCTCGATCAGGATCGTGCTCGCGCCCACCAGGAACTGCGGAATCGTGAAGACGTGCATCTGCGCCGAATGGTAGAGCGGCAGCGCGGCGAGCGCCCGGTCGGCGCCGCTAAAGCCGAGTTCGTAGATGCAGCTGAAATATTCCGCGATGAGGCCGCGGTGGGTCATCATGGCGCCCTTCGGCGCCGCCGTGGTTCCGGAGGTATAGAGAAGCTGCGCCACGTCGGTATCGTCGACCGGGCTGTCCACCAGCGGCACGTCCTTGCCGTTCAGCGCGGCGTCGAGCACGTCGAAGCCGCTGCCGCCGTGGAAAGTGCCGATCGTCTTGACCGGCCGCCCGGATCCGATGGCCTCGCGCGCCTTCTCCTCCAGCTTGGGATCGACGATGAGCGCGCTCGCGCCGGACTGGTCGACGATGTAGTTGAGCTCGCGCCCGGTCAGCGCGTAGTTGACCGGCACATGCACGAGGCCGACGCGCGTGCACGCCAGCCAGAGCAATACGTAAGCGTCGGAATTGCGCCCGTAGGCGGCGACCCGCTCCCCGGGCTTGAATCCGGCGTCGACGAGGGCCGTCGCGACCCGGTTCACCGCGCGCTCGAGTTCGCCGAACGTCCAGTCCCGGCCGCCGAAGCTCAGGGCGTGCCGGCTGGCGTGCCGCAGGGCGGCGCGGCGGAAGGCGTCCGAAACCGTATTGCGCCGCGCACGGTCGCCGCCGCGCACCGCGTCATCGATTGCCACGTGCATCGCGCATCCCACCCCTCAAATTGCACTTCTTGTTTTGTTCATATTATCGCCGGCATCCCGATACGGTCCAGCCGCCGCGCGCGGATTGGCCGACGCGGGCGTTTCAGGAAGGCAAACCGGCTCTCGATGGGACCTGGCGCCGCGCTAGCCGGCCGAGGCCAAGCCCGACGCCGCCGGGCCGTAGCCGAGCCGGTCCATCAGCGCGGGGAACATAGCGCGCGCCAACTGGTCGACCGCCGCGCGGTTGTCGCTGCCCGGCTCCGGCGTCCAGGCCAGCGTGCCGCCCGCCACCACGTTCTCGCCGCGCGCCGGCGGCGCGATGCGGGCGGGCGCGATGCCGAGCCGCCGCCCGAGGCGCTGGACGGTGTCCTCGAAACGCTCGGCGAGATCCTCGTAGCGCACGATGTGGATGTTGTTCGCCCGCCGCGCCGCCTCGACCCAGTGCTCGACGTGGTTGGCCCAGCGCTCCAGCATGCTCGGATATTGCCGAAACTGGTAGCGCATCGACTGGCCCATTGGCGCGGCGGTGGCGAAGCCCAGCGCGGTGTCCGCCAGCGGGCCTTCCACCCAGTCCCAGCTGTGCAGGAAGCGCCAGTACGACGACAGCACGTCGGCCGGGTTGCGGTAGACGTAGACGAATTCGAGCGCGCCCTCGGTCGCCGGCACGAAGCGCTTGAAGAATTCGAACTCGTGGTGGCTCTTCAGCAGGTTGACCGTGCGCAACGCGGCCACCTGCAGCAACAGCGCCTTCAGGCTCGGGGCGTGATAGTAGTTGATGTTGAAGCGATGCCGGTCGATGTCGATCCACGGATTGGAGACGTAGTCGAAGCAGCCGGCGAGCGAATTCATGGTGAAGTGCGTGCCCGAGCGCTCGTGGCTCACGACCATGATCGGCAGGCGGCCGGCGGGCAGCGGGGTCGATTCGTCCGACATGAATCCTGTTTAACCGCCCGCCGCGAAATGTCTACGCCGGGCCGCGCCGCGGCTGGGGACCGCGCGCCGCTTCCGCGCGCGGAAATCCTTCCTCTCCGGCGCCCGGCCATTGAAAGTCTGTGCTGCCCGCTGCCCATTTCGCGGGCTGTCGATCCTCTTTGTGTGGCGGCCTATTCCGGGCACGGATGGCGCCCTATATAAGCCTCGCGAACGTCAGCTCACGACGCGGCATTGGAGGTATGAAATGACTTTGGCGATCGGCGACACGGCCCCGGATTTCGAGGCCGAGACCACCGAGGGGAAAATCCGTTTCCACGACTGGCTGGGCAATTCCTGGGGCCTCTTGTTCTCGCACCCGAAGGACTTCACCCCGGTCTGCACCACCGAGCTCGGCACCGTCGCGCGCCTCAAGCCGGAATTCGACAAGCGCAACACCAAGATCATCGGCCTGTCGGTCGATCCGGTCGACAACCACGCCAAATGGGCGGTCGACATCAAGGACGTGGTCGGTTTCGCGCCCAACTATCCGATGATCGGCGACCCTGACCTGAAGATCTCCAAGGCCTACGGCATGCTGCCGGCCTCGACCTCGGGCACCTCGGAAGGCCGCACGCCCGCCGATAACCAGACCGTGCGCAACGTGTTCATCATCGGACCGGACAAGAAGATCAAGCTGATCCTGGTCTATCCCATGAGCACCGGCCGTAACTTCGACGAGATCCTGCGCGTGCTCGAGCTCGCTGCAGCTCGGCGCCAAGCACCGCGTGGCGACGCCCGCGAACTGGAAACAGGGCGAGGACGTCATCCTCTCCAGCGCGATCAGCAACGAGGAAGCCGACAAGCTCTATCCGGGCGGCTACAAGACGTTGAAGCCCTACCTGCGCGTGGTGCCGATGCCGAAGGACTGACGTTTTCCCCCGACCTTGCGATGCGCGGGGCGCCGGCGTCATGCCGGCGCCCCGTTTGCTTTTGGGCCGCCGCCTTCGACCTTTTGTTTTCTCGCGTTTCCGGACGGCGAACCGGTTCCCACTTCGCCTGGAAACGCTTCGAGCCGGGGTTGAACATGACACGACGATATGATCCGTTGGCTCGCGCGTTCGCGGTTGAACCGCCCAACGAGCGAGGACCGAGCGCATGGCCGATCAGGGGGCACTGACCGCAATCCTCGGCGCCACCGGCCCGACGGGCTTTCATCTCGCCGCCGAATTGCGCAAGGCCGGCACGCCGGTGCGGGTGGTCGGCGCGAGCGCGGCAAGCTCGAGCGGCTGTTTCCCGATGCGGCAATCGACAAGCATGCCGCCGACGTGCTCGACGCCCACCAGACCCTGCGCGCCATCGACGGCTGCGATCTCGTCTACGACTGCATCGGCCTGCCCGGCGACCAGATGCACCTGCATCCGGTCACCGCCCGCAACATCGCCGAGGCGCTCGAGCGCACGAAAGCGCGCTGCGTGCAGGTGTCGAGCTACTGGGCCTATTACCCGCAGGTTCATCCCACGATGAACGAGCGCCATCCGCGTCGCGGCGGCGCGCCCTGGGTCGTGTGGCGGCGCGACGCCGAGGACATCCTGTTCGCGGCCGGCGCGGCAATCCTGCACCTGCCGGATTTCTACGGGCCCGTCGTGCACGTCAGCACCTTGCAGAACGCGCTCATGGAGGCCGCGCAAGGCCGCACCGTCAACTGGATCGGCAAGCCGGTCACGCCGCGCGAATATATTTACGTGCCCGACGCCATGCGCATCGCCGCCGAGATCGGCCGCAAGCCGGAAGCCTTCGGCGCGCACTGGTGCCTGCCCGGCAGCGGGCCCTTGAGCGGGCACCAGTTCGCGGCCATCGCCGGCCGCCATCTCGGCCGGCGCGTCAAGCTGCGCGGCGCCGGCATGATGTCGCTCAGGCTGGTGGCGCTGTTCAACAAAGACCTGCGCGGGCTGTTGCAGGTCGTGCCCGACTATCTCAAGCCCGTCAGCTACGACGCCGGCAAGCTTACCGACCTGCTCGGCCCGCAGCAGATGACATCGTACGAAGACGGCATCGCGGCGACCCTCGACTGGCTCGCCCGCGTGCGTCCGACGGGCTAGGCGTCCGGCTCTCAAGCCCCTTGCTTTACGGCGCCCGCCCCGCGATTAATGCCGGCCGCAAGGAGCCTTTCCACATGACCGATTTCAATAAGCTCGCGCTCGAGCAACCGCAGTTCGCCAATTTCCTCGGCTTGAAGATCACCCACGTCTCGGCCGAGCGGGTAACCGCCGAACTGAAAGCACGCGACGAGCTCAACAACCGCTTCGGCATCATGCACGGCGGCGCCATCATGGCGCTCGCCGACAATCTCGGCGGCACCGCCGCCACCGCCAACCTCAAGGACGGCCAGCAGACCACCACCATCGAGAGCAAGACCAATTTCTTTGCCGCGGTGCCGATCGGCGATACCGCTTATGCCGAATGCACGCCGCTACACCGCGGCCGCTCCACCATGGTCTGGCAGACGCGCGTGACCCGCGGCGACGGCCGGCTGTGCGCCATCGTCACGCAGACGCAGATGGTGCTGGACAAGCGCAGGTAGCTCTTGGTTTCGCGCATGATCTTATCCGAAAACCGGTTCCCACTTTTCGGGATCGTGCGCTACGCCGGCTTCAGACGGCCGGCCCGGTTCGCCAGCACGACGCCCAGCGCGCACAGCGCGATGCCGGCGATCGACACCGCGTCGAGCTTCTCGCCGAACAGCAGATAGGCGAGAACGGCGGTGGTGGCCGGCACCAGATAGAACAGGCTCGCGAACCGCGTCGCCGCCGAGCGGCGGATCAGCCAATACATCAGCGCCACCGCCATGACCGACAGCACGATCACCAGCCAGGCGATGGCGAAGATCAGCTCGCCGGTCCAGTGGATGACCTGGGTCTCGAAGCCGAAGGAGCCGATCGAGAAGATCGCCGCCGCGGCGATGAATTGCCACGTGTTGCCGGTGCGCCAGTCGATGCCGCCGCCGAAGCGCTTCTGGTAGAGCGTGCCGAGCGTGATGCCGAAGAGCGAGACGAAGCTCGCCGTCCAGCCCAACAGCGTGCCGGTCGCCGCCATGCGCTGGTCGTGCAGTACCAGCAGCACGCCGCCGAGCCCGAGCACGAGACCGAGCCATTGCAGGCCTGAGACGCGCTCGCCCATGAAGCGGTTGGCGATCGTCGAGGTGAGGATCGGCTGCAGCCCCGGGATCAGCGCCGCGATGCCGGCCGGCACGCCCTGGCTGATGGCGACGAACACCCCGCCGAGATAGGCGCCATGCACCAGCGAGCCGGTGACCAGGCTGTGGCCGATGCCGGCCGGGCCCGGCCAGCGCACCCGCATGACGAGCGCGATGGCCAGCATGACCACGACCACGATGACCATGCGCACGGCAAGGAAGGTCATCGGCTCGATGTAGGGCAGCCCGTAGCGCGCGCCGATGAATCCGGTGCTCCACAGCAGGACGAACGCCACGGGCGCGGCGGCGATAACGGCGCGATTGAGCGAACTGTTGGGCGACATGAGGATCCCGGCACAGGAAGGACGTTCAGCCCCGCGCTATAGCATCTCGGTACCGCGTTGGCTTCACTCTGCGCCCGGGTTTTCCCGGAACAAGCGTGGGGCCCAGCGGGTTTTCCCCGCACGTACCTTGATAGCTCCCTAGCGACGGAGGATTGCCATGACGAATCCCCACAACACCGAGCCGCGCTACGAGGACCCGTATCCGGGTTCCAGCCCGAGCGACACACGACGCGTCGCCTCCATGTGGGGTTGGATCGTTGGCATTGCGGTCGTTATCCTGGTCGCATTCATCGTGGCCGCCGGCTGGAGCGGCAACACCCACACCGCGAGCACCGCGCCGACCGAGACCACCGGCATGGGCACCGCGACGCACCCGACGCCCGCGCCCGCCGCGGATGGCCAGGTCCCCGGCGCGCCGGCCGTCGCGCCCACGAAGACGGCGCCCGCCACCAAACCGGCGCCCGTCCCGCAATAGCGCTCGGGCATCGTCGTCCCTCGCGCGGCCATCGCGCGGGGGGACGGCCCTTTCGCGACCAGGATTCTTCTAACCGGGATCAAGCCGGTCAATTTTGATGGAACCGCCGCCGCGGCGCGCGCATTGCTTTCATGAAGGAGCGCGCCATGCCGACCGACCGCGACAACGACAGAGCGAAGGTCAAGGAAAACGAGACCGAGCTGCAGCCCGATCCGCTCATGAAGCGAAGGCCGCGCCAGCAGCGCCTGGGTGTGGACCGTGGGGATCGCCGTACTCGCCGTCATCGGCGTCTACTTCTTTGCCGTCGGCTCCAACAACAACCCGACGCCGCCCAACGGTCATCCGCAACACGCCACCCGCATGACCACCGGCGCCAGCAACAACCCGCCGCACACCGCCGTTCCCGCCGGCCGCCAGAGCAGCCATGTGCCGAAGGAAGGCGATTACCACACGGTGCGTTGACGCGCGCCGAACCTATTTCTCGTAGGCCGCGTCGATCGGCACGCGATAGCCGTTGACGAGGCGGTTGGTCTCGTTGGCCATGCCGACCACCGCCATCAGCTCGCCGAACATCTCCTCGCTCATGCCGGCCTTGCGCGCGGCCGCCGTATGGCTGGCGATGCAGTAACCGCAGCCGTTGCTCACGCTGACCGCGACGTAGATCATCTCCTTGGTGAGCGCGTCGAGCGCGCCCGGCACCATGATCTCCTTGAGGCTCTCCCAGGTGCGCTTGAGGGTCGCGGGGTCGCGCGCCAGGTATTTCCAGAAATTGTTCACGTCCGGCACGTTGCGGGTCTTCTTGATGTCGTCGTAGACGGCGCGCACCTCCGGCGAGGCGTCGGCGTATTCGATCGGCGGCGGGGTGGGCATGGGCTTTTGGTCTCCTCCCGATTGGCGGTTTCTTGCGGGCCAGTATAGGCGGGTGCGGCGGCGCCGGGGAAAGGCTATTTTGCCGGCCCGCGGGCGCCTGCTACAAAGCGCCGCCAATGGAAACTGAAGGACAGTGCCGATGCCGAAAACGCCGGACTATTTCAACGGGAAAACCATCATCATCACCGGCGCCGCCAGCGGCATCGGCCGCGCCGCCGCGCTGATCTTCGCGCGCGAGGGTGCCAACGTGGTCTGCGCCGACATCGACGGCAAGGGCGTCGCGGAGACGGTGGAGCAGATCAACAAGATCGGCGGTCAGGCGCTGGCGCTCGAAATCGACGTGACCAAGCGCGCGGCGGTGGACGACATGATCCAGCTCGCCATCAACGATTTCGGCCGGGTGCATTTCCTGTTCAATTCGGCGGGCTCGGCGCTGCAGCGCTCCAAATTCCTCGACATCGACGAGGACCTCCTGGACCGCACCTTCGACCTCAATTTCAAGGGCACCTTCTACGCCATGCAGGCCATTTTGCCACACATGCTGGAGAACGGTGGCGGCGTCATCGTCAACGTCGCCAGCATGGCGGTGAAGCGCGGCGGGCCCGGCACGTCGGTGCACTACGCCGCCGCCAAGGGCGCGGTGAACACGCTGACCATGGGCGTGGCGCGCGAGTTCGCCAGCCGGAACATCCGCTGCCTGTCGATCTCGCCCGGCCCCGTCGACACCGCGTTCGCGGCCGCCGCCTCGACCTCGCCCGAGCTCAAGCAGAAGATGCTCGACGACATTCCCATGAAGCGCTTCGGGAAGGCGGAGGAGATCGGCGAACTGGTGCTGTTCATGTGCTCGGACGCCTGCGAATTCATGACCGCGGACACCGTCTACGCCAACGGCGGCGGCGGCTGGCGGTAATTACCGCCCTATCCTCCCGTCGTTGCCGGGCTTGCCGCCGCGTGGACCGAAAGGCCCGGCATCACCGCCGGCCCACGAACTCGTGAATTCGCGCGCAGCGAACGTGACCGCCGGTGAACGGCGGGCTTGCTACAAAACGGCCACTCAAAACTCTTTTGAGAGGTCGTCACCATGCTCAATCGTCGTCACGTCATGCTCGCCGGCGCGCTGGCGCTCGGCACCGCGCTTGCCTTCGCCCCCGCCGCCCAGGCCGCGCAGACCTACAGCGAGCAGGCTTTCGCGGCCGCGCAAGCCGCCGGCAAGCCGATCCTGCTGCACATCACCGCGCCCTGGTGCCCGACCTGCAAGGCGCAGAAGCCGATCCTCGGCAAGCTCGAGAACGAGCCGAAGTTCAAGCGCCTGGTGGTGCTCGACATCGACTTCGATTCGCAGAAGGCGCTGTTGCGCCAGTTGCGCGTCGTGCAGCAGAGCACGCTGATCGCCTACAAGGGCAAGGCCGAAGTCGGCCGCTCGGTCGGCGACACCGACGCCGCCTCGATCGCCGCGCTCGTCGGCAAGACGCTCTGAGGCGGGCGGGAAGCCGTGGGCACCATCGGCACGATCGTTTTGGCGCTGGCGGCGGGCGTCCTGTCGACGCTGTCGCCCTGCGTGCTGCCGCTGCTGCCGATCGTGCTGGGCGCGGCGCTCACCGAGCACCGGCTCGGCCCCGCCGCGCTCGCCGCCGGGGTCGCCGTGTCGTTCGTGGCGATCGGGTTGTTCGTCGCCACCATTGGCTTTTCCCTTGGCGTCAGCCAGGACATCTTTCGTCTGGTCGCCGCCGCGTTACTGATTGCCATCGGGACCGTATTGCTGCTTCCACGCCTACAGGGGCAACTTGCCCTCGCCGCCGCGCCGTTCGGCAACTGGGCGCAGGCGCAGGCCGGCGACTTCTCCCGCGCCGGCCTCACCGGCCAGTTCCTGCTCGGCCTGCTGCTCGGCGCGGTGTGGAGCCCCTGCGTCGGGCCGACGCTGGGGGCGGCGTCCGTGCTGGCGGCGCAGGGCAAGGACTTGGGCACCGTGGCGCTGACCATGCTCGCCTTCGGCGTCGGCACCGCGCTGCCGCTGCTGCTGCTGGGGCTGCTGTCGCGGCAGGCGCTGCTGCGCTGGCGGGATCGGCTGCTGTCGCTGGGCCACACCGGCAAAATAGCGCTCGGCGCCCTCCTCCTCGCGGTCGGGCTGATGATCGTCACCGGCCTCGACAAAGCGGTGGAGACGGTCCTGGTCAATACCTCGCCGGCGTGGCTGACGGCGCTGACGACCCGTTTCTGAGCGCCGCTTAGAGCAGCGTCATCGCGCCCGCGCCCAACAGCACGAGAAACGCCGTCGGGAAAGCCAGCGCCAAGACGAGCGCGACCCGCGGCGCGCGGTTTGCGATAACGAGCGCGATTGCCGGAAGGCCGGTCAGCACGAACAAGATGGTGATGGAATAACCACCCAGCTTATCGAGTCCCTGGGTGACCGGATCACCGTCCGTCATCAGCAGGTTGAACGCCGCCAGGCTCCACCCGATGGCATCCAGCACGGCGATCATGACCGCCGTCATCCGTATCGTCACGCGCCGCCCCCATGATAATGCGCGGGGCTACTATGGCACGACCGGCGCCCGGCCGCCAACTTGCGGCCGTCGGACCTACCCGGATCCATCCCGCGCCCAAGGAGAACGCGAGCGGGCGGTACGTCGGCGACTTGTTGCCGTTTCAGCAAGGACGCCGCAATTCATTGCCGCGCCTTCGAGGGCAGCCAGATGGCGGCTAACACGCGGCGCAAAGGGCCCAGCCGAACGGCCGAGTCGACGGCTTTGGGCATGGCGGTTTCAGATTGAAGGTTACGGACTAAAAATGAGCACGACAAAAGTGGCGAACAGCACCAGATGCACGCTGCCCAGCAGAATATTTGTAGGCGCGCCGGAAAACGTCATCTGCGCGATGAACAATGTCAACAGCAGCAGCACCGCTTCCGCCGGCACCAGCCCGAGCTCCAGCGGCGTGCCGGTGATCAGGCTGATCGCCAGCATGGCGGGAATGGTGAGGCCGATGGTCGACAGCGCCGAGCCCAGCGACAGGTTGACCGAGCGCTGCAACTGGTTGCGGCGGGCGGCCTGGAACGACGTCATCGCTTCGGGCGACAGCACCAGGATGGCGATGATGATGCCGCCGAGCGCGGTCGGGGCGTGCAGCACCTCAATGCCGTAGTCGATGATGTGGGCGAGCGGCTTTGCCAGCAGCACCACCGGCAGCAGCGTCAGCAGCAGCAGCGGCGCGTGATAGCCGAGCGAATGCGTCGGCCCGCGGCGATGCGGGTGGTCCACGGCGGCCTCGCCCGCTTCGACGAAGAAGGTGCGGTGGCGCATGGTCTGGATCAGCAGGAAGCCGGCGTAGAGCGCCGCGGTGAGCACGCCGAACGCAGTCTCCTGCAGGCGGCTCAGCGTCGGGCCGTTGGTCGAGGTGGTGAAGCTCGGCAGCACCAGCGCGATGACGCCGAGGCATGAGATCACCGCCAGGAAGGCGAGCGCCCCCTGCAGGTTGTACTGCTGCTGGCGGTGCTTGAGCGCGCCCACCACCACCGACAGGCCGACCATGCCGTTGAGCACGATCATCAGCACGGCGAACACGGTGTCGCGCGGCAGCGTCGGGTTGGGCCCGCCGTGCAGCATCACGGTCGCCATGATGGTGACCTCGATGGCGATGACGGCGATGGTGAGGATCAGCGTGCCGTAGGGCTCGCCGAGATAATCGGCCAGCACCTCGGCGTGGCGCACGACGCCGAAGGCGCACCACATCATGGCGGCGAACAGCCAGACGAACAGCGCGGCGGTGAGCGCCGGCTGGCCGAACGTGTCGGCCCAGCCGCGCCCGACGGTGAACATGATGGCGGTGGTGGCGCCGCCCGCGAGCACCGGCGCCTCGGCGCGCAGATCGGCGAGCAACGCGTTCGGTGATTTCGTCATGAAACGCGTCTCGCCCCGGGGACGGTCAAGCGCGACCGCCGGGCGACAGCTTATCGTGAGAATCGCGCGCAGCGAACTTTTCTTTCTCCCCGCTTCGCGGGGCGAGGAAAAGAGCGTGCCACGCCGTCGCGTACCGCCTTCTATCTCCGCACATACTTCTGCACGCGCCAGTTCAGCGTGTCGGCGACGAAGATCTCGTCGCGCGGGCTGACCGCGATGTAGTGCGCTTCGCCGTATTTGCCGAGTGCCTTGCCCTGCCCCGCCCCTTCGATGCTTGCCGACGACGTTGCCGGCAAGATCGAGCTTCATGATCTCGCCGCAGTGGCCGTGCGCCAGCCAGATGTGCTGGCGGTCGGCGCCCATGGCGAGCCCGCAGGGCGTGCCGGGATGCGACGTCTCGCGGAGGTAGGTGCCCTCGGCGTCGAACACCTGGATGCGCGCGTTGTTGCGGTCGGCGATGTAGAGCAGGCCCTCTTCGTCGAACACCAGCGAATGCGGCAGGTCGAACTGGCCCGGCCCCGTGCCGGTGCCGCCCCAGGCCCTGATGAAATTGCCCTCATGATCGAACTTGAGCACCAGCGAATTGCCCTTGCCGTGCCCCTGCAGCACGAAGATGTCACCGGTCGGCCCCACCACCGCCTCGTTCGGCTCGTGGAACAGGCGCAGGTGCCCGAACGGGTGCCATTCGCCGCTGTGGCCCTTGGCGCCCAGCACCATCGTGAGCCGCCCGGCGGGATCGAACTTGTAGACCAGGTTCGAGGCGACGTCGGTCGCCCAGATGTTGTCGTCGGCGTCGATACGCAGGCCGTGCGGCCGGTCGAACAGCCCGTCGCCGAAGCCGCGGATGAAATGTCCGTCGGCGTCGAACTCCATCAGCGGCATCGGCCCGCGATGCAGCACGAAGATGTGGCCCTTGGAATCGAACGCGATGCCCGAGGTGCCGCCGAAATTGGCGCCGGGCGGCAGCCGGAAGGATTCGGGGACGGCGACGTAAGGCAGCACGGAAACGGACATGGGGCATGAAACCGGGGCGGTGACGGGGAATCGTCCGCGACCATTATGGTGCCCCAGCGCCGCTGGCAAAACCGCCACGTTGCCTAATCGGCGGGCCGGTGATATCATCATGATATCATAACCAGGAGGCCGTCATGGCCGACATTCTGATCCGCAATCTCGACGACGAAATCGCGAAGCGCTTGAAGGAAAAGGCCAAGACCAAAGGTGTCTCCGTCAACGAGACTGCGCGCGAGGCGCTTGCCGCCTACGTAAAGCCGAGCAAGGAAGAAGCCTGGGCGGCGGCGGACGCGTTCCGCAAGAGGATCGGCAAGGTAAGCGGCGATTCGACGGAAATCATCCGCGAATGGCGCGACAATAAGGAGCGCCACCGATGACGCTGGTGGTGGATTCCAGCGTCGCCAGCAAATGGGTATTGCCCGAGAAAGACAGCGCCCGCGCCGCCCGGCTTCACGATGTCCCGGACGAATTCATCGCGCCGACGCTAATCCAGGCGGAAATCGGCAATGCGATCTGGAAGCGGGTGCTGTGGCGAGAGCTCTCGCCGGGCGATGCCAATGAAGCACTGGCAATGGCCACGGCGCTGCTAAACCGCTTCGTCCCGATGGAAGACCTAACGACCCGCGCGCTGTCCATTGCCTGCGCGCTCGACCATCCGATCTACGATTGCTTCTATCTCGCGCTGGCCGAGCGGGAGCAATGCCCGTGCATCACGGCTGACAAGCGGCTGCTGGAGGCGGCGAAAGGGTTGAAGAGCGTCGAGATGCGGGCGCTGTAGCGCGGGGACTGTAGCCCGCAAGGAGCGGAGCGGAATGCGGGCGCGCCGCTCAAGGCAATCCCCGGATTACGCTTCGCTGCATCCGGGCTACGCTTGCTTGAGCACCAGCGACTCCGCCTTGCCATGCCCCTGCAGCACGAAGATGTCGCCGGTCGGCCCCACCACCGCCTCGTTCGGCTCGTGGAAGAGGCGCAGGTGCCCGAAGGGGTGCCACTCGCCGCTGTGGCCCTTGGCGCCCAGCACCATCACCAGCCGCCCTTCAGGATTGAACTTGTAGACCAGGTTCGACGCCACGTCGGTCGCCCAGATGTTGTCCTCGGCGTCGATGCGCAGGCCATGCGGCCGCTCAAACAGGCCGTCGCCGAAACCGCGGATGAAGTTGCCGTCGGCGTCGAACTCCATCACCGGCATCGGCCCGCGATGGAGGACAAAGATGTTGCCCTTGGAATTGAACGCGACGCCCGAGGTGCCGCCGAAGTTCATGCCGGGCGGCAGCTTGAAGGATTCAGGCACGGCGACGTAGGGCAGCGGTGGCGGTGACATGAGGGAAATAAGTTGGGCCCGCACGGTGGACCGTTGGCGCTTTAGGACGGTCAGCTTAGCACGTGTCCGTCCAGCCCTGTCGACTGCCCTGTGGGCAATGGCCACCTCTTGCGCGGCACGGCATGTGCCGCGCACCAAGGCCTCAGGGTCGCTCCAACGCCTAATGCAGCCCGATGAAGCTGCGCAGCGTCTGCACCGTCGCCTCGGCGGCCTCGGCCGGCTCCGTGGTGAGCAGGTGATCTCGCCCGAACGCCGGTGCATGACGCTGTGATAGAGCGTGGCGCCCGACATGGCGTCCGTCTCCGACTTCACCGCGATGTCGTCGATCTCGGCGAGCGGAAACACGTCCGGCTTCTTGTTCCAAAGCAAGATCTTGCGCTGCAACACCGCTTGGCCGGCCGCCTTGTCGAGCGTCAACGTCGTTCCGCCGTCGTGCAGAATGACCCTGTTCAATTCAGTCTCGATACTGGCCATGGCAGGTTCCCTTATTTGGTTACCTACGCGGCTATCTTAGCAGAGTCGGCGGACGAAAGCGCGCGACCCGGCGTCGCGGTGGGGCTTGGTCGTGGCAACTATTGGCACGAATCATCGGCTTACTCGCGCGGGACTTTCGGCTGCTTGTTGGCAAACATCGCCACCACAAAATTTAGGAAATATGGTACTATTTGAGACTTTTCATAATGCCATCGATGAAAGACAAATCAGCCGTGGCCAAAGCCCAAATTCGCCCTTTTTCACTTGAGCTGTCGGGCAATCGCATCGAATTCATCGGAGACTTCAATGTCACCCAGTTGCGCAGCGCACTAGGTGGACTTCACGCATTAGTCGAGGCCCGCGCCAAAGAGCAAATTACGCTCGACTTCTCGAAATGCACATTTACGCATGCTCCTCCGATGCTTGCCGTAGCGGCAGCGTGCGAGTCATACCAAGTTCTCGGCGTAACATTTGAACTGATCTTGCCGGAAGATGGCAAGGTCGAGCGACTCTTTCGCAATTCAAACTGGGCGCACATTATTGCGCCCGCCGACTTTCCGCTCTCGGATTTCAAAAGCCCCATCCACATGCCAGCATTGCGCTACAAGACTTCAGACGAACAACACCACTTGGTAGACAGTCTTCTAAGCAGAATATTGAGCACAATTACCGACTTCGACCGGTCGCATTTCAAGGCCATCGAATGGTCGATCAACGAAATTACCGATAATGTTCTAGTTCATTCGGAATCACCCCGAGGAGGCCTAGTACAACTCACCGCAATGAAGACGGCCAAAAAAGTTGAATTCGTTGTTTGTGACAGCGGCATTGGCATTCCCAAGTCGCTCAAATCATCCGGACTACAGATCACTTCCGATGTCGATGCGCTGTCTAAGGCGGTCGAACAAGGTGTGACGCGCGACAAATCCATAGGTCAAGGAAACGGCCTTTATGGAAGCTATCAGATCGCCGTCAAGAGCGGCGGAAATTTCAGCGTACATTCAGGAAATGCTACGCTTTACTATGCGCCAACGGCCGGCATGCACTCCCGCAAAGAATTTGCGAGCATGCCAGGGACTATTGTCGTCTGCGCAATCGATTACGCGCATCCTTTGCTGTTAGAGGAAGCGCTGAATATACGAACGCATCGGTTCGATCCGGTCGACAAGAGCTGGCCTGGACAATTCGGACAGGTTGATAAGTGGATTTTGTGCCTGACAGCGGCGAGGATTCTGGCCGCGAATCGGGAGCGAAGATGACGAAGAGATCACGTAGAACACATTCACCGGCCTTCAAGGCGAAGGTGGCTTTGGCCGCCGTGAAGGGCGAGAAGACGCTGGCCGAGTTGGCGCAGCATTTTGATGTTCACCCGAACCAGATCACGACCTGGAAGAACCAGCTTCTGGAGGGTGCGGCCGGAGTGTTCGGTCCGGATGCCAGCGGCGGCGAAGGGGTGCGGGCGGTGGATGTGAAGACGTTGCACGCCAAGATCGGAGAGCTGGCGCTGGAGAACGATTTTTTGTCCGGTGCGCTCGGCAAAGCCGGCCTGCTCAGCGCAAAGAGATGATTGACCGGACGCACGCCCTGCCCTTGAAGCGGCAGGCGGAGGTGCTGCGGTTGAGCCGCAGCACACTCTATTATCAGCCCCGCGTGGTGCCGCCGGCCGATCTTGCGATCATGCGGCGGATCGATGAATTACATCTCGACTACCCGTTCGCGGGTAGCCGGATGCTGCGGGACATTCTGTGCGGCGAAGGGGTCGCAATCGGCCGGCAGCACGTCGCGACGCTGATGAAGCGCATGGGGGTCGAGGCGATCTATCGCCGGCCGAACACGTCGAGGCCGGCGCCGGGTCATAAGATTTATCCGTATCTGCTGCGCAAATTGAAGGTTGAGCGGCCCAACCAGGTTTGGGCGATGGACATCACTTACATCCCGATGGCGCGCGGCTTTGTCTATCTGGCCGCTGTCGTGGACTGGTTCAGCCGCCGCGTTTTGGCTTGGCGGCTCTCGATCACCATGGCGGTCGATTTCTGCCTCGATGCCGTCGAAGAAGCCTTCGCCAAGCATGGCCGGCCCGAGATTTTCAACACCGATCAGGGCAGTCAGTTCACCAGCATGGATTTCACCGGCCTGCTCCAGAACAACAAGATCGCCATCTCCATGGATGGCAAGGGTTCGTGGCGCGACAACGTCTTCGTCGAGCGGATCTGGCGCTCGGTCAAATATGAGGAGGTCTACCTCAGGGCCTATGAGAGCGTCAGCGATGCCCGCGCGTCAATTGGCCGGTATCTGGACTTTTACAATGCCAAGAGGCCGCATTCGAGCCTGGGCCGGCAGACACCGGATCAGGCGTATTTCAACACCATGCCGAGATTGGCGGCGGCATGAACGCGACGCCGATTTGCCCGCGCCATTCCAGTCGGGCTACGCCCTCCTTGCATGGCGCAGGCAAATCGGCACAACATCAACCGGCAGAGAATCCACTTATCAGACGCCGATTCCTGTCCAAACAAACCCAGCCAGCTCTACATGATCGAAATGAAATACGAGTCCGCGGATAACGGCGACATATTTTTTGCTCTAAAAGATGAAAGCGAGTTATTCGGATTTAGAAGTGCAGGCACCCCGGTACGAAACAAGCTAAAGAACCTTGTTGCCTTTCTTGAAGGCAATAAGATTGTTGTGGATTTATCCGATATCCATCTTGTTTCAAGCAGCTTTGCGGATGAAGTGTTCGGAAAGCTCTTTATCGAATTGGGGCCGCTAAACTTTTCTACTAAATTAGAAATCAAAAACGTTGATCCGACCGTAAAGTTTCTTATAGACAGAGCTATTGTGCAACGAATGACAGGCCTGCGCGGCTAGCGTCGCTCCAGCTCGGCTGCGCCCCAATTATTGTTCGACGTGGATCGATATCTTCACATTCTCTTCTCAACTGCTCGCACGCCTGAACGGCGCTATTGTAATTCCATCCAGCGAAATTCCAAATTGCGCTACCTTCGGCGCCATCTCTTTTGCTAACACATCGGCCACCTCTACCCTATGTTGTTTTGCACTTTCATATGAATATTTCTCCAAGTGGTGGGCTGCCAATGAGTGAACGGTCGGAGCCATTGCTTCGGCACACTTTTCGTGACTTTGGAAGTGCGCTGAAAACTTGAAAACGTCCGTAATGTGCCAACTGCCGCTTATCTTTGTATAAGCGATCACTCCGTCTGCAAATTCGAACCGGTGCCCGCGACCTCCAATAATTGTTAGACTCAACTGCGGTTCGGCATCCAAATTTTTTTCAGTTTGATTTTTCGGAGAGGCAGATGACGCCCTTTCCAAGAAAATCAATTGATACAACTTAAATAGCAGCGCGATAGCCGCGAGACCGATACCGCTAAACAGCCACTCCTTGTTCTGAACTATCCAGTCAATGATTGCCTGCATGCGACGGCCTCAACGCAGCTACACCGGCAAATTATCGTGCTTCCGCGCCGGCCACTCCACGTGCTTGTTCCTCAGCATCGCCAGCGCGCGCGCCACGCGCTTGCGGGTGGCGTGCGGCATGATCACGTCGTCGATCGTGCCGCGCTCGGCGGTGATGAATAAACCGTCCTTCATAGCGCCACCAGATGCTCAGGCTTGGCGCCCCGCACGGCGACAAGCGGGATCGATTTGTCCAAAGTCACCAGACGGCCACCACGCCCTACAGCAAGTGCGAGCAGATAAGCATCCGTGATCTGGCCGGGACCGTGCAAGCGTCTGTGATTGAAAAGGCCAGCGTCCGCGAGCGAGATGTCGTCAGGCCAGAACTCGTGGTCCGGCCGCGCCAATTGCGCGGCCAAGACTGCGAGGGCTTCAGCCAACTGCAGAGGTCGCTCGTAGCCGGAGCCGGAAATCACCCGCACAAAACCGTTTTGCGTGAGCGGGCAACTTGCCCAGCCCTCGTCGCGGTGGTCGATCCACCAGCCAGATGCCTCGGCATGATGGATATGCTCAGGATCGAAGAGAGCGACCAGGACGTTCACGTCGAGCAGCGCAGTCACCTAGCCGCCCCGCTTGAGCCCGGCGTCTTCCAGATCGGCCTCCTCAAGCAGGCGCTCGACCAGTTCGCTCGTGACCGGCGGGCCGCCGCGGCGCGGAAGGACGTACCATCCATTCGTCAAAACGGCGCCTGCCGGCCCGATATGACCCTCACCTGGCGGCTCAACGAGTGCCTTTCGGGCGGCCTCGGAAATCACCTCACCGGGCGAAACGCCACGCTCGGCGGCGATCTTCTCGGCCGCCGCCAGCACGTCGTCGTCGATTTGCACCGTCTTGCCCATGCGTTGAATATAGCAACCAAGGGGCCGAATGACAATCTAAGCGGGAATGCAATCGACGGCTCACCCACATCCTCATACTCGCCGGTAACCCGCGAGGATCGCGTCGTCGACATCGGGCAGGTTGACCACGATGTTCTCCGGCGTGCGGCAGGCCAGCCACCACAATTCCTCGCTCGTGCTCATGTTGCATTCGAGGTGATGGATGAGCGGCGGCACGAACATGAAGTCGCCGGCCGCGAGATCGACGAACTCCTCATAGTCCTTGCCCCAGAAAACGCGGGCGCGGCCGGAGAGAACATAGGCGCCGGTCTCGGCCTCGCCGTGATGATGCGGCAGCGAACGGAAACCGGGCGGATTGCCGGCGGTGCCGAACCAGAGCCGCGTCGCCGGCGTGTTCTGCGGACCAACCCCGGTCATCAGCTTCAGGCCGCCGGACTGACCAGTGTTGCTTGAGCCCTCGCCTTTGCGGGTGACGATAGGCCGGTCATTCGCTGCCATTTCAGGTCCTCGCTTGGCTACAGGCGTGGTTCAGGAAGGAGAAACTACACCGGCAAATTATCGTGTTTCCTGGCCGGCCACTCCACGTGCTTGTTGCGCAGCATCGCCAGCGCCTTGGCGATGCGCTTGCGCGTCTCGTGCGGCATGATCACGTCGTCGATATAGCCGCGCTCGGCGGCGATGAACGGCGACAGGAAGTGCTCCTCGTACGCTCTCGTCTGCTCTGCGATCTCCTCGGCCGAACGCCCGCGGAAGATGATCTCCACCGCCCCCTTGGCGCCCATCACCGCGATCTGCGCGGTCGGCCAGGCGTAGTTGACGTCGCCGCCGACGTGCTTCGAGGCCATCACGTCATAGGCGCCGCCGAAGGCCTTGCGGGTGATGATGGTGACGAGCGGCACCGTGCACTGCGAATAGGCGAACAGCAGCTTGGCGCCGTGCTTGATCAGCCCGCCGTATTCCTGGTCGGTGCCGGGCAGGAAGCCGGGCACGTCGACGAAGGTAACGATGGGGATATTGAAGGCGTCGCAGAACCGCACGAAGCGCGCGGCCTTGCGGCTGGCGTCGCTGTCGAGCACGCCGGCCAGCACCATCGGCTGGTTGGCGACGAAGCCGACGCTGCGGCCCTCGACGCGGCCGAAGCCGGTGACGATGTTCTTGGCGAAGGCTTGCGATATCTCGAAGAAGTCGCCCTCGTCGGCGACTTTGTGGATCAGCTCCTTGATGTCGTAGGGCTTGTTCGGGTTGTCGGGCACCAGCGTGTCGAGGCTGTCGTCGACGCGGTCGGTCGCGTCTTGCGTCGGCCATGACGGCACGCCGGCCTCGTTGTTGGACGGCAGGAAGTCGATCAGCCGGCGCATCTGCAACAGGCACTCGACGTCGTTCTCGAAGGCGCCGTCGGCGACGCTCGACTTGGTGGTGTGGACCGAGGCACCGCCGAGCTCTTCCGCCGTCACCACTTCGTTGGTGACCGTCTTCACCACGTCCGGGCCGGTGACAAACATGTAGCTGGTGTCGCGCACCATGAAGATGAAGTCGGTCATGGCCGGCGAATAGACGTCGCCGCCGGCGCACGGGCCCATGATGACGCTGATCTGCGGGATGACGCCGCTCGCGATGACATTGCGCTTGAACACCTCGCCGTAGCCGCCGAGCGCCGCCACGCCCTCCTGGATGCGGGCGCCGCCGGCGTCGAATAGGCCGATGATCGGCGCGCGGGCTTTGAGCGCCATGTCCTGCACTTTGATGATCTTTTGCGCGTGGGTCTCCGACAGCGAGCCGCCGAACACGGTGAAGTCCTTGGAGAAGAGATAAACCGCGCGGCCGTTGATCGTGCCCCAGCCGGTGACCACGCCGTCGCCGGGGATTTTCGATTTCTCCATGCCGAAGTCGGTGGAACGGTGCTCGACGAACATGTCGAACTCCTCGAACGAGCCCTTGTCGAGCAGCAGTGCGATGCGCTCTCTTGCCGTTAATTTACCTCTGCTGTGCTGCGCCGCGATGCGCCGCTCGCCGCCGCCCAGCAGGGCCTCGGCCCGCCGCTTGTCCAGCCTGTCGAGGATGTCCTTCATTTCCCGTCCTGATTGCCTGCCCTGCGCCGGATTTCCGGGTTCTCCGGTTGCATAGCACGGCGGTGCGAAAGCGTCATTCCGAGGGCACGCGTTTGCCAGGGCGCGACCGCGCTTGCTATACCTCCGCCCTTCCCGACACAAAAACGGCCGACCCGATGAATGCCGCAGCCCTCCTCCAGCAGGCCTCCGAGTTCGAACGCCGCGGCCGGCTGGCCGAGGCGATCGCCGGCTGCCAGCGGATCCTCGCCCGCGAGCCCAGCAATGTCGACACGCTGGTGCTGCTCGGCCAAGCGCACCTCCGTGGGGGCAACGTCGCGGCGGCCGGCCAGGCGCTACGCCGGGCCGTCACCCTCAACCCCCGGCACGCCGCGGGCCAGACGCTTCTCGGCATCACCCTGAGCAGCCGCGGCCAATCGCTGGAGGCGCTGGCCTGCTTCGACCGCGCCCTGCAAGCCGATCCGGCCTCGGCCATGGCGCTGATCTACCGGGCCGACGCCCTGGCCACGCTCGGCCGCAACGAGGAAGCGGTCGCGGCCTTCGACCGGGCGCTGGCGCTCGACCCCCAAAATATCGCCCTCTGGAACAACCGCGCCCTCGTGCTCGAGGCGCTCGGGCGCGAGAGCGAGGCGGCGCAAAGCTATCGGCGCGCGCTGGCGTTGCAGCCCGACGTGCCGGAACTCCACTTCAGTCTCGCCAATGCGCTGAACCGGCTGAAATCCCACGCGGAAGCCGTCGGACATTATCGGCAGGCCATCGCCCGGCGGCCCGACTTGCCGCGCGCTCATGCCAATCTCGGCAACAGCCTGTTCGAACTCGGGCGCTGGGAAGAAGCGCTGCCCAACCTGCAGCAGGCGGTCAGGCTCGATCCCAACGACGCCAAGCTCCATGATGGGGTCGGCATGACCCTGCGGCGTCTTCAACGCGACCAGGAGAGCCTCGCCAGCTTCGATCGGGCGCTGACGCTTGCGCCCGACGATCCCGAGATTATCGCCCACAAGGCCGCCGGCCTCCTTTCGCTCGGCAGACTGGACGAGGCGCGCCACTTGATCGAGCGCGCCATTGCCCTCGATCCCGGCAATGCCGAATTCTATGCGACCCTCAGCGGGATGAAACGCTTCACGGCGGACGATCCCGCGATCCCCACCATGGAAGCGCTGCTGCAGGACATGCAGGCGCAGCCATCCGAGCAGCGGATGTCCCTGCTTTTCGCGCTTGCCAAGATTTACGATGACATCGGCGCGCCTGAACGGGCGTTTCCTTGCCTCGTGGAAGCGAATGCGATCAGGCGCCGCCAGTTCGACTACGATGAAAGCGCCGCGGTCGCCAGCCTGGATGTCCTTGCCGAGGTCTTCACCCCACAGCTTATGCGCGAGAAGGCGGGACAAGGCGATCTATCGGAGCGGCCGATCTTCATCCTCGGCATGCCGCGGTCCGGCACCACGCTGGTCGAGCAGATTCTGTCGAGCCATCCGGACGTGTTCGGCGCCGGCGAACAGAAGGCCTTCGGCGAAGCGATCGCCTCGCTCGTTCGACCCGGCCAGCCGGGCTATCCCATGATGGTTCCCACCATGACGGCGGATCGATGGCAGGCGCTCGGCGCCGCTTATCTGTCGAGGATGGCGAAGATGGTGCCGGATCAACGTCGTTTCACCGACAAACTGCCGGGCAATTTTTACTATATCGGCCTGATCCACCTCGCGCTTCCCAATGCCCGCATCGTCCACGTCCAACGCAATCCGATCGACACCTGCCTGTCGATGTTCTCGATTCGATTCAACGAGCCAATGGAATACACTTACGACCTCGGCGAGCTCGGCCGCTACTACCGCGCCTATGGGCGGCTGATGGATCACTGGCGCCGCGTGCTGCCGGAAGGCGCGATGCTGGACGTGCAATACGAGGATGTGGTCGACGATATCGAAAGCCAGGCGCGCCGCATGCTCGATTTCTGCGGCCTGCCGTGGGACGACGCCTGCCTCGCCTTCCATGAGAACAAACGGCCCGTCTTAACCTCCAGCGTCTACCAAGTGCGGCAACCGCTCTACCGCAGCTCGCTCGGCCGCTGGAAAGCCTACGCGGATCAGCTCGGACCGCTGCTCGAGGCCCTCGACTTGCCGCGCGAACCGGTCGCGGGCTGATCGGTCCATTGCATGCGCGGAGGCTTGGCTTCCCGGGCAAAGCCTGCTTAGACCTGCCCCATGACCGATTCAGCCGCCCCCGCCGAACAGCTCCTGCAACAGGGCCTTTTCCACCACCGCCAAGGCGAACTCGCCCGAGCCATGGACCACTATACCCAGGTCCTGCGCAACGACCCCACGAACGCCGAGGCGCTCTATTACGTGGCGCTGGTGGCCTGTCAGGAAGGCCAGTTCCAGCAGGGCATCGACCTCGCCAAGCGGGCGCTGTCGCTGGGCGAGCCGCAGGCGCGCGTGCACAACCTGATCGGCAAGGCGCACGAGCGCCTCAAGCAGTTCACCGAGGCCGCCCGCGCCTACGACGCGGCCATCGCCCTCGACCCCAATTTCGCCGAGGCGCACGGTAACCGGGCCAACCTCGCCGCCCAGGCGGGCTTTCCCGAGGAGGCGCTGAAGAGCTTCGAGCGGGCGCTGGCGCTCAGCCCCACGGCGACCGAGGACTGGATCAACCGCGGCGCGCTCCTGCACGAGCTCGGCCGCTACGCCGAGGCGCTCGAAAGCTTCGAGAAGGCGCTGATGCTGGCGCCCGACGAGGCGCACATCATGCTCAACCGCGCCAATACCCTGGTCATGCTGGGCCGCCTGGAGGACGCCGACGCGGTCTACGACCAGATCATCATGCGCAAGCCCAAGATGCATGCGGCCTACCTGCAGAAGGGGCTGGCGGCGAAATACCGCGGTCGCTTCGACGAGGCGCGCACGCTGATCGAGCACGCGCGAACGCTCGCCCCGGACGAGCCGGGGCCGAAGGAGGCGCTCGCCGCGATCATGCTGCTCACCGGCGACTGGCGCCCGGCCTGGCCGCTCTACGAGGCGCGCGAGGAGCACCCGCGGCTCCGCGACGTGCCGTCCTGGCGCGGCGAACCGGCGGGGCCGTTCCGGCTGGTGCTGGTGTCGGAGGGCCGCGCCGCCGACTGCGTGCTGTTCTCCCGCTACGCCGCGCTCATGGCCGGCCGCGGCTATGACGTGACGCTGCTCGCCCGCCGCGAGTTGGTGCCGCTGCTGTCGTCGCTGCCGAAGGTGGAGCGGGTCGCCGACAATGTCGCGGCGATCGCCGACGACAAGCGCCCCATGCTGCAATTCCCGCTGCAATCGATCATGGGCCGCCTGCACCTCACCCCGGACACGGTGCCGCCGCAGGTCCCATACTTGAGCGTGCCGGAGGACCGGGTCGCCGCCTGGGCGGAGAAGCTCGCGGGCATGGACATGAAGGTCGGCATCTGCTGGCGGGGCGAGACCGACGGCGTGCCGCTGGCCGACTTCGCGCCGCTCGCGGCGTTGCGCGGCGTGCGGCTGATCGCGCTGCACACGCAAGGAGTCCTGCGCGCCACCGCGCCGGTGCCGTTCGCCGACCGCGTCGAGCGGCCGCTCGCCGAGGCCGAGGTGGACGGCGACACCATGCTCGACATCGCCGCCATCATCGCCAACCTCGACCTGGTCATCGGCATCGACGCGCTGCCGATGCATATCGCCGGCGCGCTCGGCAAGCGCGCCTGGCTGGCGCTGCCGCAGCTGCCGGACTGGCGCTGGATGCTCGATCGCACCGACAGCCCGTGGTACCCGAACCTGCGCCTGTTCCGGCAGGACGAACCGGGCCAATGGGCGCCGGTATTCGCCGACATCGCCCAGGCGCTGCGCGAGCGCCTGAGCGAACGCAACGCCGAGCGTGGGGGCGCGGAGGAAACCGCCGAGGGTTAGGCGCGTTCACCGTTTCCGCGAAACGGTGAACGTGTTTAGATTCGTAGTTTGTCGCGTTTCCGGACGGCGAACCGGTCTCCACTTCGCCTGGAAACGCTCCGCGCAAGTGATCGGGGCCCGCCCATGAAGATCGCAGCACAAATCGAAGAGGCCGCCACGCTCGAACGCCTTGGCGACATCAACGGCGCGATCGACCGCTACCGCAAGGTGCTCAAGCGCGAGCCGAGCAACGTCGACGCGTTGTTCCTGCTCGGGCGCGCCCATTGCCAGCAGGGCCAGATCGAAGCCGGCGCCGAGCTGTTCCGCAAGATCGTCAAGCTGAGGCCGCAGCACGCGCCGGCGCATACCCTGCTCGGACGGGTGATGGCACAGAGCGGCCATGCGCGCGAGGCCATTTCCTGCTACGACCGGGCGCTCGGCGCCGATCCTGGCTTCGCCATGGCGCTCATCAACAAGGCCGACGCCCTGGTGGCGCTCGGCCGCGACGCCGAGGCGGTGGCGAATTTCGAGCGTGCGATCCCGCTGGCGCCCGGGCTCGCCGAGCTGCATTTTAGCCTGGCCAACGCGCTGCAGCGGCTGGGGCGTTTCGAAGACGCCGTCTCGCACTATCAGCGCGCCATCGAACTCAAGGCCGACATTCCCGACGCGCATGCCAATCTCGGCCGCGCCCTCGGCGCGCTCGGCCGCTGGCAGGAGGCGCTGCCGCACGTGCAGCAGGCGGTGCGGCTGGCGCCGAACGCGGCGAACGCCCACCACGGCTTGGGCTTCACGCTCTGGAACCTGGAGCGCGACCCGGAGGCGCTGGCGAGCTTCGACAAGGCGCTGTCGCTCGACCCGCGCCACGTCGAGGCGGCGATGGCCAGGGGCGTGCTGCTCTACGAACTGGGACGGCAGGAAGAAGCGCGCGCGCAATTGGCGCACGTCATCGCGCTGTCGCCCAGCAGGACCGCCGCCTACCTGCACCTGAGCGAAGCGAAGCGCTTCGCGCCCGGTGACGCCGACATTGCGGCCATGGAGCGGCTGTTGCCCAGAGTCGCCAACCAGCCTTTGCAGGAGCAGGTGAACCTTCATTTCGCGCTCGCCAAGGCCTATGGCGATACCGGCGAGCAGGCCCGTGCGTTTCAGCACCTCAAGCAAGGCAATGCCTTGAAGCGCCGCGGCCTCGACTACGACGAGGCCGCCACCCTCCAAAGCTACCCGCGCATCGCGCGCAAGTTCACCGCCGCGCTGATCGCCCAAAAAGCCGGACATGGAAATCCGTCGGAGCGGCCGATTTTCATCGTCGGCATGCCGCGCTCGGGCTCGACGCTGATCGAGCAGATCCTCGCCAGCCATCCGCGCGTGCATGGCGCCGGCGAGCGCAAGGACTTCCGTGAAGCCATCGTCGCGGTCGACGAACAACAGTATGAGAATTATCCAGACCTGGTCGCGACGCTGACACCCGAGCAACTGGGCGCGATCGCGTCGCGCTATCTCGCCAGCATGGGCGCCGGCGCGGGCGACACCGACCGCTTCGTCGACAAGATGCTGGGCAACTTCGTCTATGTCGGCCTCATCCACATGGCGCTGCCGCGCGCGCGCATCATCCACGCGCGGCGCGATCCGGTCGACACGTGCCTGTCCTGCTTCTCCCAGCATTTCAGGACGTCGCAGAAGTTCGCCTACGACCTCGGCGAGCTCGGCCGCTTCTACCGCGCCTACGACAGGCTGATGGCCCATTGGCAGAGCGTGTTGCCGGCAGGCGCCATGCTCGAGATGCAATACGAGGACATGGTAGCCGACCTGGAAGGCCAGACCCGGCGCATGCTCGATTATTGCGGGCTCGCCTGGGACGACGCCTGCCTCGCCTTCCACGAGACGCAGCGCCCGGTGCGCACCGCCAGCGGCGCGCAGGTGCGCGAGCCGCTCTACAAGAATTCGGTCGGACGCTGGCGCGCCTATGAGGACGATCTGGGGCCGCTGATCGAGGCGCTGGGCATCGAGCGCTGAAGTCCAGTCCAAGGGAGTCGCGCCGACCCAGATCGATCGGTCTGCGTGCCGCGGGGGCTGCATGAGCAACGCCGGATCGATTTCATCAACACTGGGCTCACGGCATTTGGACGTGTGCGGCCCGGACGCGGAAAAGCTTCTGAACCTCGTCTTCACCCATCGGCCATGACCAAGACGAGTCTATTCGGGATTTCACCTGAGCGCGTCGAGCATCTTGACCGCGGCGCCGCAGCGGTGCCTGTGGTGAACCGACTGGCCACATCCGTTCGTGGCGCCGCTTACGGTTGTCGGCACCATCGATCCGTTCGATGTTCCCTGCGATCTGTTGTCCGCCACCGGCAGGCAGCCGTTTTCGTCGACAATCCCGCGCCACTGGACGGCTTCGACTGACAGGCCGGCGCCGCGCCCACCGACTCGAGCATTGAAAGGAGGCACCATGCATCGAAGTGCCGACCGAATTCTGACGACCCATACCGGTAGCCTGCCGCGGCCGGAGCGCCTGAGCAACCTGTTCATTCGCCGCGCCCTCGGTCACGCCGTCGACGCCCAAGAGATCGCCGACGCCAGCCGCGGTGCCGTGCGCGCCATCGTCGAGAAGCAGGCGGAGGCGGGCATCGACGTCGGCAATAACGGCGAACAGCCGCGTAACTCGTTTTTTCTTTATCTCAAAGAGCGGTTGACCGGGCTGGGCGGAAGCTGGCAGCGCCCCTCGCGCGCCGACGTCGATCGTTACCCGATCTTCAAGAAGCGTTGGCAGCAGCAGACCTCGAGCGAGACCCGGGTGTCGCCCAACGAGGGCCTGCCGATGGCGCTCGGCGAGGTGCACTACAAAGACGCGGCGGCGATCGAAGCGGAATGCCGCGAATTCAACGATGTGCTCGCCGCCACGCCCGGTGTCTTCGTCGAGTCATTCATGAGCGCGCCGTCGCCCGGCGTTGTCGCGACGACCATCAAGAACCGCCATTATGAAACCACCGGCGCCTACCTGCACGCCCTCGGCGAGGCCCTGCGGGTCGAATACGAGGCGATCGTCGACGCCGGCTTGGTGTTGCAGATCGACGCGCCCGATCTCGCGCTGGAGCGGCACATCACCTATAAGGACAAGCCGCTTGCCGAATTCCTCGGCTTTGTCGAGGCGGTGGTGAGCGAGATCAATCGCGCGCTGCGCAACGTGCCGCCGGATCGCGTGCGGCTTCACGTCTGTTGGGGCAATTCGGAATCGCCGCACGACTGCGACGTGCCGCTGGAGGCGATCCTGCCACTCATCCGGCAGGCCAAGGTCGGCGGCTTCGTGCTGCCCTTCGCCGGCCCGCGCCACGCGCACGAGTTCCGCTGCTTCGAGAAATATCCGCTGCAGGACAACCAGGTGCTGGTGGCCGGCGTGATCGACCCGCTCACCAACATCGTCGAGCATCCCGAAGTCGTTGCCGACCGCATCGAGCGCGTCGCGGCCGTCGTCGGCGATCCGACGCGGGTGCTGGCGGGCACCGATTGCGGCTTCGACACGTCCGCTGGCTGGGGCCGGGTCGCGGAGGACGTGGTCTGGGCCAAGCTGCGCACTTTGCGCGAGGGCGCCGCGCTGGCGTCGAGTTGCCTATACTGAATGCCTGCAAGCATCGGTTGATGACGATGTAATTACTTGCCGTACCGGTAAATACACTCATCAGCCGATCCCTGGCGGCCTCCGTTTCTCGGCGTGTAGGCGATCACAGCACGTAAGCGGGCTTGCTTCTTGGGTCCTTCCGAGTCACGCTTATCCTGTCGAGACTCCGCCACATGGGAAATCTCGGGTACAAAGACGTCGCCTGCCGTTGCCCGGTCGGCGAGAAAAAAATAAGCGCATTCGATACGCCGGAATAGCAGGGAGGTGGGTTGAGATGAAACGCAACAAAATGACTCTAATTGCGGGCCCGATACTGGCCTTGGCCGTTGCGGGGGCGACCTTCGCAGCCTACGCGAGTGAGCTACCCAAAACGCGCATCAAAGTGATCGGCTACTTCAGTAATTTGGCGCAGACAAAACTTGTCGAAAAGCCCTTTTTCACCAAACAACTCGAAAAGGACTCCAACGGCCAGGTCACGGTCGACTACAACAATATGGATGTGCTCGGGATCAACGATTTTCAGATCCTGCACATGACGCAACTCGGCGTCACGGACTTCGCGACCACCGACATCAGCAAAATGGCGGGTGAAGATCCGGTGTTCGAAGGCTGCGATCTCGCGGGTATCACGAGCGATATCCAGACGGCACGCAAGGCTTGCGATGCTTGGCGGCCGGTCATGGCCGAGCACATGAAGGCCAAGTTCCAGACGCGGCTGATGTCGCTTGCGCCCAACCCGCCGATCGTCTTCTGGTGCCGCGACAAGATCACCAGCATCCGCGATCTTAAAGGCAAGAAAGTCCGCGTCTTCAATAAGACGCAGGCCGATTTCGTCAGTGCCGTGGGCGGCGAGACCATAACCATGCCGTTCCCCTCGGTCGTTCCGGCGCTGCAACGCGGCGTGGTCGACTGCGCGCTGACCGGCTCATTGAGCGGCAACACCGCCGGCTGGCCCGAAGTCTCGAAATACCTGCTGCCGCTTACCGTCGGCTGGTCGATCCAGTACGAGGGCGCCAATATCAAGAGCTGGAACAAGTGGTCGCCGCCGCTTCAGCAGTTCTTCACCAAGGAATTCGCCAAGCTCCAAGACGACATGTGGAACATCGGCGCCGAGGCGACCCGGCAGGGGGTCAATTGCAACACCGGCAAGGGTAAATGCACGCTCGGCAAGAAAGGTCACATGACCTTGGTGAAGATCACGCCGGCCGACCAGGCATTGAAGAAAAAGCTGGTGCAGAACGTGGTGCTGGTCAAATGGGGCAAGCGCTGCGGTAAGCCTTGCGCCAAGAAGTGGAATGAGACGGTCGGCAAAGTCGTCGGATTGAAGATTCCGCTCGACAAGCTGTAACCGTCATCCGCAAAACGGGCGCGGAACCCTGCAATGGGTTCCGCGCCCCTTCTCTCACCGCGGAACTCATCCAACATGGATCGTCTGCTGCAATGGGCGCGTTTCATGGCGCGCGCGGGGACCTGGTTTGGCGGGGGGCTCGTCCTGCTCGCCGCCTTCGTCATCTCCACCGACGTGCTGATGCGAAAGCTGTTCGATACCAGCCTTGGCGGCGCGAGCGAGATTTCCGGCTATGTGCTGGCAATCAGCACCACATGGTCGCTGGCGCTGGCCTTGATCGACCGCGCCCACGTCCGCATCGACTCGCTCTATGCGCTGCTGCCGACGCGCATCTGCGCGCTGCTCGACATCCTTGCGCTGCTCAGCTTCATGGTCTTCTCCGGCATCCTCACCTGGGAGGGCTGGGTCATCTTCGCCCAGTCGGTAACGCTGGACGCCCATTCGCTGACGCCGCTGGCGACGCCGCTCGCGTACCCGCAATTCCTATGGGTCGCCGGCTTTGGCTTTTTCTTCGTGGTCATGTTGCTGCTCTTGGCGCGCGCGCTCATGGCGCTGGCGACCGGCGATATCGACGAGGTGCGACGGCTACTCGGTTCGCGCACGGCTCTGCAGGAACTGGAAGAAGCGATCCTGGAGCACGAGCAGTACAAGGACGCTTGAACAAAGGTAACTTGCCTTGGTTGTCACGACGACAGTACTCCTGCTGGCTCTCCTGGCCCTGAGCATCCCGGTGGCGGCGGCCCTGGTGTTGCTCGCCCTTATCCTCGGCCATTTTTATTCGTTCCTGCCGATCTGGCTGGCGATGGGCGAGACCGCATGGTCCGTGTCGACCAACTTCATTCTCTTCGCCATCCCGCTGTTTGTCCTGCTGGGCGAGATTTTGCTGCGCTCCGGCATTGCCGAACGCATGTATGCAGCGATGACGCACTGGCTCTCGTGGCTGCCGGGCGGGCTCATGCATTCGAACATCGGTACTTCCACTTTGTTCGCCGCGGTTTCAGGCTCGAGCGTGGCGACGGCGGCCACGATCGGAACCGTGGCGATCGATGAGATCGAGAAGCACGGCTACAATGAGCGGCTCTATCTCGGCACCATCGTCGCCGGCGGTACGCTTGGCATTTTGATTCCGCCATCGATTCCCATGATCGTTTACGGCGCGCTCACCAATACATCGATCCCGCAACTCTACCTGGCCGGCATCGTGCCGGGCGTGATCCTGGCGGCGCTGTTCATGGCCACCGTGATAGGCGCCTGCCTGATACGACCGCGTTGGGGCGGCAGGCCAATCCGGACGGATTGGAACGCGCGGTTGCGATCCCTGCCCGATCTCATCCCACCGTTCATCATTTTCGTCGTGGTGATTGGCTCGATCTACGCCGGCGTGGCGACGCCAACCGAGTCCGCCGGGCTCGGCGTTGTCGCCGCGCTCGGGCTCGCCGCGGCTCGCCGGCGCATCAGTTGGCGCATGCTCGCCGACACTTGCGAAGGCACCATGCGCACGACAGCGATGATCATGGCGATCCTGATAGCGGCTTACATCGTCAATTTCGCGATCACGACGATCGGCCTCTCGGGCAAAGTAACAACGCTGATGACATCGCTTGGCCTGTCGCCGATGACGACCATGATCATCATCGTGCTGTTCTATCTCGTGCTCGGCATGTTCATGGAGTCGCTGTCCATGATGGTAGCGACCGTGCCGGTCATTACGCCCGTGGTCATGGCGCTTGGCTTCAATCCGGTTTGGTTCGGCGTCCTCATGATGCTGTTGATTGAAACGGCACTGATAACGCCGCCGGTCGGTTTCAATCTCTTCGTCGTGCAGGGGGTGCGCCCGCGCGGCCAGATTTACGACGTGATTATCGGTGCGTCGCCGTTCGTCATCACGCTCATGCTCATGATCGTTCTGTTGCTGGCTTACCCGCAGATCGCGCTCTGGCTTCCGCACACCATTGCGAATTGAGCAGACGGAGCTTTCACCATCTTATGAACCTGCCGCTCGCGGCGGCGACGTCTTTACAGCATGTCAAAGCCCAAAGACGTGCATGGCCGGGCCAAGGTTCATGCACGGGCCGGCGAAGCGGGACCCGAGTGCCGCCCATGACGGAGGAGAGGCAGTCCGTTTCCCTCGCCTCACCTGAGCGCGTCGAGCACCTTGACCGCGGCATCCAGTTCCGCCTGCCGATAGGCGCGGCGTTCGAGCGCGACGTCGTCGCAGCCCCATTGCGCCATCTGCCAGTCCTCGTCGACGTGCGCGGCGGCCCAGGCCGCTTCCGCATCGAGGCGGCCGTGCAGCAGCGCCAGCGCCAATAGCGCCGAGCCGGTGAGCGTGGTGATCGACGCCACCGCGCCGAGCCGCCACATCTCTTTCACGTTACTTGCGTCGGCCGGAATGGCGCCGCGCGCAGCGGCGATGGCTTCGGGCGGCTGCGCGGCGTGCATCACGCCTTCGACCTGCACGAAGCGGGCGCCGAGCGCTTCATGCGCCCAGGCCAGCACCGGGTCCCAGGCTTGCGCCTGCATTGCGATGAGGCCGGCGGGCGTATCGGCGCGATAGCAGACGAGATCGGAGCCGAGGTATTTTTCGACCTCGACGGCGACCGGCCCGGGCGCCTCGGCAACCGCGTCGATCACCGCGTTGGCGAGCCGGGTGAGCGGCATGCGGCCGGGGTCGATCTCCTTTTCCTGCGCGTTCCATTCCGCCGCGATGGCCTGGGCCAGCGCCGGGCTCGGCGCGGCCAGGAGCCTTCTCAGCGGCGTGCGCACCGGCTTGTCGTCGAGGGTAACCGGGACTCCTTCGGCCCCGCCCTCGCCGGCCGCCGCGCGCTCATAGAAGCGCTTGCGCATCGGCGGGCGCATGGCACGCCGCGCCGCCTCCATGGGGTTGGCGGTCTGGTTGTCGTAGAGCTCGTCGAAGATCTCGCGCATTTAGCCTTGGTGGAGCCTTGCTGGGGTCTGGGTGAGGCTGTGGGTGCCGGGGAACCCGGCAGCCCTCCCTATATGGGCTTGCCCCGCGACTTCGTCCACTGAGGGCGAGCGCGTCCCGGCGCGCGACTGGCGGCAACAATTTGCTGCGAAATTTGATCGCAGCGTTAAGGCCCACGGGCCTTCAGGATCCCGTGATGGTGCGGCGCAACAGGCGCCGCAGAAATGCCCCTCGTGCGCCGGCCGTGCACCCTTTTTGCGCCCCTTGGCACCCGCTTTGTGCCGCGTAAGCCCGCTTCTATCGCGTATCGCACGACCGGACAGTTCCCCCGGTAGACACGGCGCCGCGCGCGTTCCCGGTTTCACAGTGCGGCAAGCAGGACGCCGCGCCCTCCGGTTGATAGGCACCAGCCCCGACGGAAGGATAGGTAGCCTTAACGCCGAGCAAGCAATAGTATCGTTTCCGGAATCGAGCTGGGAACAAGGTCGATCCGGGGGGAGACCAGCCGCTAGCGGCTGCGACGCACCACCGTCGAGTACCGCGTAGCGGAGGGGCGTTTCGAGGAGTCAATGAAGAATACCGACATTGCGGCGCCCGACTACTTCCACAAGGTCGTCGACTGCCAATGGGCCTGTCCGGCCCACACACCGGTCCCCGAATACATTCGGCTGATCGCGCACGGGCGTTACACCGACGCCTACATGATCAATTGGAAATCGAACGTGTTTCCGGGAATCCTCGGACGCACGTGCGACCGTCCATGCGAGCCGGCATGCCGGCGCGTGCGCGTCGAGAACGAGCCGGTGGCGATCTGCCGGCTGAAGCGCGTCGCCGCCGATTACAAAGACGACGTGCACGGGCGCATGCCGAAGCCGGCGGCGCGCAAGAACGGCAAGCGCATCGCGCTGGTCGGTGCCGGCCCCGCTTCGCTGACGGTCGCGCGCGATCTCAGCACCCTCGGCTACACCTGCGTCGTGTTCGACGGCGATCCCAGGGCCGGCGGCATGATCCGCACGCAGATCCCGAAATTCCGGCTGCCGGATTCGGTGATCGACGAAGAGTGCGGCTACATCCTCGACCTCGGCGTCGAATTCCGCCCCAGCACGCGCATCGACAGCCTGAAGGCGCTGCTGGCCGAAGGCTGGGACGCGGTGTTCGTCGGCTCCGGCGCGCCGCGCGGGCGCGACCTCGACATTCCCGGCCGCCAGGAAGCGGCCGCCAACATTCACATCGGCATCGACTGGCTGAACTCGGTGTCGTTCGGCCACACCACCAAGATCGGCAAGCGCGTGGTCGTGCTCGGCGGCGGCAACACCGCCATGGACTGCTGCCGCTCGGCGCGCCGGCTCGGCGGCGACAAGGTCGACGTGGTGGTGCGCTCCGGCTTCGACGAGATGAAGGCGTCGCCTTGGGAAAAGGAAGATGCCCAGCACGAAGGCATCCCGATCCACAATTACCTCGTGCCGAAGGAATTCACGCAACGAGACGGCAAGCTCACCGGCATCACCTTCGAGAAGGTGAAGGCGGAGTACGACGCCAAGGGCAAGCGCAAGCTGGTCGCCACCGGCGAGCCGGACCAGCACTTCCCCTGCGACGACGTACTGGTGGCGGTCGGCCAGGAGAACGCCTTCCCCTGGATCGAGCGCGACATCGGCATCGAATTCGACACGTGGAACATGCCCAAGGTCGATGCACAGACGTTTGCCTCGACCAACCCCAAGGTGTTCTTCGGCGGCGACGCCGCCTTCGGGCCGAAGAACATCATCTGGGCGGTGGCGCACGGCCACGAGGCCGCGGTGTCGATCGACAAGCTGTTGAACGGCGAGGACATCGCCGACCGCCCTGCCCCGGCCGTGGACATCATCAGTCAGAAGATGGGCATCCACGAGTGGTCCTACGACAACGAGGTCGAGCCCGACAAGCGCTACAAGGTGCCGCACCGCGATACCGTGGTGGCGCTCAAGGATATCAAGGCCGAGGTCGAACTCGGCTACGACGAGATGCTGGCCTGGAAGGAAGCCGGGCGCTGCCTGAACTGCGACGTCGAGACCGTGTTCGCCGCGCCGCTGTGCATCGAGTGCGACGCCTGCGTCGACATCTGCCCGATGGACTGCATCACCTTCACGCCGAACGGCGAGGAAGCCGAGCTGCGCGAGCGCCTTACCGCGCCGTCGAAGAACCTCTCGCAAGACCTTTACGTGCAGGACGGGCTGAAGACCGGGCGCGTGATGGTGAAAGACGAGGACGTCTGCCTGCACTGCGGCCTGTGCGCCGAGCGTTGCCCGACCGGCGCCTGGGACATGCAGAAGTTCATGCTGGAAATGACCCACGCGGGGAATTCATGTCGACCGTCACGCCGCTCAGCCGCGTAAACGACTTCGTCGTCCGCTTCGCCAACGTCAACGGCTCCGGGTCGGCGAGCGCCAATGAGATGTTCGCCCGCGCCATCCTGCGCATGGGCATCCCGGCGGCGCCGCGCAATATCTTTCCATCGAACATTCAAGGGCTGCCGACCTGGTACGAGGTGCGCGTCTCGGAAGAAGGCCATCTCGGCGCCCGCGGCGGCACCGACCTGATGGTGGCGATGAACCCGCAGACCTTCGACAAGGACATCGCCGACATCGAGCCGGGCGGCTACCTGCTCTACGACTCGACCAAGCCGCTGCCGAAATCGAAATTCCGCTCCGACATCACCGTCATCGGCGTGCCGCTGACCGCGATCTGCAACCGCGAATACGCGGATCCGCGCCAACGCCAGCTGTTCAAGAACATCATCTATATCGGCGTACTGACCGCACTGCTCGACATGGACGTGGGCGTCGTCGAGACGCTCATCGGCGAGCAGTACAAGGGCAAGGACAAGCTGATCGCGCCCAATATCAAGGCGCTGCACATCGGCCGCGACCACGCGACGCTCAATCTCGATTGCCCCCTCGGCCTGCAACTGAGGAAGAGCGACAAGGTTGGCGACCGCATCTTCATCGAGGGCAATTCGGCCGCCGCACTCGGCGCGGTCTATGGCGGCGCCACGGTGTGCGCCTGGTATCCGATCACGCCCTCCTCCTCGCTCGCCGACTCGTTCACCCGCCACTGCGCCAAGCTTCGCGTCGACAAGGAAACGGGCGAGGCCAAATACGCCATCATCCAGGCCGAGGACGAACTGGCCTCGATCGGCATGGTGATCGGCGCCGGCTGGAACGGCGCCCGCGCGTTCACCGCCACCTCGGGCCCGGGCATTTCCTTGATGCAGGAGTTCATCGGGCTCGCCTACTTCGCCGAAATCCCGGCGGTGATCTTCGACGTGCAGCGCGCGGGGCCTTCGACCGGCATGCCGACGCGCACCCAGCAATGCGACGTCATGACCTGCGCCTACGCCTCGCACGGCGACACCAAGCACGTGCTGCTGTTTCCCGAGGACCCGGCGGAAGCCTTCGCGTTCGGCGCCGAGGCCTTCGATCTCGCCGACCGCCTGCAGACCCCGGTCTTCGTCATGCTCGATCTCGACATCGGCATGAACCACCGGCTGTGCCGGCCGCTCGAGTGGGATGAGGCACGCGCCTACGACCGCGGCAAGGTGATGACCGCGGAGGAATTGGAGGCCGGCAAGGAATTCGGCCGCTATCTCGACGTCGACGGCGACGGCATCACCTACCGCACCTATCCGGGCACGCACCCGACCAAGGGCTCGTTCTTCACCCGCGGCACGTCGCGCGACGAATACGCGCGCTACACCGAGGACGGCGGCGCCTACGTCGACAACATGCAGCGGCTGATCCGCAAGTTCGACACCGCCAAGGACCTGGTGCCGCGGCCCTTGCAGGCGAACGCGATCGAAGCCGACCAAATACGGCGTCATCTATTACGGCTCGACGTCGCCGGCCATGGACGAGGCCATCGCCATGATCGAGGCGCGCGGCCACGCCGTCGACCGCCTGCGCATCCGCGCCTTCCCGTTCCATTCGAGCGTGGCGAGCTTCGTCGCCGACCACGACTTCGTCTACGTCGTCGAGCAGAATCGCGACGCGCAATTGCGCTCGCTGATCGTCAACGAGATCGGCATCGACCCCGTGCGCCTGGTGCCGGTTCTGCACTACGACGGCACGCCGATCACCGCGCGCTTCATCGCCGAGTCGATCGGCGATCATCTCGACCGGATGGCGGTCAAGCCCGCCAAGGTGACGTCATGACCTATCTCGCCAAGCCCAAGTTCCACCACCCCGGCCTGCCGAAGAACGAGCTCGGCTACACCCACCGCGACTACGAGGGCACGGTCTCGACGCTCTGCGCCGGCTGCGGCCACGACTCGATCACGGCTTCCATCATCCAGGCCTGCTTCGAATTGTCGATCGAGCCGCACCGGGTCGCCAAGATTTCCGGCATCGGCTGCTCGTCCAAGACGCCGGCCTACTTCCTCGGCAATTCGCACGGCTTCAATTCGGTGCACGGGCGCATGCCCTCGGTGCTGACCGGCGCCAATCTCGCCAACCGCGACCTCATCTATCTCGGCGTTTCGGGCGACGGCGACTCGGCCTCGATCGGCCTCGGCCAGTTCGCGCATTGCCTGCGGCGCGGCGTCAATATGAGCTATATCGTCGAGAATAACGGCGTCTACGGCCTCACCAAGGGCCAGTTCTCCGCCACCGCCGACCGCGGCTCGAAGTCGAAGCGCGGCATGATCAACACCGACAATTCGATCGACCTCGCGGCCATGGCGCTGCAGATCGGCGCCAGCTTCGTCGCCCGCTCCTTCTCCGGCGACAAGCAGCAATTGGTGCCGATCATCAAGGCGGCGATCGCGCACAAGGGCGCGGCCTTCATCGACGTCATTAGCCCATGCATCGCGTTCAACAACCACGCCGGCTCGACCAAGAGCTTCGACTTCGTGCGCGAGCACAACGAGGCGGTGAACCGGCTCGACTACATGTCGAGCCGCATGCCGATCGAGGTGCAGTACGAGCCCGGTTCTGTCGAGGTGGTGCAACAGCACGACGGCTCCAAGCTCACCCTGCGCAAGCTCGCGGCCGACTACGACCTTCATGACCGAACGGCAGCTCTCGGGTTCCTGCAGCACCACGCCGCCCGCGGCCAGGTCGTCACCGGCCTGCTCTACATGGAGCCGGAATCGGAAGACCTGCACGCCCACCTGCGCACGGTGGATGTGCCGCTCAATACGCTCGGCGAGAAGGAGCTTTGCCCCGGCCAGGCGGCGCTTGAGGCGATCAACGCGAGTTTACGGTAAGCCTTGAGCGAACGCCCTCCCCGTGGTCATTGCCGGGCTTGACCCGGCTAATCCATGACGACTATCCGCGAGGAATAATCATAAGGTATTCGTATGGGGCATCGCCGTATGGATGCCCGGGTCAAACCCGGGCATGACGCGTCGAGTTTGGCGAGCGCCTGACGATACGAAGAAGGTCCCCCATGCACCTCCGCCTGCTCGGCCGTTCCGGCCTTTCCACTGCCCCGCTCATGCTCGGCGGCAACGTGTTCGGCTGGACGGTCGATTTCAAGGATTCGTGCGCGATCCTCGACGCCTTCCTCGACGCCGGCTTCAACGCCATCGACACCGCCGACAGCTACTCGCGCTGGGCGCCCGGCCACGAAGGCGGCGAATCGGAAATCGTCCTCGGCAAATGGCTCAAAAGCAGCAGCAAGCGCGACAAGGTGATCCTCGCCACCAAGGTCGGCGCCGACATGGGCGAAGGCCACTGTGTGCGCAAAGACTACATCTTGCGCGCCTGCGAGGCCTCGCTCCGGCGGCTGCAGACCGACCATATCGACCTCTACCAGACCCATTTCGACGACGACGCGACGCCGGTCGAAGAGACGCTGGAAGCCTATGCCGCGCTGATCCAGGCGGGCAAGGTGCGCAGCGTCGGCGCTTCCAACATGAGCCCGGCGCGGCTGGAAGCTTCGCTCGCCACCAACGGCAAGCCCGGCCGGCCGCGCTATGAAACCCTGCAACCGCTCTACAATCTCTACGACCGCGCCGGCTTCGAGGCCGACTACGCACCGATCTGCCGGCGCGAGGCTCTCGCGGTCATTCCCTACTATTCGCTCGCCGCCGGATTTCTCACCGGCAAGTACCGCAGCGCGGCCGACGCCGCAGCCAACGCCGCCCGCGGCGGCAAGGTGAAAAATTATCTCAATGACCGGGGCTCGCGCATCCTGGCGGCGCTCGACGCGGTCGCCGCCCGCCTGCACGCCACGCCGGCGCAGGTGGCGCTGGCCTGGCTGATCGCGCAGCCGCTCGTCACCGCGCCGATCGTCAGCGCCACCAGTCTCGGGCAGCTTCAGGACATTATGGCGGCGCCATCGCTCGCGCTGTCGGCGGATGATCTGGCGACGCTCGATAAGGCGAGCGCCTAGCCGGCCAACGCGATGCCGGGCTCCGGCGCCAGCCGCAGGATCGGGCGCTGCCCCAGCATCCCGCTCGTCAGGCTGTCACGTCCGGCATCCTTGGCCGCGTAGAGCAGCCGGTCGGCCAGCGCCACCAGGGCGTCCGGGCCGCCGGAGAACACCTCGGTGGTCGCGACGCCGACGCTGATGGTCAGCCGCCCGGACCGCGCGGCGGGATGCGCAATGCCGGCGGCGCGAACCGTCTTCAACAACCGCTCGGCAACGGCGCGCGCGCCGGCTTCGTCCACCGCCGGCAACAGGCAGACGAACTCTTCGCCGCCGTAGCGGGCAACCAGATCGCCCGGGCGGCCGGCAGCAGCGACCAGAAGCCGCGCCACACGGCGCAGGCAGTCGTCGCCGCGCTGGTGGCCGCAATGATCGTTGAAGGCCTTGAAATAGTCGACGTCGATCATCAGTAGCGAGAGCGGCAGGTGCGTGCGCGCCGCCGACGCCCACTCGCGCGCCAACGCCGCGTCGAAACGGCGACGGTTGGCGATGCCGGTCAACGCATCGGTCGACAGCAATTGCTGCAAGACCAGGCTCTGCGCGTATTGCATGCGCTGGCTGCGTTGCAGTGCGTTGGCGGCGGTGAAGCCGAGCGCATTGGCGAGCAGCAGCCACATCATGCCGCGGTACATTTCGGGGCCATTCAGCGCCGCGTGCGGGACCAAGGCCCACCACATGGGCGCGACGGTTGAAACGGTGGCGGCAAGCCCTACCGACACGACAAAACGAACCGGCAAATAGAGATAGGTGACGAACAAGACGGTCACGATCAGCGGCAGCCACATGGCCAGCAAGCCGGGCTGAACCGACAGCATCAGCAGCCGCAAGACAACACCCACGCTGCCCGTTATCACCACCGCCAATTCGAGCGATTGCGGCGTGCGTCGGGTGCGAAAGACCAGCGCCGCCACGGCGGGAATCGCGATCGACACCAGCGCCGGAACGAGGAAGACCATGCGCCCGTGGTCGAAGAGATTCTCGTAGAAGCGGCCGAGAAAGATCATCAGGCCGGCGACGGCCACCAGCGCCATCAGCATCAGCAGCCGGCGCTTGTCGCCAGAGAAACGATTCTGCCGGTAGGCGCGCTCGTACGCCGGATCGACGAGTTGCGCGGTCCAGCGCGTGACCGCCACCGGCCGCAGGACCGGCGGCAAATCCGCCGACGCGGCATCGAAGACGGCGGAGGAATAGTCAGGCTCAATGTTCATGCGGGCGAACGGGTGGGAGGGCGAATGCCCTTTCTATAAACCCGCAGCCGTTGACAAACCCCTAGCGCGTCAATGTGAATTAAGGCGGTTTGGCAAGCTCCGTTGAGAGACTGCTAACCATCGCCACCCGGCCGATGCCGCAAAGACGGGCGTGCGAGCGCCGTCATCCTCACGGTCGAGAACGCGCTTCTTGTCATGGTAAAAGTTCGGTTTCGAATTGGAACCTGCCCGCCACCGCCGGCGTTGCGTTGGAGATGGCGAACCGCCCTTCCTCACGAATGCAGCCCAAACCAAAGCCGCGCGGCGACGACGAAGGCGTGCACAAAGGCATCACCCGCGAAGAAGTGAAAGTCGTCGAGGAAATGTCGACGCCGCGCACGCCGGTGATCTACGAGGTGGTGCGCCGGCTCGGCGACGAGGAAATGCAGCGGCCGGCCGTCTCGCTGTGGTGGTCGGGGCTCGCGGCGGGGCTATCCATGAGCTTCTCGCTGCTGGCCAAGGCCATCCTGCATAGTCACCTGCCTCACACCGCATGGGAGCCGCTCGTCGCCGATCTCGGCTATACCGTCGGCTTCCTGATGACGGTGATGGCGCGCCAGCAGTTGTTCACCGAAAGCACCATCACCGTGGTGCTGCCGGTGCTGAGCGATCTGACGTGGCGGAGCGTCTATCGCATGGGACGGCTGTGGGCGATCGTGCTGGCCGCCAACCTCACCGGCACCCTGTTCGCCGCGCTGTTCTGCTTCTACTCCCCGGTCCTGCCAACCGAGCTGCTCAACGGTATGATCGGCGTCAGCCGCGAACTGCTGACGCTCGGCTGGTGGGACATGCTGTTCCGCGGCATCGCCGCCGGCTTCCTGATCGCCGCCATGGTGTGGATGATCCCGGCCTCCGAGCACGCCCAATTCATGGTGATCGTGCTGATGACCTGGCTGATCGCGGTCGGCGGTTTCACCCACATCGTCGCCGGCAGCATGGAAAGCTATCTGCTGGTGCTCAACGGCGATTGGGCGTGGTGGTGGATGGCGGGCGCGTTCATGGTGCCGGTGCTGATCGGCAACATCATCGGTGGCACCGTGCTGTTCACCGTGATCTCCTACGCACAGGTGATGAAGGAGATTTGATCGATCGCGTCATTCCGGTGCGCGACCGTTAGGTCGCGAGCGCGGAATGACAAGTGGCTACTGATTGACGCAGGAATTGATGTAGGCGCTGCGGTTGCCAGCAGCGTCGCCGTACATACCGGCTTGATGCGCGCAACGGGCGGCACGGTCCTGGAAGCTCTCGGTGCCGTGCGGACCGGAGGGCGACAGGGCCGGCAGGTTGGGCAGCACGCGGCCGGTTTGCGGCACCACGATCGGCGGAGGCACCTTGGGCGGCGTCGGCGCCGTCACCTTGGGCGCGGTCGGGCGCGGCACGCTGATGTGCTGGCGGGTGCCGCGCGGCGATTTGTACTTCGGCGCCAGCCAGGGCTCGGGTTTTGGCGCTGGCTTCGCGGCCGGCGTGCCGGGCTCCGGCACCATGATGCTATAGGGGTCGGCCTTGGATTGCGCATGCGCAGGCAGCGCCGAACCCCAAAGGGTCGCCATGAGCAATGCCAAGAAAAACGGTAGAGCGTGCCGCATGAGACTTAGATAGGAAGCGCGCAGCCGCGCCGCTATTCCTCGGGCGCGTCTTCGATGGGGTCGTAGCGGCTGGTGTCGAGGCCGAGCAGATTCCAGCTCTGCTGCATATGCGGCGGCAGCGGCGCGGAGACGTCGATCGTCCCGCCGCGCGGATGTGGGACGGCAATACGGCGCGCCAAGAGATGCAACTTTAGCTGAAGACCGCCCGGCACTTCCCAGTTCTCGATGTTGAAGTACTTCGGATCGCCGACGATGGGGTGGCCGATGTGCGCCATATGCGCGCGCAGTTGGTGGGTGCGCCCGGTCACGGGCTTGAGCGACAGCCAGGCGAGACGCTGGGCCGCCGTCTCCACCACCGCGTAATAAGTGACCGCGTGCACGGCATTCTTCTCGCCGTGCCTGGCGACGCGCATGAAGCTGTCTTCCTCGCGTTCCTCCTTGGCGAGATAGGTGGAGACGCGGCCCTGGCGCGGCTTCGGCACGCCGGCGACCAGCGCCCAGTAGGTCTTGCGCGTCGAGCGGGCGCGGAAGCTCTTGGCGAGCGCGGCGGCGGCAAAGCGCGTTTTCGCCACCAGCAGGCAGCCGGCGGTGTCCTTGTCGAGCCGGTGCACCAGGCGCGGGCGCTGCGCGTCGACGCCGGGCCCGCGCAACGCGCCCAGCATACCATCGACATGGCGCGTCGTGCCGGAACCACCCTGCACCGCAAGCCCCATGGGCTTGTTCAGCACCATGACGTCGTCGTCTTCGTAAAGCGTGATCGATTTGAGGAACTGGCGGTCCTCAAGCGCGCCGGTCGTGTCGGCGCGGGGCGCCGGCGCTTCCAGCTTGAGCGGCGGAATGCGCACCGCCTGGCCGGCGACGAGCCGCGCCTTCGGCTCGGTGCGCTTGCCGTTCACGCGCACTTCGCCTTTGCGGATGATGCGCTGGATGTGGCTGAACGACAGGCCGGGAAAGCGCGCCTCGAAGAAGCGGTCGACGCGCATGTCGTTTTCGTCCGCGCTGACGGTGACGGTCTGGACGACCGTGGGCAGCAGGGGCGCCGGCTTCGTCTCCTTGGCCCCCTCCTGAGGGGCGTGCAGCGGACGCGCGGCCTTCACGCCCTCATCCCGAGACGACCGGCGGAACCGGCCTTCAACGGACGAAGGGCCCGTCCTATCGCCCTTTACGGCCTGCTTGGCGCGGATGCCGGGGTGGCGGTGAGATTTCTCCGGCGCCTCGCGATCTTCGCGCCGCGGGCCGCCTTTGGATTTGCCGGCGCGCACGCCCGCCCTGGCCCCGCCCGGCCGCTGCCGCGGGCCCGCCATCTGCTTGCCCCCGCCCGGCTGGCGCGGGCCGTTGCGTCCGCGGCTCATGGTGCTTCCAAGTCCTCGTGTCGTCTGCCGGCGCCTTCGCGCGCCGGCGCTTGTCGCACGGAATTCGCGCAGGGTCACGGATTTCTCGCCGCGCCGGCGTGATTGCGGCCGCGGACTTACGTTACCGTCAAGGCCGCCAACGCCGAAGGAGCCATACCGCCGTGAACGTCCTGCCACCCGACCCCACCCGTAACCTGGCCGGGGACCTAGCCGCCATCGGCCGGGTCATCGACGCGCCGGGCACCCGCGCGCTCTATGCGCCGCTGCACGGCCCGACGCCCGGTCCCGGCCTCGAGGTCACGCGCGACGTGCGCTACGGCCCGGCCGAGCGCAACCGGCTCGATGTTTTCACCGCGGTGCCGGCCGGCGGCGCGGCGAAGCCGGTGCTGATCTTCGTCCACGGCGGCGGCTTCGTCGCCGGCGACAAGCAGGTTCCCGGCACGCCCTTCAACGACAATATCGGCGCCTGGGCCGCGCGCCACGGCATGGTCGGCGTCACCATGACCTATCGGCTGGCGCCACAGCATCCCTGGCCGGCGGGCCCAGAGGACATCGCCGCCGCCGTGCGCTGGGTGCGCGCGCATATCGCCGAACACGGCGGCGACCCGGCACGCCTCATGCTGATGGGCCATTCGGCCGGCGCCACCCACGTCGCGACCTACGTGGCGCAGGCGGCGCTCCACGACGCCGAGGGGCCCGGCATTGCCGGCGTGATCGGCGCGTCCGGCATCTACGACCTCGCCGCTTTTCCGCGAAATGCCGACATGGCGGCATATTTCGGCACGAACGAAAGCCTCTACCCGGAACGCTCGCCGCTCGCCGGCCTGGCGCACAGCGACCTGCCGCTGCTCATCGTCCACGCCGAACTCGATCCACCGCCCTTCGGCCAGCAGGTCGACACGTTGCGCGACGCGCTGAGCCGCGCCGGCCGGCCGTCGCGTGTCGCCCGGCTTGCCGGCCATAATCATCTCTCGGGTATCTATTCCATCGGCACCGCGGACACGGCCATGAGCGGCGCGATCTTGGATTTCATTGGCGGGACATAACGACCGTTACGTCTTACCGCCCCGCTCCTTCCTGAGCTTGGCCCAATAATCGAGCCGCTTCCTGATCTCGCGCTCGAACCCGCGCTCGGGCGGATCGTAGAACTGCTGGCGCGGCAGGGCGTCCGGAAAATAGTTCTGCCCGGAGAACGCCTCTTCCTGGTCGTGGTCGTAGGCGTAGCCGCGGCCGTAGCCCTCGTCCTTCATGAGGTTGGTCGGCGCGTTGAGGATGTGCTTCGGCGGCAGCAGCGATCCGGCTTCCTTGGCGGTGCGCATGGCGGCGCCGAAGGCGGCATAGCCGGCGTTGGATTTGGGCGCGGTGGCGCAATAGAGCACGGCCTGCGCGATCGCCAGCTCGCCTTCGGGGCTCCCGAGGAAGTCGAAGGCGTCCTTGGCGGCGTTGGCGACGATGAGCGCCTGCGGATCGGCCAAGCCGATGTCCTCGATCGCCATGCGCACCACGCGGCGCGCGACGTAGAGCGGCGGCTCGCCGGCGTCCAGCATGCGGCAGAGATAATAGAGCGCGGCATCGGGATCGGAGCCGCGCACCGACTTGTGCAGCGCGCTGATGAGATTGTAGTGGCCGTCCTGCGATTTGTCGTAAATCGGCGCGCGGCGCTGCACGATCTCCTGCAGCTTGGCGGCGTCGAACACCTCGCCAGGCCGAGCGGCGCGCCAGACTTCTTCGGCGAGCGTCAGCGAGGCGCGGCCGTCGCCGTCGGCCATGCCGACCAGCGTCTCGCGCGCCTGCGCGTCGAGCGGCAGCGGCTTGCCTTCGATCTTTTCCGCCCGCGCCAGCAGCTTCTCGACCGCCGCCGCATCGAGCGACCTGAACACAAGCACACGCGCGCGCGACAACAGCGGCGCATTGAGCTCGAACGACGGGTTCTCGGTGGTGGCGCCGACCAGCACGATGGTGCCGTCCTCCATCACCGGCAGGAAACTATCCTGCTGAGCGCGGTTGAAGCGATGGATCTCGTCGACGAACAACAGCGTGCCCTGCCCCAGTTCGCGGCGGCGGCGCGCCTCCTCGAACACTTTCTTGAGGTCGGCGACGCCGGTGAAGATGGCCGAAATCTGGTCGAAATGCAGGTCGGTGGCTTTCGCCAGCAGCCGCGCCACCGTGGTCTTGCCGGTGCCGGGCGGGCCCCAGAACACCAGGCTGCCGAGCGAGCGCGTCGAAAGCATGCGCGTCAGCACGCCGTCGGGACCGAGCAGATGGTCCTGCCCCACCACCTCGTCGAGCGCCTGCGGGCGCAGGCGGTCGGCGAGTGGCCGCGGCGCGTCGCGCTCAAGGCCCGCGGCGGCAAACAAAGTCGGTCCGGTCGCCCCCTTGCCGCGCGAACTCATGACGGCGCCCATGTCCCGGATGCGGTGCAGCGTGAAACGGTGCACCGCTGACCCGGGACCCAGCTTGCTTTCAGATTACCGGGGTCCCGGTCTGCAGCGCATCACTGGCGCGCTGCGCCGCGCCCGGGACACGAGGACGTGCCTCGGTCGTTTCACCCGCTGAACTCCACGCGGATGTCGCGGCCGCCGCGGCGCACCACCATGCGCCAACGAAAGGCCGACCGGTCGGTGACGCGCGCCAGCTCCCGCGTGTCGCCGATGTGCTCGCCGTTGACCGAGACGATGATGTCGCCGCGCCGGAAGTTGAAGCGGTCGGCGTAGGAGCCGCCCTGGATGCCGACGATGACCACGCCGTTCTCGTTGCTGTCGAGCCCCATCTCGTCGGCGAGCGCCGGCGACAGGTTGGCCACCCGGGCGCCGCCAAGCGGCGAGCGCGAGCGGATGGTGATCTGGTCACGCGGCCGGCTGGGCGCCGTGCGCAAGGCGACCCTGGCGGTCATGGCGCGGCCGTTGCGCAAGAACGCGACATTGGCGGTGCCGCCGAGCGGCTGGGTAGCGAAGCGGTAGTCGAAGGCCTTGGGATCGCCGACGTCCTGGCCGTCCACCGCGGTGATGACATCGCCGGGCTTCAGGCCCGCGCGCGCCGCCGGACTGTCCGGGTAGACATTGGCGATCAGGGCGCCGGTCGGCCGCTTGAGCCCCATGCTGTCGGCGATGTCGGGGGTGACCGCCTGCAGCTTGGCGCCGAGCCAGGGCCGCCGCACCGAATGGCTCCCCGCCTCGGCGGAGGCCACCACCACCTTCACCATGTTCGCCGGAATGGCGAAGCCGATGCCCTGCGACCCGCCCGAGCGCGACAGGATCATGTTGTTGATGCCGACCAGCTTGCCTTCTAGGTCGACAAGCGCGCCGCCGGAATTGCCGGGATTGATGGCGGCGTCGGTCTGGATGAAGAACTGGTAGTTGTTGGAGCCGACGTCGGTGCGCGCCACCGCCGAGACGATGCCGTGGGTCACGGTCTGCCCGACCCCGAACGGATTGCCGATGGCGAGCACCACGTCGCCGACCTGCAGGGAATCGGAGTTGGCGAACTGCAGGTACGGGAACTGCTTGTGCCCGTCCTTGATGCGCAGCACGGCGAGATCGCTGCGCTTGTCCTCGAGCACGACCTTGGCCTCGAACTCCTGCTTGTCGGCGAGCGCCACCTTAATGTCGGTGGCGCCGCGGATCACGTGAACGTTGGTGACGATGAGGCCGCGCGGATCGACGATCACGCCGGAGCCGAGCGAACGCTGCACCTGCGCGCCGCTGCCGCCGGGGATGCCGAAGAAATGACGGAAGATGGGATCGTTGAACAGCGGGTTCCGGTTCCGCACCACCTTGGCGGCGTAGACGTTGACCACCGCCGGCGCCACCCGCTTCACCACCGGCGCGTAGGAGAAGATGAGCTGCTGCTGGTTGGTCGGGACGATGCGCGTCGGCGCCTGCGCCCGCGCGGGCCCGCCGCCCGGGAGGGCCGTGAGGGCTGCGAGCGTGAGGGCGGTGAAGGCGGCAGCGAGGCGCGACGTCAGCGGCATGAGGCAAATATCCCAGGATCGGCGGTCTTAAAAGGCCGGCGGCCGAGGGCCGGCCCGACGAAGAGAGTCATCGCCCCATATAGGCCGCCGAGGGGACCAAATGAAGGCGGCCTCCTGTCCCGGCTCAAGGGGCCCCGAAGGGATCGCCCAAAGGGACCGCTGCAAGGGGGCCGACCCGCCTTGCAACAGGCCCGCGGCTGGGCGACAGGAGGGCGCCCGCACACCGTTCCCCGGAGACCCCCATGAAAGCCGTCGGCTACAGCCAGTCGCTCCCCATCACGGACCCGCAGTCGCTGCGCGACATCACCGCCGAGGTGCCCGAACCCGGGCCCCGCGACCTGCAGGTGGCGGTCAAGGCCGTGTCGGTGAACCCGGTCGACACCAAAGTGCGCATGCGCGCGGCGCCCCAGGCCGGCGAGCCGCCCAAGATCCTCGGCTACGACGCCGCCGGCGTGGTCGAGGCGGTCGGTCGCCGACGTGAGCCTGTTCAAGGCCGGCGACGAGGTCTTCTACGCCGGCTCCATCGCCCGCCCCGGCACCAACGCCGAATTCGCACCTGGTCGACGAGCGCATCGTGGGCCGCAAGCCGAAGAGCCTCGGCTTCGCGCAGGCCGCGGCGCTGCCGCTCACCAGCATCACCGCCTGGGAGCTGCTGTTCGACCGGCTCGGCGTCGCGCCGGGCCGGAAGGACGAGGACCGCGCCCTCTTGGTGATCGGCGGCGGCGGCGGGGTCGGCTCGATCATGATCCAGATCGCGCGCCGTCTCACCGCGCTGACCGTGATCGCCACCGCCTCGCGGCCGGAGACGAAGGCCTGGTGCGAGAAGCTCGGCGCCCATCACGTCATCGACCATGCGAAGCCGCTCGCCGACGGGCTCAAGGCGATCGGCCACGCCAACGTGGCGCTGATCGCCGGCCTGACCGGCACCGATCAAAGCGGCCCGCAGATCGCCGATATCGTCGCGCCACAGGGCAAATTCGCGCTGATCGACGACCCCAAGACCTTCGACATCATGCCGCTCAAGCGCAAGGCGGCCTCGGTGCATTGGGAATCGATGTTCACGCGCGCCATATTCCAAACCCCCGACATGATCGAGCAGCACAAGCTGCTCAACGCCGTGGCCGACATGGTCGACGCCGGCGAGATCGTCACCACGGCGGCGCAGGAGCTGTCGCCGATCAATGCCGCCAATCTGCGCAAGGCGCATGCGCAGATCGAAAGCGGCACCACCATCGGCAAGGTGGTCGTGCACGGGTGGTGAGCCCTTGCCTCTCCCCGCCGAAGCCGGATGTTTACGGCTTCGGCCATTCGTGGACGGCCGTACCCGGGTCAACCCGAGCTCGGCTGTGCGGGGAGAGGTGAAAGCGCAGCCCCTACTCGTTGGCCGGCAACGTGCGCAGCCAGGCGATGATATCGCTGATATCGGAGCGCTTCATCTTGGCGTACATGGCGAAGGCCATGGGCGGCTTGAGATGGCTGCCGTCCTTGGCGACGCCCGTGGTGATGGCGCGCCGGATATCGGCGTTGGTCCAATTGCCGATGCCCTTGGTCTTGCTCTCGGTGATGTTGCGCGAGACCGAGACGCCCCACGGCCCCGGGAACTTAAAGCCGCCGGTGCCCATCTTGTCCCAGGGGTGCCGCCCCCTCACCATCGGCGTGTGGCATTCCATGCAATGGCCGATGGTGGTGAGATAGAAGCCGTTCTTGACCTTATTCGCGAGCATCGCCTCGGTGTAAGGCTTCTCGGACCCCGGGTAGATCTGCCGCACCTGCTTCATGCGGTAGATCGGGTCCGGCACCTTGTTCTTGATGGGCTTGAGCGTGCGCAGGTAGGCGATGATCGCCTTCATGTCGCGGTCGGTGATGATGCCGTAGAAGCCGGTCGGCATCACGGTGGCGATCGGCGTACCGTCCGGCTTGACCCCCTTGCGCAGCAGGTTCTCGATGTCGGCATCGGACCAGGTGCCGATACCGGTTGCTTTGTCCTGGGTGATGTTGGGCGCGGTCACCTTGAACGGTGGCTCGTCCCAGGAGAGCCCGCCGGAAAAGGCCTTGGCCAGCACCGGCCCCTTGGGGCCCTGCGGCGTGTGGCAGTTGCCGCAGGTCATGATGGTGTTGACCAGATAGCTGCCGCGCTTGACCAGGCCGGCGTTGCCGGCGGCCTGCGCATGCGTCGTTGCGGCCAGCGCCACGGCGAGCGCCAACCCCAGAAATCCATTGCGGATCATGGTCGTGTTTCCCCTCCGCCTGCCTAGCTTGGTTTAGTCTCGTGCAGACGTAGGGCCGATGTTAGCGCAGCCGCAACCCGACGGCCATGGGCTTGACGCCGTCCGGACCGACCTGCGCCAGCCATCGGCCTTGGTCGCGTCAGCATTTTATCCCACATTATGAAAAAGGCGGCGCCGAGGCGCCGCCCTTTTGCAAACCGATCGATCAGCCGCAGCCGTTACATCATCGGGGGCGGCGGTTCCGCCGCGCCCTTATTCTCCTGCACCGGCCCGGAATCGAGCCCCTTGGCGTCGACGTCGCGATCGACGAATTCGATCACCGCGCGCGGGGCGTTGTCGCCATAGCGGAAGCCCGCTTTCATGATGCGGGTATAGCCGCCCTTGCGTTCCTTATAGCGGGGCCCCAGCACGTCGAACAGCTTCTTGACCTGGGTGACGTCGCGCATCTCGGCGATGGCCTGGCGGCGGGCGGCGAGATCGCCCTTCTTCGCCAAGGTCACCAGCTTCTCCACCACCGGGCGCAATTCCTTGGCCTTCGGCAGCGTGGTCATGATCTGCTCGTGCTTGATCAGGGCGGCGCACATGTTGGCGAACATGGCCTTGCGGTGCGCCGGCTTGCGGCCGAGCTTGCGATGAACCTTACCGTGACGCATTGAACTATTCCTTCTCTTCTATGTGTCACGACGGTTCGTCGGACGTATCGGCTCAGGGGGGCTTCCTGCGTTCGCCCAGATAAGGTGAATTGCGAACAGCGAGCGGTCGCTATTCGCTACTCCCTATTCGCTCAGTAATGATCCTCGAAGCGCTTGGCGAGTTCCTCGATGTTCTCCGGCGGCCAGCCCGGCACTTCCATGCCGAGATGCAGGCCCATCTGCGCCAGCACTTCCTTGATCTCGTTAAGCGACTTGCGACCGAAGTTCGGCGTGCGCAGCATCTCGGCCTCGGTCTTCTGAACGAGATCGCCGATGTAGACGATGTTGTCGTTCTTCAGGCAGTTGGCCGAACGCACGGAGAGCTCGAGCTCGTCCACCTTCTTGAGGAAGGCCGGGTTGAAGGCGAGATCCGGAATGGTCTCGGTGGCGGCCTCCTTGCGCGGCTCCTCAAAGTTCACGAAGACGTTAAGCTGGTCCTGCAGGATGCGCGCGGCGTAGGCGAGCGCATCGTCGGGCGACAGGCTGCCGTCGGTCTCGATGGTCATGGTCAGCTTGTCGTAGTCGAGGATCTGGCCCTCGCGGGTGTTCTCGACCTTGTAGGAGACCTTGCGCACCGGCGAATAGAGGCTGTCGACCGGAATGAGGCCGATGGGCGCGTCCTCGGGGCGGTTGCGCTCGGCCGGCACGTAGCCCTTGCCGGTGTTGACCGTGAACTCCATGCGGATCTCGGCGCCCTCGTCCAAGGTGCAGAGCGGGAGATCGGGGTTGAGCACGACCACGTCGCCGACGGTCTGGATGTCGCCGGCGGTGACGGCGCCGGGGCCCTGCTTCTTCACCACCATGCGCTTGGGGCCTTCGCCCTGCATCTTGATGGCGATGTCCTTGATGTTGAGCACGATGTCGGTCACATCCTCGCGCACGCCGGCGATGGAGGAGAACTCGTGCAGCACGCCGTCGATGTGGACCGACTGCACCGCGGCACCCTGCAACGACGACAGCAGAATGCGGCGCAGCGCGTTGCCGAGCGTCAGGCCGAAGCCGCGTTCCAGCGGCTCGGCGACCACGGTCGCAAAGCGCGCAGCGTCGGAACCCGGAGAGACCTGAAGCTTGTTCGGCCTGATCAATTCCTGCCAATTCTTCTGGATCACGTTTTCACCTTTTGCGCGGCGAGGGTTCAAAGCTCTCGCACCCCACCCGCCGCATGGGGACCAGCTCGGCGGAAGCGGATGCGCGCGCTTTTCGCGATTCCGCTCGATAAATAACGATCAAACGCGGCGACGCTTACGCGGACGGCAGCCGTTGTGCGGGATCGACGTCACGTCACGGATCGAAGTAACGGTGAAGCCGGCTGCCTGCAGCGCGCGCAGCGCCGACTCGCGGCCCGAACCCGGGCCCGACACCTCGACCTCCAGCGTGCGCATGCCGTGCTCCTGCGCCTTCTTGGCGGCATCCTCGGCGGCCACCTGCGCGGCGTAGGGCGTCGACTTGCGCGAGCCCTTGAAGCCCATGGTCCCGGCCGACGACCAGGCGATCGCGTTGCCCTGCGCGTCGGTGATGGTGACCATGGTATTGTTGAACGACGCGTTCACATGCGCGACGCCGGACGCGATGTTCTTGCGTTCGCGCCGGCGGACGCGGGTGGCTTCCTTGCCCATTCCTCAATTCCTTCTCGGGGCCAGCGCGACTCAAGCGCGCGGCCGACAACCTGCTATCACTTAGGCTTTCTTCTTGCCGGCGATGGCCTTGGCCGGCCCCTTGCGGGTGCGCGCATTGGTGTGCGTGCGCTGCCCGCGCACCGGCAGGCCCTTGCGATGGCGCAGGCCCCGGTAGCAGCCGAGATCCATCAACCGTTTGATGTTCATCGCCGTCTCGCGGCGCAGATCGCCCTCGACCATGTAGTCACGGTCGATGAGCTCTCGAATCTGCAAGACCTCCGCGTCGGTGAGCTGCGCCACGCGCCGCTCCGCCGGCAGGTTGACCTTACCCACGATATCGCTGGCGATTTTCGGCCCGATACCATGGATGTACTGCAGCGCGATGACGACGCGCTTGTTGGTCGGAAGATTGACGCCCGCGATACGAGCCACCGATTGCTCTCCTGCTTATTGGCCGGCGCTGCCCGCGGCGCCGAATTCTTGAGTTCCCGCCAGGGGATAACGCAAAGCGTCACACGACACCCGTCCCCGCCGCCTTGGGGCCCGGCATCGTGTCAGGCTTCTGAATGTGGTGCTTATTAGGGGATTCATCGCCGCCTCGTCAACCTCAGACTGGTGCGGGATTTGCTTTTCGGGGATTTCGCCGCCCGGCGGCCGGCGACGGCCCGGCGCGCGGTCCCCTTATTGGTCCCCTTAGCCCCCTTGCTCCCCTTAGCCCCCTTGCTCCCGGTGGCTGCCTTGGTCCCCTTGGCGCGGCGACGACCGGCGGCCGCGGCCTTTTTCGGGGCCTTAGTCCGGGTCTTGACTCCAGTCTTGGTCCGACCCTTGGCGCCGGCTTTTGCCCGGGTCTTCTTGGCCCCCGCCTTGCTCCGGCCTTTGGCCGCGGCTTTCGGAGCCGTTTTCTTGGTTTTCTTGGTTTTCTTGGTTTTTTTAGTTTTCTTGGTCGCTTTCTTGACCGGCATTTTGGCGGCCGGCGACTTGGCCGCTTTCGGCTTGGCCGCTTTCGGCTTGTCGGCGGGCTCGAGCGCCCGGAGAGCCGGGGCTTCCGCCTCGGAAGGGGCCACAGCGGGCGCCGCGGGCCTCAGGGCCGCTTCCAGGGCGGCGCTGACCTCGTCGACCGGCGCCATGCCGTCAACGCTACGCAGCGTCCCCTTGCCGCCATAGTAATGCACAAGCGGCGCGGTCTGCGCCCGGTAGGCGGCGAGCCGCCCGCGCAGCACCTCGGCGTTGTCGTCGGCGCGCACCGCCTCGCCGCGCGCAATCGCGTCGGCCGCCCGTTTCTCGATTCGGTCGAGCAGGATGCCCTCGTCCACCTTGAGCTCGACCACCGCGTCGAGCTGGATGCCGCGCTCCGCCAGCAGGCGGTCGAGCGCCTCGGCCTGCGGCACGGTACGTGGGAAGCCGTCGAGCACGAAGCCTCGGGCGGCGTCCGGCTGGCCGATGCGGTCGGCGACGATCGCCACCACCACTTCGTCCGGCACCAGTTCGCCCCGCTCCATCCGCTCCTTAGCCTGCAGGCCGACAGGCGTACCGGCGGCCACCGCCGCGCGCAGCATGTCGCCGGTCGAGAGCTGGACGACACCGTGCTTGGAAACCAGTCGCTGCGCTTGCGTGCCCTTCCCCGCCCCCGGCGGGCCGAGCAGGATCACCCTCATCTATTCCGTCCCCGCAATTTCGAGCGCTTGATCAGACCTTCATATTGGTGCGCCAGCAGATAGCCCTGGATCTGGGCGACCGTATCCATGGTGACGCTCACCACGATGAGGAGCGAGGTGCCGCCGAAATAGAACGGCACCGCCGCGTAGGAGATCAGCAGTTCCGGGATCAAGCACACGATCGCGAGGTAGAGCGCGCCCACCACGGTGATGCGCGACAATACATAATCGATATATTCCGCCGTGCGCTCGCCCGGACGGATGCCAGGAACGAAACCGCCGTGCTTCTTCAGGTTGTCGGCGGTCTCGGTCGGGTTGAACACGATCGCCGTGTAGAAGAAGGCGAAGAACACGATCAACCCGATGTAAAGGGTCAGGAACAGCGGCTGCCCGTGGCCGAGCAGCGCGGTCATGGTGGTAAGCCAGCTGGGGCCCGAGCCGGCGTTGAAGTTGGCGACCGTGGTCGGCAGCAACAGCAGCGACGAGGCGAAGATCGGCGGGATCACGCCCGAGGTGTTGAGCTTGAGCGGCAGGTGCGAGGACTGGCCCTCGAACATGCGGTTGCCGACCTGGCGCTTGGGATATTGGATCAGCAGCCGGCGCTGGGCGCGCTCCATGAACACGATGAAGGCGATCACCACCACGACCATCACGATGACGGCCAGGATCAGGCCGGTCGACAGCGCGCCCTGGCGGCCGAGCTCAAGGGTGCCGGCGATGGCCGACGGCAGACGCGCCACGATGCCGGCGAGGATGATCAGCGAGATGCCGTTGCCGATGCCACGCGAGGTGATCTGCTCGCCGAGCCACATCAGGAACATCGTGCCACCGGTCAGCGTGATGGTGGTCGACATCAGGAAGAAGATGCCGGGATGGCTGACCACGTGGCCGGTGCCCTGCAGGCCCATGGCGATGCCGTAAGACTGGAACGCGGCCAGCGCCACCGTGAGGTAGCGCGTGTACTGGTTCATCGTCTTCTGGCCCTGCTCGCCCTCTTTCTTGAGCTGCTCGAGGGTGGGCGAGACCGTCGTCATCAACTGGATGATGATGGAGGCGGAAATGTACGGCATGATGTTCAGGGCGAAGATCGCCATCCGCTGGATTCCTCCACCGGAGAACATGTTGAACATGCCGAGAATGCCACCCGACTGGGTGTTGAAGACCTGCTCCCAGGCGGCCGGATCGATGCCGGGCAGCGGGATATAGGTGCCGAGCCGGTAGACCAGCAGCGCACCCACCGTGAACCAGATGCGTTTTTTGAGTTCGTCGGCCTTGGCGAGCGCCGAGAAATTGAGATTGGCCGCCAGTTGTTCCGCTGCGGAAACCATTCAGTCGCTCCTGCCCGCCCTGCCCTCGCGCTCCTCATCGGAGCCTGTCGTCGCCGCCGGTCCTCATCTAGGCGCCGGCGTCCGGCTTCGGTAGTCAGGGGCCGCGCGGCATTTGGCGCCCGCCCGGCCGGCACGATCGGCCGAATCGGCACGACCCCCCGGAAGGTTACGCCTCCTTGCCGGCCTTGCCTTTACCCTTGCCTTCGCCCTCAGCCTTGGCCGCCGCCGCCAGGGCCGCGCGCTTGTTCTTGCCGCGCGGCTCCGCGTCTTCTTCCTTCGGCCGCGCCAGGATCGTCACCGAGCCGCCCGCCTTCTCGACCGCCTCGACCGCCGACTTGGAGGCGCGGTAGACCGAGAACGACACTTTGGCCTTGAGCTCGCCGCCGCCGAGCAGCTTGACGCCGTCCTTGACGCGCCGCAGCAGGCCGGCCTTGACCAGCGCCTCGACGTCGACCGGGGTGCTGGCGTCGAGCTTGCCGGCGTCGATCGCCTCCTGCACGTCGCCGAGATTGATCTCGTTGATGACGAGCGCAAAGGGGCTGTTGCGGAACCCGCGCTTGGGCAGGCGCCGGTGCAGCGGCATCTGGCCGCCTTCGAAGCCCTTGATCGCCACGCCGGAGCGTGCCGTCTGGCCCTTGCCGCCACGGCCGCCGGTCTTGCCCATGCCGGAGCCGATGCCGCGGCCGATACGCAGGCGCTTCTTGCGCGCGCCCGGCTTGTCGGCGATCTGATTGAGTTTCATCGTGCCAATACCTCGTCCAATCCTTTCGGCGATGGCCGGGTGGAACCCGGCCATGACTTCAAGCGGTCACTTCGCTTCGCCGACCACGCGCACCATGTGCTGCACCTTGCGGATCATGCCCCGGGTCGACGGCGTGTCCGGCAATTCGCTCACGCGCCCGATCTTGTTGAGGCCGAGCCCGATCAGCGTGGCGCGCTGAGCGCCGTCACGCCGCAGCGGACTGCCCGTCTGCTCGACCTTGATGGTCTTGTCTGCCTTAGCCATGGACCCCGCCCTCTATTAATCGGCCGCCTGCTCGGCCTCGCCGCCTTCGCGGCGGCGCGCCTGCAGAGTGGAGACCTTGATGTTGCGGCGCGCGGCGACCGAGCGCGGCGAATCCTGGTTCTTCAGCGCGTCGAAGGTGGCGCGCACAACGTTGTACGGGTTGGCGGAACCGAGCGACTTCGCCACCACGTCCTGCATGCCGAGCGTCTCGAACACCGCGCGCATGGGGCCGCCGGCGATGATGCCGGTACCGGCTGGCGCCGCGCGCAGGAACACCTTGCCGGCGCCGTGACGGCCGGCGACGTCGTGATGCAGCGTGCGGCCCTCGCGCAGCGGCACGCGGGTCAGCCCGCGCTTGGCGGCCTCGGTCGCCTTGCGGATCGCCTCCGGCACCTCGCGCGCCTTGCCGTGGCCGAAGCCGACGCGGCCCTTCTGATCGCCGACCACCACCAGCGCGGCGAAGCCGAACCGGCGGCCGCCCTTGACCACCTTGGCCACGCGGTTGATGTGCACCAGCTTGTCGATGAACTCGCTGTCGCGTTCATCGCGGTCGCGACCGCCGCGCTCACGATCTCGTCGAGGTTCATGTGCCATGAGATACCGTTCCGATTAGAAGTTAAGTCCGCCTTCGCGCGCGGCATCCGCCAGCGCCTTGATGCGTCCGTGATAGAGATAGCTGCCGCGGTCGAACACCACATCCTTGATGTTCTTCGCTTGCGCGCGCTCGGCGAGTAGCTTGCCGACGGCCTTGGCGGCGTCGATGTCGGCGCCCTTGGTGCCCGCCTCGCGCATCGCCTTCTCCAGCGACGACGCGGCGGCGACCGTCACGCCCTGATCGTCGTCGATGAGCTGGGCGTAGATGTGCTTCGAAGAGCGGAACACCGAAAGGCGCGCGCGCCCGCGGGCGGCCCGCTTGATCTTACGCCGCACGGAGGCCCTGCGCCGCGCCGTCCTGTCACTCAGTTTCGACATGGCCCGTTCGTCCTTACTTCTTCTTGCCTTCCTTGCGGAAGATGTATTCGCCGGCGTACTTCACGCCCTTGCCCTTGTAGGGCTCGGGCGGGCGCCAGCCGCGGATCTCGGCGGCCACCTGGCCGACCTGCTGCTTGCTCATGCCGGAGATCACGATCTCGGTCGGCTTGGGCGTCGCGATGGTGATCCCTTGCGGGATCGGATAGCTCACGTCGTGCGAGAAGCCGAGCTGCAGGTTCAGGTTCTTGCCCTGCACCGCCGCGCGATAGCCGACGCCGTTGATCTCGAGCTTCTCCTCGAAACCCTGGCTCACGCCAGTCATCAGGTTGGAGACCTGCGTGCGCGCCGTGCCCCACATCTGGCGCGAGCGCTTGGACTGGTTGCGCGGGTCGACCTTGACGGCGCCGTCTTCCATTTTGACGATGACGTCGTCGATGAGGGCGAGCTCGAGCGCGCCCTTGGGGCCCTTCACCTTGACGGTCTGCCCTTCCACGCTGGCGGTGACGCCGGCGGGGACTTTGACGGGGCGTTTGCCGATACGAGACATTACCGTTTCATCCGTTTCATCAGGTGCCTGACGTTTTCCCGGGGCATGGCCTTGGCCGAAAACCGGTTCCCACTTTTCGGGACCATGCGCTTAGAACACCGTGCAGAGAATTTCACCGCCGACATTGGCGTCGCGGGCGGCGTGGTCCGCCATCACGCCCTTGGGCGTTGAGACGATGGCGACCCCGAGACCGTTGTTGATGCGCGGCAGCGCCTTCACCGAGGCGTAGACGCGGCGGCCGGGCTTGGACACGCGGGCGATCTCGCGGATCACCGGCGTGCCGTCGAAGTACTTCAGCTCGAGCTCGAGCTCGCTGCGGCCGTTGGCATGCGCCACGCTGGCGTAGCCGCGGATGAAGCCTTCGGCCTTCAGCACCTCGGCCACGCGCTCGCGCTGTTTGGAGCCCGGCATCGAGACCTTAGGCTTGTTACGCATCTGCGCGTTGCGGATGCGGGTGATCATATCGCCGATCGGATCGTTCACGGACATCGTCGGCCCTCCCTCACCAGCTCGACTTGACAAGGCCCGGGATCAGGCCCTTGGAGCCGAGCTCGCGGAGCGCGATACGGCTAAGCTTAAGCTTGCGGTAGTACGCGCGCGGCCGGCCGGTGAGCTCGCACCGGTTGCGGATGCGGGTGGTCGAGGAATTGCGCGGCAATTCCGCGAGCTTGAGGGTGGCGGCGAACCGCTCCTCCATCGGCAGCTCTTTGTCGTGCGCGACCGCCTTCAGCCGCGCGCGCCGGCCGGCGAATTTCTTCGCCATCTTGCGCCGCTTCTTGTTCTTCTCGACAGAACTCGTCTTAGCCATTCTAATCGCTCCTTGCGGTTCCGCGTATGAGGCGCCCTAACGCCGCCTCACTGCCGGAACGGAAAGTTGAACGCCGCGAGCAAAGCCCGCGCCTCGTCGTCGGTCGGCGCGCTCGTGCACACGGTGATATCAAGGCCCCACGAATCGGTGACCTTGTCGAAATCGATCTCCGGGAACACGATGTGCTCGCGGATGCCGAGGCTGTAGTTGCCGCGGCCGTCGAAGCTCTTCGGGTTGAGGCCCCGGAAGTCGCGGATGCGCGGCAGCGCGACCGTCACCAGCCGGTCGATGAAGTCGTACATGCGGCTCTTGCGCAGCGTGACCATGCAGCCGATCGCCTGGCCGTCGCGCAACTTGTAGTTCGCGATCGACTTGCGCGCCCGGGTGATCACCGCCTTCTGGCCGGCGATCAAGGAAAGGTCGGCGGCCGCATTCTCAACCTTCTTGCGGTCGGCCACGCCCTCGCCAATACCCATGTTGAGCACGACCTTGGTGATGGCCGGCACCTGCATCGGGTTCTTGTACTCGAACTGCTCGGTCAGCGCGCCGCGGATCTCCTCCTCGTAGCGCGTCCTCAGGCGCGCGACGTAAGGCGCGGCCGCCTGCGGCGCCGCTTCCTTGGCCGCGCCCTTTGGCGCGCCCTTTGGTGCGCCCTTGGGCGCCTTGGCCTTGCCGCCCTTGCTCTCTTCGTTCGTCTGCGTATCAGCCATCGATCTCGACTCCGGAACGCTTGGCAATGCGCACCTTGCGGCGTGCGTCACCCTCGCCGACGAACTTGAAGCCGACGCGGGTCGGCTTGTTGTCCTTGGGATCGGCGAGCGCCAGGTTGGACAGGTGGATCGGCCCCTCCTTGGAGATGATGCCGCCTTCCTGCTGCGCGGTCTGGCGCTGGTGGCGCTTGACCATATGGATGCCGCGCACCAGCGCGCGGCTTTCGTCCGGGCGCACCGCGAGCACCTCGCCGGTGCGGCCCTTGTCGCGCCCGGTGAGCACGATGACCTTGTCGCCCTTCCTGATCTTGGCGGCCATCACAGCACCTCCGGCGCGAGCGAAATGATCTTCATGTGGTTCTTGGCGCGCAGCTCGCGCGGCACCGGCCCGAAGATGCGGGTGCCAACCGGCTCGGCCTGCGCGTTGATCAGCACGGCGGCGTTGCGGTCGAAACGGATGACCGAGCCGTCGGCGCGCTTGATTTCCTTGGAGATGCGCACCACCACGGCCTTCATCACGTCGCCCTTCTTGACGCGGCCGCGCGGGATCGCCTCCTTCACCGAGACGACGATGACGTCGCCGATGGTGGCGTATTTGCGCTTCGAACCGCCCAGCACCTTGATGCACATGACGCGGCGCGCGCCGGAGTTGTCCGCCACGTCTAGGTTTGTCTGCATCTGGATCATGATGCGGCTCTCACTGTCTTTGCGTCCGGTTTATGCGGGTCCATGACGCTCATTGAACTCTTTGTCTTTTCTCGCCGCGCACGACTTCCCAGCACTTGAGCTTGGAAAGCGGGCGGCGCTCCTCGATCCACACCGTGTCGCCGATCGAGTATTCGTTGGTCTCGTCGTGGGCGTGGTATTTCTTCGAACGCCGGATGGTCTTCTTCATCACCGGATGGGTGAAGCGCCGGTCGACGCGGACCACAACCGTCTTGTTCTCTTTGTCGCTGACGACGACGCCATGCAGCGTACGCTTCGGCATCTCTCTCGTTCCCTTTATTTCGACGTGGCGCGCTTCTGCGCCGCAATGGTCTTCAAGCGCGCGATGTCGCGGCGGATGACCCGCACCCGCGAGGTGTTCTCGAGCTGACCCGTGGCGCGCTGGAAGCGCAGGTTGAACTGCTCCTTTTTAAGCTTGAGCACTTCGTCGTCGATCTGATCGATCGTCATTGATCTTGCGTCGGCGGCTTTCATGACCATCACTCGGCAATGCGTTCGATGAAACGGGTCTTGATCGGCAGCTTGGCGGCGGCGAGCGTCAGCGCCTCGCGCGCGACCGCGTGCGGGATGCCGTCGACCTCGAACAGGATCTTGCCCGGCTTGACGCGGACCACCCAGTATTCCGGCGAGCCCTTGCCCTTGCCCATGCGGACCTCGATCGGCTTCTTCGACACCGGCACGTCGGGGAACACGCGGATCCAGACGCGGCCGGCGCGCTTCATGAAGCGCGTGAGCGCGCGCCGCGCGGCCTCGATCTGGCGCGCGGTGACGCGCTCCGGCTCCAGCGCCTTGAGGCCGTACTGGCCGAAGGCTAGCTGGTTGCCGGTGGTGGCGACGCCGTGGATGCGGCCCTTGTGCGCCTTGCGAAACTTGGTGCGTTTCGGTTGCAGCATGACTTCTTACTCTCTTGTCCCTCAGGCCGCGGTTTCGCGACGCGGGCGGCCCTGGTCCGCCTCGGCCATCTTCCTATCCTGCGCCATCGGATCGTGCTCGAGGATCTCGCCCTTGAAGATCCAGACCTTGACGCCGCAGGTGCCGTAGGTGGTGAACGCGGTGGCGACACCGTAATCGACGTCGGCGCGCAGCGTGTGCAGCGGCACGCGGCCCTCGCGGTACCACTCGGTACGCGCGATCTCGGCGCCGCCGAGCCGACCGGCGCAGTTGATGCGAATGCCCTCGGCGCCGAGACGCATGGCCGACTGCACGGCGCGTTTCATGGCACGGCGGAAGGCGACGCGGCGCTCGAGCTGCTGCGCGATCGATTCGGCGACCAGCTGCGCATCGAGCTCGGGCTTGCGGATCTCGACGATGTTGATGACGACGTCGCTATCGGTGAGCTTCGCCACCGAGCGGCGCAGCTTCTCGATGTCGGCGCCCTTCTTGCCGATGACCACGCCCGGCCGCGCCGAGTGGATGGTGACGCGGCACTTCTTGTGCGGACGCTCGATCACGATGTGCGACACCGCCGCCTGCTTGAGCTGCTTCATCAGCTCCGCGCGGATCTTGATGTCCTCGTGCAGCAGCGTGCCGTACTCGCTCTTGCCGGCGAACCAGCGCGAATCCCAGGTACGGTTGATGCCGACCCGAAGCCCGACCGGATTGACTTTTTGACCCATACGTCTCTCCCCAGGCTCGTTAAGCCTGCGCCTCGACCTGACGCACAACGATGGTCAGGTGCGAGAACGGTTTCATGATGCCGCCCACCCGGCCGCGGCCGCGGGGGGTGAAGCGCTTGATCACCAGCGCCTTGCCGACATGGGCCTCGGCGACGACCAACTCGTCGACGTCGAGGTCATGGTTGTTCTCGGCATTGGCGATCGCCGATTCCAGACACTTGCGCACGTCGACCGCGATGCGCTTGCGCGAAAACTGCAGGTCGGCGAGCGCGCTCGCGACCTTCTTTCCGCGGATCATCTGCGCGACCAGGTTGAGCTTCTGCGGCGAAATTCGCAGCATCCGGCTCACCGCCTGGGCCTCGTTGTCGGCGAGGCTTCGCTTGTGTGCGCTCTTGCCCATAACTTCTTCTCTCGATCCCTAAGCCCTGCCCCGCTCAGCCCTTCTTGGCCTTGCGGTCGGCGCTGTGGCCATGAAACGTGCGGCTCGGCGCGAACTCGCCGAACTTGTGGCCCACCATTTCCTCGGTCACCAGAACCGGGATGTGCTTCTGGCCGTTGTAGACGCCGAAGTTCACCCCCACGAACTGCGGCAGAATGGTCGAACGCCGGGTCCAGATCTTGACCACGTCGTGACGGCCGGACACGCGCGCGGCTTCCGCCTTTTTCAGCAGGTAGCCGTCGACGAAAGGACCTTTCCACAATGAACGGGACATGATGACGATCCTTAACCCTTCTTCTTGCGGACGTGGCGGCTGGCCACGATGAACTTGGTGGTGCGCTTGTTCTTGCGGGTCTTCTTGCCCTTGGTGGGGAAGCCCCACGGCGTCACCCAGTTGCCGCCGCCGTTGGTGCGGCCGCCGTGCGGATGGTCGACGGGGTTCATGGTGATGCCGCGGTTGTGCGGCCGCCATCCCATCCAGCGCTTGCGACCGGCCTTGCCGATGTTGGTGTTCATGTTGTCGGGGTTCGACACCGCCCCGACGGTCGCCATGCAGCGGCCGTGCACCAGGCGCTGCTCGGCCGAGGAGAGGCGCATGATCACGTAGTCGCCGTCGCGGCCCACGATCTGAGCGTAGGAGCCCGCGGAGCGCGCGATCTGCCCGCCCTTGCCAATCTTGAGCTCGATGTTGTGCACAATGGTGCCGACCGGGATCGACGCCAGCGGCATGGCATTGCCCGGCTTCACGTCGACGTGCTCGCCGGCCACCACGCTGTCGCCGGGCGAAAGCCGCTGCGGCGCCAGGATATAGGCGAGCTCGCCGTCCTCGTATTTGATCAGCGCGATGAACGCGGTGCGGTTCGGATCGTACTCGAGCCGCTCCACGGTCGCCGGCACGTCGAACTTGCGCCGCTTGAAGTCGACCAGGCGGTAGGCCTGCTTGTGGCCGCCGCCGCGGAAGCGCACGGTGGTGCGCCCGTTGTTGTTGCGGCCGCCGGACGCGTTCTTGCCCTCGGTCAGCGTCTTGACCGGCGCGCCCTTATGCAGCGTCCTGCGATCGACGATGATCAGGTGCCGCTGGCCCGGCGTGGTCGCATTGTAGGTCTTCAAAGCCATGACAACGCTTCCTTACAATCCCGTGGTCACGTCGATGCGCTGACCCTCTTCCAGGGTCACGATCGCGCGCTTGAAATCCGACTGGCGGCCGATGCGGTTCTTGAACACCTTCCACTTGCCCTGGCGGGTCAGCGTGTTGACGCTCTTCACCTTCACGTCGAACAGCTTCTCGACGGCTTCCTTGATCTGCGGCTTGGTCGCGGTCTTGGCCACCTCGAAGATGACCTTGTTGTACTCGGACGCCATGGTCGCCTTCTCCGTGATCACCGGAGCCAGGATGACATCGTAATGGCGGGGATCGCTGGTGCTCATTTGAAGCGCGCCTCCAGCGCATCGAGCGCGGCCTTGGTCAGCACCAGGGTCTTGCGCCGCATGATGTCGTAGACGTTGATGCCCTGCACCGGCAGCACGTCGATGTTCGGGATGTTGCGCGCCGCCGTCTGGAAGTTCGCCTCCACCTCGGCGCCGTCGACGATGAGCGCGTTCTGCAAGCCCAGCTTGCCGAACTGCTTGGCGAGCGGCCCGGTCTTGGCTTCCTTCACGGTTGCCTTGTCGAGCACGACGATGCCGCCGTCCTTGGCCTTCGAGGAGAGCGCGTGCTTGAGCGCGAGCGCGCGCACCTTCTTCGGGAGCTCGTGCGCGTGGCTGCGCACGACCGGACCGAAGGCGCGGCCACCGCCGCGGAACTGCGGCGCGCTGGCCGCACCGTGACGGGCCTGGCCCGTGCCCTTCTGCGCATGGACCTTCTTGCCGGTGCGGGCGATCTCGCCGCGCAGCTTGGTCTTGTGCGTGCCGGCCTGGCGCTTCGCGAGCTGCCAGTTGACGCAGCGCTGCACCAGGTCGGCGCGCGGATCGAGGCCGAAAATGGCGTCCGGCAAATCGACCGAACCCTGCTCCGTGCCCTCAAGGGTGGTGATCTTCATTTCCATCTCACGCGCCCTCTTGCTCGCTGGGGGCCGCCGCTTCCGCCGCGGGCGCCTCGGCCGGCGCCGCATCGGACACGGGTGCCGATTCCTCGGCGCCGGCGACACGGAACTTGCCCGGCATGGGCAGATCCTTCGGCAGCGGCTTCTTCACCGCGTCACGCACCAGGATCCAGCCACCCTTGGCGCCCGGCACCGCCCCCTCAACCAGGATGAGGCCGCGCTCGACGTCGGTGGACACCACCTTGATGTTAAGCGTGGTCACCCGCTCGCTGCCGAGATGACCGGCCATCTTCTTGTTCTTGAAGACTTTGCCGGGATCCTGGCGACCGCCGGTGGAGCCGTGCGAGCGATGCGAAATCGACACGCCGTGCGAGGCGCGCAGGCCGCCGAAGTTCCAGCGCTTCATGGCACCGGCGAAGCCCTTGCCGATCGAAGTGCCGCAAACATCGACGAACTGGCCGGCGACGAAGTGATCGGCCGTGATCTCGGCGCCGACCGGAATCAGCGCCTCCTCGCTCACGCGGAACTCGGCAAGCTTGCGCTTGGGCTCCACGTTGGCCTTCGCGAAATAGCCGCGGTCGGCCTTGCTCATGTTGTTGGTCCGCCGCTCGCCCGAACCGAGCTGCAAAGCGACGTAACCGTTCTGGTCCTTGGTGCGGTGCGCGACCACCTGGCACTGCCCCAGCCGCAGCACCGTGACCGGGATGTGCTCACCGGCCTCGGTGAACACCCGGGTCATTCCGACCTTCTGTGCGACAACTCCGGAACGCATGGCTTTTCCCCACTATCCCTTAGAGCTTGATCTCGACGTCAACGCCGGCGGCGAGGTCGAGCTTCATGAGGGCGTCCACGGTCTGCGGCGTCGGATCGACGATGTCCAAGAGGCGCTTGTGGGTGCGCATCTCGAACTGCTCGCGGCTCTTCTTGTCGATGTGCGGCGAGCGGTTCACCGTGAACTTCTCGATCCGCGTCGGCAGCGGGATCGGGCCACGGACCTGGGCGCCGGTGCGCTTGGCCGTGTTCACGATCTCGCGGGTCGACGCATCGAGAATTCGATGATCGAACGCCTTGAGCCGGATCCGGATATTCTGGCCGTTCATGTGTTTGTCTCTCTCGACTGCTATCGAAGGATGATTCCCGCGATCCAGCCGCTGTCTGCCCGCGAATAGTGCGTAGTGAGTGGCGAATAGCGACTACTCGCTATTCGCCATTTCACTATTCGCT
>CAWHJV010000006.1:0-296585 GCA_963829755.1 uncultured Pseudomonadota bacterium | reverse complement strand
CGGCGCAACCGGGTTCATGATCGGGGCAGTGGTATTTTGCCGAACTTTTCGGTGCGCGGCGGTGGCCGGCCATGGCGCCGATGCCCGTCAAACCGGGACTGCACCGCCGCCGTGCCGGCGCCAGGCCGGCGCCCCGTGTCACTGGATTGTGATGCCTGACGGAGCACGGGCCAGCGGCGGCACCCTCACCACAACGCGAAAAGGGGGCAAGGACACCCGCAGCAGAGCCCGGCACCTGGCTGCGGCATAGGCCGACGCCGCTCGCCGCGCCCACGCGTCGATGCCGTTGCCGACCAGGATGCCGCAACGAACGGCGCTCACACCGAACGTCAACGCGGTGGATCGAAAGAAAAAAGGAGGGCCGGCAGGCCCTCCCTCGCAGTCGAGGGCCGCAGCGGCCCCTTAAAAGAACGGCGTTCTCGCGCGCCGTTAGCCCTTCAGCACTTCCACCAGCGTCTTGCCGAGGCGCGCCGGCGACGGCGACACCTTGATGCCGGCCGCCTCCATGGCGGCGGTCTTCGACTTCGCGTCGCCCTTGCCGCCGGAGATGATGGCGCCGGCGTGGCCCATGCGGCGGCCGGGCGGCGCGGTGACGCCGGCGATGAAGCCGACCATCGGCTTCTTGCGGCCGCGCTTGGCCTCGTCCTTGATGAACTGGGCGGCGTCTTCTTCGGCCGAGCCGCCGATCTCGCCGATCATGATGATCGACTCGGTCTTGTCGTCGGCCAGGTACATCTCCAGCATGTCGATGAACTCGGTGCCCTTGACCGGGTCGCCGCCGATGCCGACGGCGCTGGTCTGGCCGAGGCCTTCGCTGGGTGGTCTGGAACACGGCCTCGTAGGTGAGCGTACCGGAGCGCGACACGATGCCGACCGAGCCGGGCTTGAAGATGTTGCCGGGCATGATGCCGATCTTGCATTCGCCGGCGGTCATCACGCCCGGGCAGTTCGGGCCGATGAGGCGCGACTTGGAGCCGGAGAGCGAGCGCCTGACCTTGACCATGTCCATCACCGGAATGCCTTCCGTGATGCAGACGATGAGCGGGATTTCGGCCTGGATCGCCTCGCAGATGGCGTCGGCCGCGCCCGGCGGCGGCACGTAGATGACGGATGCGTCGCAGCCGGTCTTTTCCTTGGCTTCGGCGACGGTGTCGAACACCGGCAGGTCGAGATGGGTCTGCCCGCCTTTGCCCGGCGAGGTGCCGCCGACCATCTTGGTGCCGTACTTGATGGCCTGCTCGGAGTGGAAGGTGCCGTTCTTGCCGGTGAAGCCCTGGCAGATGACCTTGGTGTTCTTGTCGATGAGGATGGACATTAGGCGGCTTCCTTCACGGCCTTGACGATCTTCTGCGCGGCGTCGTCGAGATCGTCGGCGGACGTCACGTTCAGCCCGGACTCGGCGATGATCTTCTTGCCGAGATCGACGTTGGTGCCTTCGAGCCGCACCACCAGCGGGACCTTCAAGCCCACTTCCTTCACCGCGGCGACCACGCCCTCGGCGATGACGTCGCACTTCATGATGCCGCCGAAGATATTGACCAGGATGCCCTTCACGTTCGGATCGGAGGTGATGATCTTGAACGCCGCCGCCACCTTGTCCTTGGTGGCGCTGCCGCCGACGTCGAGGAAGTTCGCCGGCTCCATGCCGTAGAGCTTGATGATGTCCATCGAGGCCATGGCGAGACCGGCGCCGTTGACCATGCAGCCGATGGAGCCGTCGAGCGCGATGTAGTTGAGGTCGTATTTCGACGCCTCGACTTCCTTCTCGTCCTCTTCCGTGATGTCGCGCAGCTCCATGATGTCCGGATGGCGGTAGAGCGCGTTGTCGTCGAAGCCGACCTTGGCGTCGAGGCAGATGATCTTATCGTCCTTGGTGACGACCAGCGGATTGATCTCGAGCAGGCTCATGTCCTTCTCGGTGAAGGCCGCATAGAGCTTCGGCAGGATCGTGCCGACCTGTTTGGCCAGATCACCGGTGAGCTTGAGCGCTTGCGCCACGCGACGGGCGTGATGCGGCATAAATGCCGGTCGCCGGGTCGACGGAGAAGGTGAGGATCTTTTCGGGCGTCTTGCTCGCCACTTCCTCGATGTCCATGCCGCCTTCGGTCGAGACCACGAAGGCGACGCGCGAGGTCTCGCGGTCGATCAGCGCCGAGAGATAGAACTCGCGGTCGATGGCCGAGCCTTCCTCGATGTAGAGGCGGTTGACCTTCTTGCCGTGCGGGCCGGTCTGGTGCGTGACGAGGGTGGAGCCGAGGATGCGGGTCGCTTCCGTCTTCACGTCGTCGACGGACTTGACCACCTTGACGCCGCCGGCCTTGCCACGGCCGCCGGCGTGGATCTGCGCCTTGACGACCCAGACCGGGCCGCCGAGATCGTTCGCGCCCTTGATCGCCTCGTCCACGCTGAACGCGGGCACGCCGCGCGGCACCGGCACGCCGAATTCGCGCAGGACCGCTTTAGCTTGGTATTCATGGATGTTCATGAACCCTCCTCAAGGCGAATAGTGATGCGCCGCGAATAGTCGAGTAGCCGGTGACGGCAAACTCGCGTTCGCTATTCGCTACCTCGCTATTCGCCCCGCTCCCTATTCTCTACTCGCGATTTTGCTATTCGCCTTACGCCAGATTCGGCGCGATCTTCTTGCAGGCCTCGATCAGCGACTGCACGGCCTGGGCCGACTTCTCGAACGCCGCACGCTCGGCGCTGTTGAACTCGATCTCGACGATGCGCTCGACGCCCTTGGCGCCGATCACGACCGGCACACCGACATACATGTCCTTCACGCCGAACTCGCCGTTGAGCCAGGCGGCGCAGGGCACCACGCGCTTCTTGTCGAGCAGGTAGCTTTCCGCCATCGAGACGGCGGAGGCCGCCGGCGCGTAGAAGGCCGAGCCGGTCTTCAGCAGGTTGACGATCTCGCCGCCGCCCTTGCGGGTGCGCTCGACGATGGCGTCGAGGCGGGCCTGTGTGGTCCAGCCCATCTTGACGAGGTCGGGCAGCGGGATGCCGGCGACGGTCGAATAGCGGATCATCGGCACCATGTCGTCGCCGTGGCCGCCGAGCGTCATCGCGCTGACGTCCTGCACCGAGACGTTGAACTCGTCGGCGAGGAAATAGCGGAAGCGCGCCGAGTCGAGCACGCCGGCCATGCCGATGACCTTGTGCTGCGGCATGCCGCTGTACTTCTGCAGCGCCCACACCATGGCGTCGAGCGGATTGGTGATGCAGATGACGAGGGCGTCGGGGGCGTATTTCTTGATGCCGGAGCCGACCTGTTCCATCACCTTGAGATTGATGCCGAGCAGATCGTCGCGGCTCATGCCGGGCTTGCGCGGCACGCCGGCGGTGACGATGCAGACGTCGGCGCCGCCGATGGCCTCGTAGCTGTTGGTGCCGGTGAGGGCGGCATCGAAGCCGCTGACCGGCGAGGATTCGGCCAAGTCGAGCGATTTGCCCTGCGGGATGCCTTCGGCGACGTCGAACATGACGACATCGCCGAGTTGCTTGAGGCCAATGAGGTGGGCCAGCGTGCCGCCGATCTGGCCGGCGCCGATCAACGCAATTTTCTTACGCGCCATGATGGGAAGTCTCTCAAGTTGGGGGTCGGAGCGCCGCGGGGATGCGGGCCGATGGTGGGTTAACCCCTCTGGTGCGTTGCGGCAAGGCGTCGCTGGCGGGAGCGGAAGGCCTGTCTTCTGGTATACATAATACCACACCAGGCGAACGCGCTTGTCCAGCCCCCTTCATCGGGATTTTTCCTTGAGATGCTTTCGAGGCTTGCGCGGCGGCGGCGGGCCGCTCCGCATGCGCGAGTTGACGCCCGCGGAAGATCGAAACCGGAAATTTCCGGCGGCAGCGCTAGAACCAATAACGCCGCGCCAGCCAGATCGACAGCGCCCCGCCGACCAGCACGACCGCGACCCGGATCACCGGCCGCGGCACGATGCGCGCGAGATAGGCGCCGGCCAGCCCGCCCAGGATGGTGCCAGCCGTTAGCGGTATCGTCTGCGCCCACGGCACCGCGCCCTGGCTCGCGAAAATGAGCGTCGCCACCAGGCAATTGAGGCTGGAGACGAAGTTCTTCGCCACGTTGGCCGAGCGGTAGTCGCCGCCGGTCGCCAGCGAGAACACGCCGAGCATCAGGATGCCAACGCCGGCGCCGAAATAACCGCCGTAGAACGCCACCGGCACCAGGACCTTCAGGCTGCCGACACTGAATCCGATCGGGCGGCCGCGTTTTTCGGCGCGCGTGCGCATCCATGTACTGATGCGTTCAGCGTAGGCGAACAGCACCGTGGCGAAGCCGAGCAGCAGCGGCACAAGACCGACAAAGACGCGCTCCGGCGTCAGCAGCAGACAGGCGGCGCCCATGCAGGCACCGATGAGCGAAAATCCGACCAGCTCGGCGAAGGCGCGATTGAACGGCGGCAGCTGGCTGCGGTCGGCAAGCGCTCCCAGCATGGCAGCAGGCATCATGGAGGCGAGATTGCCGATGGCCGCCACCTGCGGCGCGAGGCCGGCGGCGATCAAGGCGGGATAGGTCACCACCGCCGCGCCGCCGACCATTGTCGCGATGACGCCGGCGACGAGCCCGCTGCCGAACAGCATCAGGAGGATGTGGATTGACAACAAGAAGTGAGAATTCCCGGCGGGCGATACAAGGTAAAGCCGTCATGCACGGGCTTAACCCGCGCATGGCAGCTTGCCATCAAAAGAATGCCTGAATCCCGGTCTGCGCGCGCCCCAGAATCAGCGCATGGATGTCATGCGTGCCCTCATAGGTGTTCACGGTCTCGAGGTTCGAGGCGACGCGCATCACGTGATATTCCTCGGAAATGCCGTTGCCGCCGTGCATGTCGCGGGCGATGCGCGCGATGTCGAGCGCCTTGCCGCAGTTGTTGCGCTTCATCAGCGAGATCGACGGCGGCGCGGCGCGGCCCTGTTCCAGCATGCGCCCGAGCCGGAGCGCGCCCGACAGGCCGAGCGCGATTTCGGTCTGCATGTCGGCGAGCTTCTTCTGCACCAACTGGTTGGCGGCGAGCGGCCGGTTGAACTGCTTGCGGTCGAGCGTGTACTGGCGCGCCGCGTGCCAGCAGAATTCGGCGGCGCCCATGGCGCCCCAGGCGATGCCGTAACGCGCATTGTTGAGGCAGCCGAACGGGCCGCCCAGCCCCTTGGCGTTGGGCAGCAGATTCTCTTCCGGGACGATGCAGTCTTCCAGCACGATCTCGCCGGTGATGGAGGCGCGCAAGGACAGCTTGCCCTCGATCTTGGGCGTGGAGAAACCCTTCATGCCGCGCTCGACGATGAAGCCGCGGATGACCCCGTCGAGCTTCGCCCACACCACGGCGACGCCGGCGACCGGCGCATTGGAGATCCAGGTCTTGGCGCCGTTGAGCTTGTAGCCGCCGTCGACCTTCTCGGCGCGGGTCGCCATGGAGCCGGGATCGGAGCCGTGGTCGGGCTCGGTGAGACCGAAGCAGCCGATGGTCTCGCCGCTCGCCAGCTTCGGCAGGTACTTCATGCGCTGGGCTTCGCTGCCGTAGGCGTAGATCGGGTACATCACCAGCGACGACTGCACCGACATCGCGGAGCGGTAGCCCGAATCGACGCGCTCCACTTCGCGCGCGATCAGGCCGTAAGCCACGTAGCCGAGGCCGGCACCGCCGTATTGATCGGGGATGGTAGGCCCGAGCAGGCCGAGCTTGCCCATCTCGCGCATCATGTCGGGGTCGTATTTCTCGTCGCGGTAGGCCTCCATGACCCGCGGCATCAGATAATCCTGCGCGAAGCCGCGCGCGGTATCGCGCACCATGCGTTCTTCTTCCGAGAGGTCGTGCTCGATATCGAGCGGGTCTTCCCAGTTGAAGTCCGAGTCCTTCAACATGGTGGGCTTGTACGCGCGCGACGCCGCCGCCTGTGACATTTAGGGACACTCCCGAGAATTGGTTGTGGCACCCGCGGTCGACCGAGGGCGTCCTTGCCGGGCTCATTATAGACGGCAACGCGGGCCGGCAAGAGCGGGGCCGGCCCTCAATCTCGGCCCGCGGCACGGATGGAGCGCAAGCGAAATCCGGGACCGCCCGACCCGGCTGCCGCTTCGCGCCAGCCGGCCTGCGGCATTGTGGCGCCCGCTAGTACCCGGCTTGCGAAGTTCGTGATACACTGCAACGCGCTCTGGCACGAACTTCGCAAGCCTAAGGGTACTAGTAAGTTTATGGTTCTAGTACCGCTTTCGATTTGAAGTCCCTGAAAGAGATTGCGGCAGGTGGTGCAGGAACTTCAAATCGGCGGTACTAGTGCGGCGGATTTGACGGTCCTATCAGAACGGCAGCACGCTCTTCATAGGACCGTCAAATCCAAAGCCGCACTAGAATCATAGAGTTGCTAGTGCCCTTTCAGAATTCGCTTCACGCTTCCGTAATCATCAAGTGACTGCGACGCAATACGAGCGTCGAAGTCGGGAGCACTAGTTCACCACCGAGAGCTGCGCCTTGTCGATCACCCGCAACACGCGGTCGAGCTCATGGCCGCGGCGCACGATCAGGCCGGTCGCCGAAATAACGCTGTAGGCGCCCTGGCGGCGCTCGAGCTTGGGATTTTTTTCGATGCGGTAGATCGGCACTTCCGACGCGCGGCGGAATACCGAAAACACGGCGCGGTCTTTCAGAAAGTCGATGGCGTAATCGCGCCATTCGCCGGCGGCGACCATGCGGCCGTAGAGATCGAGAATGCGGTTGAGCTCGCGGCGGCTGAAGGTCACTCGGTTGAGGGCGGCGGACCCGCTGCGCGGGCTCGTGCCGCCCTCGGCGGACTGACTGGGATCGGCTTCGCCGGGATCGAACATCATACGGCGCCTCCTTTGCGTTTGTATGACAATGATCGCGCCGCTTGGCGCCAACGGCAAGAGGCCCCTTGCGGGAAAACCGGGTGCGAAACCCGGCCAAACCGGCGCGGTCGATCACGAACACGTCAATAAACACCACCAAAAGGCCCAAATTCGGCCAATCGCCCGACACGGTGGCCTGAGAAAAAGCGAACGTTGCCTCAAGGCCCGGTCGATCAGAGCACCGGATTCCTCAGCCCCCCAGCCCCCCGGGGCTCGGTCGGTCGGGCCGTTTGAGTTCCGCGTACGGTTCAATCCCCTAAGTACCCTTCGGGCCGGCTGCGTATCTGCCGGCCCGATTTTTTTGCGCGGTCAATCGGTCATCCTGAGGCGCGGGCGCGCGCAAGCACGCGAGCCTCGAAGGATTGACGGCCAAGACCGATCATCCCCGGATATCGGGTTTGCCCGACATCCGATCCTTAGTGCGCAAGTCGGGCAGACCCGACTTGCGATGGCGCGCCTTGCGGCGCGGACCTCGGGATGACGGGATCGCGTTCGCGTATATTGGAACGCGAGAGAGACTCACCGCATCTTGGCACCGGGAACGGCGGTCATGGCGGCGCCGAGGATCATGCCCGGCCGCCGCGCGCTGCCGCTCTGCAGAAGCACCGCGGCGCGGTCGATGTCGGCGATCGAGAAGCGGGCGTCGGGCAGCGCGCTGAGCTTGACGCGGAAGGTCTCGGCCTGGCCGTGCCAGTCGCCGAGCTTCACCCAGCGCCGGACCACGTTATGGTAGACGATGGTGCGGCCGCGGTTCTCGCCGCGCCCGATCGCCACCCGCGCCTTGCCGGTGACCGGGCAGAGCCACACGATGCCGCTGCGCCGATTCTCGCGCGCGGCCGGCACGCTGACGGTGATGACGCCGCCGGCCACCTTGACGCTCACTGGCACGCTGAGCGGATCGCTCTCGCGGTGCGTCTTGGCGATGGCGTCCTCGATGGCGTCCTTGTTGCTGCCGAGCGCGTGCACCATGCCGTTGACCACGACCTGCGGGGTGTAGACCTCGCGGTCGCCGCGCACGTCGCCGTATTCGCGCTGGCGCGTGGAATCGGCCGGCAGCGCCAGGGTGTCCTTCCAGCCGAGATAATCCCAATAATCGACCGGCACGCTGAGCGCGATCAGCGCGGGGTCCTGCGCGAGCTCGCCGAGCAGGCGGTCGGCCGGCGGGCAGGACGAACAGCCCTGGCTGGTGAACAGCTCGATGACGGCGCGCGGCCCGGCGGCGAGCGCCGATGTCGCGCCCGCGCCCACCGTGCCCACGCCAAGCGCGAGCGCCGCCGCGAAGAGAATGGGACTTGTCTTCATGCCAGTCCTGCCCGCGTTCCGCCCGAACCCTGCCCAGACTGCATATAAGAGGCATAAGCACTCACCGGCCACTCACTTCGCAGTGAGTTGCCGGTGATGCAGGATGAACGGAATCAAACCAGCAAATGGCGTCAGTTCGCGAGGTGGCGCAGAACGTACTGCAGAATGCCGCCGCTCTTGAAGTAATCGAGCTCGTCCACGGTATCGATGCGGCAGAGCAACGGAACCCGCTTGAGCGTTCCGTCGCCCATGACGATCTCGGCGATCAGCCGCTGGCGCGGCTTCAATTCGCCGGCGAGGCCGCGGATGGTGACCTGCTCGTCGCCCTTCAGGCCGAGCGACTGCCAGCTCGTGCCCTCCTCGAACACCAGCGGCATGACGCCCATGCCGATCAGGTTGGAGCGATGAATGCGCTCGAACGACTTGGCGATCACCGCGCGCACGCCCAAGAGCACCGTGCCCTTGGCCGCCCAGTCGCGCGAGGACCCGGTGCCGTATTCCTTGCCGGCGAAGATGACGAGCGGCACGTTCTCGTCCTTGTAGCGCATGGCGGCGTCGTACATCGTCATGCGTTCCTTGGACGGATAGTGCACGGTGAAGCCGCCCTCGACGCCCGGCACCATCTGATTCTTCAGCCGGATGTTGGCGAAGGTACCGCGCATCATCACCTGATGGTTGCCGCGGCGCGTGCCGTACTGGTTGAAGTCCTTCGGCCGCACCTGATGGTCGCGCAGGTATTCGCCCGCCGGGCTGTCCTGCTTGATCGAGCCCGCCGGCGAGATGTGGTCGGTGGTGATCGAGTCGAGCAGCAGCGCCATGACGCGCGCCTCGACGATGTCCTCGATCGGCTTCTGGCGCTTCTCCATGCCCTCGAAATAGGGCGGATTCTGCACGTAGGTCGAGCGGTCGTCCCAGGTATAGGTCAGGCCGCCCTTGACCGCGATCTTGCGCCAGTGCGTGTCGCCCTTGAATACGTCCGCATACTTCTTGGCGAAGATGCTCTTGGTGACGTTCTTAGCGACGAAAGCGCCGATCTCCTTGTTGGACGGCCAGATGTCCTTGAGGAACACCTTCTTGCCCTTGTCGTCGGTGCCGAGCGGGTCCTTGGCAAGGTCGACGTTCATGTTGCCCGCTATGGAATAGGCGACCACCAGCGGCGGCGACGCCAGATAGTTGGCGCGCACGTCGGCGTTGACGCGGCCTTCGAAGTTGCGGTTGCCGGAGAGCACCGCGGCCGCGACCAGATCGTTGTCGTTGATGGTCTGCGAAATCTCTTCCGGCAGCGGGCCGGAATTGCCGATGCAGGTGGTGCAGCCATAGCCGACCAGATTGAAGCCGATCTTGTCGAGGTCCTTCTGCAGGCCGGACTTCTCGAGATACTCGCCCACCACCTGCGAGCCGGGCGCCAGCGAGGTCTTCACCCACGGCTTGGCGGAAAGGCCCTTGGCCGCCGCATTGCGCGCCAAAAGGCCGGCGCCGATCATGACGTTCGGGTTGGAGGTGTTGGTGCAGGAGGTGATGGCTGCGATCACCACGTCGCCGTGGCCGAGGTCGTAGTTCTTGCCCTCGACCGGCACGCGCTTGCCCATCTCGTTGGCCTTGTGGAACTCCTTGTCCATGGAGACGGCAAAGCCCGGCTTCACTTCCTTGAGCGCGATGCGGTCCTGCGGGCGCTTGGGGCCGGCGAGCGACGGCTCGACGGTGGAAAGGTCAAGCTTGAGGACGTCGGTGAAGTGCGGGTCCGGCGTCTTGGCGGTGCGGAACATGCCCTGCGCCTTGGCGTAGGCTTCAACCAGCTTGATCACCTCGGTCGGACGGCCGGTATTCTTCAGATAGGCCAGCGTATCGTCGTCGATCGGCGAGAAGCCGCAAGTGGCGCCGTATTCCGGCGCCATGTTGCCGAGGGTGGCGCGGTCGGCCAGCGTCAGATGGGTGAGGCCCGGACCGAAGAACTCGACGAACTTGCCGACCACGCCGCGCTGGCGCAGCATCTCGGTGACGGTGAGCACCAGGTCGGTGGCGGTGACGCCTTCCTTCATGCGGCCGGTGAGCTTGAAGCCAATCACCTCGGGCAGCACCATCGACAGCGGCTGGCCGAGCATGGCGGCTTCCGCCTCGATGCCGCCGACGCCCCAGCCGAGCACCGACAGGCCGTTGACCATGGTGGTGTGCGAATCGGTGCCGACCAGGGTGTCCGGGTAGGCCACGTCCATGGCCTGCTCCTTGCCGTCGCCGTTCTTGGGATCGGGCTTGACCTTGTCCTTCTTGGACCACACCACGCGCGACAGGTATTCGAGATTGACCTGGTGGCAGATGCCCGTGCCGGGCGGCACCACGCGGAAATTGTTGAACGAGCGCTGCGCCCATTTCAGGAACTTGTAGCGTTCCTCGTTCTGCCGGTACTCCTCCTCGACGTTCTTCTTGAAGGCCTGATTGTTGCCGAAGAAGGTGACCGCCACCGAATGATCGACGACGAGATCGACCGGGATGAGCGGATTGATCTTCTTGGGATCGCCGCCGAGTTCGACCATGGCGTCGCGCATGGCGGCGAGATCGACCACCGCCGGCACGCCGGTGAAGTCCTGCATCAGCACGCGCGCGGGCCGGAAAGCGATCTCGTGGTTGGACGACTTGGTCTTCATCCAGTCGGCCACCGCCTTGATGTCGTCCTTGGTGACCGTGCGCCCGTCTTCGTTGCGCAGCAGGTTTTCCAACAGCACCTTCATGGAGAACGGCAGGCGCGAGATGCCCTTGAGGCCGTTCTTCTCGGCGGTGGGCAGGCTGTAATAGGCATAGGTCTTGCTGCCGGCCTTGAGCGTTTTACAGCAACGAAAACTGTCGAGCGAAGTCATGGTTGGATGTTCCATCTGCCGGGCCGGTGGATTGCCGCGGTCTCCCCTAAATCGTTGGCGTTCCTTAATTTTTGTCGCCAGGCGAGACACGCGCGCGAATTCGATTTAGGTAACGCCGCCGGACCGGGCTTATAAGGGCTTTTGGCGGCCAACGCCACATTTCTTGGGATTGTTCCAGCTATGCGCAGCGGTTTTGGCTTTTCAAGCACTGAAATCCTCCGCGACCCGGCGTCGGGGACGCGCGCGGCGCGATGAAGCTTGCCGGCGACAACCTGGCGTGCATCCGCGGCGGGCGGGTCGTATTCGCGCAACTGAATTTCAGCGTGGCGGACGGCGAGGCCTTGCTGATCACCGGGCGCAACGGCGCCGGCAAGTCGTCGCTGCTCAGGGTGATCGCGGGGCTGGTGCGGCTCGCCGACGGCAAGCTCAGCCTCGAAGGCGGCGACCCGGAAGCGGCCATCGGCGAGCAAGTCCACTACCTCGGCCACCAGGACGCGCTCAAGCCGGCGCTGTCGGTGGCCGAGAACCTGCGCTTCTGGGCGGCCTATCTGGGTGACGCGGCGGGCGACGTCGAACCGGCGCTCGCGGCGGTGGCGCTCAAGCCTTTGGCCAACCTGCCGGCGGGGTATCTCTCCGCCGGCCAGCGGCGGCGGCTGTCGATCGCGCGGCTGATCGCGGTGGAGCGGCCGATCTGGCTGTTGGACGAGCCGACCTCGGCGCTCGACACGGCGTCGCAGACGCGACTCAGCGGCCTGATGCGCAATCATCTCAGCCGTGGCGGCATGATCGTCGCCGCCACCCACGGGCCGATCGGGCTCGAGAACCCGCGGGAAATGCGGATAGGTCCGGCATGACCGCCTTTATGGCTCTCCTCATCCGCGACATACGGCTCGCGATGCGCCATGGCGGCGGCGCGCTGATGGGCGCGCTGTTCTTCCTGATCGTGGTGGCGATGGTGCCGTTCGCGGTCGGCCCCGATTTGAAGCTGCTGGCGCAGATCGGCCCGGCGATCCTGTGGCTGGGCGCGCTGCTGGCGAGCCTGCTGGCGCTCGACCGGCTGTTCGCCATGGACTTCGACGACGGCTCGCTCGACCTGCTGATGACCGGGCCGATGCCGCTGGAACTCAGCGTCGCCGCCAAGGCCATCGCGCACTGGCTCACCACCGGGCTGCCGCTGGTGCTGGTGACCCCGGTGCTGGGGCTGCTGCTCAATGTCGAGCCGCGCGCCATGGGCCCGCTGATGCTGACGCTGCTGGTGGGCACGCCCGCGCTCACCTTCATCGGGCTGGTGGGCGCGGCGCTCGCGGTGGCGCTGCGCCGCGGCGGGCTGCTGCTGGCGGTCCTGGTGCTGCCGCTGACGATTCCGGTGCTGATCTTCGGCATCGCGGCCGCCAACGCCGCCATCGACGACGATCGCCCCCTTCGGCCCTCCTTTCACCATTCTTTGCGCGTTGACCCTGATGAGCCTGGTGCTGGGCCCGGTGGCGGCGGCGGCGGCCCTGCGGCACGGGCTGGAATGACGGGGGCAGCAACTACGGGAAGAACCGGGCGTTGCCCGCGGCTTCGCCTGGGACTAAGTAAGCGCCGATGGCCCTGATCGATTTCGCCAACCCGACGCGCTTCCTGCGCCTCGTCCACCGCGTGCTGCCGTGGCTGATCGCCATAACGGTGGTGCTGCTGGCGGTCGGGCTCTACGGCGCGGTCAACGCGCCCGACGATTACCAGCAGGGCGCGACCGTCAAGATCATGTATCTGCACGTGCCGTCGGCCTGGCTCGGCATGATGGGCTGGGTGGTGATGAGCGTCGCCGCGCTCGGCACTTTGGTGTGGCGCCATCCGCTCGCCGACGTCGCCGGCAAGGCGGCAGCGCCCATCGGCGCGGCCTTCACCTTCATCTGCCTCGTCACCGGCTCGCTGTGGGGCCGCCCGACCTGGGGCACCTACTGGGTGTGGGACGCGCGGCTGACTTCCATGCTGGTGCTGCTCCTGCTCTATCTCGGCGTCATGGCGCTGTACTGGACCGCGGAAGATCCCGGCCGCGGCGCGCGCGCGGCGGCGATCCTGTCGCTGGTCGGCGCCATCAACCTGCCGATCATCAAGTTCTCGGTCGACTGGTGGAATACGCTGCACCAGGGCGCCTCGATCTTCCGCCCCGGCGGACCGGCCATCGCGCCGTCCATGCTGTGGCCGCTCCTGGTGATGGCGGTCGCCTGCACATTCCTGTTCATCACGCTGCATCTTGCCGCCATGCGCAACGAGATTTTGCGCCGGCGCGTGCGCACCATGCAGTTGATGAAGGCGCAGGAACTGGCCGAGCAAGCACTTGGCCGAGCAAGATTTGGCCGGGCAAGATCTGCGCGGAGGCCGGCGCATGACCATGACCTTCGCGCAGGAAGCCGGCTTCATCGTCGCGGCCTACGCGGTGACGGCCTTCGTGGTCGCGCTGCTGATTGCCTGGGTGGTGTTCGACTATTCGGCGCAGCGGCGCGTGCTCGGCGATCTCGAGGCGCGCGGCGTCAGCCGGCGCTCGCAACGCACGACGGACCCATCATGAGCGACGCGACGCAAGACGAACGGCGGCCCAGCAACGTGCGGCGCGGCATTCTGGTGCTGCTGCCGCTGGTGGCTTTCCTCGCCCTTGCCGCGCTGTTCTACGTGGGCCTGCACTCCGGCGATCCCTCGCTGCTGCCGTCGGCGCTGATCGGCAAGCACATGCCGAAGACCGATCTGCCGCCGGTCGCCGGGCTGACGCATGACGGCAAGCCGGTCGCGGGGCTGAGCGACGCGATGTTCAAGGGCAAGGTGACACTGGTGAACGTGTGGGCGTCGTGGTGCGTGCCGTGCCACGACGAGGTGCCGTACCTCGAGCAGCTCTCGCACGACAAGCGCTTCCAGCTCGTCGGCATCAACTACAAGGACGCGCCCGACGACGCGCGCCGCTTCCTCGGCCGCTATGGCAACCCATATGTCGCCGTCGGCGCCGACCGCAGCGGGCGCGAATCGATCAACTGGGGCGTCTACGGCGTGCCGGAGACCTACGTGATCGACCGCTCGGGCACCATCATCTACAAGCTGGTGGGGCCGCTCATGCCGCAGAACCTGCAAGGCGCGCTGATGCCGGCAATCGAGAAGGCGCTGAAGAAGTAGTCTCAGCTCGCGCGGCCCCGGCGCGGGCGCAAGCGCCGCCTGTAACCAATTCTTAGACCTGCCGCTGCTACAAACCCGCGGAACCCCGCGAAAAAGGCAGCGGATTTGCGCTCGACCGACGGCATCTATTTCTCCCGGCTCGACCATGTGCGGGCGCTCGCCGTCTATCTGGTCTTCGTCTGGCATTTCCTGCACATGACCGACGGCGCCGCCTCGTTCCCGGTGCCCTATGCCAGCCATCCGCCGTTTCCCTTCGCGCTATTGGACGAAGGCCATACCGGCGTCGCGCTGTTCATGACGCTGTCGGGCTATCTGTTCGCCAAGCTCGTCGGCGACCACCGCATCGACTTCGGCAATTTCCTGTGGAGCCGCGCCATGCGGCTCGGGCCGCTGCTGGTCGTGGTGCTGTTTGCCTGGACCGTGGTCGGCTGGTGCGGCGGCACGCCGGTGCCGCTCTCCGACCTGATCGGCGGCCTCGTGCTGCCGACCTGGCCGCGCGGCGCCTGGTCGATCTCGATCGAATTGCAGTTCTATCTGCTGTTCCCGCTGCTGCTGTTCGCGTTCCGCCGCTACGGGCCGTTCGCGCTCATCGGCGCGGTGGCGGTCGCCATGCTGCTGCGCTTCGACTGGTGGCGCACCTACGGCGAGGCCCAGCACCTCGCCTATTGGACCATCTTCGGACGCATCGACCAGTTCGTGTTCGGCATGCTGTTCGCGCTGGTCGCGCATCGACCGCAAGGTGCTGCGCTGGGTGGCCGGCATTTCGTTCGCCTCGTTCCTCGTGCTGTGGACCGAGTTCGACGCCATGGGCGGCTTCCATCATTTCAACGGCACGCCCTCGCCTTCTCCGTTGTGGATTTTCATTCCGACGGTGGAGGCGATCACCTGGGGCTCGCTGATCGCCTTCTACGACGGCTCGACGATCCGCCTGCCCAGATGGCTCGACCGCCCGCTCGCCAAGGTGGGCGAATGGTCGTTCTCGATCTACCTCTTGCACTTCTTCCCGATCGTGCTGCTGCGCAACATCTTCTGGACCACGCCCGGCAATGCGAACTGGTTCTTTCCGGCGCTGCTCAGTCGCCACGCTCGCCTTCATCGCCTTCCTGCCGGTGGCGGGGCTGTCGTACCATTATTTCGAGAAGCGGTTCCTGGCCTACCGCAGGCACTATCTGCTGCCAGCGGCGGAGCCGGCCGAACCCGCGGCCGCGCGCTGACGGCTATTCGCCGTCGCCGCCCGGCGCTTCTTCCGGGTTCGCCGCGTACTTCATCAGCAGCGGATATTGCAGCGCGCCGAACAAAAGGGTGAGCGGCACCACGCCGAACAGCTTGAAGCTCACCCAGAAGTCGGTGGAGAAATTGCGCCAGACGATCTCGTTCACGACGGCGAGAAAGAAAAAGAAAATCACCCAGCGCCAGGTCAATTTGCGCCAGCCTTCGTCGGTCAAGTCGAAAACCGAATCGAACAGGATGGAAAGCCAGAGCTTGTTGAACGCGAGCCCGCCGAGCAGCACGCCGCCGAACAACACATAGAGGATGGTCGGCTTGATCTTGATGAATTCCGCGTCGTGCAGGATACAGCGTGAGCCCGCCGAAGACCACGACAATGACCGCGGTGACCAGCGGCATGATCTCGAGGCGCCGCGTCTTGACGTAGGCGAAGGCCAACGCGGCCAGCACCGCCACCATGAAGACCCCGGTGGCGGCGAAGATGCCGAAGCGCGCATTGGCGGCGAAGAACAGCACCAGCGGCCCGATGTCGAGCACGAGCTTGAGGGTGGGATTGAGTTTCGGTTTTTCGGCCATGGCGCGCTTGCTACTCCAATCCCACGACAGCCCGCGCATATTCGCGCGCCGTGAAGGGCGACAGATCCTCCACCCCCTCGCCGACGCCGATGAAGTGCACCGGCAGGCCGAACTTGGACGCGATGGCGACCAGGATGCCGCCGCGCGCGGTGCCGTCGAGCTTGGTCATCACCAAGCCGGTAACTCCGGCGGTTTTGCGGAAAATTTCCACCTGGCTGAGGGCGTTTTGTCCCACCGTGGCATCGAGCACCAGCAGCACCGCGTGCGGCGCGTCCGGCTCCACCTTGCGGATGACGCGCACGATCTTTTCCAGCTCGTTCATGAGCTCGGCGCGGTTCTGCAGCCGGCCGGCGGTATCCATCAGCACCACGTCGACGCCTTGCGCCTTGGCGGCGGCGATGGCGTCGAACGCCAAACCGGCCGCGTCGGCGCCCTGCGTGCGCGCTTCGACCGTCGCGCCGGTGCGCTCGCCCCAGATCTTGAGCTGCTCGGTGGCGGCGGCGCGGAAGGTGTCGCCGGCCACCAGCATGACCGACTTGCCCTCGGCGCGGAACCGCGCGGCGAGCTTGCCGATGGTGGTGGTCTTGCCGGAGCCGTTGACGCCGGCGACCAGCACCACGAACGGTTTGGCGGTGACCTCGAGCGGCTTCGCCACCGGCGCCATCACCTTCTCGATCTCGGCGGCGAGCAGGTTCTGCAGTTCCTCGGGCGCGATACCCTTCTCGTAGCGGCCCGAGCGCAGGGCCTCGACGATGCGGTCGGCGACGTCGATGCCGAAATCGGCGCGGATCAACTCGTTTTCGAGCTCTTCGAGGGTCGAGGCGTCGAGCTTGCGCTTGCTGACCAGGCCGGTGATGGCGGCGCCGAGCGACGAGGAGGTGCGCTTGAGGCCCCCGCTCAGGCGCTTCCACCAGCTCGTTTTCTGCGTCGTTTCGTCCATGATAGGTCCTTGGTCCGCGCCCCTGATACCCGTTTCGGCGCTATTTGGTAACTGATTATGACAGCGGAAGAGATGCTGGCCCGCCTGCTTTACCGCGACGGGCTGATGCTGGTGGTCGACAAGCCGGCGGGGCTGCCCGTGCACCGCGGCCCGCAAGGTGGCGAGGCGTTCGAGGACTATTTCGGCAGCTTGCGCTTCGGACTGCCGCGCGCGCCCGCGCTCGCTCACCGCCTCGACCGCGACACCTCCGGCTGCCTGGTGCTCGGCCGCCACCGCAAGGCGCTCGCCTCCTCGGCAAGCTGTTCAAGGACGGCAAGGTGGGCAAGACCTACTGGGCGGTGGTGGAGGGCGGACCCGAGACCGACGAGGGCCGCATCGAGATTGGATTGTCGAAGCGCGACGAGAGCCGCGGCTGGTGGATGAAGGCCGACCCGCATGGCCTGCCGTCGGTGACGACGTGGAAGGTGATGGGGCGCCTTCTTGATCCCTCCCCCGCAGGGGCAGGGTCGGCGCGAAGCGGCGGGGTGGGGGCCGGTGGCGAGGATGCTTCAGACGTAACCCCACCCGGCGCCTTCGGCACCACCCTGCCCTTTCAGGGGAGGGATAAGAAAGCTCTCACCTGGCTCGCGCTGGAACCACTCACCGGGCGCACGCACCAACTGCGCGTGCATTGCGCCGAGATGGGATTCCCCATTGTCGGCGATACGGTTTACGGGAACGCGGCGCGCGATGACGGCCAGCCGCTGCACCTGCACGCGCGCGAAGTGACGGTGCCGATTTCCAAGAACAAGCCGCCGGTGACCGTCACCGCGCCGGTGCCGGAACACATGCGCGAGTTGCTGAGCACGTGCGGGTGGAAAGGCGATTGAGATTTCCGTTCGTCCCCGCGAAACCGGGGACCCAGTGCTAAATCTTCACAGCTTTTCAAATCTGATCTGGATTCCCGCTTTCGCGGGAACGAACGGAGTATGCAGCGGCGGCGGAGTAAACCTGACTAATAGAGCTGCGTCTTGATGCGTTCCGGCGCCGCACGGTCGAAGGCCTCGCCGTCCATTTCGCCGCTGCTGAGTTCGGTTATCATGGCGCCGAGCGAAGGCACGCTCCCGCGGTCGATCTTGGTAGCTTCGTCCCACAGCTTCGAGCGCACGATCGCCTTGGAGCAGTGCACGAAAGCCGTCTCGACCTCGACCAGCATGACGCTGCGCGGCAGCTTGCCGTTGACGGCGAAGCGCCGCAGCAGTTCGGGATCGATCGAGATCGTCGCGCGACCGTTCACCCGCATGGTCTCGCCGACGCCGGGAATGAGGAACAACAGGGCGATGCGCGAGTCGCGCACGATGTTGCGGAAACCGTCGATGCGGTTGTTGCCGGGGCGGTCGGGGATCGCCAATAGCTTCTCGTTCAGCACGTGGACGAAACCGGCAGGGTCACCCTTGGGCGAGCAGTCGAGGCCCTCCGGTCCGCTGGTGGCGATGGCAACGAAGGGCGCGGCCTCGATCAGCTTGCGGTAGCTGTCGTTGATGCGGTCGATCTCCTTGATGACCGCGGGCCCGCGGGCATGGCCGTAATGGGCTTCGAGCTGCTCAACGGTGGTCAGCAGATGATCGCGCATGCGAAGGCCCTTCCTAAGCGGCAAGCAATTGCCGGCCATCGTGGTCGGCGATGGTAAGGTCGAAAATTTCACCGGGCGACACCGGCGCCGCAAGCCGCACGGGCGTGAACTGCTCGGTGCGGCCGAGGGTGGCCTGCTCGGCGAGCACGCGACGGGTGGCACCGACTTGGGTTTCGAGATGACTGCGCAACGCCGTCTCGCCCTTCTCGCGCAGACGACGGGCGCGCTCCTTGGCAACGGCGCGGTCAACCTGCGGCATACGCGCGGCCGGTGTGCCGGGGCGCGGCGAAAACGGGAACACGTGCAACGTGGTGAGCCCGCATGCGTCGACCAGATCGAGCGAACGCGAAAACATATCTTCGGTCTCGGTCGGGAAGCCGGCGATGATGTCGGCGCCGAAGGCGACGTCGGGGCGCAAACGCCGCACCTGATCGCAAAAAGCAACGGACTGATCGCGCGAATGGCGGCGCTTCATGCGCTTCAGGATAATATCGTCACCGGCCTGCAGCGACAGATGCAGATGCGGCATGAGGCGCGGCTCATTGGCCAGCGCATCGAACAGGTCGGCGTCGGCTTCCACCGAGTTGATGGACGACAGCCGCAGGCGCGCCAGCTCCGGCACCTCGCTTAAGATTTGCTTGACCAGCGCGCCGAGGCGCAGGTCGCCGTCGCGGTAGCTGGTGATGTCGACACCGGTCAGCACCACCTCGCGATAGCCGCTTTCGTTAAGTTGTCGCACCTGCGCCACCACGTCGGCGGCGGCGAGCGAGCGCGAATTGCCGCGCCCGAACGGGATGATGCAGAAGGTGCAGCGGTGATCGCAGCCGTTCTGCACCTGCACGAAGGCGCGGGCGCGGCCGTCGATGCTGTCGATCGGCTGCGCGCGCATGTCGCGCACGGCCATGATGTCGCCGACCGCGACCTTGTCGTCCGTGCGCCAAGCGTTGGCATCGAGCTTTTCCTCGTTGCCGATGACACGGTTCACTTCCGGCATCTGCGCGAAGTCTTCCGGATTGGTCTGCGCGGCGCAGCCGGTGACGACGATGCGGGCGTCGGGCCGCTCGCGCTTGAGCTTGCGGATCGCCTGCCGTGCCTGGCGCACGGCTTCCGCGGTCACCGCGCAGGTGTTGACCACCACGGCGTCGTCAACGCCGGCGGCGCCCGCCTCGCGCTTGATCACTTCCGACTCGTAGGTATTGAGCCGGCAGCCGAAGGTGACGACGTCGATACTCACGGCGCGACGGCCTTCTCGAAAATGGCCGGGTCGAACTTGCCTTCGAATTCGAATTCCACCGGGCCGGTCATCAGCACGTGGTCATCGGCGCGCCATTCGATCGTGAGCTCGCCGCCCGGCAGCGTCACGTGCACCTTGCGCTCGGTGCGCTTCAGCCGCGCAGCAGAAACAACGGTGGCGCAGGCGGCCGAGCCACAGGCCTTGGTGAGGCCGGCGCCGCGCTCCCAGGTGCGGATGACGATGTGCTCGCGGTCGACGATGTGCGCGAGCGTGATGTTGGCGCGCTCGGGAAAGATCGGGTGGTTCTCCAACAGCGGCCCGAAACGCGCGAGATCGTAGGCGTTGACGTCGTCCACCCAGAAGACGGCGTGCGGGTTGCCCATGTTGGCGACCGACGGCGAATGCAGCACCGGGTTGTCGATCGGCCCGATTTGCAATTCGATCATGCGGGTGTCGCGGAATTCCTCCGCCAAAGGAATTTCGTTCCAGGCGAAACGCGGCTTGCCCATGTCGACGGTGAACAGCCCGCCCTCGCCCTTCCAGCAATTGACGATGCCGCTCGTGGTCTCGAAGCAGAGCGTGTCCTTGCCGCCGTGCTTGACCACGTAGTCGGCAACGCAGCGCATGCCGTTGCCGCAGGCGCCGACTTCCGAGCCGTCATTGTTGAAAATGCGGATATAGCCGTCGGTGCCGGCGAGGCGCGCCGGATAGATCGCCATGAGCTGGTCGTAGGGCGTGCCGCCCGGGCCGGCGGCCGCGCGCGCCTCCTCGGGCGCGATCTCAGTCCCCTGGCCCCCACCGGCGTGCAGGTCGACGACGACGATCTCGTTGCCGATGCCGTTCATCTTCACGAAAGCGTGGTTGGCGAGCGTGCCCATAAGACTATCGCTGGTTGGAACCGTCACCGGTTAAGCATGAATTGTTTCAGTCCCGGCCTGTACCACCCGGCCCGGGGTTGGGCCGGTTTATATGGCGATTGGGCCCGAAAAGACAGGGGCCGACCCCAAAGGACGGCCCGCGCCCGGAAGAAACGGCCCGCCCACCGCCGGGTGCGGACAAATCGATCGTTTATGTCTATGTTGGTGGCGAATTATCTACCGGTGAAATGACCATGAATTACCCTCGTACCTTTGCCCTCGCCGCCTTTGTGGCGGTCTCCCTGGCGCTGCCGGCGCAGGCCGCCGAACGGCTGATCACCGTCACCGGCCACGGCATGGTGGCGGTGGCACCCGACACCGCCATGATCCGCATCGGGGTCACCACCCAGGGTAAGACCGCACACGATGCCAGCACCGCCAACGCCAAGCACATGACCAAGGTGATCGGCACCATCGAGCAGAGCGGCATCGCCCAGAAAGATATCCAGACCTCGCAGCTCTCGCTGCAGCCGCAATACGACTCCAAGAACGGCGCCAACCGGCTGCTCGGCTTCCAGGTGACCAACCGGGTCACCGTGCGCATCCGCAAGATCGCGGACCTGCCGGCGGTGCTCGACAAGGCGATCTCGGCCGGGGCCAACGAGATGTCGGGCATCTCCTTCCTGGTGTCGGGGGAGAACAAGCTGCTCGACCGGGCACGCGCCGACGCCGTCGCCGACGCCCGCCGCAAGGCGGAGCTCTACGCCAAGGCCGCCGGCGCCACGGTCGGCAAAGTGGTGGCGATCACCGAGCAGGGCTCCAGCCCGCCGCCGCGCCCGTTCCAGGCGCTGCGCGCCAGCGGCAGCGCGGTGCCGGTGGCGCCGGGCCAAGAGATGCTGCGGGCGACCGTGACGGTGAGCTACGAGCTGGGGCAGTAGGTAGGCCACGGCCGCCCGTCACGCCCGCCCCAGCAGCACGCATTCACGTCTAAAAGTTACGCAAAATCGTACGGTTGTAAGGGCGGGACAAGCCCGGCCATGATGATAGCGGGCGGGGCGCTGCCCCCGCTTTTCCTTGACTCTCCACCGACCCAACCCTAATTTCCGCGCGTCTTCGCTAAAGACGTGAACTGCAAGCTCCGCCGACCGGTCCTTGTGAGGCCGGAGGTCCCCGCCCGACAGCGCGATGCGCCCTCGGGCGCCATACGTGTTTGAGGTTTTCCCTCTCTCCGGAGAGGTGAAAGGAAGCCTGGAATGTTCGATAGCCTGTCGGATCGCCTGAGCGGCATTCTCGACCGCCTCACCCGGCGCGGCGCGCTGACCGAGGCCGACGTCGACGCGGCCCTGCGCGAGATCCGCCGCGCGCTGCTCGAGGCCGACGTGGCGCTCGACGTGGCGCGCGAGTTCACCGCCAAGGTGAAGGAGAAGGCGGTCGGCGTCGAGGTGATGAAGTCCGTCACCCCGGGCCAGATGGTGGTCAAGGTCGTCAACGACGAACTGGTCGCCATGCTGGGGTCCGACCAGCAGAGCATCGATCTCAACGCGGCGCCGCCGGTCGCCATCATGATGGTCGGCCTGCAGGGCTCCGGTAAGACCACCACCACCGCCAAGATCGCGCGCCGGCTCACCGACCGGCAGAAGCGCAAAGTTTTGATGGCCTCGCTCGACGTGAACCGGCCGGCGGCGATGGAACAACTCGCCATTCTCGGCCGCGACGCCGAGGTCGACACGTTGCCGATCGTCAAGGGCCAGACCCCGCCGCAGATCGCCAAGCGCGCGCTCGATGCCGCGCGGCTGGGCGGCTACGACGTGGTGATGCTCGATACCGCCGGCCGCACCACGCTCGACGAAGCGATGATGACGGAAGCGGCCGATGTGAAGAAGGCCGCCAATCCGCACGAAGTGCTGCTGGTCGCCGACTCGCTCACCGGCCAGGACGCGGTCAATCTCGCGCGTTCGTTCGACGAGCGCGTGGGGCTCACCGGCATCGTCTTGACCCGCGTCGACGGTGACGGCCGCGGCGGTGCCGCGCTCTCCATGCGCGCCGTCACGCACAAGCCGATCAAGCTGATCGGCACCGGCGAAAAGCTCGACGCGCTGGAAGACTTCGACCCGTCGCGCATCGCCGGCCGCATCCTCGGCATGGGCGACATCGTGGCGCTGGTCGAAAAGGCGGCCGCGACCATCGACGCCGAAAAGGCCATGCGCACCGCCGAGAAGATGCGCAAGGGCCAGTTCGATCTGGCCGACATGCGCGACCAGCTCATGCAGATGCAGAACATGGGCGGCATCGGCGGCCTGATGGGCATGCTGCCGGGCGTCGCCAAGATGAAGAACCAGATCGCCAATGCCGGCCTCGACGAAAAAATCCTCAAGCGGCAGGTGGCGATCATCGACTCGATGACGCCGAAGGAACGGCGCCATCCCGACCTCCTCAAGGCCAGCCGCAAGAAGCGCATCGCCGCCGGCTCCGGCACCTCGCCGGAACAGATCAACAAGCTCCTGAAGATGCACCGGAGCATGGCCGACATGATGAAGGCCATGGGCAAGGGCAAGCGCGGCCCGATGGCGGGCCTCGGCCAGATGCTCGGCTTGGGTGGCGGTATGGGCGGCGGCATGCCGTCGCCGGAACAGATGGCGGCGATGGCCAAGAACATGCCGGGCGGCGCGTTGCCGCCGAATATGCCGGGCATGCCGAACCTGCCGCCAAACTTCCCTGGCGCACCCGGTGGATTGCCCGGATTGGGCGGCGCGAAATTGCCGCCGGGATTCCCCGGGTCGGGAAAGAAGAAATGAGCTTTCGCGTCACCTTGAGAGCGAGCTCGAAGGGTGACGGATCAAACCAAAACGCGTTCAACCGAATACCGAGAAAGGAACCCTGAAATGCTCGTCATCCGCATGGCCCGCGCCGGCACCAAGAAGCGGCCGTTCTATCACATCGTCGTTGCCGACTCGCGCTTCCCCCGCGACGGCCGGTTCATCGAGCGGCTCGGCTACTTCAATCCGCTGCTGCCGAAGGACAAGGAAGAGCGCCTCAAGTTCGACGTCGAGAAGGCGCAGGAATGGATGAAGAAGGGCGCGCAGCCGTCCGACCGCGTGATGCGCTTCCTCGACGCCGCCGGCGTCGCCAAGCGCACGCCGCGCAACAATCCGAACAAGGCGATCCCGCGCAAAGAACGCAAGGCGATGGCCGAAGAGGCCGCCAAGGCCGCTGCCGCCGCGCCCGCGGCGAGCTGATCGCGGCCTGACCCGCCGTGACGGAGCGCGTCTGCGTCGCGCGCATCGGGGCCGCGCACGGCGTGCGCGGCGAGGTGAGGCTGTGGTCGTTCACCGAAGACCCGGCAGCGGTCGCCGACTACGGGCCGCTGGAAACCGAGGACGGCCGGCGGCGCTTCGAGATCGAAAGCCTGCGCGCGGCGAAGGACTACTTCGTCGCGCGTCTGAAGGGCGTCGACGGCCGCAATTCGGCGGAGGCCTTGCGCAACGTCGAGCTCTACGTGCCGCGCGAGCGGCTGCCGGCGATCGACGAGGAAGATACGTTCTACGTCGCCGACCTCGTCGGGCTCGACGCGGTGACGCCGGAAGGCGAGGCGCTGGGCACGGTGACGGCGGTGCATAATTTCGGCGCCGGCGACATCGTCGAGATCAAGCCGGCGGGCGGTGCGCCGCTGATGCTGTCATTCACGGACGCCAACGTGCCGGAGGTGGACGTGAAGGCGGGGCGGATCGTGGTAGCGTTGCCGAACGAAGTTGAAGCGCACGAACCAGACTCCGCTCATTCCCGCGGAAGCGGGAATCCAGAGCGATAAGGCGATGGGCTTGTGATCGTAACCCTGAGTCTCCGCTGGCGTTTATCCCCGCGAAGGCGGGGACGGGGACGAACGGGGCAAGTGGAACCCGGACCATGTGGCGCGCATCGGTGCTGACCATCTTTCCGGAGATGTTTCCCGGGCCGCTGGGCGTGAGCCTGGCCGGCAAGGCCTTGCAGTCCGGCATCTGGTCGCTCGACACCCACGACATCCGCACCGCCGCCACCGACAAGCACCGCACCGTCGACGACACGCCGGCGGGCGGCGGGCCCGGCATGGTGATGAAGGCGGACGTGCTGGCAAAAGCTCTAGATAACCTTGCGCTCGATGCCGTGCCGCGCGACACCCGCCCGCGCCTTTTGATGAGCCCGCGCGGCAAGCCGCTGACGCAAAGCCGTGCCCTCGCACTGGCGCAAGGCCAGGGCGCGGTCATCGTCTGCGCCCGCTTCGAGGGCGTCGACGAGCGGCTGATCACGACGCGCAAGCTGGAGGAAATTTCGCTCGGCGATTTCATTCTTTCCGGCGGCGAGATCGCCGCGCTGGCGCTGATCGACGCCTGCGTGCGGCTCTTGCCCGGCGTCATGGGCAAGGAGGCCTCCGCCGCGGAGGAAAGCTTCGCGGACGGCCTGCTCGAGTATCCACAATACACGCGGCCGCCGGTGTTCGAGGGCGAGCCGATCCCCGAGGTGCTGGTGTCGGGCGACCACGCCAAGGTCGCGCGCTGGCGCCGCGAGCAGGCCGAGCGCCTCACCCGCGAACGGCGGCCGGACCTCTGGCAGGCCTATCGGGCGCGCGAGCCGGATTGAACCCGCTCAATCCGTCAGATTGTGGTTGTGGTTCGGGAGGCCGTCGGTATCGACCTTGAGGAACTGCTTGGTCTGGAGGTTGGAAACGCCGCAGTTGAGCACACCGTCCCGCATGTGGTTGCGATTATGGAACACGAAGCGGGTGTGTTGGGTGCAAAAGAAGCCGCCTTGCTGGCCTTCCGGCGCCTGCCAGATGCCGCCGTCCGAACCGGTGGCGTAAAGGTAGTAGTACCGGTTGGTGAGCCGCCCGCGCATGACGGTACGGCAGTGGCCGGGCTCGATCACCCACCAGCCCTCCGACGTCCAGCCGAAATGGCCGTGCGGATAGCCAAAGGCCACATTGACCTCCTGGCTGGAGTGGTTGCAGACGCGGTAGCGGGCGAAAGCCGGCTCCGCGGCGACGAGGGTCACGGCCAGGACGGCCGCCAAGGCCAGGACTGAGTTCAGAAGGATGCGCTTGAACATGACGATTGCCTCCGGGGGCCGTTTGTTAGCACCCCGGAACTCGGGCGGGCTTGATCTGCGACAAAAGCGGCCGTTCCCGCGGCCGGACCCGGAACCCGCCCCGGCCCGGCCGCATTTGCGCAATAAAACGCATGACAAATGCGCCGGCTTGCTTTAGAAGCCCGCCCGACCCATTCACGACCTCAGATCAAGCACCGCGCGCCGGATGCTGGCGCTGCCGGGGGAGATATTCCCATGAACCTCATCCAGACGCTCGAAAAAGAGCAGATCGACAAGCTGTCGGCCAACAAGACCATTCCGGAGTTCGGCCCGGGCGACACCGTCAGCGTGGCGGTGAAGGTGGTCGAGGGCGAGCGCAGCCGCGTGCAGGCCTATGAGGGCGTGTGCATCGCGCGCTCCGGCCGCGGCCTTCACCAGAACTTCACCGTGCGCAAGATCTCCTACGGCGAGGGCGTGGAACGCGTGTTTCCGCTCTATTCGCCGATGATCGACTCGATCAAGGTGGTGCGCCGCGGCAAGGTGCGCCGGGCGAAGCTGTATTACTTGCGCGGCCTGCGCGGCAAGAAGGCCCGCATCGCCGAGGCGACCAGCAACACCGGCGCCGCCGCCGGGGCGGCCGCGAAGTAATCTCGCGTTCCATCGCGACGTTTGGGGGGCCGCTTGCGGCCCCTTTTTCGTGCGCGCCATCCGCGTTGTCGCGCCTCTTTCGACCGGCTATATAACCGGTATGGTTTCCAAGGCTCAGCGGATCATTCTTGCCGACCACGTGCGGCTACCCTGGCGCTTCTTCGGGCGGCTGGCGGTGTGCGCGCAAGCCGCGCTTTGAGCGCCCGCTGGGCCGGCGCCCGCGCCGGCTCAAGTCCGCCTGCCATTCCTTCATCCGTTTCCATAAAAAGCCCCGAGGGCCACACGCCATGAAACCGCGCACGCTGTACGACAAGATCTGGGAAGACCATCTGGTGGACGAGCAGGACGACGGCACCTGCCTGCTCTACATCGACCGCCACCTGGTGCACGAGGTCACGAGCCCGCAAGCCTTCGAGGGCCTGCGCACGGCCGGCCGCAAGGTGCACGCGCCGGACAAGACGCTGGCCGTGGTCGACCACAACGTGCCGACCCACGACCGCAAGAACACGCCCAATCCCGATCCGGAAAGCGTCACGCAGATCGCCGCGCTCGACAAGAACGCCAAGGACTTCGGCATCGAGTATTACAACGAGTTCGACAAGCGCCAGGGCATCGTTCACGTGATCGGGCCGGAGCAGGGCTTCACCCTGCCGGGCACCACCATCGTGTGCGGCGACAGCCACACCGCGACCCACGGCGCCTTCGGCGCGCTCGCCTACGGCATCGGCACCTCGGAAGTCGAGCACGTCCTGGCGACGCAGACGCTGATCCAGTCCAAGTCCAAGAACATGCGCGCGGTTGTCGAAGGCAAATTGCCGGAAGGCGTCACCGCCAAGGACATCATCCTCGCCATCATCGGCGAAATCGGCACCGCCGGCGGCACCGGCTACGCGCTGGAATACGCCGGCGAGGCGATCCGTGACCTGTCGATGGAAGGCCGCATGACGGTCTGCAACATGTCGGTCGAAGGCGGCGCCAAAGCCGGCTTCATTGCACCCGACGAGAAGACCTACGCCTATCTCAAGGACCGCCCGAAGGCGCCCAAGGGCCAGGTCTGGGACCAGGCCATGCGCTATTGGGAGACGCTCAAGACCGACGACGGCGCCCATTTCGACCATGAGATCAGGCTGCACGCCGCCGAGCTGCCGCCGCTCGTCACCTGGGGCACCAGCCCCGAGCAGGTCGCCTCCGTGGGCGGGCGCGTGCCGGTGGCCGCGGACATCATGGACGAGAACAAGCGCCATGCCGCCGAGCGCTCGCTCAGCTATATGGGCCTCAAGGGCGGCGAAAAGATCACCGACATCGGGGTCGACCGCGTGTTCATCGGCTCGTGCACCAACTCGCGCATCGAGGACCTGCGCGAAGTCGCGCGCCTGGTGAACGGCAGATCCGTCAACGGCAACGTCAACGCCATGATCGTGCCGGGCTCCGGGCTGGTGAAAGAGCAGGCGGAAGCCGAAGGCCTCGACAAGATCTTCAAGGCCGCCGGATTCGACTGGCGCGAGCCGGGCTGCTCCATGTGCCTTGCCATGAACCCGGACAAGCTCTCGCCCGGCGAGCGCTGCGCCTCGACCTCGAACCGCAACTTCGAAGGCCGCCAGGGCCACAAGGGCCGCACGCATCTGGTGTCGCCGGCGATGGCGGCGGCGGCGGCCATCGCCGGGCACTTCGTCGACGTGCGCGAGTGGAAGTAGCGCACCCTTCAAGCGCCGGAATCAGAAGGCCCGCCTGACCGGCGGGCCTTTCCTGTTTCAGGGGCCAGCTCTTCACCGACACCGCCACACGCGGCGCCAGTGCCAGCCGCCGTGCCACCGGTAGCGCTCGCTCACCCAGTCGCAATGGCGCGGCGGGCGATAGGCCGGTGGCGGCTTGTAATGGGAGGGCGGATAGGTCCTGTCGGCCGTGTCGCCACCGTGACCGCGCGCCTGCGCCCGCGCGCCGCCGGAAAGCGCCAGCATGATGCCCGCCGCGAGCGCGGCCCCCACGACGATCCTTGTCCGCTTCGACATCATCGGTCCTGCGTTGCCCACTCAACCCCGGGGATTGGCGCGAAGGATAACGAACGATTGCCAACAAGGTTTTGGTGAAACGCAAACGGTCTGCGGGCGAGAATCTGACCCCATCGCGCTTCCGGGCGGCGAGCCGGTTCCCGCTTCGCCTCGTAACGCGTCAGTCTTCCCACCAGCAGCGCTTCTGCGGCGTGAGCACGACCTGGCCGTTCGGCCAGTTCCGCTTCGCCAGCCAAGCGACGCAATGGCGCGTGGCGTTGGGACCGAGGCGGCGGCGCGGATGAACGACGATCACCGGCCGGCGCTGGGCGGCCAACTGTTCGATGGTGCGATGGCTGTTCTGGGCCGCGGCCGGCAGCAACCCGCCGGCCGGCAAGACGGCCGCGGACGCCAACAAGACCAGACCGAACCTCATTGCAGACATCGCGCGCTTCCCTGATAAGAACGCGCGACCCTAACAGCCGCTAGCGGCCATTCCAATAACGCGCGCCGCCGTAATAGCTCGCATGGCGGCGATAGCGCGACGATCCGGCACGGTAGTAGCGGCTGCTGGCGCGGCTATAGCGGCGCGGGGCGCTGTAGGCACGCGGCGCGCTGTAGCTGTGCCGCCGGCCGCTGTACTGACCCGGCGTGCCGCTGTAGCTGTAGAGGAGCTGGCCGGGACGCTGGCTGCAGGTGAAGAATTCCGCCGAGGCGGGGCCCGAGAAGGCGACCACCAGGGCGCCGATCAGGACCAGAAGGCCGAACAGGCTGGGGCGACGCAACATCACACTCACCACGAGATTTGCACAAAAAAACACGCCATAATTATGGTTAACGTCGCGCAATCCAGGCTTGCCGTCAACCGCTTGGTGGCGGCCGCGGGAGCCCCTAGATGACCCCCAAATGAGCCCGCCCCACGAGCGCCCGCACCGTCCGCCCGGAGCCCACGGCGATCCGCCGTCGCTCGCCGAATTCGAAGCCATGGCGGCCAGTGCTTTCGCCCGGCTGCCGGCGAACTTCCGCGCCCTGTGCGAGGACCTGGTGATCCGGGTCGACGAGTTCCCGAGCCCCGAAGTGCTGGCGCATATGGGGATCGCCAGCCCCTACGGCCTGCTCGGCCTGTTCCAGGGCATCGGCCTGCCGTTCCGGCCCGAGACCGGCGTCTCCGGGCTGATGCCCAATATGATCTGGCTCTACCGCCAGCCGATCCTGGCCTATTGGCGCCAAGGCAGCGTGCATGGCGGGGACAGCCTGGAGGCCATCGTCAGCCACGTTCTGGTGCACGAGATCGGCCACCATTTCGGCTTCTCCGACGACGACATGGAGGCGATCGAGGCGGGGGCGGACTGACTTGCGCCGCGCCGGCGCGCGAGCGCATGCCAGCCCGCCGGGCCGCGCTATTGACCCTCCCGGCGGGTGATTTAGAAGCAGGGGGCCTCCATTTGCGGAGCGGCCGGGAGTTCAGCCAAAATGGAAAAGTTCACGGTTCTCGAAGGCGTCGCGGCGCCGCTCAGGATGATCAACGTCGACACCGACAAGATCATTCCCAAGCAGTACCTGAAGACCATCAAGCGCACCGGCCTCGGCAAGGGCCTGTTCTCCGAGATGCGCTACAAGGACGACGGCTCCGAGAACCCGGATTTCGTGCTCAACAAGCCGGCCTATCGCAACACCAAGATCCTGGTCGCCGACGACAACTTCGGCTGCGGCTCGAGCCGTGAGCACGCGCCCGTGGGCGCTGATGGATTTCGGCATCCGCTGCGTGATCTCCACCTCGTTCGGCGACATCTTCTACAACAACTGCTTCAAGAACGGCATCCTGCCGATCCGCGTCTCGCCGGAGGATCTGGAGAAGCTGTTCGACGACGCCGACCGCGGCGCCAACTCGACCCTGACCGTCGATCTCGAGGAGCAGGTGATCCGCGGCCCCGACGGCGGCACGGTCAAATTCGAGATCGATCCGTTCCGCAAGCACTGCCTGCTCAAGGGCCTCGACGACATCGGCCTGACCAAGCAGAAGCAGGAGCAGATCGTCTCCTACGAGAAGAAAGTCGCCGAAGCGCGGCCCTGGGCGTGAGATAAAAACGCCGCCACTCTTCCTGTCATCGCCATTCGCCGCCGCTCTCCCACGCCATAAGTCGCCGAACGCGGGTAAACCCGAGTTCGGTTGGGGAGAGGGGACGTAAGGCCGCATCGCGCGAGTATGCCTTAAGAGCTCGCGCCGATCACGATCGGCGCAATTCTAAATGTTTTTGAATCGCCTTTAGCCCACTAAAACGCCACTTATCATTCTAACGCGCCGCCAACGGATTGCCGCTACGAGTTCGATCCCAGCAAGAGGGAAATCACGTAGGGCAGCCGATCATGACGCGGTATTTCTTTGACATCATCTGCAACACCGCTTGCACCCACGACTTCCACGGGCGCTATTTCTGGAGCCCGGAAGAGGCCCGCGACATGGCGGAAGCGGTATCCATGGACCTCGCCTGTACGGAGAAGGACGAATGCGCCGGCTCCGAGATCCAGGTGCGCGACGTGCGGGGCGATCTGGTCTTTACGGTGCCGGTGCGCGCGGCGGAAGTCGTGTTCGCGTGAGCGGCGGTTAGCTAGCGGTCCGATTCCGACATTTGCGTCCCGCTGCAGCAAGCTCCGGAGCAAATGTCGGAATCAAGGGACCAATAGCTACTATTTGATTCTAGTGGAGCTTTGAATTTGACATTTGATGAGTGGCCCGCTGCAAGTGGGTATCAAATGTCAAATTCGCTCCACTAGCACCCGCTCACATAGTTCGCATGATGCCCCTTGCCTCTGGTCGACGTCACCTATTCCAGGCGAGACTAAATCTTGGCATTCGCCGAAATGGGAATCTCGGCAATACGGCCGGCCAACGAGGTACCATCGTACGACAACCCCCATTTCAATCCGCTGTAGAATTACGAATGTAAGCAAGCCAATCGTCGGAATGCCTCGGGGCGAATGCTACTTCGGGAGGCTTCGATGAGCGCGCATCATTTGGACGGTCATGGGCCGCAGGCCCAGACATCTTTTAGGCTTTCAGGCACGGCGATCTTGGTCGTCCTTATCGGGCTGGCTATTGCGGCAGCCGGAGCGTGGATCGTCATCTTCGAGGACCTTGAGGCGATCTATGGCGCCCTAGCCATATGTGTCGGCTTCGGGATCATTCTCGTCATGATCGGATCGAACGCGGCCTGGAAATATCGCGGCGCGTCGGCCAGCGGCGCCGGCGCGATGGCAATCATTCTATTTCTCATTCTCATGCAATATGTGCCGTCCAAGAATGCGTTTTTGATGCGCGGCCAAATCGCCATTCCCATACGGAAGATTGCCGATCTGCGCATCGTCGATGACCGCCCCCTCTACACGTTCCGCAACCGCAATACGCGAGCGATCGAATTCGTGATTCTCAAACGCCATTTCGCGAACCCACAAATTCGACTGCAGGTGGACACCACTGACGAGGGACCAGGCAAGGAGTTCTTTCAGTTGGACGGCAATGGTGACGACATTGCCAAGCGCTATTTCGGCAACTCGCGTTACCAAGTCATAAAATGGGTTCTCGATTACGACCGCAGGGTCGTGACCGACGGGCAGCGGGTCATCTTTAAGGAGCGCAACCGCCTGAACGAAGCGCTCATCAAACAGACACGCAACCGGGCTCGACCCTTCGCGGCGTCCGCCCTATTCATTGGTCGCGCACGCGCGCAATCGACGACGGTACATCCTAAAATTAAATTTCTGATCCAGGATCTCACGTCACCCCAGGTGGCCATCCGGCGCAACGCGCGCGACGACCTGGTGTCGCTGGGTCCCGCCGCCGTGAAGCCCATGCTCAACGCGTTTCAAAAGGCGCCGGACCGGTATCGGATCAAGCTGGGCGTCGTGTACAGCCTGAACGGCATGCTGCGCGAGAATCCCGCGCAAAATACAACGATAGCAGGGATGCTATCGGATTCCGATCTCAAGCTGCTGGCTGCAGCGACGGCCGACAACGACAAGACGGTGCGGCTGCAAGCCGCCGAATTCATGTTTCAGCTCAAGGACAAACGCATGGTCATGCCGGTCCTGCAAACGATCCGCGACAGCACTAACAGCGACAGTATCTTTAATTCCGTGCTGATCTTGAAATCAGTTTATCCAACCCTAGATGCGCGCACCCAGAAGTTCGTAAAAGCAGAGCTTGCCAAGGAAGTTCCATCCACAAGCGTGCGAACGCGCGCACTCATCGAGCAGTTCGCTGTGGCCAAGTGATGCGGCTGCGGCCCATCGTCAGGCCCGCCAGACAAAGCTGAGCCGGTCCGCTCAACCCCGTGCCGCGATCGCCTCGGCGATCGCGACCGTGCGGCGGCCCATGTCGGCGTGCAGGCGCTCGACCATGCGGCCGTCGATGGATACCACGCCCTTGCCCTTGTTCTCCGGCGCATCGAAGGCAGCGATCATCTTGCGCGCCCAGGCGACCTCGTCGTCGGACGGCGAGAACGCCGCGTTGCACGGCGCGATCTGGTTGGGGTGGATGAGCGTCTTGCCGTCAAAACCGAATTCGACGCCCTGCGCGCATTCCATCTCGAACCCGTCGGCATTGCCGAGGTCGTTGTAGACGCCGTCGAGGATATCGAGCCCGTGGATGCGCGCGGCGGCGAGACAGGTCGACAGCCAGCCCAGCATGGGCGCGCGGCCGGGCACCAGGCGCGCGCGCGTTTCCTTGGCGAGATCGTTGGTGCCCATGACGAAGCCGGTCAGCCGCGTTTCGGAATCGCGCGCCTGCGCGGCGATCGAGAGAATATTGAAGATGGCGAGCGGGGTCTCGATCATGGCCCACAGCCGCGTCCGGCGGTCGGTGCCCATGTCGAGCAGGCGACGGCCGATCAGTTCGACCGTTTCGGCCTCCTGCACCTTGGGCACCAGGATGGCGTCCGGCGCCGTGGCCGCCGCCGCGGCGAGATCGTCGGCATGCCAGGGCGTGTCGATGCCGTTGACGCGGATGAACACCTCGCGCGCGCCGAAGCCGCCGGCCTTCACCGCGGCGCAGACCTGCGCGCGCGCGGCTTCCTTGGCGTCGGGCGCGACCGAATCCTCCAGATCGAGGATGACGCCGTCGGCGGCGAGCGTTTTCGCCTTCTCAAGCGCGCGGGCGTTGGAGCCGGGCATGTAGAGCACGCTGCGGCGCGGGCGGATGGTCATTCAAGTCACTCCCTGTGTCACGGCTCAGCCTACCGTTTGGGCGAGACGCGTGCCACTGTCCACCAATGACGGCTGCGCTCGAAAACGTATGGCTGGCCGGCGTCGACGGCTGTCGCGGCGGCTGGGTGGCGGCCTTCGTGCGGCCGGCGGGCGACGCGGGCCGGCTGGCGGTGTTCGCACGCTTCGCCGACGTGCTGGCGGCGCCGGAGCGGCCGGCCATCGTCGCCGTCGACATGCCCATCGGCCTGCCCGAACGCGCCGGCGCCGGCGGACGCGCGGCCGAGAACGCGGTGCGGCCCTTGCTGGGCGCGCGGCAGTCGTCGGTATTCTCGGTGCCGTCGCGCGCGGCGATCTACGCCGACGACTATGCCGAAGCCTGCCGCGTCGCCCTCGATACGTCGGAACCGCCGCGCAAGGTGTCGAAGCAGTTGTTCAACATCGCGCCCAAGATCCGTGAGGTGGATGCCGCGCTGCGCGCCGATCCCGCGCTGGCTAAGCGCGTCTACGAGGTGCACCCGGAAGTCGCGTTCTGGCGACTGAACGGCGAGCGCGCGCTGGACGAGCCGAAGAAGGTGAAGAGCCGCCCCTACCCGCCCGGCCTCGCGCTGCGCCGCGAGCTGCTGCGCGTGGCCAAACTGCCGCGCGCCCTAATAGAGGCCAACGCCCCCAAAGCCGCGGCGGCAGACGACGTCGTCGACGCGCTGGCCTGCGCCGCCATCGCCCGGCGCCTGCACGCGGGCCTGGCGCGACCGTTTCCCGATCCCGCACCGCGCGACGCCCATGGCTTGCCGATGGCGATCTGGGCGTAAGCGGCTACTTCGCTTGCAGGCTGTCGAGATAGCCGATCAGCGCCAGGATGCGGCCGCGTACGTAGGAGTTGCCATCATCCTCGGCGCCGCCCGGCCCGCTTTGCGGCGCCTTGTCGTTGTAGATTTGGCCCCACGCCGGCATGAAGCGGGTTCCGTGCCCGCTGACCATCTTGCTGCCGCTGACAATGTCGTAGACCCGCTCGAACGGGAAGACGCCGCCATTCCTTTTCCTGATGGTCGTCAGGTCGGCCACCTTCGGCTTGAGCGCTGCGGCCAGCGGGCCGTTGCCCTTGCCACTGGTGCCGTGGCAAACCGCGCAGCTATTGTTGTACTCGGTCTTGCCGATGTCCGAGCCTTGCGCATGGACCGCGACCGGAACCAGCAAGAGTGTTGCACCCAGGAGAACCGTCCCTTTGTACAAGCGCTTCGTCATGCTTCTCTCCTTCGGGTTGGCTTGACGCACGATGAACTCTAGACGCGCGGTTGCGCGTGTCATTTTATCTGGCTCAAGCGTGCCAAAAGGTGGTAAGCGGCGGCCACCATATCGTCCGTAACGTCGGAAACACCCGCGGAGCTCAGGTCATGACCTTCCCCCAGCGCCTGATCGACGGCTACACCGCGTTCCTGAGCGACCGATTGCCGGTGGAGCAGACCCGCTTCCGCGATCTCGCCGAGCGCGGCCAAAGCCCCGAGACCATGGTGATCGGTTGCTGCGACTCGCGGGTGTCGCCGGAAGTGATCTTCGACGCGCGGCCGGGCGAATTGTTCGTGGCGCGCAACGTCGCCAACCTGGTGCCGCCCTATCAGCCCGACGGCCAGCAGCATGGCGTGTCGGCCGCGCTCGAATTCGCCGTGCAGGCGCTGAAGGTGAAGCACATCGTGGTGCTCGGCCACGCGCAATGCGGCGGCATCCGCGCCTTCGCCGAGGACGCCGCGCCGCTGTCGCCGGGCGACTTCATCGGCCAATGGATGTCGCTGATCGCGCCCGCCGGCAAAACGGTCGGCCCGCGCGGCGACGCGCCACTCGTCGATTATCTCACCCGGCTGGAGCAGGCTTCGGTCGTGCAAACGCTCGATAACCTGATGACCTTCCCGTGCGTGAGTATCCTGGTCGAGCGCGGCCGGCTCGCGCTGCACGGCGCCTATTTCGGGGTCGCCACCGGCGAGCTCACGGTATTCGACCGTGAACGTGGCGCATTCGTGCCGGTCGCCGCCGGCGCGCATGCCAAGGCTTTCGCCGCGCCGCGGTTTTGAACCGCCTTCGGTTCAATTGATCGCGCCATCGCGCACCGGCGATTAACCGTCGCCGGCTTGCGCCTTGTTACGGACAATGCGCGGGACTCGTCTAACATGATGGTAAGCTCCCGCTGCTACCTCTCGCGGATCAGGTCAACGGAACCCTTTTCCGCATGCTCGATCGATCGGTTATCGAAAATCTCGAGGGCAGCTTCGTCTCCGGCTCGCCCGGCAAGCAGTTGGAAATCCTCCGCCACGTCACCGATCTGTTCCTGATCGGCGCCAAAGGCTATTCCGACGCGCAGATCGACCTGTTCGACGGCGTCATCTCGCGGCTCGCCGAGCGCATCGAAATGCGCGCGCGCGCCGAGCTCGCCGCCAGGCTGGCGCCGGTCGAGAACGCGCCGCCCGTCACCATCCGCCAGCTCGCCCAGGACAAGGCCATTGAAGTGGCCGAGCCGGTGCTGCGCCAATCGCCGCGCCTGAGCGAGCGCGACCTGCTGGAGATCGCCGGCGATCAGCGCCAGGACAACCAAGACAGCCAGGACCGCCTGCTCGCCATCTCCAAGCGCGCCAGCTTGAGCGAGACCGTCAGCGACGTGCTGGTCGCGCGCGGCAACCGCGCGGTCGTGCTGTCGGTCGCCGGCAATGCGGGCGCCCGCTTCTCCGAGCGCGGCTACGGCGCGCTGGTCGACCGCTCGATCGACGACGAGGCGCTGGGGACTTGCGTCGGCTCGCGCAAGGACATCCCGCGCGGGCATTTCCAGACGCTGATCTCAAAGGCCTCGCGCGTGGTGTTCGAGAAGCTGGTGGCCGCCAACCCCGACATGGTGCGCGAGGTGCAGGCGGTGCTGACCGGCATCACCGGGCAGGCGGTCGACGCGCCGCCGGCGCGCGACAATGGCGGCGGCGGTTTCGACGCCATGCGCCTGAGCGGCCGGCCGCCCGACGCCATCGTGCACGAGCTCGCCGCCACCGGCCGCCGCGACGACACCATCGCGGCCTTGGCCGCGCTCTGCCGCACGCCGCGCGAGTTGGTCGCCGGCGTCATGGCCGACCGCCGCGGCGACAACGACTTTCTGCTGCTGCTGACCCGGGCCGCCGGGCTGTCGTGGCCGACCACGCGCGAGATCTGCGTCATGCGGCGGGGGCCTGGCGGCATGCCGCAGCAGGAGATCGAGGCCACCCGGCGCAGCTTCGACAAGCTGCGCGCCGACACCGCGCAGCGGGTTATCGCGTTCTACAACGAGCGCCACGCCGCTTTTTCCAGCTTCCAGCAACTGGCCGAGCGCATGGACGACAAGGAAACGGCCCCGCGTTTCGCGCGGCCCGCGCAGGCGGGGTGAGCCGACAAAGAACGGCGAAGCACTGCTGACCGTTCGTCCCCGCGAAAACGGGGATCCAGAGCCAAGAGTAGAGACTTTACGACTTGGCCCCTGGATTCGCCCTTGCGCGGGAATGAACGGAGATTGGTTCGGCCGCCCCGGACCGGACGCCGAGGCTACGCCTTACGCCGCCTTCTTCTTGGCTTCGATCAGCTTGCGATTGATCAGCACTTCGGCGATCTGCACCGCGTTCAGCGCCGCGCCCTTGCGCAGGTTGTCGGCCACCACCCAGATCTCGAGACCGTTGTCGACGGTCGGGTCGGTGCGGATGCGGCTGATATAGGTCGCGTCCTCGCCGACGCATTCGTAAGGCGTCGTGTAGCCGCCGGCTTCGCGCTTATCGATGACCATGCAGCCCGGCGCCTTGCGCAGAATCTCGCGCGCCTCGTCATCCGAAATCGGATTCTCGAATTCGATATTCACTGCTTCAGAATGGCCGACGAACACCGGCACCCGCGCGCAGGTGGCGGTGAGCTTGATCTTTGGGTCGAGAATCTTCTTGGTCTCGACCACCATCTTCCACTCTTCCTTCGTGTAACCGTCTTCCATGAACACGTCGATGTGCGGAATGACGTTGAAGGCGATGCGCTTGGGAAACTTCTTGTTCTCGATCTCGTCGAGCGTGAACACCGCCTTGGTCTGCGAGAACAGTTCGTCCATCGCGTCCTTGCCGGCGCCCGACACCGACTGGTAGGTCGCCACCACCACGCGCTTGATCTTGGCCGCATCGTGCAACGGCTTGAGTGCGACCACGAGCTGCGCGGTCGAGCAGTTCGGGTTGGCGATGATGTTCTTCTTGGTGAAGCCCTTGACCGCGTCGGCGTTCACTTCCGGCACGATCAGCGGCACGTCCGGGTCCATGCGCCAGGCCGATGAGTTGTCGATCACCACCGCCCCCTGCGCGCCGATCTTGGGCGACCATTCCTTCGACACCGAGCCGCCGGCCGACATCAGGCAGATGTCGACGTCGGAAAAGTCGTAGTGGTCGAGCGCCTTCACCTTCAGGGTCTTGTCGCCGAACGAGCACTCCTGGCCCATGCTCTTGCGGGAGGCGAGCGCCACCACCTCGTCGGCGGGGAATTTCCGCTCGGCCAGGATGGACAGCATTTCGCGTCCGACATTGCCGGTGGCACCGACCACCGCGACCTTGTAACCCATTGTTAACTCTCCGAAAAATTTAACCGCGCGGTTGTGCGCCAACGCAACCGGACGGCAGGGCTTCTAAGCGAGAATTGAAGTCAAGACAACGTTAGCAAGACAACGTCGGCAGGACGACCGCAGCAAAGTGGTGGCGTATGCACCCCGCCCTGCACTCATGGCGCGACGAGCTTTCCGGCACCCTGGTGCGCATGCTTGCCTATCTGGGGGCGGCGGCCGTGCTGTCCATGGCCGCGACCCAACTTTTTGAGGCCGGCCCCGTGCGCCAGGCGCTGACGGCGCCGCCGCGCGATCCCTGGACCACCATCCGCAAGCCGTTTCCGGCCTTCGCGCTGTCGATTCCGGAAGCCGGTGACGCGCCGGCCCATTACACGATCCGCTACAACGCCGAAGGCGGCGGGCGCCAGGATATCCTCAGCCTGGGCGACCCCGACGGCGCCGATCCCTACCTGGCGGTTCAAATCTACCGGCCGGGGCGGGAAATCAGCCATTTTCCCGCCGCCACCGCCGAAATCGCCCATAGCGCCGCCGCGCTCGGCCCGGTCAATATGGCAAGCGAGGCACCGCTCGTGAGCAAGTTCGGGCCGCTGGCTATCATCGCCTTCGACTCGAGCCGCGGCACGCCGCGCCACTGCCTGGGCTTCGTGCGGCAGTACGATGATCCGCGGCTGCAGATTTCCGGCCGCTTCTGCCGCGGCGGCGCCTTCGTCGCCCGCACGACGCTCGCCTGCGCCCTCGACCGGCTGACGCTGCTGTCGGCGGGCAGCCAACCCAAGGTCGGCGCGCTGTTCGCCCGCGCCGCGCTCGCCCGCGGGTTCTGCGGCGGCCACGACCCGCTGCTGGCGCCGACGCCGAAATACCGCACATTGTGGAAGGCGGCGGAGAAGGGGCTGACACAGCGGCGCATCGGACCCTGACGGCAACCGTGTTCACCGCGCCACGCGCTGCGACTTAGTGGTCAACACGGCCGAATTGCTGTGAATTTGGCTGTTCCGGGGAACCGAAGCGGGCTAAACTCAATTTGATTTAGGGATTCTCGCGAGGACGCACCATGCGCTTGACCACCATCGCCGCCGTGCTGGCGTTTGCCGGAGCCCTGGGCCTCATGGCCGCGCCGGCCAATGCGGCACCGCGGGGCAAGCGCGTCTACGCCAACCGCGACCATACTATCGTCATCACCCGCGACGAAGACGGCAAGACCCACACCCGCATCATCATCCAGAAGCGCTCCTATCTCGACCCGGGCACCACCCCGCTGCCGAGCGAGCGCAGCCAGCTCGACTACATCCAGACGCCGAACCAGCGCGCCGACGACGTGCTCGGCCACACCGCCTACGGCGACCAAGGAACTGCCTTGCCGGGCCCATGGACGCTGTCGGGCAGGCGCAATCCGTGGCTGGATTTCAACTGGTGAGCGAAGGCGGGTTTAGGAAATGAAAAACGCGGGCTTGGCGCCCGCGTTTTTTATTGCGCACGACCTCGTGCCCCGGATGCTGCGCAGCATGAAGTGAAGCGCAATATTGCGCTGCCGATCTCGGGCCCCGGTTATAGTTCTTCTTGACCGGGATTCCGGGCCTGCGGCGCACCGCTCATGTGCTGCGCCGCGCCCGGGAAAAATAGCTTCACCCCAAGATCGTCTCCAGCTCCGCCAGGATCGCCGAGCCCATCTCCGCGGTCGTCGCCTGCTTGCAGCCCGCCGACATGATGTCGCCGGTGCGCAGGCCCTTGTCGAGAACCGCCGCGATCGCCCGGTCGATGGCGTCGGCTTCCTGGCCCAGATCGAAGGAATAGCGCAGCGCCATGCCGAACGACGCGATCATGGCGATCGGGTTGGCGACGCCCTTGCCGGCGATGTCGGGCGCCGAGCCGTGCACCGGCTCGTAGAGCGCCTTGCGCTTCCGGGTCTTGGGGTCGACCTCGCCGAGCGAAGCGGAGGCCAGCATGCCGAGCGAGCCCGTCAGCATGGCGGCGATGTCGGACAGGATGTCACCGAACAGGTTGTCGGTGACGATGACGTCGAACTGCTTCGGGTTGCGCACGAGCTGCATGCCGCCGGAATCGGCGAGCTGGTGCTCGAGTTGTACGTCCTTGAACTCGAGCGCGTGCACCTGCGAGACCACTTCCTTCCACAGCACGCCGGTCTTCATGACGTTGTGCTTTTCCATGGAGGTGACCTTGTTGCGCCGCTTGCGGGCGAGCTCGAAGGCGACGCGCGAGATGCGCTCGATCTCGTAGGTGTCGTAGACCTGGGTATCGACGGCGCGCTTCTGGCCGTTGCCGAGATCGGTGATGGTCTTGGGCTCGCCGAAATAGACGCCGCCGGTGAGCTCGCGCAAAATCATGATGTCGAGGCCTTCGACCAGTTCGCGCTTGAGGGCGGAGGCGTCGGCGAGCGCCGGATAGGTCACGGCTGGGCGCAGGTTGGCGTAGAGCGCCAGATCCTTGCGCAGGCGCAAGAGGCCCGCCTCGGGGCGGGCTTCGTAAGGCACCTTGTCCCACTTCGGCCCGCCCACGGCGCCGAAGATGACGGCGTCTGCGGTCTTGGCCTTTTCCACGGTCTCGTCGGTGACCGAAACCTGATGGGCGTCGTAGCAGGCGCCGCCGACCAGATCGTCTTCGGTGGCGAACGTGTCGGGGCCCTTGGCGTTGAAGAATTCGATCAGCCGCTTCACCTCGGCCATCACTTCCGGGCCGATGCCGTCGCCGGGGAGCAGCAGGAGATTGTGGGTTGCCATGGGGGCGCCTCGCTTGGAACTTTGGCTCCGACGTCATGCCCGGCCTTGTGCCGGGCATCCACGCCTTTGCTATATCGCGGCAGGAAAGACGTGGATGGCCGGGACAAGCCCGGCCATGACGGTTGCTGCCGGATTGCTAAAGGCCCGCGCCGCCCTTGGCAAGGCGCCGTCATGGTCCCACCATAACGGCCGGCTTCAATGGCGGCGGACGCCCGCACGGAGCGGTTTCCATGGGATTCTACGATAGCTGGCTGATGCCCCGGCTTTGCCATCTGGCGATGCGCAACAAGCGCCTGCGCCCGCCGCGCGAGCGCGTTGTCGGCGCCGCGGAAGGCGACGTGCTGGAGATCGGCATCGGCTCGGGGCTCAATTTCCCGTATTACGGCCCCCAGGCCCGCCGCGTGTTCGCGCTCGAGCCCTCGCCACCCCTGATCGCGATGGCGCGGCGCGCGGCGGCGAAAGGGCCGATGCCGACCGCGTTCCTCGAAGCCTCCGCCGAGCAGATCCCGCTCGACGCCAAAAGCGTCGATACGGTGCTGATGACCTGGGTCGGCTGCAGCATCCCCGACATCGACGCGGCCTTGCGCGAGATGCGCCGGGTACTCAAGCCCGGCGGGCGGCTGCTGTTCGTCGAGCACGGCCGCGCGCCCGACGCCGGCGTCGCGCGCTGGCAGCAGCGGCTGGAGCCGTTCTGGCTGCCGCTGTCCGGCGGCTGCCATCTGACGCGCCGGATCGTCGACCGGATGCCGGCGGCGGGCTTGCGCGTCGGCCAGGTCGACACCGGCTATTTACCGGGCCCCAAGGTGCTGACCTTCCTCTACGAGGGCAGTGCGACGGTGTGAGCCGCGCAGACACGCAAATGCCAGCCGCACCGGATGGCACGGCTGGCATCGCGGACGTTCGACCCTGTCGGCCTATTCAGCCGGCGCGGCACCCGGATGAACCCGCGCGTTACCGTGCCAGACCGGCGGCCTGGCCTTCAACGGGATGATCAGCAGCCCGGCAACGACGGCCATGACCGCGGCCACGCCCATGGCAACGGGATAGCCGTGCTGTGTGATCAACACGGCGGACAGCACGCCGCCGTAGATACCGCCCGATCCCTTGGCGAGGGCATAGAGCAGGCCGTAGTTCGAGCCGGCCGACATGTCACCGAAATAGTGGCCGATCACCGCCGGGAACAACGAGAACAGCGGCCCCCAGAAGAAAACGGCCAGGATGGCGGTGAGGACGAACAGCGATTCGCTGTGCGCCTCGCCGGCCACGATGGTCACGGCCAGGAACACCCCGGTCAGGATGTAGCTGATGATCATCGCGTTTTCGCGGCCGATGCGCTCGGACAGCGTGCCCAGGCTCACCCGGCCGAGACCGTTGAAGATGGCGATGCCACCGGCCGCCGCGGTCGCCGCCGCCGCGGTGAAGTGGAAGCTGTTCGAGTACTTCACGATCTTGCTGACGCCGGCGAGGCCGGCGCTGGAGATCAGAATGAACGACAGGATCAGCACCCACATCTGCCAGGTCGAGAGCGCTTCACCCAGGGTGTATTGGTGATGAGTGTTGCGCTCGAGATGCTTCGGCGGCACCCAGCCCGGAGGACGCCAGCCGGTGGGCGGGTCTTTCATGAACATCGCGGCGACGATGCACACGCAGCCGATGATCGCCGCCATGACGTAGATGACGTGGAAGAAGGTGGCGTCTGGCGCCGTCTTCGGGATCGCGCGGATCGGGAAGATGAAGGGCAGCGAGCCCCACGAGAACGCGCCGGCGATCAGGCCGGCGGTGACGCCGCGCTTGTCCGGGAACCACTTGTTCGCCGTGGTCACGGCAGTGTTGTAGACGAAGCCGGCGAACAAGGCGCCGATGCACCAAACGACGAGCACCATGCCGTAGGACGGCCCGAGCGACGTCGCATAAATGCCGAGGCCGCCGATAAGGCCGGCAATGGCGGTCACCCAACGCGGCCCGAACTTGTCGCGCAGGATGCCGCCCGGCAGCGTGCCGAACGACTCGAAGATCACGAACAGCGTGAACATCCACCCGATCTGGGTGTGCGACCAATGGTAGATGCCCCCGATGTGTCCCGACATCGAGCTCCACGCGTATTCGTAGGGACTAATGACCGCCATCGACAGAAAGGCGGCAATGAAGACGACCCATCGGCTATAGCCGAGGATTTCTCTATCGGTCGGTTGTGCGCCCCCTTGCGCATTTACAGACACAGCGAACCTCCACTAGGTACTATTTTCCCGGGAGGTTCATAACTTCCTTTCTTGAATGCTTCCAAGCAACATTCGATGGGGGCGCATGAAGATGAGCAACATTTAATGTTGCGTTGGCCTTCGTTTTTTATCGAGCGATTGCGAACTTCTATTACGCGCCGCTCGCCCCGGTTCCAACAACCGCATCGTGCAAAGCGCTACAACCCGCTGAACCAATTGTACCCCTGGTTCGACCAATAGCCGCCGCGGTTGACGTTGGTCACCTCCATGGCCACCACGTATTTCGGCTGCTTGAAGCCGAGCTTGGTGGGCATGCGGATCTTCATCGGAAAGCCGTAGGCGCGCGGCAGCAGCTTGTTGTCGAACTTGAACGACATCTGCGTCTGCGGGTGCAGCGCGGTCTCCATATCGATGGTGTTGGTGTAGCCCTCGGCGCACTTGACGAAAATGTACTTCGCCTTGGTGTCGGCGCCGATGCGCGCCAGGAAGTCGGACAGCCGCGCGCCCTGCCAGGAGCCGATGGCGCTCCAGCCTTCCACGCAAACATGACGCGTGATCTGCGAGTGCTCCGGCAGCGCGTGCAGTTCGGCGAGCGTCCACGGCTTCTTGTTTTCGATCATGCCGGCGAGTTCCAGCTTCCAGGTCGCGGGGTCGATGCGCGGCGCCTCGTCTAGGCTGTAATAGGCGTTGAACGGAAACGGCCGGGTGATGTCGGCTTCCGTATAGGTCGGCGCCAGCTTGTTCTTGTTGAACAGCCAAGCCTGCACCCGGTCGTTGAAGCGCGAAACCACGCTCAGCACGTTCTCGGCGCTGTCTTCGTTGACGACGTTGCAGCCAGTAAGCAGGGTGAGCGCGCCGAGCGTCGCCGCGCCGCGCAGGAAACGACGGCGCGCGGGATCGGGCATCAGCTTGACGGCGTCCTTGACCAGGAGCTTGGGATCGACGCCGGGGATTTGCTTGCGTTCCTTCATCGTAATTCTCGCTTTCTTTTGCGCGCGATCTGGTCCGAAAACCGGTTCCCACTTTTCGGGATCGCGCGCTAGCGCCCAATGACCATGGCGCGCAGGCTCTTGGGCACGACCACGGCGAGCGACACGTGCACCACCAGGAACAGCACGATTGAACTCATGGCGAGGAAGTGCACCCAGCGCGCGGTGTCGTAGCCGCCGTAGAGGGCGGTGATCTCCTGGAACTGCACCGGCTTCCAGATACTCAAGCCAGAGGTGACGATCACCGCGGCCACGAGCAGGATACCGACATAGAGCACCTTCTGCACGGCGTTGTAGTGCGAGAGATCGTCGTGCGAGAGCTTGAAAGTGAGCGCGGCCTTCACGTCGGCGACAATCTCGGATGGCACGATCGGCCACAGCTTGCGGCGGAAGCGGCCGGTGGCGAAGCCGAGCGTCACGTAGACAAGGCCGTTGATCACCAGCAGCCACATGGCCGCGAAATGCCAGAGCAGCGCGCCGCCCAGCCAATTGCCGAGCGCGATGCCGCGCGGAAAAGAGAAGTCGAACAGGGGAGCCGCATTGAAGATCTGCCAGCCGGAGCCGATCATCACCAGGATGGCGATGGCGTTGATCCAATGGCAGACGCGCACCCAGGCGGGGTGGATCGTTTGAGCCTTGGCGGTCTCGCTGAAGGGCTGGGCGGTCATGGCAGGAATCCCTGGCGGCAAATCCTTGAACCTTGGAACAATCTAACGTGTCGCCTCTCGGGCGCATATACGGGCCGGCCGGGCCCGCGGATGCACGGGTCCGGCCGATCCGGCGCTGCCGCGCTTACTTCTTCATCTCGTCCTTCTTCATCGAATCCTTGGACATGTCGTCCTTCTTCATCGAATCCTTCGACATAGAGTCCTTGGACATGGAGTCCTTCTTCATTTCGTCCTTCTTCATGCTGTCGCTCTTGGACATCGAGTCCTTCTTCATGCTGTCGGCGAAAGCGGCCGGTGCCAGCGCGACGCCACCGGCGATGGCGGCGGACAGGATGGCGGAGAGCAGAACGGTCTTCTTCATGACGTGATCCTCCAGAGGTTTGACCTTGCGGCACTTTGGCTAGCACGCACCCCCGCACACGCCCTCATCAGGTCTCCTTGTCGGATTCTGGCGTTCGGCTCACGGTTCTGTGAGAATGGCGCGCCGGCTGAAAGCCTACAGAGGAGCCCGTTAGTGACCGACCCGACGACGCCCAAAACCAATCCGGGCCATTTTTTCGAGGATTTCCGCCTCGGCGAAAAGCTTCGCCATGCCACTCCGCGCACGGTCACCACCGGCGACGTGGCGCTCTATCACGGGCTGTTCGGCCCGCGTTTCGCGGTCCAGTCGTCGGAGCACTTCGCGCGCAGCATCGGGTACCCGCAAGCGCCGCTCGACGACCTGCTGGTATTCCACATGGTGTTCGGCATGACCGTACCGGACGTCTCGCTGAACGCGGTCGCCAATCTCGGCTATGCCGACTGCCGCTTCCTCAAGGCCGTCTACCCCGGCACCACGCTGAATGCTGTGTCGGAGGTGATCGGGCTGAAGGAAAACTCCAACCGCAAGACCGGCATCGTCTATGTGCGCTCGCGCGGCTTCGACGAGACCGGCGATTGCGTGCTCGACTACGCGCGCTGGGTGATGGTGCGAAAGCGTGACGAGAGCGCGCCGGCGCCGGATGAAAGCGTGCCGGCGCTGCCGAAGGTTGTGGCGCCGGACGCGCTCGGCGCGGCCTGCCCGCCGCTCGATGCGGCCGCCTACGACGCCGCGCTGGCCGGCAGCCCCTATCGCTTCGGCGACTACAAGGCCGGCGAAAGGATCGACCACGTCGACGGCATCACCGTGGAAGAAGCCGAGCACATGATCGCCACGCGCCTCTACCACAACACCGCGCGCGTGCATTTCAACCAGTTCACCGAGGCGCAAGGTCGCTTCGGCCGCCGGCTGATCTATGGCGGCCATGTCATTTCGCTGGCACGGGCGCTGTCGTTCAACGGCCTCGGCAACGGCTTCCATGTGGCGGCCATCAACGGCGGGCGGCACGTGGCGCCGCTGTTCGCGGGGTTGACGGTGTTTGCCTGGTCGGAGGTGCTGGAGACCGTGGACATTCCGGGGCGTTCGGACGTCGGCGCGTTGCGCCTGCGCACGGTGGCAACCAAGGACAGGCCGTGCGGCGATTTCCCCCTCAAGGACGGCGACAAGGATGATCCCGCCGTGATTCTCGATCTCGACTACTGGGTGCTGATGCCGAAGTGAGCGCTACACGCTCGCCCTCAAATGATCCACCAGTTGCCGCGCGTAGGGCGGCAGCGCCTTCTCGTCGCGCACGCAGATGGTCAATTCGCGCAGCGCCCAGGGATCGGTAAGCCGCACCGCCTTGACCGCCATGTTGCCGGCGGCGCGCTCGACCGTGGTTTCCGGCACGATGCCGACGCCGACGTTGCATTCCACCAGTCGGCAGATGGCGTCGAATGAACGCAGTTGCACGCGCAGGCGCAGGGGCCGGCCGATGCGGTTGGCCTTGTCGGCGAGGAAGCGCTGGATGGCGCTGGCGCGGTCGAGTCCGACCATGTCGCAGTCGAGCACCTCGGCGAAACCGATGCGCGTGCGCGTCGCCAGGGGATGGTTCTTGGCCACGACCAGAACGAAGCGGTCGCTGCGAAACGGGAACGCATGCAAACCGCCGTAATCGACGGTGCCGGCGACGATGCCGATGTCGCCGGTGCCGTCGGCGATCAGCCCGACGATCTCGTCGGAAAGCCGCTCCTCCAGGTCGACGCTGATGTCGGGATAAGCTGTCAGGAACGAGCTCAGCGTCTCCGGCAGGAACTCGGTGAGTGCGTTGGTATTCGACAGCACGCGCACCTGGCCGGCTAGCCCGCGTGCATAGGGCGTGAGGTCCTCGTTGAGCTTGTCGGTCTGCGCCAGGATGGCGCGCGCGTGCTGCAACAACGTGCGGCCGGCCTGGGTCGGGGTCACGCCCTGGCGGCCGCGCACCAGCAACTCGGCGCCGAAGGCGAGCTCCATCTTGCGGATACGGGTCGAGGCCGCGGCCAGCGCGAGATTGGCGCGCATGGCGCCGTGGGTGATGCTGCCCGCCTCCACGGCATGGCGGAACAGGTTGAGGTCGGTGAGGTCGAAGCGCATTGGGGAACCCTTTGCCTTCTTATTTCGCGAAGGCAGGCTATCTAAAACACAGATTGCACAGCGATATTCTAGGGCCCATGTTTCGCAAATCAAGAAGTTAACCGGTGTTCTCTGGCGCGGGTTGACGATTTCGCCCGATTCCCCCCGGTTGCGGCACGCGGTTGTCTCACTGGATCGGCGCGCGCGGGTCCCTTCTGGAGCCCGCGTTGTCGAGCCGGGGGTTGGCGCGGGAGACCCGGGACACCCGGAAGGATTGCCGGTCGGGATGCCGGCCAAGCGTGAAGTCGCCGCGCCGTCGGCGTCGCCAGCGGTTTATGCCGGTTGGTGCGTTGCGGCGCATGACAAGTTTCGTTAGGAAGCCATCGCACCTGTCCGGCACCGTCGGGCAACGCGCGTTGAGGAGAAAGACGATGGCCGAACTGGAGGCGCAAGCCGCTGCCGGCGCACGGCGCCCACGCCCGCTTTCGCCGCACCTGCAGATCTACAAGCCGATGCTGACGATGATGATGTCGATCGTCCATCGGATTACCGGCGCGGCGCTGTATTTTGGGATGGTGCTGCTCGCCTGGTGGCTGATCGCGGCGGCCTCCGGGCCCAATGCCTACGCCACGTTCCAATGGTTCATCGGCAGCCTCGTCGGCGAGCTCATCCTGTTCGGCTACACCTGGGCGCTGGTGCACCACATGTTCGGTGGCATCCGCCATCTGATCTGGGACACCCTGCACGGCCTGGAGCCGGCCGAGCGCGAGATGTTGGCGCTGACCAACCTGATCGGCTCCATCGCCGTCACGCTGGCGATCTGGGGCATCGGCTACCTGATGGCGGGAGGCGCGCGATGAACGAGGGCGCCGACCACATCGTCACTCCCATGCGCCGCGTGCGCGGCCGCGGCGCCGCGCGCTCCGGCACCGGCCATTTCTGGCACCAGCGCCTGACCGGGGTCGCCGGCATTCCGCTCTCGATCGCGCTGATCGTCATCGTCATGGCGCTGATGGGCCGCAACCACGCGGCGGTGATCCAGATTCTCGGCTCGCCGATCGTCGCGGTCATCATGCTGCTGTTCATTCTCAACACCTGCTATCACATGTGGATCGGCATGCAGGAGATCATCGTCGACTACGTGCACGAGGATAAGCGCAAGTTCCTGGCGCTGATCGGCAATACCTTCTTCGTGTTCGCGGTCGGCTTCGCCTGCGCCTTCGCCATCCTCAAGCTCTCGTTCGGAGTGTAGGCATGGCCAATAACGGAAAAGGCAACGGCGGGGCGACGGCGGCCAACGGGCGCGCCTACCCCATCACCGACCACACCTACGACGTGGTGGTGATCGGCGCGGGCGGCTCCGGCTTGCGCGCCGTGGTCGGCTGCTCGGAGGCGGGCCTGCGCACCGCCTGCATCACCAAGGTGTTCCCCACCCGCTCGCACACGGTCGCGGCGCAGGGCGGCATCGCCGCCGCGCTCGGCAACATGGGCCAGGACGACTGGCGCTGGCACATGTACGACACCGTCAAGGGGTCGGACTGGCTCGGCGACCAGGACACCATCGAATACATGTGCCGCAACGCACCCGAGGCGGTCTACGAGCTCGAGCATTGGGGCATGCCGTTCTCGCGCCGCGAGGAAGACGGCAAGATCTATCAGCGCCCGTTCGGCGGCATGACCACCCATTTCGGCAAGGGCACCGCGCAGCGCACCTGCGCCGCCGCCGACCGCACCGGCCACGCCATGCTGCACACGCTCTACGGCCAGGCGCTCAAGCATTCGGCCGAGTTCTACATCGAATACTTCGCCATCGACCTGATCATGGACGACGAGGGCCGCTGCCGCGGCGTGGTGGCGCTCAACCTCGACGACGGCTCGATCCACCGCTTCCGCGCCAGCATGACCATGCTGGCGACAGGCGGCTACGGCCGCGCCTACTTCACCTGCACCGGCGCCCACACCCAGACCGGCGACGGCAACGCCATGGCGCTACGCGCCGGCGTGCCGCTGCAGGACATGGAGTTCGTCCAGTTCCACCCGACCGGTATCTACGGCGCCGGCTGCCTGATCACTGAGGGCTCACGCGGCGAGGGCGGCTATCTGGTCAATTCCGAGGGCGAGCGCTTCATGGAGCGCTACGCGCCGTCGGCCAAGGACCTCGCCTCGCGCGACGTGGTCTCGCGCTCGATGACCATCGAGATCCGCGAGGGCCGCGGCGTCGGCAAGGAAAAGGACCACATCTTCCTTCATCTCGACCATCTCGATCCCGCGATCCTGCACGAGCGGCTGCCGGGCATCTCGGAATCGGCGCGCATCTTCGCCGGCGTCGACGTGACGCGCGAGCCGATCCCGGTGCTGCCGACGGTGCACTACAACATGGGCGGCCTCGCCACCAATTATCACGGCGAGGTGGTGACCAAGAAGGGCGACAACCCCGACACGATCGTTCCCGGGCTGATGGCGGTCGGCGAAGCGGCCTGCGTGTCGGTGCACGGCGCCAACCGGCTCGGCTCCAATTCGCTGATCGACCTGGTCGTGTTCGGGCGCGCCGCGGCGCACCGCGCCGCCGAGCTGCTCACGCCCGGCGACAGCCAGCCGGAGCTGCCGAAGGATTCCGCCGACAAGGCGCTCGCCCGCCTCGACAAGTACCGCCACGCCTCCGGCGGCACGCCGACCGCGCAGCTGCGCCTGAAGATGCAGAAAGTGATGCAGAACAACTGCGCCGTCTTCCGCACCGGCGAGGTACTGGAGGAAGGCCACAAGCTGATCCACGACGTCCACGCCGGCTTGCCGGACGTCCATGTCAGCGACCGTTCACTGATCTGGAATTCCGACCTGGTCGAGACGCTGGAGCTCGATAACCTGCTGGCGCAGGCGGTGGTCACCATGGACTCGGCGCAGAACCGCACCGAAAGTCGCGGCGCGCACGCGCGCGAGGACTATCCCGACCGCGACGACCAGAACTGGATGAAACACACTTTGGCGTGGATGAACGAGAAGGGCGAGGTCAGCATCGACTACCGCCCGGTGCACACCTACACGCTGACCAACGACATCGCCTACATCGAGCCGAAGGCTCGCGTCTACTGACGCGAGCTTTGAAAGAGCCGCCGGTCTATTAGGAAATAGCCATGGTCGAATTCACGCTGCCGAAGAATTCCAAGGTCACGCAGGGGCGCACCTGGCCACACGCCGAGAACGCCGGCGCCGAAACCGAGTTCCGCGTCTATCGCTGGAACCCGGACGACGGCGGCAACCCGCGCGTCGACACCTATTACGTCGATCGTCACGACTGCGGGCCGATGGTTCTCGACGCGCTGATCTGGATCAAGAACAACATCGATCCGACGCTGACCTTCCGCCGCTCCTGCCGCGAGGGCGTCTGCGGCTCCTGCGCCATGAATATCGACGGCACCAATACGCTCGCCTGCACCAAGGCGATCGACGACAACAAGGCGCCGGTGCGCATCTATCCGCTGCCGCACCAGCCGGTGGTTAAGGACCTGGTGCCGGACCTGACCAACTTCTACGCCCAATACGCCTCCATCGAGCCCTGGCTGAAGACGGTGTCGCCGACGCCGGGCACCGAATGGAAGCAGAGCCACGACGACCGGGTGAAGCTCGACGGCATGTACGAGTGCATCCTGTGCGCCTGCTGCTCGACCTCCTGCCCGAGCTATTGGTGGAATTCGGACCGCTATCTTGGGCCCGCGGCGCTGCTGCAGGCCAACCGCTGGGTGCAGGACAGCCGCGACGAAGGCGCCGGCGAGCGCCTCGACAATCTCGAGGACCCGTTCCGGCTCTACCGCTGCCACACTATCCTGAACTGCTCGAAGGCCTGCCCCAAGGGCCTCAACCCGGCCAAGCAGATCGCCCAGCTCAAGAAGGAAATGGTCGAGCGGCAGGTCTGAGCGAGACTTCCGGCGCACACGTGCCATTGTCACTGACGCACGAATGGCCGGCCCCGCGCCGGCCATTTCTTTTGCGGCGGCATCCGGCGACGTGCCCCGCCCGGGCGGTCATTTCCGGGAACTCGCGGCGGGCCCGGTTTGTTGGATAGGCATGAGCCATGAATCGCGCGTGTGGGACATCCTGGACGAGACCGGCGTCGGCATGCTGACCACCGCGTTCGGCGGCGGCCTGCGGGCCCGTCCGCTGGACGCCCGGCCCGACCGCGACGCCGGCGCGATCTACTTCGTCATCGACGGGCGCGGCCTGAAGGACGACGAGATCGAGGCTTGCCCGGACGTCTGCTTCGCCGTCGTCAACGCGCGCGACAAGGCCTACCTGTCGATCACCGGCGAGGCCCGCGTGCTGCGCGCGCCGATGCTGGCGGCCAAGATCTGGAAGAAATCCGACGACGTGTGGTGGCCGGGCGGGCCGGAAGACGCGCATGTGCGCGTGCTGCGCCTCGACCCGCATCTGGCCGAGCTGTGGGACGGGCCGGCGAGCGCCGCGGTCGCCCGCCACGAATTCGCACGCGCGCGCGCGACCGGCGAGAAGCCGAACCTGGGCGAGAACCGCAAGGTGTCCGTCAACATGGGCTAAAGGCTTGCCACGACCAGTTCGCGGGCTATGTCGACTTCGTCACGGCGGCGTTCGACAACTGCACCACCGACATCCGTCTCGGCTGCTACCCCAGCTTGATCCTGCCCCCGACCTGGTACAATCTTGCCGTGTGGGGAAGTTGTGCCATGCGTTGGGGCTGGGTGGTGTCCATTCTGGCGAGCGCTTTGCTGAGCGGCGGCTGCGCCGGCCCGGTGAGCCGGCTGCCGACCGCCTCACCCACCGCTATCGCCACCGAGCAGTACCGCCAGCAACTCGCCGCCGTGCGCGCCTATTACCGCGATCTCGGCCGCATCGACAACGTCGCCTTCCGCATCCGCACCGCCAACACGCGCTTCTGCAAGGACAAGGTGGCGGCCGAGATCGGGCTGTTCGCCGGCACGATGCGCAGCCTGCCGGGTAAGTACCGGTCGGTCGCCGGCCAGGCGTTGAACCTGGCCTGGGGGACGCCGCGCGCGATCGCGGTCGCCGCCGGCTCGCCCGCGGCGCGCGCCGGCCTTAAGCCCGGCGACGACGTGCTCGCGCTCAACGGCCAGCCGGTGCCGAAGACCGGCACGGCGCGCTGGATCGCGGCAAGCGTGAAAGAGGACGGCACCGGCCCCGTCACCCTGACCGTGCGGCGCGACGGCAAGCGCAGCACCCTCACGCTCTATCCGGTCATGGGCTGTTCGATCCCGATCGAACTTCAGGCTAACCCGATCCCCAACGCTTTCTCCACCGGCGACAAGATCGTCGTCCAGTCCGGCATCCTGCGGGTGGCGCGCAGCGATGCCGACCTCGCCATCGTCATCGGCCACGAGCTGGCGCACGCCAATCTCGGCCACGTCCGCAAGAAAAAGGAGAATGCGCTCATCGGCGAAATCGGCGGCGCGGTGATCGACGGCGGGCTGCTGCTCGGCGGCATCTACACCGGCGGCACCTTCACCAGGCACTTCGAAAAGGCCGGCGCGCGCGCCTACGGCATCGAATTCGAGCGCGAGGCCGATTACGTCGGCGCCTATTATGCGGCGCGCGCCGGCTACGATATCGCGGGTGCCGAGAACCTGTGGCGCGCGTTTGCGATGGAGAACCCGGCCAGCATCCGCCTGGCGCGCGACCACCCGACCTCGCCGGCGCGTTTCGTCTACATGCGCAAGACCATCGCCGAGATCGAGGTTAAGGAGCGCCGGCATCTGCCGCTGGTGCCGGAACCGGCGCCGCCACGCATGCCGCTCGCGGCCGCGACCGGGCTGTAGATAGTAATCAACTAAAATAAAAGCATTTTCCGCACATTCCCGCGCAAGCAGGAATCCAGGGGCAAATATCTGGCTCAGCCTCTAGTGGAACGAATTTGACATTTGATACCCACTTGCAGCGGGCCAAATATCAAATGTCAAATTCAAAGCTCCACTAGAATCAAATAGTTGCTAGTGGTCCCTTGATTCCGACATTTGCTCCGGAGCTTGCTGCAGCGGGACGCAAATGTCGGAATCGGACCACTAGTGTAGCGGATTTGAAGTTCGCGACATTCTTGCAGCACGCCGTTCAAGCGAACTTCCGAATCGGGACACTAGAACAAACCCCAGCCGCTCTTGCCCTTCTGGTGATCCTGGCACCCCTTGCCGAGACAGACCCGGTTCAGCTCGGCGAACGGCTGATAGGCGACGCCCTTGCAATCGTCATCGGTGGCGGGGACGAGTTGGTTGAGATGGCCGCCGTAGAAATAGCCGCGCCGCGTCGCGGTGCCGACGTTGCCGGCGTCGATGCCGTGCGCGCTGTAGCGGACGCAGAGCGAATAGAGCTGGTCTTTGCCGACCGGCGTCAGCGCCGGCGGCGAAATTTCGGCACCGCTGATCGACGCCGTTTCGTTGTCGTTGAACATGGGGCGCAGCGTGGCGATCACTTCGCTCTTGTAGTCGCTCGGATAGATATTGGGGTTGGCGGTCACCGCGTCCCCGCCGCTCGACGAACAGGCGGCGAGCGCCAACGGCGCGACCGAAAGCGCCAAGACCATGAGCGCGTTCTTTATCATAGCGTTTCCCCGATCAAGGAGCCGTCATTGCGGGCCCGCGACGTCGTGCCTTCCCCGAATGAACTCACAGCTTCAGTTTGCGCTTGCGCTGGCCGAGGGTGCGCAGACGCAGCGCGTTGAGCCGGATGAAGCCTTCGGCGTCCTTCTGGTCGTAGGCGCCCTTGTCGTCCTCGAAGGTGACCAGCGTCGACGAATAGAGCGAGGCCTCGCTCTCGCGGCCGCTGACGATGACGTTGCCCTTGTAGAGCTTGAGCCGCACTTCGCCCTCGACCTGCTCTTGTGATTTATCGATTGCCGCCTGCAGCATCTCGCGCTCGGGCGCGAACCAGAAGCCGTTGTAGATGAGCTCGGCGTAGCGCGGCATCAGCTCGTCCTTGAGATGCGCGGCGCCGCGGTCCAGCGTGATCGATTCCATGGCGCGGTGCGCCGCCAGCAGGATGGTGCCGCCGGGCGTCTCGTAGACGCCGCGCGACTTCATGCCGACGAAACGGTTCTCGACCAGGTCGAGGCGGCCGATGCCGTTGTCGTGGCCGAGCTTGTTGAGCGCGGCGAGCAGGGTCGCCGGCGACATCGTCTTGCCGTTGAGGCTGACGGCATCGCCGCGCTTGAAGCCGATGGTGATGTCGGTCGCCTGGTCGGGTGCCGACATCGGCGAGATGGTGCGCTGATAGACGATCGCCGGGGCTTCCTGCGCCGGGTCCTCCAGCACTTTGCCTTCGGAGGAAGAGTGCAGCAGGTTGGCGTCGACCGAGAACGGCGCCTCGCCTTCCTTGTCCTTGGTGATGGTGATCTGGTGCTCGCGCGCGAAATTCAACAGTTCCTCGCGGCCCTTGAAGGCCCAGTGCCGCCACGGCGCGATGATCTTGATGTTGGGGTCGAGCGCGTAATAGCCGAGCTCGAAGCGCACCTGGTCGTTGCCCTTGCCGGTGGCGCCGTGACAGACCGCGTCGGCGCCGACCTGGTGGGCGATTTCGATCTGCTTCTTGGCGATCAGCGGCCGCGCGATCGAGGTGCCGAGCAGGTAGACACCCTCGTAGACGGTGTTGGCGCGGAACATCGGGTAGACGAAGTCGCGCACGAATTCCTCGCGCAGGTCCTCGATGAAGATGTTCTCCGGCTTGATGCCGGCGCGCAGCGCCTTCTCGCGCGCGGGCTCGAGCTCCTCGCCCTGGCCGAGGTCGGCGGTGAAGGTGACGACCTCGGCGCCGTAGGTGGTCTGCAGCCACTTCAGGATGATCGAGGTGTCGAGACCGCCGGAATAGGCGAGGACGACCTTCTTGATGCCTTTCTCGGGGCTGCTGTCGGCTGTGGCCATGCTCGAAACCGCGGCGGGCTTTTGAGCCCGCGCCCTTCTGTCAAAACGCGCCCGGCCCCCTTGGCCCGGACATCTCGCTTGGCCGTTCAATCCCTTACCGGGCGCACGGGGTCAAGAGGCTGGAAAGGGCAGGACTTGTAGGCGGGATTTGGGGGGCCGGACAGGACCGGCGCGCGGGGGACATGGCAACCGGCCCGGGGCTAGTTGTCGTCCAGCGGCTTGGTGAATTTCAGCCCGAAGAACGGCTCCACGGGCTTGTCCAGCTTCTGTGGGTCGTTGATCGTCGGCACGTCGGGGTCGTTGGGCTGGTCGGTGCTGATGCCGAGCGCGCCGCCGCCCACCTCCAGCGAGGGGACGGTCAGATTCTTGATACCGGCGGAATCGGACGAATTGGCCTTTTTGCCCGAGTCGGCGGCATGGGCGCCACCGGCGACGGCCACCAGCAGGGCCAATACCCCGAGCAGACGCAGCTTCATGCCAGATCCTCTTTTCACGATCCGGTATGGCGTGGCGCCTATCTTCGACATCATTATGGCGAGCGGCAGCCCTACCTCGTCACGTCCTCGTAGACGTCCATGTCGGCGTTGCCGGCCAGAATCGCCCGCCAGCCCTGCAGGAAGCTGCGCACCATGGGATCGCTCGCCACCTTTTGGCGGTTGAGTTCGAGAGCGGCGGTGGCCTGGTATTCGATCTCGATCACGAGCAGGGCCGGGTCGTCGACGTTCTGCAGCACCCGGAAGCTAGCCGCCCCCATGGTGCGATAGAACGGGGCGGCGCTGCGGATGAGCGCGAGCACATGGGCCGGATCGGCCAACGCGCGCATTTTGATCTGCAGCAGCCGTTTGACGCTTTCGCCTGTCTCCGACAACCCGAATCCTCCTGGCCCACCCGATCGCCCCGGCAGGCTAACACGGCGAATCGCGCGTTGTCCGATTGCCGTATGGCCCCCCGGCGCAGCCTGCGCACCCGGACCCCGGCGGGACCCTCAGATCACCACCAGCCGCGGTGGCGCTCCAGCTCCTTGTCGATACCCTTGTCGGCGGAAGCGTCTTCCGGCCCGGCGATCTCGTTGCCGGCGCGGCTGGCCAGCCAGCGCAAGCCCGCGGCGCAGCCGGCGCCAATCCGCCCGATGGCGCGTTCGACCCGCTCGTCGTCGAGCCGCGTGCGCGGCCATCGGTAGATCAGCGCGTAGGCCAGCCAGATGATCAGATAGGTGAACACGCCGGCGAACAGCGTGTCGGTGAAGAAATGACCGCCGGCGGCGATGCGCATCGCGGCCATGGCCGCGGTGAAGACGAGCGCCGCGCCGTAGGCGAGCACGCGCCACTGCGGCGGCGCCAGCGCGGCCGGCGCCAGCGCCCAGGCCGCCGTCGATACGTCGCCGGAGACGAAGGAGCAGTTGGACGGGCAGTCGCCGCGCGGATCCCACCAGGCGACGAAATGCTGCTGACCGCCGAACTGCGCGACGTCGATCGGCCGCGGCCGGCCCCAGTGATCCTTCAGCGCCACGTTGACCAGCAGACCCGGGCCGAGCAGCATGGTCGCGATCAGGAACACCACCGCGCGCCCGGAGATCAGCATCTTGCGCCGCGGCAGGATGAGCTTGACGACCACCGCCACTACCGCCGGGATCACCAGCAGGAAGCCGGCGCGCAGCGCGACCAGATGGATCAGCATCATGGTCGGCCAGATGCGGACGGCGAACGCATTATGGCTGGCATCGACGATGTCGTGGAACGGCCTCGAGATTGCCAGGTCGAGCTGCGGATCGAGCCCGAACACCAGGCCGACGACGGCGCCGACGGTAAGCGCGATAATGAGGCCGGTGCGGTTCATGGGCTGGTTCGTGTTGATTTGCTTGGGCACAATCCAATCCGAAAACCGATACCCCCCTTTTCGGGATCGTGCTCGAAAGGGGTCTAGCGGAGGCCGGCGGTAAAGAAAAGGCAGCGGAAGGCGGCGCGGCAGGCTGGCGCCGGCGGTGACAACGGCTATGATCCGCGACCTTTCTTACGCAATTGTGCAGGCATGGCGGCGGCACTCGATTTCTGGTTCGAACTCGCTTCGACCTATTCCTACCCAGCCGCGATGCGGATCACGCAAGCCGCCGCCGCGCGCGGCGTGACGATACGCTGGCGGCCGTTCCTGCTGGGGCCGATCTTCAAGGCGCAAGGGTGGGACACGTCGCCGTTCAACCTTTATCCGGCCAAGGGCCGCTACATGTGGCGCGACCTGGAACGCATCTGCGATCGCTCAGGATTGCCGTTCCAGCATCCAGCCGTGTTCCCGCAAAATACGCTTCATGCGGCGCGCGTGGCGCTGGTGGGTCTCGCACGCGGCTGGGGCGAGGCGTTTTGCCGCGCGGCTTATGCCGCCGAATTCGGCGAGGGCCGCAATATCGGCGAGGCGGACGTGCTGGCCGGCGTGCTCAACGCATGCGGCCAGGATGCACAGACGGTCATGCGCGAGGCGCAGAACGACGCGATCAAAAATACCTTGCGCGCGCAAACCGAGGAAGCCGCGCGCCTCGGCATCTTCGGCGCACCGAGTTTCGTCGCTCCCGACGGCGAATTGTTCTGGGGCAATGACCGGCTGGAAATGGCGCTGGATTGGGCGGCCTCCCTCTCCCTGCTTGCGGGGCGAGGGTCGGGGTGAGGGGCTATTTCAACACTCTCAGACTCGCGGATACGCCCCCTCACCCGACTTCCTCACTCTCGCTCGGAAGTCGACCTCTCCCCGCACGCGGGGAGAGGTGAAAGAAGCGCAGTGCTTGTCGCCAATAGCTACACTTTCGGCCGCCCCGGCTGGCGCCACCGGCCCGCATTGCGACCGGCAAGCGCCCAATAGGCCAGGCCGAACACCGCGCCGCCGGCGGCGACGATTTCGACCGCGCGCGGGATCGGCGGCGGCGGATGATCGATGGACTCCTCGTAGGACGGCGGCGCCAGGCCGGTCGCGTAATAGCCGGCCACCAGCAGCACCGCGCCGACGAGCGCGTGCACGAGCAGCGAACGGATCTTGAAGGCCTCGGCCAGCGCGATCAGGATCACCGCCGGCAACAGGCCCACCGCCGCGGCGAAGCTGGAGGCGAAGAACATCGCGATGGTGAAGCTAATCCCTTCGCCGAAACCGTTACTGTAGGGATGCCAGCCCGGCCCGATGAATCCGAAGGCGATGGCCGCGCCACCGGCGAGCAGAGCCACCAGCAGCGCGAAGGCGATGACGAAAATGCGGCCGAGAAGGGACATAACTTACCTTAATCCGCCGTCACGCAGAGGTGGGAGCGAAGCGAGCCATCGCAAGTCGAGCTAGCTCGACTTGCGCACTCTTGTTCCAATCTCGGCCAAAACCGAGATTGGTGGACGGCGGCGGCCAGCGCCGCGCATCCTTCGAGGGCCGCGCTATGCGCGGCCACCTCAGGATGACGGCGACAAGTCACTCCACCATCGCCATGGCCCTGAGCGCCATGCGCTCGCGCGCGGTGAGCTTTTCGCTCGCGCTCTTGAGCTGGCCGCAGGCGGCGAGAATATCGCGTCCGCGCGGCGTGCGCACCGGCGAAGCATAGCCGGCGTCGAACACGACCTGCGAGAATTTCTCGATCTGCTCCCAGTCGGAACATTCGTACTTCGATCCCGGCCAGGGGTTGAACGGAATGAGATTGATCTTGGCCGGAATGCCCTTGAGCAGGCGCACCAGCGCCTTGGCGTCGTCGATGGAATCGTTGACACCCTTGAGCATGACGTATTCGAAGGTGATGCGCTTGGCGTTGGATGCGCCGGGATAGTCGCGGCACGCCTGCATCAGTTCATGAATCGGATATTTGCGGTTGAGCGGCACCAGCTCGTTGCGCAAGTTGTCGCGCACCGCGTGCAGCGAAATCGCCAGCATGCAGCCGATCTCGTTGCCGGCGCGTTCGATCATCGGCACCACGCCGGAGGTGGACAGCGTGATGCGGCGCTTGGAGATGCCGATGCCGTCGCCGTCGGCGACGATCAGCAGCGCGTCGCGCACCGCCTCGAAATTGTAGAGCGGCTCGCCCATGCCCATCATAACGATATTGGTGACGCAGCGTTCACCGGTCGGCACCACGCCGTCGGTGGGGCGCTTAGCCCCCGGCCAGTCGCCGAGCCGGTCGCGCGCCGCCAGCACCTGGCCGACGATCTCGCCGGCGGTGAGGTTGCGCACGAGGCGCTGGGTGCCGGTGTGGCAGAACGAGCAGTTGAGCGTGCAGCCGACCTGGCTCGACACGCACAAGGTGCCGCGCTCGCTGTCGGGGATGTAGACGCACTCGACCTCGTGCGGCAGCCTGCTCATGGGCTCGCCCGGCAGGCGCAGCAGCCATTTGCGGGTGCCGTCGACCGAGACCTGCTCGGCCACGACCTCCGGGCGGTCCACGGTGAAGTGCTGGCCAAGCGCCGCGCGCAGCTCCTTCGAGACGCTGGTCATGGCGTCGAAGGCGGTGGCGCCACGGAAATAAATCCAATGCCAGAGCTGCTGCACGCGCATCTTGCGCTGCATTTCCGGCACCCCGATGGAACCCAGCGCGTCCGCGAGCTGCGCCCGCGTCAGCCCCACGAGCGACGGCTTCTCGGGCGCCACATAGCGCTCGAGCGGCGTTTTCTCGATCAGGGGGGCCGCAGCCGGCGCAGCTTCTAGCGTCGTATCCATGAACTCATGCCGTCATGATCCGCCGGCGGCGGACCTGACGGCAATATAGGGGGCAGGCCGGCTATTTGCACGCCGACGCCACCTTGTCGAGGGCGTCGGAAATGCCCTTCAGCGAGTAGGTGTCGGTGGTCTTGGTACCGTGGGTGGAGACGCTGCGCATCACCATCTCGGCGCCCTTACGCATGGCGGCGACGAGCTGGGGTTCCTCGGCCGCGTTCTTGACCCAGGCACCGTCGTCCTGGGTGTACATGGTGTAGCGGGAGGAAGCGTCGACGGTGAGGGAGGCGTCGACGTCGGGCTTCTGCGGATAGCCCACGATGATGGAGACTTCGTTCTTCACCTTCTCCGCCGGCCGCGTCGACACGAACGCGTAGGCGGGATCGCGGTTGCGGCCGGGCGGATCGGTCACGGCCTTGGTCGGTTTCGACAAAGCGAAACAAACCGTCTTGCCGTTGGGGGTCGCCTTGTAGGCGCCCCAGTCGCCGAACTGGCCGAGCAGAACGGCTTGTTCTTTGGCCTTCTGCGCCGAGGCGGGCATCGCGAAGGCGCAGGCTGAAACGGCCAGTCCCATGAATATGGTGCGGAGCAAAAAGGTCCTGGTCATCGGGTCCTACCGGTCGAAGTGACGACGATTGGCGAAATCGCCCCCAGAGGATTCGGCTGAGAATATACGCGCATTAGAGACGAAAGTCGGCAATGTGAAGGCGGCAATGCGCCGCTGTCCCGCTGAAAATTGCGCCGAGAGTTAACGGCGAAGCGACGCGTACACGCGGCCAATGGCGTGCTAGAGAGGTCGGCCAACGACCGCCTTTCGAGCCCACGCGAAGCGATAACCATGAAAGCACTCCTCTGCACCCGCTATGGGACCCCCGACGATCTGGAGGTCGGCGAGATCCCCGACCCCGTGCCGGGCCCGGGCGAAGCGGTCGTCCGCGTCGGCGCGGTCGCGCTCAACTTCTTCGACACGCTGATCATCGCCGGCAAGTATCAGTTCAAGCCGGAGATGCCGTTCTCCCCGGCGGCGGAGTTCGCCGGCACGAGTCGAGGCGCTGGGGGACGGTGTTACCTCCGTCAAGGTCGGCGAGCGCGTGCTCGGCTACATGGTTGCCGGCGCGGCACGCGAGCGCGTGGCGATCGCCGCCGAGCGGCTGGTGCCGATCCCCGATGCGGTCGACGACGAGCACGCGGCCGGCATCTGCGTCACCTACGGCACCACGCTCTATGCGCTGAAGGACCGCGCCAAGCTGCAATGGGACGAGACGCTGACGGTACTCGGCGCCTCCGGCGGCGTCGGGCTGGCGGCGGTGGAACTCGGCAAGCTGATGGGCGCGCGGGTGATCGCCTGCGCGTCATCGCCAGAGAAGGTCGCCTTCGCGCGCGCGCACGGCGCCGACGACGGCATCGACTACAAGGCGGAAGACCTGAAAGACGCGCTGCGGCGCGCCACGCGAGGCCGCGGCGCCGACGTCATTTACGACCCCGTCGGCGGCGCCTTGAGCGAGGCGGCATTGCGGTCCATCGCGTGGTGCGGCCGCTTCCTGGTGGTCGGTTTCGCCGCCGGTGAAATTCCGAAGCTGCCGCTCAACCTGGTGTTGTTGAAGAGCTGCGACGTGCAGGGCGTGTTCTGGGGTTCCTGGATCGAACGCGACAAGCCGGGCCACCGCGCCAACACCGAGCAGCTTCTGGCGTGGGTGGCGGAAGGCAAGCTGAAGCCGCACGTGCACGCGGTCTATCCGCTCGCGCAGGCGGCGGACGCGCTGAAGGCGATCGCCGAGCGCAAGGTGATGGGCAAGGTGATTTTGAAGGTGTGAGGTAACGCCTCCGTCACGCCTTCAGCCGGTCGAGCGCGTCCCGCGCCGCCTGGCGGTGCGCGGGCGTGATGTGATCGGCAACCAGCTTGAGCGCGGCGGCGAGCACCGCGGCGTCATCGGTGAAGCCGATGACCGGCATCATATCGGGGATGGCGTCGGTCGGCAGCACGAAGTAGGCGATTGCCGCGAGCAGCATCGCCTTCACCTTCAACGGGGTCTCGCGGTCGAAGGCACAGTAATAGGCGGCCAGGAGATCGGCGGCGAACGGCAGGCGCGCGGCGACGCTGCCGAGCTTGCGCCAGAAATCGCGCACCAGGCGCTCGGTGTCCTGCGCATTGCCGCGCCAGAAGGCGGTACGGGCGAAGGTCATGGAAGCTCATGTGGGCCCCGGCGCGGCGCGGCGCAAGGCGCCCGCCCCGGCCCGGCCCGCTTTTGAGCCACGACTATTGAGCCATGACTATTGAGCCATGACAAAGGCCGCCTGCGACCGGCGTGCCATCCTTACAAACAGTCCCATCCGCGCCTATCTTTTCCTTGACGATTAAAGACCTTACCGAGGCTTTGCATGTCCTGGTCGCTGAACATCGGCAGAGTGGCGGGCACGGTGGTGCGCATCCACCTGACCTTCCTCCTGTTCCTCGCCTGGATCTTCGCGGCGAGCTATGCCGCGAGCGGCGCCGCCACCGCCTGGGACACGCTGCTGTTCATCGTGCTGCTGTTTCTGTGCGTGCTGCTGCACGAGTTCGGCCATATCTTCACGGCGCGCGCCTTCGGCGTGAACACGCCCTACGTGACGCTGCTGCCGATCGGCGGCGTCGCGCAACTCGAGCGCATCCCGGAAGAGCCGTGGGAGGAATTCCTCATCGCCATCGCCGGGCCGATGGTGAACATCGTCATCACGCTGATCCTGGTCTACGTCGCCGGCGCGAATCTGGCGCCCGACAACGCCGCGGCCATCGGCAACACGCAGGTGTCGATGATCGACCGGCTGGCGATCGTCAATCTGTTCCTGGCGCTGTTCAACCTGATCCCGGCGTTTCCGATGGATGGCGGTCGCGTGCTGCGCGCAATGCTCGCCAGCCGCATGGGCTTCGTGCGCGCGACCGAAATCGCCGCCAACGTCGGCCAGTTCGTCGCCTTCGCGTTGGGCTTTATCGGGCTGATGTACAACCCGATCCTGATCTTCATCGCCATCTTCGTCTATCTCGCCGCCTCGTCGGAAGCGCATATGGTGGCGCTGCGCTCGGTCTCGCACGGCGTGCCGGTGAGCCACGCCATGATGACGCGCTTTGCGACGCTCACGCCGCAGAATCACATCGACGAAGCGGTCGAGACCCTGCTGCAGACCAGCCAGGGCGAGTTCCCGGTGGTGGACGCCGCCGGTCGGCCGGTCGGCGTGCTCGACCGCGGCGGGCTGATCAAGGCGCTGAAGGCGCTGGGGCCGGAGGCGCGGGTGCAGGAGGCAATGAGCCCGGATTTCCCCACCGTCAGCCACCGCGCCACCCTGGAGCAGGCGTTCAAGCTATTGCAGGAGAAATCGGTGCCCGCCGTCGGCGTGGTCGATGTCGGCGGCAAGCTGATCGGCTTCGTCACCGGCGAGACCGTGGCCGAGATGATGATGGTGCGCGAGGCCATGCCGCGCGGCGGCCATCTGGGGCCTTGGGGGCGGGCGCAGGGCGCCTGAGGGGCCTATCCGGCCCCGAAGGCGCGGTATAACCAGGGCGCCAAACCCCAGTTGCTTCCGGCCGTTTCGTCACTATATTGCGCCGCAATAGCGTCGCGTCGCGGGCCCGGAAATGGGCCCGCGCTTTGGTTTCAGGGCCGTCAGCGCCGCGTTGATCAAGGTCCGACAAGTTGCAATCCGCCGGCCTCAGGCCCCCACCCAGCCCGCCCCAGCAAACGGGGCGGGAGAGAGTTGAAAATGAACCTTCGCAATATCGCCATCATCGCCCACGTCGACCACGGCAAGACCACGCTGGTCGACCGGCTGCTGCAGCAGTCGGGCGTCTACCGCGAGAACCAGCCAGGTCGAACGCGCGATGGATTCGAACGACCTCGAGCGCGAGCGCGGCATCACCATCCTCGCCAAGGCCGCCTCGGTCGAGTGGCACGGCACGCGCATCAACATCGTCGACACCCCCGGCCACGCCGACTTCGGCGGCGAGGTCGAGCGCATCCTCAACATGGTGGACGGCGCCCTGGTGCTGGTCGACGCCGCCGAGGGTCCGCTTGCCGCAGACCAAGTTCGTGGTGTCGAAGGCGCTGAAGATGGGTTTGAAGCCCATCGTCGTGATCAACAAGGTCGACCGCTCCGACGCCCGCCCCACCGAGGTGGTCAACGAAGTGTTCGACCTGTTCGCCGCGCTTGACGCCACCGACGAGCAACTCGACTTCCCGATCCTCTACGGCTCGGCCAAGCAGGGCTGGATGGCGACCTCGCTGGAAGGCTCGCAGGACGACGGCATGACGCCGCTGTTCGACCTGGTGCTCAACCACGTACAGCCGCCGGTGATCGAGGAAGGCCCGTTCCGTCTGCTCGGCACTATCATCGAAGCCAACAACTATCTCGGCCGCATCATCACCGGGCGTATTAGCTCCGGCAGCGTGAAGCCGAACCAGACGGTGAAGGTGCTCGACCGCGAGGGCAATCTGGTCGAGAACGGCCGCATCACCAAGGTTCTGGCGTTCCGCGGTCTCGAGCGCGTTGCCGTCGACGAAGCGGAAGCCGGCGATATCGTCGCTCTCGCCGGCCTGCCTAACGCGACCGTCGCCCATACCATTTGCGATCCTTCGGTCGAGACGCCGATGCCGGCGCAGCCGATCGATCCGCCAACGCTGTCGATGACCTTCCGCGTCAACGATTCGCCCCTTGCCGGCACCGAGGGCAGCAAGGTCACCGGCCGTATGATCCGTGACCGCCTGCTGCGCGAGGCCGAAGGTAACGTGGCGCTGCGCGTGCGCGAATCCGACGATAAGGACGCCATGGAAGTCGCCGGCCGCGGCGAATTGCAACTCGGCATTCTGATCGAGACCATGCGCCGCGAAGGCTACGAGCTGTCGGTGTCGCGGCCGAGGGTGCTGCTCCGCCGCAACGAAGCGGGTCAATTGGAAGAGCCGATCGAAGAGGTCGTCATCGACGTCGACGAGGAGCATTCCGGTGTCGTGGTGCAGAAGATGTCCGAGCGCAAGGCCGAGTTGATGGAGATGAAGCCATCCGGAGGCAACCGCGTGCGGCTCATGTTCTACGCGCCGACGCGTGGACTTATCGGCTATCAGGGCGAACTGCTCACCGACACCCGCGGCACCGCCATCATGAACCGGCTGTTCCACGGCTACGCCGCGCACAAGGGCCCGATCCAGGGCCGCCGCAACGGCGTGTTGATTTCCAACGAGAAGGGCGAAGCGGTCGCCTACGCGCTGTGGAACCTGGAAGACCGCGGGCCGATGATGGTCGAGCCGGGCTGGAAGGTTTACACCGGCATGATCGTCGGCGAGCACACCCGCGACAACGATCTCATCGTCAACGTGATCAAGGGCAAGCAGCTCACCAACATCCGCACCACCTCGAAGGACGAGGCGGTCAAGCTCACGCCGCCGATGAAGATGCCCCTGGAAAAGGCGCTCGCTTACATCGATGACGACGAACTGGTCGAGGTGACGCCGAAGTCGATCCGCCTGCGCAAGAAGCTCCTGGACGAGAACGACCGCAAGCGCGCCGAGCGGACCAAGGAAGCCGAAGCGGTGTGATGTTTCATGCATCTCACCCAGAAATCGGGGTGAGGTATAAGCGCGTCAGTGTCCGATTATGACACACCGGCGCACGATATCCCGGCGCGGGAGTGTTCCGCGCCGCGGATTTCGGCCAGTTAGGTCCGTATTGTTACCGATCTGTGGCCAGTAATCCACACCGTTTACCGAAGGTTAATCATAGGTCTTGAACGGCGCCGGGTTCGTTGCTTCAATTCTTCCATGAACACGACCCTGATCGAGATTCGCCGCGCTAAGGCCCCCGACGCTTCGGAGGTGGCCGAGACCCATGACGAGGCGTGGCGCACCGCCTATCAGGGCATCATCCCCGGCAACGAGCTCGACAAGCTGATCAACCGGCGCGGGCCGGACTGGTGGGACTCGGCCATCCGCAAGGGCAGCCGCATCACCATCCTGCAGTTCGGCGAACGCGTCGCCGGCTACGCCAACTACGGCCGCAACCGCGCGCGCAGCCTGTTCTACGACGGCGAGGTGTACGAGCTCTACCTGCGCCCCGAGTTCCAGGGCCTCGGCTTCGGCCGCCGGCTGTTCAACGCCGCGCGCAAGGACCTGATGCAGAGCGGGCTGAAGAGCCTGGTGGTGTGGGCGCTGTCGGACAACGAGCCGGCGGTGGAGTTCTATCGCGCGCTCGGCGGCCGGGCCGTCGCCCGCTCCTCCGAACGCTTCGGCCAGAAGACCCTCGATAAGGTCGCCTACGCCTGGCAGGGCTGAGGCCTCTTCACTGTCATTCCGGGGCGCGAGCCATAAGCGCGTTTACGCGCGTCTTCGACGCGCTATGGCGAGCGAACCCGGAATCTGACAACCCCTGAATTTCAATAAGCCACGATACCGGACGTATGGATTCCGGGTTCGCACGCGCCCCGGAATGACAAGACTACAACTCCGGCAGCGGCAGGCTCTTCTGCTGGCAGCTGGCGCGCAGCGTATTGAGCAGCAGGCACGCGATCGTCATCGGCCCGACACCACCCGGCACCGGCGTCAAAGCGCCGGCAACCTCGGCAGCATCGGCAAACGCCACGTCGCCGACGATGCGCGGTTTCGCCCCGGCCTCACCCGGGATGCGGTTGATGCCGACGTCGATCACGGTCGCGCCCGGCTTGATCCAGTCGCTGCGCACCATCTCCGGCCGGCCGATCGCCGCGACCAGCAGATCGGCGCGCCGGCACACGGCCGGCAAATCGCGCGTCTTGGAATGGGCGACGGTGACGGTGGCGTTCTCGCTCAGCAGCAGGTTCGCCACCGGCTTGCCGACGATGTTGGAGCGCCCCACCACGACCGCCTCCATGCCGGCGAGCGAGGGATGCACCGATTTGGCCAGCCGCACGCAGCCGAGCGGCGTGCACGGCACCAGCGCGGGCAGGCCGCTCGACAGCCGCCCGACGTTGATCGGATGAAAGCCGTCCACATCCTTCGCTGGGTCGATGGCGAAGATGATCTTGTTCTGATCGATTTGCGGCGGCAGCGGCAATTGCACCAGGATGCCGTTGACGTTGTCGTCGGCATTCAGCTTTGCGATGAGCGCAAGCAGGTTCTCTTCGCTGGTATCCGCCGGCAGCTTGTGATCGAAGGCGCGCATGCCGGCTTCCGCCACCGCCTTGGCCTTGCTGCGCACGTAGACGCTACTCGCCGCGTTGTCGCCGACCAGCACCACCGCGATCCCCGGGACGAGACCATGGGCCTTGGTGACGCGCGCGACAGCGGCGGCGATCCTGCCGCGCAGATCCGCCGCGATGGCCTTGCCGTCGATGATCGTCGCGCTCATACCGCCCCTCGCCGCCCCTCGCCGCCCCTTGTTGGTTTCCTGTGTGACTGTTCTTTTTGGATTTCACAATGCGGGAGAACGGACAGAGGCAGAAAACCGGTCAACCCGCAAGCTTTTCGAGCTTCGCCGCCAGAGCGGTGCCGTCGCCGGAAACGACGAGCCGTTTGATACGGGAGGTGGCGCCGGCGGCCAGCGCGACATCCCGCCGCGGCACGCCCAAGGCCTTTGCGATCAGCCGGATCAGGGCCTCGTTGGCCTCGCCCTCGCTGGGCGCCGCGCGCACCCGTACCTTCAGGACGCACCGCCCGTCGGCCATACGCTCGACGCCGTCGACGGCATCGCGGCCCCCCTTGGGCGTCAGCCGCACGACAAGCGTAACGCCGCCGGCGCCGGCGACCCAAGGACGCTCGGCCATCGCGCTTTAGATAGCCATCCTCAGATAGATCCAGAAGATGAACCGCTCCAGGAACAGCAGCCCGATGATCAGGATCACCGGCGAGATGTCGAGGCCGCCGAGATTGGGCAGCAAGGCGCGGATCGGCCTCAGCGCCGGCTCGGTCACGCGGTACAGGAAATCGCCGATCGTGTGGACGATCGGGTTGCGGACGTTCACGACGTTGAAGGCCACCAGCCACGACAGCACCGCCGAGCCGATCAGCAGCCAAATGTAGATCTGGATGATCGTATCGACCAGCCAAAGAAAAGGGTTCATTGCCTGCTCCGTAATCTGGCGCCCCGCATCCGGCGTTCGTCGGCCATGGCGGCACGCGCTGACACGACCGCCGGATGCAAAAGGGCACCAGCAAATTCATGATCCGAGTGCCACGTTGGATTTGACGTTCCTGAACGGGATCGCGGCAAGGGTTACAGGAACGACAAATCGGCGGCACGCCCCGGGCGACGAATAACCGCTCGCACGGCGGAGGAAAAGCGCACTGTTCGGGTCGAGTCAAGCGGGCCGCCCGGGCGAGGCCGGGGTTATCCTTGACAGGTCCCGACCCTGGCCCTAAATGGCCCCCACTCGCCCGAATTTTCGGCGCAATGGCTTATTTTTGCCGTTGCGCCGCTTTTGGGGGGCCGTAGCTCAGCTGGGAGAGCGCCTCGTTCGCAATGAGGAGGTCAGGGGTTCGATCCCCCTCGGCTCCACCAACTTCGTCAGCCTGTCTTTCCGCAGCACGGCCTTCGGGCCGCGAGACCGGCCGGAATGAGGCGGCTCATATCGCTTCCTCCTCCCCCTCACCGCCACGCCCGTCAGCGACCGTGGTGGCACGCGGGATCGCGATCTCGCAGCGCAGGCCCTCGGGCGCGTAGCTGAGCCGCGCACTGCCGCCGAGTTCGGCGGCGATGCCCTCCTCGATCAGCCGCGAGCCGAAGCCGCGCCGCGCCGGCGCGGCGACCGGCGGCCCGCCTTCTTCCCGCCAGTCGATCCTGAGCAGCGGCCGGCCGGTTTCGTCGTTCGTCACCTGCCAGCGGATCTCGACGCGCCCGGCCGGCAGCGACAGCCCGCCGTACTTGGCGGCGTTGGTGATCGAGCTCGTGGAACGCCATCGCCAGCGTGAGCACCGCGCGCGGGCGCAGGCGCACGTCCTCGCCGCGCAGCACGATGCGCTCGGGTCCGGCGCCGTGCGGGCGCCAGGCCCCCGACAGCAGGCTGCGCAGGTCGGCGCTCTCCCAATGATGCATGGTGAGCTGGTCGTGCGCCTTCGACAGCGCGATCAGCCGGCCCTCGAAGCTCTCGCAGAAGGCGCGCGGCGTTTCGGCGCGGCGCGCGGTCTGCGCGGCGAGCGACTGCACGGTGGCGAGCGTGTTCTTGACGCGGTGATTGAGCTCGTCGATCAGCAGCCGCTGGCGCTGCTCGGCGAGCTTGCCCTCGGTGATGTCCTGCACCACGCGCACGATGTAGAGCAACCGGCCCGCGGCGTCGCGCACCGGCGACGAGCGCACCGAGACCCAGACGATGCGGCCGTCCTGGCGCACGAAGCGCTTTTCGATCGAATAGAATTCCAGGTTGCCGGCGACCTGCTTGCCGAAGGCCTCGCGGTCGGAATCGATGTCGTCCGCATGGGTGAAGCCGAACAGCCTGCGGGTTTGCAGTTCCTGGCGGCCGTAGCCGGTGATGCTGCACATCGCTTCGTTCACGCGCAGGATGCGGCCGTCGGGCGCGATCTCCGAGATGCCGATGGCGACGTGCTCGTAGGTCGCCGCGAACCGCTGCTCGTGTTCCAGCAGGTCCTTGCGCGAGGCCTCGAGCGCGTCGATCGCGCGCTTGCTTTCGGTGATGTCCTGCACGCATTGGACCGCGCCGATCACCTCGCCGGCCGCGTCGAACAGCGGATCGACGTTGATCGAGACGGCGGCGCGGACGCCGTCGGAGCGCTTGACCAGGCGTTCGACGTCGCGCACCGACGTCCCCTTGCTCAACACCTCGCCGATCAGCGACCGCGTCGCCGGCGTGCCGTCGGATTCCCAGAACTGTGCCGCCTTGGTGAAGTCGCCGTACGTCTGGCCGGCGCGCGGCGCGCGGCCCCAGAGCGCGACGGCCTGGCGGTTGTACTGAACGATCACGCCGCGCACGTCGCAGATGAAGGTCGCGATCGGCAACAGGTCGAGGATGCCGTCGGAAGCGCGCAGCATCTCCGTCATGGCCGGAGCGCGCCGGCGCCGCCCGGGGATTTGGAGTTCACATCGCGCATCGACACGCCTCCGCGCGTGCGTGAATCCCCTTGCCCGCTCCCGCGCCGAGTCGAAGGGAGGCCGGCCGATTTGTCAATGCGCGGAATTCGCGATGCCATGGCGCGTCAGGACGCGGCCGCCGCGGACATGCCGGCCGCCGCCGTCTCTTCGCGGCCGAGCCAGCGGTCGAGGAAGCAGGCCAGCCAGTTGCGCACGGCGTAGTCGTGCACCGCGCGGTCGGCGACGTGTTCGTGCCGCTGCTTGGCGCCGGGCGTATCCATGCGATGGGCGCCACGCACCAGCCAGCGATGCATCATGGCGTGGGTGACTTCCGGGTGGAACTGGATGCCGTAGCCGCTGCCGTAGCGGAACGCCTGCGCCCTGAAGCCGGTCTCGCCCTCGGCCAGGAGCTCGCCACCCTTCGGCAATTCGAAGCCTTCATGGTGCCACTGGTAGACGTGGTCGGGCCATTCCGGGCAAATCTCCAGGCCGGCCGCGGTCGGACGGATGGGGTAATAGCCGACTTCGGCGCGCCCCTCCGGATGCGGAAACACGCCGGCGCCGAGCTGGCGCGCCATCATCTGCGCACCCAGGCAAATCCCGAGGAACGGCTTCCGGTCGCGCAGCGGCACGCCGATCCACTCGGTTTCGCGGCGAATGTAGTCGTCCGCGTCGTTGGCGCTCTGCGGACCGCCGAATATCACCGCGCCGGCATGGTCGGCCATGGTCGCGGGCAACGGATCGCCGAAGCGCGGGCGGCGGATGTCGAGCGGATAGCCGCGCCCGATCAGCGCCTGGCCGACCCGGCCGGGCGAGGAGTGTTCCTGGTGCAGGATGATGAGGACGGGCTTTGGCATAGCGTCCGCCTCTATCTAATCGCTTCGTCGGGCTTTGAAAACCACGGCACCAATAAGGGCCGCTATGCCTGCTGCGCGGACCTGCGCTGGCTCTGGCGCCGGTCGATCTGGCGCAGCAGCAGCAGCCGCGGGGCGAACCGGATCGCGAAGATGACGAGCTTGTTGATGAAGCCCGGCACCACCGTGCGCTTGTTGGCCATCAAGCCGCGATAGCCTTCGGCGGCGACCTGCTCAGCCGTCCGGGTGAGCGGCCCGGGCGCGATCTCACTTGTGACGCCGGCACGGGCGGCGAACTCGGTCGGCACCGGGCCGGGGCAGAGCACCGACACCTTGATGCCGCGGCGGGCGAACTCGCTGTGCAGCGCCTCCGAGAACGACAGCACGAAGGCCTTGGTGGCGTAATAGACCGCGGCGCCCGGGCCCGGCAGGAAGCCGGCGATAGAGCCGATATTCAACAATCCACCCTGGTGGCGCTCGAGGCTGTCGACGAAAGCGAGCGACAGTTCGGTGAGCGCGCGCACATTGAGGTCGATCATGGCGAGCTGCTCGCCGCGGTCGCGGCTGGCGGCGGTGCCGACCAGGCCGAAGCCGGCGTTGTTGACCATGTATTGCGGCTCGGCGCCTTGCGCGGCGAGCGCGTCACCAATGATCTTGCCGGTACCGCGCTGCGTCAGGTCGGCGGTAATGACGATGGGACGCGGCGCGCCGGTCGCCGCGACCTCGTCGGCGAGCGCGCTGAGCCGGTCGCCCCGCCGCGCCACCAGCGCCAATTCATGACCGTGGCGGGCGAACTCACGCGCCAATGCCACGCCGATACCTGCCGAAGCGCCTGTGATGACGGTAACGGGGCGCAAGTTAGCCATCAGATTTTTCCGTTGCGCACGATCTCATCCGAAAACCGGCTCCCATCCCCGATCGGGGTCGAGTACATGCTTTTCGGGATCATGCGCTAATTACCCTGTTGGCGGCTTTCCGCCACCCGGTTACGCAGCGCGATGCGTTCGCGCTGGGAAATACCGAGCAGGTCGGCGGCGCGCCAGATCAGGTTGTCCTCGAACTCGCTGACGACACCGTCGGCGTAGGCGACCTGCCACATCATCTCCACCATGCGGGCGCGGCCCTTCTCGTCGAGCGAGCGGTTGAGCTGCGCGGTGAAGTGATAAAGGTCGATGGCCTCGCGCTCGAGCTCGGTGGCCTCGGCGATCAACTCGGCGGCCGTCGTCTCGTCGAGGTCGAAACGGCTCTTGATGATCGTGCCGAGCTTGGCGCGCTCGCTGTCGGCGAACTGGCCGTCGATGCGCGCGGCGTGCACCAGCAGCGCCGTGGCGGCGAGCCGGTAGTCGTTCTCGTCGAAATGGTGGGCGGGCTTGGCGCCTTCGCCGACCTCGGTAATCAATCTGCGAAATGCTTCGAACATGGGCGCGTTTCGTTCCTTAATCCATGATGGTCCCGGCGTCGCCCCCGGCTCGCGAGGATCGCCTCTATTTATGGACGGAATTGGCCCGTTGGAAGGGTGAAGAACGCCCTTATTGCGCGAAGATCGGTGGCGCGCGGATGGCGTGACGGGCGCGCGCGGCGGCGCGCCGCCCTACTCGATCGCCTTGCCGAGACGGACGCTCTTCGCCAGGAGCCGCAGGTTGTTGGCGACGAATTTGTTCTGCGGGTCCTTGCGCCGGGCCTTGAGCAGCGTGGCGCGGGCGCGCTTGTAGTCGCCGCGCAGCATGTAGGAATAACCCTGGTTGTTGAGGATCGCCGCCGTCGAACCCGCGATGCGGATCGCCTGCGCGTAGGCGCGGTCGGCGAGATCGAAGCGGCGCAGTTCGTCGTAGGAGGCCGCCAGGCCGAGCCAGGCCTCGGCGTCGCGCGGGTGCAGCTCGACCGCGTGGCGGAACGCCTCCTCGGCCAGACCGTAATTGCCGAGGCGGTACTGGCGCTTGCCGCGCGAAAGGTCGTCATTGGGGTCGCTGCCGAGCAGGCCCTTGGCCTCGGACTCGACCGGCACGCCGAGCGGCGCCGGCACGCTGGCGTAGGCGCTCGAGCCCGCGCCATCCGCGCCGGAAGCCGCCACGTCGGGCGCCGCCTTGGGCTTGAACAAGCCGGACATATTCTGTGAGCTCGTGCACCCGGCCAGCCACAGGCCGGCAAGCGCGATAATCAGGACACGAGCCGGTCGACAACGCATGACAAATCCTGCCGCAAAACCCTCACCCCTATGCCCGCAGCGTAAGGGGACACCTCTTAAAAAATCGTCCGGGAGTTCGACTCAATACCGCCATTCACGGTCCGCTAACCGCGATGAACGGCGCGCGCGCATCAGTAGTGGCCGGTGTAGAGCTTCACGAACACGGGCAGCAGGATGACCACGAAGATCACCGGGAAGATGCACACCATCATCGGCACGGCGAGCTTGGCCGGCAGCGCGTAGGCCTTTTCCTCGGCGCGCGACAGGCGCTGGTGGCGCATGTCCTCGGAGTAGACGCGCATGGCGTCGGTGATCGAGGAGCCGAGATCGATTGACTGGTTGATGAGGGTCGCGAACGAGCGCGCCTCCTCGAGCGCCAGGCGCTCGGCGAAGCGCTCGAGCGCGTCCTTCAGGGCGCGGCCGGCGCGGATCTCGAGGTTGGTCATGTGGATGTTAGCCGTCAGCGAAGGATAGCTGTCGCCCAGCTCGCGACCGACGCGCTCGAGCGAGGCCTCCATCGAAAGCCCGGAGTTGGCGCACACCACCAGCAGGTCCATGAAATCGGGAAAGCCCGAGCGGTGCTCGAGCTTGCGCGCGCCGATGCGCTTGTCGAGATACATGGAGGGGCCGACGTAACCGGCGATGCCGCCCACGACCACCATCAGCCAATAGAACGTGCCGCCGTTCTGAACGCCGAACATCGGCAGAAACAGGAACAGGACGACGGCGAGCCCGAGCGCCAGCGCGGTGCGGCCGATGAAGAAATAGGCGACGCCGCGCGGATCGTAGATGCCGGCCTGGATCAGCCGCTTGCGCAGCACCTTGGTGCCCTCGGCGTTGCCGTCGCCGTAGTGCTTGGTGGTGTATTCGATGAGCCTGGCCGCCGCCTGGCGGCTGGAATGGCGCAGCGAGCGCTTCGGGTTCGACGCGTGCCCGCTCTCGTCCGCCATCATGCGCGAGGCGCGCTTCTTGACCGCGCCGCGCACGCGCACGAACGCCATCAGCGCGAACGCCAGCGTGCCGGCGGCCAGGAACACCAGCAGCGCCATGATCATGTTGCCGCTGTCGGCGAACATCGAGTTGAAGGTGGCGCCCAGCGCGTCCATGCTAGTGTCCCGAATCCGAAGTCCGCTTTATTCCGCGGCTTGCTCGTGAGCGGACTTCGGATTCGAAGGACACTAGCAAACCTATAATTCTAGTGTGGTTTGGTTCGGAAATCCGCTTGAGCGACTCGCGGCAAGAATGAAGCGGATTTCCGAACCACCACACTAGATCCTGAAATTGACCATGCGCCACATGATCAGGTTGCCGACGCCCATCCAGACCACCGCCATCCCGAGCACGATCCTGGTCATCTGCTCGTTCCAGACGGCGCCGTAGAACTGCGGCACCATGAACTGCACCATGGCGAACATGGCGACGGGCAGCGACGACAGGATCAGGGCCGAGGCGCGGCCCTCGGCGGCGAGCGCGCGGACCTTGCGGCGCATCTTGAAGCGCTCGCGGATGACGCGCGACAGGTTCTGCAGGATTTCGCCGAGGTTGCCGCCGGTGGCGCCCTGGATCGCAATGGCCGTGACGAACAGCGGCAGGTCGTCGGTGCCGACGCGGTAGAACAGGTTGCGCATGGCGGTTTCGAGATCGGCGCCGTAGGTGACCTCGTCGACGACGATGCCGAATTCGCTGCCGACCGGATCGGGCATCTCGCGCGCCACCATGGAGATCGCCACCGGCGTCGGATGGCCGGCGCGCAGGGAGCGCGTGATGACGTCAATAGCGTCCGGGAATTGCGATGAGAATTTCTTTTGCCGGCGGCCGCGCAAATAGCGCAATACCAGGAAAGGCAACACCAAGCCGGCGAACAGCGCGGCTACGAAGGCATGCAGCAGATTGTGCTCGAACATTGCCATGCCGGCGAAGGCGACGGCCACGCCGACAAGGTCGAACAGCACCAGCCTGGAGAAGCCGAGGCTGAGCCCGGACTGCAGAACGAGCCGGTTCAGCTTGAGCAGCGGTAGCCGGTAGTCGCCGCCCGCGGTCAGCCCGCGCTCGCGGCGCAACTGCACCAGCACGCTTTCGCGGTCCGGCCGGTCGTCCATGACGCGCAGGCGGCGGTTGATGTTCTTGCGGTAGGACGACTGGTTATAGGCCAGCAGATAGGCGCCCTCGGCGAACATGGCCGCCGACAGGCCGATCAGGAGGTAGAACAGATAGACCGGGTTGAAGTCGGGCATGAGCGCGTCATTTCATCCTTTTGCGCATGATCTTTTCCGAAAGCCGGTGTCCACTTTTCGGGATCATGCGCTACAACGGCTTCGACGGGTCGAAATAGCTGCCGGGAATCGCGATGCCCATGCTGGTGAGCTCGCTTAAGAAACGCGGGCGCACGCCGGTCGCCTGGAAATGGCCCTGCACGGCACCGTCGGGCGCGGTGCCGGTGCGCACGTACTTGAAGATCTCCTGCATCTGGATGATGTCGCCTTCGAGGCCCGTGACCTCGGCGATGGAGGTGACCTTGCGCTTGCCGTCGGACTGGCGCGAGAGCTGCACGATGAGCTGCACGGCGTTGGCGATCTGGCCGCGGATCGAGGCCACCGTCATGGGCAGGCCGGCCATGCCGATCATCTGCTCCAGGCGCGAGATGGCGTCGCGCGGGGTGTTGGCGTGGATGGTGGCCATCGAGCCTTCGTGGCCGGTGTTCATGGCCTGCAGCATGTCGAAGGCTTCCTCGCCACGGCACTCGCCGAGGATGATGCGGTCGGGCCGCATACGCAGCGCGTTCTTGACGAGGTCGCGCTGGCGGATTTCGCCCTTGCCCTCGACGTTGGGCGGCCGCGTCTCCATGCGGCCGACATGCGGCTGCTGAAGCTGCAATTCGGCGGCGTCCTCGATGGTGAGCAGGCGCTCCTTCTCCGAGATGAAGGCGGACAGCGCGTTGAGCATGGTGGTCTTGCCGGAGCCGGTGCCGCCGGAAATGATGGTGGTGATGCGCGCCTTCACCGCCGCCGCCAACAGCTCCGCCATGGGCGGGCGTAGCGCGTCGACCTCGACCAGCCGCGACAGGTCGAGCTTTTTCTTGGAGAACTTACGGATCGAGACCAGCGGCCCGTCGACGCCCACGGGCCGCACCGCCACGTTGACGCGGCTGCCGTCCAAGAGGCGCGCGTCGCAGAGCGGATGGGATTCGTCGACGCGGCGGCCGACCGCCGACACGATTTTATTGATGATGCGCAGGAGATGCGCCTCGTCCTTGAAACGCACCGACAGCGGCTCGAGCACGCCGTGGCGCTCCACATAGACGCATTCATGGCCGTTGATGAGGATATCCGCGATCGACGGATCCTTGAGCAAAGGCTCCAGCGGCCCGAGGCCGGTCATCTCGTCGAGGATTTCCGAGACGAAGTCGTTGAGCTCCCGGGCGTTGAGCGCCAGCCGCTCGCTGAGCACGTATTGCGAGACCAGCCCCTGCACGTAAGTGCGGATCTCGTCTTCCGGCAGCTTTTCCAGCGCGGAGAGATTGATCTCTTCGATGAGCCGGCGATGCAGGCGCACCTTGGCATCGAGCAGCTTCGCGCTCTGCAGCGCGCTCGCCACCGGTGGCGGCGCTAGTGACGGCGGCGTCAGCGATGACGGTGCCGGCACAGGCGACGTCGGCACAGGCCCTTTGGCGCCCGACTCGGCGGGCGCGGACTCGCCCGAGGATATGGCCACGGCCGGCGCCACGGCTTCCGCTTCCGCGGGCTCGGCGGGCGTTTCCGGAAACGCGGCCGGGGCGGCGGTGTCGAGCGCGCAAGGCGGCGAATCGACCGTGGGCAGGTCGGCATTGGCACCGCGTCGGGCTGAAAAACGGCCGGCCATCGATACTCGTTCCCGTTCTTGTCGTTTCGCTTGCGGTCAGCGCGCGGACGCGCGCTTCAGCTTCTGCATCATGGAGCGCGGCTTGGCGTCGGCGTTCGGTTTGGCCGCCGCCGGCGCGCCATCGCCTTCCAGGACCAGCTTCTTGAGCGGCACGGTGATCTTGTTGCCCGGCTTGACCTCGTCGAGCGGCACGCCGCGATCGATGGCCTCGCGCACCAGCGCGTAGTCGTTGGGGATCGTGGCGGTGAAGGCGTCGCCGAGCGCGGCGTGCAGATCGCTGAGCCGCAGGCCCGACGAGAACATGCTGGGCTGGAAGCGGTTGACGATGACCTGCGGGTTGGCGCCGTCCAGCCGTTCGCGGATCGCCGTCACCAGTTGCTTGGCGTGGCGCAGGCCCGGCACCGTGGTCTCGGCGACGATGAACAGCTTGTTGGAGCCGAGCAGCACGCTGTCGGTCCAGGAGAACCAGGTGCGCGGCATGTCGAACACGACGTATTGGAAATGCGACGAGACCAGATCGAGCAGGCGCGTCACCACGTCGGGGTCGAAGGAGCGCATCTCCGCCGGCTTGTTGGGCGCCGCCACCACCGCCAGGCCGGAGGCGTGATAGGAGAGCATCACCTCCAGAAGCTGGCGGTCGAGCCGGTCCGGGCGCGGCTCGATCTCGGCGAGGTTCAGCCGCGGTTCGAGGTCGAGATAGTCGGCGACGGCGCCGTGCTGGAAGTCGAGGTCGACCAGGCAGGTCGACGGTTTGGCGTGCGGGCCGCCGCTGTTCAAGAGCAGCATCGCGGTCTGCACGGCAAGCGTGGTGACCCCGGCGCCGCCGACCGCCGGCAGGAAGGCGTAGATCTGGGCGTCGGCCGGCTCGCTTGCCGCCGACGGGCCCTTGGCGACCTGGGCGCAGGCGCGCACCAGGTCGACCGGCTGCACCGGCTTGACCAGGAAGTCGGCGATGCGCATCTGCAGCAACGTGCGCGCCACCGCTTCGTCGAAGTCCTGGGTGATGGCGATGACCGGCGGCCAATTGCCGATGCGCGCCATCAGCGCGGACATCGCCGCCATCTCGTCGGCCTGGGTGGCGTCGAAATCGACCACCACCACTGTGGCGCCGTCGAGCGGCAGCGTGTCGGCCTGTTCCGCCAGCCGGCCGGAGACGGTGACGAGATCGATGGCACTGGAAGCGCCGAAGGTCTCGCGCGCGGAACGCTCGAATTCGTCGTCGCCGGTGACGATCACCACCCGGGTGCGATTGTCGTTGGTGCTGCGGCCGATACGCATGGTCAGACGGGCCGATCCTTGGTTGGCGTTTCTTGGTTCAACTTTGTCGCGCTATTGCGTGACGGTCGGCCCGACCGGCGCGGCCGCGGTAGGCGGCGCCGATGCCTGCGGCGCCTGCTGCGCCTGGTAAGCGCTGGATGTGCCGTCGATCGTCGGCGGGATCACTTTGTTGGTGCGGTAGCGGGCGATCGCGCTCTGCATGCGCTCGCCGTTGAAGGCGATGTTCTTGTCGGCGCTGGCGCGCGGCCAGGGATCGACCATCATGCTGACGCGGTCGGCGGCCATCGCGTCGCCGGCGTTGGCCGTGACGCCCTCCTGACGCACGGCGTATTGCGAGCAGCCCGCGAGCAGCGCCAGAGCGGCGGCAAGCCCCAGCGTCCGCCATATCTTACTGGATGGACGCATCGGCCTCTCCCTTCGGCATGTCGAGTATGTGCCCGGTGAACGGTTGTTCTTCCGCGCGGGCGAAGCGGGCGGTTGCCGCCGTCGCCCGGCCGCGCTTCACGCGCGACACTTCCATCTTGCCGTTGAGGAAGAAATCGGCGTCGTTGGGCGGCAGCGTGCCGTCGAACGGCGTCTTGACCACGTCGCCCGGCCGCGTCGGCCGCACCAGGTGCGGGGTGACGATGATGGCGAGATCGGTCTGGTTCTTCTGATAGGACTTCGACGAGAACAGCGCGCCCAGCACCGGCACGCTGCCGAGCCACGGCAACTGCTCGATCTGATTGTGGTTCACCGTCTGCAACAGGCCGCCGATGACGAAGCTCTGGCCGTCGCGCAATTCCACGGTGGTGGAGGCGCGCCGCACGATCAGCGCCGGCACCGAGATGTCCTTGGACACGGCCACCTGATGCGTGGTGTCGATCTGGCTGACCTCCGGCACGATCTTCATGTTGATCAGGCCGTGGTCGAGCACCGTCGGGGTGAAGGCGAGGCCGACGCCGTATTTCTTGTAAGTGACGGACACCTGTCCGTTGCTGCCGGAAACCGGAATGGGATATTCGCCGCCGGCCAGGAAGCTCGCGGTGTCGCCGGAGAGCGCCACGAGATTGGGCTCGGCCAGGCTGCGGGCGATGCCCTTCTGCTCCAGCGCGTTGATGATCGCGTCGGCGGAGGCGCCCTTGGCCACCATGCGGCCGATCATGAAACCGAACGGAGCGCCGCCCGAAATCACGCCGCCGGCGGTCTCGGCCGCGATGGTGGTCGCCGAAATCGGAAGGCTAGCGGCTGCCGCCCGGTTGCCGACGTTGACGATGCTGTGGTCGCCGAACCGGTTCCACTGCACGCCGAGGTCGCGGCCCGCCTTACGCGCGATCTCGATGAAGCGCACCTCGAGCAGCACCTGCTGCGGCGACGACACCGAGGCCGCGTTGATGACGTTGGGGCCGAACTGCTGCGCGATGGTGACCGCCTGGTCGAGGGTCGGCGCGTCGGGCGCCGAGCCGGTGAGCATGATACGGCCGTTGACCGACGAGGCGCGCAGATGCGCGCGCGGAAAACGCAGGCGCAACTGGCGGGAAAGCCGGCTGACGTCATAGGACACCTCGACGTCGAAGATGCCGATCAGCTTCTTTTCGCTGGTATAGGCCGACACGCGGGTGGTGCCGATCTTCTTGGCGAGGATGGACAGCGAATGATCGGTGAGCGGATTGACGTCGGCGACGGCGGGATCGCTCACCATGATATCGGCGAAGCCGGTGTCGGTGCGCACGTCCTGTGACTGCCCGATCGGCACGGTGACCATGGCGGTGCGGTGGCCGCCGCCGATCTTGATTTCCAGCCGCTGCGCGTGGGCCTCGGTCGTCATGGCGAGCAGCGCGACGACCAGCGCGACCGCGAGCGCAAGCGCGACGTCGCGCAGGAGGCCGCCGTAGCTCATGCGGTATTCGCGGCGTCGCCAGGCGAAGCCCGCGGCCAAATCGTTGTTGTTCTTCATGGCAAGCTGCCTCTGCCCTCGCTGATGCGGCCCGGCGATCACCAGGACGCCCCCTTCGGTTCCTGCGCCATCGCGGCCAGGCCTTTCTTGTCCTCGACCGGCACGGTGTAGCTCTGCCGCGCTTTCGGCCGGATCACCGTGACGGTGGTGGTGGATCCGTCGTTGCCGAACAGGCCGCCCGCCAGATCCTTGAGCGTGATGCGGTGGGTGCGCGTGTCGGCGGTCTCGCCGGCCTTGCGCAGCAGCAGCGATAGCTTGCCGACGGACGCGGCGAGCCACAGCTTCTGCGCGTTGACGGTGTCGACCTCGAGCGTCACCGACTTCGGCACGGTCGCCTTGGCGCTGCGCTCGTCGGCGCGCTGGTCGATGGCGAGCACGCGTGCGTCCTGCAGCACGACCTGGGACGACGCCCCGTCCTTGCCCTGGCGTGTGAGCACGACGTCGACGTGATCGCCCGGCTGCACGAAGCCGCCGACGCCTTCGACGTCGTTGACGCGGATGGTGACCGCCTTCATCCCCTTGCGCACCAGCGCGGACAGGGTGGCGCGCTGGCCGGGGCCGGTGATCTTCAGCGCCAGCACCGGCTCGTTCGGCTCGATGGCGGTGAGCACCACGCGCTTGCCGTGGCCGAGGACATCCTCGATCCGGGCAAAGGCGCCGGCCGGCACCGCATTCGCCGGCCACGGCACCTGGCGCAGCATCTTGGCCGTCAGCGTGATGCCGAAGCGCAGCGGCTCCTTGGCGACGACGATGGTGCGGGTGGCGACCGGTTTGGCCGTTTCGAGATGATGCGCCTGTTTGCTGGCCTGGTTGTTGAGCCAGACCTGCGCCACGAAGACGGCAAGCACGCCGAACACGACGGCGAATCCGATCATCACTAGGGTACTGGCGCGCACGGCTTCTGCCTCGTTTGACGCGGGCCGCGTTTTTCCGCGGCCTCTTCTGTGAAACGAGACTAGGGGCGACCCCGTATTCAATTACTAACGCCGTGGAAACACTTATCCCTATGCTTAAAAGGTGTTATCCGGATTGCGCAGGGCTTTAGAAAACTTTGGCTCCGATTGGCCGCACTGGCTCGCTGTCGGCGTTCACGGATCGTTGAGCCTAACAATTCGTATTCATGCCCGCGTTGGCGGAAATCCAGCCCCCATGCCGCCGGATGGCGCCGTCGCGGGGGCGGGCGGACCATGTTGATAGCCCGACCAGAACGGGTATGGTCCGGCCCGGGCGCATCAGGAGAGCTTCATGGCCGCGACGATTTTCGATTCCCACGTCTTCCGCAACGTCTTCACCACCGAGGCCATGCGGGAAGTCTGGTCCGACGAGAACCGGGTGCAGAAGTATCTCGACTTCGAGGCGGCGCTGGCGAAGGCGCAAGGCCGCCTGAAGATCATCCCGCAGGCGGCCGCCGACGAGATCGTCAAGCACTGCGACGCCAAGGAATACGACATGGCGAAGCTGAAGGAGGCGACCGAGCGCATCGGCTATCCGGTGCTGCCGGTGGTGCAGCAGCTGGTCGGCCTGTGCAGGGACAAGCTCGGCGAATGGTCGCATTGGGGCGCCACCACCCAGGACATCACCGACACCGCCACTGTTCTTCAAATCAAGGAAGCGCTGGCGCTGGTCGAAAAGGAAATCGACGGCATCTGCGATGCGCTCGCCGCGCTCGCCAAGAAATACCGCGACACGCCCATGGCCGGACGTTCGAACCTGCAGCAGGCGGTGCCGATCACCTTCGGTTACAAGATGGCCACCATGCTGGCGGCGTTCCAGCGCCATAAGCAGCGCCTGAACGAGCTGAAGCCCCGCGTGCTGGTCGGCGAGTTCGGCGGCGCCGCCGGCACTTTGTCGTCGCTCGGCAAGGACGGCCTGCAGCTGCCAGGAAGCGCTGATGAAGGAACTCGACCTCGGCCAGCCCGACATCTCCTGGCACACCGTGCGCGACCGCATCGCCGAGGTCGGCTGCTTCCTCGGCCTCGTCACCGGCTCGTGCGGCAAGATCGCCTTCGACGTGAAGCTCTTGATGCAGACCGAAGTCGACGAAGTGCAGGAGCCGTTCCACCAGGGCCGCGGCTCATCGTCCACCATGCCGCAGAAGCGCAATCCGATTTCCTCCGTCTACATCACCGCGCAGACGGCGATGGTGAAGCAGCTCGTCGCGGCGCTGTTGGAGGCGCAGATCGAGGACCACGAGCGCTCCACCGGCCCGTGGGAGATCGAATGGATCGCGCTGCCGGAGATCTTCCTGCTGGCCGCGGGCGCGCTGGCGCAGACGCGTTTCGTGGTGGAAGGCATGCAGGTCAACGAGCGGAAGATGCGCGACAACCTGTTCATCACCAAGGGCCTGCTGATGTCGGAAGCGGTGATGATGGGCCTCGGCGACAAGATGGGCCGCAACACCGCCCACGATGTGGTCTACGACGTCTGCCGCGAGGTGGTGAAGACCGGACGGCCGCTGATCGATCTCCTGGAAGAGAACGAGGAGATCAAGAAGCACGCCGACCGCAAGGCGCTGGAGAGGATGATCGACCCGGCGAACTATCTCGGCGTCGCCGGCGAGATGGTGGACCGGGTGCTGGCGAAGCAGAAGTAAGTTTCAGCTCGCCTTCGGCATCGTCTTCCAGATCGCCAGCGCCACAAGCGCGCAAGCGACGCCGATAAGCAGAAACAGTTGCGGCACCGTGGCGCCGAGCTTCTGCAGCACCGCCACCAGCACGGTGCCGGCGGTCATGAAAGCCGCGTTGAGCACGTTGACCGCGGCGATGGTGCGCGCGCGATAGGCGACCTCCGACCACGCCTGCACCGCCGCGAAAGCCGGCACGATGAACAGGCCGCCAGCCACCGCCATGCCGAAGAGATCGACGGCCACGCGCAGGCCGAGCCCCGATGTCAGCGCGACGGCCGGGCTTTGCAGCGCCCCCGCCGCGGCGTGCCCATAACCGGCGAATCCGAGATCGAGCGCGAACAGCGCCAGCAGCACGGCGCCGACGACGGTGGTCGTCAGCACGATCCGGCCGTGCGCAATCTTCGCGGCAATGCCGGAGCCGATGCCGACGGCAATCGAGAACAGCGCCAGACAGGCGGTGACCGCGTCCTCGTTGCCGCCGATCAGATCCTTGATCAGCGGCGGCAGCAGCGACAGCACGACGATGCCGATCACCCAGAACCAGCTCGTCACCAGCGCGCCCCACCACAGCCGGCGATCCGTGCGCAGGTGGTGGAACATGGCGGTCGTCGAAGCGGCGATGTTGGCGCGCACCTTCAAATGCGGCGCGCCTTGGCCGCTCGGCGGAATGAGCAACGCGCTCAGCCAGCAGGCGAGCGCGAAGGCCATCACCAGCCCGCCGAACAGCACGATGTCGCCGCCGTCGCGCGCGGCGAGGCCGGCGGTGATGGTGCCGGCGAGGATGGCAATGAAGGTCGCGCCCTCGATCAGTGCGTTGGCCGCCGGCAGGCGCTCGCGCGGCAGGTGGTCGGGCAGGATGCCGTATTTCACCGGCCCGAACAGCGCGGCCATGACCCCGAAGCCACCGAGCGCGACGAACATCACCGAGACCGACCGATGCTCGTAGCCATAGACCGACAGCCCGGCGATGAACATCTCGGCGAACTTCACGCCCTGCGCCACGCGCGCCTTGTCGTGGCGGTCGGCGATCTCGCCCGCCAATCCCGATAGGAAGAAGAACGGCGCGATGAAGACAGCGCTCGCCAGCGTGATCAGCGCCGGGGCGTTCGCCGATTCCACCCGGAACAGGATGAGGAAGACCAGCGCGGTCTTGAGAAAATTGTCGTTGAACGCCGCGAAGAACTGGCACCAGAACAGGGGCGCGAAGCGTCTGGACAGCATGAGCGGCGGCATGCGGGCGTTATAGCAGGCGTTGCCGCCCCAGGCGCGGCCTGTCACCCATGTCTCCGGGCCGGACAAGAGAAGCACTGGTGCCGGCGGAGGGATTTGAACCCCCGACCCCCCGCTTACGAAGCGGATGCTCTACCGCTGAGCTACGCCGGCTTCAGGCACTTGCTTCATCGCGTTTCCGGACGGCGAACCGGTTTCCGCGTCGCCTGGAAACGCTCTGGCGGGCCACTACTATAAGCGCGAGACGACAATGGCAAGGCGGCGGCCACTCGGGGCGAGCGGCGATACCACGACTCCCGCTCGTTCCCGCGCAAGCGGGAATCAGCCCCGTAAAGGCGGGGAATCTCAGGTCTGGGTCCCACTTTCGCGAGGACGGGCGGTCGAGAGGCAATCTACCGGAACAACTGCCGAAAGCGGGACCAGGCGTCGCGCCCACCGGTCGGCTGCGGCGCCGGCTCGCCGGTCTCGGCATCGGTTTCGCCCCCGATGCCCGGGTCATCGGGCGCGTGCACCAGCGGGATGACCGGCTCGGCTGGCCTATTGGCTGGCTTGTTGGCTGCCTTGTTGGTTGGCTTGGCCTGAGCTTTCGGCGGCAGCTGGTGCTCGGCGGGCTTTTCGGGCGCCGCCGGCTCGGGTTTGGGTTCAGGCTCGGCTTCCGGCGCCGATCCAGACTTAGCCTCCGATTGCGGCTCGGGTTCCGGCTTAGGTTCCGGCTTGGGTTCCGGCTTGGTCTCCGCTCTGACCTCGATTTCGGCCGCCGGCTCAGGCGCCGGCTGGGCGGTGGCTTCGGGGGCCGCAATCTCGGCCGGCTCTTGTGGCTCGGCCATTGGCTCGCGCGGCGGCCCCAGCGGCATTTCGATCACCGGCCGGCTGACGCCGATTTCCGCCAGCGGCACCCGCCATTCGAAACCGTCGAGTCGGCCATTGGGCGACACCGGCAGCCAGCGGTCGGAGACCACGCCGTCCGCCGTCCACACCGGATCGCCGGAGGCGCGCATGGCGCGCGCCATCCATTCGCGCACCCGGCCGGTATCGCCATGCTCGGCCTCCTCGATCTCCGCCATCAGGGTGGCCACGCGCCGGGTCGGCGACGCGACATAGGGCGCGAGGGCTTCGCGGGCGGTGGCGAACTCGCCGGCATCGAGCGCCGCGCGGGCCACCGCCAGCGCGCCCTCGAGCTGGCCGGGCACCAGCGCGGCGAGCTTCTGCACGCGGTTGAGCCGCTCGCGCGCGGAATTGCCGAGCCTGAGATCGGCGTAGGCGTCGGCGATGTCGGGATGCGGATTGGCCCTCCAGGCCGCTTCCAGGATGCGGCGGGCGCGGCGCAATTCGCCCGCTTCCACCAGCCGCCGCCCGGCCAACGCCGCGGCCGGCACCAGTCCGGGCACGAGCTTGACCGCCTCCAGCGCCAGATTGCGCGCGGTGTCGCGATCGCTGTCGGGCAGCGCCTGCGCGCGCGCCGTGAGCAGCACGGCGCGCTTGCGGCGATACGCCTCTTTGGCCATGCCGCCCTTCATGCGCTCGAGCGCGTCCAGCGCGCCGGCCCAGTCGTTGACGCCGCAGCGGTCGTCGAGCACGGCCTGCCCGGCCCAGGAAAGCGCCGGCGCTGCCTTCGCAGCCAAGGCGGCGGCGCGGCGCGCACCGTCGACGTCGCCGCGGCGCTGCGCTTCCACGTAGAGCCCGCGAAGACCGAGAAGCTTGGTCTCTTCATGCTGCGTCATGGCGCGGAAGGCGCGCTCGGCGGCGGGCCGGTCGCCGGCCATCTGCGCCGACTGCGCGCTGAGCAGGAGGGTGAGCGGCTCGCCCGGCGTCAACCGCACCGCGTCGTCGGCGTTGCGGCGCGCGAGTTTCAGATCGCCGGCGCCGATGGCGATCAAGCCGCGGCTGACAGCGTGATAACCCTTCAACATGCGGCGGCGCTGCATGAACGTCGACACGTGCCCGGGCGAGCGCAGCAGCGCCCGCAGCAGCCAGATCAGCAGCATCAGCAGCAGCACCAGCACGATGAGCGCGACCGCCGCCACCGCCATCGAGGTCTCGACATGATAGCCGAGCCAGGTGACGGCAATATCGCCGGGGCGGTCGGCAATCCACGACGCGCCGAGCGCGACCGCCGCCAGCATAATGAGGAAAAAGACGACACGGATCATGACGCCCTCACCCGTTACCAAGCGCGCGCGCCGCGTGCGCGGCGACCTCGCGCGCGGCGGTTAGCGCCGCCTGCCGCGCCTTGGCCTTGGCGATCCAGCCCTTGGCGGGCGCACGAACATCGTCCGGCAGCTTGCCGACATCGGCCAGCGCGTTGGCGATATCGGCGTGCGCCGCTTCGGCTTCGAGCCGCGCCAGGATATCGGACGGCGCATTGCCCGCCGGCGCTTGTACCGGCGTTATGCGCACCAGCCTTTCGGCATTGGCCTGCAACCGCGCGAGGAAATCGCCGGACGACTTCTTGGCGCCGGCGGCCTTGCGCATGGCCGGAATGAGCTTGATCAGCTCGTTGGCCAGTTCGTTCCGGCTCGGCAGGCCGCTTTGCGCGAAGCGCGCGAGCGGCGCCAAGGCTTTCGCACCGGCGCCGAGCGCTTTTGCCTGCGTGAGCTGGGCGGCATAGGGCGCGCCGCTCACCACCGCGTTGCGCAGCGCGGTCGTGCTCAGGGCGAGACGGGTGGCGCGCTCGCGCACCGTCGCCTTGGCGATCTCCTGCTGCGCGCCGGTCACGTTGCCGCGCACGCTCTTGATCTCGCCACCGAGTTGCTGGCGCGCATTGGCGAGCGCGGTTTCGAGTGCGGCGACCTTCTTCTGCAAAGCATCGAATGCGCCGCTGGGCACGGCGGACGTTTGATTCTGCGCGCTGGCGACGTTCTGCACGCTCTGCTTCAGATCGCCGGCCGCCTTCCGCGCGGCGGCGGCGTTTTGCTCGGCCTGCTTTGCCGCGGCGGCGGTATTGTCCGCGCGCTTGCCGAGCACGCTCACCGAAACGCCCAACGACTTCACCGTGGCTTGGAGCTGGGCCAAGTTCTGCGCGGCGGCCTTGTCGCCATGCGGCAGATTGCCGATGTCGTTTCCGAGCTTGCTCACGCGCTGCGACAGCGCGGCGATCTTGTTGTCGAGCGCGGCGGTGTCGGGCTTGGGCGCGGGGCGGTTCTGCAGCGCCTGCACCTGTTTCGCGAGTGTCGCGACGCGCGCCGGCAGATCGCCTTGCGGCGTCGACGACGAAGGAATGTAGCCGGCGGCCCAGAGCCCGCCGCCGATGGCGGCCACGATGACCGCGCCGATGACGCCGCCGATCACGCCGGCGCCGAGCCCGCCCCGCGGGGGAGGCGGCGGCGCCGCGCGCTCCGTCTCGGGCTCGGAATCGGCTGTCGGCTCGGATTTGGGCTCGGGCGCGGGTTCGGGCTGCGCGGCTTCCGTCGCAGGCTCGGGCACGGCGGCGTCCGCCTCCGACGCGGGTGAAGGCGCCGGCTCGGGCGGTGGATCGGATTGCGGGCCGGGCGCCGCCGCCGCGGTGGTCTCTTCCGCCGGGTCCGGCGGCACTTCGGTGGCCTTGAGATCGATGGTGGGCGCAGCGCGTTTGCGGCCGGGGCCGCCGCCCGATTCCGGCGGTTTGCGCTTGTCTGCCATCAAAGTCCCTCGAATTCGAATTGATCTTCTACGGAATAACGCAAAGTGCGGCCTTGCGCCAAATCAACCAGCCGATGGCGTCAAAAGTTCGATCAGCCCCGCCTCGGACGGATGCGGCGCGATCGAGATAAGCGCCGCGCCCGCCTCGATCAAAGGCGCGGCGACCTGCGCCGACAGACAATAATGCCGCACGGCGAGCGCGCGCGCACCGAGGCCGGCGGCGCGGGCGCCGGCAACATAGTTCTCGGCGCTGCGCCGGGAGAAGTGCAGCACGCCGTCGACCGTGCCTTGGTCAAGCGCCGCGGCCAGCGCCGGCGGATAGGGCGCGGTGAGCGCGCGGTAGACGACGCGCATCTCGGCGGCGATACCGTGCCGCGCCAGCTCTCCGATGAGATCGGCGGCGCGGTCCTCGCCGGCGAGATAAAGCAGCGGCGCCTTCGCGTCGGCGTGGCGCTCGGCGACGAGCGTGACCAGGTCGCGCACGTCGCCGCCGGCGGAAGTCACGTCCTCAAAGCCGGCCGCGCGCGCGGCCTCGGCGCTGCGGCGCCCGACCGCATAGAGCGGCAGACTCGAGGAGCCCTTCGCGGGCGGGATTGCCGGCGAGTGCGGCGGGCGCGTTGGCGCTGGTGACGATCGCCGCGCCCCACGTACCGGTCAGGTCCGCCGGCAGCGCTTCGACTCGCATCAAGGGCGCCAGCAAAACCTCGTGCCCTTGCGCGCGCAAGGCGGCGGCGGTGCGTTCGCCATCGGCTTGCGGGCGGGTGACAACCAGCTTCATGCGTTAGCTTTTATCTTTGTGCATGATCTTATCCGAAAATCGGTTCCCACTTTTCGGGATCATGCACTAATCAAAAAAATTCGGCCCCGCCGTGCGCTTGAGCGCGTGGCCGGCCTCGGCGCCGATCTTCTCCGCGTCACCGCGACGGCCGGTGGCGTCGATGTCATGGGCGCCGGCACCGTCGGGGCGCGCGATCAGCCCGCGGAACTCGATTGCATCGCCGCTCACCACCGCGTGGCCGGCGATCGGCGTCTTGCAGGAACCGTCGAGCGCGGCGAGGAACGCGCGCTCGCACGCGATCGCGGTGAAGGTGTCGTCGTGATTGATCCGGCCAACCATTCGCGCACGCGCGCGTCGCTCTCGCGCGCTTCGATGCCGATGGCGCCCTGTCCGACCGCCGGCAGGAATTCCTGCGTGCTCATGATGTGCGTGGCATGCTGCTCCAAGCCCAACCGCTTCATGCCGGCGAGCGCCAAGAGCGTCGCGTCCACCTCGCCCCTCGTCGAGCTTGCGCAGCCGCGTCTGCACGTTGCCGCGCAGCAGCGCGATGTTGAGATCGGGGCGCGCGCGCTTGGCCACCGCCTGCCGGCGCAACGACGCGGTGCCGAGCGTGGCGCCCTGCGGCAGCTCGGCGAGCGTGCGCGCTTTAGGGCTGATGAACACGTCGCGCGGATCCTCGCGCTCGAGACAGGCGGCCAGCGCCAGCCCCGGCTGCGACACGGTCGGCATGTCCTTGGCCGAGTGCACGGCAAGGTCGATGCGGCCCCCGAGCAGCGCCTCCTCGATCTCCTTGGTGAACAGGCCCTTGCCGCCTTCCGCCGACAGCGGCCGGTCCTGGATGGTGTCGCCGGACGTGCGGATGACCACGATTTCGATGGCCTCGTCCGCGACGCCGGCGGCGGCCGCCAGCCGCGCCGCGACCGCGCGCGCCTGCACCAGCGCCAGCGGGCTGCCGCGCGTGCCGATCCGCAATGTGGGAGTGGATTGCGCCATATAACCTCTCGATGCTACGGCATCTTTTAGGCCACTCCTATCGGTAAAGGGAAGGTCGCGTTTTCGTCGTTCCGGGGCGGCGCGAGCCTGGAATGACGGCATCATAGGAACCTGAATGATCGTCCTCGGCATCGAGACCACCTGCGACGAGACCGCGGCGGCGGTGGTCGAGCGCAACGACGACGGCCGCGGGCGCATTCTCTCCAACGTGGTGCTGTCGCAGATCGCGGAGCACGCGGCCTTCGGCGGCGTGGTGCCGGAGATCGCCGCCCGCGCGCATGTCGAGGTGCTGGATACCGTCATCGCGCAGGCGATGCGGGAGACGGGGCTGGGCTTCGATGCGCTCGACGGCGTCGCCGCCGCCGCCGGGCCCGGGCTGATCGGCGGGGTGATCGTGGGGCTGACCACCGCCAAGGCGATCGCGCTGGTCGAGAACAAGCCGCTGATCGCGGTCAACCATTTGGAAGCGCACGCGCTCACCGCGCGGCTGACCGACGCCACGCCGTTTCCCTATTGCCTGTTCCTCGCTTCCGGCGGCCATACGCAGATCCTCGCCGTGCGCGGGATCGGCGACTACGTGCGCATCGCCACCACCCATGACGACGCCATCGGCGAGGCTTTCGACAAGACCGCCAAGCTGTTGGGGCTCGGCTATCCCGGCGGGCCGCAGGTCGAGCGGCAGGCGCTGCACGGCGACGCCCGCCGCTTCCCGCTGCCGCGGCCGATGCACGGCCGCAAGGAAGCCGACTTTTCGCTGTCGGGTCTCAAGACCGCGCTACGGCTGGAGGCCGAGGCCATCGCGCCGTTGTCGGACCAGGACGTCGCCGATCTGTGCGCCTCGTTCCAGCAGGCCATCGTCGACGTGGTGCTCGACCGCTTGCGCGCGGGCTTGAAGATTTTCCGCAGCCGCTTCGGCGCGCCCAACGCGCTGGTCGCCGCCGGCGGCGTCGCCGCCAACCAGGCGATCCGCGCCGCGCTGCAACGGCTGGCGGCGGAAGCCGGCACCGCGCTGGTGGCGCCGCCCATGGCGCTTTGCACCGACAACGGCGCCATGATCGCCTGGGCCGGCGCCGAGCGGCTGGCGCTGGGGCTCACCGACACGCTCGACGTGGCGCCGCGCGCGCGCTGGCCGCTCGACGAAATCGCCGCCGCCAAGGGCGCATTGCAGCGCACGGCGGCGTATAAGTGAGCGCGTATAAGTGAGCGGATGCCCATGACGCTTCAAAACATCTCCGTGCTCGGTGGCGGCGCCTGGGGAACGGCGCTGGCGCTGACCGCGGCGCGTGCCGGCCGCGCCGTGACCCTGTGGGAGCACGACGCCGGCAATGCCGAGCATCTCGAAACAAAGCGCGAGAGCCGTTTCCTGCCGGGCGTGAAGCTCGACGACGCCATCACGGTCACGCGCGACCTGACGCAGGCCGCCGCGCGCCGACGCCATCCTGCTGGTGGTGCCGGCGCAGGTGCTGCGCAACGTGGTCACGGCGCTGGCGCCCGCGCTTCGTCAGGGCACGCCGCTGGTCGCCTGCGCCAAGGGCATCGAGCACGGCACCCACAAGTTCATGAGCGAGATTATCGCCGAGTGCGCGGGCGAAGCCGTGCCGGCGATCCTCTCCGGCCCGAGCTTCGCCGCCGACGTGGCGCGCGGGCTACCGACCGCCGTGACCATCGCCGCCGCCGAGGACACCGCCGCGACCGCGCTCGCCCACGCTATCGGCTCCGGCAGCTTTCGGCCTTATCATTCGACTGACGTGCGCGGCGTCGAGCTCGGCGGCGCGGCCAAGAACGTGCTGGCGATCGCGGCCGGCATCGTCGCCGGTCGAGGCTTGGGCGCCAGCGCGCTCGCCGCGCTGACCACGCGCGGCTTCGCCGAACTCACCCGCTTCGGCCGCGCCTATGGCGCGCGCGCGGAAACCATGATGGGGCTCTCGGGGCTGGGCGATCTCATCCTCACCTGCTCGACGCCGCAGTCGCGCAATTTCTCCTACGGCGTCGCGCTCGGCAAAGGCGAGCCGCCCGCCGGGAAGCTGGCGGAAGGCGTGTTCACCGCGCCGGTTCTGCTCGAGATGGCGCACGCCAAGGACGTCGAGATGCCGATCTCGGCCGCCGTTGCCGCCGTGCTTTCAGAGAAGCTGAGCGTCGACCAGGCGATCGAATCGCTGATGGCACGGCCGCTCAGGGCGGAGTAGAGGCCCGTCATTCCGGCCGAGCTCGCATTGCGGCGAGAGCCGGAATCTATAGCCCTGCCTTGCGATTGAGCCGAGGATTTGGTGGTTATGAATTCCGGGTTCGCCCGCGTTCCGCGCGCGCCCCTAAATGACGAGGAGCGCACGATGGCCTACTGGCTGATGAAATCGGAGCCCGATGCCTGGTCGTGGGACAGCCAAGTCAAAAAGGGCGCCAAGGGCGAGCCGTGGACCGGCGTGCGCAACCATTCCGCCAAACTGAATCTCATGCAGATGAAGAAGGGCGACCGCGCCTTCTTCTATCACTCCAACATCGGCAAGGAGGTCGTCGGCATCGTCGAGATCATCCGCGAGCACTATCACGATCCCACCGCCGAAGAGGGCACGCCCTGGGTGGTGGTGGACGTGAAGGCGGTTCGGCCCATGCCGAAACCGGTGACGCTCGCCGCCGTCAAGGCGGAGCCCAAGCTCAAGGCGATGGCGCTGCTCAAGCTGTCGCGGCTCTCCGTGCAGCCGGTGACCGACGCCGAATGGAAGCTCGTCTGCAAGATGGGCGGGCTGTAACGCGCTGGCGCGCCGCAGCGCGTTCTCCCGCGCTGCAAAACACAACATCATGTTTCATGCGGAACAAGCGCCACATGGTGGCGTTGCTTATCGGCGTGGCAACGCATTTTTCGCCGCGCTGCACACAACCGGAAGCCGCGCTACGCACATAGTATCATTTAACGCGAGCTGCATTTCGACTATAAAGAATGCAAGGGGCGACGGGGGCGACGTCACAAAAGAAGAAAGATCCTCAGCCGCGACGGGCCAGTTTTTACGGCCGTCCTTGAGGCACCCCCGGAGGAAACCATCATGAAGCTAGCTAATCCGGCCCCCCTGGGGCTGACCGGCTTTGCCCTCACGACATGGATGCTGAGCATGGTGAACGCCGGCTGGTACACGGGCGCCGGCGTGCCGCTCGTGCTGGCCTGCGCGTTCGCCTATGGCGGCAGCGCCCAGTTCGTGGCCGGCGTCATGGAAATGCCGCGCGGCAATACGTTCGGCTTCGTCGCGTTCTGCTCGTACGGCGCGTTCTGGTGGACCTTCGCGTTGTTCGTGGAATTCTTCTCGCACAAGGTGCCCGGCGCTTTCGTCGGCTGGTGGCTGGTGATGTGGGGCGTGTTCACCTTCTACATGTGGATCGGCAGCCTGGCGCTCAATCGCACCTTGCAGGCGGTCTTCCTGGCGTTGACGATCACGTTCTTCCTGCTCGGCATCGGCGAGTGGACCGGCAGCAGCATGCTGCACGTGGCGGGCGGCTATGTCGGGCTGGTGACCGCGGTGCTGGCCTTCTATCTGGCGGCCGCCGAAGTGATCAACGAAACGCACGGCCACACCGTGCTGCCGATCGGGGCGCGTGCCGCTCCCGAGCCAGTGGGCCAGCATAAGACGGCTTGAGGATGCCGCACGGCGGAGTTCATCCGTCGGTGTATTCCCTGTTGTCCCCGCCTGCTAAAACGCAGGCGGGGCGACACCTTGCCCGGGTCGGATCGCCCCCGCGCCCGTCGCCGGATCACCCCGGCCGGCCGAGGACGGTCGCGTAACGGATTGACCGCTAAGCACCGCGCGCGTTGTATGTGCCCAGGGGCAGATTGCCCGCGCTGCATGTCGCGTGAAGAGGGAGGAGTATTCGATGTCCGAAAAAATCTATGACGTGCCCGCCGATTGGCAGAAGCGCGCCTATGCGGACGACGCCAAATACGAGGAAATGTACGCGGCGTCGGTGAAGGACCCGGCCGCCTTCTGGGCCGATCAGGCCAAGCGCATCACCTGGATGAAGCCCTTCACCAAGGTGAAGAATACCTCCTACGACCCGCACAACGTGTCGATCAAGTGGTTCGAGGACGGCACCCTGAACGCCTGCTACAACTGCGTCGACCGCCATCTCGACAAGCGCGGCGACCAGACGGCGCTGCTGTGGGAAGGCGACGACCCCAACGACGACAAGAAGCTCTCCTACAAGGAGCTGCACGCGGAAGTCTGCAAGTTCGCCAACGTGCTGAAGGCGCGCGGCGTCAAGAAGGGCGACCGCGTCACCATCTACATGCCGATGATCCTGGAAGCGTCGATCGCCATGCTGGCGTGCGCGCGCATCGGCGCCATCCATTCGGTGGTGTTCGGCGGCTTCTCGCCGGATTCGCTCGCCGGCCGCATCACCGACTGCACGTCGGACTGCGTCATCACCGCCGACGAGGGCGTGCGCGGCGGCCGCAAGATTCCGCTCAAAGCGAACACCGACGCCGCCTGCGACATCGCCAACGGCATGGTCAAGAGCGTGATCGTCGTGCGCCGCACCGGCGCCAACGTCAACATGAAGGACGGCCGCGACGTCTATTACGACGAGGCGGCGAAGAGCGTTTCGGCCGACTGCCCCTGCGAGGAAATGAGCGCGGAGGATCCGCTGTTCATCCTCTACACGTCGGGTTCGACCGGCAAGCCGAAGGGCGTGATGCACACCACCGGCGGCTACATGGTCTACACCTCGATCACGCACCAGTACGTGTTCGACTATCACGACGGCGACATCTACTGGTGCACCGCCGACGTCGGCTGGGTCACCGGCCACAGCTACATCGTTTACGGCCCGCTCTCCAACGGCGCCGTCAGCCTGATGTTCGAGGGCGTGCCGAACTATCCGACCACCTCGCGCTTCTGGGAGGTGTGCGACAAGCACAAGGTCAACATCTGCTACACCGCGCCGACCGCCATCCGCGCACTGATGCAGGGCGGCAATGACCCGGTGACGAAGACTTCGCGCAAAAGCCTGCGTTTGCTCGGCACCGTCGGCGAGCCGATCAACCCGGAAGCGTGGGAATGGTACTACCACGTGGTCGGCGAAGACCGCTGCCCGATCGTCGATACCTGGTGGCAGACCGAGACCGGCGGCATCCTGATCACCCCGCTGCCGGGCGCGACCAAGCTGAAACCCGGCTCGGCCACGCGGCCGTTCTTCGGCGTCGTGCCGGAGATCGTCGACGCCGAGGGCAACACGCTCGAGGGCGCCGGCTCTGGCAACCTGTGCATCGCGGATAGCTGGCCGGGGCAGATGCGCACGGTCTATGGCGACCACGACCGCTTCGTGGAGACTTACTTCAAGACTTATATCGGCCGCTACTTCACCGGCGACGGCTGCCGCCGCGACGAGGACGGCTACTACTGGATCACCGGCCGCGTCGACGACGTGATCAACGTCGCCGGCCACCGTCTTGGCACCGCCGAGGTGGAAAGCGCGCTGGTGGCGCACGAGAAAGTCTCGGAAGCCGCCGTCGTCGGCTACCCGCACGACATCAAGGGCCAGGGCATCTACGCCTACGTCACCCTGATGACCGGCGAGAAGCCGAGCGAGGAGCTGCGCAAGGAACTGGTGCAGTGGGTGCGCAAGGAGATCGGCCCGATCGCCTCACCCGACCTGATCCAGTTCGCGCCCGGCCTGCCGAAGACGCGTTCCGGCAAGATCATGCGCCGCATCCTGCGCAAGATCGCCGAGGACGAATACGGCAATCTCGGCGACACCTCGACGCTGGCCGACCCGGCCGTGGTCAACGACCTGGTCGACAACCGCCAGAACAAGCGGGCCGGCGCCGGGGCATAGCGTTGTGGCTTACCTCTCCCCGCGAGAGCGGGGAGAGGTAAGAGGCGGCCCTTTAACCGCCGTTTACGTTACCGCGAGCTTTCCCGGAAACGTCGAGCGCCGCGCATTATGATCGCCCCATTCAACCGGCTGGGGCGTTTGTCGTGGTGCTCGTGCTCAAGCGAACGGCACTTTTTATCGTGATCGTTGTGGCGTGGGTGCTGGTGGCGGCCGCGCTGGCGCGGGCTGCCGTGCCCGATCCGGCCGTCGTGCCGTTCCATGGCTATCGGCCCGGCACCATCGTGGTGAAGACGCACGAGCGGCGTCTCTATTTCGTGCTCGATCCCTATCGCGCGCTTCGCTTTCCGGTCGGCGTCGGCCGGCGTGGCATGCAATGGACGGGGCTCGCGCACGTGGACGGCAAATACGTCTGGCCCGCCTGGGCGGCGCCGCCGATGATCCGGCGCGAGAACCCGCGCCTGCCGAACGTCATTCCCGGCGGCTCGCCGCACAACCCGATGGGCGCGCGCGCGCTGACGCTGCGCGGCGGCGAATACGCCATTCACGGCACCAACCGGCCATCGTCGGTCGGCCGCTTCATCTCTCACGGCTGCATCCGCATGTATAACCGCGATATCGTCCGGCTCTTCTCCATGGTCAGCGTCGGCACGCCGGTGTTCGTGGAGCGATGATCGTGTCGCGCGTGCCATGGTTCCGCATGGCGTTCGCCGCCGCCGCGATGCTTGTCGCGACGGTGCTGCCGGCTCTTGCCGGCCAGGTAGTGCCGTTCCGCGGCGGCTATCACGCGGGCTCGATCGTCATCGTCACCCACCGCCGCGAACTCTACTACGTGCTGGGCCACGGCCGCGCCATTCGCTATCCCGTCGGCGTCGGTCGGCGCGGCATGGCCTGGCACGGCCACGCCTGGGTCGACCGCAAGCTGGTGCGGCCGGCCTGGCAGGCACCGCCGTCGATCCAGCGCCACGCGCCGGTCATTCCGAGCGGTTCGTCGCGCAATCCCATGGGCGCCGCCGTGCTCGGCCTCGACCGCGGCAACTACGCCATCCACGGCACCAACAATCCGGCCTCGGTCGGCAAGTTCGTCTCGCACGGCTGCATCCGCATGCACAACGCCGACATCCTCGACCTGTATCGGCGGGCGCACCTCGGCACGGATGTGTATGTGTTGCGTTGAAGCGCCGACCTAGCCGCACCAGCTCCGGCGCCGGCCGCCGTGGTAGGCCCGCGCGAAGCCGCCGGCGAGCATGGCCTGCGATACGTTTGGCGTCGTCCCGGTCGAGACTGAGGCATCGACACGGCCGCCGTATTTGTCCTGCCCAACATCGGTGACGCCGACACCGCCTTGCGCCAGCAACCGCGCCAGCGCGTCACGCGCGGCCAGCGCGCCCTTGCGTTCGGCCGCGCAGCGCGCGTGCAGCTCCGGCGCGTCGATGCCGCGCAGGCGCACCCGCGTGGTGACGTCCATGCCGGGCCAGATGCGCACCCGCGCCTCGAAGGTATCGCCGTCGATCACCCGCAGCACGCGGGCCGGATGGCCGGTGCGCAGGACCACGTCCGGGTTCGGTCGCGGCAAGACGCCCGCCGGCTCCGGGCCGGCGTTGACCGGGGCGATCAGCGCGCCCGCGCTCAGGCCCGCGGCGAAGGCGGCCGCCGCCAGAAGCAACGGGCCGCCCCGGCGCGAGGCGGCGAATGATCTTATCGACAAGAACATGGTCCTAGGATTATCGGGCGGGCGCGATTCGCGCAAGCGCAATCTATGATTGTAATTAAGAAGAGTAACAATCGATATTGGCGGCCGCCCAAAGCCGTAAACCTGTGAGTCCAGACGACTTTTTTGTACGGCGTTCGCGACAGGGCCACATTTCGTGGCAAGAGTCGGGCAATGGCGCGTGCCCGAACCTCCCCCCAGCCGGAAGTCCCGGGCCTCGCCGCCCGCCGGATCGCCACCGATATTCTCGACGGCGTGCTGCGCCGGCGGCAGCCGCTCGACGAGTTGCTCGCCGGCAAGGCCGCCCATCCCGGCATCGCTACGCTCGCCGATCGCGACCGCGCGCTGATGCGGCGGCTTGCCGCCACTGTGCTGCGGCGGCTTGGCACGCTGCGGCATCTGCTCGGCACCTTCCTGGAACGCGGCTTCCCGCCCGACGCGCCGCGCTGCGAGACCGTGCTGCTGGTCGGCGCCGCCCAGATCCTCTGGCTCGACGTGCCCGACCATGCCGCGGTCGATCTGTCGGTGCGGCTGGCGCAGGGCGACCGGCGCGCGGGACGCTATGCCGGGCTGGTCAACGCCGTGCTGCGGCGCGTCGCGCAGAACCGCGACGCGTTGCTCGCCGACGACACGCCGCGCGATACGCCGGACTGGCTGCTGGCGCGCTGGTCGGCCGCCTATGGCGCCGAGACGGCGGCGGCCATCGCCAAGGCCAACGGCCACGAGCCCGCCCTCGACGTCACGGTCAAGGCGGACCCGGCCGCGTGGGCCGAACACCTGCACGGACGGGTGCTGCCGACCGGCACCGTGCGCACCCTGGTGCAAGGCTCCATCGCCCTGTTGCCCGGCTTCCAGGAAGGCGCCTGGTGGGTACAGGACGCCGCCGCCGCCATCCCCTCGCGCCTGCTCGGCGACCTGCGCGGTCGGTCAGTGGCCGACCTGTGCGCGGCGCCGGGCGGCAAGACCGCGCAGCTGGCGAACGCCGGCGCGCATGTCACGGCGCTCGACCGCTCGCCGGCCCGGCTCGCGCGCCTGCGTGACAACCTCAAGCGGCTTTCGCTTGAAGCCGAGACCGTCGCCGCCGACGCGCTGGAATGGCAGCCGGATTCCGCCGATGGCGGCGCGTTCGACGCCGTCCTGCTCGATGCCCCCTGCTCGTCGACCGGCACCGTCCGCCGCCATCCCGACATCCCGTGGCTGAAGAGCGAAGCCGACATCACCGCATTGACCTCGCTGCAGCAGCGGCTGCTCGACAAGGCGGTGGCGCTGACCAAGGCTGGCGGCACGCTGGTCTATTGCGTCTGTTCGCTGGAGCCCGAGGAAGGCGAGCGCCAGGTCGAGGCGCTGCTGGCGCGTGAGCCGCGCCTCCGGCGACAACCCATTTCCGCGGCCGAGGTGGCCGGCTGCGGCGAGCTGGTGACGGCCGCCGGCGACCTGCGCACGCTGCCGCACCTATGGTCCGACCCAGACCCGCGCTGGGCCGGCCTCGACGGGTTCTACGCCGCCCGGCTCACCCTGGCCGCCGACTAATCCACTCCTAATTCACTCGCGGACCTTGCATATTGGCCCTTTGGCAGCCCTTCGGTATCGTGCGAGAATCGCGCGGGACTTTGGCCCGGGCGCAGGGAACGGGCACATTGACGATGCGGGTTTCGATCGCGGAGCGAGCCAGGCTCTCCGCGCTCATTGGGCGCCGCGCATTCCGCAGCGTGCTCGGCCGCCTCAATGCGCACCCGCTCATGCGTTGGCGTTTTGGCGCGGCCAAGACCGACCGCGTCGTGATCGCGCCGCAGGATCTGCGCACCGCCGACGCCACCCGCGCCAGCGAAATCTACGCCGGCCGCTTCGCCTTCGCCGGCAAGGTCGTCCTCTCCGACCGCCGCTCGCCGTTCGAGGTCACGCCGCCGTCCGACGAATGGGCGGTGATCATGTTGAGCTTTGCGTGGCTGCGCCATCTGCGCGCCGCGGAATCCGCCATCACGCGCGCCAACGCGCGCGCGCTCATCGACGAATGGATCAACGTGCAGGGCAGCTGGCACCCGCTCGGCTGGCGGCCCGACATCCTGTCACGGCGCATCGTCTGCTGGCTGAACCAGGCGCCGTTCGTGCTGCAGGACGCCGACGCGCGCTTCTACCGGCGCTACATCCGCAGCCTGTCGCGGCAGGTGCGCTATCTGCGCAAGACGCTGAACGAAACGCGCGACGGCTTGCCGCGCCTGCAGGCGCTGATGGCGCTGACCTGCGCGTCGCTCAGCATCCAGGGCCTGTCGGGGCAGGTGCGCGGCAACGCGCGGCGCCTGAGCGAGGAACTCAACCGCCAGATCCTGCCGGACGGCGGCCATATCAGCCGCAACCCCGGCGTCATCATCGACCTGCTCGCCGACCTGCTGCCGCTGCGGCAATTGTTTTCCGCGCGCCAACTGCCGCCACCGCAGGCGATGAACAACGCCATCGACCGCATGATGCCGATGCTGCGTTTCTTCCGCCACGCCGACGGCAACTTCGCCCAGTTCAACGGCATGGGGCAGACACCGGTCGACCTGCTCGCCACCGTGCTCGCCTATGACGACGCGCGCGGGACGCCGGTCGCGAACGCACCGCATTCCGGCTATCAGCGTATCGACGCCGGTGACAGCGCGCTTATCATCGACACCGGCCGGCCGCCGCCGCTGCCGGTGAGCCAGGAGGCGCATGCCGGCTGCCTGTCGTTCGAAATGTCGTGGCGCCAGCAGCGGCTGGTCATCAACTGCGGGCTGCCGGCGGTGAACAAGGAGAACTGGCGCCAGGTGGCGCGCGCCACGCCCGCGCATTCCACGGTGACGTTCAACGACACCTCCTCGTGCCGCTTCATGGAAGCCGTAAGCCTGCGCAAGATGTTGTTCGGTATCCCGATCGTCAGCGGCCCGCACGAGGTGCGCATCGAACGCGGCACGCAGACCCAGGGCGAGTGGCTGCGCGCCGCCCACGACGGCTACGTGCCGGAGTTTGGCGCGGTGCATACCCGGGTGGTGCGGTTGAGCAGCGACGGGAGCACGCTCGACGGCGAGGACAGCTTCGCCGCGGCCGACGGCCGGCCGCTGCCGGCGCGCACGCGGGACGACTTCGCCATCCGCTTCCACCTGCACCCGGCGCTGAAGGCGAGCCGCTTGTCCGACGGTTATGGCGTCATCCTGATGCTGCCCGACCGCGAGGTGTGGACCTTCAGCAGCTTCGGCGACCCGGTCCAGCTCGAGGAAAGCGTCTACCTGTCGGCGGCGGACGGCCCCCGCCGCGCCACGCAGATCGTCATCTACGGCCGCGCCCGCGAGCGCGGCAAGGTGCGCTGGATGTTCCGCCACTCGCCGCCCGCGGCGCACGGCAGCCGCCCCGACCGCGAGGCGGAGCCGGAATTGCCGCTATAGCGGGCATCCCGGAACGGCCTTGTTCGTGGCGGCCGGTACCATCGGAATATTGCGGAATACCCATCCGCATTCTCCTGTGCTAGCTCCCCGGCCGAAGGAAGCACCATGACCACGCACCCCCGCCGCATCACCCGCGCCCTGCTGTCGGTCTCCGACAAGACCGGCCTCATCGGCTTCGCCAAGGAACTCGCCGGCTTCGGCGTCGACCTCGTCTCCACCGGCGGCACCGCCAAGGCGCTGAAGGACGCCGGGCTCGCCGTGACCGACGTCGCCGCGCTCACCGGCTTCCCGGAAATGATGGACGGCCGCGTGAAGACGCTGCATCCTAAAGTCCATGGCGGCCTGCTTGCCATCCGCGCCAACGCCGAGCACCGGAAGGCGCTGGAAGAACACCACATCAAGCCGATCGATCTCCTGGTGGTGAACCTCTATCCGTTCGAGGCGACCGTCGCCAAGGGCGCGGCCTACGACGACTGCGTCGAGAACATCGACATCGGCGGCCCGGCGATGATCCGCGCCGCCGCCAAGAACCACGCCGACGTCGCCGTGGTGGTGGAGCCGACCGACTACGAGAAGGTGCTGGCCGAGATGGCCGAGCACGCCGGCATGCTCTCCTACAAATTGCGCCAGGCGCTCGCGGCCAAGGCCTATGCCCGCACCGCCGCCTATGACGCCGCCATCTCAAACTGGTTCGCCGATACGCTCAGCGACGATGCGCCGGACTACCGCGCCGTCGGCGGCGAGCTGATCCAGGCGCTGCGCTACGGCGAGAACCCGCACCAGCGCGCCGCCTTCTACCGCACGCCGGGCGGCCGCTTCGGAGTCAGTACGGCACGTCAGGTTCAGGGCAAGGCGCTCTCCTACAACAACATCAACGACACCGACGCGGCCTACGAAGCCGTCGCCGAGTTCGACCCGCGCCGCACGCCAGCCTGCGTCATCGTCAAGCATGCCAATCCGTGCGGCGTGGCGGAAGACGCGAGCCTCATCGAGGCCTACCGCAAGGCGCTGGCCTGTGACTCGACCTCCGCCTTCGGCGGCATCGTCGCGCTCAACCGGCCGCTCGACGCGGACACCGCGAAGGTCATCACCGAGATCTTCACCGAAGTGATCATCGCGCCCGACGCCAGCGACGAAGCCATTCAGATCGTCGCCGCCAAGAAGAACCTGCGGCTCCTGCTCGCCGGCGGCCTGCCCGACCCGCGCGCCAGCGGCATCACGGCGAAGACGGTCGCGTCAGGCCTCTTGGTGCAATCGCGCGACAACGCGGTGGTCGATGATATGGAATTGAAGACCGTCACCAAGCGTGCGCCCACCGACGCGGAACTCGTCGATCTGCGCTTCGCCTTCCGCGTCGCCAAGCACGTCAAATCGAACACCATCGTCTATGCCAAGGAGCGCGCCACCGTCGGCATCGGTGCCGGGCAGATGAGCCGGGTCGATTCCGCGCGCATCGCCGCCCGCAAGGCCGAGGACGCCGCGCGCGAACTGAAGCTGCCCGAACCGCTGACGCGCGGCTCGGTGGTTGCGTCCGACGCTTTCTTCCCGTTCGCGGATGGTCTGCTTGGTGGCGATCGAAGCCGGCGCCACCGCGGTGATCCAGCCCGGCGGCTCGGTGAACGATCCGAAAGTGATCGCCGCCGCCGACGAGCACAACATCGCCATGGTGTTCACCGGGACAAGGCATTTTCGGCATTGAAGCACGGCCTCGTGTCCCGGATGCGGTGCAGCACGCAGTGATGCACCGCTGATCCGGGACCCCGGTTTGCTTAAAGAAGAAAGCTGGGTCCCGGGTCTGCAGCGCGTTATTTCATGCCGCGCTGCGCCCGGGACACGCACCTCACTGCTTCGCCAGATCCCCCAGCAAGCTCGCCGCCACCGACAGCTTCGACAGCGTGAGCCCGGAGCCGGCGATTTCGTGGATGGCCGCGCGGATGCGCTCCACGTCCGCCTTGCGCGGCTTGATCCATTCCTCCACCGCGCCCGCCCCGGAAATTCCGTTCCCTTGGCCGTTGCCGACCATCGCGGCGGTGAGCCGCCGCTCCGCCTCGCCGATGGAATCGAGCGCGCGGTCGAGCGCCAGCCGGTCGAAATAATCCGAGACCGCGATGCCGGCGGCCGCGTGCGTCACGCGGTCGAGTTGGAAGAAGCTTTCGGTGGCGAAATAGGTCTCCGCCACCTCGGCAACCGGCTTGTCCGCACGGTCGGCCACCAGCACGATGTCGGGCGCGGGCCTGAGCACGCTCAAGTTCGCCACGCGCTCGGCCAGCGGCGCCGGCACGCCGGCCCCGGTCAGTTCCGCGACATGCGCCTGCCGCGCGGCGGCGGCCTGTTTCGACAGCACCGTTTCGAGCGCCGCCTCCACCTGCCCGATGCCTTCGCGGTAGTGGCCGATGGCGGTCTCCAGCCCTTCCGTGAAGTCGACGTTACGCAGGAACCAGACCAGCCGGTCGAGGAGCAGGTCCTGCACCGCGGCGTAGAGCGAGAGCTGGGTGTCGCCTGCGATCCTGTTGTCGAGGGCGTCGATCTCGCCGTTGAGTTCGACCAGGCCGTAGCTGTTGCGCACGGCGGCAAAGGCGGCGGCGATGAACGCGGCCGAAGCGCCGGTCTGGTCGGCGATGCGCACGATCAGCGTGGCGCCGCCGCGGTTGACCATAGAGTTGGTCAGTTGCGTGGCGATGATCTCGCGGCGCAGGCGGTGCGATTGCAGGGCCTCGGCGAAACGCTCGGTCATCTCCTTCGGGAAATAGCGATTGAGCTCGCGGCCGAGATAGGGATCGTCCGGTACGCTGGTCTCGAGCAGCTCGCTGTAGAACGACAGCTTGGCATAGGCGAGCAGCACCGAAAGCTCGGGCCGGGTCATCGGTTCGCCGCGCTTTCGCCGCTCGGCGAGCACCATGTCATCGGGCAGGTATTCGACCGCACGATCAAGCGCGCCGTTCGCTTCCAAAGTCCGCATCAGCCGTACCTGAAAGCCGAGATCCTCCAGGCCCCGCCGCTGCGCCAACGACAGCGCCAAGGTCTGCTGGTAATTGTTGCGCAGAACCAGCCGCGCCACCTCGTCGGTCATCTCGACGAGCAGCGCGTTACGGTTGTCGAGCGTCAGCGCACCGGAGCGGATGAGCGGGCTCAACGCCACCTTGATGTTGACCTCGACGTCGGACGTGTTGACGCCGGCGGAATTGTCGATGGCATCCGTGTTGAGGCGGATGCCGCGCAGCGCCGCTTCCACGCGCCCGCGCTGGGTCATGCCGAGATTGGCACCCTCGCCGACCACCTTGCAGCACAGCTCGCCACCGGTAACGCGGATCGGGTCGTTGGCGCGGTCGCCGGCCGCCGCATCGCTTTCGCTCGCGGCGCGGACATAGGTGCCGATACCGCCGAAGAACAACAGGTCGACCGGCGCCTTGAGGATCGCCTTCATCAGCTCCTGCGGCGTCACGCTGCCCTTGACGCCGAGCAGCGCCTGCGCCTGCGGCGAAAGCTGGATCGCCTTCGACGAACGCGGATAGACGCCGCCACCTCGCGAGATCATCGACCTATCGTAGTCCTGCCAGCTCGAGCGGGGCAATTCGAACAGCCGTTTGCGCTCGGCGAAGCTTTTCTCCGGGTCGGGATCGGGATCGATGAAGATGTCGCGGTGATCGAACGCCGCCACCAGCCTGGTGGTGGTCTCGCGCAGCATGCCGTTGCCGAATACGTCGCCGGACATGTCGCCGACGCCGACGGCGGTGAATGGCGTCTGGTGGATGTTGACGTCCATTTCGCGGAAATGGCGCTTGACCGACTCCCAGGCGCCGCGCGCGGTGATGCCCATTGCCTTGTGGTCGTAGCCGGCCGAGCCGCCGGACGCGAAGGCATCCCCCAGCCAAAAATCGTGCCCCTCCGAAATCCCGTTGGCGATGTCGGAGAAGGTGGCGGTGCCCTTGTCGGCGGCAACGACGAGGTAGGGATCGTCGTCGTCGTGGCGCACCACGTTGGCGGGCGGCACGATGCGGCCCTCGGCGTCGATGTTGTCGGTGATGTCGAGCAGCGTCGAGATGAACAGCTTGTAGGTGGCGACACCTTCCGCCTGCACCAATTCGCGCGGGGCGCCCTTCGGCATCAGCTTGGGCACAAAGCCGCCCTTGGCGCCGACCGGCACGATGACCGCGTTCTTGACCTGCTGCGCCTTGACCAGGCCGAGGACCTCGGTGCGGAAATCTTGTGGGCGATCGGACCAGCGGATGCCGCCGCGCGCCACCTTGCCGAAGCGCAGGTGAATGCCTTCGACCCGCGGTGAATAGACGAAGATTTCGTAGAGCGGCCGCGGCAGCGGCAGATCGGTAAGCTTGCGGCTGTCGAATTTGACCGCGATCTGCGGCTTGGGATGACCATCCTCGCCGACCTGATAGAAATTGGTGCGCAGGCCCGACTGCACCGCGTTGAGGAAGTGGCGCAGGATGCGGTCCTCATCGAGGCTTTCGACCGCCTGCAGCCCCTCTTCGATGAGGGCGGCGATTTCTTCCTGTGTCGCCTCACGGTTCTGCGCGGCCTCGGGACGAGGGTCGAAACGCGCATGGAACAGTTCAACGATGTCGCGCGCTATGGCAGCGTGCTTGACCAGCGTCGTCCACATGTAGTCCTGCGAGAACGGCACGCGGATCTGGCGCAGGTAGCGCGACAACGCGCGGATCAGCGCCACGTCGCGCCACTGCATTCCGGCAACGAGCGTGAGCGCGTTATAGCCGTCGCTTTCGGCGTGCCCGCGCATCACCATCAGGAAGGCGGATTCCAGCACCCCTTGCGTCGCCTGAAGGTCGATGGCCTCGCCGTCGCTACCCTCGAGCAGCATGTCGTGGAACCACACGCTTTCGTGACCCTGCGGCGCCACGTAATAGGTGCGTTCGTCCACCACCTTGAATCCCATGTTCTCCAGCACCGGTACGCGCGCCGACAACGGCAGCGGATGCTCGAAACTCCAGACCTTGAGACCGACGGTGCGCTGGTCCTCCTCCTGACGGTGATGGAAGTCGACCCCGAGCGGGTGCTCCGCCGACAGGCCCTCGATCATCTTGACGTCGCGGGCCGCCACCGCCGGCGAATAGGCCTCGTGGAAGCCTTCGGAGAACGCCTCGCGGTAGCGCCGGAACAAGTCACGCGCCGTTTCCGGCGCGTGGGCGAGATCGAGCGCCTCGCACAGGCCGTCGCTCCAGGTGCGCACGATCGCCTCGACCTCGCGCTCCAGCGTCGCGCGCGGCACCTGCGGCGTCGCGCCGCCCGAGCGGCCGATGATGAAGTGCACCCGCACCAGCGGCCCTTCCGGGAAGAACGGGTAGAACGCCGACACCCGCCCGATGAAGGCCTGCGCCAGATAGGCGCCGATCCTGGCGCGAATGTCGCTGTCGTAGCGGTCGCGCGGGACATAGACCAGCACCGACACGAAGCGGTCGAACCGATCGCCGCGCGCCAGCACCCGCACGCGCGGATGCTCGTCGAGGTGCAGGATGGTCATGACCAAGCGGTAGAGCGTGTCCTCGTCGACCTGGAACAGTTCGTCGCGCGGATAATGCTCCAGCACGTTCGCCAGCGCCTTGCCGGAATGGCTGTTGGCGGCAAAGCCGGCGCGCCGCTCGACGGCGGCGAGCTTGCGGCGCAGGTACGGAATGCCGTGGGCGGAGCGCGTGTAGGCGGTGGACGTGAACAGGCCGACGAAACGCTGCTCGCCGATGAGGTTGCCGTCGGTGTCGAAGTGCTTGACGCCGATGTAATCGAGGTAGGCGCGCCGGTGCACGCGGGCGTGGATGTTGGCCTTGGCGATGATCAGCGGCCGCGGCTCATTCAGGAACGCCATAATTTCCGGCGTGTATTCCAGATGCTCGTCGCCGCGCTTGAGCACCCGCAGGTCGCGATTGCGCATGATGCCGAGCGCGCTTTCGTAGTCGGGCTTCAGCTCGTTGCCGTCCGCGATGTAGTTGCGCGCGCCGAGGAAGGTGAAGTTGTCGGCCGCCAGCCATTGCAGGAACTGCACCGCCTCGGCGATCTCGTCGACCGGCAGCGGCGGCGGATTGGTCTTGAGGTCGGCGACGATGGCGTTGATGCGCTCCAGCATCCCCCGCCAGTCCTGCACCGCCAGCCGCACTTCCGTCAGCACCGCAGCCAGCGCGTCCTCGATCGACGCGCACACCGCGGGGTCGCTGATGGTCTCGATGTGGACATGGATGATGCTTTCGCGCGCGTGCTGCGGCGTGTCGGCCTCGGCGAGATCGATGAGCTTGTCGCCGTCGCGGCGCACGCGCAGCACCGGATGCGCCGCCAGACGGATCTCGTGCCGGCTTTCGCCGAGCTCGCCCATCACCGAGTTGACCAGGAACGGCATGTCGTCGTTGACGGCCTCGACCACCGTCACGAGCTTGTGCTCGCCGGCCTCGTGCAGCCGCACGGTCTCGCAGCGGATTTTCGGCGTGCCGGGCGTGCGCGTGCTGAGGAAGTCGAAGGCGCGCTCTCCCAGCGCGGCGAGCTCGATCGCGTCGTAGCGCACCACGTCTTCCGGCACCGTGCGCCCGTAGAGCTGCGCCACGAACGTGGCCGGAATGTCCTGGCGGCGGCCGTGCAGCACGTCGCCGGCCTCGGCCAAGGTGGCGTGAGCCAAGCTTTCTTCTTCGTTGTCGGGAAGATTACCGGCCATGGGGTCCTCACACGCTGGTCCAGAGGGGAATCGCCCACCCCCAAGTGTTCACCTTCCACCCGCTGGCGTCGAGAGCAAGGCCCTAATTGGTGACGCGCCCGTGACCGGCAACGCACGGACCACGCCGTGGGTTCTCCACTAAGACTCTGAGTTGACACGTGAAAGCTTTGAGCCGCCGGGATATCGCTGCGATGCGGAACGTTGTAGGCTGACGAGGGGACGGAAAACCGCAAGAGAGGCGCCGACAAGCCGATGCCGAAAGCAAGCACCACGACCAAGCCAACGCAGGACAAGGCCGTCGCGCCGCTGCCCGACGACCAGCCGGCGATCGCGCTCGACCTGCCGGCGGCGGAATTGTCGCCGGGCATGCAGCGCTATTTCGACAAGTGCACCGAGAAACTCGGCTTCGTGCCCAACGTGCTGCTCGCTTACGCCTTCGACATGGCGAAGCTGGAAGCCTTCGTCGCCATGTACAACGACCTGATGCTGGGGCCGAGCGGCCTGTCGAAGCTGGAGCGCGAGATGATCGCGGTGGCGGTGTCGTCGCAGAACCGCTGCTATTACTGCCTCGCCGCGCACGGTGCCGCGGTGCGGCAATATTCCGGCAACCCGCTCTTGGGCGAGCAGATGGTGATGAACTATCGCGTGGCGCGGCTCGATCGGCGCCAGCGCGCCATGCTCGATTTCTCGGTCAAGCTCACCAACGCGCCCTGGGCGGTGGGCGACGAAGACCGCGACGGCTTGCGCGAGGCCGGCTTCGGCGAGCGCGACATCTGGGACATCGCCGCGGTGGTCGGCTTCTTCAACATGTCGAACCGCGTGGCGTCGGCCACCGACATGCGGCCGAATACGGTGTATCACGGGCAGTCGCGGTAGCGGCTTTCGTCATGGCCGGGCATAGCCGTTCGAAGAACGGCGTTCATTTAGAACGCCGATGTCCCGGCCATCCACGTCTTAGGCGTGGGATCGCATTTCAGAAGACGTGGATGCCCGGCGCAAGGCCGGGGATGACGAGTAAACCATGATCCGCATTGCCCGCCTCACCCTTCTTGCCGTCGCCCTCCTCTTCACCGTCGCCGCTCACGCGCAAGAGCCGGCGATTCCGCCCGCGCAAGTCGCGCGCGGCCACAACGGCATGGTGGTGGCGCAGGAGCCGCTGGCCGCGAAGATCGGCGTCGACATCCTCAAGCGCGGCGGCAATGCGGTCGACGCCGCGGTGGCGGTCGGCTTCGCCATGGCCGTCACTTATCCCGACGCCGGCAATATCGGCGGCGGCGGCTTCATGGTGATCCATCTGGCGAAAGGAAACCGCAACACCACCATCGACTACCGCGAGACCGCGCCAGGCGCCGCGACCAAGACCATGTTCCTGGACGCCGATGGCAAGGCGGACCCCGAAAAGTCGCGCTATTCGGGGCTGGCGGTCGGCGTGCCCGGCACGGTCGCCGGGCTGGCGCTGGCCGAAAGGAAATACGGCTCCGGCAAGTTCACGCTCGCCGAGTTGATCGCGCCGGCGATCGGGCTGGCGCGCGACGGCTTCACCTTCGAAGGCCACGCCGCCGACGCATTGCCGCGCGTCGCCAAGCGGATGGCGCGCTGGCCGTCGTCACGCGCGATCTTCTACAAAAACGATGAGCCGCTGCACGGAGGCGACCGGCTGGTGCAGCCCGACCTCGCCAGGACCTTGCAGGCCATTGCGGAACACGGCCCCCGCGCCTTCTATCACGGCCGCATCGCCCGCGAGATCGCCGCCGCCGTGCGCGAAGCGGGCGGCATCATGACGGCGAACGACCTCGCCCACTACCGCGCCATCGAGCGCAAACCCATCCGCGGCACGTATCGCGGCAACACAATCATCTCCATGCCGCCGCCGTCGTCGGGCGGTGTCACGCTGGTCGAGATGCTCAACATCCTGGAAGGTTTCGATCTGCCGACGCTCGGCCGCACCCCGCCCGCCTTCCACGATCTGATCGAAGCGATGAAGCGCGCCTACGCCGACCGCGCCGTCTATCTCGGCGATCCGGCGTTCGTGAAGATGCCGCTCAAGCGCCTCACCTCGAAGAAATATGCCGCGTCCTTGCGCGCCACCATCACCGCCAAGGCGACGCCGGCCGCCGACATCCATGCCGGCAAGCCAGCCGACAACGAGGGCCACAACACCACCCACTTCTCGGTCATCGACCGGGCCGGCAACGCGGTTTCGAACACCTATACGCTCAATTTCGGTTACGGCCTCGGCCTCGTCGCCAAGGACACCGGCGTGCTGCTCAACAACGAGCTCGACGACTTCACCGCCAAGCCGGGCGTCGCCAACGCCTACGGCCTCGTCGGGTACGACGCCAACCTGCCGGCGCCGAACAAGCGGCCCCTGTCCTCGATGACACCGACCATCGTCCTGAAGGCCGGCAAGCCGGTGCTGGTCACCGGTTCGCCCGGCGGCAGCCGCATCATCACCGCAACGCTGCAGGTGATCGTCAACGTCCTCGACTTCCACATGGGCGTGGCGGATGCGGTGAGCGCGCCGCGCCTGCACAACCAGTGGGAGCCGGACAAGACCTTCGTCGAGCCCGGTTTCGCGCCGGCGACGCTCGACGCGCTGAAGGCGCGCGGCCACAATATCGTGCCGACCGGCGCCTACACCGACGCCAATTCGATCGAAGTGACACCGCAAGGCTATGTCGGCGCCGCCGACCGCCGCACCCGCGGCGCGCTGGCCGTGGGTTATTAGATCGTTTCCAGGCGAAGTGGGAACCGGTTCGCCGTCCGGAAACGCGACGAAATACGAGCTAGGAAAGAGGACTTCAAAGTGAGCGATTCCGTCGAACGCGTGCGCGCCGCCCTTGTTGCCGCCGGCCATCCCGACACCATCGACGTCTTTCCGGACGGCACCCGCACCGCGCAGGACGCCGCCAACGCGGTCGGCTGCACGGTGGCGCAGATCGCCAAATCGATCGTGCTGCGCGCCGGCGAGCAGCCGGTGCTGGTGATCGCTTCCGGCGCCAACCGCGTCGATACCGCCAAGGTCGCCGGCCACTTGGGCCAAGCGGTGAAGCCCGCCGACGGTCGCTGGGTGCGCGACGTCACCGGCTTCGCCATCGGCGGCGTCTCGCCGCTCGCCCACCAGGACGGCGTGCGCATCTTCATCGACGCCGACCTGATGTTGCTCGATCCGGTCTACGCGGCGGCCGGCTCGCCGCGCCATGTTTTCAAGACCAGCCCGGCCGAACTGGTGCGCATGACCGGCGGCGAGACCGCGGACGTGAAGGAAGGCTGAGGAGCAGGCTCGCCTCGCCGCCGCCCGGGCGGCTCACACGAAGCAGGCGATCTCGGCGAACTTGTTCGCCACCGGATAGCCGGTCACCTCGACGCCGGCGGCATCGAGCCAGGCGTGGGCGTCGAGCGGCTTGTCCTCGCCGCGGGCGGCGCCGAAATGCATGACGCTGGCGACGCCGCGCCGCCGCAGCATCACCTGCGCCGCCATGGCCTGCGGCAGGCACACCGCCTCGAACGGCGCATGGCGCGCCGCGCGCGTCACCGCCCAGCCGATCTCGGCGGCGAGCGCGGCCTGGTCGCGCGGGCCCGGCGCGCGCGCCGCCAAGGCGCGCGGATCGTTTGGCGAAACGAACGAGCCCAGCCGCCGCGCCAGCTTCGGAAACGGCACGAAGATCAGGCCCAGCCGGGCCAGCAGCAGGCAGACGACCGCCTCGACGACCAGCGCGCGCCGGGTAGGGCCGACCTGCGCGAACCTACGCAGCGGGCGTCGGATCGAGCGCGACAGCGCCATGCTCCACCATTTCGTTGAGGAAGCTTTCCACCTCGGCGCGGCAGGTCTCCGGCGCGACGTCATATTCGCTCTGCAGCCGCGCGCACACGGCATCGACCTCCTGCGGCGTGTCGATGAGCTCCCAGATGCGCGCGCCGACCTCGGACAGGCCGATATAGTTGCCCTTCTCCGCGCTCATCATGACCAGCTCGTCGCCCACGCTGGCGGCGAGCCAGTCGCCCTGCTTTCGCACCACCATTGCTTTCCTCCCTATGCCGATCGCACCAGGACGGGCGCGGTCGATAATGCGTAGCCGAGCCGCCGCATCATCGGGGCGTGCGCCGCTTCGATGCGCGCGACCTGCTCGGTCGTCAGTTCCTCGCGCCAGGCGCCGCTCTCGCCGCGGCGAAAGAAGTTGCCGCCCTGGTGCGGGCGCGGCGCCTCGCGAAAGCCCCTGTCGCGTTCCTGCCCGCGCAACTGCTCGAAGCGAGCAAAGCCGACCGCACGCGCGATGTCCTCGTCGCTGGCCGGCCGCTCGGCGAAGGCCAGCACGCGCCGTAATTGGCCGGCGGCGTCGGCCTGCATGTCCTCGTAGCGCACCAGCAGCACGGGGATATCGGTCTGATCGAGCCAGCTCGCGGCGTGCCCGCTCCAACGGGGAAGCTGCTGGCGCAGTTGATTGTGCTGCCGGTCGGCCTTGCCGCAAAAAGCCGCCTGTTCGTCGTCCATCATGGCGACGGCCTGGTCGATCGGGATGCCGCTGTGATGGGCGAGCGACGGCGCCACGTCGCGCGGGTCGCGGACGATCACGATCGCGCCATCGGCGCCGCGCGCGCCGGCCAACAACGGGCCGCCGTCGGCGTTGAACGTATAGGCGTCGTGCACCTTGACGAAACGCACCGGCGGCGCGTCTTCCGGCTCGTCGTATTCGTCGTCTTGTGCCCCGCGCGCGAGCGCCTCGTAGACCCGCGGGCGCAGGCCGTCGATCTCGTCGTGGGTAAGCAGGCCCGAGTCGATCAGCGTCAGAAAGTCGAACGATCCGCGCGCGCTGGCGATGCCGCCGCGCTCCGGCAGGTCGTTGATGTCGACGGGCGCCTCGGTCGCCGACAGATTGGCGATCAGCATGCGCAGCCAGGTGTTGCCCGACTTCGGGTAGGAGGCGAGCCAGAGCGTGCGCGTCACGCTGCCGCCTCCGTCAAGGCGAGTTCGTCCCAATGCTGCTTGAGCGTCGCGACGACCTCGGGCATCGCCGTAAACACGAGCGGACGAGTCAGGTGGAAAATACCGCTGTTGTTGGCGATCGCGGCGGCGGCGCGGAAATAGCCGGCGCGCTGGTCCATGCGCCGCACCAGCAGCGGGCGATAGGCGTTGCGCCGCAGCAGCAGCGCGCCGTCCACCACGTTGGGACGCTCGATGCCGAAGGCATGCGGCGGCCGCTGTTCGCGCAGGAAATAGACCGCCCCGAGCGGCAGCGCCTCGCTGTGCGACAGGTCGGGCTCGACATAGAATTTCTGCAGTTGCTCGCGGACCGCCGCGCCGCGCCGGGCGGTGAGCGACAGGCGCTCGATGGTCTGCGCCCACAGCTTCAATTGACGGCCGTCGCTCTGCACCACCGGCGCCCCGGCGCCGTCGAAGTCGAGGGCGCAGAAATCGTCGGTCACCACCGGAAAGCCGTGCTGCGCCAGCGCCGCGGCCAGCGTCGACTTGCCCGCGCCGGAGGCGCCGCAGAACAGGACGGCCGCGCCGGCAACCCGCACCGCGCTGGCGTGCAGCACGATCTGTCCACGCTGATGCAGCAGGATTCCGAACACCGTGCCGAGCAGGAAGATGGAAATGTCGGACGGGCCGATGCCGGCGCCGGCCTCGAAGCGGATCTCGCGGCCGGCGGTGAGCAGGAAGCGGGCAATGCCGGGCACGTGCAGCAGAAACCGCGCGCCGGCCAGGTCCCCGTCCGGCCCCGCGCGCAGCGCCCAGGTCGGCCCGCTTGCGCCGGCCTCCGGCAGGGTCTCGGACACCGGACCGGCACCAATCGTTACGTCAGGACCCGAGACAGTGCCGGCGGGGATGGCCCCCGGCAATTCGATCTCGCTTGCGACACTGAGCCCCGCAACACGGTAGTAATGCACGCGATTCCCCAACCGGATAGCGGTATTGACCGGCCTCTCGGCACAAATGCTTCAAAATCAACTATAGCGTGATATCCGGCACGGCAACATACGGCTGTTCATGAGGATTCCGATGGCGCCGGAGCATTTCCTGGCAAAGTGAGAGTGTAAGAGCCGCTTCGCCGTCGAAAAACGCGACAAAGCAAAAGATCGGGCCGCGCCAAAACGCAAAGGACCGCCGGTCGGCGGCGGCCGTTTCGACCTGTCTGGCTATCCCAAGAAGGGAAATTGGAGCGGGCGAAGGGATTCGAACCCTCGACCCCGACCTTGGCAAGGTCGTGCTCTACCCCTGAGCTACACCCGCATCCGTGAGGTATCTGGCGCCATCCGGCTCACTCTGGGTGCCGGCCGACGCGGCCGTTCCTATAACCGCAATGCCGCCCCCTTGGCAACTCGCGCGTTACCGCCAGCGATGATGCCGGGCGGAGGGTGTGTCAAGTCCCGGGATCGGACCCCGAAAACGCGGATTCGGCTGGCAGAAGCCCCGGTTTCCGGCGATGACGTGCGGCCTGCACGCCTCCACCGACCAGTAGCTGCAATCCTCCTGAAAAATGCGCTGGCCGATATCCACCACCGCGCACCAGGGCCCATTCCCGTATGCCCTGGCGGCCGGCGGACCAAGTGTCGCAACGGCGGCCAAGGCCGCGGCGGCGAGCAGAAGTCGCAGCATTTCAAATCTCCAACGGCGCGGGGGATGATAAGAACCCCGATCTCGCATATAGTGTTCGCCAGCCGTGACCCAATCCCCTGCCCAGACCCCCGACCAGCTCTTTGCCTTCCTCGACAGCCTCGGCGTTGCCCACAAGACGGTGAGGCACCCGCCGGTGTTCACGGTCGAGGAAGCGCGCGCGCTGCGCGGCGAGCTTCCTGGCGGCCACACCAAGAACCTGTTCCTGCGCGACAAGAAACACACCCTGTTTCTAGTGGTCGCGGAAGAGGACGCCTTGATCGACCTCAAGGGCCTGCACCGCCTGCTGGGCGCGAACGGGCGGTTCTCCTTCGGCTCCGCCGACCTGATGCGCGAGGTGCTGGGGGTGGAGCCCGGTTCGGTGACCCCGTTTGCGGCGCTCAACGACACGCAAGCGCGCCTCACCGTGGTGCTCGACGCCGCCATGATGGAGCACGAGACGCTAAACTATCACCCGCTCACCAACACCATGACCACGGCCATTGCGCGCGCGGATCTGGTCAAGTTCCTGGAAGCCACCGGCCACCCGCCGCGCATCGAACCGGTTTCCGGGGCCTAGTGTCCCGAACCAGAAATTCGCTTCATTTTCAGTACGCTCGATACGAATTTCTGGTTCGATCAGGACACTGGCAAGCTTATGATTTTAGTGCGGTTTTGGATTTGAAGTGCTTGAATTAGATTGCGGCAAGCGATGCAGGAACTTCAAATCGGCGGCACCAGCCGGAGGAGGCGTGAACGGATTGCATTCCCCTGGCGGATGACCATTTAATCGGGACGGAACTCTGAAAAATCGCGCCGGCTGGCGCATGATCCTCAAGTCGCGTTCCAGGATCAGGCGGAAGCCTTCTAGAGCGTTTCCAGGCGAAGTGGAAACCGGTTCGCCGTCCGGAAACGCGAGAGAACAAAGACTTAGACACGTTCACCGTTTCCGTGGAACGGTGAACGTGTCTAGGGCGGCAACGGCGAGGCAAAGGCGAGGACAGCATGCTGCAGAACGGCGGGGACATGACGGCGACGGCGGCCGACGTGGCGAAGGACGTCACCACCCAGAGCTTCATGACGGACGTCATCGAGGAATCCAAAAACCAGCCGGTGCTGGTGGATTTCTGGGCGCCTTGGTGCGGCCCCTGCAAGCAGCTCACGCCCGTGCTGGAAAAGGCGGTGAAGGCGGCCAAGGGCAAGGTCAAGCTCACCAAGATGAACATCGACGAGCATCCGGCCATTCCCGGCCAGATGGGCATCCAGTCGATCCCCGCGGTGATTGCCTTCTCCAACGGCCAGCCGGTCGACGGCTTCATGGGCGCGCTGCCGGAGAGCCAGGTGGTGGAGTTCCTGGAGCGGCTGACCAAAGGCAAGGTCGCCCCCGAGGAGCAGAACCTGCTGGAAGTCGCCGACGCCGCGCTGGTCGAAGGCAACGCCGCCGAGGCGGCCGAGGTCTATGCGCAGATCCTCGCCGGCGATTCCGGCAACGTGCACGCGCTCGCCGGGCTCGCGCGCTGCTATGTCGAAAGCGGCGCGCTCGATAAGGCCAAGCAGACCCTGGCGCTGGTGCCGGAGGCCAAACAGAACGAGGCGCCGGTTGCCGCCGCCCGCGCCGCGCTGCAGGTCGCCGAGCAGGCGCAGTCGGTCGGGCCGCTCGCCGAGCTGGAGCACAAGGTGGTCACCAATCCGGACGACCTTCAGGCGCGCTTCGATCTCGCCACCGCGCTCAATGCCAATGGCCAGCGCGCGGAAGCGGTCGAACAGCTCCTGACCATCATCAGGAAGGACCGCAAGTGGAACGACGACGGCGCCCGCAAGCAGCTCGTGCAGTTCTTCGAGGCCTGGGGCTTCGACGATCCGGCGGCGGTGGAAGGCCGCAAGCGGCTGTCGTCGATTTTGTTTTCGTGACCTCAACCGCGTGCCGCGGTTTGCCCACGCCTTGATCGGCCTCATGCTGAGGAGGGCGGAGAAAACGCCATGCCGATGAACGCGCGCTATCGCGGGCCGATCGACCTGCCCGAGGTGATCCCGGTGTTTCCGCTGCCGGGCGCGCTGTTGCTGCCGCGTGGGCAGATGCCACTCAACATCTTCGAGCCGCGCTATCTCGCCATGGTCGACGACGCGCTGCGCGACGGCCATCGGCTGATCGGCATGGTGCAGCCCGACGTCGCCCATGCCGATGCCGCGCCCGAGGTGCCGCCGCTGTTTACGGTCGGCTGCGTGGGCCGCATCACCGAGCTCGCCGAGAGCGGCGACGGCCGCTATATGATCGAGCTCACCGGCATCGCGCGTTACCGCATCGAGGAAGAACTGGCGGTGCAGACCGCTTACCGCCAGTGCCGCGTCACTTTCGCGCCGTTCGTCGACGACTTCGTCGCCCGCAAGGGCGAGGACGACGTCGACCGCGAGGCGGTGCTGGCGGCGCTGCGCGATTTCCTCGAAGCCAACGATCTCAAGGCCGACTGGGACGGCATCCAGAAGGCGCCGAACGAGGCGCTGGTCAACGCCCTGTCGATGATGTCGCCCTACGGCCCGGCCGAAAAGCAGGCGCTGCTGGAGGCGCCCGACCTCAAGACCCGCGCCGATATCCTGGTCGCCATCACCGAGATCGAACTCGCCAAGAAGGACGGCGAGGGCGAACCGCAGTTGCAGTAGAGATGTGGCACGAATGCGCGGCACACGCTCTTCCCGCTCCCCTTGTGGGGGAGGGGAAGCGCGCAGGTGGCGCCGCTGTGCTATAAGCCGCCAAACTCGCCCAAGAGAGCCTACCAATGAACACGACACCCCCGCCCGAACGCCCCGCCAACAGCGTCGATCCCAAGCTGCTGGAAATCCTGGTCTGCCCGCTGACCAAGGGCACGCTGGAATACGACGCCGAAAGCCAAGAGCTGATCTCGCGCAAGGCCAAGCTCGCCTATCCGATCCGCGACGGCATCCCGATCATGCTGCCCGAGGAAGCGCGGCGGCTGGCGTGATTTTATGACTCGTGCCCCGGATGCTGCGCAGCGCCATAAGCGCGGTTACGCGCGTCTTCGACGCGCTATGGTGCTGCGCTGCTGATCCGGGGCCCAGCTTATTTGAGAAACCGGGGTCCCGGGTCTGCAGCGCGTCATTTCATGCCGCGCTTCGCCGGGACACGAAGAACATAAGGGAACTTCGCATGATCAAAATCTGGGGCCGCAACACCTCATCCAACGTGCAGAAGGCGATGTGGGCGGTGGCCGAACTCGGTCTCGAACACGAGCGCATCGACATCGGCGGCGCCTTCGGCATGAACCGCGAGCCGAAGTATCTGGCGATAAATCCAAACGGCCTGGTGCCGACGCTCGAGGAAGAAGACGGATTCCTGCTGTGGGAGTCGAACTCCATCGTGCGCTATCTCGCCGGTAAGCACGACAAGAGCGGCGCGCTGGAGCCGAAGGAGCCCAAGCAACGCGCGCTCGCCAGCCAGTGGATGGACTGGCAGCTTTCAGTCGTGAGCCCGGCCATCACGCCGGCGTTCTGGGGCCTGATCCGCACACCGGAAGACAAGCGCGATATGGCCGCGATCAAGGCTTCGCAGGACAAGACCGTCGCCGCCATGCAGATCCTCGACGCCCGGCTCGGCAAGACCGCGTTCGTCGCCGGCGACGCGTTCTCCTACGGCGACATTCCGGTGGGCGTGATGTGCTATCGCTACGTGCAGCTGGTGCCGGAGCGCCCGGCGACGCCCAACCTCGACCGCTGGTACAAGGCGGTCTCGAGCCGCAAGGCGTTCCAGGAGCAGGTGGGTAGTGTTCCGTTGAGCTGAGGCTGCATGTCCCGGATGCGGTGCGGCACCATAAGCGCGTTTACGCGCGTCTTCGACGCGCCTGGTGATGCACCGCCGATCCGGGACCGTTACGGGCGAATGCATTCGAAACGGTCCCGGGTCTGCAGCGCATCGTTTCACGGCTCATGCGGCGTCCGGAACACGAGGCTTTACAACGCCTCGCCCTTCATCAGCTTCGGCACCTCGCCGGTGAAGCCGGCGGCCTCGCGGATGAAGACGTTCTTCAAGCGCCGGCATGCGCTCGACCATACCGAGACCAACGTCGCGCACCAGCCGCAGCACGTCGGAGCGGTTGGAGAACAGCCGGTTCAGGCCGTCGGTGGCGACGCCCATCATCGCGGTGTCGAAGCGGCGCCAGCGCTGATAGCGCTCCAGCACGTCGGCGCCGCCGATGTCGAGACCGAGCCGCGCGGCATCGGTGACGGCTTCCGCCAGCGCCGCGACATCGCGCAGGCCCATGTTGAGGCCTTGGCCCGCGATCGGGTGAATGACGTGCGCGGCGTCGCCGACGAGCGCCAGCCGCGCGGCGATGAACGCGCGCGCGGTGAACAGCCCGAGTGGAAACGCGCGGCGCGGACCGATCGTCTCGATCTCGCCGAGATGCAGGCCGAAGCGTTTCTCCAATTCGTCATGGAATTGGTCGTCCGGCAGCGCGACGATACGGGTCGCGTCGCGCCGCTTCTCGGTCCACACGATGGAGGCGCGCTTGCCCGTGAGCGGCAGGATGGCGAACGGCCCCGGCGGCAGGAAATGCTCTTCGGCGCGGCCTTCGTGGTCGCGCTCGAAGCCGACCGTGGTGACGATGGCCGACTGGTCGTAGTCCCAGCCGTGGACGACGATGCCGGCGGTCTCGCGGATGACGGAGCGGGCGCCGTCGGCGCCCACAAGCAGGCGCGCACCGAGCGTGTCGCCGTCGGCAAACGTCACATCAATGGAATTCGGCGCCTGCTCGAAGCCGGTCACCGCCATGGCGCGCAGCTCGATGCCGAGCGCCTTGGCCTTGGCGACCAGGGCGTCGATCAACAACCGGTTCTCGACCATGTGCGCGAACGGCTCGCCCTCTTCCACCTCGCCCCCGAAAGTCAGGAACGTCGGCCGCACCGCATCGTCGACCTTCGAGTCGGTCACCACCATGTCGAGGATCGGCTGGGTCTCGTCCGCCACCTCGTCCCAGACGCCGAGGGCTTCGAACAGCCGCCGGGCGGCGGCCGCGATCGCCGAGGCGCGCGGGTCCTTGGATTTCTCGTGTTTGAGCGCCGGGTCGGCCACCGTCACGGTGAAGCCTGGCGCCGAGCGCTTCCCTGAGCGCAATCGCCAGCGCCAGGCCGGCAAAGCCGGCGCCGCCGATCACCACGTCACGTTTTTTCGATCCTGTCGCCATCGCGAAGCCCACCTTAGCACCGTTAGACAGTTGAAATCCCGCCCGTTCTTCCAATTCATCCGCGATGGGTGCCGCAAGGGTCTGCACGCGTCAACCTTGACATCCCCCGTTTCCCGCCGCGGCGCCATTGAGGGCGACGCCCCCACGGAGAGTCCGCTTTACATGACATCCGCCGTCCAGGATCTCTTGGCCGTTCTCGACCTCGAGCCGCTCGACCTTAACCTGTTTCGCGGCATCTCGCCGCAGACCGGCTGGCAACGCGTCTATGGCGGCCAGGTGATCGCGCAGGCGCTGGTGGCGGCGATCCGCACGGTCGACCCCAGCCGGCCGCCGCATTCGATGCACGCCTACTTCATCCTGCCCGGCGACCCCAAGGTGCCGCTCATCTACGACGTGGAGCGCATGCGCGACGGCAAGAGCTTCACCACCCGCAGCGTCACCGCGCGCCAGCACGGCCATCCGATCTTTTCCATGCTGGTGTCGTTCCAGGTGCCCGAGGAAGGCCTCGACCATCAGGCCGAGATGCCTGCCGTCACGCCGCCCGAGGACTTGCCGGACGAAGTCGGAGATGCGCAAGAACCTGCTGCCATCGATGCCGGAGCCGGTGCGGCGGTATTATGAGCGCGAGCGGCCGATCGAGATGCGGCCGGTCGAATTCGACCGTTATGGCGGCAAGAAATACCCCGACGGCCGTTTTCATTTGTGGTTCCGCACCACCGATCCGCTGCCCGACGATCTGGCCATTCATCAAAGCGTGCTGGCCTACGCCTCCGACCTGACGCTGCTCGACGCTTCGCTCATGCGGCACGGCCGCACCTTGTTCGAGAAGGAGTTCATGGCGGCGAGCCTCGACCATGCGCTATGGCTGCACCGTCCGTTCCGCGCCGACGAGTGGCTGCTCTATGCGCAGGATTCGCCCAACCTGCACGGTTCGCGCGGCTTCACGCGCGGCCTTGTCTTCACGCGCGACGGCACTTTGGTCGCCTCGGTGGCACAGGAAGGGCTGGTGCGCCAACGCCGGGAGTAACGCGACGCAGTGAGACGATTTCGCCTTCGAACGCGAAACATCGGCGTTCCAGCCGTCGCCGGCGTCGTGCTTGCGTTGTCGGCGCTCGCCGTTGCGCCCGCCCTCGCCGCCTCCGGCAAACAACCGGCACCGCCCGGCGCGCTTGCCCGACGCGCCGCCGCAATACACGCGCTTCACCACCCACGAGCTGGAGCGCGGCTTCCTCACGCTCGCCTTCGGCTCCGACCTGCGCATCGGACCCAAGCCGCGCGGCGTGCGCCGCTTCGATCATCCGATCCACGCCGCAATATCGGCCCGCGGCAGCGTCGACCGCCGCGCCGCGATGCGGCGCGTCATCGACGAGTACGCGCGCAAGGTGCCGAACCTGCGGCTCTCGCTGGCGCGCGACCCCGCGAATGCCGACATCGCCGTGCAGCTGATCGACGAAAAGGATTTCCGCGCCGCGCTGCGCGCGACTTTCGGCCCCAAGGTCACCAAGACCTTCGTCGAACGCACCGACCCGCAATGCATGACCTCGGTGAAGTCCGACAGCGACGGCGCCATCGTCCATTCGGTCTCGTTCATCATCGTCGACCGGGGCGAGTCCGTGTTCCGCGACTGCGCCTATCACGAGCTGCTGCACGCCTTCGGCCTGTCCAACCACGACCAGCGCAATCCGTGGACCACGCTCAACCAGAACCGCATGGTCGGCTACCTGACCGTGTACGACCGCGTCCCTGCTCACCCTGCTGTACGACCCCGCGATCCGCCCCGGCATGACCCGCCGGCAGGCGCGCCAGATCCTGCCGCGGCTGATCCGCCGCCTGGGCCTGGCGGCCCCCCGGCGGCGGCCATAAGACAGCAGTCTCCTGACCTAAATTGACCGAAAATGCGGCATCTGCCTCGGGCTGCGGCAACAGCAATCGCTTAATTTGTAGCCGGACTGGCTTTAGGGTAGGCAGAGCGAGCCCGTGCCGGCTTTCAGCCGGGGCGGGCTTTACGTGTTGTCCAGGCGCGCTTCGCAGCGCCCTTTCCGCCGGGGGAAGGAAACCATGAAGCTGGTCATCGCCGTCATCAAACCGTTCAAGCTCGACGAGGTGCGCGACGCCCTCACCCGCATCGGCATCCAGGGCATGACCGTGTCCGAGGTCAAAGGCTACGGCCGCCAGAAGGGCCACATGGAGATCTACCGCGGCGCCGAATACGCGGTGAACTTCCTGCCCAAGGTGCGCATGGAGATCGCGGTCGAACTCAGCGCGCGCCGACCAGGTGGTGGACGCCATCGCCGGCGCCGCCAAGACCGGCCAGATCGGCGACGGCAAGATCTTCGTCACGCCGATCGAGCAGGCGGTACGCATCCGCACCGGCGAAACCGACGCCGCCGCGCTGTAGTCGCCAGCTCACACAAATCATCCCTGCCGTCCCCGCGGAGAGCGGGGGCCCGGAACGCCGAGCCGCCTGCGATTCCCGCTTGCGCGCGGCATGAGCGGGACGGGGGCAGCACCTTCTCCGTTCAAGTCGCTTCCATTGCCAAAACTCCTGCCGGGGGAACCATGAAATGAAAAAGGCGCACCATCGCCTCGCCACCGCCGTCGTGGCCGCTGCTCTCACCTTCGCCGTCACGCCGGCATTCGCCAGACTGGCAAGATCGATCCCGCCGACACCGCCTGGATGCTGGGCGCGACCGGCCTGGTGCTGATGATGACCATTCCCGGGCTTGGCGCTGTTCTACGCCGGCATGGTGCGCAAGAAGAACGTACTCGCCACCATGGCGCAGTGTCTCGCCGCCACCTTCCTGGTGTCGATCCTGTGGGTGGTCGTCGGCTACTCGCTGACCTTCACCGGCGGCGGCGACTATATCGGCGGCCTGTCGCGGGTTTTCCTGCACGGCATGGCGAGTCAACAGCGTGTCGCCGCTGCGCGCCGACGATCCCGGAAAATCTGTTCATGCTCTACCAGATGACCTTCGCGGTCATCACGGTGGCGCTGGTCGCGGGCTCGGTGGCGGATCGCCTGCGCTTCTCGGCATTCCTGCTGTTCGCGACCCTGTGGCTGCTGCTCGTCTACGTGCCGCTGGCGCACTGGATCTGGGGCGGCGGTTTCCTTCAGCAGGACGGCGTGATCGATTTCGCCGGCGGCCTGGTCGTGCATCTGAGCGCGGGCACCGCCGGCATCGTCGCCGCCATGATGGTCGGCAAGCGGCACGGCTACGGCCACGACAACCTGGCGCCGTTCGATCTCACCATGGCGGTCGTCGGCACCGGGCTGTTGTGGGTCGGCTGGTTCGGCTTCAACGGCGGCTCCGCGCTCGCCGCCGACGGCCGCGCGGTATCCGCCATCGTCGCCACGCATCTCGCGGCCTCGGCCGGCGCCTTCACCTGGATGGCGCTGGAATGGTGGACGCGCGGCAAGCCGTCGGTGCTCGGCATGATCTCCGGCGCGGTCGCCGGCCTCGGCACGATCACGCCGGCGTCCGGCTTTGTCCTGCCGATCGAAGGCGTGCTGATCGGCGTCATCGCCGGCGGCGTCTGCTTCTGGGCCTGCACCTGGCTCAAGCTCAAATGCGGCTACGACAACTCGCTCGACGTGTTCGGCGTGCATGGCATCGGCGGCCTCACCGGCACGCTGCTCGCGGGCATCCTGGCCGTCGGCGCGGTATCGGCCACCGCAGCAAACCCCGGCGGCATCAAGGGCCTGATCGAGGGTAACCCGCACCAGCTGCTGGCGCAGGTCTACGGCGTCCTGGTCACCCTGGTGTGGACGGGCGCGCTGACCTTCGTGATCCTCAAGGTCGTCGGCGCGATCGTCCCGCTCAGGGTGCGGCGGGAGGACGAGATCATGGGCCTCGACGTCACCCAGCACGGCGAAGCGCTGCAGTAACGCGGCATTCCACCCCCGCCGGCAGTCGGCGAATGCCGGCGGGGGTGCCCTGTGACCTATTGTTCATTTTTCTGACTATTGTTTAGGCGGCCGCGCCCGATGCCGATTATTTTTTAGGCATCGCCTGTACGGGGTGCCTGAGTAACACCCCTGTCCATCAAATTTTGTTCATCAAATCAGATGCCTAGCCGCCGGCCGCCGGTTTGGCACGGTGTTTGATTCCCTATGGGCGGCCGTGCCCGCCAGGGCGACTTCGCAGGCACGGTCCAGTGAAACAGCCCGCGCTGCGTGATCGTAAGAACGGGCCAAGCGGGGATCTGAATCCATGAAAATCGTCATGGCTATTATCAAGCCCTTCAAGCTCGACGAGGTGCGCGATGCCCTGACCTCCATCGGCGTGCAGGGTCTGACTGTCACCGAGGTCAAGGGCTACGGGCGTCAGAAAGGTCACACGGAAATCTACCGTGGGGCCGAATACGCGGTGAGCTTCCTGCCGAAGATCAAGGTGGAAATCGCGGTGGCCGCCGACCAGGTCGACAAGGTCGTCAGCGCCGTCAGCGCCGCCGCGAAAACCGGACAGATCGGCGACGGCAAAATCTTTGTTTTCGGCATCGACCACGCCGTGCGCATCCGCACCGGCGAGACCGACGCCGCGGCACTTTGATGACCCGCAGCAAACGATACGCACAGGAGTTAAAGACCATGACGATTAAGAGATTTTCGCGTGCGGGGCTGCTGGCGCTTGCGGCACTCGCGTTTGGCGTGAGCTTCACCCACCCGGCGCTCGCGGCGGACGCTCCGAAGCTGGACACCGGCAACACGGCCTGGATGCTCACCTCCACCGCGCTGGTGCTGATGATGACCGTCCCGGGCCTCGCGCTGTTCTACGGCGGCATGGTCCGCAAGAAGAACGTGCTGGCGACCGTGATGCAGAGCTTCGCCATCACCTGCCTGGTCACGGTGATCTGGATGATCGTCGGCTATTCGCTGGCCTTCAAGGACGGCGGCGGGGTGAACGCCTATATCGGCGGCCTGCAGAGCTTCTTCCTCAAGGGCATGACCGGCGCCTCGCTCAGCGGCACGATCCCCGAAACGGTCTTCATGTGCTTCCAGATGACCTTCGCGATCATCACGCCGGCGCTGATTTGCGGCGCCTTCGCCGACCGCATGAAGTTCTCCGCCATGCTGTGGTTCATGGGCCTGTGGAGCATCATCGTCTACAGCCCGATCTGCCATTGGGTGTGGGGCGGCGGCTTCCTCGGCGGCCTGGGCGTGAAGGACTTCGCCGGCGGCACCGTGGTGCACATCAACGCCGGTGTCGCGGGTCTCGTCTGCGCCCTCGTCCTCGGCAAGCGTGAGGGCTACGGCACCGAGAACATGGCGCCGCATAACCTGGTCTACAGCCTCATCGGCGCCTCGCTGCTGTGGGTCGGCTGGTTCGGCTTCAACGCCGGTTCGGAACTCGCCGCCGACGGCACCGCCGGCATGGCCATGGCCGTCACCCAGATCGCGACGGCGACGGCCGCTCTCTCCTGGATGTTCTACGAGTGGATCTCCCGCGGCACGCCGAGCGTTCTCGGCATCATCTCCGGTGCCGTCGCCGGCCTCGTCGCCATCACCCCGGCCTCGGGCTTCGTCGGTCCGACCGGCGCGCTGATCATCGGCATCGCCGCCGGCGTGGGTTGCGCCTGGTCGGCGACCTCGCTCAAGCACATGCTCGGCTACGACGACTCGCTCGACGCCTTCGGCGTTCACGGTGTCGGCGGCTTTATCGGCGCCATCCTGACCGGCATCTTCATCAGCGGCACCTTCGGCGGCGTCGGCCTCGATAAGGGCGTGTCGATGGGCCACCAGGTCTGGATCCAGTTCCTCGGCACGCTGGCCACCATCATCTGGTCCGGCCTGGCGAGCTTCGTGATCCTCAAGGTGATCGATGCCACGATCGGGCTGCGCGTCAGCAAGCAGGCCGAGATCGAAGGCCTCGACATCAACCTGCACGGCGAGGTGGTCCCCTAAGCAACGCCAAGGACACCAACACGAGCTAGCGGTAGGGGCGGAAACCCGGCACTGTCCCTCCCGTCGAGGCCCCGGTTCGAAAGGACCGGGGCCTCACTCTTTTGCAGAGATGTTGTGGCGATCGACCATGGTCCTGCCCATTTATAATTGTCGTCGGCGCGGTAACATTTGACCGCCCTCGGCTGGGCCAGAGACTGCCGCCCCGCGGCGCCCCGATGGTTAATCGGGTCTTAACCTCGCCCTCTCTAAGGTAACCCGCCCCGCGCTCGGCCGGCCGGCACCGGCTCGCGCTGCGCATCCCCGAACGGGGCTCGGCGTTCCGGAAAAGAACAGGCGCTTCAGAAGCTTAATCGCAATGTCCGCAACCGCAGCCAAGCCGTCGCCTGCCGTCTCCCAGCCTACGGAGGACGAATCCCGCTCGCCCTTCGTGCGGCTCAACGACCTGATCGCCGGCATCGCGCCGCGCGAGCCGATAATCAATCTCTCGGTCGGCGAACCGCAGCACCCGATCCCGCCCTTCGTCGGCCCCGTTCTCGCCGAGCATATTGCCGAATTCGGCCGCTATCCACCTAATAAGGGCATCGAACCGTTCCGCCAGGCGGTCGCGCAATGGCTCGGCCGCCGCTACGTGCTGCCGCGCGCCGTCGACCCCGAAAGCGAAGTGCTGGTGCTCAACGGCACCCGCGAGGGCCTGTTCCTGGCGGCGATCGCGGCGCGGCGCTGGGTCGCGCCCGCGCGACGGCAAGCCGGCGATGCTGATCCCCAATCCGTTCTATGCGGCCTATGCGGCAGGCAGCCTCGCGGCGGGCTGCGAGCCGGTCTATCTGCCGGCGACGCGCGCGAGCGGCTTCCTGCCCGATCTGGACGCGCTCGACGAGACGCTGCTCAAGCGCACGGTCGCTTTCTACATCGCTTCGCCCTCGAACCCGCAGGGCGCCGTCGCCGACCGCGCCTATCTCGAGAGGCTCAGCGCGCTCGCGCGCCGCTACGGCTTCCTCGTCTTCGCCGACGAGTGCTATTGCGAGATCTACAGCGAGCATGCGCCGCCCGGCATGTTGGAAGCCTCAGGCCCCGATTTCGAGAACGTCGTCGTCTTCCATTCGCTCTCGAAGCGCTCGAACCTGCCGGGCCTGCGGGTCGGCTTCGTCGCCGGCGACAAGCGTTTCCTCTCGGCGTTTCTCGAACTGCGCAACGTGGCGGCGCCGCAGGTGCCGGTGCCAGCGCAGCACGTGGCGGTCGCCGCCTATAACGACGAAGCGCACGTCGCCGAGAACCGCCGGCTCTATAACGTCAAATTCGATCTCGCCGACCAGATCATCGGCGACCGCTACGGCTACACGCGGCCGGCCGGCGGCTTCTTCCTCTGGCTCGACGTGTCCGCGCAAGGCGGCAGCGAGCTGGTCGCCAAACGGCTCTGGCAGGAAGCCGGCGTGCGCGTGCTGCCGGGGCGCTATTGCGCGCGCGCGCAAGCCGACGGTTCCAATCCCGGCGCGGACTATATCCGCGTCGCCATGGTGCAAGACAAGGCCGCGACGGCGGAAGCGCTTCACCGCATTATCGCGCTCTTGGGGTAATCGCGATGACTGAACTTTCAACGTGCGCACCATTCGCCGCTCATTCCCGCGCAAGCGGGAATCCAACGCTTGCTCGCCGCTCAGCCGAGCGGACGCTCACCGTTCGGCGGACCATGCGCGGGGACGAGCGAAATCCGGGACGCCGCTTGATGAGGCAGGTATAGCGAATGGCCTCCACGGATCGCAGCATCGACGCCGTCGCGTTCATCACCGACCACGCGCGCGACTTCCTGCGCCGCCGGTTGCGCGAGCTTGCCGGCCTTTGCCTGTTGATCGTCGCGCTGCTCGGCGCCGTCGCCCTCGCCACCTGGTCGGTGCGCGACCCCTCGCTCAGCCATGCCACGCAGGGGCCGATCCATAATCTGCTTGGGCTTCCGGGCGCCATTTTCTCCGATCTCGCGACGCAGCTCCTGGGGCTGGCCGCCGTGCTGCTGCTGGCGCCGGAAGCGCTGCTCGGCTGGCGGCTGCTGTCGCACCGGCCGCTCGGCGCGAAATGGCGCGGGCTCGCTTGGATCGCGGTCACGCTGTTCGCCGCCGGCTTCATCTCCACTTTGCCGCGCGTCGGCACCTGGCCGCTGCCGACCGGCCTCGGCGGCGTCTGCGGCGACGCGCTCCTGCACATTCCCGGCTTCATCTTCGGCTGGCCGCTCGGCAACCTCGGACTGCTGATCAGCGGCGTTGTCTTCTTCGCCGCCACCGCGGCCGCGCTGGCGCTCGCCGCCGGCTGGCGCCTGCCGCGGGCCGCGGCGGTGGAAGAAGGCGAGACGGCGGAGGCCGAGGAAGACGCACAAGATAGCGAGGACGGCGAAGACGACGAGGAAGAAGCCGACCGCGCCAATCCCTGGCTCGGTCTCGTCGTGCATGCGCTGTTGAGCTGGAAGGCGCGCCTGGTGCGCTTGCTGCGCCGACCGCGCGAGGAAGCGCCGCGCGTCAGGCCGCCCGCGCCGGGCCGCCGCGTCGAGCCGCGCTTCGAGGGAACCGTGTCGCCCCATCTCGTGCCCGAGCAGTTCGAGGACGCGGCGGACGACGAGGCCTACCCGGACGCCGAAGAGGAAGAAGAACACGAGGCACCCGCCCCACCGCGCCGCGCCGCCCCTAAGCCGAAGGCGCCCGCGCGCCGTGCCGGCGGCGGCTTCACCCTGCCGTCGCTCAACCTGCTGGGCGCGGCCAAGGCTTCCGACCGCACCAGCATTTCGAAGGACACGCTCGACGCCAACGCGCAGTCGCTCGAGACCGTGCTGCAGGACTTCGGCGTGCGCGGCGAGATCATCAACGCCCGTCCCGGGCCGGTGGTCACGCTTTACGAGCTGGAGCCGGCGCCCGGCATCAAGTCGTCGCGCGTCATCGGGCTTGCCGACGACATCGCCCGCTCCATGAGCGCGGTGTCGGCGCGCGTCGCCGTGGTGTCCGGCCGCAACGCCATCGGCATCGAACTGCCGAACGCCACGCGCGAGAAGGTGGTGCTGCGCGAGCTGTTGTCCGGCAAGGACTACAACGAACACACCGCCAAGCTGCCGCTCTGCCTCGGCAAGACCATCGGCGGCGAGTCGGTAATCGTCGATCTTGCGCGCATGCCGCATTTGCTCATCGCGGGCACCACCGGCTCCGGCAAGTCGGTCGCCATCAACACCATGATCATGTCGCTGGTCTATCAGCTCTCGCCGTCGCAATGCCGGCTGATCATGGTCGACCCGAAGATGCTCGAGCTTTCCGTCTACGATGGCATCCCGCATCTGCTCACCCCCGTCGTCACCGATCCGAAGAAGGCGGTGGTGGCGCTCAAGTGGGCGGTGCGCGAGATGGAAGAGCGCTACAAGAAGATGTCGAAGCTCGGCGTGCGCAACGTCGAGGGCTACAACCAGCGCCTCGCCGAGGCCAAGGCGAAAGGCGAGGTGCTGACCCGCACCGTGCACACCGGCTACGACAAGGAGACCGGCGAGGCGATCTACGAGAAGGAGGAGCTCGACCTCGAGCCGCTGCCCTTCATCGTGGTGATCGTCGACGAGATGGCCGACCTGATGATGGTCGCCGGCAAGGACATCGAAGGCGCCATCCAACGCCTGGCGCAGATGGCCCGCGCCGCCGGCATTCACTGCATTCTGGCGACGCAACGCCCCTCGGTCGACGTCATTACCGGCACCATCAAGGCCAACTTCCCGACCCGCATCTCGTTCGCGGTCACGTCCAAGATCGACAGCCGCACCATCCTGGGCGAGCAGGGCGCCGAGCAGCTCCTGGGGCAAGGCGACATGCTCTACATGGCCGGCGGCGGCCGCATCAGCCGCGTGCACGGCCCCTTCGTCTCCGACGACGAGGTGGAGAAGGTGGTGCGGCACCTGAAGTCGCAGGGCGCGCCGGATTATCTGGAGGAAGTCACCGCCAGCGAAGAGGAGCTGGTCGGCGAGGACGGCGCCGTGTTCGATTCGACGGGCATGGGCGGCGAGGGCGGCGACCTGTTCCAGCAGGCTGTCGCGATCGTGCGGCGCGACCGCAAGGCTTCCACCTCCTACATCCAGCGCCGGTTGCAGATCGGCTACAACCGCGCCGCCACGCTCATGGAGCGCATGGAACTCGAAGGCATCGTCGGCCAGGCCAACCATGCCGGCAAACGCGAAATCCTGATCGATGAAGAAGATTAGGATCGTCCTTGAGAATCGCGTTTGCCAACTTTAACCCGGGACCCTGCGGGATTCGCTGGGGTCGCGAAATAGCCATACCGGGCCCCTAGGTCGGCCGGGGCACCAGGGGGCGCGAGGCGGAGATCGTGATGGCGATGAATCACAAGGGGCGAAACGGCGGCACCCTGGCGCTGGCCGCAATGCTGGCCTGTCTCACCGCGGCCCCGGCGCTGGCGCAGTTCGTCGCCCCCGCGCCGCAGACCGTTCCGCTGCCGCGCCCGCGCCCGCACATCGCTTTCACCACCGGCTCGATCGGCACGCGCGTGGCCGGCATGGCGCCGCAGGCGCTTCATGCCCGCGCGCAGGCACAGGCGCCTCAGGGCAACGTTGCGCCCGCCCCGGCGCAGCAGGCGCCCAATCCGATTTCCAATCCGTTCGCCAGTCTGCTCGGCCAGACCGGCAGCACCACCGCGCTCGACCCCAAGCAGCGCGCCATCATCCAGAAGGTCGACAATTATCTCTCCGGCGTGCAGACGCTGGAGGGCAATTTCGTCCAGGTCGCGCCTGACGGCAAACGCTCGAAGGGCGAGTTCTATATCGCCAAGCCGGGCAAGATGCGTTTCGAATACGATCCGCCGAGCCCGATCCAGATCATCTCGGACGGCCAATCGGTGGTGGTGCGCGACCGCCAGCTGGGGACCCAGGATCTCTACCCGCTGTCGCAAACGCCGCTGCGCTTCCTGCTCGCCGACCACGTCAACCTGATGAAGGACACCAACCTGGTCGCGGTGTACGCCGACGACGTGTTCGTCACCGTGGTGGTCGAGGAGAAGAACGCCATCGTCGGCACCAGCCGGCTGATGATCATGTTCTCGGCCAAGGACATGCAGCTCAAGCAGTGGACCGTGACCGACCCGCAGGGCTTCGACACCACCGTGGCGGTCTACAATCTCGATCCCAACACCAAGCCCGACCCCAGCATGTTCAGGATCGACTACACGCGCTACCCGGATTCCGGCGTCACGAGCAAATAGCCGTTCGAGCCGGCATCACGGGTAACCGCCATCCTGAGGCGCGAGCCTCGACGGGCGACGGCGAAAAGCGTGGCCCAGTGATCGCCGGACAAGGTGTGGATAGCGGGCGTCCCGCTTTCCCCGGGCACGATGGATAACTATGTTGCATCCATGCCTCTCACCGTCTCCACCTGGAATATCAATTCGGTCCGCCTGCGCATCGACCTGGTCGCCAAGTTCGTGAAGAGCGCGCGGCCGGACGTACTCTGCCTGCAGGAGACCAAATGCCCTGACGACGCCTTCCCGCTCAAGCGCTTCAAGCGGCTGGGCTACGAATACGCCGCGCTCAGCGGGCAGAAGGGCTATCACGGCGTCGCCATCCTCTCGCGCCTGCCGTTCGAGACGACGTCGGTCGAGAACTTCTGCGGCAAGACCGACTGTCGCCACGTCGCGGTGGTGCTGGGCGCGCGCGCCGGGCTGAAGGACCCGGTCACGCTGCATAACTTCTACGTGCCGGCCGGCGGCGACGAGCCCGACCCGGAGGTGAACGAGAAGTTCGAGCACAAGCTCTCGTTTCTGGACGAGATGCGCGCGCACAAGGCCCTGCGCCCGGCCAAGAGCCAGCGCGCCATCCTCGTCGGCGATCTCAACGTGGCGCCGCTCGAGCACGACGTCTGGAGCCACAAACAAATGCTGAAGGTGGTCTCGCACACGCCGGTCGAGTGCGAGAAGCTGACCGACGTGCGCGAAGCGGGCGGCTGGGTCGATTCCATGCGCGTGCTGACGCCGGAGCCGGAAAAGCTGTTCACCTGGTGGAGCTATCGCGCCATGGGCAACTGGCGCGAAGTCGAACCGCGGCCGCCGCCTCGACCACGTCTGGACCTCCGACGCCATCGCCGACCGCGTGGCGAAGATCAAGATCGCCAAGGATTATCGCGGCGCCGAGCGGCCTTCCGACCACGTGCCGGTGACGACAAAGTTTGAGATCTGATAGCTCGTTCGGGCGAGAAATTCTTCCGGTCATTCCGGGGCGCGCCGCAGGCGCGAACCCGAGATCCAGAGCTACATGGCTAAGACTTTCATATTGCCCTGGATTCCGGGCCCGGCGCTTCGCGCCGTCCAGACATGACGGAATGCATCCGGTACACGCGGAGCGAAGCTACTTCCCCTCGTGGTCCAGGCGCTGCTTCACGCTTGCGAGCTCCTGCGCCCAATCGCCGGCGCGGCTGGCCATTTCGTCGCGCAGGCGCAGGGCGGCGGCCGGATAGCCCTCCAGCGTCTTGCGGAACAGCCCGCGCGAAATGCGCACCAACACTGTCGGCTCCCTGGCGATGGCGGTCACCGGGCTGGTGGCATCGGTCAGAAGCGCCAGCTCGCCCAGGAACGTGCCGGGGCCGGCCGTGTATTCATGGCCCTTGCCGTCCTCGCTTTCCAGCGTCAGCGAGCCTTCCTGCACGATATAGCCGCCGTCGGCGGGCTCGCCGGCGTAGAACAGCACCGCGCCGCTCGGGAGATGACGCGTCTCCGCGCCGATCGCCAGCACGCGCAGAGCCTGCTTGCCCAGGACCGCGAGGGTCGGCACCCGTTCGAAGAAGGCGATGTCGCTTTCGAGACCCATTTCTTTCACGTCATTCCGGGGCGCCCGGCGAACCCGGAATCCAGGGAGACAATTGAGAGGCCGGCGAACTGGCGCTGGATTTCGGGTTCGCGATCTTCGATCGCGCCCCGGAATGACGACCTTGTCGATCTCTCACGGCACCAGCTTGTAGCCGCCGGCTTCCGTCACCAGGATCGCCGGCGCGGCGGCATCCTTCTCCACCTTCTGCCGCAGCCGGTAAATGTGCGTCTCCAGCGTGTGCGTGGTGACGCCGGAATTGTAGCCCCACACCTCCTGCAGCAGGGTCTCGCGCGACACCGGCTTCTGCCCGGCGCGGTAGAGGTAGCGCAGGATCGCCGTTTCCTTTTCGGTCAGCCGCACCTTGGTGCCCTTGGGCGTCAGCAGCACCTTGGACGACGGACGGAAGCTATAGGGCCCGATGGTGAACACCGCGTCCTCGCTCGCCTCGTGCTGGCGAAGTTGCGCGCGGATGCGCGCCAGCAGCACGGCGAAGCGGAACGGCTTGGTGACGTAGTCGTTGGCGCCCGACTCGAGCCCCAGGATGGTGTCGCTGTCGGTGTCGTGGCCGGTCAGCATGATGATCGGCGCCTTGAAACCGTTCTTGCGGATGATGCGCACGACCTCGCGCCCGTCCACGTCCGGCAGGCCGACGTCCATGATCACCAGGTCGATCTGGCCGCCTTTCGCCTCCTGCACCGCCTTGGCGCCGCTGTCGACGGCAATGGCCTCGAACTCCTCATGCAGCACCAGTTGCTCGAGCAGCGCCTCGCGCAGCTCGGTGTCGTCGTCGACGATCAGGATGGTGCGCTTGCTGGACATGGCTTCCTGGGCCCCCGATGTCTCTTGGCTTCCGGAATTCGTGTGGGAGCCCGCTGCGATGTATCATGAAATGCGGAATCGGGGCACCGGCGGAAGGCCTAGATACCCCGTTCGGCAACGGCGCCGAAGTAGAGCATTCGGGGCTGAAAGAGCAAGCGCGAACTGGTATTTACGCCATGCTCGGTGCGCCGCACAGGCGGCCCGCCGGCAGGCCGCGGCGAATGAAAAAACGCACTATCGCCAATATCTTGGTACGCCCGCGCCCGGGCCGGCCGACGCAAGGCTGGCTCACTGCCGGGCCGCTCGCGCTGCCGGTCGCGCTCGGGCGCGCCGGCATCAAGGCCAACAAGGTCGAAGGTGACGGCGCCACCCCGCGCGGCAGCTTCCGCCTCAAGCGGCTGTGGTGGCGGGCCGACCGCCATCCGCGGCCGGTGACGGCGCTGCCGGCGCGCCGCATCCGGCCCGACGACGGCTGGTGCGAGGATCCCGCCGATCGCCGCTACAACCGGCCGGTCAAGGTGCGGCCTAGGTCAATGGCCGACCGGCTCACGCGCAACGACCGTCTCTACGACTTCATCATCGAGCTCGACCACAACACCCGGCCGCGGGTCGCCGGACGCGGCAGCGCGGTGTTCATCCATGCCGCCCGCCCGGGGTTGGCGCCGACGGCCGGTTGCGTCGCGCTTCGTATGAACGACCTGCGCCGGCTCCTCGCCCGGCTCGGGCCACGTACCCACGTCGTGATCGAAAATTGAGGCGTGGTGCCCATGCGCGCCGGCGCATCGTGCCGCAGGACTGAATAAATCGTAAATTTGAGATGTGTTGGCAGTGATGCATTAAGCATCACGCCAGTCGGCCGGCAATGCTAACCGCCGCATTAACATACCCCCTGCATATTTCTATCGTCGCAACCAGCAGTTCCGCGCGTCGTATCGGCCGCCTGCAAGAAGAAACTCCGCGCCAGGAGCAAACGATGAACAGCCCGATCGCAACCGCCCCCGCGCCGGCCGCCCCGGCACGTACCGGCGCCAACCATTTCGGCCGCGTCTCCGAAGTCGGGGGCGCCCAGGCGACCGTCGAGATCAATCAGCGCCCGCCCGCCGGCGAACAGCCGACGGTCGGCAAGTTCATGTGCCTGACCGGCGGCAAGGGCCTGATCATCGGCCTGATAACCGAGGTCGGCGAGGAGGCGATAGCCGGCTCGGGGCTCAACCCCAATTACCGCACCATGGCGCGGGTCGACCTGACAGGTGAAATCCAGCGCGATGCCGGCGGCACGGCGCGGTTCCAGCGTGGCGTCACCGAATATCCGAATATCGGCGACGGCGCCCGCCTGCTCACCGACGCGGAGCTCGGCCTGGTCTATGGCGCCGCCGACGGCGACCACGCCCATATCGGCGACCTGCAGCAGAACCCCGACATCGCCGTGAACATTGACATCGATCATCTGGTCAGCCGCCATTTCGCCATGCTGGGCGCCACCGGCGTCGGCAAGTCGAGCGGCGTCGCCATCATCCTGCAGCAGATTCTCGCCACCCGGCCGAATCTCCGCATTTTCCTGGTCGACCCGCACAACGAATATGGCAACTGTTTCGGCGACAAGGCGCAGGTGCTGACCCCGCGAAACTTGCGGCTGCCGTTCTGGCTGTTCAATTTCGAGGAAATCGTCGACGTGTTCTTCGGCGGCCGTCCCGGCGTGGAAGAGGAAGTCGAGATCCTCTCCGACGTCATCCCGGTCGCCAAGTCGGCCTACCTGCAATACAAGGCCGGCCCCGCCAGCCCATTGTCGAAACGGAAAGACCCCCGCGACGCCGGCTTCACCGCCGACACGCCGGTGCCTTACCGCATCGAGGATCTGATCAACGTCCTCGACGAGCGCATGGGCAAGCTGGAAAACCGCACCTCGCGCGTCATCTATCACAAGCTGATCTCGCGCATTCAGACCTTCCGCAATCATCCGCGCTACGCCTTCATGTTCGAGAACGCGAACATCGGCGGCGATACCATGGCCGACACGCTCAGCAATGTGTTTCGGTTGCCGCCGCAAGGCGTGCCGATGACCATTCTGCAACTCGCCGGCTTTCCGGCCGAGGTGATCGAACTCGGTGGTCTCGGTGCTTTGCCGCATGGCCTTTGACTTCGGCCTGTGGAGCGACGGCATCGCGCCGCTGCTGTTCGTCTGCGAGGAGGCGCACCGTTACGCGCCGGCCGACAAAAAGATCGGCTTCGGCCCGACCCGCCGCGCCCTGTCGCGCATCGCCAAGGAAGGCCGCAAATACGGCGTGTTCCTCGGCCTGGTGACGCAGCGGCCGGCGGAAATCGACCCGACCATCATCTCGCAGTGCTCGACCTTCTTCGTCATGCGGCTGGCCAACGACCGCGACCAGCATCTCATCCGCTCGGCGGTATCGGATGCGGCGGCCAACATGCTGGCGTTCATTCCCTCGCTCGGCACCCGCGAGGTGTTCACCTTCGGCTCCGGCGTGGCGATGCCGACCCGCATGCGCTTCAAGGAATTGCCGCCGGAGTTCAGGCCGAACAGCGAAGCCGGCGGCGACACCCGGTCCGACGCCGGCAACAGCCTCGAGCGCGGCCTGATCGGCTCGGTGATCGAGCGCTGGCGCTCCGCCTCCATGAGCCAGCGCTCCGACGAACTGACGGCCGATTTCAGCAGCCTGGAAGCATCACCGCCGCTGCAGCCGGCGGTCGAGCAGCCCGCGCCCGCGGCCGCCGCGCGCGCGCCACAGGCGCCGCAAGCACCGTACCGGCCGCCGCACGCCAGCCAAGCGCCACAAGTGCCGCGCGCGCCCGCGCCGGTGCCGCCGTCACCGCGCGGCGAGGCGCTCCGCTCCAGCCTGCTGCGCAAGCCGCTCGACGCCAATCTTGGCGCCGGTGCCCGGCCCGCGCCCGCGCCGAGCCCGAGGCCGGCGCCATCGCTCGACCCCGCCGGCGCGCCGCAGAACACCAGCCCGCCCGGCTATCCGCCGCGGTATCGTTGATTGATCGTCATGTATGGACGGCTTGAAAGGCCGGACCCGGAATCCATAACCCCAGTGTCTCGATCACTCGAAAGACGGGGATATGGGTTCCGGGTTCGCGAACTTCGTTCGCGCCCCGGAACGACAACAATCACTTCCGCCCCACCAGATCGACCAGCGCCGACATGCCGCCGTGGCCCGCGCCTTCGTTGATCTCGGCGTCGTATTCGCGCACCTCGATCGACGCGAAGTCGGCGAAGGTTTTTTCAAGCAGCTCGCGCGTATAGAGGTTCTCGAGCTTGCCCGGTCCGCCGGTCTTGTATTCGAGCTGCTTGGGGCCGTAGCCCTCGAGCAGCAGCAGCCCGCCCGGCTTCAGCGCCTTCTTGATGCCGGCGAAGATCTTGGCGCGCCCGTCCGGGCCGGCGAACTGGAAGAAGATTCCCGCCACCACGTCGAAGGCTTCCGCCGGCCACTCCCAGTTCAGGATGTCGGCCTGTTCGACCTTGAGCGTCACGCCGCGTTCGGCCGCGAGCTTGCGCGCCTTCTCCTGCGCCACCGGCGAGAAATCGATCGACAGTACGTCGAGCCCCTGCTCCGCCAGAAACACGCCGTTGCGGCCCTCGCCGTCGGCGATGGTCAGCGCTTTCTCGCCCTTTTTGAGCAGGTGCGCGTGGTCTTTCAGAAACGTATTCGGCGCGGTGCCGAATAGATAGCCGGGCGCGGCGAAGCGCTCCTGCCAGCGGTCGAAGTCGGGGGTGCTCATACGCTATCCTTTCAAGCTTTCTTTTCCCGCGTTCCGAAGATCGCGCTGCCGACGCGCACATGCGTGGCGCCGAGCTGGATCGCGGTAGCGAAGTCGGCGCTCATGCCCATGGACAACAGCTTGAGCCCGTTGCGCTTGGCGATCTTGGCGGTGAGCGCGAAATGCGGCCCCGGGGCCTCCTCGAACGGCGGAATGCACATCAGTCCGCCGATCTCCAGGCCGTAGGTATCGCGGCATGCCGCCAGAAATAAGTCGGCGTCCTGCGGCAGCACGCCCGCCTTCTGCGCCTCGGCACCGGTATTGATCTCGACGAACAGCTGCGGCTTGCGGCCTTGCTTCTCGATCTCCTTCGCCAGCGCCGCGCACAGGCTGGGCCGGTCGACGGAATGAATGGCGTCGAACAGCGCCACCGCCTCCTTCGCCTTGTTCGATTGCAAGGGACCGATCAGGTGCAGCGACAGGCCGGGATGCTTTTCCAACAGCGACGGCCATTTGGTTTTCGCCTCCTGCACGCGATTCTCGCCGAACACGCGCTGGCCGGCGGCAATCACCGGGTCGATCAAATCTGCACCGTGGGTCTTCGACACCGCGATCAGCGTCACCTCGGCTGGATCGCGCGAAGCGTCACGGCAGGCGCGCGCGATCTCGGCGCGGACGGATTCGAGGCCGGTTGCAGTCGTTGTTTCCATGCCACGCCAGATATCAGCTTGTCGCTGGTAACGAAAGCACGCGACTAAGATGCCCCGGATCGGCGCGGCTCGACCTTGACGCCGTCGTGCACGCGGTCGCTCGGGTGCAAGACCACCTTGTCGCCGAGTTTCAGGCCCTTGAGCACCCGCGCCGCATGCAGGTTGCGCTCGCCGATGGTCACCAGCCGCCGCTCGGCATGGCCATCCGTCACCGCGAATACCGCCCAGTTGTCGCCCTCGCGGAACAAGGCGCCGAGCGGCACCTGCAGCACGTCATTGCGGTGCCAGATCACCACCCGGGCGATGACGCGGTAGTCGTGGCCGAGCTGGCGCCATTCCGACGGCGGACCGGTGAAATCCAGGATCACCTTGACCCGCTGTTCCTCGATGCCCAGCGCCGACACCTTGGTGAAGCCGGTCGGCTCGACGCGGCGCACTTTGGCCGGCAGCACCTTGCCGCCGCCCCAGCTTTCGATGCGCGCCACGTCGCCCGGCTTGATGCGCACCGCGTCGCGCGACAGGAAATCGACCGCGATCTCCAGGTCGTGCGGATCGCCGATCTCGACCAGCGGCGCGCCCGCCGGCACCACCTGCTCGCTCTTGGCGATCATCTTGAGCACGCGGCCATTGACCGGCGAATAGACCTGCACGCAGCAATTGGCGGCCTTGGCGTCGCGATTGATCTGGCCCGGCTGGATCAGGTTTGCCTTGGCGCTCTCCAGCTCGCGGCGGCGCACTTCCAGCGTCGCCACCGCGCTGGCGACGGCGGCTTCCGCCGTGGTGACGTCGAGCTTGGCCTTGTCCAGCGTGCGGGCGGAGATCGTCTTGCTTTCGGCCAGCGTTTGCGCGCGCGCCAGATCGTTGCGCGCGAATTCGAGCTGCGATTTCGCCTCCTTGATCTTCGCGTGCGCGAGATCCACCGCGGCCTGCGCCGCCTGCACGGCGGCCTGGTTGATGCGCTGCGAACGCACGTCGAGAAACGTCGGCTCAGACGGTTCGATGGCCGCGACCAGCGTCTTGTTGGCCTCGACCTCGTCGCCGACCTCGTGCGGCGAGCGCAGCATCTTGCCGCCGATCGGCGCCGAGACCGTATAGACGTCGTGGATGCGGGTGACGCCTTCGTCCTCGACCGTCACCTCCAGCGGCCCGCGCGCGATCGTGCCCATGTCGACCGGCGCCGGCTGCGGCAACAGCGCCCACACGATCGCCGCCGCGATCCCCAACCCGATCAGCACGATGATGCCGCGCCTGACGACCTTGCCGAACACCGTCTACTCCCGCGTTTTGAGCACTTCGATGAGATCGAGCCGGTCGATGCGCCGGCGCACGATCAGCGCAGAGACCAGCGCCGAGGCGAACACGATCAGGCTCGCCCAAGCATAGACCGACCGCTCCACCACCAGCGGCACGCGATACAGATCGCTGTCGAAGCCCTGCACCATCGCCCAGGCGAAGAGATAACCGATCACCCAGCCGAACGGCTGCGCCAGGATGGTCAGGATCGCCAGCTCGCCCAGCAGGACCTCCGACACCTCGCTCTTGTGGAAGCCGAGCACGCGCAGGCTCGCCAGCTCGCGCCCCTGCTCCGACAGCGAGATGCGGGCGAAATTATACACCACCCCGAAGGCGATGATCATGCCAAGCGTCACGTAGACCGTGACCATGACCAGCAGGTTTTCCTGCAGCGTCTGGCGGAAATTCTGCAGCGTGGTCTTCTGCAGGGCGATGAAATTGGCCACCGGCGTCGCCTTCAGGCGGCGATAGAGCGCGTTCTGGTGCTCCGTGTCGAACAGCAGATGCACGCCGCTGATCACCTGCCCCTCGCGCATCATGGCGTTGAGCGCCGGCAGCGCCATGTAGGCGTTGAGGCCGAGATAGCCCTCGATGATGCCGGTGACCGGCAGCTCCACCCGGCGCCGATTGCGTTCCAGGAGTTCCACCTCGACCCTGTCGCCGACCTTGGCATGGAGGATCTTGGCCAGCGTATCGCTCAGCGCGATGCCGCTTTCCGGCAGCTTCACCGGCTTCAGGCCCGGACCGAGCACGCGGCTGAGATTGGAGTCCGCCGGCTTGCCGGTGATGGAGATGCGCCGTTCGTATTGCCCGTGATGGATGCGCACCGGCACCGAGCGGTACGGCTCCGCCGCCATCACGCCCGGCAGCGACAGGGCGTCGAAATAGGCCTTGAGCGAGCGCTCGTGCGCGAAGCTGATGGTGGCATTCTCCCGCTCGGCGCGATTGTAGGTGACGTCGATCATGAATTCGGTGGAGCCGAAGGCCCACATCGAGCCCACCAGCACCGATACGGCCAGCGCGATGCCGAGCACGCTGCTCACCGTGCGCACCGGCCAGCGCATGAGATGGCGCACCATCATGGTGAGCGACTGCGGAATGCTGAGCATCGCATAGAACGCTTCCGGCAGCAGGCGGCGGTAGACCGCCGGCGCCGGTGGCGACATCGCCACCGCCGGCGGCAGCGTCACCACCTGACGCACCGCGCGGAGCGCCCCCACGCCCGCGGCGGCGAGCGTGACAGCGGCGGCGATCACGTAGATCGCCGGATCGGTGCGGAAGACGAGGAAAGGAAAGTGATAGAATTCAGCATAGAGCCGGGTCATGCCGAAGCCGAGCCAGGTGCCGGCGGCAAGCCCAATCACGATGCCGGCCACCGCGATCGCCAGCGCGAACTCAAGATAGTGCCAGCCGACCGCAACGCCGCTGTAGCCGAGCGCCTTCAACAGGCCGATGTGCTCGCGTTCCAGCAGGATCAACCGCGACAGCGTCATGTTGACCAGGAACGCCGCCACCAGCAGGAACACCGGCGGCAGGATGCGGCTCATGGCCTTGAGCTGCGACAGCTCGGCGTCGAGGAACGCATGCGAGGTCTGGTCGCGGCGCCCGTAGGCGCCTAGGCCCCCGTAACGCGCCAGGATGTTGTCGAGCCGCTCGATCACCGCCGGTTCCGACGCCGAACGCGTGAGCTTCAAGTGCACGCTGGAGAAGGCGCCGGTGAGGTCGTAGGCCGCGGCCAGCGCCTTTTCGCGCATCCACACGATGCCGAAGCGCCGGTCGTCCGGGATCAGCCCGTAGGGCCCGAGCGAATAAATGAACTCCGGCGACAGCGCGGTACCGACGATGCGCAAGGTGCGCTTGCGGCCGTTGAGGATGGCATCGAAGGTCGAGCCGATATGGAAATGATTGGCCTTGGCGAACGGCTCGCTCACCACCACTTCGTGCTCGTCGCCCACCAGCGGCAGGCGCCCGCTGCGCATGTAAAGCAGGTTTAGCTTCTGCGCGTGCAGGTCGGGGATCGAAACGAACATGGCGGAGGCCGGCTCCGGCACGTCGGGCAGGTCGAGCAGCGCGATCTTGGCGACGCGCGTCTCCACCGAGGCCACGCCCGGAATGCGCGCGATCTCGTCCTCGACGATCTTGGGCGCGCGCGTCAAATCGTCGAACACGTCTGCGAAGCGATTGCGCTCGTAATAGGCCGCGCGCGTCTCCGATAGCGACTGATAGGCGCCGATGCCGAGGATGAGCGTCGCCGCGCCGGCGGCCAGCACCAGCGCGATCGCCAGCGCCTGCGGCCAAAGCCGGATGAGATCGCGCAACAGTTTCCGGTGCAGCGGAGTCACTGAGAACTCGCTCCTTCAAGTCGGCTCATTGCTCACCTGATGTTTTCTTGCGCATGATCTCTTCCGAAAACCGGTTTCCACTTTTGGGATCATCCGCGTCGCTACCACTTGATCGCGGAGGCCGGCTTGCGGTCGGTGACGATGTTGGTCGACACGATGCGGCCGTCGCCGAAATGCACGACGCGATGGGCGATGGCCTGAATCGCCACGTTATGGGTGATGATGAGCGTGGTGGCGCCGAGCTGCTCGTTTACTTGCGTGAGCGCTTCCAGCACCAGCACGCCGGTCTTGGAATCGAGCGCGCCGGTCGGCTCGTCGCAGAGCAGCACCTGCGGCCGCTTGGCGATGGCGCGGGCGATGGCCACGCGCTGCTGCTCGCCGCCGGATAGCTGCGCCGGGAAATGGTGCATGCGCTCCTTCAGGCCGACGATGGCGAGCGCCTCCTCCGGCTTCATCGGGGCGCGCGCGATCTCGGTGACCAGCGCCACGTTCTCGCGCGCGGTCAGGCTCGGCACCAGGTTGTAGAACTGGAACACGAAGCCGACGTGGTCGCGGCGGTAGAGCGTGAGCTGGCGGTCGTTGAATTGGCTCAGCTCATGGTCCGTGAACCAGACCTCGCCGGCGGTGGCGCGGTCGAGCCCGCCGACGATGTTGAGGAAGGTCGACTTGCCCGAGCCTGACGGCCCGAGGATGACGACGAACTCGCCGGCCGCCGCCTCGAAATCGACGCCGCGCAGCGCCTGCACCTCGATGTCGCCGGTGACGTAGACCTTGGTCAGGTCCCGGGTGCGGAACACCGTGGTCGGATCCGCCAAAACTGGCATGGCTTGGGTCATCGGCGGCCCGTCTGGCGGCCCTCTAGCGCGTGGCGAGCGCACCTTAACCGCAGCCGACAGGCTCCCCTTTGCGCTGGGTCAACACCGGCGCCCTGGGTCAGATGAACGGCCTGGTTCGCTGCTGCGGGCCGATGTCACCGGCGATCCGTTCCAGTTCCGCACGATCCAGCACTTTGAATTGACGATCTTTCCAATGCACGGCGCGCGTCGCGATCAGGCGTTTCAGCGTCCTGTTGGTGTGTACCAAGGACATGCCCAGCGTATCGGCGGCGTGCTGCTGGGTGAGCGGAAGCTGAATGCCGCCGTCCTTGGCGAGCCCCACCTCCTCGGCCCGCACGAACAGATGCAGCAGCAGATAGGCAGTTCGCTCTAGCGCCGTGCGGCGGCCAAGGTTGACCAGGTTCTCGTCGATCAGCTTCTCTTCACGCGCGGCAAGCCAGGTGATGTCGAAGGCCAGCGATGGAAACTTGCTGTAAAGCTCCCACAGCTTGGTGCGCGGCAGCACACACAGGGTCAAGGGAGTCAGCGCTTCGACCGAGTGCTCCATCTCCGCCATGAGGGCGCCTTGCAGCCCGATCAAATCGGCCGGCAGCGCGTAATTCAGGATCTGGCGGCGACCGTCCTCCAACGTCTTGTATCGGAAGGCCCAGCCGTTCAGAACGGTATAGAGGTAGTCGCTGCGCGCGCCCTGGTGGAGGAAGCTGGTGCCGGGATCGATGTACAGCTCGTCGACCTTGAACTGCTGCACGAACGCCAGTTCCTCGATGCTGAATTCGCGCAAGGATTTGTGCAGCCGCAGCGGACACTGGTCGCAAAGAATTCCGTGGCCGTTCAGCCGGCTGTGCCCGATGTTGGCCATCCGCATATCCAGCCCGCGCTAAGATTGGGTACCCTATGTCTTTTTTAAATGTCGCAACTTCTAATTCGTGGGACAGGAGAAAGTTCCCTCCACCTCCCCTCTGGAGGGACAGGGAGACTGTCGTGTCTGATTCTACTGCGTTTCTCGCCGGCAAGCGCTGCCTGGTGCTTGACGACGAATACCTTATCGCCGTCGATATTCAGCTGATCCTCGAGACGGCCGGCGCCGCGGCGGTAACCAACGTCAGCAGCGCCGCCGAAGCGCTGGAAATTCTCGCCGCGGACTCGTCATTCGATCTCGCGGTGCTCGACATCAAGCTCACCAGCGGCGGCGGCAGCATGACGGTCGCGGCATTTCTGACCGAGCGCGGCACGCCCTTCATCTTCCTCACCGGCCTGCTCGGCGACGAGATCGAGGCCGGGCCGTTTGCCGGAGCGCCGGTGGTGCAGAAGCCCTATCAGGCCGCCATGCTGATCGAAGCGGTCCGGCGCTTGATGGCGGGGAAGTAGGCGGCAATTCGCCTTTCCGAAGCCTGGAGATGAGGTGCTCCGCGATTGGAGCCAGGCCGGTGATTCGGTTGACCGGACGCCCCTTCCATGCCACCTCCCGGGTCTCCGAGAGAAGCCCCGTGAAATGACCGCCGAATCGACCAAAAACCAGCGTCCCGAGCGCTATAACCCCCGTGTGGCCGAGCCCCGCTGGCGGCAGGCCTGGGACGAACAGGGCATCTTCGCCACCGCGAACGACGACCCGCGCCCGAAATACTACGTCCTGGAGATGTTCCCCTACCCGTCGGGCCGCATCCACATGGGGCACGTGCGCAACTACGCCATGGGCGACGTGGTCGCCCGCTATAAGCGCGCCGCCGGCCATGCCGTGCTCCACCCCATGGGCTGGGACGCCTTCGGCATGCCGGCCGAGAACGCGGCCATGGCGCAGAAGGTCCACCCCAAGGCCTGGACCTACGACAACATCGCCGCGATGAAGAAGCAGCTCCAGTCCATGGGGCTGTCGCTCGACTGGGCGCGCGAGGTCGCGACCTGCGACCCGGCCTACTACAAGCACCAGCAGAAGCTGTTCCTCGACTTCCTGGCCGCCGGGCTGGTGAAGCGCGAATACCGCAAGGTGAACTGGGACCCGGTCGACATGACCGTGCTCGCCAACGAGCAGGTGATCGACGGCCGCGGCTGGCGCTCGGGCGCGCTGGTCGAGCAGCGCGACCTGCACCAGTGGGTGTTCAAGATTTCCGATTACGCCGAGGAGCTGCTGGAAGCGCTCGACACTTTGGATCGCTGGCCGGACAAGGTCCGGCTGATGCAGAAGAACTGGATCGGCCGCTCGGAAGGTTTGCTGATCCGCTTCGCGCTCGATTCCGACACCACGCCCGGCGGCGAAAGCGAGTTGGAGATCTTCACCACGCGGCCGGACACGTTGTTCGGCGCCAAGTTCATGGCGCTGTCGCCGGATCATCCGCTTAGCCTCGCGGTCGCGAAGAACAATCCCGAGCTCGCCAAGTTCATCGAAGACTGCCACCACATGGGCACGTCGCAGGAGGCCATCGACACCGCCGAGAAGATGGGCTTCGACACCGGCATCAAGGCGGTGCATCCGTTCGACCCGTCGTGGACGCTGCCGGTCTATGTCGCCAACTTCATCCTGATGGATTACGGCACCGGCGCCATTTTCGGCTGCCCGGCGCACGACCAGCGCGACCTCGACTTCGTCAACAAGTATGGCCTCGGCAATGTTCCGGTGGTGTGCCCGGAAGGCCAGGACCCGACGACCTTCGTCATCACCACCGAGGCCTTCACCGACGACGGCCGCATGATCAATTCACGCTTTCTCGACGGCATGACCATCCAGGAAGCCAAGAACGAAGTGGCCAAGCGCCTCGAAAAGGAAACCCACGGCAACCGGCCGGTCGGCCAGCGGCAGGTCAATTATCGACTGCGCGACTGGGGTATTTCGCGCCAGCGCTATTGGGGCTGCCCGATCCCTGTGATCCACTGCGACACGTGCGGCGTGGTGCCGGTGCCGGACAGCGACTTGCCGGTGACGCTGCCCGAGGATGTTTCCTTCGACAAGCCGGGCAATCCGCTCGACCGCCACGCTTCGTGGAAAAACGTCAAGTGTCCGTCGTGCGGCGGCGACGCCCGGCGCGAGACCGACACCATGGACACCTTCGTCGACTCGTCCTGGTACTTCATCCGCTTTACCGATCCGTGGAACGAGAACGCGCCGACCACGCCGAAGGTCGCCAACAAATGGATGCCGGTCGACCAGTACATCGGCGGCATCGAGCACGCGATTTTGCATCTCTTGTATTCGCGCTTCTTCACGCGCGCCATGAAGAAGACCGGCCATGTGAACTTGGACGAGCCGTTCGGCGGCATGTTCACCCAAGGCATGGTGGTGCACGAGACCTACCGCAAGAAGAACGGCGAATGGGCGGTGCCGGCGGAAGTCACCATCGTGAGCGAGGGCGACACGCGCAAAGCCACGCTCACCGCCACCGGTGAGCCGGTCGCGATCGGCGCCATCGAGAAGATGTCGAAGTCGAAGAAGAACACCGTCGACCCCGACGACATCATGGAAAGCTACGGCGCCGACGTGGCGCGCTGGTTCATGCTTTCGGATTCGCCGCCCGACCGCGACGTCATCTGGTCGGAGGAAGGCGTGCAGGGCGCCTCGCGCTTCGTGCAGCGGCTGTGGCGGCTGGTCGGCGAGATCGCCGACGTCACCGCGCCGTCCGCGCGCCCGGACAAGTTCGGCCCGGAAGCGCAAAAAGTCCGCAAGGCCGCCCACCGGGCGCTCGCCAACGTCTCCGAGGACATCGAGAAGCTGCGCTTCAACCGCTGCGTCGCCCAGATCTACGAATGCGCCAATGCGCTGTCCGACGCCATCGGCTCGGCCGAGACCGCGCCCTCGTCCGACTTCGCCTGGGCGCTGCGCGAGGCCGGCGACATCCTGGTACGGCTGTTCCAGCCGATGATGCCGCATCTGGCCGAGGAATGCTGGGCCGCGCTCGGCCATGCCAGCCTGGTGTCAACCGAGAGCTGGCCGGCGGTCGAGGCCGACCTGCTGGTCGAGACCACCATCACGCTGCCGGTGCAGATCAACGGCAAGAAGCGCGCCGACGTCACCGTCCCCCGCGACGCGGAAAAGGCGGACATTGAGGCTGCCGTTTTGGCGCTCGATGCGGTACAACGGGCCCTCGACGGCAAGAGCCCGAAAAAGGTCATTGTCGTCCCGCAGAGGATCGTGAATGTCGTGGCCTGAGACCCCTTTGGCGCGGATCGCGCGGCGCCGTTTCCTGCGGCTCGGCGCGGTGGTGGCGCTCGGCGCGCTCACCGCCGGCTGCTTCCAGCCGCTCTACGGCGACCATTCGGTCGGCGCCGGTGCCGACGTGCGGGGCAAGCTCGCCAGCGTCGACGTGCCGGCCATCGACGTGCCGAACGGCACCGCGCTGGCCCGTATCAGCGTCCATCTGCGCAACCAGCTCATCTACGAGCTGACCGGCGGCGGAGCGGCCGCCAGCCCCGCCTACCAGTTGAAGATTCGGCTGGCGGCCTCGCAGCAGCAGGTGATCGTCGATATCAACAGCGGCCGGCCCGAGGTGGTCAATTACGGCCTCGCCGCTTCCTACCGGATGACCGACACTGCGACCGGCAAGACGGTGGTCAGTTCGACCGCAAGCGTCAGGGTGTCCTACAACGTGCCGGGCCAGGAGCAGCGCTTCTCCGGCGCCCGCGGCCTGCGCGACGCCGAGAACCGCGCCGCCGACGTGCTCGCGCGGGATATCCACGCGCGGCTGGCCTCGTACTTCGTGGCGGGGACTTAAAGCGCCCGCGACGGCGGAGAAGCAATGACCGCCATCAAAGCCGCCGACATCGACCGCTTCATCGCCCGGCCCAATCCGGCGCAGCCGATCGTGCTGGTCTACGGCCCGGACGCCGGGCTGGTGCGCGAGCGCGTCGATGCCCTGGTGCGCGCGTCCGTGGACGATCCCAACGACCCGTTCGCGCTCGCCCGGCTCGAGCCGGAGGATCTTTCCGCCAATCCGTCGCGCCTGGTCGAGGAGGCCCACACCGTGCCGCTGTTTGGCGGCCGCCGCGCGGTCTGGGCCAAGGCCGGCAGCCGCAACATCGCGCCGGCGGTGGAAGCGGTGATCGCCGCGCCCTCGGACGAATGCCGCGTCATCATCGAAGCCGGCGATCTCAAGAAGAGCTCGCCGCTGCGCACGGCTTGCGAGAAGGCCAAGGTCGCCGCGGCGTTGCCCTGCTACATCGACAACGAGCGCGACCTCGCCCGCTTGATCGACAACGAAATGCGCGAGGCGAACTTGACCATCGCGCCGGAGGCCCGCGCCGCGCTTTCATCCTTGCTCGGCGGCGACCGCCTCGCCTCGCGCAACGAGATCCGCAAGCTCGCGCTCTATGCGCGCGGCCAGGAGCGAGTCGAACTCAATGACGTGCTGGCGGTTGTGGCCGACGCCTCGGCGCTGGCGCTCGACGGCGTGATCGATTCGGCCTTCGCCGGCCGCACGTCCGACACCGAGACCGAGTTCGGCAAGGCGCGCGCCGGCGGCTCGTCGCCGGCGGCGATCATCTCGGCGGCGATCCGGCAAGTCGCCAACCTGCACAAGATGAAGCTTGCGGTCGACGGCGGCGACGATGTCGAATTCGCCATGAAGCGGGGCACCCCGCCGGTGCACTTCACGCGCGCCGACCGGGTCGGCACCGCCTTGCGCGCCTGGAGTGGCCCGCGGCTGCTGCGCGCCATGCAGCAACTCGCCGAAGCCTCGTTGGAAGCGCGCCGCAATCCGGCGCTGGCGGAGGCGATCGCGCAACGCACGTTGCTGTCGATCGCGGTGAATGCCAGAAGGCGGGAAGGTTGAACGTCATTCCGGGGCGCCGTGTAGCGGCGAACCCGGAATGACAGGCTTAAACCAACATCTGATACGTGTGCGGGCGCCAGCGGTAGCCATCGGCGGTCTTGTCGACGTAGCCTAGCCCTGGGAACGGCATGTGATAGCCCGCGACCAGCAGCCCCTCCTTCGACACCATCTCGAGAATGCGCTTGCGCGTCGCCGCCGCCTTCTCCTTGTCGTCGTCGACGTCGAGATGGATGTCGGGACGCTCGATCGACACCACGTAATGATTGCAGGTGTCAGCCCAGTTCAGCATGCGCCGGCCTTCGCTCTCGATCAGATAAGCCATCAGGCCCGGCGAATGCCCGCACGCGTCCACCGCGGTGATGCCCGGCACCACCTGCTCGCCCGGCCGGATCATGGTCGCCTGGTTGGCGAGGGGTGCTGCGTATTTCATGTAGAGGACGCGGTTGAACTTGCGTGCCTCGCGCACGTTCTCGCCCTTGTTCCAGAAATCGAATTCCGCCGCGCCGAACACATAGCGTGCGTTGGGAAAGACCGGCTCGCCGCCGGCGAGCAGACCGCCGATGTGATCGGGATGGCCGTGGGTGATCACGACGACGTCGACGTCTTCCGGCTTGTAGCCGAGCTCGCCCATGCGCGCGACAAGGTTGCCGGGCGGCAAGCGGCCTTTGAGCTGCTCGTTCTCCTGGGCCAGGACGCCGTTGCCGGTATCGAACAGCACCAGTTCCTTGCCGGTGTTGACCAGCATCGGCGTGAACGGATGGAAATATTTGTCGTCGCTGATGCCGTTGGCCTTGGCGAGCGCCTTGACGTCGTCCACGTGCGTGTCGCCGCCGAAGCTGGGCGTGAGCCCGGGACGAATGACGTAGCTGTCCATGATCGTGGCGACTTCGAAACCGCCGAGCTTGAAGCGATAAACGGCCGGCAGCGTCTCGCCCTGCATGGGTGCTGTCACGGGCTCCTCCCTTGTTGTCGAGTGGTCTGCGCGTGTTCCTTAGCAGCCGAGGGGGCGCGCGATCCAGCACGCGTTCGATGCAATCGCCCCGGTGAATTTCACGATGTGATTTTTGTAGCGGTAGCCGTGGGCACGCTTCACCCTCCCCTGGAGGGAGAGGCGAAGTCGCACGCACTTCAAGCCGAGCGTTACGTTTGAACGTTTCCAAATTTTCGAGGAACTCCCTGCCATGGCTCGCGTTAGGCCCACGGGCGGCGGCCGACGGGGGCGCAACAAGCCGGAGGCGTACATGGCCGATTCCCGCGACAAGATTCCATCCGAAGAGACTTCTCCCGACGAAGTCGTTGCAGCATCCGCAGAGAACCGGATGTCGCGCCGGAGGCTGTTCGGGACGCTTGTCGGCACGGCCGCGGCGCTGGGCGCCGGCCTCGCCCTCGTGTCATCCGACCCCGCCGACGCCCAAGGGACGACGCCGAAGAAGGTCGCGAAATACCAGGACCATCCCAAGGGAAGCCAGCAGTGCTCCACCTGCAATTTCTTCAAGCCGCCGCATTCGTGCCAGATCGTCGCCGGCAACATCAGCCCGAAAGGCTGGTGCAGCTTCTACGCCAAGAAGGCGTGACACGGCCGTCAGGCGGCCGCCGATGTAATCGCCTTGGCCGGGATCGCCTTGGCCGGGCTTGACCTGGCGACCCATCGTCCTTCACCGAGCGACGGATGCGCGGGCTGAGCCCGCGCATCACCTTGCGCGCGGCTTCGGCTACCCAAACAACAGCACCAGCACGAGAACGATGAGGATCAGCCCGAGGCCGCCGGACGGGTAGTAGCCCCAGCCGCTACTGTAGGGCCACGCCGGCAGCGCGCCGATCAGCAGAAGCAGCACGATAATCAGAAGAATAAAGCGCATTGTGTCGCCCTCCGCGCATAGAGGCTGATCAACGCGGAGTTTGCGATTTCGGTTCCGTCGGGCGGACACGCCAACGCGGCAATACACGACCGCTGGCGCTCACGTGCCTCATGTGGAATCGTGCCCGCAGGACACGACGGGAGGGCGACGTGATTGCGGTAATCTTCGAGGTATGGCCCGCTGAGGGGCGGAAGGACGATTATCTGGCGATTGCCGCGTCCTTGCGCGACGAGCTTGAGCGCATCGACGGCTTCATTTCGGTGGAGCGCTTCCAGAGCATCGCCGAGCCGGGCAAGCTGTTGTCGCTGTCGTTCTGGCGCGACGAAGAGGCGGTGGCGCGATGGCGCAATCAGGCGCATCACCGCGAGAGCCAGGCGAAGGCCGCGCCGGTATCTTTGCCGACTACCGGCTACGCGTCGCCTCGGTGCTGCGCGATTATGGGCTCAACGAGCGCGCGGATGCGCCGGCGGATTCGAAAGAGCGCCATGGTGCGGTAGCGCCGCCCATATGCACTTGGGTGTCGATGGTAGCGTTTGTAGCCCGTATTGGCGAGTTAATCTCCGTTCATTCCCGCAGATAGCGGTAGTCCAGTACTATCTGGCGCTGGGTCCCGGCTTTCGCGGGGATGAACGACGCGAACCGTGAACTCATGCTCGATGGATCAATCTCTAAATCGAATTCCACACCGATAGCGCTCTCATTGGCTCGTGCGCTGTGCTTGAGAGCATGATTCCGAAAAGTGGGAACCGGTTTTCGGCAAAAGATCTTGTTCAAACAAAATGTCAGGAAAACACGCTGATTCAATCTAAACGCATGGCGCTCTAACGTGAAGCACTTCGACCCGCTCCGGCAGTACGCGATAGAAGAGCCGATATGGATATCGCGCATCAAGGGAACGCTGCGAACGCCGGGACGCTGCGTGACTTCGGCGAGCACTCTCGGGCCACGTTCCGATGCGCGTGATGATGCTACGCAGACGCGCTTCGAACGACCCTTCAGATGGCGGGGTAATTCCGGGATCATGAATTGGAAGATCTCGTCAAGCTCTTGTCTCGGCGTCGTCTGAATATGACGACGGTCTTCATGTTGGCCGGTGCTTTTCGATGAGCGCTATCGTAGTGCGTTCTTGGTTGACGACCACGCGCCCTCATTCGCGGATTTCGAGGCCTCGGTCGATGCCCTCGAGTTCGATGCCGCGGTCGCCGCAGAGGTCCCTGACCGCAGCTCGCGCTCGATTTCGAGCGCAAGTTTCGTCAGCGTATCCTGGGCGTGCTCGGGCCACGTTTCCGCCCGATCCAACGCGGCTTTTGAGCGCCTAGGCTGTCATGCCTTAAGTATAGGGGGACGCGAGAGGGCAGGCAACGCGGCGCTCGTTTGCCGTTTTATATCCTGCATGGAGCGCGGCGCAATCGCGCTCGTTTTCGCGCCAGCCGTGGACTGTCGGTGAAGCACCATCCGCGTGACGGTCAGCGCTCCAGCTTCGCGATCACCGCGTCGAACTGATCGAGATCCTTGTACTTGATCTGCAGCGTGCCGCGCTCGCCCTTGTGCTCGATCGCCACCTTCAGGCCCAGCGCGTCCGACAGCCGCCGCTCCAGCGCGATGGTGTCGGGATCCTTGGCCGACTTGGGCCGGCCCGGCTTCTTGCCGGTCGGCACGTCCATGGCGTGACGCTCGCGGTCTTCGCGCACCTCGTCCTCGAGCTGGCGCACGCTCAGGTCGAGCTCCATGGCGCGCCAGGCGATCTGCTCGGCATCGGGCACGCCGACCAGCAGCCGCGCGTGGCCGGCCGACAGCTTGCCCTGGCGCACGAAGTGCTGCACCGGCTGCGCCAGCTTCAACAGCCGCAGCATGTTCGCCACGTGCGGCCGGCTCTTGCCGACGATCTTGGCGACCAGCCTCCTGCGTATGATTGAACTGCTCCATCAGCGCCGCATAGCCGGCCGCTTCTTCCATCGCGTTGAGGTCGGCGCGCTGCACGTTTTCGATGATGGCGAATTCGAGCGATTGCGCGTCGGTGGCCTCGACGATGGCGATCGGCACCTCGTGCAAGCCCGCCTTCTGCGCGGCGCGCCAGCGCCGCTCGCCGGCGATGATTTCGAACGCGCCGTCGTCGGCCGCGCGCACGATGATCGGCTGGATGATGCCGCGCTCCTTGATCGACTCGGTGAGCTCGTTCAGCTCCGCGTCGGTGAAGTTGCGGCGCGGGTTGCGCGGGTTGGCTCTAAGGCTTTCGATCGGCGCGCGCCGCGGCTTGCGCCCGCTGTCCGTCGCCGGCTGGTCATCGCCGACGTCGCCGATCAGCGCGGCCAGTCCGCGACCCAACCGCTTGTGCTCCGCCATCGCCGCCGCTCCTGAATTACCTGCCACGCCTGCCTCAATCTTTTCTTGTCGTGACTTTTCTGTTCGTCATGCGCGGGCGCGGCCCGCGCATCCTGGTTAGGTCGGTAGCGGGTCGCTACTCACCCCGCCTTCAATTCCTTCTCGCGCTGGATGATCTCGGTGGCGAGCCGCAGATAGGCTTCGCTGCCCACGCATTTGAGATCGTAGACCAGCACCGGCTTGCCGTAGGACGGCGCCTCCGAGATGCGCACGTTGCGCGGGATCACCGTGTCGTAGACCTTCGGCCCCATGAATTCGCGCACGTCGGCGACCACCTGGTTCGACAGGTTGTTGCGCGAGTCGAACATGGTCAGCACCACGCCGTGGATCGACAGGTTCGGATTGAGGTTGGTCTTCACCTGATCGACGGTCTTGAGCAGTTGCGACAGGCCTTCGAGCGCGAAGAACTCGCACTGCAGCGGCACCAGGATCGAGTTCGCCGCCGCCATGGCGTTGATGGTGAGCAGGTTGAGCGACGGCGGGCAGTCGACCAGCACGTAGGTGAAGTCGTAGGCGCGCTCGCCGGTGTTGAGCGCGTTGAAGGCGTTGCGCAGGCGGAAGGCGCGGTCGCGCTCGTGGCCGATCTCGAGCTCGACGCCGGAGAGGTCGAGGGTCGACGGCGCGATGAAGAGCTGCGGCACCGCGGTCGGCAGCACCGCCTCGCGCAGGCCGGCGTCGCCGGTGAGCACGTCGTAGGTCGAGGTGCGCCGCGCCTTGCGGTCGATGCCGAGGCCGGTGGAGGCGTTGCCCTGCGGGTCGAGGTCGACGATCAGCACGTGCTCGCCGATGGCGGCGAGCGCGGTGCCGAGGTTGATGGCGGTGGTGGTCTTGCCGACGCCGCCCTTCTGGTTGGCGACCGCCAGCACGCGCGGCGGCCGCGACGGGCTCGGGTTGCGCGGCCGGCCGGTTGAAGGGGACGACATCGGCCTCGCTGCCGTTTTCAACCGGAGCGGGTGTATCGGTTGTATTGGTGTCGGTCATGTTTTGTCCAATGGTTGCCCGGTACCGCTCGAGGCCTCGGCGGCGACGGGCTCATGCCCTTATATGAGGCTTCGAGGCTGCGGATCACCACGATGCAGCCGGTTGGGACTCGTCTTGCTGGGCACTGTTGAGGCCTCAAGTGTCCAATATTTAGCGGCTTCGGTCAATTCAGTATCTACATCTTGACCCTTGAGGAACAGGCCGACGGCGCCCTGGGAGATGAGCGGAAAGGCTTGATCGCACAAGGTTTTCAAAGGCGCCAGCGCGCGCGCCGTGACCACGTCGGCGGGCCCGGACCAGCTTTCCCCAAAATTCTCCACACGCGCGTTGTGGACCTGTGCAGGCAGGTGGAGAACCCGGATGGCCTCGCGCAGAAACGCGGCCTTCTTGCCGTTGCTCTCGACGAGATGGACCTTGGCGCCGGGGATAGCCACGAGCGCGCAGGCGATGGGGATCGCCGGGAAGCCGCCACCGGAGCCGAAGTCGACCCAGATTTTGGCACCGGGGATAACGTCGAGGAGCTGCAGCGAGTCGGCGATGTGGCGCGTCCAGATGTGCGGGACCGTCGACGGCGCGATCAAGTTTATCCCCGCCTGCCACTCCAGCAACAGGGCGACGAAGCGATCGAGACGTTCTGTTGTTTCACGTGAAACAGAGACAAGCCGCAAAGCCTCGGCGCGGTCGCGGCTCAGGCGTCCGGATGAGGTCGGCCCTGCCCGCCGGCTTTCTCACGCCCGCTTCGCCGGCTTATGCCGGCCGCGCTTCACGTGAGCGACGATCAGCGTCAGCGCCGCCGGCGTCACCCCGTCCAGCTTGGCGGCATGGCCGATGGTGCGCGGCCGATGGTGGGCGAGCTTCTGCTTCATCTCGTTGGAGAGACCGGGCAGACGCGCCATAATCGAGGTCGGCCGGCAGCGCGAAGCTCTCGTCGCGCCGGTAGGCCGCAACGTCGGCCGCCTGGCGGGAAAGGTAGACCGCGTATTTGGCATCGATCTCGAGCTGCTCGGCAATCTTGGGCTCGAGTTCCCCGAATTGCGGCCAGATCTTCGCCAGGTCCGCGAGGCCGATGGTCGGATAGGACAGCAGTTCGAAGGCCGTGCGACGCTGCCCGTCCTTATTGATGGCGATGCCGTGCGCAGCCGCCTCTTTTGGCGAAACCGAGACCGTTTCCGCAAGATTCCGCGCAGCATTGAGCGCGGCGCTCCTGGCGCGGTGAAATTCCGCCCGCGCCGGCCCCACGCAGCCGATATCAATGCCCTTGTCGGTCAAGCCGCTGATCGGCGTTGTCGGCACGGAGCTGGAGGCGATATTCGGCCCGCGAGGTGAACATCCGATAGGGCTCGCTGACGCCCCGGGTCACCAGGTCGTCGATCATGACCCCGAGATAGGCCTCGGCCCGGTCGAAGGTGATCCCTGCCCCGGCGCCAGCCAGCGCCGCAGCGTTCAGGCCCGCCACAAGACCCTGAGCGGCGGCCTCTTCATAGCCCGTGGTGCCGTTGATCTGGCCGGCCAGGAAAAGCCCTTTCAGACGCCGCGTCTCCAGGGTCGGGTTCAGCTCGCGCGGATCGACATAGTCGTACTCGATGGCATAGCCCGGCCGCACGAACTCGGCCTTCTCCAGGCCCGGGATGGTGGCGACCAGGGCGTGCTGGACCTCCTCCGGCAACGAGGTGGAAATGCCGTTGGGATAGACCGTCGAATCCTCCAGGCCCTCGGGCTCCAGGAAGATCTGATGGCCGTCGCGCTCGCCGAATTTGACGATCTTGTCCTCGATGGAGGGGCAATAGCGCGGGCCGGTGCTGGCGATCTGGCCGGAATACATAGGGCGAGCGGTGAACGTTCGCCCGGATGATCTCGTGGGTGGCCGGGGTGGTGCGGGTGATGCCGCACTGGATCTGCGGGTTGGCAATCCGCGCCGTGAGGACCGAAAACGGCTCCGGCGGATCGTCGCCGGGCTGCATCTCGAGCGACGCCCAATCGATGGTGCGGCCATCGAGGCGGGGCGGGGTGCCGGTCTTCAGGCGCCCCAGGGCAAACCCGCCCGCCTCCAGGGTCCGCGAAAGGCCCATTGCAGGCGCCTCGCCGACCCGGCCGGCCGGGATCTGCTGCTCGCCGATATGAATGAGGCCCCGCAGGAAGGTCCCCGTGGTCAGGACCACGGCGCCGGCCGGGATTTCCCGACCATCGGCCAATTTGACCCCGCGGACCCGGCCCTCCTTCAAGACAAGGTCGTCGGCCTCGGCCTCGACGATCTCAAGGCCGGGAATAGCGCGCAGCTCCGCCTGCATCGCGGCGGCATAGAGCTTGCGGTCGGCCTGGGCCCGGGGTCCGCGCACGGCGGGGCCTTTGCGGCGATTGAGGACGCGGAATTGGATGCCGCCGGCGTCGGCGACCCGGCCCATGAGGCCGTCGAGGGCGTCGATCTCGCGCACCAGATGGCCCTTGCCCAGCCCCCCAATGGCGGGGTTGCAGGACATGGCGCCGACGGTCGCGAAGCGATGGGTGACGAGTGCCGTCCGCGCGCCCATGCGCGCCGCGGCCGCGGCGGCCTCACAGCCGGCGTGGCCGCCACCGATCACGATGACGTCGAAGGTCGTGCGCATCCTGGGCCTCAGATAGCGGCCTTGTAGCGGGAATCGAGGCCGACACCAAGGAAAACGGCGTTTTGTTTGAGCGCGACCTTGTCCGAAAACGCGTCGCCACCCCCGATCAGGTCGGCGGCAGGCCCTTTCGGGGTCGCGCGCAGTGTTTCACGTGAAACTTATCCCCGCCCGAGGCAGGGCGGCGCCGCCGGCCCGCCCGGACCACGGGGATGACTCCGGATTCACGCCATTCATTTGCCGATGCAGAAGTCCCGGAAGATAACGTCGAGGATATCCTCCACATCCACCCGCCCGGTCAGCCGGCCCAGCGCATGGGCGGCGAGCCGCAGTTCCTCGGCCAGCAGGTCCTCGCGACCCGCCAGCTCGGGCGCCAGCGCCCGTTTCAACGCCGACAGCGCGTCCTGCAAGACCTGGCGATGGCGCGCGCGCGTTACCAGGGCCGACTCGGCACCGGCCAGAAATGCCTCCGCGCGGCGCATCAGCGCCAGTAAAAGTGCGCCAAACCCCGCACCCGAGCTCGCCGAAATCTCGAATCTCAGATTCACTTCTACTGAATAACGCCTCAGTCTTGGGCGTTAATACCTCTTTAACCATGTTTCTTAAAGAAGCATTAGCCTGTGAGCCAGATTCATTTCTTCCAGTTACTTGAGAATCACTTTCATTACTTGACCCGATGCGCTCGGGCAATTCACTTCTTGCCCCGCAAGCCCGCACCAGATCGATCTTGTTGCGCACCAGCCAGATCGCCGGCGCGCCTGCACCGCCGACCCCCTCGTCCGCCGTCCGAAGCCCAAACACGTCCGGGTCCCCGGCAAGCCCACCGGACCCTGCCGCGTCCGCGCTGACGTCCACCACCCACAGCACCAGATCGGCCGCCGCCGCCCGGGCGCGGGCCCGCCGCACGCCTTCCATCTCCACCGGGTCGCCACTGTCGCGAATCCCGGCGGTGTCGAGCAACGTCACCGGCCAGCCATCGAGATCGAGATGAACCTCGATCACGTCGCGCGTGGTGCCGGCGTAAGGCGACACGATCGCCGCCTCCCGCTGGGCGATCCGGTTCAGCAATGTCGACTTGCCGGCATTGGGCGGCCCGGCGATGGCCACCACCAGGCCCTCCCGCAGGCGCTCGCCGCGGCGGCCGTCGGCCAGCGCCGCCTCGATACCGGCGGCAAGCTCGCGCGCCATGGCCAGCGCCGGCCCGACCAGGTCTTCCGGCACGTCCGCCTCGTCGGAAAAATCGATCCGCGCCTCGATGAGCGCCAGCGCCTGGATCAGCTTTCGCCGCCATTCATCCGCCCGGCCGCCGAGCGCGCCCTTCATCTGCCGGAAAGCCAGCCGGCGCTGGCCTTCGGTCTCCGCGGCCACCAGGTCGGCCAGGCCCTCGACCGCGGTCAGATCGAGTTTGCCGTTCTCGAAGGCACGACGGGTGAACTCGCCGGCTTCCGCCGGGCGCAACCCCTCGAGCCGCCCCAGCGCCTCCAGCACGCCCGCGATCACCGCGCGCCCGCCGTGAAGCTGAAGTTCCACCACGTCCTCGCCGGTCTCGCTGCGGGGGCCGGGGAAGAAGAGGGCGAGCCCCTCGTCGATGATTTCGTTGCTGCCCGGGTCCCGGACACGCGCGAGCGCAGCCCGCCGCGGTTCCGGCACCTTCACGCCCAAGGCCGTCAGCGCCTCGCCGGCCCGCGGCCCGGAAATGCGGATGACGGCAATCGCCGCCGGCGGACGGCCGGAGGAAAGGGCGAAGATGGTGTCGGGCTTGGCATCGGTCATGGCGGCGCAACCGAAGCCCCCCGGACAGGGCAGGTCAAGACCACAGACCAACTCGTGATTAATCGCAGCCCGCGGGCCCACCGATTGTGCTACCGGCGGCCCCAGAAGCCGCCACCCGCGCCATCAACGTCCCGGAGGACCCCACATGAAGGCCATGCTGCTCACCGACCACGGCGGCCCGGAGATGCTCCGCATGGGCGAGGCGCCCGATCCCGTGGCCGGGCCCGACGAACTCGTCGTCGATGTTCATGCCGCCAGCATCAACGGCGCCGATCCCAAGGTTCGGCGCGGCCGCGGCGTCTATCAAATCAAACAGTTCCCACACATCCTCGGTCGCGATTTTTCCGGTGTGGTCAGCGCAGTGGGCGAGCGCGTCACCGACTTCAAGGTGGGCGACGCCGTCTTCGGCGTCCTCGACCAGGGCGTCGAAGGCACGTATGCCGAGAAGCTCAAGATCAAAGCCGCGCTGGTCGCCAGCAAACCCGACACCCTCAGCCACGCCGAAGCCGCAGCGCTCGGCCTCATCGGCCTCACCGCGCTCACCGCCATCGAAGACACCGCTCATCTCAAATCCGGCGAGACAATCCTGATCCAAGGCGGCGCCGGTGGCGTCGCGGGTTTCGCCATTGAACTGGCCGAGCATCTCGGCGCCACCGTCATCACCACGGCCAGTGCCCGCAATCATGCCTACGTCCACGCACTCGGCGCCGACCGCGTCATCGACTACAATAACGAAGATTTCACCGCGATCGGTCCCATCTGTGACGTCGTTTTCGATACCGTCGGCGGCGACGTCCGTGCCGGCTCTTACAAAGTGCTCAAGCCCGCCGGCCGCCTGGTGTGGATCGCCCCGGCGTCACCAGGCTTCCAGGTGCCGCGCGAGGACGTGCAGACTTTGCGGCCCGCCGTGACGCGCGACCGAACTCATCTCGAACGCATGCTGGAATTGCTCGCCACCGGCGCCGTGCATGCGCCGGAAATCACCCATTACAAGCTGGCCGACGCCGCCGAAGCGCACGCGGTCAGCGAAGGCCGCCATTTGCGCGGCAAATTGATTTTAGACGTCCGCTAAATGCGGCGATGACAGGCCTCTCGATTGCCCTACACTCGGCGCGTCGACCCGCACCGTTGCCAGGAGGCTGTCATGACGCCGCGTTCATTCCCGCGCTTTGCACTTGCCCTCGGCTTGGCCGCGTTCGTTTCGCTTCACGCCCCGCCGGCACCCGCCGCCAGCGACCTCGCCACCGCCTACAAGATCATCGCCTCGAAGAAATTCGTCGACCTCACCCACAGCTTCGGTCCGACGACGCCGGTGTGGTCCGGCTTCGGCCAGGCCAAGTTCACGCCGGCCTACGACCCGAAGACCAAGCGGCCCTATACGATCAAGGAGGACGGCTTCCACACCACCTATTACAACATGGTCGGGCAATACGGCACGCACGTCGATCCGCCGGCGCACTTTGCCGAAGCCGGCAAGACCATGGACCAGATCCCGCTCAAGCAGATGATCCTGCCGCTCGTCGTGCTCGACGACACGCCCTATCTGAAGAAAGACCCCAACCACGCCTTCTCGGTCGCCGACCTCAAGGCATGGGAGAAGGTCCACGGCAAAGTGCCCGCCGGTTCGTTCGTGGCGCTGCGCACCGACATGTACAAGGATTGGGACACCAACCCCACGCGCTTCAAACGGCAACCGTTCCCGGCCTGGGCGTTCGAAACCATCAGGTTCCTCTATTCGCAACGCGGCGTGACCGCCACCGGTCACGAAGCCATGGACACCGATATCACCGAGAAGATGCTGTCGGAGACCTACATCCTGCAGCACGGCCATTATCAGATCGAGGTGATGGCCAATCTCGACAAAGTGCCGGAGACCGGGGCGCTGATCGTCGTCACCTGGCCAAAGGTGCGCCACGGTCTCGGCTTCCCAGCCCGGGCGTTCGCGATTCTGCCCTGAGCTTGGCCGGAAGCGCGCCGCGCTTCTTCGGCTCTAATTGCTCGCCATCGCTACCGCTGGCGTCAGCCCAAGCGGGCCCGGCGTCCAATCGGAACCGATGAGCGGCGTCACCAGAACGCCGTCGAGCACGCCGCGCCGCAGCGACGGATCGAAATAGTGCATGACTTGCGTGCTGAGGTCGATCACGCGCCCGGGCCGCAGCGGGCCGACGTCATTGATTCGGACGATGGCGCGTTTGCCGTTCAGCTCCACCAACGCGAACGACGGCTGGTAAAGACGGCCGTACCGCACGCCGGCGAACTTAGCCCGCAGGTCGGTCTGGATCGCCGCGGTCCAGCCGATCGGATCGTACAATTCGCCGGACGCCGTCTCGGCACCGCCAGCGTCATTGTCACCGGCATCGTACGGATTGTAGGTCGACGCAGCCCCGACAATCACCTCACCCGCACGCCGCTCCGGCCGATCGACCGCGGCAACGACGCCGCCTATCGCCATGTCCGCCGTGGCGCGAGCGCTTGCTATCGTTGCTTCCGGCACGCCCCCCGTCGTCCCGGCCCCCGCCGCATCCGGCAGCGCCACCTCGGCAAAGCGCGGCCACGCTTGCTGCCGGCTTTCCAAGAAGTCCATGAAACCGAGGCAGCCTTCGAATAGTCCGCCGGTCATGCAAGCGGGCTGCGCCCGCAAGCTCCTGCCCACGTCCGGGCGCTCGATTGCCGGCCTGGCCGGCGGCACCGGAATCGCCATCTCACTCGACTTCAACGCAGCATCGTAACGCGTTGCAAATCTCCGTTGCGCAAACCTTGCCGCGATCGCGGACGAATTGTTTAAGGATAAAGCCACAAAATCCCGGCCGGTCCGGACACTTGCAGCCGGCATCAGGCTCGCGCGGCTGACATCGATGTTCCTGGCCATGACGCCCGCCGACCCGATCACGGCCAACAAACCGCACAGCAGGATATAGCTGCCCGTTCTGCGAACCCCATCGCTTTCGTTGCGCCGGCTCTTGCCGCCTGCCTTGATCCGCATGGAACTCGCCCCGAACTCAATTTCACTCGAGGCGATGCTCACACCTGGCCGATAAGGCTCCCTGAAACGCGGTAGTCAAAAGCACGTATAGTCTTAGCCATCGCGGTAACGGGTTCTTCAGCCGCGCCCGGCTTGTCGACTCGCCGATCGGCGACCTCGATCCGGTCCGTTCGCGCTCACGGCCGTAGTCCGTTACACTCCCCATCTCGAACGGAGGGCCGCGCCATGGATGACCGCTCGCACACCAATCGGCTCGCCGGCGCGACGTCGCCCTATCTGCTGCAGCACCAGCACAATCCGGTGGACTGGTGGCAGTGGGGACCGCAGGCGCTCGCAACCGCCAAGCGCGAGAACAAGCCGATCCTGCTCTCGGTCGGCTACGCCGCCTGCCACTGGTGCCACGTGATGGCGCACGAGTCGTTCGAGGACCAAGCCACCGCTGCGGTGATGAACGACCTGTTCGTCAACATCAAAGTCGACCGCGAGGAACGCCCGGACATCGACCAGATCTACATGCAGGCGCTGCACCTGATGGGCGAGCAGGGCGGCTGGCCCATGACCATGTTCCTGACGCCTCAGGCCGAGCCGGTGTGGGGCGGCACCTATTTCCCGAAAGACTCGCGTTACGGCCGCCCGGCCTTCGTCGACGTGCTGCGCGAGGTGTCGCGTCTGTTCAAGGAAGAGCCGGCCAAGATCGAGCAGAACCGGGCGGCGCTCAAGGCGCAGCTCGAGGAGAAGGCGCGGCCGCAGGGCCGGGTGACCATCGGCGTGCGCGAATTGGATGGCGCGGCGAAGCAGGTCGGCAACGCCTTCGACACCGTGCACGGGGGCCTGGGCGGCGCGCCCAAGTTCCCACAGCCGATGATCCTCGAGTTCCTGTGGCGGGCGGGCCTGCGCACCCGAGACCCGCTGTTCTTCCAGACGGCCGAGCACAGCCTGGTGCACATGTGCGAGGGCGGCATCTACGACCACCTGGGCGGCGGCTTCTCGCGCTACTCGGTCGACGAGAAGTGGCTGGTGCCGCATTTCGAAAAGATGCTCTACGACAACGCCCAGCTCTTGCCCCTGCTGGCGCTGGCCTGGCGCCACAGCGGCACACCGCTGTTCGCCGAGCGGGCGCGCGAGACGGTCGGCTGGCTGCAGCGAGAAATGGTGACCGGGGAGGGGGCCTTCGCCGCCTCGCTCGACGCCGATTCGGAAGGGCAGGAAGGCAAGTTCTACGTCTGGTCCCTGGCCGAGATCGAAGCGGCGCTGGGCGCGGACGCCGCCGATTTTGCAGCGCAATATGACGTGACCCCCGGCGGCAACTTCGAGGGGCACAACATCCTCAACAAACTCAAACACTTACCGCGCAGCATGAGCGAGGGCTGGGAGAGCGCCTTCGCCAGCCAACGCGACCCAGAGGCCGCAGCACGGTTTTCCATGTTGCGCGGTAAGTTATTGAACGCCCGTGAGAAACGGATCCGGCCCGGCTTGGACGACAAGGTGCTGGCAGACTGGAACGGGCTCATGATTGCCGGCCTGGCCGAGGCCGGCACCCTGCTGGATGAACCCTCCTGGCTGGAAACGGCCCGCCGTGCCTTCGATTTTGTTGCGCAGCAAATGACCCGCGACGGACGGCTCGGCCATTCATGGCGGGCAGGGCAGCTGCTGCTGCCCGGGCTCGCCTCCGACTACGCCGCCATGATCCGGGCGGCGCTGGCGCTCCACGAGGCGACCGGCGAGGGCGATTTCCTCGATCGGGCGCTCGCCTGGCAGGGCGAGCTCGACAGCCACTACGCCGACCCGGAAAGGGGCGCCTATTTCCTCAGCGCCGACGACGCCGGCGACCTGATGGTGCGGCCGCATTCCACCGCCGACGACGCCATCCCCAATCCGAACGGGCTCGCGGCCGGCAACCTGGTGCGGCTCGCCGCACTCACCGGCGACCATCGCTGGCGCGAGAAGGCCGACCGCCTGATCGAGGGCATCATCGCGGCCGCAGCCGCGTAACCTGTTCGCCCACGTCTCGCTGCTGAACGCCCTTGACCTGCGCCTGCGCGCCGCCGAGATCGTCTGCACCGGCCCGGACGCGGAAGCCTTCGCGCGGGAAGCGCTCAAGCTGCCCTACCTCGACCGCATCGTGCTGCGGGCGCCCGCCGCGGACGCCCTGCCACCCTCGCACCCGGCGCAGGACAAGCTGAAGGCCATCGCCGGCAGCGCCGCCTTCGTCTGTGTCGGCGAGACCTGCTCGCTGCCGGTGACGGAGCCCGACAAGATCGCCGCGGCGGTCGAGGCGATGCGGCCGAGCCAAGTGGCTTGATCTTGTGGCTTGATCTTGCGTCTTGATCTTGCCGCGCTGACGGCGGACATTGCCGACACTCCAGGGGGCGCCAAGAGATCAAAGAGAGACCCAAAACCATGCGTGTCTTGCTCGGACTCGCCGCCGCCGGCCTTCTCGCCACATCGCTCAGCGCCGCCCACGCCGAGACCTATTGCGGCTTCCTCGACCGGGCGCATGCGCCGGTGCGCTGCGGCTTCACCAGCATCAAGGGCTGCGAGCACGCGCTGCACCACAAGAAGGACGCCGTGTGCATGCCGAGCCCGAGCTTTGCCAAGCGCATGAGCGTGCGGAAGGGCTGACGCCAGCACGCTATTCCCTGATCCCGCGCCAGTCGAGCGCGTCAGCTTCTTGCTTGATCCAGCGTCGAAAAGCTTCCGCGGCCGCGGTCGGCTTGCGCCCCTTCGCCCACACCAGGCTGAAGCTGCGGCCGGCCGGCAGCGCGAACTTCGCCGGCATGATCAGCCGCCCCGTGCGCAGATCGTCATAGGCCATGATGTCGTAGGTCAGCAGGATGCCCGCGCCTTCGGCGGCGGCGTCGAGCGCGTGGTCGGCACTGGTGAAGCGAAGGCCCCGCCTGGTCTCGACATTGTCGACTGCCGACGGCGTCGAACCAGTGAGTCCAGCTCGGGCTCGCGCCACGCGCCGACAGCAACTCGTCGTGAATGAGCGGCAAGCGCGCCAGCGCACGCGCGTCCTTCACCGGACCGAACTTCTCGAGCAAGCGCGGACTGCACACGGGAACATAAGTCAAGTCGACCAGCTTCTCCGACTCGAGCATCGGATCGGGAGCCGGGTCGACCGGCATGTTGCGTACCGCCAGATCGATGCCGTCGGTCGCAAAGTTGGCGTTGGCAGCGGTCGACGAAATGCGCACGTCGACATCGGGGTAGGCCTCGCCGAAACGATAGAGCCGCCGCGCCAGCCATTTGGACGTCAGGCCGGGCGACGTACTGATCACCAGCACATGCGCCGCATGCGCGACGTCGAGACTGGCGACCGCTTCCCGGATATGCGCAAAGCCGGTCTGCAGACCGGGATAGAGCTGCTTGCCCGCGGTGGTGAGCGCGATCGCCCGCACCCGCCGCTCGAACAGCTTAACGCCAAGGAAGTCCTCCAGGCCCCGGATCTGGTGGCTGAGTGCGCCCGCCGTGACGTTCAGCTCGCGCGCCGCCCGAGTGAAGCTCAAATGCCGCGCGGCGGCCTCGAAGGCGCGCAGAGCGGACAGCGGGGGCATGGCGCCATGCATGAGCTTTGCTCAACTATCGGATGAGACCAAATCCTTTGTCAACGGGGCCAATCAGAACGATCTTCGTGGGCGCAAACGAGGCCTGCTCAACTATCGGCAGACCGCAGATCGGAGACAACACCATGGCCTACGTTGCTCGCCCCGCCGACTTTCAAACGAATGTCTCGCCCCGCTCCACGCCTGCGGCACTCGCGCCGACCGGAAAGCACCGCGGTTTGCTGCGCCGGTTCTACGACACGATCATGGAGAATCGCCAGCGCAGCGCGAACCGCGACATCGCGGCCTTCCTTGCCCGGCGCGGCAATCGCCTGACCGACAGCGTCGAACGGGAGATCGATGCGCATTTCTTCAGCGGCAAGTGGCAGACGCGGCGCTGATCGAAAGCTCTCGGCCCGCCCACAAAAAAGAGCGCCCGCTTGGCAAGCGGGCGCTCTCTCGTTATTCGAACAACGAGCGGCGTCAGGTATTCATCGACTCGAAGAATTCGCCGTTGGTCTTGGTGTTACGCAGCTTGTCCAACAGGAAGTCGATGGCGTCCATGGTGCCCATCGGATTGAGGATGCGGCGCAGCACGTACATCTTCTTGAGCACCGGCGCTTCGGTGAGCAGTTCTTCCTTGCGGGTGCCCGAGCGGGTGATGTCGATCGCCGGGAAGGTGCGCTTGTCGGCCACCTTGCGGTCGAGGATTAGCTCGGAGTTGCCGGTGCCCTTGAACTCTTCGAAGATCACCTCGTCCATGCGGCTACCGGTATCGATCAGCGCGGTGGCGATGATGGTGAGCGAGCCGCCCTCTTCGATGTTACGCGCGGCGCCGAAGAAGCGCTTCGGCCGCTGCAGCGCGTTGGCGTCGACACCGCCGGTCAGCACCTTGCCGGACGACGGCACCACGGTGTTGTAGGCGCGGCCGAGACGGGTGATCGAGTCGAGCAGGATCACCACGTCGCGCTGGTGCTCGACCAGGCGCTTGGCCTTTTCGATCACCATTTCCGCGACCTGCACGTGGCGCGAGGCCGGCTCGTCGAAGGTCGAGGACACCACCTCGCCCTTCACCGAGCGCTGCATATCGGTGACTTCCTCCGGCCGCTCGTCGATCAGCAGCACGATGAGATAGCACTCGGGGTGATTGGCGGTGATGGCGTGGGCGATGTTCTGCAGCAGCACCGTCTTACCGGTGCGCGGCGGCGACACGATCAGCGCGCGTTGGCCCTTGCCGATGGGCGACACGATGTCGATGACCCGGGCCGAATAATCTTTCTTGGTCGGGTCGTCGTGTTCCATCTTGAGCCGCTCGTCGGGGTAGAGCGGCGTCAGGTTGTCGAAGTTGATCTTGTGGCGCGCCTTGTCGGGGTCCTCGAAATTGATCGTATTGACCTTGAGCAGCGCGAAGTAGCGCTCGCCCTCCTTGGGCGAGCGGATGTGGCCCTCGACCGTGTCGCCGGTGCGCAGCGCGAAACGGCGGATCTGGGAGGGCGAGACGTAGATATCGTCGGGGCCGGACAGGTAGTTCGATTCCGGCGAGCGCAGGAAGCCGAAGCCGTCAGGCAGCACCTCGACGACGCCTTCGCCGATGATGTCGACCTCCTGGGTCGCGAGCTGCTTCAGGATCGCGAACATCAGCTCCTGTTTGCGCAGGGTGCTGGCATTCTCGACCTGATGCTCTTCGGCGAAGGCGAGCAACTCGGCCGGAGTCTTGGCTTTGAGGTCCTGGAGTTTCATTTCCCGCATACGGGGTTGGTCCTGGTGAAGGGAAACCGGCGGCGTCTTTTCGGAAAATCGGAAAGTCCGACGCTGGTTCGAAAGACGGATAGAGATCGCAGGTCAGGAACGGACGGTGCTTTGGGAAGGTATCCCGGGGCCCGATGTGCGACCGGCCCGAACGCGAGGGGAGCCGGAACGCGATTCACATCCGCCTGCGTTCGGTGGGATGGTGCACAAGATAAGCGCAGCCCGCCCTTCGCGCAAGAGGGCATGAATACGGGCCGATCAAGCAGTTAACCGAAGATTCCGACTGGAATGTGGAGGAGCCCCCTCAGAACGGTTTGACGGTTGCCAGGATCACGATGGCGATCAGCAGCACCGTCGGTATCTCATTGGCAATACGGAAGAATTTCGGCGATCGCGGATTGCGGTCGAAGTGGAAATCGCGCGCCCAGTGGCTGAACAGGCCGTGCAGAACGGTCATGATCAGCACCAAAGCGAGCTTGGCGTGGAACCAGCCGGCGGCAAGCCACCCCCCTTGCAGCACCAGGGTGATTCCCAAGAGCCAGGTGACGATCATGGCCGGGGTCATGATGTAGCGCATGAGCCGGTGCTCCATGACCTTGAAGATCTCGGAGGCCTCCGAGCCCGGCTTAACCCCCGCGTGATAGACGAACAGCCGCGGCAGATAGAGCATCCCGGCCATCCAGGCGATGACCGCGATGATGTGGAAGGCTTTGATCCAGAGGTACATGACTCCGACTTATCCCCGCACCCTCTTCAGCATCCGCTCCACATGCGCGATCGGCGTCGGCGGCACGATGCCGTGGCCGAGGTTGAAGATATGCGGCCCGCCCGAGAAAGCCTCGAGCACCGCATCGACCTCGCGGTCGAGCGCCTCGCCGCCCGCCAGCAGGACCTGCGGATCGACATTGCCCTGCACCGGTACGCGCGACTGGATTTGTTCGCGCGCAAAGCCGCGATCGATCTCGCTTTCGAGGCTCACCGCATCGACACCGGTCTCGTCCACATAGCGTGGGATGCCGGCCCCGGCGCCACGCGGAAAACCGATCACCCTGGTGCCGGGGCGTATCTCGCGCAGCTTCGCCACCAGTTTCTTAGTCGGCTGCACGCACCAGCGCTCGAAATCGTCCGGCGGCAGCGAGCCGGCCCAGGTATCGAAGATCTGCACGGCTTCGACGCCAGCTTCGAGCTGCTTTGCCAGATAGCCGACCGAGGCCTCGACCAGGCAATCGACCAGATGCTGGAACGCCTCCGGATCGCGCGCCGCCAAGCCCTTCGCCGGTGCCTGATCGGGCGTACCGCGGCCGGCGACCATATAGGTCGCGACCGTCCAAGGGGCGCCGCAAAAGCCGATGAACGTCGTCTCTTCGGGAAGCTCGGACTTCACCCGCCGCACGGTCTCGTAGATCGGCGACAGCACCGTATCGTCGGGCTCCGGACGCAACGCCATCAGGTCGCGCGGCTCGCTCAAGGGATCGAGCCGCGGCCCTTCGCCTTCGGCGAACCAGAGCCTACGCCCGAGCGCCAGCGGCACCACCAGGATATCGGAAAACAGGATCGCGGCGTCGAAACCGAAGCGCTTGATCGGCTGCAAGGTCACTTCGGCGGCAAGCGCGGGATTGAAGCACAGGTCGAGAAAGCCGCCTGCTTTGGCCCGGACCTGGCGGTACTCGGGCAGGTAGCGGCCTGCCTGGCGCATCATCCAGACCGGCGGAATCCTTTGCCGCTCACCGGCCAGCACGCGGAGCAGGGGTTTTATCCCCGCTGTCTCTTCCTGCACGCCTGTCTTCATCAAGACTCTTCTAAGATTCTTTGTAGTGGTTACTGGACGGTTAATTTGACTCATGCCTGTCGGCGCACAGTCTGTCCACCGGCGGGCAGGGCCCGATCCAGAATCGCAAAGGCAAAGGCCGTGGCGCCGTCCACATGCAAAGCCGGCTTTCGCCTTGGCTTCGCATGGTTTTCCCCGCTTCTCCCCAGGCGCCAATCCACACTGGCGTTCCGGTCCCCGATTCCGGCCGCACGGGTCTCCCGAAGGCACGGATGTGGACGAATGGTGCGCTTTCAGCCATTGATGGCTTGCCGAGGGGCCTTTCTGGTGCCCTCCTCACAACGAATCCACAGGCTCTCCCCGCGCTGTCCCTATGCCCAATACCGGATATTTCCATCTCCATCTGGTTTCGGACGCCACCGGCGAGACCCTGATCACGGTCGCGCGGGCGGCGGCGGCGCAATATTCCGGGGTGTCGCCGGTGGAACATCTCTACCCCATGGTGCGCTCCAAGAAGCAGCTCGACCGGGTGCTGGCCGAGATTAGCGACTCTCCCGGGCTGGTGCTCTATACGCTGCTGGAAGAAGACCTGATCCAGCTCCTGGAGAACAAGTGCCGCGAGCTGGCGCTGCCCTGCATGTCGGTGCTGGGGCCGATTCTGCGGCTGTTCGAATCCTATCTCGGTGCCGAGACCATCCACCGCGCCGGCGCCCAGCACGTCTTGAATGCGGAATATTTCCAGCGCATCGACGCGCTCAACTACACCATGTTGCATGACGACGGCCAGCACGTGGAGGGCCTGGAGGATGCCGACGTGGTGTTGGTCGGGGTGTCGCGCACCTCCAAGACGCCGACCTCGATCTATCTCGCCAACCGTGGCATCAAGACCGGCAACATGCCGCTGGTGCCAGAGGTGCCACTGCCGCCGCAGGTGGAGAAATTGCAGCGGCCCCTGGTGGTCGGCCTCTACGCCAGCCCGGAGCGCATCGTGCAGATCCGCGAGAATCGTCTCTTGGGCTTGAAAGCTCACCGCGAGGACGATCAATACATCGACAAGGATGCGGTGGCGCAAGAAGTCGCCTATTCGCGCCGTCTGTGCGCGCGCAACAACTGGGCGTCGATCGACGTGACGCGTCGATCGATCGAGGAAACCGCCGCGGCGGTGATGCGGCTCTTGGCCGAGCGCCGTAGCGCTCCGGTGACGTAAGAACCATGCCGCTTTGGCTTGCCGATCAACCTTTGGTGCTGGCCTCGCGCAGCGACGTGCGCGGCAAGCTCTTGGCGGCGGCGGGCCTGTGGTTCGAGATCAGGCCGGCCGGGGTCGATGAGCGCGCGCTGGAAACGCAGGCTGGCGGTCCCGAACCGGTGGCGGCGGCGCAACTTCTGGCGCGTGCCAAGGCGAACGCCGTTTCGGCCGAGCGGGCCGGGCAGCTCGTGCTGGGCGCCGACCAGACGCTGGCGCGCGGGCCCGAACGCTTCAGCAAGCCGGCCGACCGCACGGCGGCCGCCGACCAGCTGCGGCGGCTGCGCGGCGGCACCCACGAACTGCATTCGGCCATCGCGCTCGTGCGCGACGGCGACGTGGTGTTCGAATACGCCGACAGCGCGCGGCTTACCATGCGCGACTTCGGCGACGACTTCATCGCGACCTATCTCGAAGCCGCCGGCAGCGCCGCCTCGGCCAGCGTCGGCGGCTATCAGCTCGAAGGCATCGGCGTGCATTTGTTCGAGCGCGTCGAGGGCGACTATTTCACCATCCTCGGCCTGCCGCTTTTGCCGCTGCTCGCGTATCTCAGGCAGAACGGCTGGGTGGCGGGGTAGCGCATGATCCCGAAAAGTGGGAACCGGTTTTCGGATAAGATCATGCGCGAACTAAAATAGGTTTTCATGTTCATCGTCGGCCTGACCGGTTCGCTCGGCATGGGAAAGTCCACCACGGCGAAGTTCTTCGCCGAGGAGGGCGTGCCGGTGCACGATGCCGACGCGGCGGTGCATCGGCTTTACGCCGGCGAGGCGGCGCCACTGATCGAAACGGCGTTTGCGGGGACGACTACCGACGGCAAGGTCGACCGCGAAAAGCTGGGCAAGGCCGTGCTCGGCGACGCGGCGGCCATCAAGACGCTCGAGCAGATCGTGCATCCGCTGGTGCGCGCCGACGAGCAGCATTTCCTGCGCGCGGCGGAAGCGAGCGGTGCCATGGTGGCGGTGCTCGACATTCCGCTGCTGTTCGAGACCGGCGGCGACGCGCGCTGCGACGCGGTGGTGGTGGTGTCGGCGCCGGCGCAGGTGCAGCGCAAGCGTGCCCTCGAGCGGCCGGGCATGACGGAAGAGAAATTCCGCGCGCTGCTGGCCAAGCAGATGCCCGACGCGGAAAAACGGGCGCGCGCCGATTTCGTGGTGGATAGCGGGAAAGGCTTCGAAGCGGCCCGCGCGCAGGTGCGTGAAATCCTGCGCCAGGTCGCTACAATGGCGAATCGGAAATAGATCATGTGATTCCGGGACGATGCAAAGCGGCAGGCCCGGAATGACGAGGAACTAAGATGCGCGAGATCGTCCTCGATACCGAAACCACCGGGCTTGATCCCAAGAATGGGGACCGGCTGGTCGAGGTCGGCTGCGTCGAGCTCCTGAACCGCATTCCCACCGGCGCCAATTTCCACGTCTACATCAATCCCGAGCGCGACATGCCCATGGAGGCGTTCAACATCCATGGCCTGTCGGCGGATTTTCTGAAGGACAAGCCGCTGTTCGCGGACGTCGCCGACGAGCTCCTCGCCTTCATCGGCGAGGATCCGCTGGTGATCCATAACGCCGGCTTCGACCACGGTTTCCTGTGCGCTGAGCTCAAGCGCATCGACCGCGCGTTGATCGCGCGCGAGCGCCTGGTCGATACGCTGGCGCTGGCGCGGCGCAAGCACTCGGCCGGGCCCTATAATCTCGACGCGCTGTGCGCGCGCTACAACATCGACAATTCGCGCCGCACCAAGCACGGCGCGCTGCTCGACGCCGAGATCCTGGCGGAGGTCTACCTGGAGCTGCTCGGCGGCCGCCAGGCGACGCTCGGGCTTGGCGAGCGGAACGATGGCGCGCGCGGCGGGCGAACCGCCGCGAAGGCCGCGCGGCAACGCGCGGTCGCGCTCGAGCCTCGCATCAGTGAAGAAGAGCGCGAGGCCCACCGCGCGTTCGTAGCTACGCTGGGCGAAGACGCCCTGTGGCGGAAGTATCGCGAGAGCGACACGCAATAGCGCCTATAGCGACGCTTAAGGCAAGCTCGCTTTCCCTCTCGCACAAGGGAAGAGAGTTAAAGAGTAGGTGCCGCGCTGTCCTGATTACGCTCTGCGCCGCGCGCTCACACCAACGGCTGGTCCGACGGCCCCGCCTGCGCCATGCGCTGACGGTAGAGGGCGACGAAATCCACCGGATCAAGCAGGAGTGGCGGGAAGCCGCCATTGCGCACGGTGCTGGCGACGATTTCGCGCGCGAACGGGAACAGAAGCCGCGGGCATTCGATCAGCACCACCGCCTGCATGCTGTCCTGCGGCACGCCCTGGATGCGGAACACGCCGGCGAAATCGAGCTCGAACGCAAACAGCACCTGCTCGCCGACGGCCGCCTTGCCTTCGAGGTTGAGCGAGACCTCGATATCGCTGTCGGAGAGCGGGTTGGCATTGACGTTGATCTGGATTTCGATCGCGGGCTGCTGCTGGACCTGCAACGACATCGGCGCATTCGGGTTCTCGAACGAGAGATCCTTGATGTACTGCGCCACCACGCTGAGTTGCGGGCCCTGGTCCTGTCCCGGCGCCATGCCGCCTTCATCCAGGCCGCCGTTCGGACCGCCATTGCTCATCGTCATAAGAAAATCCTCTGCGCGGCGAAGCGCCAGTCGGCCGAACGGGCCGGGCCTCGTCCCTGTTCCAACGTGTCGGTGCGCGCGTTTGTTTCAAAAGGCGCCGGCGGCCGCCCGGGGATCGGACAGACGCATGTCGGCGGCCCAAGCGGGCGCGCCGGTTGGCTAACATAGCGCCTCCGGCGGAACAAGAACGGCCATTGTTCTGCCGGGTTTCGGGACGGCGAACCGGTTCTTGACGTCGCCTGGAAGCGTTCCCGGCCGCGCTCATTCGTTGCGCCACGGCGAATCGCGGCGCGGCAGCGACGGGTCGGGCACCCGGTGCCATTGCTCGGGATCGAGATCGAGGACGCCGTCGGGCGCGCCGGCCGGGGGTCCGCGTCGAAGCGCCGCGCCGAGCGGCGCGAGCAGCAGCAGAGCGCCCAGGGCATCGGTGATAAACCCCGGAATGACCAGCAGAAATCCGGCCAGCAGCACGAGCGAGCCGGTGCCGTCGGCCTGAAGGGCGCTGATGTTACCGCCGCTCAGCGCCACCTTCATGCGGGCGATGTGGTTGCCGCCGGCATGGCGCAGCACCAGGCCGCCGAAGAGCGACGTGGCGACCACCAGCAGGAGCGCCCAGGCGAAACCGATGGCCGCCGCCACCGCGACAAAAGCGGCCAATTCCGCGAACGGCAGCGCTAAAATCGCCAGCAACACCCATTTTGCCACATTCATGACGGCTCTCTTCTCTCCTCGGTAGCCCCCGTTGGCGTGTGCCGCCCAATCGTTTACAGTTTGTCCCGGAGACCGAATACCGGATTCGGCGGGCGGCCTATGGACCAGAGCGGCTACCGTCTTAGATAGGTACGGTGGAAGCGCCCGCCATGCCGTCGGTCGGGCGAGTGGGCCGAAACAGATCCGCAACGGCTGCCGAAAGCATGCAAGACGTGTTCGATATCTACACCATCATCTTCTTGGCGCTCGCAGTGTTCATTTTCCTGCGGTTGCGCAGCGTTCTCGGGACGCGCACCGGGCGGGAGCGCCCGCCTTACGATCCCTATGCGGCGCGCAAGCAGGCTCAGCCGGCCGCGGAAAAAAAGGTGATTGCGCTGCCCAACCGCAACGCCGAAGGCGCCGCTGTCGCCCAGCCGGCGGAGCCGGTTGCCGCGGGCGAGCGCTGGAAAGGCGTGGCCGCGCCCGGCTCGGCGCTGGCCGCCGGTCTCGACGCCGTCGCCTCGGCGGATTCCGACTTCGACGCCAAGGGCTTCATCGCCGGCGCGCGCGGCGCCTACGAGATGATCGTGGGTGCCTTTGCCGAGGGCGACCGCCGCACGCTGAAATCCCTGCTCTCACGCGACGTCTTTGAGGGCTTCGAAGGCGCCATCGCCGAGCGCGAGAAGCGCGGCGAGACGGTCGAGAGCCACTTCGTTTCGCTCGACGAAGCCGAGATCACGCACGCTGAAATGCGCCAGCGCACCGCGCAGGTGACGGTGCACTTCGTCTCCAAGCTGATCACCGCCACCCGCGACAAGGAGGGCAAGGTGATCGACGGCAACGCCGAGAAAGTCACCGACGTGACCGACATTTGGACGTTCGCCCGCGATGTGAGTTCGCGCGACCCGAACTGGAAGCTGGTGGCCACCGAAGCCGGACAATGAACGCATGCAGGCGGCCGATCCCCGCTCCGCTGTTCGATTCGGGTTGTTGTTCGGGCGCTTGAGCGCAAGCTTCTTCGCGGCAGCGGCTACTGTCGCGCTGATCGCGGGTACGCCGGCCTTCGCCGCCAAAGCGAAACATCGCCCCAGGGCCCACGCGCCGGTGCTGAAGCTGCGCCACGCGCAAGCGACGACGCTCGCGTTTTCCGACCTCAACGGCTGGGCCAAGGACGACCAGGCCGCCGCCTTCAAGAGCTTCCTCAAGAGCTGCGACGCCATCCGCCACGCCACGCCCGCCATGCGGCGCAAGCGCCCGGTCTATGGCGGGCTCTACCACGTGTGCCTGCACGCGCTCAAAGCCGGCGCGCTCGACCGCGCGGCGGCGCGCAAGTTCTTTGAAGATAACTTCACGCCGGTGCGCATCGTCCCGGCCGGCGCCACGCAAGGCTTCTTCACCGGCTATTACGAATCGGAGTTCGCCGGCTCGCGCGCGCGCAGCAAGGAGTTCAACGTGCCGCTCTATCGCGTGCCGAAGAAATGGCGCGGGCGCAGCACGGTCTTCGGCCGATTGAGCCGCGCCCGGATCGAGGACGGCGCGCTCGACGGCAAGGGCCTGGTGATCTGCTGGATCAAGGATCCGGTCGACGCCTTCTTCGCGCAGATCCAGGGTTCGGCGCGCGTGCGGCTCGACACCGGCAAGGTGCTGCGGCTCAACTACATCGCCAGCAACGGCATGCGCTATTATCCGGTCGGCCGCGATCTCATCGATCGGGGCATCATCGCGCGCCAGGACATGTCGATGGACAGCATCCGGCAATGGATGGAGGCGCATCCCAAGGAAGGCGCGGCACTGCGGCGCAAGAACCGCTCCTACGTGTTCTTCACCGAGACAGGCTTGAAATCCGGCGAGGAGATCGAGGGCGCGCAAGGGGTGGAGCTGACCCCGCTGCGCTCGCTGGCGGTGGACAAGCGCATCCACGTCTACGGCACGCCCATCTGGGTCGAGGCGGAGCTGCCGATCGAGAGCGACGTGCCGGAGACGCCGTTCGACCGCCTGATGATCGCGCAGGATACCGGCTCGGCCATCCGGGGACCGGCGCGCGCCGACATCTATTTCGGGCACGGCGCGGGCATCGAGCACGTCGCCGGCCGCATCAAGCAGCACGGCCGTTTCGTCATGCTGGTGCCGCGCGGTGTCGGCGTCGAGGGAGACATCCATACGCCGCTGCCGCGGCCGAAGCCGCCCGAACTGGCGCCGCCCGCGGTGACGACAGCTCGCCGCGATCAAGAAGACGGTCCCGCTGCCGCGCAGCAAGCCGAAGGTCCACTCGAAGGTTCTGGAATGAGCGTGCGTGACCGCCGGCGCGTCTTGAGCCGTGAGGAGCGCGTGCTGTGGCGCACGGTGACGCAATCCATCGCGCCGTTGCGCGAGACGCCGGACGGCGGGTTCGACTTTGAAGATGGTGTCGAAGCCGCGACGCCGCCGGTGAAGCCGCGGCGCGCGGCGAAGACGGTGACGGCCGCGCCGAGCCCGGCCAAAGCTGTTTCGGCGCCGCCCGCGGCGCCCGCTTTGGCGCCGCTCGGCCGCCGCATGCGCCAGCGCGTCGCGCGCGGGCGCGAGGCGATCGACGCCCGCTTCGACCTGCACGGGCTGACCCAGAGTGAGGCGCACGCGGCGCTGCGGCATTTCCTGCATCAGGCCACCGCGCGCGGACACCGGCTCGTCCTGGTGATCACGGGCAAGGGCCGCCGCAACGGCGAGGGCGGCGTGCTGCGGCGGCAGGTGCCGCAATGGCTGGCGCTGCCCGAGTTCCGTAGTTTTGTGGTCGGGTTCGAGGATGCCCATGTCGCCCATGGCGGCGAGGGCGCGCTTTACGTGAGGCTGCGCAAGCTGCAAAGCGGTTAGCGCACGAAGCTGGCAGTTCCTGTGGAGGTATGCAGATGGCCGGAAAACCGAAATCGGAAACCCCGAAGCCCGCATTCAAGGAACACAAGCAGACCGAGGAAGAACGGGAGCGCGATCTCGAGGAGGGCCTGGAAGAGACCTTCCCGGGCTCCGATCCGGTGGCGGCCACCGAGCCGGCGCCCGACGATTGCGACGACGCAAACAACAAGACGTGATGGCGCGGCACTGCCGGCGGCGGACGCGGTGTGCGACCATGCGCGGCGCGTGGAGCGAATTCGCCGTTCGAGATCCACGAGGCGTTGGGGAGACGATGCCATGATGCGCGCCACGATCTGCTTGAGCGCTGCCCTTGTCGCGGTCGCAGCCGGCAGCGCGCTGGCACAGCAGGGCATGAAGGCGACCGCGCCGAAGAAGATGATGCCGCCAGCCGAAAAGGCGCGGCTGGAAACATGTCAGCAGAAGGCGGCTGAGCAGCAGGTCGCGATGGACGCGCGCGCCAAGTTCGTCATGGATTGCATGAAGGCAATGGCGAAGTAGCCGCGACACCGTGCTCGGGCGAGGCCGCCGCCGCCCCGGCCGCTGGCGGCGTGTCGGCTTCCCGTTCAGGCTGCCCCTTCAAACTGCCGATTCAGCCCGCCGGTTTATGCCGCCGGTTCATGCCGCCTTGCGGCGCGGCTTCCGGGTTGTCGTCTGCTTCTTGGTGGCGGCGTTCTTTTTTGCGGGCTTCCTGGTGGAGCGCCGCGGCAGCCGCAAGACCGTGCAGCCTGGCGGCGGCGGATCGCGGCGGATGAGTTGGCGCAGCCGCGAGATGCTGAGCCAGATGCCCAGGAGCTCCTGGTCGATGGCGTCATGGGGATCGTCCCGGGCGGGATCGTCGCTGAATACCGGCTGGCTGTGGGCCGGGCGGCGAATGGTCGTTGTTTCGCGCTGTTTACGCATGGTTGCCTCCTCCGTCGGAGACGCCCGCATTTGCGGTTTAATAACTACGCCCCCGCAACTGCAAGAATACTTCTGTACCCCAGGTTGTCAAATTATTTTTATACCACATTTGACACTACCCTTGGCACGACTTGGCCGCCCAGGCCCCCGCTCAAGGCGCACGGGGGTAGGGCGCAAGGCCCGTCAGCATCAGCACCAGGTCGGCGGGCTCCTCGCGCAACTGATGCGCCAGGTGGCGCAGGCTGATGCGCGTCGCGGCGAGTGGAGGCTGCAGCATGGCCTCGCTGCCGTCGCGCAAGCGCACGATCGGCGCTTCCTCCTGCCCCACCGCGAGCCCGAGGGCGGCGAGCGCGCGCCGCGTCTCATCGGCATTGAGATGCAGGCGGTCCGCCAGCGCCGCAAAGAAGCCTTCGTATTTCTCGCGGGCGTCGCGCGCCGCCATGGGATGCGCGCGCAGCGACTTCAGCCCGTTGAGCGCGCCCTGCACCACCGCCGCGCGGGCGGCCTCCTCCGACGCGTCGCCCAGCTCGACGCCGAGCTCCGGAATGCGCGCCTCGGCTTCGCCGTTCCTGATGTCGAGCTTGGCGAAGCGGCCGATCTCGTCGCGGATCAGGCGGTTGCACACCTCGTTGCGGAACAGCGACGCCACCTTGTCGCGGTCGCGCGCTTGCCGGAGATGACGGGCGTCCTTCTCGTCGTATGTGGGTATGGCGCAGAGCGGCATGATCTCCAGGCTGATGATCGGCATGCCGTCGCGCAATTCGAAGTCGCCGCCGCCGGCGTTGAACAGGCAGAATTGCAAATTGCCCTGAAAACCGGGATCAACCTGAAAACCGTGCGAAGTGAGGATACCGCGGCTCGCGAGGCTGGTCATGGCGCCGACGCGGCCGACATAGTCGCGCGGCAGCGCGATCCATTCCCGGGTGCTGACGTTGACGGCGCGGCCGGCCGCGAGCACGAAGGCGTGGCCGGCGGTGACGTCGATCTTCTCGCCGGCCGCGGTGATGATGAAATCGTCGAGGGTGAGATCGATGGAGGCGGGCTGCAGGTTGGCCTCGTCGAAGGGGTCGATCTCGACGATGCCGTCCTTCACCGCGCGCGCGATCTGATGGTTGACCAGCACGCCGAGCGGCCGCGCGCTTTCGTCAGCGGTCTTGGCGCGGCCGCGCGCCGCTCCGGGCGGCGCGAACGCCGCGCGCAGCCAGTAATCGGAGCTGCGGCCGGTGAGGCGGCCGAGCTTGCCGGCCATGGCGCGCGAGATCGGCTGGCGGCCGTTGACGATGTTGTTGATGGTCTGCCGCGATACGCCGGTCGCCTGGCTGACCGCGATCTGGTCCAGCCCCAGCCGTTCGATCTCGGCGCGAAGGTGCTCGCCGGGCGTGAACCCGTCGCCCGCACCGCCGGCCGTCGCATTGCCCCGGAACTCCGCGGACATCGGACCTCCCTACGCGGGCGTGACTACGCGGGGCTCATGGTCCCCGTCGGGCATGTATGGCGCCGGCGCGCTGGCGCTGTAAACCTTATTTTGTCACCAGGCGCTGCGGCGGGGCCAGGCGGACCTCCGCGCGCGTAAAGAAATCCTTTTCAGGTCAGATGGTTAACACGATTTACGATATTCTACCATTCCAGGTTGCACGCGGTTGTGTCGGTGGCCGGCGAATGGGCGGCGGCTGAGCTGCGCGAAGAATTCGCGCCATCAGATCGTCATTCCGCGGCGGCCGCGCCGCGAGCGAACACGGAATCCGGAGCGACGCGGCAGCATTTCCCTTTTGGCTCTGGATTCCGGCCCGGCCCAGAGCCTGCCATCGGGCCGCGCTCTGCGCGGACCCGTTGGGGCCGTCCCGACATGACGAGAGGATGGACCGAATGCCGTATCAGAGGATGAAGCGCGAGAGGTCGGTGTTCTTGGCGAGATCCCCGACGTTCTTCTGTACGAAGTCGCCGTCGACCTTCACCGTCTCACCGTGACGGTCGGTCGCGGTGAATGAGATGTCGTCGAGCACCCGCTCCATAACGGTCTGCAGGCGGCGGGCGCCGATGTTCTCGACGCTCGAATTCACCGACACCGCGATATCGGCGATGGCGTCGATGGCATCCTCGGTGAGGTCGAGGGTGACGCCTTCGGTGCCCATCAGCGCAACATATTGCTTGATGAGCGAAGCCTCCGGCTCGGTGAGGATGCGGCGCATGTCGTCGCGGGTGAGCGCGTTCAATTCAACGCGGATCGGCAGCCGCCCCTGCAATTCCGGCAGCAGATCGGACGGCTTGGAAATATGGAAGGCGCCCGAGGCGATGAAGAGGATGTGGTCGGTCTTCACCGGCCCGTGCTTGGTGTTGACGGTGGTGCCTTCGATCAGCGGCAGCAGGTCGCGCTGCACGCCTTCGCGCGAGACGTCGCCGCCCTGGCGGCCTTCGCGCACGCAGATCTTGTCGATCTCGTCCAGGAAGACGATGCCGTTCTGCTCGACGGTGCGGATGGCGTCCTGGGTCAGCGCCTCGTCGTCGAGCAGCTTGTCGGATTCTTCGTTGACCAGAATGTCATGGGAATCCTTCACCGTGACGCGCCGGGTCTTGGTGCGGCCGCCGCCCATCTTGCCGAAGATGTCGCCGATGGAGATCGCGCCCATCTGCGCGCCCGGCATGCCGGGGATGTCGAACATCGGCATGCCGCCGCTGCCCTGCTGCACCTCGATCTCGATTTCCTTGTCGTCGAGTTCGCCCTCGCGCAGCTTCTTGCGGAAGCTGTCGCGCGTGGAGGCGCCGGAACCGGGGCCGACCAGGGCGTCGAGCACGCGCTCCTCGGCGGCCAATTCGGCCTTTGCTTTCACGCCTTTTCGCTTCTGCTCGCGGGTGAGCGCGATGCCGATTTCGACGAGGTCGCGGATGATCTGCTCCACGTCGCGGCCGACATAGCCGACCTCGGTGAATTTTGTGGCTTCGACCTTCAGGAACGGCGCGCCGGCAAGCCGCGCCAGCCGGCGCGAAATCTCGGTCTTGCCGACGCCGGTCGGGCCGATCATCAGGATGTTCTTGGGCAGGACTTCCTCGCGCAGCTTGTCGTCGAGCTGCAGGCGGCGCCAGCGGTTGCGCAGCGCGATGGCGACCGCGCGCTTGGCGTCGGCCTGGCCGACGATATAACGGTCGAGTTCGGAAACGATTTCGCGGGGGGAGAAGTCGGTCATTGGGCCTCTTTTCCCGGGCGCAGCGTCGCTGACCCGGGATCGTTACATACTCAACATTCGTAACGGCCCCGGATCAGCGGCGCAGCATTGCAGCTGCGCCGCATCCAGGGGCACGCTTCAACTTGTCTTCAAACTCTCGATGGTCAGGTTGCGGTTGGTGTAGACGCAAATCTCCGCCGCGATGTCGAGCGACTTGCGCACGATTTCTTCGGCGTCCATGTCGATGTCGAGCAGCGCGCGGGCGGCGGCGAGCGCGTAGTTGCCGCCGGAGCCGATGCCCATGACGTTGTGCTCCGGCTCCAGCACGTCGCCGGTGCCGGTCAGCACCAGGGTCACGCTGCGCGTCAGCGACGATCATCATGGCCTCCAGGCGGCGCAGATAGCGGTCGGTGCGCCAGTCCTTGGCGAGCTCGACCGCCGCGCGCATGAGCTGGCCGGGATACTGCTCGAGCTTCGATTCCAGCCGCTCGAACAGGGTGAAGGCGTCGGCGGTGGCGCCGGCGAAGCCGCCGATCACCTCGCCCTTGCCGAGCCGGCGGACCTTCCTGGCGTTGCCCTTGATGATGGTCTGGCCGATGGAGACCTGGCCGTCGCCGCCGATCACCACGCTGCCGCCCTTGCGGACGGTGAGGATGGTGGTGCCGTGCCAGGTGGGAATTTCGCTTGATGACATAAGGGGTCCTCGGGGTGAGGCACATGTAAGGGGGTCCGCCGGGGGATGCAAACCGAGAGGGTGCCGGCCCCGACCAGTCCCGGAATGGCCGGTTAAGGGTATGGGCCGGGTCTGTCGCGCCGCAGTAGCGAACCCCGCCGACGCCTGATAAAAGGCGCGCGGATCAAGGGTTTCGCGGCCCGAAAGGCCGCCCAGAGGAGCGCTCAATGTCTGGCGGCAGCACGCGCACCGGCAAGGTGACGCGCAAGACCAAGGAAACGGACGTGGCGGTTGCGGTCGACCTCGACGGCACCGGCCGCGCGCAGGTCGAGACCGGTATCGGCTTCCTGGACCACATGCTGGACCTCTTGGCGCGCCATTCCCGCATCGACATTACGGTCAAGGCCAAGGGCGACCTGCATATCGACCAGCACCACACCACCGAGGACGTCGGCATCGCGCTCGGCCAGGCGGTGAAAGAGGCGCTCGGCGACATGAAGGGCATTACCCGCTACGCCGACGTGCATGTGCCCATGGACGAGGCGCTGACGCGGGTCGCGCTCGACATCTCCGGGCGGCCGTTCCTGGTGTTCAAGGCCGAGTTCGTGCGCGACAAGGTCGGCACCTTCGACACCGAGCTGGTGCAGGAATGGTTCCAGGCCTTCGCCATGAACGCCGGGCTGACGCTGCACGTGGCTTGTCTTTACGGCACCAACGACCATCATATCGCCGAGTCCTGCTACAAGGCCCTGGCGCGCGCGCTCAAGGGCGCGATCGCCATCGATCCGCGCGCCAAGGACGAGGTGCCGTCGACCAAGGGCTCGCTGGGCGGGTGAATTTTTCTTCTACCTCCCCTTCAGGGGAGGGATAAGAATGCAATTGAGTGGCTAGCTGATGCCCACCTACACCGTGCACGAACCGCCGCCGCGCGAAGGAAGAAGCGCCGAACCCGAGCGCTTCGTGTTCGTGCGCGACGGATTCCATTTCTGGGCCTTCGTGCTGGCGCCGCTGTGGCTCTTGTTCCGGCGGCTGTGGCTCGCATTCGTGCTCTACCTGCATCGCGATGATCGCGGTCGATGGCGTGCTGACCGTCTTCAACGTTCCGAGCTTGGCGAAGGCGCTTGCCAGTCTGCTGATCGCGCTGCTCGTCGGTCTGGAAGCCGGCGCCTTGCGGCGCTGGACGCTGGAGCGGCGCGGCTGGAAGACGCACGGCTTCGTGGTCGGCGACGACCTTGAAGACGCCGAGCGGCGCTTCTTCGGCCAATGGACGCGCAGCGGCCAAGTGTCATGACCGGCGCCGACGCCGGCCGCCGCCGTCCGAACCGCAATACACCGCGCCGGTGCGGCGCGGCGCGCCGTCGGGCAGCGACGTCATCGGCCTCTTCCCCGAGCCGGGAGGCAGCGGCATGAGCGTCGCCATCGTCGACTACGGCTCCGGCAACCTGCACTCGGCGGCCAAAGCTTTCGAGCGCGCCGCGCGCGACATCGGGCACGCCGAGGCGATCCATGTCACCAGCGATCCCGACACGGTGGCGCGCGCCACGCGCGTGGTGCTGCCCGGCGTCGGCGCCTTTGCCGATTGCCGCAACGGGCTCGACGCCATCGACGGCATGGTGGAAGCGCTGAACGAGAACGTGCTTCAGCGCGGGCGCGCCGTTCTTCGGCATCTGCGTCGGCATGCAGTTGATGGCCGAGCGCGGGCGCGAATACCGGGTGACGCCGCGGCCTCGGCTGGATCGCCGGCGAGGTCGACCGCATCGCGCCCGGCGATGCGTCGCTGAAGATCCCGCATATGGGCTGGAACACGCTCAACATGTTGCAGCCGCATCCGCTGCTCGCCGACCTCGCGCTCGGGCCGGACGGGCTGCATGCCTATTTCGTGCACTCGTATCACCTGAATGCCAGCAAGCGCGAGGAGCTGGTGGCCGCAGGCCGATTACGGCGGGCCGCTCACGGCCATCGTCGGCCGCGACAACATGGTGGGCACGCAATTCCACCCCGAGAAGAGCCAGCGGCTCGGGCTGGCGCTGATCGCCAACTTTTTGAAATGGACTCCATGATCCTCTTCCCCGCCATCGATCTGAAGGAAGGCCTTGCCGTCCGTCTCGAGCAGGGCGACATGGCGCGCGCGACCGTGTTCCACCGCGATCCGGCGGCGCAGGCCAACGCCTTCGAAGCGGCAGGGCTTCGAATACCTGCACATCGTCGATCTCGACGGCGCCTTCGCCGGCAAGCCGGTGAACGCGGCGGCGGTCGACCGCATCCTGGAGAACGTCAGCATCCCGGTGCAGCTCGGCGGCGGCGTGCGCGACATGGCGACGGTGGAAGGCTGGCTCGACAAGGGCGTCACGCGCGTCATCATCGGCACCGCGGCGGTGCGCGATCCCGATCTCGTGAAGGAAGCGGCGCGCGAATTCCCCGACCGCGTGGCGGTCGGCCTCGACGCGCGCGACGGCAAGGTGGCGGTTGAAGGCTGGGCGGAAGCCTCGGAACTGTCGGCGCTCGACATCGCCAAGCGTTTCGAGGACGCCGGCGTCGGCGCCATCATCTACACCGACATTTCGCGCGACGGCATGTTGCAGGGCCTGAACCTCGACGCCACCATCGCGCTCGCCGACGCCATCTCGATTCCGGTGATCGCCTCCGGCGGGCTGGCGTCCATCGACGATATCAAGGCGATGCTGGCGCCGCGCGCCGCCAAGCTCGAAGGCGCCATCGCCGGCCGCGCGCTCTATGACGGCCGGCTCGATCCGGCGGAGGCGCTGACCCTGATCTGGCAATCGCGCGGCGAGGTGCCGGCCGGCCGGCGCCGCACTAGCGCAACCAACAAAGAGGCGCGCTTGATCAAACGGCTGATGATCCTGGCGCTGGTGCTGATCGTGCTGTTCGCGGCGCTGCCGGTCCTCCTCACCGTGACGGGATCGGCGGTCGCCGGCGCGCTTGGCTGTCCGTTGAACGAAGGCGGCGCGCACGCCTGCATGCTGTTCGGCCACGATATCGGCGGCGCGCTCAGCGTGATGTTCGCCAGCCACTGGTTCGCCTATGTGACGATCCCGGGCGCGGTGGCGGCGCTGGTGGTCTGGATCGTCGCCGCGCTCATATTGCTGGTGCTGCGCCACTGGCGCCGGCGCCGATGCTGTAGAACGGTATAGAAAGAAACGATGTTCAAAGTCCGCGTCATCCCCTGCCTCGACGTCAAGGACGGCCGCGTGGTCAAGGGCGTCAACTTCGTCGACCTGCGCGATGCCGGCGATCCGGTGGAGGCGGCCATCGCCTATGACGGCGCCGGCGCCGACGAGCTCACCTTTCTCGACATCACCGCCAGCCACGAGAACCGCGACACCATCTTCGACGTGGTGACCCGCACGGCGGAAGCCTGCTTCATGCCGCTGACCGTCGGCGGCGGCGTGCGCACGGTCGAGGACATCCGCAAGCTGCTCACCTGCGGCGCCGACAAGGTGTCGATCAATACCGCGGCGGTGGCGCGGCGGCAGTTCGTGAAAGAGGCGGCGGAAAAGTTCGGCGACCAGTGCATCGTCGTGGCAATCGACGCCAAGAAAGTGTCGAAGCCCGGCGAGCCCGACAAATGGGAAATCTTTACACATGGCGGGCGCAACCCCACGGGCCTCGACGCGGTCGACTACGCGCGCGAGGTGGTGTCGCTGGGCGCCGGCGAGATCCTGCTCACCTCCATGGACCGCGACGGCACCAAGACCGGCTTCGACATCGCGCTCACCCGCGCGGTGGCGGATGCCGTCACCGTGCCGGTGATCGCCTCCGGCGGGGTGGGCACGCTTCAACACATGGTCGAGGGCATCCGCGACGGCCACGCGACCGCCGTGCTGGCGGCCTCGATTTTCCATTTCGGCCAGCACTCGGTGCGCGAGGCCAAGGACTACATGGCCCGGGCCGGGCTGCCGATGCGGTTGGATGCGTGATTTCCCGCATTGTGGGCCTGCGGCGGTTGGCTGCGACCTGGAATGACGCGGGCGGCGAGGAGTGCTAAACCCCCGCCCGAAGGAACCCGGAAAACCCGAAAAATGAGCCAGTTCACCCTTTCCGATCTCGAAAAGCGGGTCGAAGCGCGCGCTGAGGCGGGTGCGACCGAATCCTATACCCGCGCGTTGATCGACAAGGGCGTCGCCCATTGCGCCAAGAAGCTGGGCGAGGAGGCGTTCGAGACCGCGATCGCCGCGGTGCAAGAGGATAAGGGCCGGCTGGTCTCGGAGACCGCCGATCTGCTCTACCACCTGCTGGTGCTGCTCAAGGCGCGCGGCGTGACGCTCGCCGAGGTCGAGGCGGAACTCGCCAGGCGCACGGCGCAAAGCGGCCACGAGGAAAAGGCCAGCCGTAAGAACGGCTGAACGAGCGAACCGATGGAACAGCGCGTCGAAACCGAAGAGACCCTATCGCCGTTCAGCATTTTTTCGCGCGCGGAATGGGCGGAACTCAGGCAAGACACGCCGATGACGCTGACCTCCGACGAGGTCACGCGCCTGCGCTCGTTGCACGACCGCCTCGACATGAGCGAGGTTGCTGAGATTTATCTACCGCTGTCGCGCCTGCTGTCGATGTACGTGGCGGCGACCCAGCGGCTGTTCATCGCGCAGCAGCGCTTCCTGTCGACCGAAGCGGTCAAGATGCCCTACGTCATCGGCGTCGCCGGTTCGGTGGCGGTGGGCAAGTCGACCACCGCGCGTGTGCTGCAGGCGCTGCTGGCGCGCTGGCCGAACGTGCCCAAGGTCGATCTCGTCACCACCGACGGCTTTCTCTATCCGAACGCCGTCCTCGAGCGCGAAGGCCTGATGGAGAAGAAGGGCTTTCCCGAGAGCTATGACCTGCCGGCGCTGCTGCGCTTTCTCACCGAGGTGAAGGCGGGCAAGCGTCCGGCGCGCGCGCCGATCTATTCGCACCTGATCTACGACGTCATTCCCAACCAGTGGGTCGAAGTGGACCGGCCCGACATCCTCATCGTCGAGGGCTTGAACGTCTTGCAGACCGGGCGGCTGCCGCGCGACGGCAAGGCCATTCCGTTCGTCTCGGATTTCTTCGATTTCTCGGTCTATATCGACGCCGACGAGGAGGTGCTGAAGTCCTGGTACGTCGATCGTTTCCTGACCCTGCGCGGCACGGCCTTCCGCGACCCGAAGTCCTACTTCCATCGTTATTCCAACCTGTCGGACGACGAGGCGGTGGCGACGGCGACCGGCATCTGGGAGCGTATCAATCTCGTGAACCTGCACGAGAACATCCTGCCGACGCGGCAGCGCTCCGACCTGATTCTGAACAAGCGCGAGGACCATATGGTCGAGCAGGTGGCGCTGCGGAAGCTTTAATTACTCTTCCGTCATTCCGGGGCGCGACCGCAGGTCGCGAACCCGGAATCCATAATCCCGGTGCTGCGGTGTATGGATTCCGGGTCCGCCGCTTCGCGGCGTCCCGGAATGGCTGAGAAGCAGTTCTTGGTTTTCTACGCCGCGCGCCGGCTCAGGTCGAAGTGTTCGATGTAGCGCTCGCTGATCACCGACACCGGCAGCACCACCAGCACGTCGGTGGTGCCGAACTCGTAATCGACCACGGCGCCGTCGCCGATATAGGCGCCGAGCCGCAGGTAGCCTTTGATCAGCGGCGGCAACTGGCGCAGCGCGGCCTTGGGGTCGATGGCTTCTTTCGACAGCCGGTTCATCTCGACGTAGCGCTCCGGCAACGCGCGGGCGCGCCATTCTTCCGGCGCGCGGGCGTAGTGATGCAGGAACGACAGTGGCAGCGCCAGCTGCCGCGGCTCGGTGCCGTCGATGCTGGCGCAGCCGATCATCACGTCGCAGCGGTGCTGCAGCAGATAGGCGTGGATGCCGTGCCAGAGCAGCTCGACCGTCCGCTTGTTGCGGTAGGGCGCCAGGACGCAGGAGCGGCCGAGCTCGAGGAATTGCAGACGGTCGTGGCGCTCGATGAGGCCCGCGATGTCGAACTCGCCCGCCGTGTAGAAGCCGCCGTTGTCTTCCGCCAGCGGCTGGCGCAACAGCCGATAGGTGCCGACGACCGCCGGCTTGCCGTGGCTGGCGCCGGGCGCGGCGTGGTCGATCACCAGGAGGTGGTCGCAGATCGGATCGTAGCCGTCGATGTCGCGGCGCGCGAACAGCCGGCCCGGGTTCGGGATGGCCGAACCTTCCTGATAGAAGATGCGGTAGCGCAACTTCTGCGCCTGGCGGACTTCGGCCGCGCTCCGCGCGACCCGAACCTCCAGCGAGCCGACCCGACCGAGGCTCTGCGACGGCCGGTGGGCGCGCGCGGCGCCGGCCTGGAAGCCGCTATAGGCCTGCAGCGAGGAGATGAAGCCCTGCCGGCCGGCACCCGGCGCGCCCGGACGGAAGCGCTCCAGCAGGCGACGCGGTGGCTCGGAGGGAAGGCGGCTTGCCATTGGGGGTCCTTTGCGGCGAAGAGCAGCAATTCTGCCCATCAAATCAGCTCAGCGAATCGTCACAGCGGTATCGTCCCCTACATCACGGCCTGATACGGAATTATGACAGGGTAGGAAAGTGGGCGTCACGCCGCGGCTTCGGGTGCGGCGGCGGCCTGTGGACGTTTCGCAATGGCCTCGATCAGCCGTTCGCGCGCGAGCGGCTTGACCAGCAATCCGTCCATGCCGGCGGCCAGGCATGCGGTGCGGTCGTCCTCGCTGGCATTGGCGGTGAGCGCCAGCATGGGGGTGCGCTCGGGAACTTCATCGGTGGCCTCCGCCTCCGCGGCGCGGATGCGGCGGGCGGCCTCGAGCCCGTCCATGCCGGGCATCTGCACGTCCATGAGGATGAGATCGAAAGGCGTGCCAGCGGCGCGGGCTTTTTCCCAGGCGGCGACCGCGGCGGCGCCGTCGCTGGCGACGGTCGGGCGGTGGCCGAGGCGGTTCAGCAGCGCCCCGGCGAGCAGCGCGTTGATCTCGTTGTCTTCGGCCACCAGGATCGCGAGCGGCTTTTCCGGCGACGCGTCGCCAAGGCCGGCCTCCGCTTCGGGGACGAGCGGCGGCGCGGTTTCGAAGGCGCCGTCGCGCAGGCCCGCGTCAAGCGAAACCGCGCGCACCGGCTTGACCAGGTAGCCGGTGAAGCCGGCCGCCTTCAGCGCCGGCAATTCGTGGCGGTGGGTGGGCGCGACCAGTACGATGCGGCGCGGCACGTCGCCAATCGCGGGCGCCAACTGCAAGGCGTCCGCGACGTCGACCAGCACCGCGTCGTATCGCACGTCATTTGGCGCCTCGGCGAGCCGGGCCGCGGCGGCGCGCGCGTCGTGCGCGATGGCGACACGCGCGCCCCAGGCGCCGAGCCGGCGTGCCAGTAGCGACGCCTGCACCTCGGACGGCGAGACGATGAGCATGGACAAGCCGCCGAGATCGGGCGCGGCGAAGCCGCGGTCGCCTTCGTCCGTCGCCGTCAGCGGCACGGCGAAGCTGAAGTCGGCGCCGATGCCGGGCTCGCTTTCCACCGCGATAGCGCCGCCCATGCGCTCGACGATGCGCTTGGAGATGGCGAGCCCCAGACCGGTGCCGCCGAACTTGCGGGTGGGCGAGCCGTCGGCCTGTTCGAAGTCGCGGAAGATGCGCCGCTGGTCTTCGAGCGCGATGCCGATGCCGGTGTCGCGCACGGTGAAGCGAACGGAGTCCTCGACCGCGTCCGGCTCGGCGATGACGGCGACGCCGCCGGCCTCGGTGAACTTGATGGCATTGCCGGCCAGGTTGAGCAGCACCTGGCGGATGCGCGCGGCATCGCCGACGAGCCGCGCCGGCAGCCGGTCGTCGACGAAGGAGGCGATTTCGATGCCCTTGGCCTGCGCGCGCGGCGCCAGCAATTCGGCGGTTTCCTCGATCAGCGGCAACAGCGCGAACGGGCGCGCGACGATGTCGAGCTTGCCGGCCTCGATCTTGGAGAAGTCGAGGATTTCCTCGATCAGCGTGAGCAGCGTTTCGCCGGAGGTCTTGGCGGCTTTGACGTAGGTGAGCTGCTCGGGACTAAGCGACGTGTCGAGCAGCAGGTCGGCCATGCCGAGCAGGCCGTTGAGCGGCGTGCGGATCTCGTGGCTGACGGTGGCGAGGAAGCGCGACTTGGCACGGTTGGCGGCTTCCGCCTGATCGCGCGCCTGCGCGAGCGCCTGCTCGGCCTCGACGCGCGCGGTGACGTCGCGGCCGACGCCCTGCACTTCACTGGCGCTGGCGGTGCGCACGGGGGTCTCGCGCCAGGCGATCCAGCGCGTGCCCGCGGCACTCTCGATCTTCTGGTCGTGGGTGCGGCTGCCGTCGGCGAGCACGGTCACCGTGCCCTGTTCCCGCGCGGGCAGCGGGCTCGTCTTGCCGATCAGGACGTTGAGCCGGCGGCCGGCCAGCGCGCAGAAGGCGTCGTTGGCGTAGGTGATGCGGCCCTGGCTGTCGCGGCGCACGATCAAGTCGCCTTGCGCCGCCAGCAGGCTGCGCGCGCGCTCTTCCGCCTCGCGCAACTCCCATTGCTCGTCGGACAGTTCGTCGATGCGCGTTTCCAGGCGGCGGATTTTGCGCGCCGCCGCGCGGCGGCGGATGAGCAAATAGGCGATCGCCACGCAGGCCACCGCGAGCAGCGCGGCGACCCCCATGGCGTAGGTGTTGGGGTCGTAGTTCTGAGCCTGGACGCGCGTGCCGGCGAGAAAGCCGAGGACGGCGGAGATCGCCGACAGTGTGATCACCACCGAGCGGCCAAACAGGACTAGCGCGGCGCGGTCGCGCGCGCGCTTGCGGTGTGCCGCGGTGATGGAATTCGCCTTCGAACGCATGACACCCCGTGCCCGACGCGCGCGCAGCCGGCGCGCGCGTACAGCGCTATTTGGCGACGGTTTTGTTGCGATTCCATTCCCGGACGCGGCCGGCCGGCGCCTTGCGCGCCGGCATGGTGAAGGCGGCGTTAAGAGGGGGCTAGCGCACGATCCCGAAAAAGCTTGTCGCCGACCCGATCGGGGTTGGGAACCGGTTTTCGGATAGGATCATGCGAAGACATGCTAGTGGAGCGAGTTTGACATTTGATAGCCACTTGCAGCGGACCGCTAATCGCGGGCGGCGACTTCCATGTCGCCGGCGTCCCGCCGCATGACCGCGAACAGCGCGGCGGCGTCCTGCGGCGTGTAATGCGACGAGCGCACGTAAATCTTGTAGCGCGCGGGCTTGTGCGACAGCGCCACCGTCAGGTCGGGCTTCCGCCCCTTCTCCCCCTTGCCGGCGCCGGCGTCGAGCCGGATGTTCTTGATCGTTCCGATGCCGCGGCAGGCGCCTGCGCTGTCGCTGTCGTCGACCAGCACGAAGTCGGCGGTCGCCGGGTCGTTCACGAGCTGCATGCGCATGTCGGGGTGCTGCGCGCCCTCGTCGACCCGCACGGTGACGGCGGCGTGGCCGCTGTCGTCGATGCGGTAGGCGTGGGTGCCGGCGACGAAACAGGGCCTCGGCGCCGCGGTGAAAAACGAAAGGGCTGCGACGGCGGCCACGGGCGTGACGACCGCCCATGCCAGCAGCGAAGCGAGACGCCTGCGCGTCATGACGAACTCCCCGGTCCCCGCGCGAAGCTTTTTCGCGCGGCGCGAGCCTAGGGCCGGTATGCTTAATCGAGCGTAAAACGACCCTGGGTTGCCGGGTTCTATCGGCTCGCGGCGAATGAAACGTTAAGCCGCCCGCCGCACCTCGTCGGCCAGCGCCCGGTACGACAGTGCCTCGGCGAGATGCACGCGGCCGAGATTGTTCGCCCCGTCGAGGTCGGCGAGCGTGCGGGCGACGCGCAGCACGCGGTGATAGCCGCGCGCGGAAAGCTGCATGGCGTCGGCGGCGTCGCGCATGAGCGAAAGTGCGGCCGTGTCGAGAGCCGCGACCTCTTCCAGCACCGGTCCCGCGGCTTGCGCGTTGGTGCGCACGCCCGCGAGGCCTATTGCCGCGTAGCGCTCGAGCTGCACGTCGCGGGCGCGCGCGACGCGGGCGGCGATCTCGCGGCTGCCCTCCGAGGGCGGCGGCAGGATGAGGTCGGACGCGGTCACCGCCGGCACCTCGATATGCAGGTCGATGCGGTCGATGAGCGGGCCGGAGAGCCGCGCCTGGTAGTCGGCGGCGCAGCGCGTGTTGGCGCCGCGCCGGCAGACATAGCCGGGATCGCTGGCGCGCCCGCAGCGGCACGGATTCATGGCGGCGACCAGCATCAGGCGCGCGGGATAGGTGACGCGGTGGTTGGCGCGCGCGATCGCTACCTCGCCGGTTTCCAACGGCTGGCGCAGCGAATCGAGCACCTGGCCGGCGAACTCGGGCAGCTCGTCGAGAAAGAGAACGCCGTTATGCGCCAGCGAGATTTCGCCCGGTCGCGCGCGCAAGCCCCCGCCCACCAGCGCCGGCATGGAGGCGGAATGGTGCGGTGAGCGGAACGGGCGGCGGTTGGTGAGCGCGCCGCCTTCGATCTCGCCCGCCACAGAGGCGATCATTGAGACTTCCAGCAGCTCGGCCGGCGTCAGCGGCGGCAGGATCGAGGGGAGGCGCGAGGCCAGCATCGATTTGCCGGCGCCAGGCGGGCCGACCATCAGCAGGTTATGGCCGCCGGCGGCGGCCACTTCGAGTGCGCGCTTGGCGCTTTCCTGGCCCTTGATGTCGGCGAGGTCGAGCGGCGCCGCCTTGGACGCCTGGACCTTCGGCGTCGGGCGCGAGAGCGCCTGCGTGCCGCGGAAATGATTGGCGAGCTGGATGAGCGATTGGGCGGCGGCGATCTCGATTTCGGGGCTCGCCCAGGCCGCTTCCGCCCCGCATGCCGCCGGGCAGATCAGGCCTTGCCCGCGCGCGTTGGCGCCGATCGCCGCCGGCAGCACCCCGGCCACCGCGGCGATGGAGCCGTCGAGGCCCAACTCGCCGAGCACCGTGAACCCGGCGATGGCGTCGGCCGGAATGGCGCCGATGGCGGCCATCAGGCCGAGCGCGATGGGCAGGTCGTAGTGGCTGCCTTCCTTGGGCAAATCGGCCGGGGCGAGATTGACGGTGATGCGGCGCGCCGGCAGCGCCAGCCCGGAGGCGATCAGCGCCGCTCGCACGCGTTCTTTGGCTTCCGACACCGCCTTGTCCGGCAGGCCGACGATATTGAAGGCCGGCAGCCCGGGCGCGACCTGCACCTGCACGTCGACGGCGCGGGCCTCGATGCCCTCGAAGGCGACCGTTGCGACACGCTGGACCATATCTCCTCCGACCGTCGCCGTACTCAAACCATGACGACGTTGTGCAATGTGAATTGGAACGGCTCGGCGCTCGGGCCGGAACCGCCGCCGGTCGCGACGATGTCGGCGCTGGCAAGGCCTTCCAATGAAAGCTCGGTATCGATGTTGGAGAGGATGGCGGGGTTCATCACCTGGCCCTCGTCGATTTCCGACGCGACGCCGATCCACAGTGTCGGCTTGAATTCGAATGCGGCTTTCTGTTGCGGGGCCAGCGACGTCCGGGTGGCGAGAAGACGGCCGCTCTTGAAAAAATTGGCGTTGATGGCCCCCTGCGGCAGGTCGTTCGACACTTGCACTTCCGTGGGGCTGCTGCCGTTGCCGGCGAGTTTTAGAATGTCGTCGGACGAGGTGCGGACCATCGAGAATAGTTGGCCGTCCTGGGCATCCAATCGCGGCGTGTAATTGCCATAGCTGTCTTCGGCGCTAACCTGCATGGACATGGGGTAAACGAACGGATGAAAGTCGCCCTGGCCGCAATTCTTGATCACCTTCCAGGCGACGGCGAGTTCGTCGAAGCCGGTCGCGACGTTTCTTTGAAATATGACGTATTCCGAATTGTTGGCGTCATTGGTTTGGTTGACGAATTTCAGGTAGATATCCACGTGCTTTCTCCCTCTGTAACTTCCAGACGCCGGCGGCCTTGAAGGCAAGGGGCGGAGAGTGATTGGCGCCTCGGCAGCGCGGGTCTCGATACCGACGCCGGCCACCACGACGCGTTGCACCCTCTGCTTGCTATCATGCGCATATTTGCAACCCTGGGCCGCAGGATAGCGGCTCCTGGGGACAACAACAAGAACAATTGCAGAACAAAAAGACTTGCGGTAAGATTTTTTTAACGGCCCGCTTGAGGGAGGTTTCGATGATCGACGCAGTGACGGTGGCGCATGAGCTTCAGCAGGCGCGGGCGATTCGCCTGGCGGCGGAAGCGGCGGTGAGCGATGTCGAGGAACTGCTGGGCGAGATGCAGCGCGGCGCGACAGTCTGGCGCCGGCTGGCGCTGACCGAGGGCGCCGAGGAGCTGCGGCTCTTCGTGGAGGCGCCGATGGTGGCCGCCGCAACGGCGCCTGCGGCCGTGTCGATGGCGCTAGCGGCCTAAGGCGCGCCGCGCCTCGATCTTGTCCCAGATCATCGCCGCGATGTCGGCGCCGCCGAGATTGCGGATGGCGCGGATGCCCGTCGGCGACGTGACGTTGATCTCGGTGAGGTTGCCGTCGATCACATCGATGCCGACGAACAAGAGCCCGCGTTTCTTCAAGGTCGGCCCAATGGTCTCGCAGATCTCGCGCTCGCGCGGGGTCAGCTTGGTGTCCGCCGGCGATCCGCCCCGCACCATGTTGGAGCGCAGGTCGTCGGCCGCCGGAATGCGGTTGACCGCGCCGGCGTATTCCCCGTCGACCAGGATGATGCGCTTGTCGCCGTGCTTGATGTTGGGCAGGAACGCCTGCACCACCCATTGCTCGCGGAACGTATTGGCGAACATGTCGTAGAGCGAGCCGAAATTGAGATCGTCGTGCGTCAGGCGGAACACGGCGCCGCCGCCGTGGCCGTAGAGTGGCTTCATCACGATGTCGCCGTGCGCGGCGCGGAACGCCTTGATCTCGTCGAGGTCGCGGGTGATCAAAGTCGGCGGCATGAGCTGCGGGAACTCGGTGACCATCACCTTCTCCGGCGCGTTGCGCACGCTTCCCGGGTCGTTCACCACCAGGGTCTTCGGATGAATGCGCTCGAGCAGATGGGTCGACGTCACGTAGGCGAGGTCGAAGGGCGGGTCCTGGCGCAGCAGCACCACGTCGAACTGGGAAAGCTCCACCCGCCGCGCCTCGCCCAGCGTGAAGTGATCGCCGGCGACGTCGCGCACGCTCAAGGCTCGCACGCTGGCGAACGCCGTCCCGTCGAGCAGCGCCAGCCGGTCGGGGGTGTAGTAGCTCAAGGCGTGGCCGCGCTTTTCGGCCTCCAGCAGCAGCGCGAAGGTGGAATCGCCCTTGATGTTGATGCGCTCGATCGGGTCCATCTGGACCGCAACGTTGAGTTTCATGGCTGCCGTGCTTGACGAAGTTTTAAGAAAAACAAACCTTTAACGTTTGCTGTGCAGACTGGCGGCGGGCTCAGTGTTGCCTGAGTGGGGACCGTCCGTTGACTTTGCCGAAGCTTTCAATCGCCGCCAAGCTCTATGCCATCTTCGCGTTGTTGGCCACCGCGATCATGGGGCTGGTGGCAATCGGCTTTGTTCACTTTGTAACTGCCGATGGGATGGCGGAATCGACCCAGACCATCGACTGGGCCGATTCGGCGTTCTTTGCGCTCGCCGTGGCGGCGGCATTCGGTGCCGCTGCCGGTATGGCGATCATCCGCCGATCCGTGACCGGACCGCTGGCGGCCATCACCCGGGTCACCGAGCAGGTGGCGGCCGGCGACGGCAGCCTCGAAATTCCCTACAGCGCGCGCGCCGACGAGATCGGTGCGCTGGCGCGCTCGATCAGCGTGTTCCAGCACGCCATCACCCACAACGCCGAACTCAACGACACGGTGCTGCAGGACGCCGACGCCCGGGCGCGCCGCCAGCAAGCGGTTTCGGCCGAGATCGCGCGCTTCTCCGGCGAGGTCGAGGAGACTCTGGTGGCGCTTGGGCGCATCAGCGACCAGATGTTGTCGGCCTCGACAGAACTCGCGGGCGCGGCCGACGCCGCCGCCAACAAGACCATGCGCGCCGCGTCGGCGTCGGCGGAAGCCTCCAGCAATGTGCGCGACATCGCCTCCGCCGCCGACGAACTGTCGGCGTCGGTCAACGAGATCGACCGCCAGGTGGCGCAGTCCAACACCATCGCCACCAAGGCGGTGAGCGAGGCGACGCGCAGCAATGCCGCGGTCAAGGAATTGGGCGACGCGGCCGCGCGCATCGGCGACGTCATCAAGCTGATCACCGACATCGCCGAGCAGACCAACCTTCTGGCGCTCAACGCCACCATCGAGGCGGCGCGCGCCGGCGAAGCGGGCCGCGGCTTCGCGGTGGTCGCCGGCGAGGTAAAGGCGCTTGCCGGGCAGACCAGCCGCGCCACCGAGGAGATTGCGACGCAGATCGCCGGCATGCAGCGCGCCACCGACCGCTCGATCGAGGCGATCACCGCGATCGAGACGATCATCCGTGAGATCGGCGAAATCAGCAGTGCCATCGCCGCCGCCGTCACCGAGCAGGGCGCGGCCACCCAGGAAATCGCGCGCAGCGTCGACATCGCCGCGCAGCGCACCAAGGAGACCGCCAGCGAGGTCGACCTGGTGGGCACCGCCACCGACGGCACGCGCGAAAGCGCCGGCAGCGTGAAAAGCGTGGCCGACGAACTCGGCGCCGTCGCCGGGCGCATCCGCAGCCAGGTGGACGAGTTCTTCGAGCGGCTGAGCGCTTAAAGGCTCACATCCCGAACGCACCTTGTATGTGCCGCGGCATCTTACCTGGCACCACCAGGATCACGTCGAAGCGGAAGTCGCGCAGGCTCCCCTGCCCGTAAACCGCAAGCCACGCTTCCGCCGCCGCGGCAATGCGCTGCTGCTGGCGCGGGCTCACCGATTCCGCCGCTGTATCGAAGTCGGCGCGCGCCTTCACCTCGACGAAGATCAATAGCTGCTTGCGGCGCGCCACGATGTCGATCTCGCCGGCTGGGCTGCGCCAGCGCCTGGCCAGGATGCGGAAACCCTTGGCGACCAGGAAGGCGGCGGCACGGCTTTCGGCCGAGATGCCGACGCGGAAGGCGGCCACTTTTTCGGGACGCGCTTCGCGCTTTTGCCCTAACGCCGTAGGTTTGGGCCGCGGCGGCTTCGGTTCATTCGCCATCGGCGGCCGCTTTGCTCAGTTCGAGCGCGCGCCGATAGACGTCGCGGCGCGGACGGCCGGTCGCCAGCGCCACCTCGCCGACCGCGTCCTTCACCGACACGCGCGCGAGCGCATCGCGCAGCAAGGCATCGACGTCGCTCGCGGTGGCGCTCTCCTCGGCCGGCGGCGCCACCACGACGACGATCTCGCCGCGCGTTTCGGCCCCTTGCGCATAGTCGTGCGCGAGCGTGGCGAGCTCGCCGCGGCGCACTTCCTCGTGCAGCTTGGTGAGTTCGCGGCAGACGGCGGCCGCGCGCGCGCCCAGGCCCGCCGCGAGATCGGCGAGCATGGCGGCAAGCCGGGGGCCGCTTTCATAGAACACGAGGGTCGCCGGCACGGTCGCGAGCTGGGCGATGCGCTTTTGCCGCGCCACCTGCTTGGGCGGCAGGAAGCCCTCGAAAAGGAAGCGGTCGGTCGGCAGGCCGGAGACCGAGAGCGCGGCCAGGAGCGCGGACGCACCGGGCACGGAGGTAACGGGGTGGCCGGCCTCACGGGCGTCGCGCGCGAGCTTGTAGCCGGGATCGGAGATGAGCGGCGTGCCGGCGTCGGAGACCAGCGCCACCGCCTGGCCGGCGGCCAGCCGCGCCAGCAGCTTCGGCCGTGCCTCGCCGGCGTTGTGCTCGTGATAGGGAGTGAGCGGCGTGGCGATGCCGTAACGCTCGGTCAGCCGGCGGGTGACGCGGGTGTCCTCGCAGGCGATGACGTCGCAGCCGGCAAGAATATCGAGGGCGCGCAGGCCGATGTCGCCCAGGTTTCCGATCGGGGTCGCGACCAGATAGAGGCCCGGCGCCGGGTTCGGCGCCTTCGGGCCGGCGCCGCTCGCGCCGTGATGGCGCGGCGCGGCTCTGCCTTCGGGTTGATTGTCCGAATTGGTTTCTTTGACCATAGCGCGCAGTCTAACCCGGCGTCCGTGCGGCGCGCCATCCTTGCGCCAAATTCCCTTTCTTTTTCATTGCCTTAACTTTTCGGGGACAATATGCGAAAGTATGGTTACGAAAGCCCTGGAAATGACTGTCCAGGGCGCGGTGGCTTCTCGAAAGACGCCGCGAGAACCATGAGGGACTGCTGATGCGCCGATTGCGCGGCTTAACCGCGGCAGTGTGTGTCGCCGCTGCGGCGGCGCTTCTGTCGTCCTGCTCCAGCACGCAGCTCAATCAGTTCGGGACCGGCCCGTCGGCCGCGCCGCCGGCGCCGCAGCCGCAGGCCACCATCGGCACCGGGCAGATCCGTGTCGGGCTGATCCTGCCGTTGTCGGCGCCGGGCAACGCCGGCGTCGCCGCGCAGTCCATGAAGAACGCCGCGCAGATGGCGCTCGACGAGTTCAAGAACCCGAACATCCAGCTCCTGGTGAAGGACGACGCCGGCAATCCGCAGTCGGCGCAGGCCGCCGCCCAGCAGGCGCTGAACGAAGGCGCGGAGATCATCGTCGGCCCGCTGTTCGCGCAGGCCGTGCGTGCGGTCGGCTCGGTGACGCGCCAGCGCAACGTGCCGGTGATCGCTTTTTCCACCGACTCCAGCGTTGCCAGCCCCGGCGTCTACCTGTTGAGTTTCCTGCCGGAGACCGACGTCAAGCGCATCGTCGATTATCAGGCGCGGCGAGGCAAGCGCTCGTTCGCCGCGCTGCTGCCGGACAACGCCTACGGTTCCGTGGTGCAGGCGGCGTTCCAGCAGGAAGTGTCGCGCCGCGGCGGGCGCATCCTGGCGATTGAGAAATATTCCAGCGATCCGGCGAGCCTGTCCCAGGCAACGCGCCGGGTGGCGCAGGTGGCACGCCGGGTCGACAGCATCTTCATCCCCGACAACGGCGACCAGGTCGTGAAAGACGTGCAGGCGCTCGCCGCGGACCACGTGAACCTGCGGCGGGTGACGCTGCTCGGTACCGGCCTGTGGGAGGACCCGGCGGTCTTCGCCGACAAGCAGCTGCAGGGCGGCCTCTACGCCGCGCCGCAGACCGCGGGCTTCCGCAATTTCTCCAAACGCTACCGCGCCCGCTTCGGCCAGGAGCCGGTGCGCACCGCCACGTTGTCCTATGACGCGGTGGCCCTCATCGCCGCCCTGGTGAAGACGCAAGGCGTGCAGCGCTTCAGCCCGCAGATTTTGACCAACGCGTCGGGCTTCGCCGGCATCGACGGTATCTTCCGCTTCAAACGCGACGGCACCAACGACCGCGGCCTGGCAGTGATGCGGGTGACGCCGAGCGGCGGCCAGGTCGTGAGCCCGTCGCCGACGTCGTTCAAGCCGGGGACGTAAACCATTTTGTCATTCCGGGGCGCGCACGAAGTGTGCGATCCCGGATGACCGGAAAGCCTTACGCCGCCAGATCCGCCACCACCGCGTCGAGCACGGGAAAGCCGGACTGCGTGACGCGCAGGCGGCCGTCGGCGGTCGCTTCCACCGCGCCTTCCTGGCTCAGGATCGCCACGCGCTTGGGATCGATGGCACGGCCACATAGCGCCGTGTAGCGGTCCGTCTCGATGCCTTCCTTCAGGCGCAGGCCCATCAGCAGATATTCGTCGGCGGCTTCCTCGGGCGTGAGCTTCTCGTCGACGATGAGCCCGGTGCCGTTGGCTTCAACGCGCATCAGCCAGCTTTCCGGGCGCTTCTCGGTTTCGGTGGCGACGCGGCGGCGGTCGACCGTCAGCCGGCCGTGGGCGCCGGGGCCGACGCCGGCGTAGTCATGTCCGCGCCAGTAGACCAGATTGTGCCGGCATTCCGCGCCCGGCCGCGCGTGGTTGGAAATCTCGTAGGCCGGCAGGCCGGCGTCGGCGCAGATAGTTTGCGTCAAGTCGTAGAAGTCGCGCGCCAGATCTTCCTCGGGCACGATCAGCTTGCCGGCCTTGGCGAGACCGAAGAACGGCGTGCCTTCCTCGATGGTGAGCTGATAGAGCGAAAGATGTTCGGCCGCCTCGGAGATCGCGCGTCCGAGCTCGGCTTCCCACGATTGAAGCGTTTGCCGCGGGCGCGCGTAGATCAGATCGAAGGAGTAGCGCTCGAAGTTGGCGCGCGCGATCGCGACCGCGTCGAGCGCCTCTTGCGCGGTGTGCAGGCGCCCGAGTTCCTTCAGCACCGCGTCGTCGAGCGACTGCACGCCGAGCGACACGCGGTTGACGCCGGCAGAGCGATAACCGCGGAAGCGCGCCGCCTCGACGCTGGTCGGATTGGCTTCCAGCGTCACCTCGACGTCGGGCGCGACCGACCAATGCTTGGCAATCGCGTCGAGGATTGCCTGCACCGACGACGGCTGCATCAGCGAGGGCGTGCCGCCGCCGAAGAAGATGGTCGAGACAGTGCGGTGGGGCACGCGCGCGGCCGTATTGGCGATCTCGGTTTCGATGGCGCGCACGAAGCGCGCCTCGTCGATGCCGCCGTGGCGGACGTGGCTGTTGAAGTCGCAATAGGGGCACTTCGACAGGCAGAACGGCCAGTGGACGTAAACCGCGAAGGGCTCAGGAAGCGTGGTTAATGACATGTTAAGCAGTATGACTGTGCCGCGCGCGCGCCGCCAGCGTGAAAACGCGGTGCCTGTGAGAGATGATTAAAATTGTAATGATCGGGCGCCCGCGCAAGGGGCATTATTTCAGGCACGCGTCCGCCAGCTTCACGAAAGCCCGCGCCCGATGGGAGAGCCCTTTGCCCTTGGGCGGCAGGCCATGCTTTTCGTCGGCGCCCATTTCGCCGAAGGTGATGTCGAAGCCATCGGGCTTGAACAGCGGGTCGTAGCCGAAACCTTTGTCGCCGCGCGGCGGCCAGACCACGACACCGTCAGCGCGGCCTTCGAATTCCTCCACATGGCCGTCGGGCCAGGCGAGACACAGCGCGGCGATGAAGTGGCAGCGCCGCTGCTCAGGTTCCTTGGCGCCGCGTTCGATCAAGAGCGTCTGGATGCGGTTCATGGCGGCGCGGAAATCCTTGTCGGGCCCGGCCCAGCGCGCCGAATAGATGCCCGGCTCGCCGCCGAGCGCGTCGACCACCAGGCCGGAATCGTCGGCGAAGGCCGGCTTGCCGGTGGCCTCGGCTGCGGCTTCCGCCTTGATGCGCGCATTGGCGGCGAAGGTGGTGCCGGTCTCTTCGGGCTCCGCCAGCCCGAGCTCGCCGGCCGACTGCGCCTCGATGCCGTAGGGCGCCAGCAGCTCGCGCATCTCGCGCAGCTTGCCCGGGTTATGGGTGGCGATGACGACGGGGCCGATGAGTTTTCTTGCCACGAGGACTTACGCCACCGCCAGCGTCTGCAAATCCACCAGCTTGCCGATGCCTTTGCGCGCCAAGCCCAGCAGCGCCATGAACTGGTCTTCGCTGAACGCGACCTTCTCGGCGGTCGCCTGGATTTCCACGATATTGCCGGCGCCGGTCATGACGAAATTGGCGTCGGTCTCCGCTTCCGAGTCCTCGGCGTAATCGAGATCGAGCACCGCGGTGTTGCGGTAGACGCCGCACGACACCGCCGCGATGTGGTCGCGCAAGACCTCGCCGCCCTTGAACATGTCGCGCGCCTTCATCCAGGCCAGGCAATCGGAGAGCGCCACCCAGGCGCCGGTGATCGAGGCGGTGCGGGTGCCGCCGTCGGCCTGGATCACGTCGCAATCGATGGTGATCTGCCGCTCGCCCAGCGCAGCCAGGTCGACCACCGCCCGCAAGGAGCGGCCGATCAGGCGCTGGATCTCGACGGTACGGCCGCCCTGCTTGCCGGCGCTAGCCTCGCGCCGGGTGCGCTCTGAAGTTGCGCGCGGCAACATGCCGTATTCGGCGGTGACCCAGCCGCGCCCCTGGCCCTTGAGCCAGGGTGGCAGCCGCTCCTCGAGGCTGGCGGTGACCAGCACGTGGGTGTCGCCGAATTTCACGAAACAGGAGCCTTCGGCGTATTTCACCACCCCGCGTTCGAGCGAAACCGGGCGCAATTCGTCCACTTCTCGGCGGCTCGGCCGCATCGGGCATGTTCCTTCTCTTGTTTTCGTTGGGCTTTTCCTGGGGGCCGCCCGCGTCCCGGCGCTGCCTCCCTGCCCCATAAAGACGGCCACCATACCCATACGTCCGGCTTGAACAAGAGCGTGGGAATGGTCAAATTCAAAGCCGGTCTCAAGGAGTTAACAGGTGGCCTCGCACGACGTCCCGATCGGTTCGGCCCAGGTGAGTCTGGCGGCGCTCAACGAACGCTCGCGCGAGATATTCCGCCAGCTGGTCGAGAGCTACGTGGCGACCGGCGAGCCGGTCGGCTCGCGCAATCTCGCCCGTATCCTGCCCATTCCGCTGTCGCCGGCATCCGTGCGCAACGTGATGTCGGACCTGGAGCACCTCGGCCTCATCTACGCCCCGCATACATCAGCGGGCCGGTTGCCGACCGAGCTGGGCCTGCGCTTTTTCGTCGACGCGCTGATGGAGATCGGCGACCTCACCGAGGACGACCGCCGCTCCATCGAGGCGCAGGTGGCCGGCGCCGGCAGGAGCCAGTCGTTGGAATCGGTGCTCACCGAAGCCTCGCAGATGCTCTCGGGACTGACCCGCTCGGCCTCGATCGTGCTCACCACCAAGAACAACGTGCGGCTCAAGCACATCGAATTCGTGCGGTTGGAACCGGAGCGGGCCCTCGCGGTGCTGGTCGGCGAGGACGGCCAGGTCGAAAACCGCATCCTCAACATTCCGGCCGGGCTGCCGAGCAACGTCCTGGTGGAAGCCGGCAACTTCCTGAACGCGCGCATCAGCGGCAAGACCTTGGCCGAGCTGCGCACCGATATGGAAACTGCCGCGCAGGAGAGCCAGGCCGAGATCGACCAACTCACCCAGAAGATCATTTCCGCGGGACTCGCGAGTTGGTCGGGCGGCGAGAGCGAGGAGCGCAAGCTGATCGTGCGTGGCCACGCCAACCTGCTCGAAGATCTGCACGCGCTCGACGATCTGGAACGCGTGCGCTCGTTGTTCGACGCGCTGGAGACCAAGCGCGGGGTGATCGACCTGCTCGGCCGCGCCGAGCGCGGCGAGGGCGTGCGCATCTTCATCGGCTCGGAGAACAAGCTGTTCTCGCTTTCGGGCTCGTCCACCATCATCGCGCCCTATCGCGACAGCAAAGGCAGCATCGTGGGTGTCTTGGGGGTGATCGGCCCGACCCGGCTCAATTACGCGCGGGTGATCCCGATGGTCGACTACACCGCCCGGGTGGTGAGCCGATTGCTGTCCGGCTGAGCTTGATTTTTGGCCTCCGAGCCCTGATATCCGGAGCAATCGCACCATATTGTAACAATTCGAGGGGATTGATTGACGATGACGGACCCGACCGTGCGCAAGGCCGAGGACGCAGCCGCCGAGGCACAGGCCAAAGTGGACGCGCAGGCCGCGACCGCCGAGGCCGATCCGCAGGCCAAGTCCACCGATAAGTCCGAGCCCGGCGATCCGCTTGCCGAGGCCCAGCGCGAAGCCGCCGACTATCGCGAGAAGCTGCTGCGGACGCTGGCGGAGATGGAGAACCTGCGTAAACGTACCGAGCGCGAGATCGCCGACGCGCGCGCCTACGGCGTCGCCGGCTTCGCCCGCGACGTGCTGGGCGTGGCCGACAACATGCATCGCGCGCTGGAGGCGATCGACCCGGCGCTGCGGGAGTCCGCCGACGCCAAGGTGAAGAGCCTGATCGAGGGCGTCGAACTGACCGAACGCGAACTGCTGAAGACGCTGGAAAAGCACGGCGTCAAGAAGTTCTCGCCGGAAGGGCAGAAGTTCGATCCCAACATCCACCAGGCCATGTTAGAGATGGAGCATCCCGAATTGCCGCCGGGCCATGTCGCGCAGGTCATGCAGGCCGGCTACATGATCGGCGAGCGTGTGCTGCGCCCGGCCATGGTGGCCGTGGCGAAGGCGGCGCCGAAGCCGGCCGCCGTTTCCGCCAACGACAATGCGGGTGCGAGCGGCGCGAACTGACGCGGCGTTCTCCTCCCGGAGACCCTGCGCGATTTTGCCGCGGCGATGCGTGAAGCGTCACCGCGGCTTTTCATTTTTCGAAAGACAAATCCACGCGCGCGAACCGGCCATTCCCGTTGGTGAATGCGGTCAGCACGTTAGTCGTCTTGTCTTCATTGGAATGATTTGAAGACGGCGCGCGAAGGCCCGCGCCAGGCCTGCCGATTTACATTAGACCAATTATAAGCTATTGGTTTCGTTGGGTTTTGCCGTTGACCTGCAGCGCCTTCCCCGACCAATGTCGCGGCGACATTCCTTGAACCTCCGGGGGGCGCGACATGTTTTCGATCGAGACCAAGACGTCAGGCAAGACCTCACGTCTGCGCACCGTGACGCGCGCGGCCATGCTGTGGGGCGTCTTGCTCGCGCTTGCCGTCGACTCGGTGGGTCATGAATGGCGCGAGTTGGCTGAGAACTTTCCCGAGCGCTCCGACACCAGCGTCGAGGGCGGCGTGGCCGAGCGCCACCGCGCGCGCGGCGCGGTGCGCGGCCTGGTCCTGAGCCTGCGGCGCATCGCCATGGCGGTCGTCGCGCGACGATTTTGCCGGCGCGGCGCAAGCCTACGCCGGCTACCGCCGCTGCTGGCGTCGGCGGCACTCGGCGCTGAAACGGGCGGCGCGCTGGTCGCTGTTCAATCCGGCGGTGCGGCGGGCGCATTTCCGTGCGCTGCCCAACTGGCGACCCTGGCGCGATGAGCCGGGCGCCAGGATCCACCGTACTAATATTATAATCATAACGTTCACAACGAACGTGAATTAGGGGGCCATCATGTGGTTCTGCAGCGGGACGCGAATGTCCGCGAGGCGATGATGCGGCGGTCCGACGCAGTGGTCTTGCCGCGGCCGCTATGGCGGCTCGGCATGGCGCCAGCGCCGCACAGGCGGCCGACATGGCGGTGAAGGCCAAGCCGCCGGCGGCCCGCCATTCGGTCTGGGAGCGGGAGACGCTGACCGGCGACTGGGGCAGCCTGCGCACCGACCTGCATAACAAGGGCATCGACATCATGGCCCAATACATTGCCGAGACCTTCGGGGTGCTGTCGGGTGGCCTGGCACGGCGCGCGACCTACGAGGGCCGGCTGGAATTCTCCGTCAACACCGATCTGCAGAAGCTGATCGGCTGGAACGGCGCCACCACCCACGTCACCGTGTTCCAGCTCCACAACGGGGGCCGCAACGCCGCCGATATAGCCGGCAGCATCGCCGATCCGAGCAACATCGACGCCGTGCCGACGACGCGGTTGTTCACCGCCTGGTTCCAGCAGGATTTCAATTCGATCGCTTCGTTGCGCGTCGGCCAGCTTGCCGCCGACGACGAGTTCTTCACCAGCGAGACCGCGGGCGGCTTGCTCAACGGCACGTTCGGTTGGGGCAACAACCTTGCCGCCAACATGACCAACGGTGGCCCGGCCTATCCGCTGGCGACGCCCGGCGCGCGTCTGCGGGTGAATGCCAACGATAACCTCACCTTCCTCGGCGGCGTGTTCGCCGGCGATCCCGCCGGCGCGAACTGCCAAGACGATGCGCAGAAATGCGACCGGCATGGCGTTACGTTCTCGACGTCGGGTGGCACGTTGTGGATGGGCGAGGCGCAATACGCGGTCAATCAGGGCAAGGCCGCGGTGGGCCTGCCCGGCGTCTACAAGATCGGCGCCTGGTACGCGACCACGGACTTCGCCGACCGGCGCTACGGTCTCGACGGCGCCGGCGTGACGGTGCTGCTGTCCGATCCAGCCGTGAGCGATCCGCTCAACCGCGGCGGCAATTGGGGCATCTACGGCGTCGCCGACCAGACGGTCTGGCGTGGCGGCGACCGCAGCGTCAGCCTGTTCCTGCGCGCCGGCTATTCGCCGCCTGACCGCAACCTGATCGCCTGGTCCATCGACGGCGGCGCCGGCTTCAAAGGCCTCGTGCCCGGCCGCGCCGACGACGTGCTCACCTTCGGCGCTTCCTACGCCAAGATCAGCGCCGACGTGGTGGCCGCCGACCGGGACGCCGGCAACGCGGTGCGCGACCACGAGATCGTGTTCGAGGCGAGTTATGCGGCGCAGATCGCGCCCTGGTGGGTTGTGCAGCCGGACCTGCAATACATCGTGCACCCGAACGGCCGGCAGAACCCGAACGACGCGACGCAATCGTTCGACCACGCCTTCCTCGCGGGCCTGCGCAGCAGGATCGCATTTTGAGATCGAGCATTTGTTCGAAGCGCCGATCAAAACTCCCGCTCGTGTGGCGTCAGGCGAAAGATGTCTGGCGCTTCGTGCTGCGCCGCTTCCGGGGAAAGCCTAGCGCGACTTGACGCCGTCGCGCACGGCGCGGAAGCGGTTGAACAACTTGTCCCAGTCGTTCTTCGGGGCGACGCCGATGATGCGCATGAAGCCGCCGGTGCCGAAGCGCAGCCATTGCACCACGCTGACCGCCTTGCCGTCCGGGACCTTGGCGTCGGCGCGCAGTTCGAGCGCGGGCGCATTGTCGATGCGGATGTTGTCGGCGGACGTCACCTGGACGTCGCTCAAGGGTCCGTTGCGCAGCAAGTCGCGCGCAAACTTCCCTTCCAGCGCGGGATCGTTGGGGCGGCCGCGTCCGATCGCTACGATCATGTAAGGGGGGCTGATCTTGCCGGTCTCGTCGGCGGGGCGGTCGATCAGGATGGCGCCGCCTGGCACGACGTGCGCCACCTGGAAGCCGGCGAGATCGCCGAGCTCGAACGGCAGCAGGCGAAGCAGCTCCTGGGTCGGGGTCGGCCGGAAGTCGGTGCTCGCCAGCATCTTTTGCACCACGGCATCGGAGTAGACGCTGCGGGCGTCGTCCGGCACGTCGACGCGGACTATGGCGGTCAGGGGGCCGCCCTTGCCGGCGCCCTCGGGCTTGGCCAGCAGCAGCCAGCGATGCTGGTGTTGATCCTTCACCGTGATGCCGCCGCTGATCAGGAATCCCTCGCCGCCGGCGACCGCGAAGTCGGCCTTGCTGACGTCGGTCATGCCCCGGGTTTCCTTCCCGAAACCGGCGCTCTTGAGCTGGCCATAGGCCGCGCCCGGGAATTGGAAGACGGCTACGATGACGTGATGGGCGGGGTCCTCGAAGCCGGGGAGACGCTGGCTCTTGCTCAGCCCCGGCGGCAATTCGAGGCCGACCCGCAAGCCGGTCGGAAACACCGGGGCGGCGCCAGCGGGCGTGGCGAGCGCGGCGACGGCCGTCAGCGCGGGAAACAAGAATGCGATCAGCAATCGGCGCAACATGGGAAATTTCCGGCTAAATTGTTAACGGTCGCGGCCGGGACGGCCGGACCGGAACTCTAGTGGTCCAATTCCGCCATTTGCGTCCCGCTGCAGCAAGCTTCGGAGCAAATGTCGGAATGAGAGGACCACCAGCAACTATTTGATTCTAGTGGAGCTTTGAATTTGACATTTGATCAGTGGCCCGCTGCAAATGGCTATCAAATGCCAAATTCGCTCCACTAGACTGGCGTTTCCGGACGGCGAACCGGTTTCCACTCTGCCTGGAAACGCGCCGGCAGGCGAGGCGGCAGCCCAACATGGGTTTGCGACCTGACTGGGGCGGGCTACCCCGCTAATCTCTGACCATCCCTATTGAGCCGCCTCGCGAATTCGTGAGCGGCTGTCTTGCGGGCCATGGCCGCCCTCCTATATGAGCCATTGAGCCGCGAGAGGCGGTGAATCGCGTATCCAGGGGGCTGGATCAAGGGGGTCGGCGGACGAGCCGCAGACAAACCTTCGGGCGCCGAGGGGCCTTCAAGCAAGACCCAAGTGGCCCGGCCGGCCTGCCGCAATTCGAGAGGAACAACTATGGGCAAGGTCATCGGCATCGACCTCGGCACCACGAATTCGTGCGTCGCCGTCATGGAAGGCACTTCGCCGAAAGTCATCGAAAACGCCGAAGGCATGCGTACCACGCCCTCGATCGTCGCCTTTACCGACGACGGCGAGCGGCTTGTCGGCCAGCCGGCCAAGCGCCAGGCGGTCACCAATCCGGAAAAGACCATCTTTGCGGTCAAGCGCCTGATCGGACGGCGCTACGACGACCCGACGGTGGAGAAGGACAAGAAGCTCGTCCCCTACAAGATCGACAAGGCGTCGAACGGTGACGCCTGGGTCGGGGTTGACGGCAAGCAGTATTCGCCTTCGCAGATCTCCGCTTTCACCCTGCAGAAGATGAAGGAGACGGCGGAAGGCTATCTCGGCTCCAAGGTCGACCAGGCCGTCATCACCGTTCCCGCCTACTTCAACGACGCTCAGCGCCAGGCCACCAAGGACGCCGGCAAGATTGCCGGCCTTGAAGTGCTGCGCATCATCAACGAGCCGACCGCGGCCGCGCTCGCCTACGGTCTCGACAAGCAGAAGACCGGCCTGATCGCGGTCTACGACCTTGGCGGCGGCACGTTTGACGTTTCCGTCCTCGAGATCGGCGACGGCGTGTTCGAAGTGAAGTCCACGAACGGTGACACGTTCCTGGGCGGCGAAGACTTCGACATGCGTCTGGTCAGCTATCTCGCCGACGAGTTCCAGAAGGAGCAGGGCATCGACCTGCGCAACGACAAGCTCGCGCTGCAGCGGCTGAAGGAAGCTGCCGAGAAGGCCAAGATCGAGCTGTCGTCCACCACGCAGACCGAAATCAACCTGCCATTCATCACGGCGGATGCCGCCGGTCCCAAGCATCTCACCATGAAGCTGACCCGCGCCAAGTTCGAGGCGCTGGTCGACGATCTCATCCAGAAGACGGTCGAGCCCTGCCGCAAGGCGTTGAAGGATGCCGGCGTGTCGGCGGGCGAGATCAACGAGGTGGTCCTGGTCGGCGGCATGACCCGCATGCCGAAGGTGCAGGAAGTCGTGAAGCAGTTCTTCGGCAAGGAGCCCCACAAGGGCGTCAACCCGGACGAGGTGGTCGCCATCGGCGCCGCCATCCAGGCGGGCGTGCTGCAGGGCGACGTCAAGGACGTGCTGCTGCTCGACGTGACCCCGCTCTCGCTCGGGATCGAGACTCTGGGCGGCGTGTTCACCCGCATCATCGACCGTAACACCACCATCCCGACCAAGAAGAGCCAGGTGTTCTCGACCGCGGAGGATAACCAGAACGCGGTGACCATCCGGGTCTTCCAGGGCGAGCGCGAGATGGCGGCCGACAACAAGATGCTCGGTAATTTCGATCTGATGGGCATCCCGCCGGCCCCGCGCGGCGTGCCGCAGGTCGAGGTCGCCTTCGACATCGACGCCAACGGCATCGTCAACGTGTCGGCCAAGGACAAGGCCACCGGCAAGGAGCAGCAGATCCGCATCCAGGCTTCGGGCGGCCTGTCGGAATCCGACATCGACAAGATGGTCAAGGACGCCGAGAGCCACGCCGAAGAGGATAAGAAGCGGAAGGCGGCGGTGGAAGCCAAGAACCACGCCGAGGCGCTGGTCCATTCCACGGAGAAAGCGATCGCCGAGCATGGCGACAAGGTCAGCGAGACCGAGCGCGGCGCGATCGAGAGCGCGATGTCGGACCTGAAGGAGGCCCTCAAGGGCGACGACGCCGACGCCATCCAGGCCAAGTCCAACGCGCTGGCGCAGGCTTCCATGAAGCTCGGCGAAGCCATGTACAAGCAGCAGCAGGAAGAGGCTGCCGGCGGCGGCACCGCGGAAAGCGGCGCCGAGGAGAAGAAGGAAGACGTTGTCGACGCCGAGTTCACCGAGGTCGACGACGACAGCAAGAAGTCGGCTTAACGGCCGGAGCCACAGCATGGCCCTCATCCTTCGAGATGGCCTTCGGCCTCCTCAGGATGAGGGCCATTGCTTTTGTGTGGTGACTTAAGGGGGCCTTCGTCCTTCGAGACGAGATTCTTCGGATTGCTCCTCGGGACGCGGTGAGAGGATTAGCGGAAGCGGCATGTCCAAGCGCGACTATTATGAAGTCCTCGGTGTTACCCACGAATGCACCGAAGTCGAGCTGAAGGCGGCGTTCCGCAAGCTCGCCATGCAGCACCACCCGGACCGCAATCCCGGCGACACCGAATGCGAGCACAAGTTCAAGGAAATCAACGAGGCCTACGACGTCCTCAAGGACGGCGACAAGCGTGCCGCCTATGATCGTTTCGGCCACGCCGCCTTCGAGCAGGGCGGCGCGGGCGGTCCCGGTTTCGGCGCCGACTTCGGCACCACCTTCGCCGACATCTTCGAAGGCATCTTCGGCATGGGCGGCGGCCGAGCCGGCGGCGGCCGCGCCTCCGGCCGCGAGCGCGGCTCGGACCTGCGCTACAACATGGAGATCGACCTCGACGAGGCCTTCGCCGGCAAGACCGCGGAGCTGCGCCTGCCGACCTCGGTCACCTGCGAGGCGTGCTCCGGGACCGGCGCCAAGGCCGGCACCAAGCCGAAGACCTGCTCGACCTGCGGCGGCGCAGGCCGCGTGCGCCACGCGCAAGGCTTCTTCACGCTCGAGCGCACCTGCCCGGCCTGCCAGGGCCGCGGCCAGGTGATCGACGATCCCTGCCCGAGCTGCTCGGGCGCCGGCCGCGTTACGCGCGAGCGCAACCTCTCCGTTAACATCCCGCCCGGCGTCGAGGACGGCACCCGTATCCGCCTTGCCGGCGAAGGTGAGGCGGGCCTGCGCGGCGGCCCGTCCGGTGACCTCTACATTTTCCTTTCCATCACCCCCCACGAGTTCTTCCAGCGCGACGGCGCCGACCTGCACTGCCGGGTGCCGGTTTCCATGGTGACGGCGGCGCTTGGCGGCGAATTCGAGGTGCCGGCGATCGACGGCAGCAAGGCGCGGGTCAAAGTGCCGTCCGGCACCCAGACCGGCCGCCGCTTCCGCCTTTCGGGCAAAGGTATGCCGGTACTGCGTTCCAAGCAGACCGGCGACATGTACGTGCAGGTGGTGGTCGAAACCCCGCAAAACCTCACCAAGCGCCAGCGCGAGCTGCTTTCCGAATTCGAAAGCCTTTCGTCCGACAATACGCAGCCCGAATCGGTCGGGTTCTTCAGCCGCGTCCGCGAATTTCTCGATGGATTGGGCGCGCGCGGAAGCCATACCGGCTAGTATCTTGACCCCCCGCCTGCCGCTCTGTACCGGTTGTGAGCGGGGCGGGACTTCGGCGCCCCCTGGCGTAAACCCGATGGCCCCACAGATAGCCACTGCCAAGAAGCCCCTGCGCCTCGTCGACGAGGTGCAGTTCATCCGTTCGTGGATCGAGAAGCCGCTGCGCACCGGCGCGGTGATGCCGTCGAGCAAGGCGCTGGCGCGCACCATGGCACGCTACGTCGATCCGCAAGGGACAGGCCCGGTGATCGAGCTCGGGCCCGGCACCGGCCCGGTGACGGAAGCGCTGGTCACCCACGGCGTCGACCCGTCGCGGCTGGTGCTGGTCGAGTTCAACCCCCATTTCTGCCGGCTGCTGCGCAACCGTTATCCAACGGCGACCGTGCTGCATGGCGACGCCTACCGGCTGCGCAAAACGGTGCGGTCCGCGCTCAACGAGCCTGCCGCCGCGGTGGTATCGAGCCTGCCGCTTCTGACCAAGCCGCTGCGCACGCGGCTGCGGCTCATCGCCGATGTGATGACGCTGATCAAGCCCAACGCGCCGTTCGTGCAGTTCACCTACGGCATGCTGCCGCCGATTCCGAAGACGCTCGCCGGCCTCGCGGCGGAAGCGTCCAACGTAATCTGGATGAACCTGCCGCCGGCGCGGGTGTGGGTCTATCGCGGCGCGCGGTAGGCGCGACTAATCCCAACGTTGTCATTCCGGAGCGCGGACGAAGTCCGCGAACCCGGAATCCATGATCCCGGTGCTGCGGCGTATGGATTCCGGGTCCGCCCGCTGCCGCTCGCGCCCCCGAATGACGACCGTGAGCAGACCATGCTAAGCAAAGGCGGAACGTGACGGAGCCGCCGATGGCCACGCCCAAGATCCTCGTCTTCTCCAGCTCCACCCGCACCGGGTCGTACAACACCAGGCTGGCGGCGCTGGCGGCCAAATATCTGACGCTCGCCGACGTCGACGTCACCCGCATCTCGCTCGGCGACTATCCGCTGCCACTCTACGACGCCGACCTCGACGCCCGCACCGGCCAGCCCGCCAACGCGCTGCGGCTGAAGCAGATGATCATGGCGCATCACGGTATCTTCATCGCCAGCGCCGAATACTCCGCCTCGGTGACGCCGATCCTCAAGAATGCCATCGACTGGGTGTCGCGCGTGCGCGAGAAGGGCGATCCGAGCTACGCCGCGTTCAAGAACCGTGTGTTCGCCGTCAGCTCGGCTTCGGTCGGCGCGGCGGGGGGTCTGCGCTCGATCATGGCGCTGCGCCAGGTGCTTGAGCTCGGCTGTGGCGCGCTGGTGATCCCCGAGATCGTGGCGATCCCGCGCGCCGATCAGGCCTTCGACGACATGGACAACATCGCCGATATCCACACCGCCAATCTGTTTCACGCGCAGCTCGACCGGCTGGTGGAGATGGCGCGGCTGATGATGTGAGGTTACGCCACGTGACACTCGATCCGCGCGAACGGCTGATCGTCGCCCTCGATCTTCCCTCGGTTGCGGAAGCCGAGGCCATGGTGGCGCGGCTCGGCGACAGCGTGTGCTTCTACAAGATCGGCTATCAGCTCGGATTCGCCGGCGGCCTGCCGTTCGCCGCCGGCCTGATCGCCGCCGGCAAGCAGGTGTTCCTCGATTTCAAGCTGCACGACATCGGCAACACCGTGCAGAAGGGCGTCGAGAGCGTCGCCGGCATCGGCGCCACGTTCCTCACCGTGCACGGCTTTCCGCAGACCATGAAGGCGGCGGTGGAAGGCAAGCGCGGCTCGCCGTTGCGCATCCTCGCCGTGACCGTGCTGACCTCGTATGACGACAGCGATCTCGCCGCCGCCGGCTACGAGCTGGGCGTTGCCGAGCTTGCGGCGGCGCGCGCGGGACAGGCGCGCGACATCGGCGTCGACGGGCTGATCTGCTCGGCGGAGGAGGTCGTGCGCCTGCGTGACATCGCCGGCCCCGGCATGGTGCTGGTGACGCCCGGCATTCGGCCGGCGGGCAGTGCGACCGGCGACCAGAAGCGGGTGATGACGCCGGCGCGCGCCATCGAAGCCGGCGCCGACTATCTGGTGGTCGGTCGTCCGGTGGTGGCCGCGCCCGATCCGAAGCGCGCGGCCGACGACATCGTCGCCGAAATCGAGCAGGCCAGCGGCCTATAGACATAGACCACAACGGGGAAATGCGGATGGCGAAAGGCTATTGGATCGGGCGCGTCGATGTGCACAACGAAGACGGCTACAAGCCCTACGCGGCGGCCAATGCCGCGATCTTCAAGAAGTTCGGCGGCAGATATCTGGTGCGCGCCGGGACATTCGAATGCCCGGAAGGCGCGGCGCGCTCGCGCAACGTGGTGATCGAATTCCCCGACTATGAGACCGCGCTCGCCTGTTACAATTCGCCGGAATACCAGGAGAACATGAAAGTGCGGCAGCCGCATTCCGAGGCGGACATCGTCGTCATCGAGGGCTACGACGGCCCGCAGCCGTAGCCTTCCACCTCGTCCCGAGGAGCGTCCGAAGGACGCGGCTCGCAGGGCGAGGTGGTCTACGCCGTGGCACGGCGTGCTCCGTCCCCCGCAAGCGGGGGAGGTGACCTGTGGCGCGGTTCTCGCTATACCCGCCAAAGTATTTTGCGGAGACGTTCGATGGCCGAGATGCGTTTGATCGTGGCGGGCGCCGGCGGGCGCATGGGGCGCACGCTGGTGAAGGCGATCGCCGAGCATGAAGGTCTGGCGTTGGCGGGCGCGCTGGAAGGCGCGGGCTCGCCCTTCATCGGCCAGGACGCCGGCATGCTGGCGGGGCTTGGCGACAATGGCATCAAGGTGACCAGCGACGCGGCGGCGCTGATCGGCGACGCCGACGGCATCATCGACTTCACCGCGCCGGCCGCGACGGTGGCCTTTGCCGCCTTGGCGGCGCAGAACGCCAAGGTGCACGTCATCGGCACCACCGGTGCGAGCGCCGAGGACGACGCCAAGATCAAGGACGCAGGCGCCAAGGCCGTAATCGTCAAGTCCGGCAACATGAGCCTCGGCGTCAACCTGCTCGCCGCGTTGACGAGGCGTGTGGCGGCGACGCTCGACGATGCATTCGACATCGAAGTCGTCGAGATGCATCACAACAAGAAGGTCGACGCGCCCTCCGGCACCGCGCTGCTGTTGGGGCAGGCGGCGGCGCAGGGCCGCGGCATCGATCTCGCGCAGCATTCCGAGCGCGGCCGCGACGGCCACACTGGTGCCCGCACGCGCGGCGACATCGGTTTTGCGTCCTTGCGCGGCGGCACCGTGGTGGGCGAGCACACGGTGATGTTCGCGGGGCCCGCCGAGCGCATCGAGCTGACGCATAAGGCGGAGGACCGCATGATCTTCGCGCGCGGCGCCTTGCACGCCGCATTGTGGGCGCGCGGCCAGAAGCCCGGGCTTTATTCGATGATGGACGTGCTCGGGCTGGCGGACTTCTAGTCCTGCGCCGGCAGATACGCGTCCGACCATTTCAGCATCACGTTGAAGCTGATGCTGATGCGCGGGGTCTCGCTCAGGTTCGGATGCACGAAGTGCATCAGGAAGGCCGGCCACAAGAGAATATCGCCCGGATTGGGCTGGATGGTGTGCTCCGGGTTGACGTAAGGGTCGTTGCGGATGGCGCCCATGTTCACCGCCGGCCCGCGCGGATCGTAGAAGGTGATGCAGCCAGGCCGCACGTCCTTGCGGCTGCGTAGCGGCGCGCGGTCGGTCGGCACCTGCACGTAATAGGTGCCCGACAGATAGCAGTGCGGATGGTTGTGCGGGTCGTGGTAGTCGCCGAGCCGGTTGATATTGGCCCAGCCATGCACGGTCCAGTCGACTTGGTAGTCGATGCCGAGCTGACGGAAATACTCGATCACCGTGCGGTTGATGCAGTCGCGCAGCCATTGGATCGCCGGATGATTGGCGGTGAGCAGATTGTCGTTGCGGTAGTCGGTGGTGAGTTCGGCGTTGCCGGCTTCCAATTCCAGCACCAGTTCGGCCAGCACCTTGTTGGCGACGTCGGCGGCCGGCAGGGTTCGCCGCAGCATGAGCGTCGGCCACAGCCGCTCGACGCCGTCGGATGGTTCGCCGGCCATGCTCCCTCCCGTGCTCGCGGCTAGCATACAGTGTTGGCTTTTGCTTTGTCGCGTTTCCGGACGCGCTAACCGGTTCCCGCTCCGCCTGGAGACGCTCCAGCTTGGTCCGCGGGCGGGTGGCGCGTCAACGCCCCTCACGACCATAACGCGCGGAGGCCGAAGAACGCGGTATCCTTCACCCGGCGCATGGCTTCCTGAACGATGGAATGGCGACTGTCGGCGCAGAAGGTCATGCTCAGCACGATGCGGCGTTCGCCCTCATCGATGGGCGTGACCTTGTGCAGCACCTTGACGCCTTCGAACACCACCAGCGTGTTGGGCGGCGTTTCGATGACCCTTTCGTCGCGCCCCTTGCGGACCATCAGCTTGGCCGCCGACAGGCCGCCGTCGACGCCGCGATTGAGGATCGGCAGCAGCACGGTGAAGTGCCGGCCCTTGTAGAAATTGTAGTCGTAATGCCAGCCGATGTGGTCGCCGGGGCGATCGTAGTGCAGCACCGACAGCGAGCTCTGGTCGTGCACCGGCGTCGGCGCGACCTCGATGCCGACGATGTCGGAAATGAAGCGGTGCAGCGCCGGCGACTCGTAGAAGGCGGTGATGCGCGGGGCCCTGGCGCGCAGCGTCTCGTAGGCGATGGTCCCGCCCTTCTTGTGCGTCGGCACGTAGTTGCGCTCGGTGCCGAGCAGCGGCTCGATCTCGGCGGCCAGCGCCGCGAAGGCGGGCTGCGGCAGGACATTCGGCAGCACGCACAGGCGTTCGGCGAAGTCCCGTGGCGCCGGCCCGAGGTGCGCCCCTTCGAGTAAGGCGGTCTGCGCTGTCATGGAGTCGCTCCCCCAGCGGCCATGACACGCGTGCCTCCGGGCTGGCGCGTCACCCATGCACCGGCGCGCGGCGGTGAAGCCTGAATAGCCTCCCCGCCCGACCGAATCGGACAGAGCAAACAACGAGATTGCGACAGATGGATTACGCCACGATCAGCGATTTGCCGGTCATCTCGGCCGGCCGCGGCAGGCCCATCAGTTGCAGCAGGGTCGGCGCGATATCGGCCAGGCGGCCGTCGTGCAGCGTGACCTTGCCGGCGCCGACCACCACGACCGGCACCGGGTTGGTGGTGTGGGCGGTGTGCGGGCCGCCGGTGACGGGATCGCGCATCATTTCGCAGTTGCCGTGGTCGGCGGTGAACAAGAGCGCGCCACCGGCCCTTTCGATCGCCGCGGCGATCTTGCCCAAGCCGGTGTCGACCGTCTCCACCGCCTTGATGGCCGCCGGCAGGCTGCCGGTGTGGCCGACCATGTCCGCGTTGGCGAAGTTCAAGACGATCATGTCGTATTTACCGGAGTTGATCGCCTCGACTGCTTTTGACGTGAGCTCGGGCGCCGACATCTCGGGCTGCAGGTCGTAGGTCGCGACCTTGGGCGAGGGCACCATGATGCGGTCTTCGCCCGGATAGGGCTCTTCGCGCCCGCCGTTGAGGAAGTAGGTGACGTGCGGATACTTCTCGGTTTCCGCCATGCGCAGCTGGGTGCGGCCGGCCTTGGAGACCACTTCCCCCAATATGTTCGGGAAGGTCTGCGGCGGGAAGATCGTCTGCATCAGCCTGTCGAGGTTGGCGCTGTATTCCGCCATGCCGACGGCGGCAGCAAACTTAACGACGCGCTTGCGCTCGAAGCCCGCGAACGACGGATCGAGCATGGCGCCTAGGATTTCACGCACGCGGTCGGCGCGGAAATTGAAACAGAGCACGCCGTCGCCGTCCTTGATGCCCTTGTAGTCGCCGATCACAGCCGGGACGATGAACTCGTCAAACACCTTGTTGGCATAGGCATCCGCAATCGCCGCCTGCGGGTTCGCGAAATGCGCGCCATCGGCTTCGACCACGGCGTTATAGGCCTTCGCCACGCGGTCCCAGCGCTTGTCGCGATCCATGGCGTAATAGCGGCCGAGCACGGTGGCGATCTTGACCGACGGCGGCAGCTTGGCGGCGACGCGCTTCAAGTCTTCGCCCGCCGACTGCGGCGGCGTATCGCGGCCGTCGGTGATGGCGTGGAGCACCGTGGGTACGCCGGCGTCGGCCAGGATCTTGGCCAGCGCGATGGCATGGTCCTCGTGCGAATGCACGCCTCCCGGCGACACCAGACCGACGAGATGACAGGTGCCGCCGCTCTTTTTCAGCTTGGCGATGAGGTCCAGGAGCGCCGGCTCCTTGGCGATTTCGCCAGCCCTGATGGCGTTGCCGATGCGCGGCAGGTCCTGCATCACCACGCGGCCGGCGCCGATGTTGAGATGGCCGACTTCGGAGTTGCCCATCTGGCCGTCCGGCAGGCCGACGTCATGGCCGGATGTGTGCAGGAACGCGTGCGGGCAGTTGGCCCAGAGCCGGTCGAAGGTGGGCGTGTTGGCCTGGCGGATGGCGTTGTCCGCGGGATCGTCGCGCCAGCCCCATCCGTCCAGCACCACGAGCATCACAGGACGGCGCTGTTGCATTCCATGCTTCCCGGGTATTGGGCCAAGACTGAGACGGTTTTGAAGGATCGGCCCGGTAACGTCAACTCGCCGCGCCAGTGCGGAAATATAAATAGATACAGTATTTTATGCGGGCACGGGGGTGTGGATCGCGACGCCAATGTGATGCCGCCCGGCCGACCGCGACGGAAAAAAGCTCCGCCGCTACCGGCGGAGCCTTTCCCGTCGCCCAGCTCTGTTGCCTCAAACCGCAGGTGGCTCAGTCCGCGCGAATGACCTTGATCACGGTCCGCGTCCGCGGGTTCACGATCACGCGCTCGTGGTTGACGATCGCGTAAGCGTACTGCCGATGATGCGGAACGACGTAGACCTTGATGTGAGGCGGTAACGGCCGACCGACCACGACGTCCTTCTCGATGGTCACCGTTGGCTCGTCGGCGCGTTGCACATAGGTGATCACCGGCGGCGGCGGCGGCGTCAGCACGGCGTGCGCGACGTCGCCCGCCGCGCCGACGGTGCCGCCGACCGCGGCGCCAACAGCCGCGCCGACGGGTCCGGCCACGGCCGCGCCAGCCGCCGCGCCGCCCGCGGCGTCCTGGGTCGTGTGATTTTGCGCCAGCGCCGCCGCCGGCGTCATGGCGGCCGCGGCCAAGAGCGCCACAGCAAAACGAACTCGCATGAATGCCTCCTCTCGTGCGATTCAACGGCGAGACAACGCCGCATGCGGAGGCGCGTTCCGGTTCCATTGCCGTGGAACAGGCAGTGTAGCGCGCACGAAGTGTTACGGTTTGTAAGCGCCGAAGGCGTGGCCGCGTCAGGCTTCCGCCATGCCGGCTTCCCAGCCGAGCATGGCGCGCTTGCGGGTGATGCCCCAGTGATAGCCGGTGACGTCGCCGCTCTTTCCCACGACGCGGTGACACGGCACCACGAAGCTGATCGGGTTCTTGCCGACCGCGGCGCCCACCGCGCGCGCGGCCTTGGGCACACCGGCGCTGGCCGCGAGATCGGAATAGGTGGTGAGCTTGCCTAAGGGAATCGTGAGCAGCTTTTCCCACACCCGCACTTCGAAATCGGTACCGATGAGTACGACGCGCAACGGCTGCTCCGGCCGCCATCGCTCGGTCTCGAAGATGCGGCGCGCCGTCGGCGCGGTGGCCGCCATGTCTTCGACGTAGCGCGCCTTCGGCCAGCGCGCCCGCATATCCTCGAGCGCGGCACGTTCCTCGCCGGGATCGGCAAACGCGAGACCGGCGAGGCCGCGCGGCGTCGCCATCACCAGCGCCAAGCCGAACGGTGAAGGGTGGAAGCCGTAGCTGACCGTCAGGCCTTCGCCGCGCGCCTTCCATTCGCCCGGTGACATCGCTTCATGCGTCACGAACAGGTCGTGCAGGCGGCCGGGGCCGGAGAGCCCGACTTCGTAAGCGGTGTCGAGCACGCTCGCCGACGAACGCAACAGCTCGCGCGCGCTGTGCAGCGTCAACGCCTGTAGAAAGGCTTTCGGCGTCAGCCCGCACCAGCGGCGGAACAGGTGGTGCAGGTCGGTGGCGGTGACGCCGGCGGCCTCGGCGATGGTGTCGATCTCCGGCTGCCGGCGCCAGTTGCCGCGGATGTGGGCAATGGCGCGGCGCACCACGTCGTAGTCGGCGGCGGCGGTGGGAAGCGGGCCGAGGTCGGGCATGCGGGGCGCTGGAACGGTCTGGTCTAGGGTCATGGTCATGCCCGGGATATTGGACCGGCGGGCGAACGAAGCCACCCGATTTCTGATCTAACCGCCGTTCCGGCGCGAGCGTAGCGAGCAATCCGAATCCATAAACGCAGACAGGGGTTATGGATTCCGGTCCGGCCCTGCGGGCCGTCCCGGAATGACCGAGAAATCTATGGGATCACCGTCCTTGTCACCCCGCGCTTGGCCTCGTTGATGGCGTTGCCGAGGACCTTGGCGAAGCTCGCCTTTTCGTCGGGGCCGAGGAAGGCGGCGACGGTGAGCTGCTTGCCGCGTGAGGTGAGGAACAGGCGCTCGATGCCGAATTCCTCGTGCACGGCCTTCTCCAGCCGCACCCAGAGCGGGTTGAGCTGCCATTCGCGCACGGTGCCGACGTGGCTCACCTTGCGCACGGTCAGCGTCGCCGGCGTGACCTTGACCTCCTCGTAAGCCGCCGCGCGGCGGTAATTCACCTTGAACGCCCAGTACAGCAGCAGCACGTCGAGCCCGAGGAAGCCGAATACCGGCCAGGCGCCCGCCATCATGCAGGCGAGCCCAGCCACGAAGCTGAACAGCCCATAGGCGCCCATCACCAGGAAGAAGCCGCGTGCGCTCAGCGAGCGGTGGGGCGTGATCACCGCGGAAAAGATGGTGGGTTCGAGTTCGTCGTCGTTGTCGGCGGTCATGGCGGCCAGTATACCGTAAATCATGGCGAAAAGCGCATCCCGCATGAAGGCGAGCAAGAAAGCGGCCAAATCGTTGGCCCGCGCAGCCAAAGGCCGCAAGGCAAAGAGCCCGCAAGCCTGCGGCAACGGCGCGCCCAACGGCCAAGAAAGCCCAGGGTGCCAAGACCAAGACTGCCACCAAGCCGGTGGCCGTTTCCATGCTCACCTGGACAACGGCCGAAATCACCGAAGCGTTCCGCCGCCTGCGCGACGCCACGCCGGAACCGGAGACCGAGCTGCAAGTACGTCAACCCGTTCACGCTTTTGGTCGCCGTGGTGCTGTCGGCGCAGGCGACCGACGCCGGCGTCAACAAGGCGACGCCGGCGCTGTTCGCCGCCGCCGACACGCCGGCCAAGATGGCGGCGCTGGGCGAGGACACGGTGCGCGACCTGATCAAGACCATCGGCCTCTTCCGCACCAAGGCCAAGAACGTGGTGGCGCTGTCGCGCATCCTGGTCGAGCAGTACGGCGGCGCGGTGCCGCGCTCGCGCGAGGCGCTGGAGGCGCTGCCCGGCGTCGGGCGCAAGACCGCCAATGTGGTGCTCAACGTCGCCTTCGGCGAGCCGACCATCGCGGTCGACACCCACATCTTCCGGATCGGCAACCGCACCGGCATCGCGCCTGGCAAGACGCCGCTCGAGGTCGAGCAGAAGCTGGAGCAGGTGATTCCGAAGGAATTCCTGCAACATGCCCACCACTGGCTCATCCTGCACGGGCGCTACACCTGCCTTGCGCGCAAGCCGTTGTGCGAGCGGTGCATCATCGCCGACCTGTGCAAGTGGCCGGAGAAGACGGTGGCGGCGTAGGCGCTCTTACCGCCGTGGCTCGATCAGCTCCGCGCGCTTGTCGCTCATGCGCTTGTGGATGTGCACCATGAACGCCATGGCGAAGATTGGCGTCGCCAGGTTGACGATCGGGATCGACACGAACACGGCGATTACCATGCCGGCGAGGAAGACATAAGCGCCGTTGGCCTTGCGCATGGCCTTTGCCTCGTAGGCCGGGCGGAAGCGCATGGCGGCGAGCTCGAAATATTCGCGGCCGAGCAGATACGCGTTCGCCAGGAACAGAATGACCACGCCGAAGCCGGCGAACAGCACGAACGGCAGCGCGAAGAAATAGACGATCAGCGAGACGAAGGCGATCTTGATGCCTTCGAGGATGCCGCGCCAGAACGGCAGCGCGCGGCCGAGCGGCTCCGCCGGGTAGTATTCGCGCTCGACCGCTTCGGCCGTCTCGTCGACGAAGAAGCTGCCGACGAAGGCGGTCACCGCCGGCATCAGGAACAGCGCGCCGGTGATGACGCCGAGGCCGGCGGCGAACGACAGCAGCCAGGCCATGGTCGACCACAGGGCGTGCGGCGCGAAGCTGGCGGAATGCTCGGCCCAGACGGCGCCGTTGTCGGCGAGCGAGGCCAGGAATCGCTGCAGCAGGATGCCGGCAATGACGATCAGCGCCAGCGCCAAGCCGACGGCCTTGAGCAGCACCCCGCGCAGGGCGGGTGTCAGCATTTGGGCGATGGCTTTGGCGGCGGCGTCGAGCATGGGAGAGACAGGTAAGGCCGCTCAGCAGCGAGGGCAAGACCGCAGCCGCTGTGCCTATTCCGCCGGCGCCAGCACGTCGTCCCCGACCGGCAGCGGCACCAGCGGGGCGCCGGCGGGGTCGGCGGTCTCGAGGTCGGCCCAGGTCTTCTCGCTCCACGTCACGGCCTTGTAGTCGAAGCCGCGCGCAAGCGTGGGCTTCACCACCTCGAAATAGGGCGAGATATCGAAGTCGCGCGGCGCATAGAGCGAGGAATGGCGAATCTCCAGGATCTCCTGGCGCGCGTCCTGGTTTTCGGTCAGGAGCACCTTGGGCAGGATCGGAAAGCGCACGTTCGCGAAAGCCTGCGCGATCAGCGCCGAGCAGATGATGCGGGTCGGGTGGCCGGAGCCGAGCGCGATCATGCGCCGCCGGAAACGCTGCGGCACCGGCAGCGGGATCAGATAGCGCATCAGGTCTATGATGTTTTTCAAGTCGTAGTCGAAGCCGATGCGCTCGGCGGCATACGTGCACACGCGCGCGCAGTCGTCTTCGGTGAGGCCGGTCGGCCGGCAGATTCGGGTGTGGAAGCGCGCGTATTTCGACAACGGCGCCGCCACGACACCCTGGCCGAGATTGGCCTCCACCAGCACCAGCGGCTCGCCGTCCGCGCTGGTGCGGTCGCCGATCGGCCCGACATAGAGCGCGGCGTGCGACCAGGTCGACTGGGTGAGGTACTTGATGATGCCGGAGACGTGGTTGTTGCCTTCCACCAGCAGCACGTCGCCGGGCTTGAGCGATGCGCGTAAAGCATCGGCATCGCTCGGGGTGAACGGCAGGTAGCCGTGCTCCGGCTCTTCCAGGTAACGGGCGATCACGCGCCCGACGCGTTGGGCCATCCACCCCATGGTACGAGGTCCGTGGCGCCGTTCCTTGGTCTCAGGATTTGGCGCCGAAAGAGAGGCATTCCTCCTGGCGCGCGGATGACGGTGCCCGCGCGTCTTTGCCGCGCGAATGTAATGACGACTGATTGCAAATTGGTTCATTGACGTGAGCGCAGCGGTTACCGACTATGAACCATGACCCTATGCGTCATTTCGGGACGCCGCGAAACGGCGGACCCGGAATCCATACACCGCAGCGCTGGGGGTTATGGATTCCGGGTTCGCGACCTGACGGTTGCGCCCCGGAATGACAGTGATGAAAGCAAGGATTCAGTCACCATGTCATCAAGCAAACCCAAAGCGCTAGTCGCCTGGTCGAGCGGCAAGGACTCGGCCTGGGCGCTGCACGAGGCGCGCAAGAGCGGTGACTACGACATCGTCGGCGCGCTGACCACGGTGACCGACTCGTTCGCCCGCGTGAGCATGCATGGCGTGCGCGAGGAACTGCTGATGGCGCAGATCGCGGCAGCCGGTCTCGATCCGATCATCGTGCGCATTCCCTATCCGTGCCCGAACGAGGTCTACGAACGCGAGATGGGCAAGGCGATCGAAGACGCCAAGGCGCGCGGCGTCACGCACATCATCTTCGGCGATCTGTTCCTGGAAGACATCCGCGCCTACCGCGAGAAGCAGCTCGCGGGCACCGGCATCACCCCGGTGTTTCCGATCTGGTTGAAGCCCACCGATGTGCTCGCGCGCGAAATGATCGACGCCGGGGTGGAGGCGCATCTCGCGGTCGTCGACTTGAAGAAGCTGCCGGCGTCGTTCGCCGGCCGCCGATTTGAGGCAGGTCTGCTCGGCGATTTGCCGGCGGAGATCGACCCGTGCGGCGAGAACGGCGAATTCCACTCGTTTGTGTCGGCCGGGCCGATGCTGTCGCGCAAGATTCCAGTCAGCGTCGGCGAGACGGTGGAGCGCGACGGCTTCGCGTTCGCGGATTTGCTGGCGGGGTGAGTGGTTCTGGGCGTTAGCCGCTCAACACCCCACCCGTCCGCTTCGTGACCTCACCGACGATCTTCGACGCCAGCGCCTCGATCTCCTCGTCGGTCATGGTCTTGTCGCGCGGCTGCAGCGTGACCGAAATCGCGATCGATTTCTTGTCCGGGTCGATGCCCTTGCCCTCGTAGACGTCGAATACGCTGACGTTGCTGATCAGCTTCTTGTCGGCGCCCTGCGCCGCCCGCACGATGTCGGCGGCCTTGACGTCGCGGCCGACCACGAAGGCGAAGTCGCGCTCCACCGGCTGGAACGGCGACAGCTCCAACAGCGGCTTGGCGCGCGTCGCTTTGGCTTTCGGTTCTGGGATGTTGTCGAGGATAACCTCGAAGCCGACCAGCGGTCCCTCGGCGCCGAGCGCAGCGAGCGCTGCGCGGATGCAGTTCGCCGAAATGGCCGATGATGTTCTTCGGCCCCATCTGGATGGTGCCGCTGCGGCCCGGATGCAGCCAGGCGGGTCCGCCCGGAACCACCTGCAGCGCCTGCATGGGCGCGCCGGCGGCAGCGAGTACGGCGAAGGCGTCGGCCTTGGCGTCGAAGGTGTCGACCGGCTTGTTGGCGCTTTGCCAGTGGCGGCCGACGCCGTTGGGCTTGGCGAGCGCACGGCGCAGGCCGGTCGCCGCCGTGAACTGGTCTTCCGGCCGGTCGCCACGGAACACCTGGCCGACCTCGAACAGGCCGACATCGGGGAAGCCGCGGTCGGCATTGCGCTGCGTCGAGGTGACGAGGCCCGGCACCAGGCTCGGGCGCATGTCGGAAAGCTCGGCCGCGATCGGGTTGGCGAGCGCGAGTTCGGGCTTGCCGCCGCCGAAGAGCTCCGCCTCGCGCTTGGAGATGAACGACCAGGTCACCGCTTCGGTTAGGCCGCGGGCGGCGAGCGCGCGCTTGGCCTTGCGGGTGCGCAGCTGGATCGGTGTCAGCACCGGTTTGCGCGCGAACTCGCCGCGCGGGAACGGTGCCGGCGGCACCTTGTCGACGCCGACGATGCGCACGATCTCTTCCACGATGTCGGCGCGGCCGTGCACGTCCGGCCGCCACGACGGCACCGCCACCTTCATGCGCTCGCCCTGGCCGGCGGCGAAGAAGCCGAGCTTCTCCAGCACGCGCCGCACCTCGGGCAGCGGCAGTTTCAAACCGGCGAGCCGCGGCAATTCGGTCATCGGGAAGTCGATGACCTTTTCCGCCTTCGGCGTTGGGTCGCCCGCGACCACGATCTCCGAGGGCTCGCCGCCGCAGAAATCGAGCACCATCTGCGTCGCCAGCTCCAGGCCGGGCACCATGAAATTGGGATCGACGCCGCGCTCGAAGCGATAGCGCGCGTCGGTATTGATGCCGAGCTGGCGCCCGGTTTGCGCGACGTTGAACTCGTTCCACAGCGCCGATTCGATCAGCACGTCGGTGGTGTTCTCGTCGCAGCCGGATTCCTCGCCGCCCATGATGCCGGCGAGCGATTCGACGCCCTTTTCGTCGGCGATCACGCACATTGCTTCATCAAGCGTGTAGGTGCGCCCGTCGAGCGCCAGCACCTGCTCGCCGTTCCGGGCGCGGCGCACGGAGAGGTTTCCCGTCACCTTGGCGGCGTCGAACACGTGCAGCGGCCGGCCGCGGTCGTAGGTGACGTAATTGGTGATATCGACCAGCGCGTTGATGGGGCGCAAGCCGATCGCGATCAGGCGCTTCTGCAGCCAGTCGGGCGAGGACCCGTTCTTGACGCCGCGCACCAGGCGCAGGCCGAAGGCGGGGCAAAGCTCCGGCGCATCGATCCTGACCTCGACCGGGCAGGGGAACGTTGCCCTTGATCGGCTGCGGCGTATTTTCCTTGTAGTCGCCGATATAGGTGGCGCTGAGATCGCGGGCGATGCCGTTGACGGCGGTGCAATCCGGCCGGTTGGGCGTGAGGTTGATTTCGATCACCGGATCGCCCAGGTCCGCCCACTCGGCGTAAGCGACGCCCACCGGCGCGTCCGCCGGCAATTCGATGATGCCGTCATGATCGTCGGAGATCATCAGTTCGGCGCCGGAGCACAGCATGCCGTGGCTTTCGACGCCGCGGATGTTGCCGACCGAGAGCGTGATGTCCTTGCCGGGGATATAGGTGCCGGCCGGCGAGAACACGCCCTTCATGCCGGTCTCGGCATTGGGCGCGCCGCACACGACCTGGATCGGCTTTTCGCCTTTCGCCACCTGGCCGATATCGACCATGCAGACGCTTGAGGCGATCGGCGTTCGGGTGCTTCTCGGCGGAGATCACGTCGGCGATGACGAACGGCTTCAACAGCGCCGCCTTGTCCTCGACGTTCTCGACCTCCAGCCCGATCATGGTGAGCTTGTCGACGATCTCGTCAAGCGACGCCGTGGTGTCGAGATGGTCTTTCAGCCAGGAGAGGGTGAATTTCATGCGCTCAAACCTCCGGCGAGCGTCGGGAAGTCGAGCGGGCGGAAACCGTAGTGGTTGAGCCAGCGGACGTCGGCCTCGAAGAAGGCGCGCAGGTCGTGCATGCCGTATTTCAGCATGGCGATGCGGTCGATGCCCATGCCCCAGGCGAAGCCCTGGTACTCGTCGGGATCGAGACCGCAGTTCGTCAGCACGTTCGGGTGCACCATGCCGCAGCCGAGGATTTCCATCCAGTCCTCGCCTTCGCCGAAGCGCACCTCGTCCTTGCTCCGGCGGCACTGGATGTCGACTTCCATCGACGGCTCGGTGAACGGGAAGAACGACGGCCGGAAGCGCATGTTGACGTTGTCGACCTCGAAGAACGCCTTGCAGAATTCCTGCAGGATCCACTTGAGGTGGCCGAGGTGCGAGGTCTTGTCGATCACCAGACCCTCGACCTGGTGGAACATGGGCGTGTGGGTCTGGTCGCTGTCCGAGCGATAGGTGCGGCCCGGGCAGATGACGCGGATCGGCGGCTTCTGGCTCAACATGGTGCGCACCTGCACCGGCGATGTGTGGGTGCGCAGCAAGAGGCGCGAGCCGTCGGCCTTCTGCGGGAAATAGAAAGTATCGTGCATGTCCCGGGCCGGATGGCCTTCCGGGAAGTTCAGCTTGGTGAAGTTGTAGTCGTCGGTCTCGATGTCGGGACCTTCCGCGATCGCGAAGCCCATGTCGGCGAAGATGGCGGTGAGTTCGTCGATCACCTGCGTGATCGGATGCACGCGGCCGGTCTCGGCCGAAGGCTCTCGCACCGGAAGCGTGACGTCGACGGTCTCGGTGTCGAGGCGGGCGTCGAGCGCGGCGGCGGCGAGCGCGTCCTTGCGTGCGGCGATCGCGGTGCCGACGCGGTCCTTCAGCCCGTTGATCGCCGGCCCCTGAACCTTGCGCTCGTCCGGGGTCATCGAGCCGAGCGTCTTCAGCAGCGCCGACACCGAGCCGCTTTTTCCCAGCGCGGAAACGCGCACCGTCTCCAACGCCGCCTCGTCCTTGGCCGCGGCGACGGAAGCGAGGATTTCATTTTCGAGCGTTGCGATGTCGGACATACCGCGGGCCATCCTATGCCTCGTCATGGCCGGGCTTGTCCCGGCCATCCCGCTTAGATGGGCAGTGCGTCCCTAAGCGGGATGCGCGGGTCAAGCCCGCGCATGACAGCCGAAACGTGCGTGTCGGGGCTTTACGCCGGCAGCGCGGCCTTGGCCTTCTCGACGATCACCTCGAACGCCGCCGGCTCGTGGATGGCGAGGTCCGACAGCACCTTGCGGTCGACCTCGACGCCCGCCTTGGCGAGCCCGTCGATAAACTTCGAGTAGTTGAGGCCGAACGGCCGCACGGCGGCGTTCAGGCGCTGGATCCAGAGCGCGCGGAAGGTGCGCTTGCGGCGCTTGCGGTCGCGGAAGGCGTACTGGTTGGCCTTCTCCACCGCCTGCTTGGCGACGCGGATGGTGTTCTTGCGGCGGCCGTAATAGCCCTTGGCGGCCTTGTAGACTTTCTTGTGCTTGGCGTGGGCGGTGACGCCACGTTTGACGCGGGCCATGATGAAACTCCTGTCAGTCTAGGCAAACGATAAGGGGCGACGATAAGAAATCCGGCTTCAGCCGTTCGGCAGCCAGTATTTCTTGATGTTGTCGCCGTCGGTCTTGAACAGCACCGCGGTGCCGCGATGGTCGCGGATGGTCTTGGTGGTCCGCTTGATCATGCCGTGGCGTTTGCCGGACTGCTGGTATTTCACCTTGCCAGTGCCGGTAATCTTGAAGCGCTTTTTAGCGCCCGATTTGGTCTTCATCTTGGGCATTTTGCTCTCCAATGACGGCCCTGGGCGCGAAGCCCGGCCGAAATAGGCTCACGCGAAGCCCAACTGGCCTCGGGAGCCGATGCTCGGGATTGAGCGAAATGTCGCCGCCACGGCAGCCCTTTCAGCCGGGCGACGAGCGGGGCGGGTTATGGCAGAGACGTCGCCCGTTGACAACAAAAACGGCACGAAAAATGGCCCTCAGGGGCCCGCCGGCGGCCGTCTCGCCGCGGCCGCAGTATTCGGCCGGAACCGCTACGTTTTCGTCGGTTGCCGCGAGGCAAGCCACAAGTTTTCGTATGTTGAAGACATAGTTCTCGATGCTTATATAACCACTGCCAGCAAAAAATTCGGCCGTGACGTGCCCTGTTGAAGGGCGTAAGCAGGAGTTTGTCTATGAATAAGCCGGTGAGTTATTTGGAAATAAATCAAGCGAAGATGGATTTTTCCAATCTTTATACATCAAATGACCCAAGAAATTACTTCAAATACTTGGGTCAGCTCGATTACATCATCCCCCATCTGGCCCAGCCGGTCTTCGCCAAGCTCATTCGCGCCCGCCAGGAGGTGCAGGATAAGCCGGTAACCGTACTGGACGTGGGCTGTTCCTACGCCATCAACGGCGCGCTGATGAAATGCGCCCTCGATTACGAGGCGCTGCGCCAACGGTACACCGCCCCCGCGCTGCAGGCGCTGTCGAGCGAGGAGATGCTCGAGCTCGACCGGCATTTCTATCGTGCCTGGCCCCGCACCGACGTGCGGGTGATCGGCCTCGACATTTCCGAGAACGCGGTCCGCTACGCGGAGAACTGCGGTATCCTCGATCACGGCCTCGCCATCGACTTGGAGAGCCGCGATCCGACCGCCGAGGAGGCGGCCCTGCTCGCCGACGTGGACATCATCGTCTCGACCGGCTGCGTCGGTTACGTCACGGCCAAGACCTTTGATCGCGTGATGAAGGCGATCCGCCCCGGCCATGCGCCGTGGGTCGCCTCGTTCGTGTTGCGCATGTTCCCGTTCGACGACATCGCCGCGACGCTTCGCAATTATGGGCTGGTCACCGAACGCTATGAAGGGGCCACCTTCGTGCAGCGACGCTTCGCCGACCGCGAGGAGATGGAAGGCGCCATCCACGCCGTGGAAACGCGCGGCCTCGATACCGACGGGCTCGAGACCGAGGGCTCCTACCACGCCGAGTTGTTTCTCTCGCGGCCGCAGCTGGAGATCGCGCGCCACCCGATCCAGAAGCTGGTCAGTGTCGCGCGCGGTACCGACAAGCTCTGGAATGTGCGCACCAATGTGCTCGGCAGCTTCGGCCCCAAGGCGCGCCAGCGCGCCCGCGCGGCACAGCATGGCGCTATCGAAAAGGTGGCGTCGTGAGGCTGCTTACCGCCTGAGCCGCAGGGCTATCCCGGCAAAACAAAACGCGCCGTCCGTGAACGACGGGCGGCGCGTTGCGAACTTGGGAGGGCCGGCGGCGTCGCCTCAGCGCGGCGCCAGGATCATGATCATCTGCCGGCCTTCGAAGCGCGGCTCCGACTCGACCTTGGCGATGGGCTCTACGTCTACCTTGACGCGGTTGAGCAGCTTGTGGCCCAGCTCCTGGTGCGCCATTTCGCGGCCGCGGAAGCGCAAGGTGATCTTGACCTTGTCGCCTTCCTCGAAGAAGCGGCGCATGGAACGCATTTTCACGTCGTAGTCGTGGTCGTCGATCATCGGCCGGAGCTTGATCTCCTTGACCTCGACGACCTTCTGCTTCTTGCGGGCTTCGGCCGCCTTCTTCTGAGCCTGGTACTTGTACTTGCCGTAATCCAGGATCTTGCAGACGGGCGGATTGGAATTAGGGGCGATCTCCACCAGATCGAGCCCCGCCGCCTGGGCGAGCCCCAGGGCGGTTTCGATGTCGATGGCGCCTTTGTTGTCGCCGGTTGTATCGATCAGCTGTACCTCGCGGGCGCGGATCTCCTCGTTGATGCGCGGGCCTTCCTTTTGGACGGGCAGCGCTGCTTTCATCGGACGACGAATGGCTATGCTCTCCTCATGCTGTTGAACGAGACGGCGAACCCGGGGAGCGCCGGACGCTCTCCTGGACCTGGAAAGATTGGTACAAACGGCGAATAAGTCAACGCGGTTCCCGGCGCATGGTCGACAAAAATGCCGGGAACCCGGACAAATTCTCCGGATGTTTCAAATTTGCCGCGCCTGCGGCTGGCCGACAAGCGTCTTGCCGCCCGCTCCGGCGTCCTCATAGACCCGCAGCGCCTGGGCGGCCACGGTCGAGCCGTCGAAATGGTCGACCACCCAGTCGCGGCCGCGGTTGCCCATGGCGCGCCGGGTCGGCTCGGGCATGGAGAACAGGCGCAGCAGCGTCCCGGCGAGCGCGGCGTCGTCGCCGGCTGGAAAGCGCAGGCCGGTGATGCGGCTTTCCGGCACCGCCGGCGGGCTCAACACGACGTCCGGCCCGGCCGCCAGGTCCGACACGATCACCGGCCGGCCCATGGCCTGCGCCTCGAGGATCGCGCGCTGCACGCCCTCCGGCTGCACCGCCGCCGAAACCACGACCGAGGCCGCGGCGTAAGCGGCCGGCATGTCGGCGACGGCGGCCCCCATGCGCACCACGTCCATGCCCTCGGTGGCGAGTACCAGGTCCCACAGCTCGCCGGTGTAATGGGTGCGGCCGTGGTCCTCGCCCACGAAGACGCACAGGAAGTCTTTGAGGCCCATTTCCTTCAGCCGTTGCACCGCGCGCACCACCACGTGATGGCCCTTGCGGCGCACGATGCGGCCGGTGATGAGGATCACCTTGGTGTCGCGCGTGACGCCCCAGGCGTGGCGGACGGCCTCGATACGCTCGCGGGTGACGGTGTCCGGATCGAAGCGCGCGAAATCGATGCTGTTGGGCACCACCGCGATGCGCTCCCAGGGCGTGCCGTAGCGGTCGTGGATGAGCTGGGCGATCTGCTCGCTCACAGCGACCACGCGGTCGCCGCGCGTCATGATGCCGTTGTAGAGGTGCTTGAACAGGTTCTGCTCGCGAAAGCCCTTGTACCAGCTCGCGATGAAGGGAACGTGGCGCAGTCGCGCGGCGAGATAGGCGCTCCAGGCCGCGGAGCGGCCAAGTGCATGCACGGCGTCGCACTGCCGCTCGCGCACCAGCCGCATCAGCACCGCCGTGTTGCGCAGCATGACTGCGGGATTGGTGCTGGCGACGTCGAGCGGCACGAATTCGCCGCCGGCCGCGGTGACGTCGGCGACCAGCCGTCCGGCGCGCGAAACCACCACCGCGCGGTGGCCGGCGCGCGTGAGCGCGCGCGTGATCTCGACCGCGCCGGCGTCGGCGGCGCCGCTGTCGAGGCTGGGTACGACGATGAGGACGGTCAGCGGCGCGCGCGCCAAGCCGGGGCGCTCCCCGAACGCGGACGACAGGCGGGCGGTCTCGGCTGAGCGATTGTCGGCGACCGGAAGCTCGGCCGCGGGCAAACTCGACATGACGTCACGACCTTGCGAACCAACGAATCCGGCATTTCCGCCGGTCACTATCCGCGCACTTTGCGCCGGCATTGCGGCATTCCGGCGCGCGCCCGATCGCGCCCGCCCTACAGACCGGGGCCCGAAAACACAAGGGCGGGGGTTCAGGGCTCGCGCGACAGCAACGACGTGTAGACGCCGCGGATCGATCCGGCAACGCTCTGCGGGGAAAACATGAATTCGGCGAACTGGCGGGCGCGCGCCCCGAGCGCCTCGTAGGCCGTCTCGTTGAGCTTGAGCGCCGCGCCCACCGCGCGCGCGATCTGGCCGGCATGCCCTGGCCGCACGATCCAGCCGGTGCGCAATTCCTCGCGCATGCGCGGCGGGCAGAGCACGTTCTCCGGCAGCATGCCGATGGTCGTGGTCACCACCGGCCGGCCCATGGCCTGCGCTTCCGCCACCGTGCGGCCGGTGAGCGGCGGCTCGAGCGAGGGCACCACCACCACGTCGGCGGCGCGCAACGCGGCCGGCATGTCGGGGCAGTGGCCGACGAAGCGGCAGAGCGTATCGACGCTGTGCGCGGCGGCGCGTTGGTGCAGCGCATTGAGATAGCGCGGCTGCCCCCGGTCGTCGCCGGCGAAGACAAAGGCAATATTGCGCTCGCCATTGGCGACGATGAAACGCGCGGCATCGACCACGCTCATCTGCCCATTCCACGGCGCGATGCGGCCGGGCACCAGCACGATGCGCATCTCCGGCAGCACGCCCCAGGCGCGGCGCAACTGGCCGGCGCGGTCGTCGCTGACCGCCGCCGGGCTGAACGTCTCGGTATCGATGGCGCGTGGGATCACCGCGACGCGTTCGGGCGCGATGCGATAGCGCTCGATCATGGCGCGCGAGATGTAGCTCGAGGGCGCGATCACCCGGTCGCCGCGCGCGAGCGGGGCGCGGAAGGCGTTGCTCGGCAGCGAATGCGGCGCCAGGCGGTCGGGGAACGAGGTGACGAGATAGACCGGCTGCTGCTGGCGGATCGCGTGCAGCGCGCTCCACGCCGCCGCCGCACAATGGGCGTGCACGATGTCGACGCGCTCGCGCGCGATCAGCTCGCCGATGGCGCGGGCGTTGCGGACGATGCGCAGGGGATTGAGGGTGTCGGCCGACATCGGCAGCCATTCGCCGCCGAAGGTGCGCAGCTCGCCGACCAGCGGTCCGCCGTCGCCTGCCACCAGCGCGCGGGCGCCCGATTGCAGCAAGGTGAGCGCAATGTCGGCGACCGCCTGGCCAGCGGGGTCGTCGGAAAGCGCCGGCACCAGCTGCAGGATGGTGGCGCCGGCGAGTGAGCGCGGGCGCACGCGGCCGGCCGGAATGGGCCTGGCCCGGGGAGGCGCGTCATTCGCGGGTTGCGGGGCAGCTAGCGGATCTGCCTGCGGCGCCGCCTGGGCCCCCTTGCGCTGAGGGGCCGCTTGCGGCGAGAACGGGCGCCGGCCGTCATCGACCCTGGCCAGCCCGGCCGCTGCCGCCATCCTGCCCGAAGCCCGCATGACCGATCCCCGCCTCACCTCGATAGCCGTCGAATCACCTCCGCCTGCACGGACCATCGCCGTGCGCGTGCGCCAGGGCAAGAGTCATGAAAACGGTCCTGAAGCGGGTCATGACAGGCCAGGGGTGTTCTGGCTGGGCGGCTTCAAATCCGACATGAAGGGCACCAAGGCCGAGGCGCTGGACGCCTGGGCGGAAGCTAACGGGCGCGCTTGCGTGCGCTTCGACTATTCCGGCCACGGCGAATCGGGCGGCGACTTCACCGATGGCACCATCGGCCGCTGGCTGGCCGAGAGCCTCGCGGTGTACCTGGCGATTCGCCAAGGGCCCGCAGGTGGTCGTTGGTTCCTCCATGGGCGGCTGGCTGGCGCTGCTGCTGGCGCGCGCGCTGATGAACCACAAAGACACCGCCCCCATGGCCGGCATGGTGCTGATCGCGCCGGCGGTGGACTTCACCGAAGAGCTGATGTGGAAGCGCTTTCCGGCCGCGATCAAGCAGGAGATCGAAGACAAGGGCGTGTGGACGCGGCCGTCGGACTACGACGAAAGCGGCTATGCGATCACCATGGGGCTGATCGAGGAGGGCCGGGCGCACCTGATGATGCATGGGCTGATCGAATGCCGCTGCCCGGTGCACATCCTGCAAGGCGTGCGGGACCCAGACGTGCCGTGGGAGCATGCGGTCGAGCTGGTGTCGCGCTTTGCCCGCGACGACGTGGTGCTGACGCTCATCAAGGACGGCGACCACCGCCTGTCGCGGCCGGAGGACATCGAGCGGCTGATCAGCGCAGTGGGGGAATTTTGAAGGCCTCGTGCCCCGGGCGCAGCGCAGCACGTTAGTGGCGCGCTGCAGACCCGGGACCCAGCTTTGTTCATTCAGCCAACAATTAACCGGGGTCCCGGATCAGCGCTGCACCGCGTCCGGGACACGAGTCACGCAATTGCCGCCGCCCATTCCTCTTTCACGGCCTCATCGCGTTCGCTTTCGTTGGCCAGCTTCGCGATTTCCTCCCGCGGCACCAGCCGCGCCAGCGCCCACACCGCCGCGCCGCGCACCAGCGGCGACGCGTCGTCGAGCAGGCGCCTGGCTTCATCGGCTAATGCCACATCGCCCGAATTGCCGATGGCGATCAGCACGTTACGGATGAATCGGTCGCGGCCGGTGCGCTTGACCGGACTTTTCGTAAACAGCGCGCGGAATTGCGTATCGTCGAGTGGCGCCAGTTCCTTGAGCTCAGGCGCGCGCAACGCATCGCGCGCGGCGAGCTTCGCTTCTCGCCCGGCTTGGGCGAATTTGTTCCAGGGACAGACGGCAAGGCAATCGTCGCAGCCATAGATGCGGTTGCCCATGAGCGGGCGTAAATTGCGCGGGATCGGCCCCTTGTGCTCGATGGTCAGATACGAAATGCAGCGCCGGGCATCGAGCCGGTAGGGCGCGGGAAACGCGTTCGTCGGACAGATATCGAGACAGGCACGGCAGGAGCCGCAGTTGTCCGGCTCCGGCGCATCCGCCGGCAGGTCGAGCGTGGTGAAGATCGCGCCAAGAAACAGCCACGACCCATATTGGCGCGCCACCAGATTGGTGTGCTTGCCCTGCCAGCCGAGGCCGGCGGCTTCAGAGAGCGGCTTTTCCATCACCGCCGCGGTATCGACGAACACCTTCACGTCGCCGCCGGCTTGCGCGGTGAGCCAGCGCGCCAGCTCTTTCAGCCGCTTCTTAATGAGGTCGTGGTAGTCGTCGCCCAGCGCGTAGACCGAGATCGCCGCGCGGTCCTTCCGCGCCAGCACCGCCAGCGGATCGATGTCGGGCCCGTAATTCAGCCCCAGCATGATCACCGATCGCACCTCCGGCCACAGCGCGGCCGGCGCGCTGCGCCGCTCGGCGGTCGCCGCCAGCCAGTCCATGTCGCCTTGCATGCCGTCTTCGAGAAACCGCGCGAGGCGTTCTTTGGCGAGCGGCGCGGCGTCGGGCCGGGTCACGCCGATGATCGCAAAGCCGAGCGCCTGCGCCCGCTCGATCAGCGCGGCTTTCAAGTCGGCGGGGGTGTTCAGAAGTCGAGATCGGCGTAGTGCGCCGCCGGCGGCACGCCGGCCTGCGTCTCGGCCAGGATCGGCCGGAACGAGGGGCGCGACTTGATGCGCGCGTACCAGTGCTTGGCGGCTTCGTCTTCGCTCCACGGGACCTCGCCCAGGTAATCGACGACCGACAGATGCGCCGCGGCAGCGAGGTCGGCGAGCGTCAGCCGGTCGCCGGCGAGCCAGTCGCGCGTGCGCGCCAGCCAGCCGATATAGGCCATATGATAGCGCACATTGTGGCGTCCGGCGCGCAGCGCATCGGTGTCGGGCGGGCCGCCGCCCTGCTCCTTGGTCATGTAGCGCTTGAACACCCGCTCGGTCACCAGCGGGCGGCTGACTTCCTCGTAGAACTTGTCGTTGAACCAATTCGCCAGCCGCCGCACCTCCACGCGTTGGCCGGGCCGCGGCGGCATCAGCCCGTTGGTGCCGTGCTGGGCGGCACGGGTTTCTTCCAGGAACTCGGCAACGACGGTCGCGCCCGCAATCGCCGGCTCACCCTCGATGACCGCCACCGGGGTTTCGGCGGCTGGATTTAGCAGCAGGAATTCCTCCCGCCGCTCCCAGAAGCGCTCCTCCACCAGCCGGGGCTCGATGCCGTATTCGCCCATGATTAGGCGCACGTAGCGCGAGCGTGGACAGAGCGCATGGTGGAATAGTGTCAGCATGAGCACCCGGGCTATTAGCCTTGCCGTTGCTTAAATTGCCGCGTTTCCGGACGGCGAACCGGTACCCACTTCGCCTGGAAACGCTCTAGGCGGAAACCGGCTGCCGCACTATCGAAATTGGACCGCGCACGCAACTTCCCCACTGGTTACCCGGATTTAAGTTGTCCGAGCCAAGGAGTTGGGTAAAAGCGCTCGCCCGCCCAATTCCCGCCCCGGTCTGTGTGCAGCCGGCTGCCAGGAGCAATGGTCCCGAACATGACGATTGATACCATGCAGATGGTCGGCCTCGGCCTGACCACGTCGCCCGTCGAACTGATCAAGGCCGCCGTGCTCGGCGTCGTCGAGGGCCTCACTGAGTTCCTGCCGGTGTCCTCCACCGGCCATCTGCTGCTGATGGAACGGATGCTGGGCTGGGGCAGCGGCAACTTCGGCAAGTCGTTCACCATCCTGATTCAGCTCGGCGCCATCCTGGCGCTGCTGACCATCTATTTTGGCCGGCTGTGGGGGCTCGCCAAGAACATGTTCACGAGCTGGCCGGCGGCGCGCTTCGTCATCGGCATCCTGCTGGCGTTTCTGCCGGCGGCCGTGATCGGCGCGCTCACCTACCATTACATCAAGACGTATCTGTTCGACGTGCGGGTCGTGTGCATATCGCTGATCATCGGCGGGTTCATTCTGCTCTGGGTCGAGCGGCTCGATCTGAAGCCGCGCTATCGCGATGCGATGGACTTCCCGCTCTATATGTATTTCATCATCGGCATCTTCCAGTGCTTTTCGATGATACCCGGCACGTCGCGCGCGGGCGCGACCATCGTCGGCGCCATGCTCTACGGGGCCGATCGCCGCTCGGCGGCGGAGTTCTCGTTCTGGCTGGCGATGCCGACCATGGTCGGTGCCTTCGCGTTCGAAGCGTTCAAAAACCGTCACGAGCTGGCGCACGGCGACCTTACGGCGATCGCGGTCGGATTCTTGTTCTCGTTCATTTTCGGCTGGATCGTCGTGAAGACGTTCCTGGGCTACGTGCAGCGCCACTCGTTCGACCTGTTCGCCTGGTGGCGAATCGTTCTCGGCACGGTCGGGATTTTCGCGATCTACTTCCTTTGAGCACCCGGCGTCATTGACGCCGGGACAGCTTTTCTGTCCGATTGGGTTCCTGCCGAATTCAGCAGGCAGCGAGCCCGTACAGCATGACCGATTCCGGCACCGCTCAGCCATCAAACGCCCGACGGCCTTTCGCCTTGCGGCTGGCGCGCGCGCTTCGGCGGCTGGCGACGGACCGCGTCTTTCGCAATGCGACCTGGTTGCAATGGGTGCGGCCGACGGGCCTGTTCCAGCCGTTTAATGACACGGTCGAAGACCGGTATCCGAAATTATTCGAATTCGTGCAGGCGCAGCTCGGCGGCGATAGTGCGGTTCACATCCTCTCTTTCGGGTGCTCCACCGGTGAGGAGGTGTTTACGCTGCGCCGCTATTTTCCGCGTGCCGCCATCAAGGGCATCGACATTAATCCGGTCAATGTTGCGGCGGCCGGCAAGCGGCTCGCAGCCGCGCCGGATGCCGGCCTTTCGTTCGTGCGCGCGGGCTCGACGGCGGGCGAGCAGGATGCCTCATATGACGCGATCTTCTGCTTGGCGGTGCTGCGTCACGGCAGCCTGAAGCGGCCGGGTATCACGCGCTGCGATCATCTCATCCGATTCGAGGATTTTGCCGCTGCGGTTGCCGATTTTCACCGCTGTCTCAAGCCCGGCGGCTTGCTGGCGATCCGGTTCAGCAATTTCCGCTTGCGCGATGCGCCCGTGAGCACGCAGTTCGAAACGCTGCTCCGTCTCGACTACAAGGCCCACCTGCCGCTTTTCGGCCCGGACAATCGGCTGTTGAAAGACGCCAAGTATCCGGACGTGGTATTCCGCAAGGTCGCGCGCTGACGGCGTCGATTACGCCGTCGGCTGCGTGCGGAACTGGCCGGTCTTGCGGAACCGCCACAGATAGGACGGCACGATCGCCTCGATCGGCTCCGGCTCGATGCCGAAGGCCTTCAGCGTGCGGCCTTCCGCGATGGCCGGCCTCCGAGACCACGTTGTCCACCTTGAGCAGCTCGACCTGATCCGGCGTCAGCATCGGCTTCGGCATGAACTGCAGGAACATCGCCTGCAGCGAGGCGACGAAGAACGGCACGCGGCACCAAGAGCCGCTTGCGCTCGATGGTCTTGAGCACGAACTGCATCAGTTCCTTGAAGGTCATGCACGTCCGGGCCGCCCAGCTCGTAGACGGCACCGGCTTGCGCCTTGCCGTCGACCGCGTCGGCGATGGCCGCGCGCGACGTCGCCGACGAACACCGGCTGAAATCTGGGTGTGGCCGCCGCCGACGAGCGGCAGCACCGGCGACATGCGGGCGAGCGCCGCGAAGCGGTTGAAGAAATCGTCCTCCGGCCCGAACAGGATCGACGGCCGGAAGATTGTGGCGGTGCTGTGCGCCGCCAGCACCAGCCGCTCGGCCTCCGCCTTGGAGCGGGCGTAGTGGCTGGGCGAATCGGGATCGGCGCCGATGGCGGAGACGTGCACGACGCGCGCGCCCTGGGTGGCCGCCGCCAGCGCCACCTGCTCGGCGCCGGCGGTGTGCACGGCGTCGAAGCGCTGCTTGCCGTGCTCGAACAGGATGCCGACCAGGTTGATCAGCACATGGGCGTCGCGCGCGGCAGCCGCGACCGAGGCGGCGTTGCGGATATTGGCCTGGACGGGGTTGATCTGGCCGACCTTGCCTAGCGGCTGCAGGTGGCCGGCCAGTTCGGGCCGGCGTACCGCCACCCGGATGCGGTAGTCGCGGCGGGCCAGCGCACGCACCACGTGGCGGCCCAGGAAGCCGGAGCCGCCATAGACGGTGACAAGGGTCTCGGAAGGGCTTCTGACGGTCATTTTTCCGCATCCCGCGGCAGGAAAAGGAGGGTATCCGGCGACTTACAGGATCGGCCGGGGCCTGTACAGGGGCGGAAGTGCCACTGCGCTCAATTGACAACGGAAAGCGGCTCAATACCTAGTCGCGGCATGCCCAGGTGGCGGAATTGGTAGACGCGCTGGCTTCAGGTGCCAGTGGCCGCAAGGCCGTGAAGGTTCGAGTCCTTTCCTGGGCACCACTCCCTCAGTCTCGCAAAACTGGTCGGGCGGGCCGCGAGCGTGCGCGGCCGGCTAGGCGTTGCCGCCCTCGACCCAGCGAATGAACTGGCCGACGTGGACCGCGCGGTCGAGGCCGTAGCGATATTCCCGCATGCGGGCTTGCGCCGTGCGCGCGTCCTGCGGCCATTCCGCCAACAGGCGCTTGAGGCGCGGCAGGTCGATCAGCCGGCTGGCCAGCCGCGACGACTCGAGCCGCTCCACCTCAGCGGCGACGATCGGTTTGCGCGCGTCGAGCAACTCGAACCAGTTCGGCGACTGCTCTCCCGATCGGGTTTCGTCCAGAATTTCGCGCGGCAGGCGGTCGGCAAACAGTTGGCGGGCGAACCAGCGTCTGATGCCGTTGCGGCGGTAAAGCGTTTCCGGCACCGACAGGCAGAATTCGATCAGCTCGCGGTCGGAATAGGGATCGCGCCCCTCGATCCCTTCGGCTTCGGATTGCATTCCCGCCATATCGCGGGACAGTTGCAACTGGTCGAATATCTGATGGGCGCGCAGCCGGGCGCTGCTTCCCCGCGTGCTGTAGGTGGGATCGAATCCATCCTCGCGCCATTGCCGCCGCAAATCGAGCTCATCGACGACGTCGATCGCGCAGCAGGCTGAAGGCGCCGATGTCCTCCGTCGCCAGCCCGCGCATCCGCATGAGCGCGCGGTGAGCCGCTGGCGGGAGCAGCGGCATCATGGCCTCGCCGGCAAGCACGCGCGGAAGTCTCCGGGCCTCGCGGTCCGAGATCGATTTGGCTTCGCGCAACAAGCCCGGCAGACGGCCTCGCCGCAGCAGCTCGGCCAGCGAAAAGCGCCCGTCCCAACTCGTGACCATGTTTCCGCGGCCGCCGGTCAGGATCACGCTGTGGCCGTCCGTCTCGATCGTGTCCCTGATCTGCGCGAACCAGCCGAGGTTGCTCAGATTGCGACGCGGAACCGGCAGATCCGGGGAAAAGACTGCGTCGGCTCAGACTGTCGCGCATGCGCGCCACGGGGCGCGATGAAGTTCATGCGTAGCGTGGGATGAAGCCGGGCCAGGGCCTCGACCTTCGCGCGCTCGTCGAGATACCAGTTCGGATGCGGCGGCCGGTCGATATCGGCGGGCGGAACGCCGGTATAGCAATCGATGGCCGTGTTTCCCATGCGCGCAACGGTGGCCGCGACCGCGCTGGAATCCAGGCCGCCGCTCAACAGCATCGCAACCCGCGGCGTATCGCGCAGGCTGCGCGCCACCGCACGCTCGAAAAGCTCGCGCGCCGCGCGCGATGTAATCCGCGTCGCGCACATAGGGTGGCGGCGCATTGCAGTTCGGCGCCCAGTAGCGGACTGTGTCGCACGCCGTCGCGGGCGTCACCTGCGCCAGCGTGCGCGACCGGCACTCGGCATATGCCGCGATAGAAGGTGGTTTCGCGTTCCCGGTGATTGAGCGCAAGGAAATTGGCGAGCAGCGCGTTCGTCCAGCTCGCGCGGCACCGTCGGGCAACGCAAGCAGCGTGGCCAGATGAGATGCAAACGCCACAAAACCATCGCCTACATGGTAGAAAAGAGAACGACGGCCGAGGTAATCGCGCGCCAGCGTCAAGGTGCGGTGGCGCTCGTCCCAATGCGCAAAGGCGAAACTGCCGAGCAGTTCGGCAATCCCGGCTTCGCCGCGGCCTTCAAGAACGCGGCGGATGCATTCGGCCTCGTCGGCATGCACCGGCGCACCGACGGTGGCCCCGATCTCGGCGCGATTGTCGAGACGGCTGGCGGCGACGAACAGTGTCCCGTCGCGCGCCGGGATCGGTTTCTCGGTTTGGATGAAGCAGCCGCGCGGCGTTTGTTGAACGAAAGCGCGTTGAGCGGACCCGTACCGGCGCACGGCGCCTGCCAACACGTCCTGCTGCCGTTGCGCAATCGGGTCGTTACCAAATCCGATAATACCGGCGAACGACGGCACGGAAACGTTTCCAGATACGGGCATGAACCAGACGCGGCAGGGGCGTATTAGTGCGCCCCGGCAAAAGTCCGGCGCTAAGAATGACCACTGATGGAAGTGAAAGTACCGGAGTCCGATCCAATACCGGGGAGGGTTTTCGTCTCCTGCTCGATCTCACTCCTGATGACGTAGGGTGCCGTCCACGCTTTGCGGGCGGCAGGCGGCATGGCGCCTGCCGGATCGCAGGCGTCGGAAGGCCCCCTTTCCGAATTGTGCGTTTCACGTTTCACAGCAGCATTCCCCATAACGCTCCACCCCGGGTACAGTCTTACGGTGTCCTACGCCAGTTGGCCACCGCTGCGGGCGAACCCGGCTGGCGCCTCCGGTCGAATTCGGCCCGCTCTTGAGCCCATTCGTGTGACATTTTTGTCAAGTTGCCGCTTGCGTCGGTAGCCGCCGGTCAGTATCCGGGAGCTTGCCCTCGCAAATCCCGCCAAGGGACGAAGCCGGAACGCCCGCATGACCATCCGCCTGCACCGTGGCGATCTGCCAGACCTCACCGCCTACAAGGGCGCGGTCGCCATCGACACCGAGACCATGGGGCTCGATCCCGCAGCGCGACCGGCTTGTGCGTGGTGCAGCTTTCCCCCGGCGACGGCTCCGCCGACGTGGTGCAGATCGGGCCCGGCCAGACCAAAGCCCCCAATATCGAGCGCCTGCTCGCCGACCGCTCGGTGCTCAAGCTGTTCCATTACGGCCGCTTCGATATCGGCATGATGTACAAGGCCTTCGGCGTCATGGCCGAGCCGGTCTATTGCACCAAGATCGCCTCGCGGATCGCCCGCACCTACACCGACCGGCACGGGCTGAAGGACTTGGCGCGCGAACTCCTCGGCGTCGACCTGTCGAAGCAGCAGCAGTCCTCCGACTGGGGCGCCGAGGCGTTGAGCGACGCGCAGGTCGCCTACGCCGCGACCGACGTGCTGCACCTGCATGCGCTGAGGGGGAAGCTCGACGCGATGCTGGCGCGCGAGGGCCGGGCCGAGCTGGCCACGGCCTGCTATCGCTTTCTGCCCGAGCGGGTCCGGCTCGACCTCGCCGGCTGGGCGGACCAGGACATCTTTTCGCACTCGGTATAACGTGTATAAGGTCTTGTATTAGGGTTGTTTTCGGTCGCCGCGGCGGCATCGCTCCAGGTCGCGGAATTGCCGTGGGCGGGCCATATTCATGCGGCACGGTTGCGTTCCTAGTGCCCCCGCTTCCGAAGTTCGTGATACATGGCAGCACCCTCTGACACGAACTTCGGAAGCAAAGGGGCACTAGCAAGTCTATGATTCTAGTGCCGCTTTCGATTTGAAGTTCCTGAATGAGATTGCGGCAAATGGCGCAGGAACTTCAAATCGGCGGCACTAGTGACCTCGGCGTCGCGTGCCGCTACCCGAACCGTCTTCAAGCCCCCTTGGGACCCAGAACGCCAGCCCGGCATGAACCGCGTGATCTCAGCCAGAACCGATCCGCAGGCCGCGCGCGCCTATTGGACGATGAACCGGCGCGACAGCGCGCGCGCCTTCCAGGCCGCGCGCCGCCACAGCCGGATCGTGCGAATCCTGCGCATCGCGCTGCCGCTCGCGGTCGCGGTGACGTTCGTCGCCATCACGCTGATGACCTATTTCAACCCGCTGCGTACGGTCGGCGGAATCCCCGCGAACATCGGCGCCACCGTGGTGCATGGCAGCAAGGTCACCATGGAGCAGCCAAAACTGTCCGGTTTCACGCGCGACGAGCGCAGCTACAATCTGACCGCCGATTCGGCGGCGCAGGACCTGGCCAAGCCGGACATCATCGAGCTCAACAACATCCGGGCCGGAATCGAGATGAAGGACAAGAGCACGGTGCACATGTCCGCGCTCAAGGGTGTCTACGACAGCAAGAAAGAAACGCTCAAGCTCGACAGCAACATCCGGCTCCTTTCCAGCAACGGCTACAGCGGCCGCCTGAGCCAGGCGACCGTCGACATCAAGAAGGGCGACGTGGTCTCGGACCATCCGGTCCGACTGAAGATGATGGACGGGACGCTCCAGGCCAACCGGCTGCGGATCACGGGTTCCGGCGACTTCATCCGTTTCGACCGCGGCGTGGAGTTGACGGTGATGCTCAACGGCAGCGACATCGGCAAGCCGGGCGATGCCGGCTCTCACAAGCCCGGCGCCGCCGAAGGGGCAAAATAATCGTGCTTGTCCGCGCCGGCCGCCTCGCCCTGATCGCGCTCGCGTCGCTGGCGCTTGCTGGCGCCGGCACGGCCGCGCCGCGCAAGGCCAGGCAGGCGCCGAACGGGCCGCCGAACGCGCTGCAGGGTTTTTCGCAGAACCGCGATCAGCCGGTACACATCCAGGCCGCCAAGCTCGAGGTGCGCGACAAGCAGCAGATTGCGACCTTCAGCGGCGACGTGCGCGTCAGGCAGGGCGATACCGATATGCGCTGCCGCATCCTCAAGGTGTATTACGAGCGCGACAAGAAAGGCGGCAAGAAGGGCGACACGGCCAAAGCCGGCACCGTCCAGGCGGCGACGCCGGGGCCCGGCGGTGCGCAGAAGATCCGGCGGCTGGAAGCGATCGGCAACGTGGTGGTGACCCAGAAAAGCCAGACCGCCAGCGGCAATCTCGGGGTCTTCGATATGAGGACCAACACAGTCACGCTAACCGGCAATGTGGTGATGACCGAGGGCAAAAACGTGCTGCGCGGCGACAGGCTGGTGGTCAATCTGACCAGCGGCGTGTCGCGCATCGAGTCGGGCCGGCACGGGCACGGCCGGGTCGAAGGCCTGTTCGTGCCGAGCGGCAACGGGCCCTCCGCCAAGAGCCCCCTGGGACCGCTTCATTGATGCAGGTCGTCCGCGTGCAGCGCCGGCGCCGCCGGTCCGCCCCGCTCGGGAATCGGCTAATATCCGGTCCTTCGCCGGGGGTGGATGACCACCGCATGGGAACCAAGCACCGCAGGGCCAACGGGTGAATATCCTCACACTGTTCCGGCGCCAGTTGCAGCGGCCACGCATGGCCGCGGCGCCGGTCGTCGCCCGCCAGCAGAAGCCGGGGCAGTCGCGCTCGCCGACGCCAGCGCCGCGCCGCCGCGCGTCAGGCCGATGCCACCGGCCAGCAGGCGGCGGCCAGGCCCCGCAGCGACGCCCGGCAGCCGGCGCGGCACGCCTATCTGGCCATCCACGGTGTCGAGAAGACCTTCGGCAGCCGCAAGGTGGTGAAGGGCGTCACGCTCTACGTGCGGCGGGGGGAGGCGGTCGGGCTGCTCGGCCCCAACGGGGCGGGCAAGACCACCGTGTTCTACATGATCACCGGCCTCATCAAGGCCGACCGCGGCCGCATCGAGCTGGACGGCTACGACGTGACCGTGCTGCCGATGTACCAGCGCGCGCGGCTCGGCATCGGCTATCTGCCGCAGGAGGCGTCGATCTTCCGCGGCCTCAGCGTGGAAGAAAACATCCGGGCGGTGCTCGAAGTGGTCGAGCCCGACCGGCGTCGGCGCGAGGCCGATCTCAACGCGCTGTTGGAGGAGTTCAACATTGCGCGCCTGCGCAAGACGCCGACCATCGCGCTGTCCGGCGGCGAGCGCCGCCGCGTCGAGATCGCGCGCGCGCTGGCGACCCGGCCGAGCTACATGCTGCTGGACGAGCCCTTCGCCGGCATCGACCCGATCGCGGTGGGCGACATCCAGCAGTTGGTCCGGCACCTGACCAACCGCGGTATCGGGGTGTTGATTACGGACCACAATGTGCGCGAGACGCTGGGCCTCACCGACCGCGCCTACATCATCTACTCCGGCGAAGTGCTGATGGAGGGCCGCCCCGAGGAAATCGTCAACAATCCGGACGTGCGGCGGCTCTACCTGGGCGAAGAGTTTAGGCTCTGACGGCTGCCGGCCGTCCTGAGGAGGACCGGCGCCTGCGCGCGGCCCTAGCCGATTAAGATTTCGGCAGCAAGATATAGCTGATCAAAATTTGTGCAATGCTGCGGTGCGCAATCGCATACCGCTGGCGCGGAGAACCTGTTATAAAGAGTTTGTAGCAAGAATCGGACCAGTTTCCGCCGGGAAGCTTCTATGGCGCTGTCGCAACGACTCGAGTTCCGCCAGTCCCAAGCGCTGGTGATGACGCCGCAGCTGATGCAGGCCATCAAGCTGCTGCAGCTCTCCAGCCTGGATCTCGCGGCCTATGTCGAAACCGAGCTGGAGAAGAATCCGCTGCTTGAGCGCGGCAGCGACGACGACGATGCGCCCGCGCCGGTGGCCGAGCGTGATGAGGGCGCCGAGGGTGGAGACGGCGACGACCGCGACGACGGCGGCGCCGACTGGATGGGCGAGGAGAACTTCGACAGCAGCCGCAGCTCGATGGAGCAGTCGCTCGGCACAGAGCTCGAAAACGTCTTTCCCGACGACGGCACCGAGAAGAGCGCGCCGGTCGAGATGCCGCCGCCGAGCTATTCGGAATGGTCGGGCACCGGGAGCGCCGGCGACGACTACAATCCGGAAGCCTTCGTCTCGGCCGAAGTCACGCTCGCCGATCATCTCGCCGAACAGATGGTGCTGAGCATCGCCGATTCGGCCCGCCGCATGATCGGGCAATACCTCATCGACATGGTGGACGAGGCCGGTTATCTCGCCGGCGATCTCGAGGGCGTGGCGGAAAAGCTCGGCGCGCCGCTTGCCGAAATCGAGGCGGTGCTTGCGATCCTGCAAACCTTCGATCCGCCCGGCATCTGCGCGCGCAACCTGACCGAATGCCTGGCGATCCAGTTGAAGGAGCGCGATCGCTTCGACCCCGCCATGCAGGCGCTGGTCGGCCATCTCGATCTTCTGGCCAAGCGTGACTTCGCCGCGCTCAAGCGCCTCGCCGGGGTGGACGACGAGGATCTCATCGACATGGTCGCCGAAATCCGCGGCCTCAATCCCAAGCCCGGCGCCGCCTTCGGCTCCACCATGGTACAGCCGATCGTGCCCGACGTGTTCGTGCGGGCCGCGCCCGACGGCACCTGGCAGCTCGAGCTGAATTCCGACACGCTGCCGAAAGTGCTGATCAACCAGCGCTATTACACGCAGGTTTCGAAGGGCACCAAGAACGACAAGGACAAGACCTATATCGCCGACTGCCTGCAGACCGCCACCTGGCTGGTGCGCGCGCTCGACCAGCGCGCCAAGACCATCCTCAAGGTTTCCGGCGAGATCGTGCGCCAGCAGGATGCCTTCTTTGCCCACGGCGTGCAGCATCTGCGTCCGCTCAATCTGAAGACCGTAGCCGACGCGATCGGCATGCACGAATTGACCGTGTCGCGCGTGACCGCCAACAAGTACATGGCGACCAGCCGCGGCATCTTCGAACTGAAGTATTTTTTCACCTCTTCGATTGCGTCCGCCAACGGCGGCGAGGCGCATTCCGCGGAGGCCGTGCGTCACCGCATCCGCCAATTGATCGACGGCGAGGCCGCGTCCGACGTGTTGTCCGACGATAATATTGTCGACCGGCTGCGCGAGGCGGGCATCGATATCGCCCGCCGCACGGTCGCAAAGTACCGCGAAGCCATGCGCATCCCGTCCTCGGTGCAGCGCCGGCGCGAGAAACAGGCCGCGGCATCCTGAAGCCGCGACGCGGCGCCGCGCATGCATTGACCTTTGTCACAACACTCCTAAGCTGGCTCGAGTTCGGCCGGGGCGGATAGCGCGCGGCGAATCGACCCGCGCGAACAAAGGAGGCGAACGATGCCTTTGCGCGTTTCGGGCAAGAACATCAGCGTTGGCGCGGCCTTGCGGCGGCGCATCGTCGAACGGGTCGAGGACGCGACGGCGAAATACTTTCGCGGCGGTTATTCCGGCCACGCCGTCGTTGGCCGCGATGGCTTCGAGTTCCGTACCGACTGCGTCCTGCATCTCGATTCCGGTGCATTACTCGAAGCCGAGGGCAAGGCGCCCGACGCCTACGACAGCGCCGATCAGGCGGCGGGCCGCATCGAAAAGCGCCTGCGCCGCTACAAACGCCGCCGAAAGGACCACCAGGCCCTGCGGGGGGGCCGCTGACTTTTCAAAATTGCAAGAAAAATCGGCAAGTTCTGCACGGCATCCACCATTGACGGGGCCCCACACCGCTCTTATGGTCCGCGGCCTCCACCACCCCTTGCACCGCGCCGCCGATTTTTCCGATCATTGGACATGTCCATGACGCTCAGCGATCTCGTCGCGCCCAACGCGATCATTCCGGCGCTCAAGGTCAACGGCAAGAAGCAGGCGATCCAGGAGCTCGCCGCGCGCGCCGCCGCGCTCACCGGGCAGAACGAGCGCGCGATCCTGGAGATCCTGCTTCAGCGCGAGAAGCTCGGTTCTACCGCGGTGGGCAACGGCGTCGCCATTCCGCACGGCAAGCTGTCCAAGCTCGGGCGCCTGTTCGGTCTGTTCGCGCGGCTGGAACGGCCGATCGACTTCGAGGCGCTCGACGGCCAGCCGGTCGATCTGATCTTCCTGCTGCTCGCGCCGGAAGCCGCCGGTGCCGATCATCTGAAGGCGCTGGCGCGCGTGGCGCGGCTGCTGCGCGATCCGGAGATCGAGCACAAGCTGCGCGAATCGAATGACGCCGACGCGCTCTATGCCGTGCTGGCGATTCCGCCGGAAAGCAGCGCGGCGTAAGGTTGCCCTCACGCCTAATGCAAGTAAGATTGTCATCGTCCGCGCAAGCGGACGATCCAGTACGCTCCGCTTTTCCGATAAACTCATGCCTGCGATTACTGGATGCCCCATCGAAAGTCGGCTGTTGCCGACTTGCGCACTCTAAAATGCCGATATCGCGTATACGCGACATCGGCGCGCGGGGCATGACGGCATCACTTATTCACGCGGCATGTGGATGCCGTACCGCGTGCCGTCAGTGCACGCTGACCGTTTCGAGCTCCTGGCTCCAGGCGTTGGCGAGCGCGGCTTCGCGGGTGTCGGTCAGCATGATCGGCGTGCCGTCGGCCGCGTGCAGCGAGAAAAGCTGGACGCCCGGCTCGACCGTCGGCGCCTGCGGGAACATGGCGGCGACGTCCTCGGAGCGGATGGCGCGCACGTAGGCGATCTCGCCGTCGCCGAGCTGCGCCAGCGCCTCCTGCGTGATGACGGGATGGGCGTTGCCGGGTTCGATGGTCTTGTTGTCGATCTTGTCGTTGGTCATTTCGTTGGTCATGGCCCTCAACTCCTTTCTGGATGCGTGACGCGGTCGAGTCCTGTTATCGAGTTCTCATTCTTGTTCGTTGATGGCGATCGTCTTCACGATCCGCTCCGGTTGCGGCCGGGTGAGGTCGATCGACAACAACCCATTCTTCAAGTCTGCGCCAGCAACCTCCATGCCGTCGGCCAGCACGAAGGTGCGCTGGAACTGACGGGCCGCTATGCCGCGGTGGAGATAGTGGCGGGACTTATCGTCCTGCTGCCGCCCGCGGATCACAAGCTGGCTCTCCTCGACGGTCACGTCGAGCTGATCGGAGGTGAAGCCCGCCACCGCCAGCGTGATGCGCAACCGGTCCGGGTTCTGGCCGTCGTCGGCCAGCCGTTCGATATTGTAGGGCGGGTAGCCGTCGGCACCCTTGGTGACGCGGTCGAGCACCCGCTCGATCTCGTCGAAACCCAACAAAAACGGGCTGGACAGGGACGGAACTCGTGACATGGCCTCAAAGTCCTCGTTCGAAGCGACTTTGCCGGGGCCCCGCTGGGCACCCCATCAGGCTGGCGGTATCTGCCCTCCAACCGCTGTTAATATGGGCAAGGCCGGTTAAGGGTTCAAGAACACGAGGAAAACCGGCGCCGGGCGGCTATTGTGGCGTCAAGGGGGAGTTCAAGTGCCGGACCAGACCGTCTACCCGGACCTGACCGTGCGGGCCGTTCGCGCCCGCCCCGTCGAGGTGCCGCTCAATTTCGTGCTGGGGACCAGCCAGGGCGCGCTGCGCCAGGTGCCGCTGGTGCTGATCGATTTGGAGACCGAAGAGGGCATCACCGGCCGCGCCTGGTTGTTTGGCTATCTGCCGGCCGCGGCCCGGGCCATCGTTCCGCTGGCGGAGGAGATCGGCCGACTCGCCCAGGGCGAGCGGCTCGACCCCGCCGCGCTCGGGGCGAAGCTTGGCCGCCGCTTCGCGCTGATCGGCGTGCAGGGCATCGTGCGCATGGCGCTCGCCGGCTTCGACACCGCCTTATGGGATGCGCTCGCGCGCGCCGCCGGCGCGCCGCTGGCGCGGTTTCTGGGCGCCGAGGCGCGGCCGATCCCGGCCTACAACAGTTGCGGGCTCGGTCTCACGGACGACCTCGGCGCGCTCGCCGCCGAGGCCGAAACCCTGCTGGCCATGGGGAGCTTCACCGCCGTGAAGCAGCGCCTCGGCTATCCGACGCTTGCACAGGATCTCGCGGCGGTGCGGGCGGTGCGCCGGCGCATCGGCGACACGCCGCTGCTGATGGTCGACTACAATCAGGGCCTGTCGCTGCCGGAGGCGCTCGAACGCGGCGCCGCGCTCGACGACGAAGCGATCTACTGGTTCGAGGAGCCGATCCGCCACGACGACTACGCCGGCGCCGCGCGGCTCACCCGCGAGCTCAAGACGCCGGTGCAGCTCGGCGAGAACTTCTCGCTGCCCGCCGGCATGGCGGCGGCGCTCGACCAGAATTGCAGCGACTACGTGATGCCCGACCTCGAGCGCATCGGCGGCGTCAGCGGCTGGCGCGAAGCCGCCGCGCTCGCCGGCGCGCGCCGCATCCCGATGTCGTCGCATCTGTTTCCCGAAGTGAGCGCGCATCTGCTCTGCGCGACGCCGACCTGCCATTTCCTCGAATACGTCGACTGGGCCAACGTATTGCTGCAGGAGCCGCTCGCCATCGTCGACGGCCATGCGGTGACGCCCGAGCGGCCCGGCAACGGCTTGGTGTGGGACGAACAAGCGGTCGAGCGCTATCGACTGCGCTGACGATTCCAGGCGAAACGAAAGCCGGTTCGTCGTGCGGCAAGCGCGACAAGCGACAGAACCTCTTAACGAACATCGTAAACACAAGCGTAAACACGGTTAAATTAATCATCTGTGTTTGCCTTGTTTGGCTAAAAATCTCCTAACGCCCGACCGGATCCGTAACGCTGCGTTTATGATCGCTCCCGACCGGCAGCAACAAGCCGGCATTCGATATCGGGGGAATTGGCGTTGCTGAGACGAAGCATCTATCTCGACGACCCGTTCGGGCTGACCATCGAAGAGAAAGTTTTTCGGGCGGCCAAGGTCACGTGTGTGTTGTTCGCGGGCGCCGCGCTCACGCTCAGCGTGCTCGACCTGATGAACGTGAAGTCGGTCGCAAGCGCGTCCGCGTTTCTTCACAGCCACAGCGTCGCCGACATTCCGCATGCGTTGCGCGTGCGGTTGACCGACGTTGCTTCGGCCGAGCCGTCGCCCTACGCGACCGTGGAGATCCCGCGCGGCAACATCGCGTTTGCGCCGGTGGTGCCGCCGGCCCAATTGAGGCGGGAGGCCTATGCGTCGCCCGACGCCGCGGCGCGCGAAGCCGCGCCGCCGGCCGCCCAGACCCACGCCGCGCGGTCGCACAACGCCAAGATGCGCGCCGCGCTGGAGCATGATCTGTCGCCGGTCGAGGCGCTGTCGAATGCGTCCTATCAGGATGCGGTCGACGTCGCGCTCGAGGCGCCCACGACGGCCGCCGCCATGAAGCCGGCGTCGCTGACGCTTGCCAAGGCGACCGCGGTTGAGGCGACGCCCGCCACGGCGTCGGCGCCGGTCGCCGGCATGGTCAAGCTCGCCAGCCTCGATGCCACCGACGTGCCGGCGGCCGAACCGCTTGCCCCGCCGCCGGTCTCGCTGCCGTCGGTGATCCGCGTGCTGCCGCGCCCGGCGCCGCCGATGTCGCCGGCCCAGCGCCTGCATCTCATCGGCAAGTCGCGCGCGCGCGCCCAGAACTGCCTGGCCCGCGCAATCTATTTCGAAGCGCGCAACCAGCCCTACCGCGGTCAGGTCGCGGTGGCACAGGTGGTGATGAACCGCGTATTCTCCGGCATCTATCCGCGCGACGTCTGCGGCGTCATCTACCAGAACGCCCACCGGCATCTCGCTTGCCAGTTCACCTTCGCCTGCGACGGCAAGCCGGACGTCATCACCGAACGGCGGTCCTGGTACCGCGCCGAGCGCATCGCCCGGAAGACGCTGGACGGCAAGCTCTACGTGCAGGCGGTGGGTACGGCGACGCACTATCACGCCACCTATGTGCACCCCTATTGGGTGCGCGAGATGCGCCGCTACGCGCGCGAGGGCATCCACCTGTTCTATCGCCCCCGCGCCTGGGGTAACGGCTCGAACGAGCCGATCTGGTCGAGCAAGGAGCTGGCGGCCAACGAGTACTACAAGCGGCGGCGGTGACGGCCGGGTCGATAAGAATCGCTTCTTGGCGAAAGCCCGGCCGGACAGTGATTTGAGATAGCGTTCAAAGGCGACGGCCCTTTCCTCGTCGGAAAAGGCGACATTAAGTCACCAATCGCCACGGCTTGAATTTGCCGGTGTGCTTTGATTGGCCGGCGTTGTGCGCGGTGAGCGGACGACGGAGATCATCCGTTAGACCGATATACGTCTCTTCCGGGAAGAAGATAAAACGTATTTCATGGAGCAAGCTCGGCCCGTCTTCGCCCTACAGGCTACGACGGGCAACTTGCGCAGCGCGAAGGTTGGTGGAGCCAGGCGGGATCGAACCGCCGACCTCCTGCATGCCATGCAGGCGCTCTCCCAGCTGAGCTATGGCCCCGAACCTTGAAACTCTTCACCGCCCCTTGGGGTGGGCGCGGCGCACCATAGTGCGCGATTGCCGATCCGGCAAATCCCGATCAGCTTTCCTCTTCTTTTTCGATACCGTCGCCGATGATGTCGCTCACGTCGGTGTCGCCTTCCTCGTCTTCCTCGATGAAGGTATCGTCGTCGTCGCCAATCTCGACGTCTTCGTCATCGCTCTCGGTGTCCGCTTCGGCGGAGGCCTTCTTCTTCTTGTCCAGGCTTTCGGCGTCGGCCTCCTCGAGCGAAACGATCTCGACGTCGGCGCTCTCCGGCGCGGCCGCCTCGGCTTCCTCGGCGGCGGCAGGTTTGGGCGCAGCCTGCTCGGGCCGCGCGCGCGACGCCGGCGCCGCCGCAATCGGCACGACCTTGCCGGTATACGGTGAGATCACCGGCGTCTTGTTGAGATCGTAGAACTTGCGGCCGGTATCGGGACAGACGCGCTTGGTGCCCAGATCGGTTTTCGCCACGGGTCGGTGTTCCTCGGAATTAGGCGGCTTTTAAATCGGTGCTTCACTTGGCTAGTTGCGGCGCGCCTGTCAATACCGCAGGCGACCCCTCATTGCCGCGTCCCGCCGGGATGACGGCGCGCGCGCGCGCGTGCTAGGAGGGCGCGGCCTTGCAAGGATAACGCCCGGTGAACACCGCCGTTTCGACCCCCGCTTCGGTGCCCCCCGATTTGACCCCCTTGACCGCCCGCCGGGCCGGCCCGCTGCGGGGCCGCGTGCGGGTGCCGGGCGATAAGTCGATCTCCCACCGCGCCCTCATCCTGGCCGCCCTGGCGGTCGGGGAGAGCACGGTTTCGGGGCTTTTGGAGGGCGAGGACGTCCTGCACACGGCGGAGGCCATGCGGGCGCTGGGCGCCCGGCTCAGCCGCGGCGAGGACGGGGTGTGGCGAATTCATGGCGTCGGGGTCGGCGGCTTTGCCGCTCCGGCGGCGCCCCTGGACTTCGGCAATTCCGGCACCGGCTGCCGGCTCGTGCTGGGGGCGGTGGCGGGCGCGCCGGTGACCCTGACCTTCGACGGCGATGCTAGCTTGCGCAAGCGGCCCATGCGGCGCGTGCTCGACCCGCTGGAGCGCATGGGCGCCCGGGTCGTCGCGGCGGCGGAAGGCGGCCGCCTGCCCATCACGCTCGCCGGCGCCGCCGATCCGCTGCCGATCGTCTACGAATCGCCGGTGCCGTCGGCCCAGCTCAAGTCGGCGGTGCTCCTGGCGGGGCTTGCCGCGGCGGGCGAAACCACGGTGATCGAGACGGAAGCGAGCCGCGACCACACCGAACGCATGCTCAAGCATTTCGGCGCCAAAATCGTCAGCAAGCCGCACGGGCCGCACGGCCGCCGCATCACCCTCACCGGCCAGCCGGAATTGAGCCCGGCGCAGGTGGTGGTGCCGGCCGATCCTTCGTCGGCTGCGTTCCCGCTGGTGGCGGCGCTGATCGTGCCGGGCTCGGAGCTGGTGCTGGAAGCCGTGATGACCAACCCGCTGCGCACCGGGCTCTATACGACGCTGCGCGAGATGGGCGCGGACATCGAAGCCCTGGAAACACGCGCCGACGGCGGCGAGGAAGTGGCCGACCTGCGGGCGCGGTTCTCCAAGCTGAAGGGCGTCGAGGTGCCGGCCGAGCGGGCGCCGTCGATGATCGACGAATACCCGGTGCTGGCGGTGGCCGCGGCCTTTGCCGAGGGCACGACCCGCATGAAGGGCCTGCAGGAGCTGCGGGTGAAGGAAAGCGATCGCCTGGAAGCCACCGCCGACATGCTACGCGTGAACGGGGTGACGGTGGAGATCGAGGGCGACGACATGATCGTGCAAGGTAAAGGACCTGGCGGCACGGTCGCCGGCGGCGGCGAGGTCAGGACTCACATGGATCACCGCATCGGCATGTCCGCCGTGGTCATGGGGCTCGCCAGTGAAAATGCGGTACGCATTGACGATTCCACCTTCATCGCCACCAGCTTTCCCGGCTTCACCGAGCTGATGCGCTCCCTCGGGGCGGATTTGGGATGATCATCGCCATCGACGGCCCCGCCGCCTCCGGCAAGGGCACCCTGGGCAAGAAGCTCGCCGCCCATTATGGCCTGCGCCATCTCGACACCGGCCTGCTTTATCGGGCGGTGGCGAAGGGCCTGCTCGACGCCGGCCAGCGCCCCGACGACGCCCAGGCGGCGGTGGCGGCCGCCCAGGCGCTGGATCCGGCGAAATTCGACGAAAAAGCCCTCAAGGGCGCCAGCGTTGGCGAGGCGGCGTCGGTGGTTTCGGCCATTCCCGCGGTGCGGGGGGCTTTGTTGGCCTTCCAGCGCGATTTCGCCGCCAAACCCCCCGGCGCCGTCCTGGACGGGCGCGATATCGGCACGGTCATCTGCCCGGACGCCGAGGTGAAGATATTCGTCACAGCCACACCGGAGGTCAGGGCCGGGCGGCGGGCCCGGGAATATGCGGCTTCCGGGCAGCCGGCCGACGCGGCGGCGGTATTGACGGACATCCGGGCCCGCGACGCGCGCGACATGAACCGGGCCGCCGCCCCTTTGAAGCAGGCCCCGGATGCATACTTGCTGGATACGACAACTTTGGATATAGACGCGGCAATCAGGGCCGCCATCGACATCGTCGAGGGCTCCCGAGCGGGCCGAGGGCGCGGCTGACCGCCCCTCGCTGTTGGAGGACAAAGCCCCGCTCGCGCCTCGGCGACGCGCTGCCCTTCGAGAGCTCAATCGTTCCAGAAGCACGGTTTTTGTGCCGGCCATCCGGGATTCCGGAGGCCGCCGAAGCATTGCGGAAACTTCGGCCCGCGCTTTTGAAACGCCATTCCAACCCGCCGGCGCAACCGCTCAACAGGAGATTCTATGGCCACCGCTGCAACCCAGACCCCCACGCGTGAAGATTTCGCCGCCATGCTCGACGAGTCCTTCGAGGGCGGAAACCTGCAGGAAGGTTCCGTCATCAAGGGTACGGTCGTCGGTATCGAAAAGGACCTCGCCGTCATCGACGTCGGGCTGAAGACCGAAGGGCGCGTCGCCCTGCGCGAGTTCGCGGCGCCCGGACGCCAGTCCGAGATCAAGATCGGCGACGAAGTCGAGGTCTACCTGGAGCGCGTCGAGAACGCGCTCGGTGAGGCGGTGCTGTCGCGTGACAAGGCGCGGCGCGAGGAGAGCTGGGGCAAGCTGGAGAAGGCCTTCAACAACAACGAGAAGGTCACCGGCGTCATCTTCAACCAGGTCAAGGGCGGCTTCACCGTCGACCTCGACGGCGCCGTGGCCTTCCTGCCGCGTTCGCAGGTGGACATCCGCCCGATCCGCGACGTCACCCCGCTGATGAACGTCAATCAGCCGTTCCAGATCCTGAAGATGGACCGCCGCCGCGGCAACATCGTCGTCTCGCGCCGCACTGTGCTGGAAGAGACCCGCGCCGAGCAGCGCCAGGAGCTGGTGCAGAACCTCGAAGAGGGTCAGGTGATCGAGGGCGTGGTGAAGAACATCACCGACTACGGCGCCTTCGTCGACCTCGGCGGCATCGACGGCCTGCTGCACGTCACCGACATCGCGTGGCGGCGCGTCAATCACCCGACCGAGGTGCTTTCGATCGGCCAGCACGTCAATGTCAAGATTATCAAGATCAACCACGAGACCCACCGCATCTCGCTCGGCATGAAGCAGCTGCTGGACGATCCGTGGCAGGGCATCGAGGCCAAGTATCCGGTGGCCGCCAAGTTCAAGGGCCGCGTCACCAACATCACCGACTACGGCGCCTTCGTGGAGCTGGAGCCGGGCATCGAGGGCCTTATCCACGTCTCCGAGATGTCGTGGACCAAGAAGAACGTCCACCCCGGCAAGATCGTCGCCACCTCGCAAGAAGTGGAAGTGCAGATCCTCGAGGTCGACCCGGTCAAGCGCCGTATTTCGCTCGGCCTCAAGCAGACCATGCGGAACCCGTGGGAGGTGTTCGTCGAGAAGCACCCGCCCGGTTCGGTGGTCGAAGGCGAGGTCAAGAACAAGACCGAATTCGGCCTGTTCCTCGGCCTCGACGGCGACGTCGACGGCATGGTCCATCTGTCCGATCTCGACTGGAAGCGTCCGGGCGAGCAGGTGATCGACGAGTACAAGAAGGGCGACGTGGTCAAGGCCCAGGTCATCGACGTCGACGTGGACAAGGAGCGCATCGCGCTCGGCATCAAGCAGCTCGCGGGCGATCCGATGGAATCGGCCGGCGAGCTGAAGAAGGGCGCGGTGGTCACCTGCGAGGTGATCGAAGTGAAGGATTCCGGCATCGACGTGAAGATCGCCGGCTCCGACGTTACCGCGTTCATCAAGCGCTCCGATCTCGCCCGCGACCGCGGCGAGCAGCGCCCCGAGCGTTTCGCCGTCGGCCAGAAGGTGGACGCGCGCATCACCCAGTTCGACCGCAAGACCCACAAGATCGGCATCTCCATCAAGGCCCTGGAAGTGGCCGAGGAGAAGGAAGCCATCGCGCAATATGGCTCGTCCAATTCGGGTGCGTCGCTCGGCGACATCCTGGGCGCCGCGCTCAAGCAGCGCGCCGGCGCCGAGGGCGAGAGCGAGACCGAGAGCGAGAGCCGAGACCGAAAAGAGCGAGGACTAAGGCTCTCTCGCAGGCCAAAACAGGCCCCCGGGGCGCGCGCCCCGGGGGTTTTTCTTTTCGACATGTTCGTGCCAACAATTTCGTGCCAAGAATTGGCACAGGAACCGGCCCCGCGGGCGCCGTAACGGACCGTCTCCGCGTCTCGAGGATCGCAACCCATGTCGCTCGATGCCGATGCCATCGTCGATCGCCGCCGGCTGCGGCGCAAGCTCACCTTCTGGCGCGTCAGCGCACTGGTCGTCGTGCTGCTGGCGGTGGTCGGCCTTATTGCCGCGCTGACGCCCGCCGGGCATCTGTTGCCGCAGCCGGGCTATATCGCGCGCCTGCACATCAAGGGCCTCATCCGCGACAACCAGCAACGCGTCGACGCGCTGGACAAGCTCGCCAAGTCGAAGGCCGCGCGCGCGGTGATCGTGCACATCAACAGTCCGGGCGGCACCACCGCCGGCTCGCAGCAGCTCTACAACAGCTTGCGCGCCCTGCAGGCGAAGAAGCCGACGGTTGTCGTGGTGGATGGCCTGGCCGCCTCCGGCGCCTATATCGCGGCGCTGTCGTGCGACCATATCGTTGCCGAAGATACCTCGCTGGTCGGCTCCATCGGCGTGCTGTTCCAGTATCCGAACTTCACCGAGGCGCTGAAGACCCTGGGCGTCAAAGTGGAGTCGATCAAATCCACGCCGCTGAAGGCCGCCCCCAACGGCTTCGAGCCCACGAGCCCCGAGGCGCGCGCGGCCATCCAGTCGATCGTGCTCGATTCCTACGCCTGGTTCAAAAATCTCGTGAAGACCCGCCGCAACATGACCGAGGCTCAGTTGTCGGCTGTCGATGACGGCCGTGTCTTCACCGGCCGCCAGGGCCTGCCGCTGAAGCTGATCGACAGTCTCGGCAACGAGAAGACCGCCATCGCCTGGCTGGAAAAGGCGAAGCACGTGCAGGCAAATCTTCCGGTGCGGGATTATGCGCTGCAGCCGCGCTTCAGCGAGCTTTCTTTCCTGCATGTGGCGGCCTGGACCTTCGACGCGGTCGGCCTGTCGGCGGCGGCGCGGCGCCTGGAAGATTGGGGCGCGGTGCGGGCGGTGGAGCGACTAAATCTTGACGGTCTGCTAGCGCTTTGGCACCCTCCCGGTTCCCGATGACCCCGAGCAAGGCGGCGTCATGATAAAGTCCGAGCTTGTCCAACGCATCGCATCGCAGAATCCGCACCTTTATCAGCGCGACGTCGAAAACATAGTTAACGCGATCCTCGGCGAGATCACGGCCGCCATGGCGCGCGGCGACCGCGTCGAATTGCGCGGGTTCGGCGCGTTTTCCGTCAAGCACCGCCCGGCCCGCACCGGCCGCAACCCGCGCACTGGCGCGCACGTCTCGGTCGACGAGAAGTCGGTGCCGTTCTTCAAGACCGGCAAGGAAATGCGCGAACGCCTGAATAAGGCGGACGGCGCCGACGAGCTGCCGGAGCAGAGCGCGGCCTCGGGCGTTTAAGTCCGCGGTCATTTCAGCGCCCCGGGCTGCGGAGCCGGGTCCTCGATGTTATCTAGGGACGGTTGGAGTTCCGGCGTCAGCGCGCCCGGGACGAGAGGTGTTCAATGTTCCGCAAGATCGTCACCGCCGTTATCGTGATACCGCTGGCCGTCGTCATCGTGGCCTTCGCGGTGGCGAACCGGCAGGCGGTGACCGTTTCCTTCGATCCGTTCTCGTCGGCCGCGCCCGCCTATGCGGCGACCGTGCCGCTGTTTGTGCTGATCTTCATTCTGGTGATCCTGGGCGTGATCGTCGGCGGCGTGGCGGCCTGGTTCCGCCAGGGCAAATGGCGCCGGCTTGCGCGCCGGCTCGAGGGCGACGTCCGCGACCTGCATGCCGAGATCGACGCCATCCGCCGGCGCGAGCACGCGCCGCCGGCCGAGGCCGAGCGCGCCTCTGGACATGGCTCCGGACATGGGTCCGGCCTTGGGCCCCATCCCTTGATTCCGCCGGGCAAGCCTTGAACCCGGTTCCTGCTTTGCGGCCGGAGGAATAAGGCGGTAAAACCCGCGCATCATGGCTTTGACCGTCAAAATCTGCGGCCTACGGACGCTCGCCACGCTTGAAGTGGCGCTGGAGGCTGGCGCCGATCTGGTCGGCTTCGTGTTCTTCCCGCCGAGCCCGCGCCATCTCGGGCTGGAGGCCGCGCGCGAGCTCGCCGGCCGCGTGAAGGGTCGCGCCGGCATCGTCGCGCTCACCGTCGATGCCACCGATCGCACGCTCGCCGACATCGTGCGCGAGGTGAAGCCCGACATGTTGCAATTGCACGGGCGGGAGACGCCGGATCGCGTGGTGGCGGTGCGCACGCGTTACGGACTTCCCGTCATGAAGGCGCTGCCGATCGCCGAGCGCGCGGACCTGTCGCCGGTACGTTCTTACGCCCACGTCGCCGACCGGATTCTGTTCGACGCCCGCGCACCCAAGGACGCTACCCGGCCCGGGGGACTGGGCAAGCCGTTCGACTGGGACCTGCTCGCCAACGTCAAGCCCGGCGTGCCGTTCATGCTGTCGGGCGGCCTCGATCCCGATAACGTGGCGCGGGCCATCGCCATCACCCGCGCGCCCGGCGTCGATGTTTCCTCCGGTGTCGAAAGCCGGCCCGGCGTCAAGGACCCGCACAAGATTCAAGCCTTCGTCCGCGCCGCGCGCGCGGCCGAGGCGCCCCTCGATCTGAAGGCGACCAACGTATGAGCGTGCAGCGTCCCAATTCCTTCCGCACCGGCCCGGACGAGCGCGGGCATTTCGGCATCTACGGCGGCCGCTTCGTCGCCGAGACGCTGATGCCGCTCATCCTCGATCTGGAAAAAGCCTACGACGACGCCAAGGCCGATCCCGCTTTCCAGAAAGAGATGGACGGCCATCTCGCGACCTATGTGGGGCGGCCGTCGCCGCTCTATTTCGCCGAGCGGCTCACCGAGCATTTAAGAAAGACGGCCTCCGGCCTTTCGGCGGGCGGCGCCAAGATCTACTTCAAGCGCGAGGAGCTCAACCACACCGGCGCGCACAAGGTGAACAACGTGCTCGGCCAGATCATGCTGGCCCTGCGCATGGGCAAGAAGCGCATTATCGCGGAGACCGGCGCCGGCATGCACGGCGTCGCCACCGCTACTTTGTGTGCCAAGTTCGGCCTGCCCTGCATCGTCTACATGGGCGAGGTCGACGTCGAGCGGCAGAAGCCGAATGTGCTGCGCATGAATATCCTCGGCGCCGAGGTGCGGCCGGTCACGTCCGGCTCGAAGACGCTGAAGGACGCCATGAACGAGGCGCTGCGTGACTGGGTCACCAACGTCGAGGACACCTTCTACTGCATCGGCACGGTGGCGGGCCCGCATCCCTATCCGGCCATGGTGCGCGATTTCCAGGCGATCATCGGCAACGAGACGCGCGCGCAGATGATGGCAGCCGAAGGCCGGCTGCCGGATTCGCTCGTCGCCTGCATCGGCGGCGGCTCCAACGCCATGGGCCTGTTCCATCCGTTCCTCGACGACGAGGGTATCGAAATCTATGGCGTGGAGGCGGCCGGCCACGGGGTGCCGAGCGGCCAGCACGCGGCCTCGATCGCCGGCGGCCGCCCGGGCGTGCTGCACGGCAACCGCACCTATCTCCTGATGGACGACGACGGCCAGATCATCGAGGCGCATTCGATCAGCGCCGGGCTCGATTATCCCGGCATCGGTCCCGAGCACGCCTGGCTCAACGACATGGGCCGGGTGAAATTCCTCTCCGCCACCGACGACGAAGCGGTGGCCGCGTTCCAGCTCATCAGCCGGCTCGAAGGCATCATCCCGGCGCTGGAGCCGGCGCATGCTTTGGCCAGGGTGCTGGAGCTCGCGCCGCAAAAGCCGAAGGATCACCTGATGGTGGTCAATGTCTCCGGCCGCGGCGACAAGGACCTCGCATCGGTCGAAGCGTTTCTCGAAAGCAAGAACAAATGACCACCCGCATCGAAAAGCGCTTCGCCGCGTTGAAAGATGAAGGCCGTGCCGCGCTGGTGACGTTCACCATGGCGGGCGATCCCGATCCCGAAACCTCGCTCGCGGTCATGAAGGCGCTGCCGAAAGCCGGCGCCGACGTGATCGAGCTCGGCATGCCGTTCACCGACCCCATGGCCGACGGGCCCTCGATCCAGGCGGCCGGCCAGCGCGCGCTTCGTGCCGGCCAGCGCATGACCAAGACGCTGGCGATGGTGCGCGACTTCCGCAAAAACGACGACGCGACGCCGATCGTGCTGATGGGCTACTACAATCCGATCTACATCTACGGCGTCGATACGTTCCTCGCCGACGCCAAGGCGGCCGGCGTCGACGGCCTGATCGTCGTCGACCTGCCGCCGGAGGAAGACGAGGAGCTCTGCATCCCGGCGCTCAAAGCCGGGCTCAACTTCATCCGCCTGGCGACGCCGACCACCGACGATAAGCGGCTGCCGGCGGTGCTCAACAACACGTCGGGTTTCGTCTATTACGTGTCGATCACCGGCGTTACCGGCTCGGCCGTTCCGGATACGTCCAAGGTGACGACGGCGGTTGCGCGGATCAAGCGCCATACCGGCCTGCCGGTGGCGGTCGGTTTCGGCGTCAAGAACGCGGCCAGCGCCCGGGCGATTGCCGAGGGTGCGGACGGCGTGGTGGTGGGATCGGCCCTGATCGATGCGCTGGCCAAGACCCTCGACAAGGACGGCAAGGCGACCGCCGGCACGGTCACGGCGGTCAGCGATACGGTGGCCGGCATCGCACAGGGCGTGCGTTCAGCACGACGGGTTGACGCATGAATTGGATCTCCAACGTCGTCCGGCCGAAAATCCGCGGCTTCCTGCGCCGCGAGACGCCGGAAAACCTCTGGATCAAATGTCCGGAGACGGGCCAGCTCGTGTTCTACAAGGACGTCGAGGCCAACCAGTTCGTCATCCCGGCTTCGAACTATCACATGCGCATTTCGGCACCGTTGCGCCTGAAGGGCATGTTCGACAGCGGCGAGTTCGAGGACATCGCGGTGCGGGAGGTGCCGGTCGATCCGCTGCGCTTCCGCGACGAGCGCCGCTACGCCGACCGCCTGCGCGACGCCCGCGCCAAGACCGGCCAGCAGGACGCGGTGAAGATCGGCGTCGGCCGGTTGGAAGGCCAGATGGTCACCATCGCCGTGCAGGATTTCGACTTCATGGGCGGCTCGCTGGGCATGGCGGCCGGCGAAGCGGTGGTCACCGGCCTGCAGACCGCGGTGCAGCGGCAGACGCCGTTCATCATGTTCGCCGCGTCCGGCGGCGCGCGCATGCAGGAAGGCATCCTCTCGCTGATGCAGATGCCGCGCACAACCGCCGCCATTCAGATGCTGCGCGAGGCCAAACGGCCCTACATCGTCGTGTTGACGAACCCGACCACGGGCGGCGTCACCGCCTCTTATGCCATGCTCGGCGACGTGCAATTGGCCGAGCCCGGTGCGCTGATCGGCTTCGCCGGGCCGCGCGTCATCGAGCAGACCATCCGCGAGAAACTGCCGGAAGGCTTCCAGCGCGCGGAATACCTCGCGGCCCACGGCATGGTCGACATGGTGGTGCACCGGAATCGGCTGCGGGCGACGCTTGCGGAACTGTGCCGGCTGTTGACCAAGACCCCGGCACCTGCCAAAGCCGCGCCATTGCCGCCGCCCGAAGCACCGGTTCAACCGGCGGCGCAAACCCCGACGTGACGGCGTGCATCGCCAAGCGCTATACCGATCTCCGTCGCGCCTGAAGGACGCGGCGTTTCAACCCGCTCATTCCCGCGCAAGCGGGAATCCAGGACAACAAGCGGTGACTATCGACAATGTGGCCCTGGGTCCCCGCAAGTCGGCTTGCCGGGCGATCAGATGCGGACATCGGGTAGACCCGATGTCTGCGCGCGGGGACGAGCGGAAAGGAATGCACCGGCCGGCACCAAATGCCTTTGACTGATATGACCCCCATCGACTCCATTCTCGCCCGGTTGACCGCGCTGCATCCCAAGCGCATCGATCTCTCGCTTGGCCGCATCGAGCGCCTGCTGGCCGCGCTCGGCCATCCCGAGTGGAAGCTGCCGCCGGTGATCCACGTCGCCGGCACCAACGGCAAGGGTTCCACCATCGCCTTCCTGCGCGCCTTTCTGGAAGCGGGGGGAAAACGGGTGCACACCTACACCTCGCCCCACTTGGTGCGCTTCAACGAGCGCTTCCGTCTCGGGGCGCAACCGAAGTCGGATTCATCCGACTTCGGCCTTTCTAAGTTGCCGAACTCGGGCAAGCCCGAGTTCGGGTGCGAGGGCAGGCTCGTCTCCGACGACGAGCTCGCCGCCGTGCTGGAGGAATGCGAGCGCGCCAACGGCGACGCGCCCATCACGGTGTTCGAGATCACGACCGCGGCGGGGCTCCTGCTGTTCGCGCGCCATCCGGCGGACATCCTCTTGCTGGAGGTTGGCCTCGGCGGCCGGCTCGACGCCACCAACGTCATCGCCCATCCGCTGGCGACCGTGATTACCCGTATCTCGATCGACCACATCGATTTCCTGGGCGACAGCCTGGAGAAGATCGCCACCGAAAAGGCCGGCATCCTCAAGCGCGGCGTGCCGGCCATCGTCGCCTCGCAAGCGCGCGATGCGTTGCGTGCGATCGAGCGTCAGGCGGCGCGGCTGGACGCGCCGCTCAAGATCGCCGGCGAGGATTGGACGGCGACCGAGGAACGCGGCCGCCTCGTCTATCAGGACGAGGCCGGCTTGCTCGACCTGCCGGCGCCAAGGCTCCACGGCCGCCATCAGTTCGAGAACGCCGGCATGGCGATCGCGGCCCTGCGCACCTTGACCGCGTTCAAGCTGCCGCCTTCGGCCTATGAGGCCGGCATGACCAGGGTGGACTGGCCGGCGCGGCTGCACCGCCTGCCGCAGGGCGCGCTGGTCGATCTGGCGCCGCCCGGCAGCGAGCTGTGGCTCGACGGCGGGCACAACCCGGACGGGGGCCGTGCCATTGCCGCGACGCTCGCCGACCTGGAAGAGCGCGTGTCGCGGCCGCTGGTGCTGATCGTCGGCATGTTGTCGAACAAGGATGCCGAGGGGTTCCTGCACAACTTCACCGGCCTGGCGCGCCGGATGATCGCGGTGCCGATCCCCAGCGCTCAGTCCGGCGTGCCGGCGGAACAGCTCGCCGCCGCCGCACGCGCCATCGGCCTGCCGGCGACCAGCCGCGACAATCTCCGCGAAGCGCTGGAGGCCGTGCGCAAGCTCGATCTCGATCCGCCGCCGCGCATCCTGATCACCGGCTCGCTTTATCTCGCCGGCGACGTGCTGCGCGAAAACGGGACCTTGCCGGAGTAATCTCCTTCTGTCGTCCCTGCGAAGGCGGAGACCCAGTAAACGCAGGCATCTCTCGGCCCCATCCTGAAGAGCTTCGCGTTAGCGATGCGTCTCGAAGGATGAAGCCGCGAAAAGCTGCGGAGTACGGGATTGTTCGCTTTCGCGGACCATGGCGGTGGAGAGGCCGCGCGACACTTCGCAAACAAAACGGCCGGGGCGAGCCCCGGCCGTTGCAACATCTTCAATCGGGCGGCGCGGTTCACACCGCGCTCGAGATCCACTGATGCAGCTTCTGCTTCGGCGCGGCACCGACCTGGCGCGAGGCGATCTCGCCGCCCTTGAACATCATCAGGGTCGGGATCGACATGATGCCGTACTTGGCGGCGACGTTCGGGTTCTCGTCGACGTTGAGCTTGACGATCTTGACCTTGTCGCCAAGCTGCTCGGCGATCTCCTCAAGCGCCGGCGCGATCATGCGGCAGGGGCCGCACCACTCCGCCCAGAAATCGACAACCACCGGCTCGGACGAGTTGATCACGTCCGATTCGAAACTTGCGTCAGACGTCTTGCCGACGGCCATGGCAGTACCTCATTAGCTGTGACGGGGCGGGTTGAGGCGCCCGGGAATTGCGAGGAGCAGAACCTATGAACGGGCCCCCTCAGCGTCAAGGCGGAGTCACGTGCCGGTGACGCGGGCCAGGGCCGCGTCCAGCGCGGCGCCGGAAAGCTCCATCAGATCAGGTACTTCGGTCCAGAGCAGGGCGGCTCGGATGGTGCGGCCGGGGTAAAGCCCGGTGAGCACGGCGCGGTAGAGCGCAAGCTGCACGAGGTAGGCCGGGGGCACGTCTTCGATTCGGCGCGGGGCTAAGCGGTTGGTCTTGAAGTCGCAGATGAGGACGGACTTCGCCGTGACCGCGAGCCGGTCGATCTGGCCGGACACCCGTACGGCTTCGCCGTCGATCGCCACCTTGCCGACGATGGGCACCTCGGCGCGGCTGCCCGGCTGGAAGGCTTCGCGGAAGGCCGGATCGTCGATGACGCGCAGCACCTGTCCGGCGATCGTGCCGCGTTCCTCGGCGGGCAACTTGTCGCCCGCGCGCGCGAGATAATCCTGCGCCGCGGCATGCCGGCGCTCGGCAGGAATGTCCGGCAGCGCCTGCAACAGGCGATGGATGAGCGAGCCGCGCAAAAGCGCCGCGTTGACGCCGGCGCCGGCCGGCGGGCGTGCGCCGTAGTCGCCGGTGTTCGATGGCGTGACGGTGCGTAGGCCCGGCGGCTCGGCCGGCGCGGCCTGCGTCAGCCAATCCGGCAGTGTGGCCGGTGGCGTTGTCTTCGCGCCGGATTCGTCTTGCACGGCCTCTTCTACCGTCTCGAGCTTGCGATAGCGCAACACGTCGCCGCTGCCGTCGTCGGCGGGCTCGCTCACGCATTCGTCTTGCAGCGCGTCGCGCACGAGCCGATACCAGCAGCCGTCGGGAATCTTCTTGTCGCCCTGCGCGCCGCACACCACCAGCCGTTCCGCCGCGCGCGTCATTGCGACATAGAGCAGCCGGCGGTATTCGTCGCGCTCGGCATCGAGCGCGCTCTGGCGCGCGATCGCCATCGCGTCGGTGTCTTCGGTCTTGCCCTTGGCCCAAACGATGTTTCCGTTTTCCAGCTCGAGCAGCTTGGGCGGATGCGAGCCCGCCGGCGGCGTGGTGGTGTCGGCGAGGACGACGGTGTTGGCTTCCAGTCCCTTGGCGCCGTGCACGGTCATCACCCGCACCTCGTCGCGCGCCATTTCCATGTCGCGGCGCACCTCGGATTGCGCCGCGCGCAGCCAGGCCAGGAAGCCCTGCAAGGAAGGCGTCTCGCGTTGCTCGTAGTCGAGCGCGAGGTTGAGGAATTCGTCGAGGGCGTCGTTGGCCTCCGGCCCGAGGCGGGCGAGGAACTTCTTGCGGCCCTTTTTGGCGCCCAGCACCTGGGCGAAGAAGCCGAACGGCGTCATGTGCCGGGCGGCGCGAGCGAGGTCGTCGAGCTCTTCATTGATGGCGCGGAAGAGTTCGTCGTCTTTCGCTTGATCGCGCAGACTGGCGCGCAGCGGCCGCTTGCCGCGATTCCAGGCGAGTTCGAACAATTGCTCCTCGCTGATGCCGAATTGCGGGCTCTTCAGCACGGCGGCAAGCGCGAGGTCATCGCCCTCCAGCAGCAGACAATCGGCGAGCGCCATCAGGTCCATGACCGCGATGTGCGCGGTGAGCACCAGCCGGTCGGCGCCGGCGACCGGCACGCCCGCGTTCTTCAAGGCGCGGATGATGGCCTCGAACAGCGGCCCGCGCTGGCGCACCAGGACAAGCACGTCGCCGGCCTTCAGGCCGCGCGCGCGCCACAGCTTGACGTGCTCGGCGATGCGGCGGGCGAGCTGCACGCGCGGGCTTTCCTCGCTCTCGGTGTCGAAGGGCGCGTCCCAGCCCTCGATCTCCTTCTTCTCCGCCGGCTTGATCAGGTCCCAGATTTCCGTCAGCCCGGGCGCGGTGTCGGGCAGCGCCTGGTGCTCGGGAATACCGATCTCGTCGGTGGTGACGCTTGAATAGACCTCGCGGGCGGCGAACACGCGGTCGACCGAGCCGAGCACGTTCTGCCCGGAGCGGAAGGAACGGTGGAAGCGCAGGTGCCGCCAGCCGAGCTCCGGCGCGTCGAACTGGCGGGCGAACAGCCGGCGCATGTCGTCGAAAGCCTTGGGCGCGGCGCCCTGGAACGAGAAGATCGACTGCTTCTCGTCACCGACCGCGAAGATGGTGCGCTTGACGTCGCCGCGCGCGCCGCCGGGCATGAACTCGGAGGCGATGGTCCTGACGATTTCCCACTGCTTGGGGCTGGTGTCCTGCGCCTCGTCGATCAGCATGTGGTCGATGCCGAGATCGAGCTTGTAGAGCACCCAGGCGGCGGAAGTGTCGCGGAACAGCGCCAGCGTCCTGTCGATGAGGTCCTCGTAGTCGAGCAGGGCGCGGCGCTCTTTCTCCGTGCCGTAGCGATCGATCACTTCGGCCGCGATGGTGACGAGCGCGCGGGTGCGCTCGCGGGCCTGCAAGGCGCGTTCGCGGGTGAGCAGGGCCATGAGGCGCGCCTGCTCCTGCCATAGCAGCTCGGCCCAGGTGGGGTGCGCGGTTGCGAGCTTCTTGGTGATGATGCTCTTGCGCGGCTCGCGTTCCGCCGTGCAAAAGACCTTCAGATAGCTGTCGACGCGCTCGCGCCCGTGCGCCGCGCGCGCGGCTTCCAGCGCCGTGGCCTGCTTCTGGTCGTTGGTCGAGCCGGTCGAAAGAATTTCCATCAGCGCCGGCCATTCGTCGGCGGGGATGAACGAGGCGGCGAAATATTCGGCTTCGACGCTCTCCAAAGTGTCGGCGGGATCGAGCCCGAGGCTTTGCGACAGCGCGTCGATGGCCGCATCGAGACCGCCGGCTTCTTTCAGCCATGCGGCGATGGCGTCGCGCTCGAAGATGGCCTCGCCCACCACGTCCTTGAAGGTCTGGTCGGCGGCGACCACGATGGCCGCGGCGAGCGCCTGCCCGAGCCGGCTGTCCGGATTGGCGGCGGCTTCCAGCAGCACGTCGAGGGTCAGCCGGTCGAGGAGTTGCGCGGTGGAGGCCTCGTCCAGCACCGTGAAGCGGGCGCCAACATTGGCCTCGAACGGAAACTGATGCAGCAGCCGGGTGCAGAAGGCGTGGATGGTCTGAACCTTAAGTCCGCCCGGCGTCTCCAGCGCGGAGGCGAACAGCCGCCGCGCCCGCACCCGGTCGGCGAAGGTCGCCGGCTTGCCGGTGCTGAGCGCGATCTGCGCGTTGAGCGCGTCGTCATCGAGCGCGGTCCATTGCGCGAGCGTTGAGAACACCCGGTTCGCCATGTTGGCGGCGGCGGCCTTGGTGAAGGTGATGCAGAGGATCTTGGCCGGGTCGCAGCCGCCGAGCAGCAGGTTGATCACGCGCTGCGCCAGCACATGCGTCTTGCCGGAGCCGGCATTGGCCGAGACGAAGGCGGAAACCTCCGGGTTGGCGGCCTCGATCTGCACCGCGCGCACGTCGCTGGGGATGGTGCGCGCGGTCATTCGCCGCCTCCCTCGTCACCGCCGGTGAGCGACCATTCCTTCACCCGCGCGAGATGGTCGTAATCGCCGTAATGCGTCTTCCACATGGGATGGACGAGCGAGTAGTACGGCTTGCTCTCGTCCTCGAAGGTGGCGGCGAGCGCCTTCAGCTTGGCGAGCGCCGTGTCGGCCTGGCTGTCGGGCGTGCCCTCCTTGAAGTTGATCGGACAGGGTAGGCCCGCCGGCTCGCCGCCCTTGAGCGTCACGTAGCCGATCTCGCTCACCGGGCCGGGCGGCAGGTCGCCGAACTTGCCCGCGCGCAGGATGGCGGCTTCCAGGGTCAATTGCGGCGCGAGTCCCGTGCGCACCTGCTTCTCGGTGCGGGCCTGGCCGGTCTTGTAGTCGAGGATGGCGTAGGAGCCGTCGGCGCGGCGCTCGATGCGGTCGGCCCGCGCGGTCAAGGTGAAGCTGCGTTCGCCGACCGGAAATTCAAGCCTGCCGTCGATCTCCGCAAACAGCGCGCCGAGGCCCTGGCGGCGCTCGTGATCCCATTGCGCGAACCAGCGCGCGATGCGCTCATACCTCGGCCACCAGAAGGCGCGCGCTTCCGGATAGTCGGCCAGCTTCGCGAAATGCTTGTCGCCGAGCCGCATCAGCTCCTTCATCGGATCGGCCGGCGCGCCGTCCTTGAATTCGACCGTGTAGTCGCCGATGGCGCCGTGAATGACGGTGCCGCGATCGCGCGCGCCCGGCGGCGTATCGACGGCGTCGAGCGGCGCGAGGCGCAGAATGAACTTGGCGTAGACGGTGTAGGGGTCGCGCAGCCAGTCCTCGATGGCCGTCACCGACAGCTTGCTCGGCCGGGCATCGCGCGGCGGCCGCGGCTCGGGACGCCTGGCCGGCGTGACGGCGTCCGGGTGATCGAGCGCGCGGGCGTAGCCGAGATAGCGCTCGCCGCGCGCGATGACTTCATCCCAGCGCGCCTTGCCGGCGAGCGCGGCGATGCGCTGCACGAAGCGCGAGGTCACGGTCGGCGCGCCGGCGAGCTTGGCGGCGCGCGCCAGGATCACCTCGGGCGCGCCAAAGGCTTGCGCGAAGTCGTGCGCCGAAAGCCCGATGCGGCGCTCGGGCGGATCGAGGCCGAGCGCGCGCCGCATCGGTCGCGACAGCCACGGGTCGCTGCGCGTTTCCGGCGGCCAGGTGCCTTCGTTCAAGCCCCCCAGCACCACGCGGTCGATGCGTTGCAGACGCGCTTCCAGCGGCCCGTAAATGTGCACGCGCACGTCGCGGACTTCCGGCCGCCGCACCACCCGGTCGCCGAGCGCGGCCTCGAACAGCTCGGCGTAGTCGGCGCGCGCCACGGCCAGCCCCTGCGCCGACGGGCTTTCGGTGAGATCGTCGAGCGCCTGCTTCAAGGCTTTGCCGTCATGGCCGGCGAAGGCGAGGCTGTCGCCGCCATCGCGGCTGAGGTTCTCGAGCACCGCGCGATGGGCCGTCGCGAAAGCCGCGAGCGGCTGGTCGCGGCCTTCGCGTGTTTCCAGCGGCGCCAGCGCTTGCGCGAACCGCGCGATCAGGTCGGCGGTGGCATCGAGATCGGGCTCGCCGATCTTCAGGCGCGGATCGCTGGCGTGCAGATCGTCGTGCCGGTTCTCGCGGAAATGTTTCAGCGCATCGGCGAGCGCCGCGCTGCCCGGCTTCGGCCGCGGCCCGCGCAAGAGCGCGAGCTCGAGTGCGGCGATGGCGGTCTGGTGCGCGCCGGCCTTGGCGCCGAGCCGCAGCAGGGGATGCTTCAGCAGCGCCAGCAGTGGCACCGGCTCCAGGCCATGCAGCGCCACTTGCGCGGCGAGCCGCGCGAACACGCCCGCGCTCGTGTCGGCGAGCGCGTCGCCGCCGGAATCGTCGACCGGCACGTTCCAGCGCGCCAGCGCCGCCACCACGCGGCGGGCGAGCGCGCGGTCGGGCGTCACCAGCGCGGCGGTCTTGTCTTTGTCTTGCAGAGCCTCGCGCAAGGCGACCGCGATAGCGAGCGCCTCTTCCTCGGCATTGGCGGCTTCGATGGCGCTCAGTGACGCCAGCCCGGCATCCACCGCCCGGTCGAATTCGGTGTCGCCGATGCGCGCCTGCCAGCGCTCGGTGGTGGCGGCCGGGCGCAAGGCTTCCGAAATCAGGATGTCACGTCCGCGCGGTTCGTCGTCGCCCAGCGGCACGACTTCGTCGCGCTTGATGCCGATGCGGTCGAGCAGGGCATGCATGGCGAACTGCGCGTGGCCGGCGGCGGGCAGGCTGTCGTGGGTCTCGTCGCCGTCGTTGCCGGCGATCGTCTGCCACGACGTTTCGTCGAGATGCCTGTCGAGGCCGGGCAGCACCAGGGCGCCGTGCGGCAGCGTGGCGATGGTGGCGAGCAGCTTGGCGGTCGCCGGCATCGAGCCGGTGGAACCGGCGGCGATCACCGGCGCGTCGCTGCCGGCGAGGCGTTTGGCTTCCGCTTCGATCAGCGCGTCGCGGCGTTCGGCGGCTTCGATGGCCCCGCGCTCGGCGCGTAAAGCCGGCCAAGCCTCGCGCGCGACTTGCAGGAAGCGCAGCGAAAGCTGCCAATAGGGATCGAGCTCGTCGGGCACCAGCGTGTCGAGCCGGTCCCAGTTCACCTGCCGCGTCACCATGTCGTCCATCAGGCGGGCGAGGTCGTCGGCCAGACCGAGCGCGGCCGAGGGCGTATTGGCGATCAGCGGCGCGCCGTGCGCCGTGCGCACCTCCGGCGAGTTCGCCCATTTCAGGATCAGTTCGCCGAGCAGCAGCCGGCGCTCGAGCGGCTTGATCGCTTCCGGCAACGACAGTGCCGTTTCCGCCAGTTCGCCGGTGGCGGCTTCGGCAAAGGCGATCTCGTCCTCGTCGAGGTCCCCGAGCGCGACGATGCGCGGCAGCAATGCCGCCTCGCCTAGCCGGTCGAGGAATACCTCGCGCGCCAGCCGGCCGGCGCGCCGGGTCGGCAGATAGAGCGTGGCGCGGGCGAGTTCCAGCGGATCGCCGGAGGCGGGAAAGCCGGGCACCAGCTTGCCAGCGCACAAAGCGTCGATCAGCACCGACAGGAACGGCGCCGAGGCGGGAATATTGAACACGTTGGGCTGAGTTGCCGGCATAGCTCGAAGCATATACGCTTTGAAGGGATTCGTGTCCCGGACGCGGTGCATCGCGAGCGTAGCGAAGCGATGCACCGCAGATCCGGGACCCCGCTTTCTTCAACAACCGGGGTCCCGGGTCTGCAGCGCGTCATTTCATGCCGCGCTGCGCCCGGGACGCCAAGCTGAGATTATTCCGCGCTCGCCTTGATCGCCGCTTCCGCCTCGCCGATCGCCTCCGGCGTGCCGACGTGCATCCATTGGCCTTCCAGCCGCAGCCCGTGCAGACGGCCGTGTTCGGCCGCGCGCGCGAACAGATCGGTGAGGGCGAAGGCCTCGGGCGGCGGATCCCTGAACAGCGCCGGCGTCAGGATCGCCGCGCCCGCGTAGACGAACGGCGCCACCTCACGCTCGCCGCGCTTTCGCAGGCGGCCGTCCGGCAGCATGGTGAAGTCGCCGCGGCCGCGATAGCCGATGCTGCCGGTGGTCGACGCCAGCAGCAGCAGCGCGTCCATGGTGGCGGGATCGAAGGCCGCCGCCAGCCGCACGAGATTGGGCGTGACGCTGTCGATCCAGATAGTGTCGGAATTGATGAGATAGAACGGCGCTTCGCCGAGACCGGGCAACGCCTTCACCACGCCGCCGCCGGTGCCGAGCAGAAGCCCACGCTCGTCGGAGATAGCGACCTGCGGCTGGTGCCAATCGCGCAAGTGCTTCTCGATCTGCTCGGCTTTGTAGTGCACGTTGACCACGGCGCGTTCGACGCCCGCCTCGACGAGCCGTGCGAGCACGTGGTCGATGAGCGGCTTGCCCGCGACGTCGACCAGCGGTTTCGGCACGCGGTCGGTGAGCGGCCGCATGCGCGTGCCGAGGCCGGCGGCGAGTACCATGGCGGTGCGGGGCGTGTTCTGCATCGTGGCTACAATGGGGGTCAGCTGCTGATCCTCGGCACGTGCGCGCGGTACCACGCCTTCATCGGCGCCAGCGCGGGGTGCGCGAGCGCGCGCTGCAAATAGGCCCATACGCGGGGCATGTGACGCAAATATTGCGGCTTGCCGTCGCGGCGGTCGAGGCGGGCGAAGATGCCGAGGATCTTCGAGGCGCGCTGCGCGGCGAGCGTCGCGTAGACGAGGGCGAAGCCGGTGGCGTCGAAGGCCGGGTCCGCCTCATGGCGCGCGCGCACGTAGCGCGACAGCAGGGCGATCTCGATGCGCTCGGGCACGTCGACGCGTGCGTCCTGCAACAGCGAGGCGAGGTCGTAGGCCGCCGGTCCCATCTGCGCGTCCTGGAAGTCGAGGAGGCCGACGCGCGCGATGCCGTCGCGATCCGGCAGCCACAACAGGTTCGGCGAATGGTAGTCGCGCAGCACCCAGGTCGGGGCTGTATTCAATGCCGGCTGCAGGGCGTCGTCCCAGAGCGCGAGGAACGTCTGCCGTTCCGCGTCGCCGACCCTTGCGTTGAAGCTCGGCAGGTACCAGTCGATCAGCAGCTCCGCTTCGATCAGGAACGCGCCGAGGTCGTAGCGCGGCACGGTGTAGGTCACCCCCGGCACTACCGGCAGTTCCGCCGGCAGCGGCTCGCGATGCAACGCCGCGAGAAGATCGACCGCGGCCTGATAGCGTTCCTCGATAGGGCGGGGCGGATCGCCGGCCACGACGCCCGCGTTGCCGAGATCTTCCAGCACCAGCAGCCCGGCGTCGCGATCGGCGGCGACGATGGCCGGCGCCGACAGCCCGCGCGCGCGCAAGCCTTTGTCCATGGCCATGAACGGCGTCACGTCCTCGGCGAGATGGGCGATGGCGCTGTAGGGCTTGCCGTCGCGCACCGGCGGCCCGTCCGGCCGGCGCGGCGCGTTCATCAGGATGAAGCTCTGGCCGTGGTGGGTGAGACGCTCGTAGGCGCGGGTGGAGGCGTCGCCCTGCATGTGCGTCCGGTCGGCGTCGGCGAAGCCGGCTTCGGCCAGGAAGCGGCGCACCGCGGCGATGCGCTGCGCGCGCGGGGCAAAGCTGCCGTGGCCGGTGATGCGCGTGTTGCGGAAGCTCGGTCCCTGCTCCGGCGACAGGGTGAAGGCAATGTCGAGCCGGTCGGGCGGCAGCAGGCCGCCGGCGCGGTCGGGCCATTCCACCAGCTCGATGGCGTCGGGGCCGAAGTCCTCGAGCCCGAGCTCGGCGAGCTCGGACGGGCTCGACAGCCGGTACAGGTCGGCGTGTACCACCGTGCGGCCGGGCAGCTGATAGGTCTGCATCAGCGTGAAGGTCGGGCTCGGCACTTCGATGCTTTCGTCGCCGGCGAGATGGCGGATGAGCGCGCGCGCGAAGGTGGTCTTGCCGGCGCCGAGATCGCCGGAGAGCGTGATCAGGTCCCCCGGCATCAGCACGGCGGCGACGTCGCTCATCAGCCGGCGCGTGGCCCGCTCGTCGGCGAGCGCCACCGTGAAGCTATAGATACCGTGCGCCGGGGACATCGAATCGTTCCTGCCCGAGATAAAGCCTTATAGGCGGCGCCCCTGCCGCCTCACCAGGGCACTTCCGGGCGAAGCGGGAACCGGTTCGCCGTCCGAAAAACGCGCCAAGCGTATAGATCGGTGGCAGATAGTTGCCACCGGGTAAACGGCGGGCGCCGTTCCTGGGGACCGTCCCGACAGCGCCAGTCTTTGCGGCTATTCGATGTCTGGCCGGCGGTCCGTTCAGGCGACGGGCTTGGGCTTTTCGTCGAGCGGGTTCTCGACGTAGATCATCTTCACCGCCATGTACACGACGACCGTGATCGGCGCGGCCATGATCACGCCGATGGTGCCGAACAACAGGTCGCAGGCGACGATCCCCGCGAGGATCAGCGCCGGCGGGATGGTGACGAAATAGCGCTCGATCATCGGCGCGGTCACGTAGCCTTCGAATACGTGGATGGCGATATAGGCAACGACCGTCCACAGCGCCGGTGTCAGCCCGAGCGTCAACGCCACCAGCACGGCGGGAATGGCGCTGAGGAAAGGTCCGAGATAGGGCACGATCTCCAGGATGCCGGCGAGCAGCCCCAGCGCGACCGCATTGGGCAGGCCGATCACCCACACCGCGACCAACGACAGGATGCCGACGAGGATCATCAGAATGAACTGCCCGAGCAGCCAGCGCTTGAGCGAGCGGCCGATGAGATCGAGCGCGTTCAAGACGCGCGGCCGGTCCGCCGGCTGGAACAGCTTGGCGAAGCCGGTGCGATAGAGCTCGGGCTGGGCGGCGAGATAGATCGCGCTGATGGCGAGTACGATCGCCGACTCGACGAAACTCAATCCGGTCGAAAGCGCGCCGCTGATGGCGCTCGTGATGAAGGAGGTACCTTTCTCGGTGACCTGGACGCCGAGCTGGCCGAGGCCGCTGCTTTGAAAGGTCGCTTGCAGGTAGTGCGCGCCGTCCTGGATGTTCTGCGCGAGCTGGTTGAACTGGCTCGACAGCTGCGCGCCGAAGCGCCAGGCCACGAAGCCGAACAGCGCGATCACCATGGCGGTCGCAAGCGCGAGGCTCGGGCCCTGCGGCAGGCGCGTCCCGCGCGAAATGAACGACGCCAGCATGTCGAGCAGTACCGCCAGCACGATGGCGCCGAACACCAGCAGCACGCCTTGGCGGATGTACCACAGCACGAACACGAGCGCGGCAACCGCGATCCAGATCGACGCCGTCTGAAACGTGCGGCGCGCGTTGTCCCAATCCATGGCGTATCGCTTTTCCGGTATCGCTTGTCGTCGAGAGCGCGGCGCCGCGGACGCATGCGCATGCAACGCGGTGCGGTACCGGAACTTTAGCATTCAATCGCTGGGGAACACCATTCGTTCCGCCGTCTCGGCCGGCGCGGTCTTGAGCGCCGCCGGCGCAACCTTGGGCGCCGTCAGCACGACACGATGTGACCGTCTTTGCCACGCGGCCATCACACCGTCGTCAAGGTTCGCCCGGGTTGGCTGTTTGTCGGCCTTGACTGCCGTCGAAAACGGAACGCGATGGATCGGCCGGCGTTTCGGTCGAGCGGGTGGCGAAACCCGCTCGTGCAACGGAGGCCAAACAAAATGCGTAAACTTCTCTATCCGGCGATCTCGCTCGTCGCGGCGGCGGCGTTCGCCGCGCCCGCGCTGGCGCAGGCGCCCCAGCATCATGGTTATCGCGACGCGCCGCAGCGGCACGTCTATCGCCATGCCTACCGTGACCACACCCGCGTGCGGCGGGGCGATCGCGCCTATGCCTACGCGCCGCGTGCGCGTGCGCGGCCCGAAGGCGCGCGTACGGCGGCTCCGGTCGGCGGCGTGGCCGCGGGCACCACGGTCGGCGTCGGCGTGTCGGAAGGCTGGGGCACTGCGGCGGCGACCGCCGCGCTTCCGGCGACGGCGGTCGGTGCGGCCGCGGTCGGCGGCGTTGCCGGCATGGGTACCGTGGCGGCGATCGACGCCATGCTGGAGCCCTGCCGCGGCTTCGCCGCGATGTTCAATCTCAGCCAGGGCGAGTGCGTGAACGGCCATTACGTGGGCGCCGCGCGCGCTCCGGGGCGGCCGTATCGGTATCGCTAAGGCGTTGCCAGGCGAAGCGGGACCCGGTTCGCCGTTCGGAAACGCGATGAAGCAAGAACGCGGACACGTTCGCTGTCTCTGTGAGATGGTGAACGTGGCTGGCGGCAAAGCGGCAGCAGCGCGGCGTGGCGGCGGAAACGCTCTACGCCGCGCTCTGCTTTTCCATGCCCTGGGTCGGGAACACGCAAGTGACCGTGGTGCCACCGTCGGTGGTGGACTCGAGCGATACCGTGCCGCCGTGCAGTTCGACGAAGGAGCGCACCAGCGAGAGGCCGAGGCCCGGGCCGCGATGCTGCGAGCCGCGCGGGTCGGTCTCGAACCAGTCGAACACCTTGTCCTTGAGGTCCGCCGGAATGCCGGGGCCCCGATCGGAAACCGTGAACACCACCGCGTCCGGCCGCCGTTGCGCGGCCAGGGTGATCACACCGCCTATCGGCGAGAAGCCGACCGCGTTCGACAGGAGATTGAACAGGATCTGCCGCAGGCGCCGCTCGTCGGCGACGAAGCTGCCGATGCCGGCCGGCGTCGCGATGTCGAGAATGAGACTGTCCTTCACCAGCCGATCCTGAACGCCTTCCGCCGCCGCCTCCATGGTGGCGCGGATGTCGACTTGGTTGAGATTGAGATTCATCGCTCCCGCATCGATCGTGGCCAGATCCAGGATGTTGTTGATGATGGCCAGCAGCGCGTTGGTCGATGTCGTGATGTAACCCAGATACTCGCGCTGCTTGTCGCTGATCGGACCGAAGGCGTCGTCGCCGAGCAGGTTGGCGAAGCCGATGATGTTGGTCAGCGGCGAGCGCAGCTCGTAGGAGACGTGGTGCACGAAGTCGATCTTGATGCGGTCGGCGGTCTCCAACGCCTCGTTGCGCTCGCGTAGCGCGCGTTCGACGTTCACCGTGTCGGTGACAGTCTGGAAGGTGACGAGCGTGGCGCCGTCCGGCAGCGGCATGGTGGCGAGGTCGATCACCTCGCCGTCGCGCCGTTCGATGCGCGCGGTTACCGGTTCGCGTCCGTCGATGGCGGTGATCGCCGCGCGCAAATTGCGCCACACCGCGCCCTCATCGTGCAGCGCCTGGCACCAGGCGGTCACCTGCTCGACGTGTGGATGCTGGTCGAGCGACTCCGGCGTCAGCTTCCACAAGCGCTGGAAGGCCGGGTTGTGCAGGCGTATGCGGCCGTCGGAGCCGTATACCGCCACCGCCTCCTTGAGATGGTCGAGCGTTTCGCCCTGCACCTTGATGAGCGCGTCGTAGCGCCGGTGCAGGTCGAGCCGTTCGGTGACGTCGTCGTAGAGGTAGGTGACGCCGCCTTCCGGATTGGGCGCGGTGACGATGCGCAGCGTGCGGCCATCGGGCAGGAACCACATGTGCTCCTGCGGCTCGACCGCGCGGTAGGCTTCGTGCAGCGCGTTGCGCCACTGCCGGAAGTCGCTTTCCTCGGGCAGCTTGCGGTCGCTGCGCAGACGGTCGAGCAGGCCGTTGTCGCTCGGCGCCTGGTCGAGGAAGCCGGCGTCGAGCTCGAATAGCGCGCGGAAGGCGCTGTTGTAGAAGATCAGCTTGCGCTCGGCGTCGAAGATGGCGACGCCGGTCGCGAGCTGGTCGAGCACGCGGCGGTGGGCATCGACGATGCGCACGTGCTCGGCGCGCATGGCCTCCACCTCGGTGCGGTCGATGGCGATGCCGGCGCTGCCCTGGCCATTCGGGCCGGCCACCACGTCGAAGATGCGGCGCTGGCCGGCGGCGATCGCGGGCAGGCGGGCGGCGTAGGCCTCATGGGCGGCCTGCGCGCGCAGCAGCGTCTCGCGGGCCGGCCGGTCGAGCAGCTCGATCTCGCGCATCACCGCGTCTTCGGCATTGACCGCTTCCACCGCGCGCGCGTAGGCCGCGTTCACGAAGGTCAACCGGCCGTTCGGGTCGCGCGCCCACACCGGCGCCGGCAGGGTGTCGAGCACCGCGGTCATGGTGTTGACGTCGGCCTGCAGTTTGTCGTGACGCTCGGCGAGCCGTACCAACTGCTGCTCGATCCCGCCGATGTCGCGCAACCGCAGCACCGCGCGGCCGGCGACGACCCGGCCTTCGGCCTCGATCGGGCGGCCCGCCGCGCTGGTCAGCGTCATCGCGAAGCCGTGACCCTCGCCGCGCAGATTCTCGACGGCATGCTCCATCTGCTGGGCGGCCCATGGCTCGAGCCAACTTCCGAAGGTCAGCACGCGCTCCGGCCGCGCGCCGGAGAGGATGATCGTGGTGTCGCCGAGGATGCTTGGCCGGTCGGAGGCGGCCGGCCATTCCACCAGCACCTGCGGCTCGGCCAGCAGCAGCGCCTTCAGGCGGTCGATCTCGGCGTTGAGCACGGACGTTTCATTGCGTGCCACCCGCCGGCGGCGTTGCGCATGCCGGCGTACGCGCAGGAGCGTGATGAAGGCGAGGGCGGCGAGACAGACGGCGGCGAAGGCGAGTCCGGCGGCGTAGGGGTCGCGACCGGTGACGGTGGCGACGGCGCCCCCCAGGTCGTGGAGCATGGCGAGCGCGGACCCGCCATCGGCACGGGCCGGCGCGACCGACACGAGAAGCGAATTCATGACGACGATAGCCGCGAGGAATCCGCCTCGCTTCGGGCGAGAACGCAGCCTCTCGTTCGCCGCCCGGATCGTCTCCGGCATTCAGGCCAGCCCCAAGGAAAAGCGCGCAGCGTCCGCCACGCCGCGTGCGAATCGTTGGACTTTACCCCTAAGTGGAATCGCGTCGTAAGAGTCCAGACCGTGAACGGGGAGCGGTAAACGAAGTCGACTCAGGTCCGTGGTCGCGCCAGCGCCTGCCGTGTCATGTCTTCGATGTTTATGCCGGCAAGCGCTGCCGAAAATACGCGTTCGGCCTCGCGCAGCGTCGGGCACACGACCGCGCTGACGAGTGGCGAGCTGTCCGCGGGCGTATCGTCGGGTTCCTCCGCGGCGTTGGCGGCACGCAGGATGTCCTCCGCGCTGATCGCATGTTGCGGACGCGCCAGCTCGTAGCCGCCGCGCGGACCCCGGATGCCTTTTAGAATGCCCTCGTGCACCAGCGCCTGCAGCACGGGTTCGAGATGCCGCGGTGGCAGTTCATGGCGGGCGGCGAGAGCCTTGGCCGAAACCGGTCGCCCGCCCGCATGCAGGGCGACATCGAGAACGGCTGCGATGGCGAGGATACCCTTGCGCGATACCAGCGGCATTTGCGTCACCGGTCGTTTCTGCAACAACTTGCATTGATGGTAGTAATTTACAGTGAGCGCCGCGTCTAGATTAAATCGTAACTAATTTTCCTCAACTTCCGGTAGAACCGAATCCTCCGCATCCGCGTTCCGTCAACGTCAGTGTCGCAACCTCCGACATATCCGCGTGTATGACGGGCGCGACCACGAGCTGCGCGATCCGCATTCCGCGGGCGATAACGACCGAACTCGCGTCCCAAATTTATGAGCAGGACGCGCACTTCTCCGCGGTAGTCGGCATCGACAGTCCCGGGCGCATTCAGGACACTCAATCCATGGTTGACGGCGAGGCCGGAGCGCGGGCGCACCTGGCCTTCGAAGCCGGCGGGCAATGCCATGGCGATGCCCGTGGGCACCAGCGCGCGCGCGCCGGGCGCGAGCGTGAGCGGCGCGTCTTCGGGCACGGCGGCGACTAGGTCGAGGCCGGCCGCGTGCGCGGTCTGGTAGGCCGGCAGCGGCAGGCCTTCGCCGTGCGGCAGCCGCATGATTTCAACGGTTACGGCGCTCATGGTTTACGCTCCGCGATGGCCGCCGCAATGCGTTCGATCAGCATGGCGGCGACGGCTTCCTTCGACTGTGGCGGCCAGGGCTCGACGCCGTCGGCGGTGACCAGCTCTATCGTGTTGCTATCGCCGCCCATGATACCCGTCGACGGTGACACGTCGTTGGCGAGAATCCAGTCGCAGCCTTTGCGCGCGCGCTTGGCTTTGGCGTTGCCGGCGACGTTTTCGGTTTCGGCGGCAAAGCCGATGACAAGTTCGGCCGCCCGCGCGTCCTGTGCGCGATGGTCGAGAGGATGTCGGGATTCTCCGTCAGCGAAAATGCCGGCGCGGCTTCGCCCGGCTGCTTCTTGATCTTCTGATCGCCGGCGTTCGCGACCCGCCAATCGGCCACCGCCGCGGCGAAGATCGCGACGTCCACCGGCAGCGCGCGTTCGACCGCCGCCAGCATCTCGCGCGCGCTTTCGACGTGGACCGTCGTGACGCCGGGCGGATCGGCAACGGTCACCGGCCCGCTGACCAGCGTGACGTCGGCGCCGGCGCGGGCGGCGGCGGCGGCGATGGCGTGGCCCTGTTTGCCGGAAGAACGATTGGCGATGTAGCGCACGGGATCGATGGGCTCATGGGTCGGCCCGGATGTCACCAGGACGCGCAGGCCCGCGAGCGGCTTGGCGCCGTCGCCGGAAAGGCGTGTTTGCACGGCTTCGGCAATCTCGGTCGGCTCGGCCATGCGGCCTTTGCCGCTTTCACCCGCCTCCGCCATCTCGCCTGCGTTGGGGCCGACGAGCGCGACGCCGTCGGCGACGAGCTGGGCGAGATTGCGCTGGGTCGCCTTGTTCGCCCACATCGCCGGGTTCATCGCCGGCGCCAGCAGGATCGTCGCCTTGGTGGCGAGCAGCACGGCGCTGGCGAGATCGTCGGCGTGGCCGTTCGCCATCTTGGCCATCAGGTCGGCGGTTGCCGGCGCCACGACGACCAGGTCGGCTTCGCGCGCCAGGCGGATATGGCCGACGTCGAACTCGTGCGCGGGGTCGAACAGGTCGGTGAAGACGCGGCCGCCGGCCAGCGCGCCGGCGGCGAGCGGTGTGACGAATTCCTGCGCCGCCTTGGTGAGAATGCAGCGCACGGCAAGCCCGCGTTCCTTCAGCCGGCGGATGAGGTCGAGGGATTTATAGGCGGCGATGCCGCCGCCGATGATGAGCAGCACGCGCTGCGGCCGCGGGGCGCTTGCCGCCGCCGGCGTCTCGTCCGCGTGGGTGGCGGGCGCCGGTGCTTCCCCCTGGTCCGCCGCCGCGGCGCGCAGGATGGTGCGCACCTCGTCCTCGACCGAGCGGCCGTTGCGGGCCGCGCGCAGGCGGAGCTGCTGCTTGAGCTTGTCGTCGAGCTGGCGGACGGTCAGCGAGGCCATGGGAAAACCATGAACTGGCAATAGGCTAGCACGAAATTGATTGCTGATGCAATCAATGCAATCATTGTCGCTCTACGAGAGTGCCAGGAGGGCGGCGCGCAGGTCGTCGGCGGAGGCCTCGCCGAGCCGCTTCTCGACGGCGACGTGGGTCTCCTGCCAGATCGGATAGGCCTTGGCGAGCAGCGCGCGGCCGGCCGCCGTGATGACCAGCCGGCGGCTGCGGCGATCTTCCTTGTCGACCTTCACCTCGACCAGCTTGCGCCGCTCCAGGGGCTTCAGCGCGGCGGTCAGCGTCGTGCGGTCCATGGCGAGCAGCGCCGCGACGCTGCCGAGCGTCGGCGGCTCCGGCCGATTGAGCGACACCAGCAGCGAGAATTGCCCGTTCGTCAGCTCGAGCGGCCGCAGCGCCTCGTCGAAGCGCCGTGCCAGCGCGCGCGCGGCCCGCTGCGCATGCAGGCACAGGCAGGCGTCGCGCACCTCGATCGTGCACGCGAACGGTAACGCTTGCGGGTTTGACATCGCTCTAGTATGTTGGTATCAACCTATTATGTCAAGGACGGGAACCGGCGCCGCGCGGCGTTTTCCCCGCCGAATCGGGCCTTGATCGAACTTCACAGAGCGGGCGCCTGTCCCGCCGAGCGATGCCAAGGGAGCCTGTCATGAACGTTCAGCCTTATCTGTTTTTCGACGGCCGCTGCGAGGAAGCGCTCGACTTCTACAAGGAGTCCCTCGGCGCCACGGTCGACATGCTGATGCGCTTCAAGGACTCGCCCGACCAGAGCATGGTCACCCCCGAGAGTCGCGAGAAGGTCATGCACTGCAGCTTCCGTGTCGGCGACAGCGTGGTGCTGGCGTCCGACGGCCAATGCAACGGCAAGCCGACCTTCCAGGGTGTCGCCCTCGTCATCAACGCCAAGGACGAGGCGGAGGCTGAGCGCGTGTTCGGTGCGCTTGGCGAGAGCGGGCAGGTGCAGATGCCGATAACCGAGACCTTCTTCGCCTCGCGCTTCGGCATGGTGGCCGACAAGTTCGGCACCAACTGGATGGTGATCAAGTCGAAGATGTGAGTGGCGCACGACGCTCGGATCGTTCAACGCAACGCCCACGTGAAAGACAGAACCGGAAGCCCATGTCGCTCAAGCTCTACTACCACCCGCTCTCGTCTTTCTGCCACAAGGCATTGATCGCCTTGTACGAGAACGACGTCTCCTTCGAGCCGGTATTCGTCGATCTCGGCAATGAAGAATCCAGTGCCGGCCTGCGCGCGCTCTGGCCGGTCGGCAAGTTCCCGGTCCTGCGCGACGAGGCGCGCGGCAACACCGTCGCGGAAGCAAGCGTCATCGTCGAGTACTTGGACGCCTATTATCCCGGGCCGACGAAGTTCGTGCCAGCGGACCCCGACCAAGCGTGGCGCGCGCGCATGTGGGACCGCTTCTACGATCTCTACGTTCACGTCCAGACGCAGAAGATCGTCGGCGATCATATGCGCCCCGCCGACGCGCGCGATCCCTTCGGGGTCGAGCAGGCTGCCACGATGATCCAAAGATCGTACGCGATGATCGACGAGATGATGGCCGGCAAGACCTGGGCGATGGGCGACGACTATGGCCTCGTCGATTGCGCAGCATCGCCGGCACTCTTTTACGCCAATTGTGCCGTACCAATCGGCAATGCGACGCGAAATCTGAACGCTTACTTCGACCGGCTGATGTCGCGTCCGTCATACGCGCGAGCACTCAAGGAGGCCGAGCCCTATTTCAATCTGGTCCCGCTGGAGACCAAGCCCCGCCTGCCGATGGAGAACGCCTGATGCCTAGAGAGCCCGCCGGAAGCGATACCGCCGGGCCGGAGCATTTCGCCGTCTCGCGCGTGCTCCCAGCACAGGACGCATGACCATGCAGCTCAAGCATCCTCTCACGCCCTGCCTGTGGTTCGACAGCCAAGCCGAGGACGCCGCGAACCTCTATTGTTCGGTGTTTCCGAATTCGAAGATCACCGACATCAGCCGCTTTCCCGAGGCCGGGCGGGACGTGCATGGCAAACCGGCGGGCTCGGTGATGACCGTGGCATTCACCCTCAATGGTCAGCCGTTCACCGCGCTCAACGGCGGGCCGCAGTTCAAGTTCGACGAGGCGGTGTCATTCCAAATTTCCTGCGATACGCAAGACGAGGTTGACTACTATTGGAACGCGTTGACCAGGGACGGCGGCCAGGAAGGGCCGTGTGGTTGGCTGAAGGACAAGTTCGGCCTTTCCTGGCAGGTGGTGCCGAGTGCGCTGCCGAAGCTGATGAGCGGCGGCGATGCCGCGGCCTCGGCGCGGGTGATGAAGGCCTTCATGCAGATGAAGAAGTTCGATATCGCGGCGCTGGAATGGGCGGCAGCCGGCTAAGCGCTCCTCAGCCTCAAAACACCATCAACCCGATCCACAGCAGCAGCAGCGCGATGACCCACAGCGCCGCGGCGGTCCAGCGGTTGCGGCGCGCTTCCGCGCGGCCGATGGCCGCCACCGTTTCCGGCGACAAGACAAATCCATCACGCGTGATCTCGTCGAGCTGATCGAGCAGCGTGCCGGCGCGCGTCAACAGCGATGGCACTTGGCCGACGAAGCGGCCGATCTCGCCGGCGCCTTCGACCGCGCCTTCCAGCTTGCCGACCGGCCCGAGATTGCGCGCGATCCATTCGCGCACCACGGGGTCGGCGGTCTTCCACATATCGAGCTTGGGATCGAGCGAGCGGGCGACGCCCTCCACCACCACCATGGTCTTCTGCAGCAGGATCAGTTCGGGCCGCGTGCGCATGTCGAACAGCCCGGTCACCTCGAACAGCAGCGTCAACAGCTTCGCCATCGAGATGTCTTCGGCGGTGCGGTTGTGGATCGGCTCGCCGATGGCGCGGATCGCCTGCGCGAAGCTCTCCACCGAATGATGTCGCGGCACATAGCCGGCGTCGAAATGGATCTGCGCCGTGCGCATGTAGTCGCGGGTGATGAAACCGAACAGGATCTCGGCCAGGAAGCGCCGCTCCTTCGGCCCGAGCCGGCCCATGATGCCGAAGTCGACCGCCACCAGCCGGCCGTCGTCGTCGATGAACAAATTGCCGGGGTGCATGTCGGCGTGGAAGAAGCCGTCGCGCAGCGCGTGGCGCAGGAAGCTCTGGATCACCGTGCGGCCGAGCGCGGGCAGGTCGAAGCCCTTGGCGGCGAGCGCGTCGTGGTCGGCGAGCCGCGTGCCGTCGATCCATTCCAGCGTCAACACCTCGCGCGCGGTGCGGTCCCAGTTCACGGCCGGGACGCGGAAGTCGGCGTCGTCCTTGGTGTTCTCCGCCATCTCGGAGGCGGCGGCGGCCTCCAGGCGGAAGTCCATCTCCAGCACCACCGAGCGCGCCAGCGTATGCACGACTTCGACCAGCCGCAGCCGCTGCGCTTCCGTTGAGAAGGCTTCCGCCTTGCGGGCGACGAAGAAGAAGGCGGCGAGGTCCGACCGGAACCGCCGCTCTATGCCCGGGCGCAGCACCTTCACCGCCACGGCCTGGCGCTCGCCGTTCCGTTCGATCTCGGCGCGGTGCACCTGCGCGATGGAGGCGGCGGCGACCGCCGGCCCGAAGCTGGCGTAGACGGCCTGCACCGGCTTGCCGAGCGCGGCGGCGATGGTGGCTTCCGCTTCTCCTTGCGGGAACGCCGGCATCTTGTCCTGCAGGCTTTCGAGATTGTGCGCGATCGTCTGGCCCACCACGTCGGGCCGCGTCGCCAGGAACTGGCCGAGCTTGACGTAGGTCGGCCCCAGGCGCGTGAGCGCGGCGGCGAGCCGCGAACTGCCTTTGCCGGCGTCTCGCCGCTCGATCAGCCGGCCGAGCGCCACCGCCCATTTAGCGCCGAGCGGCAGCGGCTTGGTGTCGACCAGCGCCAGCACGCCCTCGCGCGCGAACACGAAGCCGGCGCGGGCAAGACGGAACAGATGGGCGATGGCGGAGATCACGCGAAGACCACTTAAAGCTTCCAGCCCGAATGCAGCGCGACCACGCCGCCGGTCATCTGGGTATACGACACGCGGCGGAAACCGGCGTGCTCGATCATGGCGGCGAAGGCCTTGGGCTTGGGAAATTTTCGGATCGATTCCACCAGATACTGATAGGCCTCGCGGTCGCCGGTCACCGCGCGGCCGACATTCGGGATCACCTGGAACGAATAAAGCTCGTACAGCTTGTCGAGCCCAGGCACGTCGACGGCGGAAAATTCCAGGCACAGGAAGCGGCCGCCGAATTTGAGCACGCGATATATTTCCTTCAGCGCCTGCGGAATGCGCGGCACGTTGCGGATGCCGAAGGCGATGGTGACGCAGTCGAAGCTCTTGTCGGGATAGGGCAGCTCTTCCGCGTTGCCCTGCTCGAACGTCACCACCTGGTCGAGGCCCTGTGCTTGGGCGCGCTCGGCGCCGACGGCCAGCATCTCGGCGTTGATGTCGCAGACCGTGACGCGGGTGCCGGCGCCACCCGCCGCTACCGTGCGGAAGGCGATGTCGCCGGTGCCGCCGGCGAGGTCGAGCAGCGCGAAGGGCTTGTTGGGCTTTTCATGAAGACGGCCGGGACGGCCTTTCGGCGGCGGGTTCACCGCCGTGACCAGGGCGTCCTTCCAGGCCCGGTGCAGGCCGCCCGACATCAGGTCGTTCATCAGGTCGTAGCGCTTTGCCACCGAGTGGAAGACGTCGTCGACCCGCCCCTGTTTCTCGTCCAGGGGGATCTGCTCGTAGCCGAAATGGGTCTCGGCTTGGGTCTCTTTTCGCGCCGCGGTCATGTCTGAATAGTCCTTTGCGGGCAGGACCATAGCGCTATCGGGCGAGGGAGGCTATGACGGTGTTCCGCTTTCCCGTCAGGGGGTTAAGAAAGGCGCCATGCCCGAACTGCCCGAGGTCGAAACCGTCCGCATGGGGCTCGCCCCGGCCATGGAGGGCGCGCGCTTCGACAAGATCGAGGTGCGTGACCGCCGCCTGCGCTGGCCGATCGCCAAGGACTTCGAGAAGCGGCTCGAAGGCCAGAAGGTCGAGGGCCTCGGCCGCCGCGCCAAATACCTGCTGGCGGACCTCTCTTCCGGCGACGTGCTTGTGATGCATCTCGGCATGTCGGGCTCGATGCGGGTCGGGCGCGAGTTGCGGCCGGGCGTCTACTACCATGAGAAGTCGAAGAGCAAATCGCACGACCACGTCGTCTTCCATATGTCGAACGGCGAGGTGATTACCTTCAACGATCCACGCCGTTTCGGTTCCATGAAGATCGTGCCGCGCGCCAAGCTCGACGAAGAGCCGCTGCTGCGCGCGCTCGGGCCGGAGCCGCTCGGCAATGAATTCGACGCAGGCCTGCTGGCAAAAGCCTGCCAGAACAAGAAGACCTCGCTTAAGGCTGCGCTGCTCGATCAGCGCATCGTGGCGGGCCTCGGCAATATCTACGTCTGCGAGGCGCTGTTCCGCGCGCATCTCTCTCCCAAGCGCCGTGCCTCCACCATCGCCGACCGCAACGGCAGGCCCAACGCTCGCTCCGAGGCGCTGGTCGCCGCCATCAAGGCGGTGCTGCACGACGCCATCCGTGCCGGCGGCTCCTCCTTGCGCGACCATCGCCGCGCCGACGGCTCGCTCGGCGACTTCCAGCACAACTTCCAGGTATACGACCGCGAGGGCGAGCCCTGTCCCGCGTGCAAGGGTACCGTCAAGCGCATCGTGCAGGCGGGGCGCTCGACGTTCTATTGTCCTTCGTGCCAGAAATAGCCGACATCACCGGGAGAGAGCCGTCATGAGCTACGAACACATCCTTACAGAAACCAAGGGCCGGGTCGGCGTCATCCGGCTCAACCGGCCGAAGGCGCTTAACGCGCTCAACCTCAAGCTGATGGACGAGCTGAACCAGGCGGTCGACGCCTTCGACGCGGACGCCAACATCGGCTGCATGCTGATCACCGGCAACGAGAAGGCCTTCGCCGCCGGCGCCGACATCAAGGAGATGGCCGACAACGAGTACATCGACGTCTATCTCAACAACTTCTCCAAGCCCTGGGACCACACCGCGCACGCGCGCAAGCCCGTGGTCGCGGCGGTGGCCGGATTCGCGCTCGGCGGCGGCTGCGAGCTCGCCATGCAATGCGACGTGGTGATCGCCGCCGACAACGCCAAGTTCGGGCAGCCCGAGATCAAGCTCGGCGTCATTCCCGGCATCGGTGGCACCCAGCGCCTGACCCGCGCGGTCGGCAAGGCCAAGGCCATGGACCTCATCTTCACCGGCCGCATGATGGACGCCGCCGAGGCGGAAAAGGCCGGCCTGGTGGCGCGGGTGGTGCCGGCGGATGCGTTGATGGACGAGGCGATGAAGACCGCCCAAACCATCGCGTCGATGTCGCTGCCGTCGGTGCTGGCGGCTAAGGAAGCCATCAACCGCGCCTTCGAATCGAGCCTTGCCGAAGGCGTGCTGTTCGAACGCCGCACCTTCCATGCCCTGTTCGCGACGCAGGACCAGAAGGAAGGCATGACGGCGTTCGTGGAGAAGCGCAAGCCGGATTGGAAGAACAAGTAACGGCGGTTCCGGCGGCGGTCACTTCCTGATGCAAATCACGCGCACCAGCGCTTCGCGCGCGTTGCCGGTCGCCGTCGGCGTCACATTGTGCGCTTTCAGGAACGCGCGGATCGTCGCGGTCGTTACCAGGTGCACCGGCGCCAGCGGTGGGCCGTTGCTCGCCAGCACCGCGTTACGCGTCTGCATCATGCCAAGGACGCGTCCGGCATCGTCGAGCACGGCGGCGCCGGAAAGGCCGGCCATCGGGATCGGCTGCCGCAATTCGATGGCCGTGCCGCCGGCGAGTCGCGCCTTGAACCGCTTTGGCGCGCGCGCGCCCTGCTGGTCGCGCGGATCGGGAATGCCAATCAGCGTCAGCGTCCGGTTCGTCTCCTTCGCCTCCGCGGTCTTCCGCGCCAGCGGCAGCGCCGGCAGGTTGCGCTGCCCGTAGACGCGTAAGAGCGCCAGCCCCTGCGCCTTGTTCTCGGCGACGCGCTCGGCGTCGCCGAGGCCGGCGGCGACGATCACCTTGCAGCCGTCGGTCACCTGGGGGTCGGTGAGGATGTCGCCGCGCGCGCTGACGATCAGCCCGGTGCCGTATTCGACCGGCCGCGCCAGCGCCGCCAACGGCATGGCGCGTGCCGGGAACGGCGCGAACGCCGCGGCCATCGCGTTCGCCACCGGCGCGACGATGCCGTCCATGGCCTGGTCGTAGAGCAGGGAGTAGCCGCGGATCTCGCCGTCACGCTGCTGCGCGTGCACGTCGAAATATTTCAGCCGTTGCATGCCGTGCAGGGAAAAATCGCTGTCGTGCAGCGTGCCGCGTTCGATCCGCCGCGTCGAAGGTGTCTTCCGCTCCTTGGCGTAGAGCTCCTTGAGCGTAAGCCCGGGGTCCGTCAGCCGGAAGGTTTCGATCCGCACCGCCCCATTCGGCGACGACCAGCGCGTGCCGTGCGCCGCGTCGTGCGCGGTCGGCGTCAGCTTGGTCGGCAGGCCGATGCGGATGCCGGTCGCCGGGTCGATGACCACACGCCAGCCGAAGCGGCGCGCGTAGCGGTCGCCGGCCGCCAGCAACGCGGCGCGCTGCTCGACCGTGAGCACGCCGGTGACTTTCTCTTTGTGGCGCTTCTGGAAATGCTTCACCGCGGCGGTGAGCGGCGCGGCGGCCTTATCGGCGCCGTTATAGTCGCCGGCCCACATGAGCGCCGATTGGACGCGCAGCCGGTCGCCGGCCGGGATGCCGGCGCGCATGTCGGATTTAAGCGGCGGCGCGATATGGTCGGGGCGCGGCGGCGGCGTGGCGACGGCGCCGGTGGTCTCCATCTGACGTTCGGCCGCAGCCGGAATGCGCCTGGCGGCGATGGATCGGGTTTCGGCGGCCGCCGGCTTCGTGGCCGCGGGTTTGGGCACGGGCTTGGCGGTAGCCTTGGCCTGCCGCGCGGCCGGCGCGGCCTTCGGCAGTGGCACGTCCTTGCGCGGCAGCCGGGCCGTGTGGCGGCGGCGGCGGTGGTGGTTTTCGCCTTGGGTTTGTTGGCTTTGGTTGCTTTCGTGCCGTCCTTCGCCGCCGTGCCGGTGATGAGAAGCCGCTCCAGCACGCCCGCGCGCGCCGTGGAGGCGCCCAAGGAGACGCCCAGCAGCAGGACAGCCAGCACGGACAGGACCGGGACACGACGCATCGACAAAATCAACGCCACGGTTACGACAAGACCCCGGCGAGACTAGTCCATCGCCGGGCGGGCGCAAAGCTGCCGGCCGCCGCTGCGGTTGGTCTCCCGGCCGCTGCCGGTGCTAAGGTTTCCTATGCTCGACCCATCCGAACTCGAACGTTACGCCCGCCACATCGTCCTGCGCGAAGTGGGCGGGCCCGGCCAGGCCAGGCTCAAGGCCGCGCGCGTGCTGGTGATCGGCGCTGGCGGCCTCGGCGCCCCGGTGCTGCTTTACCTCGCCGCCGCCGGAGTCGGCACGCTGGGCGTCGTCGACGACGACGTGGTGTCGCTGTCCAACCTGCAGCGCCAGGTGATCTTCGGCACCGACGACATCGGCAACCGCAAGGTGGACGGCGCCGAAACCGTGATCGGCCGGCTCAATCCGCACGTCGCGGTCGAGACCCACATGACGCGCCTCGACGCCGGCAACGCACTCGACCTGATTTCGAGCTACGACCTCGTTGTCGACGGTTCCGATAATTTCGATACGCGTTATCTGTCGTCGGATGCCTGCTACTTCGCGAAGAAGCCGCTGTTCACCGCCGCGGTCGGCACCTTCGATGGCTCGCTCACCTCGATCCGCGCCCACGAAACCGGCGCCGACGGCAAGCCCAACCCGACCTACCGTTGTCTGTTTCCCGAGCCGCCGCCGCCCGGGTCCATTCCGGCCTGCGCGGAGGCCGGCATCCTCGGCGCGCTGCCGGGCGTGCTCGGTTCGCTGATGGCGCTGGAGGTGATCCGCGAAATCGTCGGCTTTGGGGAAGGGCTGGTGGGGCGGCTCTTAATGGTCGATGCCCGCTCGATGCGATTCGAGACGCTGAGCTATGCGTGGGATCCGGCCAACCCGTTGAACGGCGAGAACCCGACGATCACGGATTTGTCGGGGCACAAGTGACTCGTGCCCCGGACGCGGTGCGGCGCGTAGCGATGCACCGCAGATCCGGGGCCCAGCTTTTTTCTGGTGTCAGTGGAAATAAGCAACCGGGATCCCGGGTCTGCAGCGCGTCATTTCATGCCGCGCCGCGCCCGGGACACGATGCCATCAAAGCATCGACGGCAGCACTCTATCCGGCGCAAAAGGCCGCGCTTGCGCCGCCGTCTTCCTGCAAGAAAGGCCGCCGGTCGCGGCTTATAACATGGAGGGAAGGACTCGATCCGGCGGCCGGTGCCCGTCCATGAAGGTGCGGATGTTGATGATCACCTTCTCGCCCATGTCGACCCGGCCTTCTAAGGTGGCCGAGCCCATGTGCGGCAGCAGCACGACCTTGCCGTCGCGCGCCAGTTTGACGAGCTTCGGGTTCACCGCCGGCTCGTGCTCGAACACGTCGAGGCCGGCGCCGGCGATCTGGCCGCCTTCGATCAGCCGCGACAGCGCGTTCTCGTCGATCACCTCGCCGCGCGAGGTGTTGACGATGTAGCTTTCGGGCCGGAGCAGCTTCAGCCGCCGCGCCGACAGCAGGTGATAGGTCGCCGGCGTGTGCGGGCAGTTGATGGAGATGATGTCCATGCGGGCGAGCATCTGGTCGAGGCTCTCCCAATAGGTGGCGTCGAGGTCCTGCTCGATCGCGGGCGCGACGCGGCGTCGGTTGTGATAGTGGATCTGCAGGCCGAAGGCGCCCGCGCGCCGCGCCACCGCCTGGCCGATGCGGCCCATGCCGACGATGCCCAGCCGCTTGCCCCAGATGCGGTGGCCGAGCATCCAGGTCGGCGACCAGCCCTGCCAGCCGCTGTCGTCGGCGGTGACGATGTTGGCGCCTTCCACCAGGCGCCGCGGCACAGCCAGGATCAGCGCCATGGTCATGTCGGCGGTGTCCTCGGTCAGCACGCCCGGCGTGTTGGTGACGGTGACGCCGCGCTGCACGGCGGTGGCGACGTCGATGTTGTCGACGCCGTTGCCGAAATTGGCGATCAGCTTGAGCTGCTCGCCGGCCTTGCCGAGCACGGCGGCATCGATGCGGTCGGTGACGGTGGGCACCAGCACGTCGGCGCTCTTCACCGCCTCGGCGAGCTGGGCCTGGGTCATCGGCTTGTCGTCGGGATTGAGGCGGGCGTCGAAAAGTTCCCGCATGCGCAGCTCGACCTTGTCGGGCAGCTTGCGCGTGACCACCACGAGCGGTTTCTTCGTCTTCGCCATTGTCCCCTTCACCGCGGCGTTTGGCGGCGTGTCACCCCCGCCCAAATTACGCCGATTCAGCCCTCTTTAACCGTACTTGCCCACACTGCGACCGTGCCGCGAGCACGCCGCAAACCCATGCTTTTTCCTAGCAGATGGCCGTCACAACACAAAGGTCTGGCGCCGCACGCCGCCGCTTCGCCGCCGCCCTTTCGGCGGCGGTCGCCATTTTGCTGCTCGGGCTCGTGGGGGCCCTGGCGCAGGCGACCGACGGCGCCAAGGCCGCCAAGGATGCCAAGGAGAAGGGCACCGACATCGCGCTCGGCCGCGGCTCGGTGACCGGCCTGCCGGTGCCCCGCTTCGTCAGCCTGAAAGCGGACCGGATCAACGTCCGCTCCGGCCCTAGCCGCGATCAGGACGTGCAGTGGGTCTATACCCGCGCCGGAATGCCGGTGGAGATCACCGCCGAGTTCGAGAACTGGCGGCGCATCCGCGATTGGCAGGGGGCGGAAGGCTGGGTCTACCACTCGCTGCTGTCCGGCAGGCGCACCGCGGTGGTGGTGCCGAGGCTGAAGGCCGACCTGGTGCCGCTCTACGCCAGCCCGGACGCCAAGTCTGCGGTGGTGGCGCGCCTGCAGGCGGGCGTGCTGGGCAAGCTCGAGTCGTGCACCGGCACCTGGTGCGAGTTCAGCGGCAAGGGTTTCGACGGCTGGATCATGCAGGTCCGGCTGTGGGGCGCCTATCCCAACGAGAAGATCGACGACTAGACCGGCGGCCCGGGCTCGCCCTCCTTCGAGGCACCCCCGCTTTCAGGGGGGTACACCTCAGGATGACGGATCAAGGATTGGTACCCACAAAGCAAAAAATGGCCGGGAAATAGGCGTTCTGCACGAACGCCGTTCCTTCGAACGGCTATGCCCGGCCATTCTTGTACAACCGGCCATTCTTGTACAAATTGTCCGTCGAAGCGCGACAGGCGCCGAATTACTTCTTCCGCCGCAGCCGCACCACCACGTCGACGCGGGCGATTTCGTAGCCTTCCGGCGGGGTCGGCGCGGCACCCAGCACCACGTCGGCGTCCGGAATGTCGAGCACCGCGTCGTCGTCCTCCACGTAGAAATGGTGATGGGCCGAGACGTTGGTGTCGAAATAGGCCTTGGCGCCGTCGACCGCGACCTGGCGCAGCAGACCCACTTCGGTGAACTGGTGCAGCGTATTGTAGATGGTGGCGAGCGAGACCGGCACCTTGGCGCGGCTCGCCTCGTCGTAGAGCATTTCCGCGGTCAGATGGCGGTCGCCCTTGCCGAACAGGATCCAGCCCAGCGCCATGCGCTGACGCGTGGGCCGCAACCCCACCTGGCGCAGCATCGCTTTCACGTCGTGCCACGGGCAGCCCGTCATTGGGGAAGTGTGGCCCGGCGGCAAGGTCATGGTACGCGTCTGCGTCATCGTTATACCCCGATGGGCCAGGATCCGCCTCCGGACCCGGCTTCAGACTGTTTCATCTGCAACATATACGACTCCAAGCTCTAGATGCAACTCCCTCGCAATAACATCGGGTGCGCTAAAGGGCCCACCCGGCACCCGCCCGGTCGGCCATTTTGTCGCGGTACCGGGTGGGGACAACGCAAAATGCCGGGCCCGGGTTCGGTCTCGTGCTTGGACCCGTCAATCGCCATATGTTAGGAATTCGGCCATGCAAACGCGGCGAGACCCGCAGGGCGAGCGACCACGGTAATGGAAGAACGGCGTCATAGTTTCGAATACGAGGACCTGCTTGCCTGCGGTCGCGGTGAGCTGTTCGGACCCGGCAATGCGCAGCTTCCGCTGCCGCCGATGCTCATGTTCGACCGCATCATCGACATCCAGGAAAGCGGCGGCGAGCACGGCAAGGGCATGGTGCGCGCCGAGCTCGACATGAAGCCGGACCTCTGGTTTTTCCTCTGCCATTTCAAGGGCGACCCCGTGATGCCCGGCTGCCTCGGCCTCGACGCCCTCTGGCAGATGGTGGGCTTTTTCCTCGGCTGGCTGGGCGCGCCGGGCCGCGGTCGCGCACTGGGCTTAGGCGAGGTCAAGTTTTCCGGCCAGGTGCTGCCGAGCGTGAAAAAGGTCGTCTACGGCATCGACCTCAAGCGGGTCATGCGCTCCAAGCTGGTCTTGGGCATTGCCGACGGCTGGCTGTCGGCCGACGGCGAGGTGATCTACAAGGCCTCGAATCTCAAGGTCGGCCTGTTCAAGCAGGACGAGGCGTTGCAGCCGAGTGACGCTTGAGACCGGCGCAATCGGCCAGCCGACCGGCGCGCGCGGCGGTTGCGGCGCCGGCACAGGGGGTTGCGAGCGGGTGCCGCCTGGGCGATCTAAGGTGATGGCCCCATGATCTCAGTTTCCGTAATCTCGGCTTTGCGATCGTGCGGCGGCACGGGCCCCGGCCGCGGGGTTCTGGCCCATGGGTCCTGCCCCACGGGTCTTTGTCCCATGAGTAAACCACTGCGCCAATTGAGGATATTCTGATTATGCGACGGGTCGTCGTCACCGGAATGGGCATCGTCTCATCGATCGGCAACAACACGCAGGAGGTCGTGGCCAGCCTGCGCGAGGCCAGGTCCGGCATCGTCAAGGCCGACAAATACACCGAGCTCGGCTTCCGCTGCCAGGTGCACGGCGCGCCCACGCTCGATCCGGCCGAAGTGGTGGATCGCCGCGCCATGCGCTTTCTCGGCGGCGGTGCGGCGTGGAACCACGTCGCCATGGAGCAGGCGATCCGCGATTCCGGCGTCGAGGAAAATGACATCGTCAACCCGCGCACCGGCATCATCATGGGCTCGGGCGGGCCTTCCACGCGCACGCTGATCGAGTCCGCCGATATCGCGCGCGCCAAAGGCCCCAAGCGTATCGGCCCGTTCGCCGTACCGAAGGCCATGTCGTCGACCGCGTCGGCGACGCTCGCGACCTGGTTCAAGATCAAGGGCGTGAACTATTCGATCTCGTCGGCCTGCGCGACGTCCAATCACTGCATCGGCAACGCCGCTGAGCTAATTCAGTGGGGCAAGCAAGACATGATCTTTGCAGGTGGCTGCGAGGAACTGGATTGGACGTTGTCCATGTTGTTCGACGCCATGGGCGCCATGTCGTCAAAGTATAATGACACGCCGGACAAGGCGTCGCGGGCCTACGACGCCAACCGCGACGGCTTTGTGATCGCCGGCGGCGCCGGCGTGCTGGTGCTGGAAGAGCTTGAGCATGCCAAGGCGCGCGGCGCCAAGATCTATGCCGAGGTTGCCGGCTACGGCGCCACCTCCGACGGTTACGACATGGTCGCGCCCTCGGGTGAGGGCGGCGAGCGCTGCATGCGCATGGCGCTCGAAACCTGCAAGGCGCCGATCGACTACATCAATCCGCATGCCACCTCGACCCCGGCCGGCGACGGGCCCGAGATCGATGCGATCCGCAATATCTTCGGTTCCGGCGACAAGTGCCCTCCGATCTCGGCCACGAAATCGCTCACCGGCCATTCGCTCGGTGCCACCGGCGTGCAGGAGGCGATCTATTCGCTCCTGATGATGCAGAACGGCTTCATCTGCGAGAGCGCCAATATCGAAGAGCTCGACCCCGCCTTCGCCGACATGCCGATCCTGCGCGAGCGCAAGGACAACGTCGCGCTCGGCGCGGTGCTATCGAACTCGTTCGGCTTCGGCGGCACCAACGCCTCGCTGGTCTTCAAGCGGCTGGACGCGTGAGCCTTCGGCCGGCGCACAAATGCTAACGACGTCATGGCCGGGCTTGTCCCGGCCATCCACGTCTTTATGAATTGAACTGCAAGACGTGGATGCCTGGCACATAGGCGTGCGAAGCACGCCGTCCTTTGGACGGCGATGGCCGGGTAAGACGACGGAGAGCGAACGATGCCGGGATTGATGGAAGGCAAGCGCGGGCTGGTGATGGGGGTCGCCAACGACCATTCGATCGCCTGGGGCATCGCCAAGACGCTGGCCGCGCACGGCGCCGAGCTCGCCTTCACCTATCAGGGCGACGCACTCGGTAAGCGCGTGAGGCCGCTGGCTGAAGCTGCCGGATCCACCTTCACCATGCCCTGCGACGTCGAGGACATCGCCTCGGTCGACGCGGTGTTCGACGAGATCGAGAGCAAGTGGGGCACGCTGGATTTCCTCGTGCACGCGGTGGCGTTCTCCGACAAGAGCGAGTTGAAGGGCCGCTACGCCGATTGCACGCGCGAAAACTTCGCTCGCACCATGGTGATCTCCTGCTTTGCCTTTACCGAGGCGGCCAAGCGCGCCGCCGCGCTGATGCCGAACGGCGGTTCGATGCTGACGCTGACCTATAACGGCGGCGACCGCGCCATGCCGAACTACAACGTGATGGGCGTGGCCAAGGCGGGGCTGGAAGCCTCGGTGCGTTATCTGGCGGTCGACTTTGGCCACCAGAAGATCCGCGTCAACGCCATCTCGGCGGGGCCGATCCGCACGCTCGCCGGCGCCGGCATCGGCGACGCGCGCTACATGTTCGCCTTCCAGCAGAAGTATTCGCCGCTCGGCCGCGGCGTGACGCTCGACGAGCTAGGCGGCGCCGGGCTTTACCTGTGCTCGGACCTGTCCACCGGCGTTACCGGCGAAATCCATTTCGTCGACTCCGGCTACAACGTCATCGCCATGCCGCAGCCGGCCGCGCTTCGCGACGCGGGCGGCGAGGTCGAGAACGGCGGCTGAGCGGCTCGCTTGTAAGCAATTGGCGCCCCCGATAGGCTCGCGGCCGGTTAGCCGGAGTAAGCCGCGATGATCGTCGACCGAATCGTTCCCCATCACATTCGCATTCCGTTCGACGCGGGCGCGGCGAATTTCGCGCAGGCCGGCAAAGGCACCACGGCGCTCGATATGGTGCTGGTCGAGGTCGTCACCGACACCGGACTGACCGGCTGGGGCGATGCGTTCGCCTACGCCTGTTCGGACGCGGTCGTCGCCGCGCTAGAGCAGATGGTCGCGCCCCGCGCCGTCGGTGAGGCGGTGCCGAAGGCCGCCTCCATTCCGGCCTTCATGGACCGGCTCCAGCAGCAATTGCATCTGTTCGGGCGCTACGGCGTGACGATGTTCGCCCTTTCCGGGCTCGATATCGCGCTCTGGAACTTGGCTGCGAAGGTCGAAGGCAAGCCGCTGAGCGATTTGTTCGGCGCCCGGCGGCGTGCCGCCATTCCGGCCTATGCGAGTTTGTTGCCGATTGGCGATCCGCAAAAGGTCGCGAGCGAATGCAAGCAGGCGCTGGCGAAGGGCTATCCCGCCATCAAGCTGCACGAGACCACGGTCGACGCGGTGGCTGCCGGGCGCGAGGCGATCGGTCCCGACGTGCCGCTGATGGTGGACATGAATTGCCCGATGGATGCCGCCGATGCCATTGCTTTCGCGATTGCCTGTCGGCCCTACGCGCCGCTGTTCCTCGAGGAGCCGGTGTGGCCGCCGGAGGATTTCCATGCGCTCGCCCGGGTGCAGGCGACCGGTGGCATCCCGCTCGCCGCCGGCGAGAATGCCTGCACCGCGTATCAGTTTCGCGAGATGATGGAACGGAACGCGGTGTCGTGGGTGCAGCCGTCCGTCACCAAGGTCGGCGGCGTCACCGAATATGCGCGCGTGGTCGCGCTGGCGGATCGTCTCAATATGCGCATCATGCCGCACTCGCCCTATTTCGGCCCGGGCCTGTTGGGGACGCTTCAGATGCTGTCGCTACGCGACGATCACTCCTTCGTCGAGCGATTCTACATGGAGCGCGCGGCGTGCCTTTGGGGCGAGGCGCTCAAGCTCGATGCGGCCGGCGCCATGCCCGTCCCGGCGGGGCCCGGACTCGGGATAGAGCCGGATCGCGGCGTGATCGAACGCTACCGGGTTTCCTGATCGCTCAGTTCTGGTCGCGTCTCCGGACGGCGAACCGGGTTCCACTTCGCCTGGAAACGCGCCGAGCACGCCACAAAAAAATGGCCGGGGCGAACCCCGGCCATTTGCAGTTTGCGCGCGCGGTAATCCTTGTTCCGTCTTATGCCGCCGCCCGGGCCTGGGGCGCTTCCCGTGCGGCGGGCACCCCAGCTTCGGAGGCCGGGTGTACCTCGCGAAAGGCGCGAGCCGCCGCGCGACGCGGCGGCCGCCTGGCCCCGATCAACGGTGCAGATCGAAGCGGTCGGCGTTCATCACCTTGGCCCAGGCCGCGGCGAAGTCCTGCGCGAACTTCTCCGTCGAGTTGGCGCAAGCATAGACCTCCGCGAAGGCGCGGAGCTGGGCGTGCGAGCCGAAGATCAGGTCGACGCGCGTCGCGGTCCACTTCTTGTCGCCGCTCTTGCGGTCGCGGCCCTCGTAGACGCCGCCCTCGGCCGGCACCCACTCGGTGTCCATGGTGAGCAGGTTGACGAAGAAGTCGTTCGTCAGCGTGCCGGGCTTCTTGGTGAAGACGCCGTGCTTGGAATCCCCGGTATTGGCGCCGAGCACCCGCATGCCGCCGATCAGCGCCGTCAGTTCCGGCCCGGTGAGCGTCAGCAGCTGCGCCCGGTCCACCATCGCTTCCTCGGGCGACATGATGTGCCCGTCGCGGTAGTAGTTGCGGAAGGCGTCGTCCATCGGCTCGAGGGGGGCGAAGGAGTTGATGTCGGTCTGCTCCTGCGAGGCATCCATGCGGCCCGGCGTAAACGGCACCTTCACGCCAGTGCCGGCGTCCTTTGTCGCCTTCTCGATGGCGGCGCAGCCGCCGAGAACGATCAGGTCGGCGAGCGAAATCTTGACGTCACCCTTCTGCGATCCGTTGAACTCTTTCTGGATCGCTTCGAGCTTCGACAGCACGCCTGCGAGCCGCTTGGGCTGGTTGACCTCCCAGTCCTTCTGGGGCGCGAGGCGGACACGCGCGCCGTTGGCGCCGCCGCGCTTGTCGGAGCCGCGGAACGTCGCCGCCGACGCCCAGGCCGCCGAGACGAGGTCCGACACCGGCAGGCCGGAGGCCAGGATCTTGGCCTTCAACGCCTCGATGTCTTTCTCGCCCACGAGCTCGTGGTCGACCGCCGGGACCGGATCCTGCCACGGTAGCTCTTCCTTCGGCACGAGCGGGCCGAGGTAACGGGCGAGCGGGCCCATGTCGCGGTGGGTTAGCTTGAACCAGGCGCGGGCGAAGGCGTCCGCGAATTCGTCCGGGTTCTCGTAGAAGCGCCGCGATATCTTCTCGTAGGCCGGATCGAAGCGCAGCGAGAGGTCGGTGGTCAGCATGGTCGGCTTGCGCTTCTTGGTCTTGTCCTGCGCGTACGGCACCGATTCCGGCGCACCCTTCGCGACCCACTGTTGCGCGCCGGCCGGGCTCTTCTCCAGCTCCCATTCGTAGCCGAACAGGTTCTCGAAGAAGTTGTTGCTCCACTTGGTCGGCGTCGTTGTCCAGGTCACTTCCGGGCCGCCGCCGATGGTGTCATCGCCGAAGCCGCTGCCGAAGCTGCTCTTCCAGCCGAGGCCCTGCATCTCGATCGGGGCGGCCTCCGGCTCCGGGCCGATGAGCGACGCGTCGCCGGCGCCGTGGGTCTTGCCGAAAGTGTGGCCGCCGGCGATGAGCGCCACGGTTTCCTCGTCGTTCATCGCCATGCGGAAGAACGTCTCGCGGATGTCCTTGGCTGCCGCGACCGGGTCCGGATTGCCGTTCGGACCTTCCGGGTTCACGTAGATGAGGCCCATCTGCACGGCGCCGAGCGGATTATCAAGCCGGCGCTCGCCGCTGTAGCGCTCGTCGCCGAGCCAGGTGCTTTCCGGGCCCCAGTAGAGCTCTTCCGGCTCCCAGACGTCGGCGCGGCCGCCGGCGAAGCCGAACGTCTTGAAGCCCATCAACTCCAGCGCGACGTTGCCGGTCAGGACCATCAGGTCGGCCCAGGAGAGTTTGCGGCCGTATTTCTGCTTGATCGGCCAGAGCAGCCGGCGCGCCTTGTCGAGGTTGACGTTGTCGGGCCACGAGTTGAGCGGCGCGAAGCGCTGCTGACCGGCGCCGGCGCCGCCGCGGCCGTCGGCGATGCGGTAGGTGCCCGCGCTATGCCACGCCATGCGAATGAACAGCGGTCCATAATGGCCGAAGTCGGCTGGCCACCATTCCTGCGAAGTTGGTCATGAGCTTGCGCAGGTCCGCGATCACGGCGTCGAGGTCGAGGGTCTTGAATGCCTCGGCGTAGTCGAAATCCTTGCCCATCGGATCGGATTTCTTCGAGTTTCGGTGGAGAACCTGGATGTCGAGTTGGTTCGGCCACCAATCACGGTTCGTTTGGGTGTGAAGGAAGGGGCACTCGCCAGCGCTCTTGTCGTCAGTCTTTGCGTCCATGGGTTCTCTCCGCTCGCGTGCTGCAGTTTTCTTCGCTTGGTGTCGTATCGAATGATTGTGACCGGTCGCCGGCCGGGATGGCGGTTACGTGCGGTCAGTGTCGGTTTTTTGGCTGTGGCGGGGGTTTTCCCCGCCCGCTCGGCCGGATGGCTGTCGGTCGCTACGCCGAAGATACGGTTGCGACCGTAACTATTATCGCTCAAAAATCCCATCAGGTCCAATCGTATTGATTGGCTCTATCGATAAGATTATCTGATCGGGATGATCACGCTGCGCCAGCTCCGCTATCTCGCTTCCCTCGCCCGCCACCGCCATTTCGGACGGGCGGCGGAAGACTGCGCTGTCACCCAGCCCGCGCTCTCCATGCAAGTCCGCGAGCTGGAGCGCGAGATCGGGGCCGACCTGGTGGAGCGGCGGCCGGGCGACGTGGCGCTGACGGAGGTCGGCCGGGAGGTCGCGGCGCGCGCCGAGGCGATCCTGACCGCCACCCGCGACCTGGTCGATTTCGCCCGCCACCGCGATCTGCTCAGCGGCCAGCTCCGGCTCGGCATCATCCCGACGCTGGCGCCTTACGTGCTGCCGCGCGTACTGCCGCGGCTGCAGGCGGCGTATCCGGACTTGCGGCTGGAGGTGCGCGAGACCCAGACCAAGAATTTGATCGAAGAGCTCGCCCGCGGCGATCTCGACTGCGTCATGCTGGCGCTACCGGTGGAGGGCGCCGACGTGGAGACGCTGGCGCTGTTCGACGATCCGTTCGTGCTGGCGCTGCCGGCGAGCGAGCCGCTGCCTTTGACGGGGAGGTTGAGCGTCGACGACGTCGATCGGCGCCGGCTCATCCTGCTGGAAGAAGGCCACTGCCTGCGCGACCAGGCGCTCGCTTTCTGCGCCGCCCCGCAACGCGACGCGCCCACGAGCCTGGGCGCGACCTCACTCGCCACCGTGATGCAGATGGTCGCCAACGGCTATGGCGTGACGCTGCTGCCGCAGGTGGCGGTCGATGCCGAGGTGCGCGACGATCGCGTCAAATTGATCCGCTTCGTCGAGCCGCAGCCCGCGCGTACCATCGGTCTCGCCTGGCGGCGCACTTCGCCGCGCAAGCAGGAGTTCGCGGCGCTGGGCGAGATCGTGAAGGAGACGCTGGCCCCGCGTGCGGTCGAACGGCCAAAAGCCGCGTTACAGGTCGCCCAATAATCCCAACAAAAAG
>CAWHJV010000005.1:5000-265138 GCA_963829755.1 uncultured Pseudomonadota bacterium | reverse complement strand
TCGGCGTCAGCGCCCTGGTGCCGGCGGCGGGCGGTGCGGTGCCCATTCGCGGCGAGGGCGGCCACGTCACCATGGCGGCCGCCGACGCGCACGAGGCGGAGGTGCTCGATCTGTTGCGCCGCCGCTTCGACCACGTCTCGGCCGAGCGCGTGCTGTCGGGTCCCGGCATCCTCAACCTCTACAACGCGCTGTGCGAAATCGCCGGCGAGCCGCAGGAGCAGTTCACGCCGGCGCAGATCACCGACGCCAAGACCGGCGAGGACCATCCGCGCGCGCGCGAGGCGACGCAGATGTTCTGCGCCATGCTCGGCACCGTCGCCGGCGATCTTGCGCTCACGCTCGGCGCGCGCGGCGGCGTCTATATCGCCGGCGGCATCGTGCCGCGGCTCGGCGCGCGCTTTGCCGCGTCGCAGTTCCGTGCGCGCTTCGAGGCCAAGGGCCGCTTCCGCGACTATCTCGCCGCGGTGCCGACCTACGTCATCACCCGGCCGTTCCCGGCGCTGCTCGGCACCGCCAAGCTGCTGGAGACATTGTGAAGCGAAATAACCTTGAGTCATTTGCGGGGCGCGAACGAAGTTCGCGAACCCGGAATCCATACTCCGCAGCACTCGAGATACGGCGAGACAGGGGCTATGGATTCCGGGTCCGCTCGTTTCACTCGCGTCCCGGAATGACAGGAGCTGAGTGAATTATCCATGTCCATCCGCAATCTCGACCGCATGTTCCACCCGCGTTCCATCGCGGTGATCGGCGCTTCCGACAAGCCGCATTCGGTCGGCGCCGCGCTGATGAGCAATCTCACCGGCGGCGGCTTCAAGGGCCCAATCGCGCCGGTCAATCCGCGCGCCGAGACGGTCCAGGGGCTTGCCGCCTACAAGGACGTCGCCAGCCTGCCGTTCACGCCCGATCTTGCCGTCATCGCCACGCCGCCCGACACGGTGCCGCCGCTGGTCGAGGCATTGGGGCAGCGCGGCACCCGCGCCGCGGTCATCCTCACCGCCGGCTTCGGCGAGGTGAGCGCCGGCAAGGAGCGCGCGCAGCGAATGCTCGCCGCCGCGCGCCCGCATCTGCTGCGCATCGTCGGGCCCAACTGTCTCGGCATCGCCATGCCCGGCCTCGGCGTCAACGCCACCTTCGCGCCGGCGCAGCTCCTGCCCGGCAACATCGCCTTCCTCACGCAGTCCGGCGCCATGGCGACTACGGTGCTGGACTGGGCGCTGCCGCGCGGCATCGGTTTTTCCGGCATCGTCTCCATGGGCGACATGAGCGACGTCGATTTCGGCGACCTGCTCGACTGGTATGCGCTCGACGACGGAAACCCACGCCATCCTGATCTACGCCGAAGCGGTGACGCATGCGCGCAAGTTCATGTCGGCGGCGCGCCGCGCCGCGCGCGTGAAGCCGGTGATCGTGGTCAAGGGCGGCCGCGCCGCCGAAGGCGCCAAAGCCGCCACCTCGCACACTGGCGCGCTCGCCGGCGCCGACGTCGTCTACGAAGCCGCCTTCCGCCGCGCCGGCATGTTGCGGGTGGACGAGTTGGAGGAATTGTTCGACGCCGCCGCGACCCTCTCGCGCATGTCGCGGGTGGCCGGCAATCGGCTCGCCATCGTTACCAACGGCGGCGGCGCCGGCGTGCTCGCCACCGACCGGCTGATCGAGGAGGGCGGCCATCTTGCCTCGCTCGGCGACGAGACCATCGGCAAGCTCAATAAGGTGCTGCCGCCGACCTGGAGCCACGCCAATCCGGTCGACATCATCGGCGACGCCGACGCGGCCCGTTACGGCAACGCGGTCGACATCGTTATGAGCGACCCGAACGTCGATGCGCTGCTGGTGGCCTATTGCCCGACCGCCGTCGGTTCGTCGGAAGACGCGGCACAGGGCGTCATCGACGCCCTGGCGAAACAGACGGAATCGACGCGCAAGAACGTATTCGCCTGCTGGATGGGCGACGAGAATGTGCGCAAAGGCCGCGCCCGCCTGATCGACGCCAAGATCCCCGACCTGGAAACGCCCGAGCGCGCTGTGCACGCCTTCATGTATCTGGTGCGCACCCGGCAGAGCCAGGAACTGCTGCTGGAGACGCCGGAGGCGGTGGCGGAAAGCCCGGCGTCGCACGTGCGGCGCGCCTGCGATATCGTCGCACGCGCGCTCGCCGACGGCCGCGAATGGCTCGACCCCGCCGAGGTCGCTTCGTTCCTTACCTGTTACGACATCCCCTTCGCCCGCACCGAAGCGGTGGCGACGGCGGCAGAAGCCGCCAAGGTTGCCGCGCAAATCGACGCCCCGGTGGCGCTCAAGATCCGTTCGCGCGACGTGATCCATAAATCCGACGTCGGCGGCGTCGCGCTCAATCTTACTGGCGCGCAAGCCGTGGAAGCCGCCGCCCGGGCCATGAACGACAAGGTGGCGAAGGCGATGCCGCAGGCGAAGCTGGAAGGCTTCATCGTGCAGGAGATGGTCCACCGCGCCAGCGCCTACGAGCTGATCGCGGGCGTCACCACCGACGTCACCTTCGGCCCGGTGATCCTGTTCGGCCATGGCGGCACCGCGGTCGAGGTCCTGCGCGACAAGTCGCTGGAGCTGCCGCCGCTCAACACGGCGCTGGCACGCGCGCAGATCGAGCGCACCCGCATCGCCAAGCTGCTGCACGGCTACCGCGACCGCCCGGCCGCCGATATCGACGGCGTGGTCAACGTGCTCGTCCAGTTGAGCCGTATGGTCGCCGACCAGCCGCAGGTCACCGAGCTCGACATCAATCCATTCTTGTGCGACGCGCGCGGCGTCATCGCGGTCGACGGCCGCGTGCGCATCAAGGCGGCGAGCGGTGCGGCCGAAGCGCGGCTCGCCATTCGGCCCTATCCCAAGCGTTTCGAGACCACGGTGCAGGCGAGCGACGGCAAGACGTATGCCGTGCGCCCGATCCGCCCCGAGGACGAGTTGCGTCTGCGCGCCTTCGCCGACGCGGTCGATACCAACGATCTCTGGCATCCGTTCTTCGCGCCGTTACAGGTACGCAGCCACGAGACCGCGGCACGGCTCAGCCAGATCGACTACGACCGCGAGATGACGCTGGTCGCTTGGGAGGACAACACCGTGGTGGGCCTGGCGCGCTCGGTGTCCGATCCGGACTTCGACACCGCCGAATGCGCCGTCATCATCCGCGCCGACCGCCGCGAGCAGGGGCTCGCCACCGCCTTGATCGCGGCGCTCAGTGGGGCCGTCGCCGCGCTCGGCATCCGCCATGCCGCGCTGGTGTTCCCTGAAAGTCGCGCGCGCATGGCCAATCTGGCCAAGGAGCTCGGCTTCGCCATGACGCCGGACGCGGCCGACGCCACGCAGGTCCGCGCTATCAAATCGTTGTGAGGGACATGGTGGCGCTCTCAATTTCCGTCATTCCGGGGCGCGAGCGATAGCGAGCGAACCCGGAATCCATACCCCCTTGTGGCGGTTGAATTGGATAGACAGGGCGTATGGATTTCGGGTTCGGCCCTTCGGGCCGCCCCGGAATGACGAGTTATGAAGGCGCACATGGACACCCCAACCAACGTCGTCCTCGTCGGCGGCGGCCATGCCCATGTCCACGTGCTGGCGGCATTCGGGAAATGGCGCGACCCGAATGTGCGCGTGACATTGATCGCGCGCGACCTGATGACGCCCTATTCCGGCATGCTGCCCGGCGTCATCGCCGGGCTTTACACGCGCGATGAGGCGCATATCGATCTCGAACAACTGGCCGCCGCCACCGGCACGCGTCTCGTTCATGCCACGGCCGTCAACATCGACCGTACGGCCAAGCAGGTCATCTGCGACGGCCATGCGCCGGTGCCCTACGACATCCTCTCGCTCGACGTCGGCAGCACGCCCTCGCTCGATTCCATTCCCGGCGCGCGCGAGCACGGCATCGCCGTCAAGCCCATCGGCGATTTCCTCGCCAAGTTCGATGCGCTGCGCGCGCAATGCGCCAAGCCCGACGGTCCGCGCCGCATTGCCGCGATCGGCGGTGGCGCCGGCGGTGTCGAGCTCTTGTTGTCCGTGCGCACACGCCTGCGCGCCGAAGCGGCCCGCGACGGCCGCGATCCGGATGCCCTCTCGTTCCAGCTCGTCACCGCCGGCGAAATCCTGCAAACCCATAACGCGCGCGTGCGCCAGGCCTTCCGCCGCGTCTTCGCCGAACGCGACATCGCGCTTCTTGAAAATAATCAAGTCGCCGCCTTGCGCGCCGGTTTCATCGATCTCGCCGGCGGCAGCTCGCTTCCCGCCGATGCCGTTTTCGTCGTCACGCAGGCGTCGGCGCCGGGCTGGTTCGCCGCCACCGGCCTGCAACGCGACGAGGGTGGTTTCATCGCCGTTGGTCCCACTCTGCAATCGTTCAACGATCCGGCCGTTTTCGCCGCCGGCGATTGTGCCGCGCTCGTCAAGACGCCGCGCGAGAAGGCCGGCGTCTACGCGGTGCGCGAAGGCCAGCCGCTCGCTGGAAACCTGCGCCGCTTGGCGCATGGCGAAAGCCCGCGCGCCTGGCGGCCGCAGGCGAGCCATCTGGCGCTCATCTCCACCGGCGAGCGCTACGCCGTCGCCTCGCGCGGGCCCCTCAAGCTCGAAGGCGGCTGGCTCTGGACGCTCAAGGACTGGATCGACCGGCGCTGGATGGATCGCTATAAGAGCCTCGGGGCGGCGCTGAAGAAGGCCATCCGCGAAAGGTAAAATGTCCGACGCGCAGAAGACTCCGTCGCCGTGGTACGAGGTCGTGCTGGCGACGCTCAAGGCCAACAACGTCAAGCTCGCCGTCCACGTGCCGGACAAGGTGCTGACGCCGCTGATCAAGGCCGTCGAGGCGGATCCCTTCTTCACCGCTTTCGCCGCCACCCGCGAGGAGGAAGCGCTCGGCATCATCGCCGGCGCTTGGATGGGCGGCATGCGCGGCGCGCTGCTGATGCAGACCTCGGGCTTCGCCACGCTGCCCAACGCACTCGCCTCGTTGGTGGTGCCCTATCAGATCCCGGCGATCATGTTCGTGTCCGAGCGCGGCACGCTCGGCGAGTTCAACCTCGGCCAGGCCCTGGTCTGCCACACCATGCGGCCGGTGCTCTCATCGCTCGGCATCGAGAACCACACCATAACCCGTCACGACGAGCTCGAATTCATCGTCGACCGCTCGATCAAGCAGGCGGTGGCGACGCAGGCGCCGGTCACCTTCATCCTGTCGCCGCTGTTGACCGGCGGCAAAGTGTTCAAGGCGTGAGGGCGCGAGCGATGACGAACACGACCGCCCACAACGCCAAGGTGATGAACCGCTTCGACCTGACCAAGCGGCTGGTCGCCAAGCTCGAACGCGAGGAAGCCGTCATCGGTGGCATCGGCAACAGCAATTTCGATCTGTGGGAGGCCGGCCGGCGCCCGCAGAATTTCTACATGCTGGGCAGCATGGGGCTGGCGATCCCGATCGCGCTCGGCGCGGCGATCGCGCAGCCGCAACGCCACGTGGTGGCGCTGGAAGGCGACGGCTCGCTGCTGATGATGCTCGGCTGCCTCGCCACGGTGGCGGCGCGCGCGCCGAAAAACCTCACCATGGTGGTGTGGGACAACGGCATGTACCAGATCACCGGCAGCCAGCCGACGGCGAGCGCCGCGCATGCCGACTTGGTCGGCATCGCGCGCGCCTCCGGCATCGAGAAAAGCGCCTGGGCGGCGGACGAAGCGGACTTCGAGCGCCTGTTCGCCGCGGCGTTGGCCGAAGGCGGGCCGACCCTGATCGCCGCGCGCATCGACGGCGAGCCCGGCGTCGGCACCACCGACCGCGACCCGGTGGCAATCCGCGCCCGTTTCATGGCAGGGATGGGCGTGAAGCGGTGATGCCGCCGCGCGACGTAGCCTCATAGCCCGCGGTTCACTCGCCTTCCGGAACTCGGCAGCGAGCGAGCCAGGCATTGCCCGCAGCGCCAAAGAATACGCGGCGCTCGCTCACTCCCGCTGCCCTCCAGAATGCCGGCCAGCATCGCCATGCGCACCAGGTCGGACAGGCTGTTGGCCGACATCTTGGTCATCAGGTTGGCGCGGTAGATCTCGACCGTGCGCGGGCTGATGCCGAGATCGAAGGCGATGGTCTTGTTCGGCTTGCCCGCGACCAGCCCTTCCAGCACTTCCCGTTCGCGCTTCGACAGCGCGTTGAGCTTGTCGGTGATCCCGGCGACCGCGGCCTTGCGCTTGGCGGTGTCGGCGTCGCGGCTCAGCGCCGCCCGCACGGACTCGATCAAGAGGTCGTCGTCGAACGGCTTTTCCAGGAAGTCGGCGGCGCCGAGCTTCATCGCCTCCACCGCCAGCGGCACGTCGCCGTGGCCGGTGATGACGATCACCGGCAGGTCCGGCTTGGTCTCGTGCACCTTGCGCAGCACGTCGATGCCGGTGATCTCCGGCATGCGCACGTCGGTCACCACGCAGCCGTGCTCGATTTCCGGCAGCGCCTCGAAGAATGCCTGACCCGACTCGAAGCCACGCACGTTGATGCCGGCCGTCTTCATCGAGAACTCGATCGACTGGCGGACGGCGTCGTCGTCGTCGATGACGTAAATCATCGGCTCAGGCTGCATCGTCGACATCCCCTTCGTTGACCGCGGTCAGCGTGAAACTGAAGATCGTGCCGCCGGCCGGGTTGGGCTCGGCCCAGATGCGGCCGCCGTGCGCCTCGATGATGGTGCGCGAGATCGACAGCCCCACGCCCATGCCGTGCCGCTTGCTGGTGATGAAAGGCTGGAACAGCTGCTCGGCGATCTCCGGCGAAATGCCGGCGCCGGTGTCGGCCACGCTTACCTTCACCAGGTTGTCGTCGGCCGGTTCCACGCGGATCGCCAGATCGTTGATTTCCGATTGCTCCATGGCGTCCATGGCGTTGCGGATGAGGTTGAGCAACACCTGCTGCACCTGCACGCGGTCGGCCAGCACCAGGTCGACGGAAGGGTCGAACTGGAATCTGACGCGGATGCCGCGGTCCTTGACGCCCACCAGCGCCAGGGCGCTTGCCTCCTCCACCAGCTTGGCGATGCCCTCCACCCGCCGCTCGCTCTCGCCGCGCGCCACGAAGTCGCGCAGACGGCGGATGATCTGGCCTGCGCGCATGGCCTGGTCGCCCGCCTTGTCCATGGCGTCGCGCAGCATGGCGGCCTTCTCGTCCGGGGCGTCGCTCAGGAGCCGGCGCGAGCCCTTCAGATAGTTCGAGATGGCCGACAGCGGCTGGTTGAGCTCGTGCGCGAGTGTCGAGGCCATCTCGCCCATGGCGGTCAGGCGCGAGATGTGGACGAGCTCCGACTGCAATTCCTGCAGGCGCGCCTCCGTCTTCTGCCGCTCCGTGAGGTCGCGGATGAAGCCGGTGAAATAGCGCCGGTCGGACGAGCTCATCTCTCCGACGGCCAGTTCCATCGGAAAGGTCGAGCCGTCCTTGTGCTGACCGACCACCACACGGCCGATGCCGATGATGCGGCGCTCGCCGGTGGTGCGGTAGCGCTCGAGATAGGCGTCGTGGCCTTCGCGGTAGGGTGACGGCATCAGCATTTTGACGTTCTGGCCGATGGCTTCGCCGGACTCGTACCCGAACAGCCGTTCCGCCGCGCTGCTGAAGTATTGCATGACGCCGCGCTCGTCGATGACGATCATCCCCTCGGGCACGGTGTCGAGGATCGACTGCAGGTGCGCCTCGCGCGCCAGCGCGTCGCGGGTCATCAGCGTGGCCCGCCGCCGCCCGCGGCGCAGGAGCTCGCCGCCCCAGGCCACGCCGATGCCAATGGCGGCAAAGACCGCCATGTTGATCACGCCCGTGGCCGGCAGCACGGCGTCGCTGAGCTCGAAAAGCCCGGTGATTGCCAGCATGCTCAGCGCGGTGGCGAACAGGCCGGGGCCGATGCCGCCGATGCCGGCCGCGATCAGCACCGCCGGCACGAAATAGATGAAAAGGCCGTCATCGTGCAGCACCGGCACCAGCAGCGCGCGCGCGGCAAAGACCAGCACCACCGCCAGCGGCGCGGCCGCGTAGCGGAGCGTGCGGTGGCGCTCGTTTTCTACGAAATCTTTTGTTATTTCAAAGGCTTGTGTCATAATGCAACGGTTGGTGGTGGGGCAGGCGCGGCTCTCGCGGCACCTTAAGGTGAATCCCCTATGGAGATTATCTGAATATCCGGTTCCGGTTCCAGGGCGTATCCCCAAACCATCGAATTTTGGGAGAACGCCATGCAGACGCAGACCATCACGCTCCGCTCCGCCACGCAGCAGAGCGCCCGCGCGGTTCCCGCGAACACGAGGAGCCTCGGCGGTTCCGTCGAGTTGATGGGCGCGGCCATGCCGTTCTCGCGCAATGCCGAGATCTACGGCGAGAACGAGCCGGCCGAATACGTCTACAAGGTGACCAGCGGCGCGGTGCGCACCTACAAGGTGCTCAGCGACGGGCGCCGGCAGATCGGCGGCTTCTATCTTCCCGGTGACGTCTTTGGCCTGGAATGCGGCGACGCGCACACCTTCTCGGCGGAAGCGGTCACCGAATGCAAGGTGCTGGTGATCAAGCGCGCAAGCCTGGTGTCGCTCGCCGCCCGCGATGGCGACGTCGCCCGCCAGCTCTGGACCATGACCGCGGGCGAGCTGCAGCGCGCGCAGGATCACATCATGCTGCTGATCAAGACCGCGCAGGAGCGCGTCGCCGGTTTCCTGTTGGAGATGGCCGGCCGCGGCGCCGACAGGGGCGAGATCGAGCTGCCGATGTCGCGCCAGGACATCGCCGACTATCTGGGTCTGACCATCGAGACCGTGTCGCGCACGCTGACGCAGCTTGAGAAGGCGCACGCGATCGCGGTGCCGACCTCGCGGCGCATCGTGCTGCGCAACCGCGCCGCGCTCGACCGCATGAACGGCTGATTGCAGGTACTGAAGCCGAACCTCGTTCCTCCCTGACATCGTTCGGCTATACTTGCCCCGGCATTCCCCAATGCCGGGGTTTCTTTTTGCGATCAATCGGTTGACCTGGGTCAATACGGCCCGTGCCGGCGCGTGGTTACTTCTCTCGGCGATGGCCCACGGAGGTTTGCCGCCATGAACGCCCGCGACGTGATGACCCGCAACGTGATCTCGATTGCGCCCGACGCCACCGTCCTGCAGGCGGCGCGCAAGATGCTGGAGCACCGCATCAGCGGCCTGCCGGTGGTCGACAAGGGCAAGCTGGTCGGCATCGTGTCCGAAGGCGACTTCCTGCGCCGCCGCGAGACCCGGACCGAACGCCGGCGCTCGCGCTGGCTGGAGTTTCTGATGGGCCCCGGCCGCATGGCCGAGGAATACACCCACACCCACGGCAGCAGGGTTTCCGAGGTGATGTCCACCGCGCTGCAGACCGTCACCGAGGACACCTCGCTCGAGGACATCGTCCGCCTGATGGAAAAGCACCGCATCAAGCGCGTGCCGGTGATGCAAGGCGCCAAGCTGGTCGGCATCGTCACGCGCGCCAACCTGATGCACGCCATGGTCGGCCTCGCGCGCGGCGCCAGCCCGGTGAAGGCCGGCGACGCCGCCATCCGCGAGCGGCTGATGACGATCATGCAGGAGCAGACCTGGGCGCCCACCGCCATGGTCGACGTGCAGGTGCACGACGGCGTGGTGGAACTCTGGGGCACCATCCTCGACGAGCGCCAGCGCGACGCGCTCAAGGTCGCCGCCGAGACCATCGCCGGCGTCAAGGCGGTCAAGGACCATCTGGCCTGGATCGAGCCGATCTCCGGCACCTTCGTCGAAGGCCGGAACGGCGTGCCGGCGCGCTGAGAGACGACTGCGGCCGCAAGGGCGTGCCGAAGGTGGTCATCCCGAAGCCCGCGCCCGCGCAGGTCAAGAAGGTCGAAGTCAAGGCGACCCGCGTGGGGGCAGGGCTGTCGGGTCATCGGTTCACCCGTTCCGCGCATTCCCGCAAAAGCTCCACCCAGACCTGCGCCGGGGCCAACAGGGCCCAATCGCGGCAGAATTTTGGCGGGAACTTGCATGGCTTTGACCTGCATCAAAGAAGCCACGCGGCCGCAAGATAAACAAACCGTAACATTCGGGTCAGGCTCATCCCCACTCCTTTCGGCCAGCCAAAAAACGGATCAGCAGCATGGCGAACCCAACCGTCGCTCCTCAGAAAACCATGACATTAGGTGAAGGCGGGCTTGCGCTCTTCTTCATCGGTTTGGCTTTCCTCTCCATCGTCGTGGCCGCCAAAGCCTTCACGGCGGCTTACGCCTTCCATGCCTACCTATTCTGCGCGGCGAGCGTCGCGGCGGTGTTCGCCATCGTCAATAATTACTACAGCCGTCCGGCCGAGGCGCCACCGCTCGAGATCGACGGCAAGCCGAACTACAACATGGGGCCCGTGAAATTTGCCACCGTGGCCGGCATGTTCTGGGGCATCGCCGCCTTCACGGTCGGCGTCTATCTCGCGTTCGAGCTGTCATATCCCCAACTCAACCTGGTCGAGTGGATCAATTTCGGGCGCCTGCGCCCGCTGCACACTTCGGCCGCCATCTTCGCCTTCGGCGGTAACGTGCTCATCGCCACGTCATTATACGTGGTGCAGCGCACCTCGCGCGCGCGGCTCGCCGGCAACCTGGCGCCCTGGTTCGTGGTGCTCGGCTACAACTTCTTCATCGTCATCGCCGGCACCGGCTATCTCCTGGGCATCACCCAGTCGAAGGAATACGCCGAGCCGGAATGGTACGCGGACCTGTGGCTGACCATCGTCTGGGTCACTTACTTCGTGGTCTATATGGGGACCATCATGCGGCGTAAGGAGCCGCATATCTACGTCGCCAATTGGTTCTATCTCGCTTTCATCATCACCATCGCGGTGCTGCACCTCGGCAACAATCCGGCCATCCCGATTTCGATCTTCTCGTCGAAGTCCTACATCGTGTGGTCGGGTGTGCAGGACGCCATGGTGCAGTGGTGGTACGGCCATAACGCGGTCGGTTTCTTCCTGACCGCCGGCTTCCTCGCCATCATGTACTACTTCATCCCCAAGCGGGCCGAGCGGCCGGTCTATTCGTACCGGCTGTCGATCGTCCACTTCTGGGCGCTGATCTTCATCTACATCTGGGCCGGCCCGCATCATCTGCTCTACACGGCGCTGCCGGACTGGGCGCAGACGCTCGGCATGACCTTCTCAATCATCCTGTGGATGCCGTCCTGGGGCGGCATGATCAACGGCCTGATGACGCTGTCCGGCGCCTGGGACAAGCTGCGGACCGATCCGGTCCTGCGCATGATGGTGGTGTCGGTCGCCTTCTACGGCATGTCGACCTTCGAAGGGCCGATGATGGCGGTGAAGGTTGTTAACTCGCTGTCGCATTACACCAACTGGACCATCGGCCATGTGCACTCCGGCGCGCTCGGCTGGGTCGCCTACATCTCCTTCGGCGCCGTCTACTGCCTGGTGCCGTGGCTGTGGAACAGGCGGCTCTATTCGCTGAAGCTGGTCGAGTGGCACTTCTGGGTCTCGACCATCGGCATCGTGCTGTACGTCACCTCGATGTGGGTGGCCGGCATCACGCAGGGCCTGATGTGGCGCGCCTACACCACGCTCGGCTTCCTCGAATACTCCTTCGTCGAAGCGGTCGAGGCCATGCATCCCTTCTACATCATCCGTGCTCTCGGCGGCGTCATGTTCCTGATCGGCGCGCTGATCATGGCCTACAACCTCTGGATGACCGTCAACGCGGCGGAATCCGCCGAGCCGGCCGACGTCGCGCTGGCGCCTGCGGAATAAGGCGGAGAAAAAGACAATGTCCCTTTGGCATAAACACGCCATCCTCGAGAAGAACTCGATCATCCTGGTGATCGCGATCCTGATCGTCGTCTCCATCGGCGGTCTGGTCGAGGCGGTGCCGCTGTTCTACATCAAGAACACCATCGAGAAGGTCAGCGGCGTGCGTCCTTACACGCCGCTCGAGCTGCTCGGCCGCGACATCTACGTGCGCGAGGGCTGCTATCTCTGCCATTCGCAGATGATCCGCCCGCTGCGTGACGAGGTCGAGCGCTACGGTCACTATTCGCTGGCGGCCGAGAGCATGTACGACCGTCCGTTCCAGTGGGGATCGGAGCGGCAGGGGCCGGATCTCGCCCGCGTCGGCGGCAAGTATTCCGACCAATGGCAACGCGACCATCTGCGCAATCCGCGCTCGGTCGTGCCCGGTTCCATCATGCCCTACTACGGGTTCCTTGAGAAAACCGACCTCAACTACAAGCACGTGGCTAAGCGACTCGACGTGCAGGCCATCGAGGGCGTGCCCTACACCAAGCAGGACATCGCCGACGCCGTGCAGGACGTGCGCACGCAGGCGACCGACAACGCTAGCGGCGCCGCGGCTCTGCAGAAGCGCTATCCGAAGGCCAACGTGCGCGACTTCGACGGCAACCCGAACCGCATCACCGAGGCCGACGCTCTGATCGCTTATCTGCAGATGCTCGGCACCGAAGTGAACTTCAAGCTTTACAACGACAAAGCCAACATCCGGTGAGCTCCGATGGACCCGACTTATAAAGCCGTAGCCGAGTTCGTGCAGACTTGGGGCATGATCTATTTCGTCGCCATCTTCGCGGTGGTGCTGGTCTACGCCTTGTGGCCTTCACGCGCGGCCCAGAAGCGTTTCGATGACGCGGCAAACATTCCGCTGAAGGAGGACTGACCGGTGGCCGAAGAGCATAGAGAAATCGACAAGATGACCGGCACCGCCACCACCGGGCACGAGTGGGACGGCATCCGCGAGCTCAATACGCCCTTGCCGCGCTGGTGGCTGTGGACGTTCTACGCCTGCATCCTCTTTGCGGTGGGCTACTGGATCCTCTATCCGGCATGGCCGATGATCAACGGCGCGACGCAAGGCGTACTCGGCTGGCACGCGCGCGCGGCGGTGGAGACCGACCTCAAGGAGCTGCACGCCGAGCGCGCGCCCATGATGGCCAAGCTCAACGCCGCTTCGCTCACGCAGATCGCGAACACGCCGCAGCTTCTGGACTTCGCGCGCGCCGAGGGCCGCGTTGCCTTCGCCGACAACTGCGCGCCCTGCCACGGCGCCGGCGGGGGCGGCGCAGTCGGCTATCCCAACCTCAACGACGACGACTGGTTGTGGGGCGGCAAGCTCGCGCAGATCGAGCAGACCATCGCCTATGGTGCGCGCTCCGGCAACGACAAAGGGCACCAGGGCAACATGCCGGCCTTCGGCCGCGACAACATCTTGAAGCCGGAGCAGATCTCGACGGTGGCGGACTACGTGCGCTCGCTGTCGGGGCTCAGCGTTGAAAAGGGCGCCGATCTCGCCGCCGGCAAGAAGCTGTTCGAGGCGAACTGCGCCGTCTGTCACGGCCCCGACGGTAAGGGCAACCAGCAGGTCGGCTCGGCCAACCTGACCGACAAGATCTGGCTCTACGGCTCCGCCAAGGCGACCATCGTGCAGACCGTCACCGACGGCCGCGGCGGCGTCATGCCCGCGTGGGGCGGGCGTCTGCCCGACGCCACCATCAAGGCGCTGACGGTCTACGTCTGGACCTTCGGCGGTGGCGTAAAGTAACGGATCAACGGAGTAACAATAACATGACGGCCGCCACGACTGCTTCGCACGAACATTCGGCAGCGAATGTGTCCGAACTCGCGCGTCTGGTCGAGGCGGCCGAAGTTCACGGTGCGCCGCCACCGGAGCCGCCCGACGACGACATCCCGCTCTATGCGCCGCGACGGAAGATCTACCCGCAGAGCACCCACGGCCTGTTCCGCCAGATCAAATGGGCGGTGCTGGTCGTTACCCTCGGTGTCTATTACCTGCTGCCATTCGTGCGCTGGGATCGCGGTCCCTACGCGCCGCATCAGGCGGTGCTGATCGACTTCCCGACCCGGCGCTTCTACTTCTTCTTCATCGAGATCTGGCCGCAGGAGGTCTATTACCTCACCGGCCTGCTCATCATGGCGGCCCTGGTGCTGTTCCTGATGAACGCGGTCGCCGGCCGCATCTGGTGCGGCTATCTGTGCCCGCAGACGGTGTGGACCGACCTGTTCCTCGCCATCGAGCGCTTCGTCGAGGGCGACCGCCGCGAGCACATGCAGCGCGATCGCAAGCGCTGGTCGGCGGCGACCTGGGCGCGCAAGGGCGTCAAGCACTTCCTCTGGCTCATGGTCGCCTGGTGGACCGGCGGCGCCTGGGTGCTCTATTTCGCCGACGCGCCGACTTTGGTGAAGGATCTTGCCACCGGCCAGGCGCCACTCGTGGCCTACGCCTTCATCGGCATCCTCACGTTTACGACCTACGCGCTCGCCGGCCACATGCGCGAGCAGGTCTGCCTGTATATGTGCCCGTGGCCACGCATCCAGGCGGCGCTCACCGACGAATACGCGCTCAACGTCACGTACCGCTACGACCGCGGCGAGCCGCGCTGCTCGGTGAAGAAGGCCGCGCAGCTGCGTGCCGAAGGCCAGCCGGCCGGCGATTGCGTCGAGTGCCTGCAATGCGTGCATGTATGCCCGACCGGCGTCGACATCCGCGACGGCGCCAATCTCGGCTGTATCCAGTGCGGTCTTTGCATCGACGCCTGCGATAACGTCATGGTCAAGCTCGGGCGCCACACCGGGCTGATCGCCTATGACACCGACATGAACCTCAAGCGGCGCTTGGCGGGCGAGGAGCCGGTCGTCAAGCTGTTCCGCATGCGTACGCTGCTTTACGCCGCCATTATCGCGCTCGTCGGCGGCATCATGATCTATTCGCTCGCCACCCGCGGCGATCAGGGCATCGACGTCATCCACGATCGCAATCCGCTCTATGTGGAGCTGTCCGACGGCGCGATCCGCAACGGCTACACCATCCGCATCGTCAACAAGGATCTGGCCAAGCGCGAATTCATCGTCGCGCTCGACGGCTTGCCGGGCGCGCTGATCGATTTCGTGGGCGTGCAGCGTCCCGACGGCCGCCAGGTGGTCGACGTCGGCCCCGACACGACCCGCGAGGTGCGCGTCACCGTTACCGACTACGCCAAGACGCCGCCGGCGAACTCGACATCGGTGACCTTCAAGCTGATCGACGTCTATACCGGCCGCGTCACCGTGGTGCGCGACCACTTCTTCGCCCCCAAGCCCCCGAGGTGAACCATGGCGCTTTCCCCTGAGCGCAAGCCACGCGAATTGACCGGCCGGGCCGTGCTGCTCTGGCTGGTCGGCTTTTTCGGCATCGTCTTCGCGATCAATGGTTACATGGCCGATGCGGCGATTACGACCTTCGCCGGCGTCGACACGCCGAGCTCCTACGAGGCCGGGCAGATGTTCGAGCACGAGGCCGAACTCGCGCGAGAGCAGGACGCCATGCACTGGAAGGTGGACGGCAATCTCAACCTCGACCGCGTCGGCGAGGCGGTGCTCGACATGCGCGTGCGCGACGCCGAGGGCCAGCCGGTCGGTGGCCTCCGGGCCGACGCGCGGCTTTGGCACCCGGCCGATTCCCGGCGCGATCACGTCATTCATTTGGCCAAGACCGGCCCCGGCGTCTTCCACGGCGAGGCGCATGCGCGTTCCGGCAAATGGGAGCTGATCATCGACTTCTACCGCGGCGACAAGCGCGTGTTCCGCTCGCACAGCCAGATCATGCTGAAATAGCCGAAGTCCATGTTGCTCGCACACGCAGCCTCGGCCGCTCGTCCCCGCGCAAGCGGGAACCCAGTCTCTTAGCGAAATGGACTGGATGCCCGCTTGCGCGGGCATGAGCGGAGAGGATAGCGCAGGCTCAAGAACAAAAGCGCCATGACCGACACCGCCCTCGATCTCTCCCTTTACGCCAAGCCCTGCGGCGACAACACGCTCGGCATGGACTTGGCGGTCGAAGGCGTGCACTGCGGCGGCTGCATCGCGCGCATCGAGCACGCGGTGAAGGAGCTGCCCGGCGTCACCGAGGCGCGGCTCAATTTCACCAACCGCCGCCTGCACGTGGCCTGGGCCGACGACCGGATCAAGCCGGCCGAGATTCTGCAGACGCTGGAGCGCATCGGCTATCACGGCTATCCCTTCGTGGCGCAGCGCGCGGAGGAGGAGGAGGCCGCGGAGGCGCGCCGTCTCACGCGCTATCTGGCGGTCGCCGGCTTCGCCGCCATGAACATCATGCTGCTGTCGGTCTCCATCTGGGCGGGCAGTGATATGACGCCCTCGACCCGCGATTTCTTCCATTGGGCCTCGGCGCTGATCGCGCTGCCGGCGGCGGCCTATGCCGGCCAGCCCTTCTTCGTCAGCGCCTTCAAGGCGCTGCGCGCGCGCTCGCTCAATATGGACGTGCCGATCACCGTCGGCGTGTCGCTGGCGCTCGCCATGTCGCTGGTCGAAACCGCCCGTCACGCCGGCGATGCCTATTTCGACTCGGCGATGATGCTGCTGTTCTTTCTGCTGCTGGGGCGCACGCTCGATCACGCCATGCGCCGCAAGACCCGCGCCGTGGCCGGCAACCTCGCCGCGTTGAAGGCGGACACCGCGCGCCGCTTCATGGGCGGCGAACTGGTGAGCGTGCCGGTGGCGGCGCTGCGGCCCGACGACCGCGTGCTTGTGCGGCCCGGCGAGCGCGTGCCGGCCGACGGCGTGGTGGTGAACGGCAACTCCGAGATCGACGACAGCCTGATCACCGGCGAGACCATGCGCCGTGCGGTGGCATCGAACGCCAAGGTCTATGCCGGCAGCCTGAACTATTCCGGCGCGCTGACGCTGCGGGTCACCGCCGCCGGGCAGGATTCGCTGATCGACGAGATCGAGCGGCTGCTGGAAAAGGCGGCAAGCGCCAAGTCGCGCACGCGCCGGCTCGCCGACCGTGCCGCGCGCGTCTACGCGCCCATGGTGCATCTGACCGCCGCGCTCACCGGCATCGGCTGGTGGCTCGCCGGCGCCTCTGTGCACGACGCGGTGGTGACGGCGATTGCCGTGCTCATCATTACCTGCCCGTGCGCGCTGTCACTGGCGATCCCCGCCGTGCAGGTGGTCGCCTCCGGTGCGCTGTTCCGCAGCAACGTCATCCTCAACGCCGGCGACGCCATCGAGCGGCTGGCGGAAGCCGACACCATCGTGTTCGACAAGACCGGCACGCTCACGCTGCCGGAGCCGCGCGTCACCAACGCCGCGGAGGTCGACCCCGCCCTGCTGCAGACGGCGGCGCGGCTGGCGCTCTCGAGCCGGCATCCGCTGGCGATGGCGCTCGCCCGCGAGGCGGAAGGCGCGACGCCGTTCGGGGGCGCGGTGGAAGAACCGGGGCAGGGCGTGCGCGCCACGGTCGAAGGCGTGGAAGCGCGCCTCGGCAGCGCCGCCTTCTGCGGCCTGCCGCCGGTCGCCGCCTTCCGGCCCGACACCTCCCTCATCATGTTCAGTCACGGTGAGCGCTCGGCCGCTTTCGCGGTCAGCCAGCAACTACGGCCCGATGCCGTTGAGGTGACGAAGGCGCTGGCCGCGCGCGGCTACGACCTGCGTATCCTGTCCGGTGACCGCAGCGCCGCGGTGGCGCCGGTGGCGCGCGCACTCGGCATCGAGCGCTGGCAGGGCGAACTGACGCCGGCGGAGAAGATCGTTTATATCGATGCGCATGAAGGCCGAAGGCCGCCGGGTGCTGATGGTCGGCGATGGCCTCAACGACGCGCCGTCGCTTGCTGCCGCGCACGTCTCGCTATCGCCGATCGCCGCCGCCGATCTTACGCAGGCGCAAGCCGACGCCGTGTTCCTCGGCGAGCGGCTGGCGCCGGTGGCGGAGGCGCTGAAGGTGGCGCGCCGCGCCCGCGCGCTGATGACGCAGAACTTGGGGCTGGCGGCGGCCTATAATGGCATCGCGGTGCCGGTGGCGATTGCCGGCCTGGTGACGCCGCTGCTCGCGGCCGTGGCCATGTCCTGCTCGTCGATGCTGGTGACGTTGAATTCCTTGCGGGCCAGAGGGGGCGGCCGCGCATGATCCCGAAAGGCATGTCCTCGGCTCCGATCGAGGATGGACACCGGTTTTCGGATAAGGTCATGCGCACTAAAAGAAGGGGCGGCGGAAATGGAGCCCGCGTATGAACGTGCTGGTCTATCTCATCCCGATGGCGCTCGGCCTGGGGCTGATCGGTCTCCTTGGCTTTATGTGGGCGCTGAAGAGCGGGCAGTATAGCGACATGGAAGGCGCCGCCCTGCGCGTCTTGTCAGACGACGACCTGCCGCCGGAGCAGCGCGAGGCGTCGAAGTAGTGCGGCGTAGCGACGACTTCCGCTGTCGTCGTCCGCGAAAGCGAGGGACCCAGTAAGCGCCGACTGTTCGGCGATTGCTGGATGCCTCGCCTCCGTGGAGCATGACCGCGATGTTGGCGACGCTGCCAACTCCTTGAAATCGCCGAAGCAAAAAACTTATCCCCGCTCACTCCCACGCCCTTATCATGCTCCGCGTCCGGCTCACCTGAGGGCGTCGTCGCGAGACGTCACGATGATGGAGCCGCCTTAACGGGGCCGATATCGGGGTCAACCCGACATCGGCGATGCGGCGCCCGCGGGCGGGATTCGTAACCCCGCACTCGGGAGGCCCTGGCCAAGCCGTCCGCCGGCATTATGACCGGCTGCCTTGAATGGCTGGACGCGGCGGCGACGAAGGGCGGCGGAAGCGGCCCGGATCGGGGACCCGGCTCGGGTCCCGTCGCAGCCCGGAAGCACGGCGCCAGGGACAGAAATCGCCGCTGGTGGCGCGCCGAGAGGCGCCACGCCTTCGATAAGAAGGCGTGACCATAAGACATGGCTGCGCCGATCGGCGCGCCATCCCCTCTCACGTTTCGAGAGGGGGAAGAGGCAAGGGAATACGGGCGAACCCGGCGCCCGATAAAGAATGCGGGCGATGACGCATGGCTGTTTAATATGTGAATCGGTCAATGGGCACGGGGGAGCAATGCACGCCGCTCGTCCCCGCGGAAGCGGACCACTAGTGCTTTGGCGGCGACGTCTGGATGCCCGCTTGCGCGGGTATGAGCGGGGGAAACGCTCACCCTTCCAGCATCACCGTGTCGAAATCCGCCGGCAGGATGATCTCCAGCAGCTCGCAGTCGTCGGAATAGCCGCGCACGGTGTGCTTGATCCGGGGTGGCTGGATCCAGCATGAGCCGGCGTGGAAAGTCTGCACGCCTTCGCCCTCGAATTCGCTCTGGAACCAGCCCTTCAGCACGTAGACCATCTGGAATTCGACGTCGTGATAGTGCGGCACGTCGACCTCACCGGTCTCGAACGGCTTGGTCATGCGGATGACGTGAGCCTGCGCCAGGCCGCCGGTCGCTGCCGCGATGCCGAGGTCGCGATAGGCGGAATAAGGCCGCAAGCCGGCGTCGAAGTCTTCCTCGCGGTGATGGCTGACGGTGAACCGCTGCGGCGGCCGCTTCGGCTTCGTCGCTCGCTTGGCCGCCTTCTTGGCGGCGGCCTTCTTCTTCACCGTCTTCTTTGTCTTCGCTTTGACTGTGCTCTTCCTGGTCTTGGATTTCGCCTTGCGCTTAGCCTGGACTTTCTTGCGGGTCTTGGCCATGGATGCCTCCCTGAGATCAATCACGATTGGATCACGATGACCGACGGCAGGGAAGAGGGCGGTGCGCCCGCGGACATCCGCATTTTCGTCGATGCCGACGCCTGCCCGGTCAAGCCCGAGGTCTATCGGGTGGCGGAACGCTACGGCCTCAAGGTCTTCGTGGTCGCAAACGCCTTCATGAACGTGCCGCGCACCGATTTGATCGAGCGCGTGATCGTGCCGGAGGGCCCCGATGTCGCCGACGACTGGATCGCCGAGCGCGCGGGCGCGCGCGACATCGTCGTCACCGCCGACATTCCGCTCGCCGCCCGCTGTGTGCGCGCCGGCGCCAGCGTCATCGGCCCGACCGGAAAGGCCTTCGACGAGGATTCCATCGGCATGGCGCTGGCGACGCGCAACCTGATGTCGGACTTGCGCTCCGCCGGGGCGGTGACGCGCGGTCCGCCGCCGCTCAGCCGGCAGGACGTGTCGCGCTTTCTCTCGGCGCTCGATCTGGCGATAACGCGGCTGAGGCGGAAGTGACGCTCAGTCCTTGGCTTCCGCCACCCCGCCATGCGCCTTCGACCAGCCGGCCGGATCGTTGATGAATTTCTCCACCTCGCCCAGCATCTTGGGATCGAACTTGCCGCTTTGCCTGGCGACCCGCAACACGTCGTGCCAGGTGGTCAGATAATGCAGCGTCACACCGATATCGCCGAGGATTTTCCGGCTGCCCGGATAGATGTCGTAGAAGAACAGCACGGTGCAGTGGTCGCAGGTGCCGCCGGCCTCGCGGATGGCGTTGACGAAGTTGATCTTGCTGCGGCCGTCGGTGGCGAGGTCTTCGACCAGCAGCACGCGCTGGCCTGCGTCGAGCTTGCCTTCGATCTGCGCGCCGCGGCCGAAGCCTTTCGGCTTCTTGCGCACGTACTGCATCGGCAGGCGCAGGCGGTCGGCCACCCAGGCCGCGAACGGAATGCCGGCGGTCTCGCCGCCCGCCACCGCGTCGATCTTGTCGCGGCCGATGTCGCGGTCGATGGCTGCGACCGAAAAGTCCATCAGCGTCGAGCGCACGTCCGGAAACGAGATCAGCCAGCGCGAGTCGTTATAGACCGGGCTCGCCCAGCCCGACGTGAAGATGAAGGGCTTGTCGTCCATGAACCGCACCGCGCCGGTGTCGAGGTACATGCGTGCGGTCAGCTCGGCGATGGTGGTCTTGTCGAGGAAGGTGGTGGTCATGGCCTATTCGATAGTCCAGCGGGGCGGTGAAACCAAGGCCGGAGCGCTTTATTTCCCCGTCATTCCGAGGTTTCCGCCACAACGGCTCATTTCCGCGCAAGCGGGAATCCAGCGCTGGGTCCCCGTTTTCGCGGGGACGAGCGGAGGATGGATCAAGGCGCCTTCGGCCCGGCCTCCTTGTACCAGTCGGCGATCTGGCCGCCGTTCCAGAACAGCACGTCCTTCTTGCCGCGGATGTGCTCGAAGATGCGGCGGAAGTACTTGGCCCGGTGCGGCGCGCCCATGATGTAGGGGTGCGCCGAGATCGCCATCACCCGCGCGGAGTCCTTGGAGTCGGCGTAGATCTGCTCGAACTGGTCCATGGCCCGTTCGTAGAATTCGGAGGCCTTGTGGTGCTGGATCAGCATCATGGCGACGTCGTTGCACTCCTGGGTATAGGGAATGCTGAGCAGCGGCTTGCCGCGGGTCTTCAGCCACACAGGCTGGTCGTCGAGCACCCAGTCGCCGACATAATCGTAGCCTTCCTCGGAAAGGATATCGACGGTCTCCCAGGTCTCGGTCAAGCCCGGGCCGACCCAGCCGCGCGGGCGTTTTCCCGTGACCTTCTGCAGTACCTCGACGGACTTGCGGATGTCGGCGCGCTCGTCCGCCACCTTCTGCATATTGCGCTGGGTGTAACCGTGGCCGAGGAATTCCCAGCCGCGCTCGACGCAAGCCTGCACCATCTCGGGAAAGGCTTCCGCCGCGGTGCCATTGATGTTCATGACGCCGGGGATCTTGAACTCGTCGTACACTTGCAAGAGCCGCCAGAAGCCGACCCGGTTGCCGTATTCGTGCCAGCACCAGTTCGGGATATCGGGCATGGGCGCGCCGCCGGCCGGCGGCGTCAGCACGGTGCGCGGCATGGTCTGGGTCGGGTCCCATTCCTCGACATTGGTGATGGTCCACACCACCATGCGGGCGTCGTCCGGCAGCTTGAGCGGCTCGCGATTGACGATCGGCGAATAGGCGATGCGGTCGTTCGGCAGCATGCCGACGGGCGGCTTGGGGAAGTCCATTGCGCGGACCTTCTCTTATTTGTTGAGCGTGGATTGATACCACTCGTGGATCTGCTCGCCGTTCCAGTGCAGCACGCCCTCGTGCCGGTTGACGTGGGCGTAGATCGCTTCGAGGTATTTGATGCGGTGCGGCTGGCCGCTGATATAGGGGTGGATGGCGAGCGCGCAGAACTTGGGCCGCGCTTCGCTCTCGGCATAGAGCCGGTCGAACTGGTCGATGGCGCGCTTCAAGAGATAGTCGCTTTCGTGATGCTGGATCAGCATCATCGGAATGTCGTTGAGCTCGATGGTGTAGGGCAGGGTGACGAGCGGCCCGTTTGCGGTGCGGATGCTGGTGGGCTCGTCGTCGTAGACCCAGTCGCCGATATATTTGATGCCGGCGGCGGTGAGCAGGTCCGGCGTTTCCAGCGTTTGCGTCAGGCCGGGCCCGAGCCAGCCGACCGGTGGCTTGCCGGCGAATTTGGTCAGGATATCCATGGTGCGCTTGATCATGCCGGCCTGGTCCGGCTCCTTATGGATCGGTCCCTGCTCGTAGGCGTGGCCCATGAATTCCCAGCCGTCGGTGCGCGCCTGCTCGGCCACACGCGGATAGTCCTCGCAGATGCGCGCGTTGGCGGCGAGCGTCGGCTTGATGCCGAGCTTGCGGAACAGCTCGTGGAAGCGCCAGCAGCCGACGCGCATGCCGTATTCGTGGAACGCCCAATGCACCACGTCCGGCATCAGCGGCACGCCGGTCGGCGCCGGCAGCAATTGCCGCGCCATGGGTTTCGCGATGTCCCAAACCTCGTAGTTGACGATGGTCCAGAACACGATGCGGGCGTCGCCCGGCAGCTTCAGCGGCGGACGGTCGACGATGGCCGAATAGTCGCAGCGATCGCGCGGGATCATGGGCTTCGACATTGTCGAATTGGGCATGGGCCGGCCTCATTGGTTGGCCGGCGAAGGATGTCACGCCTCTGCCGCGACGCGCAAGCCGACGAGCCGATCGAGTGTGGCGGTGTCGTTCTGCAATTCTCCCGACGGCGCGCGGTGCGCCACCGCACCGCGCTCGAGCACGATTGCCGCTTGCGTCAGGTCGAGCGCGATATCGGTGTGCTGCTCGACCAGCACGATGGCGATGCGGCGGTCGGTCAACATGGCTTTTATGGCTGCAACAAGTTCGTCGACGATCACCGGCGCCAGCCCTTCGAACGGCTCGTCGAGCAGGATCAGCGCGGGGTTGGTCATCAGCGCGCGGGCGATGGCCAGCATCTGCTGTTCGCCCCCCGAAAGCTGATTGCCCAAGTTGCGGCTGCGCTCCTGAAGGCGCGGAAACATCTTGTGGATGGCGGCGAGATCCCAACCCTGCCCGCGTGCGGCGACGGTGAGGTTTTCTTCCACCGAAAGTGACGGGAAAATCTCGCGTTCCTGCGCCACCCAGGCGATACCGGCGTTGGCGCGCGCGTGCGGCGGCAGCCTGGAGACATCCTTGCCGCGCCAGATCACGCCGCCGCCGCGCATCTGGGTGTAGCCCATGACGGTCATCAGCAGCGTCGACTTGCCGACGCCGTTGCGGCCGAGCAGCGCCAGGCTGCCGTTCTCCGGCACGTCAAGCGAAACGTCGTGCAGCACCACCGCGCTGCCGTAGCCGGCGGTCACGCCTTTCAGTGCGAGAAGCGGCTCAGCCATGGTGTCGCTTGCCCAGATAGACCTCGCGCACGCCCGCGTCGGCGGCGATCTCGGCCGGCGTGCCTTGGGTGTAGATGGCGCCCCCCACCAGCACGATGATGTGGCTGGCGAAGCGGAACACCACGTGCATGTCGTGCTCGATGAACAGCAAGGTGAGCTGGTCGGACAGCCCCGCCACCACTTCGAAGATCTCGCCACTTTCCTCGTGCGGTACGCCGGCGGCCGGCTCATCGAGCAGCAGCACCTTCGGCTTCGTCGCCAAGGCAAGAGCGATTTCCAGCAGGCGCTGGCGGCCGTAGGGCAGTTCGCGCGTCGGCTGATAGCAGGCGTCGCCCAGCCGCAGCTTGGCGAGGATTTCGTAGGCCTCGTCGATCAACTCGCGGTATTCGGCAATGTTGCGCCAGAACTGGTTGGAGACGCGTCGCCGCTCGGCAACGGCGAGCGTCACCGCTTCGAGGGCGTTGAGGTCCGGAAACAGCGTGTTGATCTGGAAGGTGCGCGCGAGACCCTTGCGCACCCGGTCCTGCGGCTCCAGCGCGGTGATGTCTTCGCTTCCCATCATGATGTTGCCGGCGTCCGGTTTCAGCATGCCGGTGATCAGGTTGATCAGTGTGGTCTTGCCGGCGCCGTTCGGCCCAATCAGCGCGTAGCGGCCGCCGACTGGCAGGTCGAGCGCGATGTCGCGCGCCACGCCGAGCGAGCCGAAGCTCTTGGCCAAGCCGCTGGTCTTCAGGGCGGAGGCGCTCACGGCTTCCTCCGTCGCGCTTGCACCCAGTTCGCCGCCGCCTGCAGCCCGCCGAGAATGCCGTTGGGCAGGAACATCACCACCGCGATCAGCAAGAGGCCGATCCAGAAATACCAGTATTGCGGGGCGATGCCGGAGAACTGGTCGTGCGCGATCATGTAGACGATGGCGCCGATGATGCCGCCGTAGAGCCGGCCGGCGCCGCCCAGCACCACCATGATCAGCACGTCGGCGGATCGCTGGAAGCCGAGCGCGTCGAGCGCCACCGTCTGCGTGGTCTGCGCCAGCAGCGCGCCGGCAAGGCCCGCGATCGCCGCCGACAGTGTGTAGACGGTGCGGATATGCTTGCGGCTCGGCGCGCCGATCGCCGGCATGCGTACGGCGTTCTCACGGATGCCGCGCAGCGCCAGCCCGAACGGCGAGTTGATCAGCCGCCGCGCGCCTAGGAACACGATGAACAGCGTGATCAGCGAATAGGCGTAGGCGGTGTAGCCCCACAGGTCGAATTCGAAATGGCCGAGCAGCGGCCAGATGTTGATGCCCTGCAGGCCGTCGCTGCCGCCCGTCAGCCAGCCCGCGCTGTTGGCCGCCTGCTCCAGCAGCAGCCCGAGGCCCAGCGTGATCATGATCAGCGTGAGATGGCGGAAACGCGCGATGATGAAGCTCGTGACGTAACCGAGCAGGGTGGCCAACGCGGTGGCGAATACGATGCCGGTGAACGGCTCGCCCCACACCAACTTGGAGAAAATGCCGGCGGCGTAGGCGGCGGTGCCGAAGAACGCCGCGTGGCCGAGCGAGACGATGCCGGCATAGCCGAGGATGAGATCGAGCGAAAGCGCGAACAGCGCGGTGATGGCGATCTGGCTGGCGAGCTGCAGATAGTCCGGGAAGAAGTAGAACGGCAGCAGCGTGGCGAGCCAGAACACGGTCTCGGCCCAGTGCCAGCGCGTTTGGCGCTTGAGATAGCGGACCGGCTCGCTGCCCGCGTCGGTGATCGAGGCCATCCTCTAGCGCCTCCCGAACAGGCCGCTCGGCCGCCACATGAGGATGGCGAGCATCACCAGATAGATCAGGAAGGCGCCGAGCTGCGGCACGTAATATTTGCCGGCGATGTCGCTGACGCCGATCAGGATGGCGGCGGCGAGCGAGCCGCCGATCGAGCCGAGCCCGCCGACCGCGACCACGATGAGCACGTAGATCAGGTAGGTAAAGGAGAAGTTCGGGTCGAGCCCGACGATCTCGATCGCCAGTGCGCCGCCGAGGCCGGCGAGCCCGCTGCCCACCGCGAAGGTGATGGCGAAGGTGCGCTCGACATTGATGCCGAGCCCGCTCGCCATGCGCTGGTTGTCGACGGCGGCGCGCACCTGGGCGCCGAAGCGCGTGTATTCCAGGCCGCCGACCAGCGCCAGCGTAACCGCAATGCCGACGATGATGAGGAACAACCGGTAGGGCGCGATGTCGAGGCCGAGCACGTTGTACGAGCCGAGCAGGATTGCCGGGGTGCGGATCGGCTGCTGGGTGGTGCCGAAGAACCAGGCCGCCGCCGCCACCGAGACGAAGGCGATGCCGATCGTCAGCAGCACCTGGTCGAGATCGCTCTTGCCGTAGAAGCGGCGGTAAAACACGCGCTCGAAGCCGACGCTCAAGGCCGCCGGCACCAGGAAGGCGAGCGGTAGCGTGAGGAAGAACGACCAGCCGAAATGATTCATCAGCAGCACGGTGACGTAGCCGCCCACCATGGCGAAGGCGCAATGGGCGAGGTTGACGAAATTCATCAGGCCGAGCGTCACCGACAGCCCCACCGACAGCAGAAACAGCAGCATGCCGTAGGCGAGACCGTCGAAGAGCACACCGAAAACGGGAGGCAGCATGGCGGTCCCTCAGCCGGGAAACGCGGGCCTGGAGGCGCGCGGCAAGGCGCGGACCGGCACGTTCAAGCGCAGCATGGATACGGTTCCCCCCAAGGAATTCGCCAAGATTTACGGTCGGTTGACGGCACAATGCCCGAGCTTGGCGGCAAAGAAAAGCGCCCTTGGCCACGATGGCGGCGCGGCACTTTGGCCGCCATTCGCCGGGCGACAAAGAACGGGGCGGCCGCGGGCGGCCGCCCCATCCGATTCATGCCGCTTCGCGCGGCGGGCGCGACTACTTCATCTCGCCGGCATGGACCGGGTCGTGCACGTCCGGAACCTTGTCGACCACCTCGTTGACGTGCTTGCCGTCCTTATTCTCGACCTTGCTGATGTAGATGGTCTGTACCACGTCGCGGGTTTTCGGGTCGATCATCATCGGTCCGCGCGGGCTCTGCCACTTCATGCCCTTGGCGGCCGCGATCAGCTTGGCCCCGGACGTGTCGCCATGGGTCTTCTTGATCGCCGCGTAGATCAGGTGCATGCCGTCATAGCCGCCGACCGCGCCGAAGTTCGGATTCTCGCCGCCGGAGAGCTTGCGGTAGGCGGCGACGAACTTCTCGTTCATCGCCGTCTTGCGGTTGTAGTTGTAGTTCCCGGCGGTGATGATGCCGACGGAGTCCTTGCCCATCGACTTGATCGCCGAATCGTCGGCGAGCTCCTGCGTGCCCAGCACCTTGATCTGCTGGGCGCTCATGCCGCGCTCGGCCAGCGCCTTGCCGAACGACGCCGGCTGCGAACCGCCCGGAATGAACACGAAGATCGACTTCGGGTTGAGGTTCTTCGCGCGCAGCACATAGGCGGAAAAGTCGGGATTGCCGACCGCCATGCGCACCGAGCCGAGGATCTTGCCGCCGCCCGCCTTGAAGCCGTGGATGAAGCCTTGCTCGGCGTCGTGGCCGGGCGCGTAGTCCGACGTCATGGTGTAGTCGTTCTTGATGCCGTTCTTGGCGGCCCACTTGCCGAGCGTGACCGTGATCATCGGCAGGGTGAACGAGGTGCGCGTGCAATAGGGCGATTTGTCGGTGACGATCGACGTCGCCGCGTTCATGACCACGGTGAATTTCTTGGCTGCCTTGGAGACGCCACAACCCGCGATGGCATTCGGGGTCAGGAGCCAGCCGGCCAGAATGTCAACATGATCCCGCACCACCAGTTCCTGCGCCAGCCGCTTGGCGGCCGACGGGTTGATGCCGCCGACGTCCTTGCGGATGATCTCGATTTTCTTGCCGGCGATCGTGTCGCCGTGCTGTTGCATGTAGATCTTGATGCCGTTGTCCATCTGCTTGCTCAGGTCGGCAAACTGTCCGGAATAGGGCATGACGACACCAATCTTGATGGTGCCTGCGGCATGGCCCGCGCCGGGCAGCAGGCCGGCGGCGAGTAGGACGGCGGACGCCGTGATGAACCGATTCATGCTTGTCCTCCCTGCACTCGTGAAACGTTGATCGTTGGGCCCAAAACCAATTCGCCCGGCGCGAGAATGCCTTAGCGGGCGATCGAAGAAAAGCGCCGCGCAGCGAGAAATACCGCATCCACAAGCCGCTTTTCGGGATTCGATGGACTCTTTCTCCGTGTTGGTCGCCGCCTCGCTTCGCCGCGGCCGAAGGCGCTGCTTTCCATTTTGTGCATTGTGGGACCGCGACCGGTTGCGCTAGGTGCTCACCGGAAAGGACATGCCGTTGCACGAATCCGTCGGGCTTCTCGTGGCCATCGCCGCCGCTTTCACCTTCGCGGGCTTCGTCAAGGGCGTGATCGGTCTCGGATTGCCGACCGTGAGCGTCGGCCTGCTCGGCTTGTGGCTGACTCCGGCGGAGGCGGCGGCCATCGTGCTGCTGCCGGCGATCGTCACCAACATCTGGCAGTGTACGCACGGCGGCGGGTTCGGCGCGCTGCTGCGGCGCATGGCGCCGCTGCTGATCGGGATTGCCGCCGGCAGCTTCCTGGGCGCCGTGTACCTGCCGAGCGCTGACAGCGGCGAGGCGACCACGTGGCTTGGCGCGTTGCTTGCGCTTTATGCCGCGCTCGGCCTGTCCCGGGTCCACTTCTCGGTGCCGCGGCGCCTGGAACCCTGGCTCAGCCCCGTCATGGGCCTTACCAACGGCGCGCTGACGGTCGCGACCGGGGTGTTCGCGATTCCCAACGTGCCCTACATCCACGCGCTGGATTTCGACCGCGACAAGCTGGTGCAGGCGCTGGGCCTGTCCTTCATCACCTCGACCGTCACCATGGCCGCCGCGCTCGGCCATGCCGGAACCCTGCGCGCCGACCTGTTGCTGCCGTCAGTCATCGCGCTCGCCGCGGCGCTGGCCGGCATGCCGCTCGGCCGCATCGTCCGCAGCAAGGTGGAGCCGAAGACCTTTCGCCTCTGGTTCTTCATCGGCTTGCTGCTGCTCGGCCTGCATCTGGCGTTGCACGCGGTCCTGTAACGGGGCTGTTTTCGCGCGTGATGTTCGGCGCGCGGCCTGCTTCCCGCCCTTGCTCCCGAGTGGCCTCGTCTAATCCACAACAAAATTTCGGAAAATACGAGGCCTTTACCCGAGATCGTATGCGTGCAAATAATTATGCGCCGGTGGGAGTGTGCGATGCCCTATGTCAGCGCCCCGGATGGGGTTCAGCTCTACTACGAGCAGGCCGGTAACGGCTCGGCGGTCGTTTTCGTGCATGAATACGCCGGCGACTGGCGCACCTGGGAGCCGCAGATGCGGCATTTCTCCCGCAGTCACCGCTGCATTACCTTCAGTCAGCGCGGTTATCTCCCTTCCGACGTCCCGACCGACCCGGCGCAATACAGCCAGGACCTTCAGCGCGACGACGTCATCGCCGTCCTGGACGGTCTGGACATCGCCAAAGCGCATATCGTCGGCCATTCCATGGGTGCGGCCACCGCCCTGCACGTCGGCATCCGGTATCCCGAGCGTTGCCTGTCGGTGACCGCCGCCGGCTGCGGCTACGGCTCCAGCCCCGATCCGGCGGTAGTCGAGGCGACGCGCGAGGCCTCGCGTCGAGACCGCCAGGATGTTCGAGACCGAGGACTTCGCGGTCGCCGCCGCCAAGTATGCCGATGGCGCCACGCGCCAGACCCACAAGAACAAGGACCCGCGCGGCTTCGCCGAATTCGCGCGCATGCTGGCGGAGCATTCGCCGGTCGGCCACGCCATGACCATGCGCAACGTGCAGGCCAGGCGGCCCACCTTGTGGGAGATGGAAGCGGACCTGAAGAAATTTTCCGTGCCGCTCCTGGTACTGGTCGGCGACGAGGACGACTGGTGCGTCGACGGCAGCATCTACCTCAAGCGCACGGTGCCGACCGCGGGCCTCGTGGTCATCCCGCGCTCCGGCCACACCATCACCAGCGAGGAGCCGGCGGCCTTCAACGCCGCGCTCGCCGATCTTATCGCCGCCGCGGAAGCGGGCCGCTGGCTCGCGCACAAGCCGCCCGGCGACCGGTCATAAGAAGACGCAACGGAGAAATCACGATGGACCTGAAGCTCAAAGGCAAGACGGCGCTGGTGACTGGCGGCAGCGAAGGCATTGGCAAGGGCATCGCCCTGCATCTTGCGCGCGAAGGCGTCGATGTCGCCATCTGCGCGCGCCGTGCGGGACCGCTCGAGGAAGCCGCCAACGCCATCGCCAAGGAGACCGGCCGCAAGATCGTCGCCATTCCGGCCGATCTCACCAAGGACGCCGACGCCAAGAACTTCGTCGAACAGGGCCATAAGGCGCTCGGCCGCGTCGATATCATGGTCAACAATGCCGGCGCCGCTGCCGGCGGCGTCATCGAGCATCTGACCGAAGACGATTGGGAAAAGGGCCTGCAGCTCAAGTTCATGGGCTACGTGCGCTGCCTGCGCCATGCGTTGCCGATCATGCGCGCGCAAGGAGGCGGGCGTGTGGTCAACCTTATCGGCAACGATGGCGTGAAGCCCTCCTATTGGGAGATCTGCCCGGGTGCCGCCAACGCCGCGGGCCAGAACCTGACGGTGTCGCTCGCCGGCCAGTACGGCAAGGAGGGGATCAGTTTCGTCGCGGTCAATCCGGGTCCGGTGCGCACGGAGCGCTGGGCCGGCCTTGTCGATGCCATGGCGCGGGACATGAAGATCCCGCGCGAGGAAGCCGACAAGCTCGCGCCTGCGTCGATCCCCTTGGGCCGCATCGCCGAAGTCGACGAGGTGGCCGCGCTGGTCGTCATGCTGGCGTCCCCATTGATGGAAATGGTAAACGGCACGATGATCGAAATCGACGGCGGCCAGGATAAGCCGCTGATGGACCGCTTCCGCGACAAACCGCGCGGGTGAAAGTGAAAAAGTGAATATGAGTGGCCAGCGATGCGTTCTTGCGCGGCTCGCCTGCTGACGCGCCAAATGGCGGCTTGTTTATTTGCGCGCGTACAATTTCGTGCGCCACGGATGCCGGAACCTTGTTAACTGTCGCCGCGCGAACTGGGCCGAGCGGCGGGCCGTCATGTCAAGGAGTCAGGAAGGGAGTCAAGAAATGAGACTTAAGCACCACCTGTGTTATCTCGGGCTGGCCGGCATCGTTGCCGCCGGCTTCGCCGCACCGGCCGCCGCACAGCAAACGATCAAGATCGGCGAGCTCAACAGCTACAAGGCGTTCCCCGCCTTCCTCGCGCCGTACAAGGACGGCATGGCGCTCGCTGTCGAGGACATCAACGCCAAGGGCGGCGTGCTCGGCAAGAAGCTGGAAGTGATCAGCCGTGACGACGGCGCCAAACCGGGCGAGGCCGTGCGCGTCGCCGACGAACTGGTGGCGCGCGAGGGCGTGAAGATCCTCGCCGGCTCCTTCCTCTCCAATATCGGCCTGGCGGTTGCCAACTATGCCGGCAAAAAGCACGTCTTCTACCTCGCCGGTGAGCCGCTCACCGACAAGATCACGTGGGCCGACGGCAACAAATACACCTTCCGCCTGCGGCCCTCGACCTACATGCAGACGGCGATGCTGGTGCAGGCCGCAGTCAAGGCGCACAAGAAGCGCTGGGCGCTGGTCTATCCCAACTACGAATACGGCCAAGGGGCGGCCGCCACGTTCAAGGCGCTGATGAAGAAGGCGCAGCCGGACGTCCAGTTCGTTACCGAGCAGGCGACGCCGCTCGGCAAGATCGACGCCGGCGCGGTGGCGCAGGCGATCGACGACGCCAAGCCCGACGGCATTTTCAACGTGCTGTTCGGCGGCGATCTCGCCAAGTTCGTGCGCGAGGGCGAAACCCGCGGCATCTTCAAGAACCGCACCGTGGTCAGCCTGCTGACCGGCGAGCCGGAATATCTCGACCCCCTCAAGGGCGAGGCGCCGGTGGGCTGGATCGTCACCGGTTATCCCTACAACAAGATCAAGACCCCGGAATACTTCGCGTTCCTCAATGCCTACGAGTCCAAGTTCAAGACCTATCCGCGCATGGGCTCGGTGGTCGGCTACACGCTGATCAAGTCGCTGGCCGCCGGCATCGAAGCGGCGAAATCGACCGATCCCGACAAGCTGGTGGCGGCGTTCAAGGGGCTGCACGTCTCCAGCCCCTTCGGCGCGATCCAGTACCGGGCGATCGACCATCAATCGACCATGGGCGCCTATGTCGGCAAGATCGCGCTCGAGAAGGGCAAGGGCACCATGGTCGATTTCAAATACGTCGACGGCGCCTCGGTGATGCCGCCGGACGACGTGGTCAAGAAGCTGCGCCCGGCGAGCGCGGATTGAGCCTCTTTATCCCTCCCCCGCTTGCGGGGGAGGGTGGTCGGCGAAGCCGACCGGGTGGGGGGTGAGCCGCAATGTAACCCCACCCGGCTGCTCGCTAACGCATAGCCCGGCGCTTGCGCCGGGCGTCAAATTGCCAAGACGCGAATGCCAACTGGCATTCGCTTTGGCCACCCTCCCCTTTCAGGGGCGGGATAAGAACCGGCCATGACCCTCGACGCACTTCTCTTTCAGGCGCTCAACGGGCTCTCTTCCGCCTCCGGCCTGTTCCTGCTGGCCGCCGGCCTGTCGCTGATCTTCGGCGTCACCCGCATCGTCAACCTGGCGCACGGGTCCCTCTACATGCTGGGGCTCTACATCGCCTATTCGCTGGCGACTTATATCGGCGGCGCGCTCGGTTACTGGGGCGGCATGGTGTTGACGGCGGTTGCCGTCGGGCTCATCGGCGCGTTCATCGAAATGGTGCTGCTGCGCCGGATCTACCGCGCGCCCGAGCTGTTCCAATTGCTCGCCACCTTCGCGCTGGTGCTGATCATCAGCGACGGCGTGCTGTATCTGTGGGGCCCGCAGGATCTGCTGGGCCCGCGCGCGCCGGGCCTCACCGGCGCGGTCGAAATCCTCGGCCGCCATCTGCCGAGCTACGACCTATTCCTGGTCTTCGTCGGCCCGGCGGTGCTGCTTGGCTTACATTTCGCGCTGGCGCGCACGCGCTTCGGCCGCCTGGTGCGCGCGGCCACGCATGACCGCGAGATGGTCGGCGCGCTCGGCGTCAACCAGGCCATGCTGTTTACCGCGGTGTTCGCGCTCGGCGCCGCGCTCGCCGGCTTCGGCGGTGCGTTGCAGATCGCGCGCGAGCCGGCCAATCTCGGCATCGATCTCACCGCCCTTGGCGATGCCTTCGTGGTGGTGGTGGTCGGCGGCATGGGCTCGATCTCCGGCGCCTATCTCGCCGCCGTGCTGATCGCCGAGGTGAAGGCGTTGTGCATCGGCATCGGGCTGGTGCACATCGCCGGCGTCGCGGTCAATTTCTCAAAGCTTACTTTGGTCGCCGAATTCCTGGTGATGGCGGTGGTGCTGATCTTTAGGCCCTACGGTCTGCTCGGCCGCGCGCAGGCGGCGGTGCGCTCGGTGGCCGAGCCGGAAGACCCGATCCGCCCGGCGACGCCCGCGCTCAAGGTGTTCGGCGCGCTCGTGCTCGCGGTGCTGATCGCGCTGCCGTGGCTGGCGAGCGGCTCGCCATACACCTTGGTGCTCGGCGTCGACGTGCTTATCGCGGTGCTGTTCGCGACGTCGCTGCATTTCATCATGGGGCCGGGCGGCATGCATTCGTTCGGCCATGCCGCCTATTTCGGCCTCGGCGCCTATGGCGCGGCGCTCCTGGTGAAATGGCTGGCGCTGCCCATGGGCCTGGCGCTCGTGGCCGCGCCCATTGTCGCGCTCCTTGGCGCGCTGCTGTTCGGCTGGTTCGCGGTGCGGCTGGAGGGCGTCTATCTCGCCATGATCACGCTCGCCTTCGCGCAGATCGTCTGGGCACTGGTCTACCAGTGGGAGGCCGTCACCGGCGGCTCCAACGGCGTCATCGGCATCTGGCCGCCGGCGCCGTTCGACACCCGTGGCGCCTATTTCCTGCTGACCCTGGCGCTGACGGCCGTCGGCGTCCTGGTGCTGCGCCGGCTGCTGTTCGCGCCGTTCGGCTACGCCATGCGCGCGGGCCGCGACAATCCCCTGCGCGCCGAGGCTATCGGCATCGACGTCAAGCGCGTGCACTGGCTCGGCTTTGCGGTTGCCGGCGCGGTGTGTGGCGTCGCCGGCGGGCTGTTCGCCTTCGCCAAGGGCTCGATCTCGCCTGAGGTGATCCACATCAACCACTCCATCGACGGCCTGGTGATGGTGCTGCTCGGCGGCGTCGAGACATTGACCGGCCCGATCGTGGGCGCCGCCGCGTTCACCACGCTGCAGGACATGGTGATGCGCGACAGCCAGTATTGGCGCGCCATGCTGGGCGGCATCATCCTGGCGCTGGTGCTGCTGTTCCCGGACGGGCTGGTCGGCGGGTTTTCGCGCTTCGCCCGCAAGCTGGGCCTGAGCAAGCCGGGTGGCGAACCATGAGCGTGCTCGCGGTCCGCTCGCTCGCCAAGGCCTTCGGCGGCGTGCACGCCGTCAACGGCGTCAGCTTCGAGATCGCGCGCGGCGAATTCCTCGCCCTGATCGGTCCCAACGGCGCCGGCAAGTCCACCTGCTTCAACATGATCAACGGCCAGCTCAAGCCCGACGCCGGCGCCATCCTGTTCGAAGGCGACGACATCGCCGGCCTTGCGCCGCGCGCGATCTGGCGGCGCGGGGTGGGGCGCACGTTCCAGGTCGCCGCCACCTTCCATTCCATGACGGTGGCCGAGAACGTGCAGATGGCGCTGATCTCGCACGCGGGCGAAAACTACGGGCTTTGGAAGCCGGCGGCGGCGCGCCATCGCCCGCGCGCGCTCGACCTGCTCGAACGGGTCGGCATGGCCGACGCCGCCGACCGCCCCAGCCGCGCGCTTGCTTACGGGGACGTCAAGCGGGTGGAACTCGCGATCGCGCTCGCCAACGAGCCGCGCCTGCTGCTCATGGATGAGCCGACCGCCGGCATGGCCCCGGGCGAGCGCAACGACATGATCGCGCTGGTCAAGAAACTGGTGGTGGAGCGCGGCATCTCGGTGCTGTTCACCGAGCATTCCATGGACGTGGTGTTCGCCTATGCCGACCGCATCATCGTGCTGGCGCGCGGCGAATTGATCGCCGATGGCGACGCGGGGTCGATCCGCGACGACGCCAGGGTGCGCGAGGTCTATTTCGGCACCGGCAAGACGTTCGCGCAAGGAGCGTCGTCATGAGCGAAGCTGCGATGCTCTCCGTCGAAGGCTTAAGCGCCTGGTACGGCGCCGCGCGCATCCTTTACGACCTCGATTTCGAGGTCGGCCGCGGCGAGGTGGTCGCGCTGATGGGCCGCAACGGCGCCGGCAAGTCCACCACCATGATGGCGATCATGGGCCTCATCGCCCAGCGCCGCGGCCAAGTCCGCTTCAACGGCGCCGATATCGCGCGCCTGCGGCCCTACGAGATCGCGCGGCGCGGGCTCGGCTTCACGCCCGAGGATCGCCGCATCTTCGCCGACCTCACCGTGATGGAAAACCTCGATGTCGGCCGCCAGCCGCCGCGCCGATTCGCCGACGGCACCCCGGCGCCGGCCTGGACCGAAGAGAGACTGTTCGCGCTGTTCCCCAATCTCTCCGAAATGCCCAACCGTCCGGGCGGCCATATGAGCGGCGGCGAGCAGCAGATGCTCACCGTCGCGCGCACGCTCATGGGCAACCCGCTCATGGTGCTGCTCGACGAGCCCTCGGAAGGCGTGGCGCCGCTGATCGTCGAGCAGATGGCCAATACCATCGTCGAGTTAAAGCGGGAGGGGCTGTCGATCCTGCTCTCGGAGCAGAATATCCACTTCGCCCGGCTGGTCGCGGACCGCGCCTACGTCCTGGAGAAGGGTGAGATCCGCTGGCACGGCACGATGGCGGCGCTCATGGACAACCTTGACGTGCAGCGTGATTTTCTGACTCTATAAACAGCTTCGATCGCCGGATTCGGCCGCTGCCGCCAAGAACGAGCAACGGGGCCTTTCGCTTTGGCTCGATTGCGGTCATGATTCAATGGCTTGGGGACAGGAAGAGCCGATGCGGCGCGACAAGTTGAAGGCGGTGGCAACGCCCACGGGCGCCGCGGCGCCCGCGCACCCCGAAGGCGGCAAATACGTGCTCGACGAGCAGGTCGGGTTCCTGATGCGCGTCGCCATGCAGCGCCACACCGCGATCTTCATGTCGCGCATGCCCGAGGGCCTGACGCAGACCCAGTTCGCGGCGCTGGCCAAGCTCAATGAGGTCGGCCCCAGTTCGCAGAACCACCTTGGCCGGCTGATCTGTCTCGACGCCGCCACCATCAAGGGCGTGGTCGACCGCCTGCGCGCGCGTGATTTCGTGACCGCCATGCCCGACCCCAACGACCGCCGCCGCCGCGCGGTGGCGCTGACCGGCCGCGGCCGGGACGTGACCGAAGAGGCGATCAGGATCGCCGCCGAGATCACCGCCGTGACGATGGCGCCGCTCACGCCCGACGAGCAGAAGGCGGTGACAAAGCTCTTGAAGAAGCTCGGCTGATTTTCGGATTATTGCGTGCTCGGCCACCAGGCCGTCTGGTCGGCCAAATCCGGCCAGCCGATGGGGCGCGCGGCGGCCCGTGCCGCGGCGTCGGCGGGACGCGCAGCGTCCCAATCGGCGGCGGTGACGCGCTGGCCCGTGAAGCCGTCCGATGCGTCCGACATCAGCCACACCGCCGGCGGGCCCATGATGGTGGGGCGCAGCATCTGGTCGCGCGGCCAGCCGGCCGCGTCGGAAACGAAAGGCGTGTCGGTCGGCCCGCCGGGGATGAGGACGTTGACGGCGATGCCTTTGTCCTTGAGTTCATCGGCCCACACCGCCGACATCGATTCCAGCGCCGACTTGGTGGCGCCGTAGGGCAGCACGCGCAGCATGGTGCGGAAGCTGGTGGTGTTGTTGACGATGCGGCCCCAGCCCACCTTGCGCATGTGCGGCAGCGATCCTTGCGCCAGCAGCATCGGCGCGCGCACGTTGACGGCGAAGAAGCGGTCCCACGTTTCTGCGGTGAGTTCTTCGATGCCGGGATGGTTCTTCTCCGCGTCCGGGCGGATCGAGCTCACGCCGATGCCGGCATTGTTGATCAGCCCTTCCAGCCGGCCGAAATGCGCGACCGTCTTGGCGACGGCATCGGCGCACTGCGCCGGATCGGCAAGTTCGGCGTGAACGGCAAGAAATCGTTCGCGGTGGGGTGCGACGTGGGCGGAAAGCCTGTCCAGCGCGGCTTTATCGCGGTCGAGCGCCGCGACGGCATGGCCGGCCGCGAGCAGATCGGCCGTCATCACGGTGCCGAGCCCGCCGGCGGCGCCGGTCAAAAGGATCACGCGGCTTGGGTTCTGTCCGGGCATGAGTTTTCTCCCGGACGGACTGTAGCAGGTCTTATTATCCGCCCGCTATGATCGCCTTCAACCGCTGCGGAGTTACCGGCAATTGAGTCACCGCGCCGGGCCTTTGCAGCGCGTCGTCGATGGCGGAGGCGATTGCTCCGCCCACGGGGTTGGTCCCGCCTTCGCCGGCACCCTTGAGGCCCAGCGTATTGAGCGGGCTCGGCGCGTCTTCGGTGACGAGCACGGAAACGGGCGGCACCTCGCGCGCGGTCGGCATCAGGTAGTCGGCGAAGGTGACCGACAGCGGCTCGCCACCCGCGTCGTAGAGGAATTCCTCATAGAGCGCGCCGCCGATCCCTTGCGCGAGGCCGCCGGCGATCTGGCCTTCGACCAGATTCGGGTTCACCGCGCGGCCGACGTCGTAGGCGATGGCGTAGCGCTCGATTGTCGCGCCACCGGTTTCGCCATCGACACGGACGACGGCGATATGGGCGCCGTAGGGGTAGACCATGTGCGTCGACTTAAAGGTGTCTTCGGCCTTCAGGCCGCCGGGAAGGGTGTGCGCCAACTCGGCGAGCGGCATCGACGGGCCGGGCCCGTGGATCACGCCGTCGACGATATCGAGCGCCGCAACGTCGGTCTGCATCAGCTTGGCGGCTTCGCGCAACGCCGTCTCGCGCAGCCTGGCGGCGGCCATGCGGGTGGCCTCGCCGCACATCACCGTCACCCTCGAGGCAAAGGCGCCCATGCCGCGCGCGATGCGGTCGGTCTGGCCGTGGATGACGCGCACGTGAGCGTAATCGACGCCCAGCGTTTCGGCGCAGATCTGCGCCATGACCGTCTCGACACCCTGGCCGACGGAGGCGTTGCCGGTGACGACTTCAATGGTGCCGTCGGGCAGCGCCTCGATATGGACCTCGTCGAAGGGCCCGAGCCCGCTCTTTTCCACGAACAGCGCCAGGCCGACCCCGACCTTTTCGCCCTTGGCGCGGCGCGTCTTCAATTGGTTCTGGAGTTCGTCCCAGCCGACCGCCCGCAAAGCCTTGTCGAGCAGCAGCGCGTAGTCGCCGCTGTCATAAACAATATGCGTGCCGAGCGTGTCGAGCCCGAGCGCATAGGGCATGGCGCTTTTGGCGATCAAATTGCGGCGGCGCACCTCGACCCGGTCGACGCCGACATGCGCGGCGATGGCGTCCAGCAGCCGCTCGCGCACGAACGTCGATTCGTAGCGTCCCGGCGCGCGATAGGTGCCGCAGGGCGTCTTGTTGGTGAGGTGGATATGGCCGGTGGCGCGATAAGCCGGCACGCGATAGGGCCCGGGCAGCATGGCGGCGGCGAGATCGGGCACGGTCGCGGCGTGCGTGCGCATATAGGCGCCGTTGTCGTGGAAGTATTCGTCGTCGATGGCGAGGATGCGGCCGTCCTTGTCGATGGCGGCCTTGATATGATGCTGTTGCTGGCGCGAATGGTTGGCGGCGATCAGATGCTCGCGCCGATCCTCGATCCACTTGATGGGTTTTCGGAAGGCAAGCGCGGCCGCGCACACCAGCACGTCTTCCGGATAGATCTCGCCGCGGATGCCGAAGCCGCCGCCGACGTGGCCTTCGTAGAGCTGGACCGTTGCCGGGGCGCGGCCGAACATGCGCGCGAGCGTATCTCGGTTCCAGTGCGGCACCTTGGCGGCGCCGTGCATTTCGAGGACGTCGCGCTTTTCGTCATAGCGGGCAATGGCCCCGCGTGTTTCCAGCGGCACGCCGGAATGGCGGCCGATGGCAAGATCGAGCTCGACCACCGCATGGGCCTTGGTGAAGGCGGCGTCGACGTCGCCATAGCCCTTGCGGATCACATCCGGCTCGGTGGTCAGGTCGCCTTCGTAGGCGCCGGGCGCGTCGGTGGCGGAGATGATCGGCGTTAGCGGCTCGATATCGAGTTCGATCAAATCGGCGGCGTCTTCCGCGACGTATTGATCCTCGGCGAACACGACCGCGACCGGCTCGCCGACATAGCGCACGAAATCTTTCGCCAGCGCCGATTGCCGATAGGGCTCAAGCGATTTGAGCCCGGTGAGCCGGAAGCCGATGGCTGGGATGTGGGCGACGTCGGCAAAGGTCCACACCGCGTGCACGCCGGGCAGGGCAAGGGCGGCCGCTGCGTCGATCGCCTTGATGCGTCCATGCGCCACGGCTGAGCGCACTACGCGCATGGTCCACTGGCCGGGGAAGCTGATGTCGGCGGCGAAGCGGCCCTGTCCGGTCAGCAGCGGGCGGTCTTCCAGGCGCGGGACGGAGCGGCCGATGAATTTGGCCGGGCCGCTCATTTTGCGCGCATTTCCTGCGCCGCCGCGCGCACGGCCTTGATGATGTTCTGATAGCCGGTACAGCGGCAGAGGTTGGACGACAGTACGTCGAGCAAATCGTCGTCGCTGATGTCGGGCTCGCGCTCCAGCACGCCCACCGCCAGCATCAGGAAGCCCGGCGTGCAGAAGCCGCATTGCAGGCCGTGGTGGTCCATGAAGGCTTGCTGCATCGGATGCAAATTGTCGCCGTCGGCGAGCCCCTCGACGGTGCGGATCTCTTTGCCATCGGCTTGGCCCGCGAACATCAGGCACGAGCGCACCGGCGCGCCGTCCACCAGCACGGTGCAGGCGCCGCAGACGCCGTGCTCGCAGCCGATATGGGTGCCGGTCTGGCCGCAGTCCTCGCGGATGGCGTCGACGAGCGTGCGGCGCGGCTCGACTTGAATCGCGTAATCGCAGCCGTTGATGCGGAGGGTGATGGCGGTCTTTTCGCTCATGCGACAGTTTCCTTCACGCGTTCCTTGGCGCGCAGCGCCGCGCGGATGCGCTGGGGCGTGGCCGGCATCTCGTCGATCTCGACGCCGAAGGGCGAGAGCGCGTCGTTGATGGCGTTCATCACCGCCGCCGGCGCGCCGATGGCGCCGCCTTCACCCAGCCCCTTGGCCTTGGTGACCGATTGCGTGCTCGGCGTCTCCAGATGATGCAGCTCGATCGGCGGAATCTCGTGCGCGGTCGGCGGCAGGTAATCGGCCAGCGTGGAGGTGAGGATATTGCCGCTGTCGTCGTAGACGATCTCTTCCAAAATGGCGTTGGCGATCCCCTGCGCGATGCCGCCGTGCACCTGGCCGTCGGCGATCATCGGATTGATGATGCGGCCGGCGTCCTCCGCCGCCAGGAACTTCTCCAGCGTCACCTTGCCGGTCTCGATATCGACCTCGACGATGGCAACGTGGCAGGCGTTGGAAAACGTGCCCGACGGATCGTAGGTGGCGCTTTCGGTCAGGCCGGGCTCCAACTCGCCGTTGAAGCGGTGCGCTTGCGTATAGATTTCGCGCGCCATCTTGGCGATGCTGATGGAGCGGTCGGTGCCGGCCACCTTTGCCTCGCCGTCGGCCAGCACGATGTCGTCGGGTGCCGCTTCCAGCATGTGGCTGGCGATCTTGATTAGCTTGGCGCGGACTTTCCGGGCCGCCAACAGCGAGGCGCCGCCGGCGATTACCAGCGAACGACTGGCGAAGGTGCCCCAACCGTAAGGCGCGGTATCCGTGTCGCCGTGCACCACCTTGATGATGTCGGGCGTGACGCCGAGCTCGTCGGCGATGATCTGCGCCAGCGTGGTGCGCAGGCCCTGGCCGTGCGGCGAGGCGCCGATGCGCGCCTCGACGAAGCCGGACGGATCGATCGAGACGATCGCCTGCTCCCAGCCGACCGTGATCTCCATGCCGCGGGCGGCGAAGGCGGGCGAGCCATAGCCGGTGCGCTCGGAGAAAGTCGCGAAGCCGATGCCGAGGTGACGGCCTTGGGCGCGGGCGACTTTCTGCCGCGCGCGGAAGGCGGCGAGGTCGATGTGCTCGAGCGCGAGTTCCAGCGTTTCCTTATAGCTCGCCTCGTCGAACACCAGGCCCGTGGGCGAGGTGTGCGGGAATGTGTCGATCAGGTTGCGGCGGCGGATCTCGGTCGGCTCTAGACGGAAGGCGGCCGCCGCCTTGTCCATGGCGCGCTCGAGCGCGAAGGTGATCACCGGCCGCGACACGCCGCGATAGGGCGCCATGGTGCAGGTGTTGGTGAGGACGCCGCGCGCGCGGCATTCGTAGGCGCCGAAATTGTAAGGGCCGGGCAGCTCCGCCAGCGCCATCAGCGGTTCGACGCCGCAGGTGGTCGGAAAGCAGGAATAAGCGCCAACGTTGGCCGCGACGTCGGCCTTGAGCGCGACCAAATGAGCGTCCTTGTCGAACGCGGCCTGCAGGCTCACGTATTGGTCGCGGGAATGAAAGCTGGCGATCAGGTTTTCGCGCCGGTCCTCGGTCCACGCCACGCTGCTCTTGAGCTTGCGCGCCAGCCACACCAGCACCACGAATTCGGCCGCGAGCGACATCTTCTGCCCGAAGCCGCCGCCGACATCGGGCGCCACCACGCGCAGGTCGGATTCCGGCATGCCGAGCACGTCGCAGATGGCGGTGCGCATCAGGTGCGGCATCTGCGTGGTGCAGGTCAGCGTCACGCGGCCAGTGGAAGTGTCATAGGCGGCGTGGCCGGCGCGCGGCTCCATCGGCGTCGCGTTCTGGCGGTTGGAGCGCCCCTCGACGGTGACGACTTTGTATGCGCCGGCCCAGACCGAGTCGAACCCTTCCGTCCCGGCGAGGCCGTCGACGATGACGTTGCCCGGCGCTTCCGGATGCACCTGCGGCGCGCCCGTTGCAAGCGCGGCGCGGGCGTCGATCACCGGCGCGACCTCGTCGATTCTCAGATCGATGTCCTCGGCGATGTCCTCGGCTTCCTCTTCGCTGGCCGCGACCACCACGGCGACCGGTTCGCCGACGAAACGCACACGACCGTCGGCCAGGACCGGCTGCGGCACCGGCTTGTAGTTGAACTTGTGCAGCATCGGCAGGATCGGCTTCACGCCCTTGAGATCGGCGGCGGTGATCACTGTCGCGCCTTTAGGCGCATTTTGGGGCCCATCAATCTTGCTGATCGTGCCGGCGGCGGCCGGGCTGCGCACGAAGCGCACCCAGTGCGCGGCGGCCAAGTCGGCGGTGAAACGGCCGTGGCCGGTGACCAAAGCGGGGTCTTCCAGCCGGCGGATCGACCGGCCGACCCAGGTGAGCCCAGCGCCTTTGGTCTCCTGCGCGCTCATGAAGAGGCCTGCTCCAGCGCGCGGCGCACCACCGCGCGTACCAGGTCGCGGCGGTATTCGGCCGTGGTCTGGTGGTCTTCCATGGCATCGACCGCGGCGGCGGCCGCTTCCGCCGCGGCGCGGAACGCCTTGTCGCTGGGTACCTCATCGTTGAGTGCCGCCTCGGCTTCGGCGATACGCCTTGGGAAAGGTTCCGCCCCGCCGACACCGACACGCGCATCGACGATCTTGCCGTTATCAAGTCTGTAGACGGCGAGCGCCGCGCTCATGGCGAAATCGCCGGCGCGGCGGTTGAACTCGTTGAAGCCGAACTTGGCGTCGGGCGCTAGCAGCGGCAGCCGCACATGGGTGAGCAACTCGTCTTCCGCCAGCGCTGTCGACATGATCCCTTCGAAATAGTCGCTTGCCGCGATCTCCCGGGTACCGCGCACGCTCTGCGCGATCATCGTGGCATCGAGCGTCGCGGCGACAAGGCACCATTCCGAGGACGGGTCGGCGTGCGCCAGGCTACCGCAGAAGGTGCCGCGGGTGCGGATGGGATAATGCGCGATGTTGCGTGCCACACTTGTGAGCAGGCGCCCAAGGGGATTATCGGTCACCGGCTTGTGGAAGGCGGCGTGGCGCACCCCCGCGCCGATGACGAGCGCGTCGCCGTCGGTCTCGATGCGGCTAAGCTCCACGATCTCGTTGATGTCGACGAGGTGCTCGGGCTTGGCCAGCCGGAACGCCATGATCGGCACCAGGCTCTGGCCGCCGGCCAGCACGCGGCCGTCTTCCGGCGCAACCCTGGAAAGGGTCGTCACCGCTTCGGCAACCGTTCGTGGCACGTGGCGGGTGAATGGCGCTGGTTTCATGCGTTTTCCTGGCGCGCGGTCTCGTCCGAAAGCCGGTCTCCATCCCCGGTTGCGCCGAGGTTAGGCCTTTGGGACCGGGCACGGGCCTCCAAAATTCACTTGTATGCTAACGATCTCGCTTCCCCGGAGTCAACGCGATCCGCGCCGGGGGGTGACGCCGCAACGCCCGGCGCGCCCGCCGCGACGGCGGCGCCCGCGGTCCTGGGTGCAACATTTTGACGCCACCGCGTTGCTTGCGTCGTCGGCGCGCACGCGGTTCCCATGGGGCGCTTCACCGAATCGCGCCGCACGCAACTCACCCGCAAGGAGACGCCGCTACATGACGCTCTACGCGCTTGTCCGACGCCGCTTTCCGCTCCTCCTCATCCTCCTGTGCTGCCTCGCCTTTCCCGCCAAGAGCTTCGCCCGCCCGGTCACCGTCGCGGTCATCGGCGATTCGATCGCCACCGAGCTCGGCCGCGGCATGCAGAAGCTGTTCGCGCACAGCCGTCATGTGCGGGTCATCAAGCGCACCAAGTTTTCCACCGGCCTGGTGCGCACCGACTATTTCAACTGGAACCGGGCGGCGGCGCGGTTCCTCGCCGGTCACCGCGTCGACAAGATCGTGGTGGTGATGGGCGGCAACGACCGCCAGAGCGTCAAAGTGGGCCATCGCCGGCTGAAGCGTTTCTCGCGCGCCTGGCGGCGCGACTACGCGCGCCGGGTCGCGCATTTCATGCGCATCCTCAAGCGCGCGCACGCCAAGGTCTACTGGATCGGGCTGCCGCAGGTGGCCTCGCGCCAGATGACCCACGACTATCGCATTTTGAATTCGATCTATCGCCGCGAGGCCAAGCGCCACCATTTCACCTATGTGAGCGTCTGGCACGAATTCGCCAATTCGAAGGGCGCCTACACCGCCTACGCCCGCGTCGGCGGGCGCCGCGCGCGGCTGCGCAAGAAGGACGGCATGCACTTCACCGACATCGGCAGCCGGGCGTTCGCCCGCTACGTCGCCCACGTCATGCGGCTGCGCTAGCGCGGTATTGCGGCATGGAGCGGCAACGATTCCAATCTCAGACGTAGCGAAACAATGGAACTGTATGGCATTTTGGTAATCGCGGTTTGCGTGGGCATCGTTCTCGCCTTCATCATTCCGGGGATGCGAAAACGAAAATAAGCCCCGCAGATAGCGGCCGCTTCCGGATAGGCATGTCGTCGGGGTTGATTCGAGGGATCGCGCGCAAACAAAGAGATCAGGAATCTTCGACCGGCTCGCCTTCCTTTTTCTGCGGCTCGCGCGCGGCGGCCGGCTCCCGGCCGGTGGCGGGCTTGCGCGGCTGCACCGGACCCCGGCCCGTCCCTCGCGGGATGGTCTCGGGCCCCAGCACGCCGAAGGAAAAATAGAGCTTGATCAGCGCGTCGGCGTCCATGTCGGGCACCGGGATGACGGCGGATTCCGACACCAGCACCAGGCCGCCCCAGGCCGGCAGCGGCGAGGTCGGCAGATAGACCAGAAGCCGCGGCTCGCCCTTGACCTCATAGGTCTGCGGTGAGGCCAGGAAGGCGGGCACGTCGACACCCTGTTCGCCGCCCAGCCGGCACATCACCACCGGCAGCCCGCTGAGGTCGGCGTTGCTGCCGGCGAACAGCCGCACCACCTGCGACACCGGCCGGTAGACCGCGCGGAATACCGGCACCTTGGCCAGTACATCGTCGAGGACGTGCTGCAAGGTGCGCTGGGCGCGGGTGCGCACCGCCAGGCCGAACCCCCACAGGATGATCAGCACGAGCACGGTGCCGATCCCGAAAGCCAGCCATTCGCGTTGTGGGCCGACGAGGGCGGCGCCGCTGATCTGCAGGATGTCGCCGAACCAGGTGCCGGGCCCGAAGGCCGCCACGATCCAGTTGAGGCCCCAGCCGATGATCAGGACCGTCAGCACGAAGGGCAGCACGACAAGCGAGCCGGCCACCAGGTTGCCGATGATGCTGGTCTTCCAAAGTCGTTGCCAAAAACCGTGCATTGCAGGAGTCATGAGTATGGGCCGTTCCCGTCAGTTGAGGCGCCCGGGCGAGCCTAGGCCACTCCCCACTAACGCGTTACCGGCCATTTTGGCGCAAGTAGAGCGTTGAGTCTTGCTCAGGATTGAGGCAAGCCATGCCCCGCACCGGCTACCGCTCGCTACCACCGGATATGGCGAACCCGGTCGAAGGTGTCCTGCACCGCGGGCTGCAGTCGGGCGGGGCCGAGCTCCTCCATCAGGGCGTGCCAGCCGTCGGCGCCGCGCACCAGCGCGTCGGTGACGGCGTTGCCCGGCAGGTCGCGGGTGAAGTGCCGGATGCCCTCGGACTCGAACAGCGCGAACAGGGCGAAGGCGATCAGCATGGCGACCGCCGCGCCGCGCACATTGCTCATGCTCTCGGCGTCGCTGGGGGCTTTGGCGCGGCCGATGCGGCGGATCGGTTCCAGGCTGCGCGAGATCCAGTGCCGCGCGCGGCTTGTATAGGGAGGAAAGAAGACGTCGTCGGTCATGCGTATTCTCTATTGTTCGCGCGTGATCTTGTCCGAAAACAGGTGCCCACTTTTCGGGATCTCGCGCCTAGAAGCGGAAATAGATGAACGGGGCCACGCCCTGCGGGCCGATCATCTCGGTCAGCAGCAGGACGGCGCCAAACAGCAGGCCGAGCGAGACCGGCGACCAGGTCTTGGTCTTGTCGGCCAGCTTTTCGATGACGTTGCCGGGCAGGAACTGCACCGCCACGGCACCGGCCGTGAGCACCAGCAGGAACGGCGTCAGATAGTGTGGTCCGCCCTGGAAGGCGAACATCTTGTCGAAGTAGCTGTAGGCGACGCCGAAGGTGGGGCTGCGGAAGAACACCGCGGCCAGCGTGAACAGGTGGAAGGTGATCGAGCCACCCCATGAAGGTGGCGAAGCGCGACGATCCCGGTGACGACGGCACGTCGCCGACCGCGGCGGCGCCGAGCGTGCTGAGCTTCGGCTGGCGCGATTGCTTGAAGGCGTGCCAGCGCGTCTTGATGAAGCGCTCGGTGCACAGGCCGACGCCGTGGATCGCGCCCCAGATCACGAAGGTCCAGTTGGCGCCGTGCCACAGACCGCCGAGCAGCATGGTGAGGAAGATGTTGCGGTACATGCGCGCGCCGTGGTCGCGCTTGTCGCCGCGCAGCGCGCGATAGAGATAGTCGCGCAGCCAAGTGGAGAGGGAAATGTGCCATCGGTTCCAGAGTTGCGCCAGCGAGGTGGCGCCGAGTGGGCGGTCGAAATTCTTGCGGAACCTGAAGCCGAGCAGCGCGGCGGTGCCGATGGCGATGTCGCTATAGGCGGAGAAGTCGCAATAGACCTGCACCGCGTAGGCGTAGTGCGCGGCGATCAGGTCGGTGCTGGTGGCGCGCGCCGGCTCGGCGAACACCGGATCGACCAGGCCCGCCGCGATGTAGTGCGCGACCACCACCTTCTTGAACATGCCGTTGAGAATGAGCAGGAACCCGAAAGTCACCGCCGTGCGGTTGAGCTTCGGCGTCTTGTTGAGCTGTGGCAGGAAGTGCGAGGCGCGCACGATCGGGCCCGCCACCAGCTGCGGGAAGAAGGAAATGTAGAGGAACAGGTCGAGCGGCGAGCGCACCGGCTTGATGTGGCCGCGGTCGACGTCGATCACGTAGGAAATGCCCTGGAACGTGAAGAACGAGATGCCGACCGGCAGGATGATCTCCAGGAACGGCATGTCGCGGTGCAGCCCGAGCGCCAAAGTCACGTCGGTCAGGCTGTTCATGAAGAAATTGTAGTACTTGAAGATGCCGAGGATGCAGAGATCGAGCGCTACCGCGGTGATCACGATGCGCTTGCGCAGCACCTTGTCCTTGCTGGACGCGAGCCCCAGTCCCGCGAGGTAGTTGATCGCCGACGAGCCGGCGAGCAATCCCATGAAGCGCCAGTCCCACCAGCCGTAGAAGACGTAGCTGGCGCCAAGCAGCAGCGCCTTGCGCGGCTCCGCGTGCGCGCGCAACGCCCAGGCCGCGAGGAAGATCGCGAAGAAGAAGATGGCGAACTGGGGCGTCGGAAAAAGCATGCCGTCCTTCGCGGGTGTCGTCAGATCAGCGCAGGCCCGCCGCGCGGGCGACGTCGTGGGCGAGCAGCAGGCGGCCGTCCTCGGTGAAATGCTGGCCGTCCTGCATGCGCAGGCGCCGCTTGACGCCGTTCAGGTTGTCGCCGAACGAGCTGTAACGGCCGTCGTCGAGAAACTTCTTCCAGACGCTGATGTAGTGAAAGCCGTGCTTCTTGGCCTGGTAGCGGTCGATGGCGTTGATCGTCCGGAAGGCGGCGCTGAGCCGGGACGAGCGCACCGGCGGCAGGCTGACCCAAAAGACTTCGCGCATGGGTGTGCTTTCGGCTGAAATTGCTCATGAAGTGCGACACCAGCCGCGCGTATTCGGCGCGCCAGGCTTTGGTGTCGGGGTCGTAGCGCTTGCCGTGGCGGCGGATCGTCTGGTGGTCGTTGCCGCCGAGCATGATGAAGACGACATCGGGCTTGTGGCGGCGCAGGAAGGCGCGCGCCACCTTGTTCCAATTGTAATAGTCGGTGCGCACCAGGCCGGTGGCGAACTTGGTCTGGCGGATGACGCGGACGCGGCGGTCCTTGGCGAACAGGTCCTCCATGCCGCGGCCGAGATCGTGGGCGACCGAGTCGCCCATGACGGCCACCGTGATGTCGTGCTCGCGCGCGGCGAACGTGGTGGTCTGCGCTTGCGCCGGCGCCGCCAGATAACAGGCGGCGCCAAGGATCAACAGCAACAGGGCCGTCCGGCGCAACAACGCGGGCGGCTCGAGGTGTGTCAGCGACATGGACATGCCGATACGCCTCCTTTCAATCTCAACGGCGTGGGATGGAGCGCTCACCCAGCGAGCGCAGGGTAGCGATTAAGATTTTTGGTATAAACTTAACGCCGCCCCTCAGTCCTAGTATGATTAATCGCGATCTGTGCCGGATTCATGGGCATTTTTGCGATTCGATCGGGGGCTGCGACATTACGTCCGAGGTTGGGCACCGCGCGTCGTGCACAAGCGAATTCTTTGGTAATTTCTTGTGCGCCGTCGGGAACAATGAGGGCCGGGCGCGGTTGACGCTCTTGCCTCCGTCGCGGCGGTGTTCAGGTCCCGACCCTCAGCGTCGATCCTGACCCGACCGCACTGGGCGGCCATGCCGCCCGTGCAGAGGATCATTGTCGGGCGCGGTCGTCCCCCCGTCGTTCGATTGGCCGCGCCGGCATCAGCGCCCCAGAAAGCTGTCGAGTGCGGCGATCTCCCGCTTGTCGCCGTCCGCGTCGGTGGCCATGCGTTCATAGAGCCGCGCGGCTGCGGCCAGCATGGCGCTTTCGGGATGGTCCTTGCCGACGAATTCGGCAATCTCGTCGAGCTCGTCCACGAACCGGTAGGCCTTGCCGTACATCGCCGGGATCACGCGCGACAGAAAGCCGAGCAGGTCCGGCCGGCTCTCGGCGAGCTCGGCTTTGAGGGCCTCGGCCGCGCCGCCGCGCGTCGCGGCCAGCAGCATGGCGGCGCCGAGCGCGGTGAAGCCCTTGGTGATGCCGGCGTAGGACATCTTCAAGGCCGAGGCGGCCGTGAGCGGGCCGTCGAGCACTCGCACGATCAGCCCGCGATCGTTGAGGCGGGCGAGCGCGCTCGCTGCGGGGCCGGAGACGTAGAGCTTGGTATTGTGCGAGCCGGGCTTGGGCGGTGGCCCGATGATGCCGGCGTCGGCGAAGGGCGCGCCGGCTTCCCCGATCACGGCGGCGATGGCGGCGGCGGTGTCCGGGCTCACCGCGTTGCAGTCGGCGTAGACCGGCTTGCGGCTGGCGGCGGCGAGGCGCGGCGCGAAGTGCTTTGCCAAAGCGAGCGCCTCCGCCGGCGGCACGACGGAGAGGAAGAAGTCGGCTTCCATCAATTGCCGCGCGTCGACCTCCCGCATGCCGGCCGCCCGCGCGCGGGCGGCGCTCGCTTCGCTGCGGCCTTCGAGCGAGGTCAGCACCGTCACGCCGTTCTCGCTGAGGCGCCCGGCGATGCCGGACCCCATGGCGCCGGCGGCGACGATGGCGACGATCATGGTTCCCGTTCCTGCGATCATAAAAAAGCCTGGGTAGCGGGCCAAACTATAGTATCCTCATATATCGTGATGGGCGTAAGCGCGACAGCCCTTAAGGCTTGAGCGGTGTTGCACCGGGGCCAAATCCAAAAAAGGATCTCAGCTTGGACACCACATCCGTGCCGGCCGGTGCGGCCGGAACAGACAGCGCGCGCGCCTGGACCACCCGCCTGTTGCGCTACCGCGAGCCGAGCCATCTGCGCAGCGCGATCGAGCTCGGCATCAGCTTCGGGCCGCTGGCGGCGCTCTGGACGGCGATGTGGCTCGCCTATTCGTTCGGCTTCTGGTGGCTGACCTTGCTGCTGGCGGTGCCGGCCGCGGGCTTCCTGGTGCGCCTGTTCCTGATCCAGCACGACTGCGGCCACGGCGCCTTCTTCCGCCATCGCGCCGTCAATGATTGGACCGGCCGGGTGATCGGCGTGTTCACCATGACGCCTTACGACCTGTGGCGGCGGACCCACGCGGTGCACCATGCCACCTCCGGCAATCTCGACCGCCGTGGCATGGGCGACGTCGACACTCTGACGGTGCGCGAATATCTGGCGCTGCCGCGTGGGCGCCGGCTGTTGTACCGGCTCTACCGCAATCCGCTGGTGATGTTCGGTCTCGGGCCGGCCTATCTGTTTTTCCTGCAGCACCGGTTGCCGGTCGGCATGATGCGCAGCGGTTGGACGCCGTGGCTCAGCACCATGGCGACAAATGCGGCGCTGGCGCTGATCGCCGGCGTATTGATCTGGCTGATCGGGATCGTCGCCTTCGCGCTGGTGCATCTGCTCACCGTGTTGCTGGCGGCGACCTTCGGCGTTTGGCTGTTCTACGTGCAGCACCAGTTCGATCAGGCGCTGTGGACCGACGGCGCCAATTGGGACCTGCACGAGGCGGCGCTGCACGGCAGCTCCTATTACGTGCTGCCCGGCGTCTTGCGCTGGTTCACCGCCAACATCGGCATGCACCACGTGCATCATCTGTGCAGCCGGATTCCCTATTACCGGCTGCCGCGGGTGCTGAAGGAAAATCCCGAGCTCGGCCGCATCGGGCGGCTGACCGTGTGGGACAGCCTCAAATGCGTCCGCTTGGCGCTGTGGGACGAAAGCCGCCAGAAGATGATCTCGTTCGGCGAACTGCGCCGGATGGGTGTCGCGGCGCAGCCGGCCTGACGCTTACGATCCGGTCACGCCGCCATCGAGGGCTCTGGCAGGTGACGAAGCCGGCGGCGTCCTAAGCGCGCAACAGCGAGGCGAATGAGGGCCGAGCCAGTTGCAACGGCGCCCATTCGCGCCAAGCGGTCCAAGCATTGATTTCGAAATATAATTCGAAAGATGCAACTCAGTCGCAGCTAGACCTTTCCCCGCCAATACCGGTAACATGCCGGCAATTCAATCAATGGGCCAATAACGGCCTGGGGGAGGTAACATGCGTAAGACTTTGGCTATCGCAGCCGGCGCGGCTGCGCTGATGCTTGCGGCCGGTCCGGCGGCGGCTCAGGACAAGAAGCCGGTCAAGATCGGCTTCGTCTCGACCTTTTCGGGACCCGTTGCCGTCATCGGCAACAACATGCGCAACTCGTTCAACCTCGCGCTCGACCACATGGGCCACAAGATGGGTGGCCGGCCGGTGCAGGTTATCTACGAGGACGACGGCTTCAAGCCGGCCGTCGGCCGCCAGAAGACAGAGAAGCTGATCCAGTCCGACCACGTTGACTTCCTGGTCGGCTACATCTGGTCGAACGTGTTGCTCGCGTCCCTCAAACCGGCGGTCGACTCGCACACTTTCATCATCAGCGCCAACGCCGGCCCGCACCAGATCGCCGGCGAACTCTGCTCGCCCTATTTCTTCTCGACCTCCTGGCAGAACGACCAGACGCCGCAGGCGATGGGCCTCTACATGAACCAGAAGGGCGTGAAGTCGGTGTTCCTGATCGGCCCGAACTATGCGGCCGGCAAGGATATGCTGGCGGGCGTGGCCTCCACCTTCAAGGGCAAGGTCGTCGGCAAGGAGCTGACCACCTGGCCGTCGCAACTCGACTTCTCCGCCGAGCTCGCTAAGGCCAAGGCGGCCAAGCCGGACGCCATCTTCGTGTTCTATCCCGGCAAGGCGGGCGTGCAGTTCCTGAGCCAGTACGCGCAGGCCGGCCTCAAGGGCAAGATCCCGCTCTACACGGCCTTCACCATCGACGAACTGTCGCTGCCCCTGCAAAAGGGCCTCGCGCTCGGCGTGCCCGGCGCGCAGGAATGGGTCAACGACCTGCCCAACGCGGCCAACAAGACGTTTGTCACCGACTTCGAGAAGAAGTATCCGGGCAAGAAGCCGTCGTTCTACGGCGCTCAGTCCTATGACGCCGCCAACCTGATCGCCTCGGCGGTGAACAGCCTCAACGGCGACCTCAGCGACAAGAAGAAAGTGGAAGCGGCGTTGAAGAAGGCCGACTTCAAGTCCGTGCGCGGTAACTTCAAGTACGGCAACAACCACTTCCCGATCCAGAACTTCTACCTGCAGGACGTGGTGAAGAAGGGCAACGACTACGTGCTCAAGACGGTGGCGACCATCGTCAAGGACAATCAGGATATGTACCACGACAAGTGCCCGATGAAGTAAGCGGCGCGCACGCGATACGAGGCGGCGGGAGCGGGGACGTTTCTGCCGCCTCGGTTTTTACACGACCCTGTCATTCCGGGGCGCGGGTGAAGCCCGCGATCCCGGAATCCATATTCACAAATCGGAATTATGGGATCTGGGTTCGCGTCTTGTCGCGCGCCCCGGAATGAAGCAGAAACGGCGCAGGGAAGTTTGCACGGCATTTGCGTCATTGACGCCCCACGCTGACGCCCATGACGAATGACGCCCCATGACCCTGTTCATCGAGCAATGCCTGAACGGCCTGCAATTCGGCCTGCTGCTGTTCCTGCTGGCGGCGGGGTTGACGCTGGTCTTCGGCATCATGGACCTGGTCAACCTGGCGCACGGCTCGCTCTACATGCTGGGCGCCTATTTCGCCGCCACCTTCGCCGCCTGGACCGGCAACTTCGTGCTGGCCGTCATCCTGGGCGTCGCCGCCACCCTGGTGGTCGGCATGGCGCTGGAGGTCGTGGTCATGAGACGGCTCTACGGCCGCGACCATCTCGACCACGTGCTCGGCACCTTCGGGCTGATCCTGTTCTTCAACGAGGCGGTGCGGCTGATCTGGGGGCCCGCCGGGATGAGCATGCCGCTGCCCTCCTGGCTCCTGATGCCGGTCGAGGTGCTGCCGGGCATTTCGTACTCGGCCTATAAGCTCTCGCTGATCGCGGTGACGCTCGCGGTCGCCGCGTTGCTCTATGTCATCGTCATGCGCACGCGTATCGGCATGCTGATCCGCGCCGGCGCCTCGAACCGCGAGATGGTCGGCGCGCTCGGCGTCAACATCAAGCTGCTCTACACGCTGGTGTTCGGCCTCGGCGCCGCGCTCGCCGGTCTCGCCGGGCTGATGCAGGCGCCGATCCTCACGGTGCAGATCGGCATGGGCGAGAACATCCTCATCCTCGCGTTCGTCGTCACGGTCATCGGCGGCATCGGCTCGATCCGCGGCTCTCTGGTGGCGGCCTTGCTGGTCGGGTTCATCGACACGCTCGGCCGCGCCTACCTGCCCGACATGCTGGCGATGGTGCTCAGCCACGACGCCGCCGCCACCGCCGGCCCGGCGATTTCCTCCATGCTCATCTATCTCCTGATGGCGCTCGTGCTGATCGTGAAGCCCGAAGGCCTGTTCGCGGCGGGCGGCCGATGAAGGGCGCGTTCACCCTCCGTAACGGCGCGGCTGGCGCTGCTGCTCGTGTGGCTCGCGGTGCTGCCGCTCTATGCCAGCCTCACCGGAGACCAGTTCACCCTGACGCTGTTCACGCGCATCGTGATCATGGCGCTCGCCGCCGTCAGCCTCAACCTGATCCTCGGCTACGGCGGCATGATGAGCTTCGGCCATGCCGCCTATCTCGGCATCGGCGGCTACGCCATCGGCATCCTGGCGCACGAGGGCATCACCAACGGCTTCATCCAGTGGCCGGTGGCGCTCGGCGCCTCGGCGCTGTTCGCGCTGGTGATCGGCGCGCTGTCGCTGCGCACGCGCGGCGTCTATTTCATCATGATCACCTTGGCGTTCGCGCAGATGGCCTATTACGTCATCGGCGGCATCGACCGCTACGGCGGCGACGACGGCCTGACCATCTACAAGGACAGCCAATTCGGCGGTCTCGTCGATCTCGGCGATCACGTGATCTTTCTACTACGTCTGCCTGGCGCTGCTGCTCGCCGGCGTCTTTATCGTCTGGCGGCTGGTGAACTCCCGCTTCGGCCTGGTGATCCAGGGCGCGCGCTCCAACGAGGCGCGCATGCGCGCCATCGGCTTTCCGACCTACCGCTACAAGCTCGTCTGCTTCGTCATCGCCGGCACCATGGCCGGCCTGTCGGGCGTATTGCTCGCCAACAACGCCGATTTCGTCAGTCCCTCGATGATGTATTGGACGCGCTCGGGCGACCTCATCATCATGGTGGTGCTGGGCGGCATGGCGTCTCCCTTCGGCGCCGTGTTCGGCGCGGTGGCGCTCCTGGTGCTGGAAGAGGCGCTCTCGGGCATCACCGAGTACTGGCAGATCATCCTCGGTCCGCTGCTGCTGCTGGTGGTGCTGTTCGCGCGCGGCGGCATCGACGGGCTGCTGGTGCAAATCGGCGCGCTGGTGGCAGGCGCGGCGAAGCCGCAAGCCGGAGCGCGCCGGAAAGGTGAGCGCATGAGCGAGCCCAATAGCGAGCCCTTGCTGCAGATCAGCCATCTGGCCAAGCGCTTCGGCGGCATCGTCGCCACCGACGACGTGCGCTTGAGCATCGCGCCCGGCGAGCTGCACGCGGTGATCGGCCCGAACGGCGCCGGCAAGACCACGCTGATCGCGCAGCTCTCCGGCCAGCTGCCGCCGGATTCGGGCCGCATCCGTTTCGCCGGCACCGACATCACCCGGCTGCCGGTCTACAAGCGCAGCGCATTGGGGCTGGCGCGCTCGTTCCAGATCACCTCGCTGTTCCTCGACCACAGCGTGCTCGACAACGTGGCGCTGGCGGTGCAGGCGCATGCCGGCCATTCGTTCCGTTTCTGGCGCGATGCGCGGCGCGAGGCGGAGCTTGCGCGAGCCGGCCATGGCCGCGCTCGAGCGCGTCGGGCCTCGCCGCGCACGCCGGACCGGCGCGCCGCCGACCTCAGCCACGGCGAGCACCGCCTGCTGGAGCTCGCCATGGCGCTCGCCAGTCAAGCCCGCGCATGCTGCTGCTCGACGAGCCGATGGCGGGGCTGGGGCCGGACGAATCCGCGCGCATGGTCACGATGCTGCAGGCGCTGAAGGGCGACTACACCATCCTGCTGGTCGAGCACGACATGGAGGCGGTGTTCGCGCTCGCCGACCGCATCACGGTGCTGGTCTACGGCCGCGTGATCGCCTCCGGCCCGCCTGACGTCATCCGCGCCGACGAGGCGGTGCGCGAGGCCTATCTCGGCGAGGAAGAGCAGGAGGCCGGCTATGGCTGAGCCCATGCTCGAAGTCGCCGGTATCGAGACCGCCTACGGCCTGAGCCAGGTGCTGTTCGGCATGTCGCTCACGATCGCGCCGGGCGAGATGGTGACGCTGATGGGCCGCAACGGCATGGGCAAGACCACCACCGTGCGCTCGATCATGGGGCTGACGCCGGCGCGCGCCGGCTCGATCCGCTTCGCCGGCGAGGACATCCGCGGGCTTCCCGCCTATCGGGTCGCCAAGCTCGGCATCGGCCTGGTGCCGGAAGGCCGGCAGATCTTCCCGAACCTGACCGTGCGCGAGAACCTGGTCGCCACGTCGGTCGGGCGCGACGGCGGCGCCTGGTCGCTGGACGCGGTGCACGACCTGTTCCCGCGGCTGGCCGAGCGCGCCGGCAGCATGGGCAACCAGCTCTCCGGCGGCGAGCAGCAGATGCTGGCCATCGGCCGCGCGCTGATGACCAATCCGCGGCTGCTGATCCTCGACGAAGCGACCGAAGGCCTGGCGCCGCTGATCCGCGCCGAGATCTGGCGCTGCCTCGCGCGCCTCAAGACGACCGGCCTGTCGATCCTGGTGATCGACAAGAACGTCGGCGCGCTGATGCGCGTCGCCGACCGGCATTTCCTCATCGAGCGCGGCAAGGTGGTGTGGAGCGGCACGTCGCCGGAATTGGCCGCCGCCAAGGACGTGCAGCACCGGTATTTGGGGGTGTAGTCTTACTCCGCCGGCTCGGCCACCGGCGGCGCGCCGGGGCGGCGCTTGACGAAGGTCGGCATGGCGCCGCCAAGCTTGCGGTGCAGGCCGTCGAGCAGCAGGTAGATCACCGGCGTGGTGTAGAGCGTCAGCACCTGCGACACCAGGAAGCCCGCCGACGATGGTGATGCCGAGCGGGCGGCGCAGCTCGGCGCCGGGGCCGGTGGCGACGATCAGCGGCAGCGCGCCCAGCGCGGCGGCGAGCGTGGTCATCAGGATCGGCCGGAAGCGCTCCAGACACGCCTCGTGGATCGCTTGCGCCGGCGGCAGCCCGCGCCGGCGCTCGGCGTCGAGCGCGAAGTCGACCAGCATGATGCCGTTCTTCTTGACGATACCGATCAGGAGAATGATGCCGATGAAGGCGATCACCGTGATCTGCTGGCCCGACACCATCAGCGCCAGCAGCGCGCCCAGGCCCGCCGACGGCAAGGTCGAGATGATGGTGAGCGGGTGCACCAGGCTCTCGTACAGCACGCCGAGCACGATATAGACCGCGATCAGCGCCGCGAGGATCAACAGCGGCTGCGCGCCCATGCTGCGCTTGAACGACAGCACGTCGCCGGCAAAGTTGGTGCGGATCGCGTCGGGCAGGTGCATCTCGCCCACCGCCTGTTCGATCGCCTTGGTCGCCGGCCCGAGCTCGACGCCCGGCTTCAGGTTGTAGGTGATGGTGGTGGCGGGGAACTGGCCCTGATGGTTGACCACCAGCGGCGAGATGGTGCGCGTGACGTGCGCCACCGCCGACAGCGGCACTTGGCGGCCGTTGCCGCCCGTCACATAGATGTGGCTGATGTCGGTGGGGTCGCGCTGGTACTTGCGGTCCACTTCGAGGATGACGCGGTACTGGTTGCGCGTGCCGTAGATGGTCGAGACTTGGCGCTGCGAGAAGGCGTCGTTGAGGGCGCTGTCGATGTCCTGGATGCGCACGCCGAGCCGCGCGGCCGCCTTGCGGTCTATGTCGACGGTCGCCTGCAGGCCGCCTTGCTCGCGGTCGGTGGTGACGTCGGTGAGGCCGGGCACCTGTTTCAGGCGTTCGACCACCTTCGGCACCCACTTCTGCAGGGCGTCGATGTCCGCGCTCCACAGCGTGAACTGATACTGCGAGTCGCTCGAGCGGCCGCCGCGGTGCAGCGCCTGCGCCGCCACCATGAAGACGTGCAGGCCCGCGATGTGGCCGAGCTTGCCGCGCAGCCGCGCCACCACCTGCTGGGTGGTGGCCTTGCGCTCCGAGGCCGGCTTCAGCGAGATGAACATGCGCCCGTGATTGACCGAGGCGTTGAACCCCGACGAGCCGACCGAGGAGCCGAGCCCCGCGACCGCCGGGTCGGCGAGGATGATCTTCATCGCCTTGAGCTGCAGCTTCTTCATGGCGCCGAAGGAGATGTCGGTCGACGCCTTGGTGCCGGAGAAGATCAGCCCGGAATCGTCCCGCGGCAGATAGCCCTTCGGCACCTTGATGAAGAGGCCGACGGTGAGCGCGATGGTCGCCAGGAACACGACCAGCGTCAGCAGGCGGAAGTTCAGCACCGCGGTCAGGCTGCGGTCGTAGAAGTGGACCAGGCGATGCATGACGCCCTCGACCAGGCGATCGAGCCAGGTGGCGTCGCGGCTGGGGCGCTCGCGCACGAAATAGCCGCAGATCATCGGCGTCACCGACAGCGACACCACGGTCGAGACGATGATGGCGAAGGCGAGCGTCACCGAGAACTCGCGGAACAGGCGGCCGACGATGCCGCCCATGAACAAGAGCGGAATGAAGGCGGCGAGCAGCGACACGCTGATCGACACCACCGTGAAGCCGATCTGGCGCGCGCCCTGCAGCGTGGCGCGCAAGGGCGAATAGCCCTTCTCCAGGTTGCGGAACACGTTCTCGATCATCACGATGGCGTCGTCGACCACGAAGCCGATGCACACGGCGAGCGCCATCAACGACAGATTGTCGATGGAAAAGCCGGCGAGCCACATGGCCGCGAAGGTGCCAGTGAGCGCCAGCGGCACCGTTATGCCGGCGGCGAGCGTCGCCGCCATACGGCGCAGGAACAGCGCCACCACCAGCATCACCAGCACGATGGAGGCCAGCAGCGTGAGCTGCATGTCGTTGACGCTGGCGTGGATGGTGCCGGTGAGGTCGGCGAGCACCGAGATGTCGACGCCCGCGGGCACCCATTTGCGGATATTCGGCAGCACTTTGTATATGCGGTCGACGGTGTCGATGACGTTGGCGTCGGCCTGCTTGGTGATGATCAGCAGCACCGAGGGTTTAAGATTGTACCAGCCGGCCGATCGGCTGTTGCGCACGCCCGCACGGATGCTGGCGATGTTGGACAGGCGGATGACCGTGCCGTTGACGGTCTTCACGACGATCGGATCGTACCGGCTCGCGTCCTTGAGCTGGTTGTTGATGCCGATGGTGGTGGCGCGCTGCGGGCCGTCGAAGGCGCCGACCGGGCCGACCGCGTTGGCATTGGCGAGCGCCGTGCGCACCTGCTCCAGCGACACGCCCATGGCCGCGAGGCGGCTGGGATCGACGCGCACGCGGATCGCCGGCTGCTCGGAGCCGGCGACGGTGACGTCGGCGACGCCTTGGACCTGGCTGAGCCGCTGCGCGATGACGCTGTCGGCGGCGTCGTAGAGCTGGCTGCCGCGCAGGGTCTTGGACGTCAGCGCCAGGATCAGGATCGGCCGCGCGGAGGGGTTCACCTTGCGGAAGGTGGGCAGCGTCGGCATGTCGCTCGGCAGGTCGCCGAGCGCGGCGTTGAGCGCGGCCTGCACGTCCTGGGCGGCGCCCTCGATGCTGCGCGACAGGTCGAATTGGACGATGATGCGGGTGTTGCCGAGCGAGTTGATCGAGGTGAGCTCGGTGACGCCGGGGATCGTGCCGAGCTGGCGCTCGAGCGGCGCCGCCACCGTCGCCGCCATCACGTCGGGCGAGGCGCCCGGGCGGTTGGCGGAGACGAAGATGGTGGGGAATTCGATGCTCGGCAGGCTCGCCACCGGAAGCTGGGTATAGGCGACGATGCCGACCAGGAACAGCCCGATCGCCAACAGCGTGGTGCCGATCGGCCGCCGGATGAAGATGCGCGAAAAGTTCATGGCGCGCCCATCACCTCACTCCGCCGGATGCGCCCGCAGACGCCGTCGCGGCGACAGCCGCGCGCGCAGGCGCTCCATGTAGAGATAGATCACCGGCGTGGTGTAGAGCGTCAGCAACTGGCTGAGCAGCAGGCCGCCGACGATGGTGATGCCGAGCGGATTGCGCAGTTCCGAGCCGGTGCCGCTTTCGAGCGCCAGCGGCAGCGCGCCGAACAGCGCGGCAAGCGTCGTCATCATGATCGGCCGGAAGCGCAACAGCGCGGCCTGGACGATCGAGTCCTCCGGACTGAGGCCCTGCTTGCGCTCGGCGTCGAGCGCGAAGTCGATCATCAGGATGGCGTTCTTCTTCACGATGCCCATCAGCAGAATGATGCCGATGAGCGAGATCACCGACAGGTCATAGCCGAAGGCGATGAGCGCCAGTAGCGCGCCGACGCCGGCCGACGGCAGCGTGGAGAGAATGGTCAGCGGATGGATGAAGCTCTCGTACAGCACGCCCAGCACGATGTAGATGGCGATGGCCGCGGCGAGGATCAGCCATGGCTCGCCGGCGAGCGACTTGGCGAACTCGGCGGCCTCGCCGAAATAGCTGCCGGACACCGACGACGGCATGCCGATCTGCTTCTCCGCCTTGCTGATGGCGGTGACGGCGTTGGAAAGGGCGTAGCCCGGCGCGATGTCGAAGCTGATGGTGATCGACGGGAACTGCTCCTCGTGCGCGATGGCGAGTGGCGCGGTCGAGCGCACGAAGCGGGCGAAGGCCGAGAGCGGCACCTGGTTGGAGCCGGTCACCGAATTGGGCGTGGCGGTAGTGTTGGTGTTGGTCGTGCCGCTCGCGGTGTTACCGACGGTCGAGGCGGTGCCGGTCGAGGTACGCGAACTGGTGACGTAGATCTTCGACAGCGAGGAAGGGTCCCGCTGGTAGCGCGGCGCGGCCTCGAGAATCACACGGTACTGGTTGGCCTGGCCGTAGATGGTCGAGATCTGCCGCTGGGCGAAGGCGTCGTTCAGCGTGTCGGTCACGCTCTGCATGGAGACGCCGAGGCGGCCGGCCTTCTCGCGGTCGACGTCGACGGTGACGCGCGGGCCGTTCTCCTGCGCTTCGGAGGCGACGTCACGCAGCGCCGGCGACTGGCGCAACGCGGCTGTCAGCTTCTCGGCCCATGCCACCACTTCCTTCCGGCGCGTACTCGCCAGCGTGTATTGATACTGCGAGCGGCTGACCCGGGTGGAAATCTGGATGTCCTGGGCGGCCTGGAAATAGACCTTCACGCCCGGGATGCCGGCGACCTCGCGCTTGAGCCGCGCCATGATGGCGCCGGCCAGGTCGTTGCGCCGGTCGCGGGGCTTCAACGTGATGGTCATGTGGCCGGTGTTGGGCGTGGCGTTGAGCGGGCTCACGCCGATTACCGACACGACCCCGCGCACGTCCGGGTCCTTGCGGATAGCGTCTTCGACCAGATGCTGGCGGCGCTGCATCTCGGCGAAGGAAACCGAAGGCCCGGCCTCGGTAATGGCCGTGATCAGGCCGGTGTCCTGCAGCGGCAGGAAGCCCTTCGGCATCGCCACATAGAGCGCGATGGTGGCGGCAAGCGTGATGAGCGTCACCATCAGCGTGCCGAAGCGGTGGCGCAGCACCCATTGCAGGCTGTCGTGATAGGAATCGACGACGCGGTCGAGCATCGACGCGAAGGCGCGCGCCAGTCTGCCGCGGGCGCGTTCGCCATCACGCCCGTCTTGGCGCGCGCGCAGCAAGCGCCCACACATCATCGGCGTCAGCGTCAGCGAGACGATGGCCGAAACGACCACCGCGATGGTCAATGTCAGCGCGAACTCGCGGAACATGCGCCCGACCAGGCCGGTCATGAACAGCAGCGGGATGAACACCGCGACCAGCGACATGGTCAGCGAAATGACCGTGAAGCCGATTTCGCCCGCGCCCTTAAGTGCCGCCTGCAACGGCTTTTCGCCGTTCTCCATGTGGCGGACGATGTTCTCGATCATGACGATAGCGTCGTCGACCACGAAGCCCGTGCCGATGGTCAGCGCCATCAAGGAGAGATTGTCGAGCGAGAAACCGAAGAACCACATGACGCCGAAAGTGGCTATCAGCGACAGCGGCAGCGCCACGCCGGCGATGATGGTCGCGCGCACCGTGCGCAGGAAGATCAGCACCACCAGCACCACCAGCGCGACGCTAAGCATGAGGGTGAACTGCACGTCGCGCACCGAGGCGCGGATGGTCTCGGTGCGGTCGTTGACGACGGTCAGGTTCGCGCCGGCCGGCATCGCCTTCTGCAGGCGCGGCAGCTCCTGCTTGAGGCGCGCGACCGTCTGGATGACATTGGCGCCGGGCTGGCGCTGCACGTCGATGACCACCGCCGGCTTGCCCTGGTACCAGGCGCCGACTTTGTTGTTCTCCAGCCCGTTCACCACCTTGGCGACGTCGGACAGCCGCACCGGCGCGCCGTTGCGGTAGGCGACGATAACCGACTTGTAGGTGTCGGCGTTGGTCACCTGGTCGTTGGCGGCGATGGTGTAGGCTTGGTGGGTGCCGTCGAGCGAGCCCTTGGCGCCGGCGACATTGGCGCCGACGATGGCCGTGCGCAGGTCCTCGAGCCCGATGCCGTAGGCGGCAAGCCGCCCGAGATCGGCCTCGATGCGGATCGCCGGCTTGATGCCGCCCTGCACCGAGACGCGGCCGACGCCGGAGATTTCCGACAGTCGCGGCGACATGATGGTGTCGGCGAGGTCGCTCAGGTCGCGCATGTTCAAGGTGTCGGAGGTGAGCGCCAGCGTCACGATCGGCGTGTCGGCCGGGTTCACCTTCGAATAGAGCGGCGGATAGGGCAGGCTGCGCGGAAGCTGTGACGCGGCGGCACTGATCGCCGACTGCACGTCCTGCGAGGCGGCGTCGATGTCGCGGTCGAGATCGAATTGCAGGGTGATCTGGCTGACCCCGAAAGAGCTCGACGAAGTCATGGTTTCGAGCGCCGGGATCTGCCCGAACTGGCGCTCGAGCGGCGCCGTCACCAGCGAAGCGACGGTGCTGGGATTGGCGCCCGGTAACTGCGTCGTGACCTGGATGGTCGGGAAATCGACCTGCGGCAGCGCCGAGACCGGCAGCCAGAAATAGCCGAGCAGGCCGGCCAGCATCACCGCGACGCCCAAGAGCGAGGTGGCGATGGGACGATGGATGAAGGGCGAGGAGACGCTCATTGCGCCGGGCGCCGCCGCTCGCCGCCCCCGCGACGCCCCTTGCGCTCGGCCGCCGCGGCTTCGCCGGCCCCGACCGCCGGCGCCTCGCTGGTGCTGGGCTTTGCGCCTTTTCGCGGTGCCCCTTGCGGCCGCGCGCCCGGCTTGCCATTCGTGCCTTGCCCGCCGCCGATCTTGACCGCCTTGCCATCGGTCAATTGCACGAAGCCGGTGGTGACCACGCGCGCGGGCGGCTCGACGCCGCTTTCGATCACTGCCTGGTGCTCGTCCTGCTTCTCCACCTTGACCGGATGCAGCTTCGCCTTGTTGTCGCCGCCGACCACGTAGACGAAGGCGCCGTTCGGCCCGCGCTGCACGGCGGCGGTCGGCACCACGACCACGCTCTTCAGCGTGTCGATCAGCAGCCGCACGTTGACGAACTGGCCGGGCCAAAGCTTGAGGTCGGGATTGGGGAACTCGGCCTTCAGCTTCACCGTGCCGGTCGTGGAATCGACCGTGTTGTCGACCACGGTCAGCTTGCCGCGCGCGATCACCGCGCCGGTCGACGGGCGCTCGGCCTCGACCGGCAGCGGCCCCTTGGCGAAGGCGGTGTTGACGCGGTCGAGATCCTGCTGCGGCAGGTTGAACAGCACCGCGATCGGCTTGATCTGGCTGATGGTGACGATCGCCGAACTCGAATCCGAAGCGCGCACGTAGTTGCCTTCGTCGACGTTCAACAGCCCGGTGCGGCCGGAAATCGGTGCGGTGATGGTGGTATAGCCGAGCGTTGCCTGGGCGTTCTCGACCGCGGCCTGGTCGGCTTGCACCAGCGCGGTGTACTGCGCGACCAGCGCCTTCTGGGTGTCGGCCTGCTGCTTGTTGATGGCGTTGATGGCGGCGAGCTTCTCGTAACGCGTCAGGTCGTTCTTGGCGTTGGCGAGCTGGGCCTCGTCCTGCGCCTTCTTGGCCTTGGCCTCGTCGAGCGCGGCCTTGTAGATGGTGGGATCGATGCGCGCCAGCACCTGGCCCTTCTTGACGTCCTGGCCTTCCTTGAAGGTGATCGCGGTGAGCTTGCCGTCGACCTGCGGGCGCACCGTTACCGTCTGGAGCGGCTGCACGGTGCCGACGGTGTCGAGATAGACCGGCACGTCGGCGCGCTTGACCGGCGCCACCAGCACCGGCACCGGGCCGGCCGAGGCGGCGTAGCGGCGGAAGCCGTTCTGCGGCGTTTTGTGCTGCTGGCTCGGCGCATAGGCGAAGTAGAGCGCAGCCCCGACCGCGCCCAGCACCACGAGCCAGACAAAAGCCCTGCGCCCGCGGCCCGTGCTCTTCTTCGTCGTCTTGGTCAGCTCTTCCTTCGGCAGTCTACCGTGCATGTTTGGGTTCCACTGGCTTCGGCCGCCATCCACCCCCCAACGCCTGGTACAAGCTGACAATGGCCTGAAGATGCGCGAGCCGCGCCTGCACTAGCGTGTCTTGCGCGCTATATAGTGTCTGTTGCGTCTGAAGCACGGTCACCAGGTCGATAGTGCCCTGCTGGAAACGCTGGTCCGCGATGTCGAAGGCGCGCCGCGAGCTCGCCACCACGTCGCGCTGCAGGCGCTCGCGCAGCGCGGTTTCGCGCACGTCGTTGAGCGCGGTCTCCACGTCCGAAAACGCCGAAATCACCGCCTTGCGGTAATCCTGCAGCAGTTCGTCCTGTTTGCCCTTCTGCAGGTCGAGATTGCCGGTCAGCTTGCCGGCCTCGAAGATCGGCTGGGTCACGCCGGCGGCGACCGTATAAAGCATCGATTCCGGCCGCAGCAGGGTCTTGAGCACCGCGCTCTGGTAACCGCCTTCGCCGGTCAGCTTGATGGAGGGCAGGAACTGGGCGCGCGCGTTGTAGACATTGGCGTCGGCGGCGGCGAGCTTGGCCTCCGCTTCGCGGATGTCGGGGCGCTGAGCCAGAAGCTCGGACGGCAGACCGGGTGTCACCCGCGGGACGCGGATGCTGTTCAGGCTGCCGCCGCGGATACGCACGCTCTCCGGCGAGCGTGCCATCAGTACGGCAAGCGCATTGCGGTTCTGTGTGAGCGTCTGCCGCAGCGCCGGAATGGCGGCGCGAATGCCGTTGACCACGCTTTCCTGCTGCGAGACCTCGAGATCGGAAGCGGTGCCGGCATTGAGCCGCTGCTTGATCAGGCCGAGCACATGGTTGGCGCTCTTCAGGTTCTCATTCGCGACCCGCAAGCGGTCCTGCGACGCCCGCACCGCGAAATAGGCGTTGGCGGCGGTCACGACGGTGGAGAGCGCCACCACTTCCTTGTCGAAGCGGGTCGCCACCGCGGTTTCCTCGGCGGCGCGTAGCGCCGAGCGGTTCTTGCCCCAGAAGTCGATCTCGTAGCTGGCGGTCAGCGTGCCGAGCAGCGTGTCGTGCTCGGAGCCGGTGGACGAAGAACTGCTCGAACTTTGTGGCGAGCGCGCGTGCGTGCCGCTGCCGCTGAAATCCACCGTCGGCAGCAGCGCGGCGCCGGTGACTCGCGACTGCGCGTCGGCCTGCACGATGCGGGCGACGGCGGCGGCGATGTCGAGATTGGCGTCGCGCGCGCGTTCGACCACGCTGGTCAGCTCGCGCGAATGGAACGAACGCCACCAGTCAAGGGTGGGAAGCGCAGCCCGCGCAAGCTTGGGGCTCTGCGAACCGAAACGGTAGGCCGCCGGGATATCGAGCCCGGGCTGCGGCGGCTTGCCGGTGAGCCAGCAGCCGCCGAGCGGCAGCGCCAGGACCAGACCCTGCAGCACGGTCATCATCGGGCGGGCATAGCGCTTTCTTCTTGAGCTAATGATCCCCTCAGCCTGACGCATACCGATGACCTTCAATTACTGTTGCCACAAAAAGCGGACATGACGGCGAAACCGCCGGTTTTGACGCGTTCACTGTTTCATGGAAGCAGTGAACGTATCCGAGTTTTCATTATAGCGATTCCGGACGATGAACCGGTTCCCACTTCGTCTGGAAACGCTCTGAAGCGGGATGATCTCTCTTCTATTCGTTGTCCCGCTTTCGTGTCTTGTTCGACCATGATTCCGAAGCTCGGTCGCCAGCCCCGACCGGGTCGTGGCGGGATCCCGCTCTATCTCGGCCCGCGCCCCCCTCTACGCCGGTGCGGCCAGTCGGCGAGCGCCTGCCGGCCGGCGGACGACATCTTGGCGGCGGCGTCGGCAAAGACGCCCTGAATCACCTCGTCAAAGGTCTGCCTCGCCGCGCGCATCTTCGCCATGGCCGCACGCATGGCGTCCTCCTTGAACGGCTGCTGCCGCAAGGCGGCGCGGATGGCATTGCGGGCGTTGTGGAATTCCTCCTGCGCCTTGGCGATGGCGGCGTGATTTGTGTTCATGGCGTCGCGCACGATCTTTCCGTCGGCCGGGGGCAGGGTGTTGGCCAGTCGGTCCACGCGCTCGAAGACGTTGTGGTGCCAGCGCGGCGGTGGCGGCGGACCGCGCACTAGCATCGCCACCGCGATGCCGATGAAAAACAGGTTGAGCGCAAGCGAGCCGAGCAGCAGCCAGCGCGCGCGTCGGCGCGGGGTGCCGGAGTTTTCCTCGGCCCCGCTCATCGGCTCGCTCATGGCTGCACCCCGGGGAACGGCTCGGAAGCGAACACGCCGGAGGACACGTCGCTGCTGGAGACAGCGGTGGTGGCTCGGGTGTCGAACTGGCGGTCGATGCCGCTGAGACCGATGGCGAAACCGAGCACCGCGCAGCAGGCGAGCGCGGCCATGCGCGGCCAGGCCGGGGCGAACTGCCAATCGAGCAGCACGGTCGGCAGCCGCCAGAACGGCCGCTTCTGCGGCGGCAGGGGGCCGCTGAGCCGCGCCGTCAGGCGGGCGAGCGCAGCGTCGTCGGGCGCGCCGCCGCCATAGCCTCCCAGCGCGGCGTCGAGCCGGCGCGCCTTTTCGAGCACGCGGCGCGCCTCACGGTCGCCCGCGACCAGCCTTTCGACCGTGGCGCGCTCATGCGCCGGCCAGCGCGCCGGATCGGCCCCGTGGCGGTCGAGAAAGCTCTGCAGCAACTCGGCATTCATGACGCTAGTCCTCGTCGATCAGGTTCCCCAACGCGCGGCGCAGGTTCTGCTTGCCGCGTATCAGCAAAGTCTCCACCGCTGAAACGGTGGTATCCAGAATTTCGGCCACCTGCGCATTGCTCAGCCCCTCGTTGTAGGTGAGCACGATGGCGTTGCGCTGGCGCGCCGGCAGTTGTTCGATGGCGCCGGCCAGGCGCCGGTCGCGCTCGGCGGTTTCCGACTGTTCAGCGGCGTCGGGGGTCGGGTCGACGACCTCGCCGGCCGCCTCCAGGTCCACCCAGCGCGCCTTGCGCTTGCGGTCGAGGCACAGGTTAACCACGATCCGCGTGAGCCAGGTGCGGAACGCCGCCAGCGGCTGCCAGCGCGGGGCATGGGTCCAAACCCGCAGCATGGCTTCCTGCACGACGTCCTCGGCATCGGCCGCGTTGCCGAGGACGCGCCGGGCAAGCCCGAGCATGGCCGGCAGGTGGCGCCCGGCGAGCTGGCGGTAGGCCCATTGATCGCCCTTCGCGACCCGGGCCATGAGCGCTTCGTCGCTGTCATCCATTGGGTTGCGGCGGTCGCCATCGGAAAAGCCAATCCATTATAGCCCCGGTATTGACCATTGAACGACTCAGGGTCGCGAATCCTGTGCCGGGAGGGAAGGGGTTTCATGCCTCGGAAGGCTCGGAAGGTGGCCGTTAACGTATTGACCCGCTATTATTTTTCAATCCAGCCATGGCCGGGGCGCATGGCCTGCTGCGGGCTCCGGCGGCGGCCCCGCCACGGAGCGTCCTGGGCGGCGTGGACGAATCCGGCCCGCCCTGCTCAGGATGGCGCCCCGGAACCCGCCGCAAAGGCGCCATCTCAGCTTCAGGAAGGAAACAGGATGACGATGGATCAGACCCGCTACGAACGTGGCATGGCGATGCGCCGCAGGGTGCTGGGCGACGAGTATGTCGACCGCGCCGTCGCCAACACCGACGATTTCAACCGCGACTTCCAGGCGCTGCTCAACGAATACGCCTGGGGCGCGGTGTGGAGCGACGACCGGCTCAAGCCCCGCGACCGCAGCATCCTCAATCTCGGCATGATCGCCTGCCTGGGCCGCATGCACGAGTTTGAAATCCATTTCCGCGGCGCCATACGCAACGGTCTGACGGCAGATGAACTCTCGGCAATCCTACGGCATATCGCCGTCTATTGCGGCTTTCCGGTCGCGGTCGATTGCCACCGCGTCGCCAAAAAGGTGCTGGCGGAGATGGCGGACGACAAGAAGTCCTGACGGGCGCCATGCGCATCCCCGCTGAGCTGCGTCCCGGTCGAGCCGACTGGAACTTTCGTCTGGCGTGATTATTGTGTCCGGGGGGCGTCAGCCGATCGCGGACGCGACCATTTCATGGCCTTACGGGAAGATCACCAGGCACCAGTCGAAGCGGAACAACCTGGGCCCATGCCGGATGGATCGCCCAGCCTGAGTCCGCACGACGAATGGCCGCAAGACGACGCCAATCGGCAGGACTCGAGCGGGGAAAGCGGCGGCGGCGGCAAGCGGTTCGGCGTGGCGCGGCGGCATCCGATCATCGCCGCGTTCGTCGCGCTCGCCGTGGCCGGTGTCGTGGCCTACGGCGTGCGCTGGTGGCTGCATGCGCGCCAGTTCGAATCCACCGACGACGCCTTCATCGCCGCGCGCACCGTGTCGATCAGCCCGCAGGTCGCCGGCAGCGTCGTTGCCGTGCCGGTGACGGATAACGAGCGGGTCACGGTCGGCACCGAACTGGTACGCCTCGATCCGCGCAATTACCAGGCTGCGCTGCAACAGGCGAAGGCGCAGCTCGAACAGGCCAACGCCAACGTCGCCAATCTGCACGCGCAGATCGCCGCGCAGCAGGCCAAGATCGAGCAGGCGCGGAACCAGGTGGACGAGGCGCAGGCGGCCTTGCAATACGCGCAGCAGCAGAACGCGCGTTATCAGGCCCTGCTGAAGCGCAACGCGGGCACGCAGCAACAGGCGCAACAGACGGCGTCCGACCTGACGCAGAAACAAGCGGCCCTTGCCGGCGCCAAGGCCAATACGACGGTGGCGCAGAAACAGCTTGCGGTGCTGAAGACCCAGCTCCGCAGCGCCCACGCCCAGGTCGATGCCGCCAAGGCGTCGGTCAATCAGGCCGAGATCAATCTTTCCCGCTCCAGCGTCGAGGCGCCGGAAACCGGCCGCATTGCCAATCTCACGGTCGCCCAGGGCGATTACGTCCAGCCCGGCCAGGCGATGATGGCGCTGGTGCCGGAGAAGGTCTGGGTCGTCGCCAACTTCAAGGAGACCGAGATCGGCAGCCTGCACGTCGGCCAGGCGGTGACGATCACGGTCGACGCCTATCCCGGCAAGACCTTCCACGGCCACGTGCGGAGCATCCAGGCCGGCAGCGGCGCGGCGTTCAGCCTGCTGCCGCCGGAAAACGCCACCGGCAACTTCGTCAAGGTGGTGCAGCGCGTGCCGGTGAAGATCGTGTTCGACCACAAACCCGACGTCTATCTCGGCCCCGGCATGTCGGTCGTGCCATCGGTGAAAGTGCAATGAGCGACGCCCATCGGGCTGGCCGCGGATCGCAGAGCCGTTCCGCGGCCGGCGACCATAACCCGTGGCTGATCGCGGTGGTGGTGTCGATCGCGACCTTCATGCTGGTGCTCGACACGTCCATCGCCAGCGTGGCGCTGTTGAACATCGCCGGCGATCTCGCAGCCGATTACCAGGAGGCGACCTGGATCATCACCAGCTATCTGGTGGCCAACGCCATCATCATTCCGGTCAGCGGCTGGCTGGCGGGCGTCATCGGCCGCAAGCGTTATTACATGATGTGCGTCGCCGGTTTCACGGCGAGCTCGCTGCTGTGCGGGCTGGCCTGGAATCTGCAGTCGCTCATCTTTTTTCGCATCTTGCAGGGCCTGAGCGGCGGCGGCATGGCGCCGAGCGAGCAGTCGATCCTCGCCGACACCTTCCCGCCGGAGAAGCGCTCGCAGGCCTTCGCCCTTTACGGCATCGCCGTCATCATCGCGCCGACCATCGGGCCGACGCTCGGCGGCTGGCTCACCGACCATTTCTCCTGGCACTGGATCTTCTTCATCAACGTGCCGTTCGGCATCCTGTCGCTCAGCCTGGTGCAGTGGCTGCTGGTCGAGCCGCCGGCGCTCGAGGCGGAGCGGCGCGAGCGGCTGGCGCGCGGCGCTCAAGATCGATTGGGTCGGCTTCGCGCTGGTGGCGCTGTGGCTCGGCTGCCAGGAGATCGTGCTCGACAAGGGGCAGCAGGACGATTGGTTCGCGTCGACACTGATCCTCAGCTTCGCCGTCGTCGCCGCCTTGTCGTTCCTGGCTTTCATTCCCTGGGAGTTGTCGCGCCGGGACCCGGTCGTCGACGTGCGGCTGGTGTTCTCGCGCCAGTTTGGCACGGCCTTTGCCGTCATGGTGGCGGTCGGCGCCATCCTGTTCGGCACCACGCAGATCCTGCCGCAGATGATGCAGGAGGTCTATGGCTACACCGCCTATCTGGCGGGGCTGGCGCTGATGCCGGGCGGCCTCTCCATGCTGGTGATGATGCCGCTCGCCGGCCAGGTGGCGAACCACATCCAGGCCAAATACCTGATCGCGGCCGGTATGTTCGTCATCGCGCTGGCGATGTGGCACATGACCGGCCTCAATGGGAACGTGACCTTCGGCTGGCTCTCCTGGGCCCGCATCTATCAGATGGTCGGGCTGCCGTTCCTGTTCATTCCGATCAACACGGCGGCCTATGCCGGCCTGGCACCGCAAAAGACCAATCAAGCCTCGGCCCAGATCAACATGGCGCGCAACCTGGGCGGCAGTTTTGGCATTTCGATCGCCAATACCGATACTGGCCCGCCGCGCTCAGTTCCACCATGCCCGGCTGGTCGACCACGTCTACCCGTCCTCGCCCGCGTACCAAATTACCACCTCGCAGGTCGTGCGCTATTTCACCGCCCATGGCGCCTCGCCGGAACACGCCAAGGGTCAGGCTATAGGCTGGCTCGGCGAGACCATTGCCCACCAGGCGACGTTGCTGGCCTATATCGACGTATTCTGGGTCGCGGGGGTATTCGCCCTCGTCCTGGTGCCACTGATTCTTCTGCTCCTGCGGCCGGTGAAGAATTTTGGGGCGCCGCCGCCAATGCACTGATTGGCAACGTTTTCGCTCCAGCAGCGGTCTTGAATGCGCCGCGATCAAGGGGCAACGCTGGCGCGCGGCTTGCGTCCTGTTGTGTCTTGGCGTCACCCCGAAAAGCCGGTACGAGTGAACAATGATCCGATTCTCCGGTGCTTTTTTGCTGATTCTGGTGATGGCGCTGCCGGCTTTCGCGCAGTCCTCTCAGTCCGGCGGTGCCTTGCCGCCCGGTGCTTGGTTCTTCGGCGGCCAGGAGCCGGCCCCGCCGCCGCCCGCCTTTGCCCAGCCGCCGCAGGTGAGCGCACCCGCAGACTCAGGTCGATTCGGGCGCGATGCGTCCGCCGGCCCCGATCGGCGCCGACCAGGCGTCGGCCACCGACCGGAGCGTGATGACCCTGCCGCCGGAGGATCAGCCGGAGACCGGCACGCCCCCGGAATTACCCGCGAACCTCAGGCGCCAAACCGTCGACTTCAAGACCAAGGAGCCGGCCGGCACCATCATCGTCGATACCGGCCACACTTATCTTTATCTCATCCTCGGCCGCGGCAAGGCGATGCGCTACGGCATCGGCGTCGGCCGCGAAGGCTTCACCTGGTCGGGCGTGGAGAAAATTTCGCGCATGAAGGAATGGCCGGACTGGTTTCCGCCCAAGGAGATGATCGAGCGCCAGCCCTATCTGCCGCGCATGATGGCCGGCGGTAAGGGCAATCCGCTCGGCGCGCGCGCTCTCTATCTTGGCCACACGCTCTACCGCATCCACGGCACCAACCAGCCCTCGACTATCGGCAAGTTCGTGTCGTCGGGCTGCATCCGGCTGCTCAATCCGGACATCGAGGATCTCTTCAGCCGCGTCAAGGTCGGCACTCGGGTCATCGTATTGCCCGCGCCCAAGCCGGCGGTGTCCGCGGTGGCGATGCCGAACGGCGGCGGCAGTGCCGTCGCGCAGGGCGGCCTCCCGATGTCCAGCGGTGGCGCGCAGTTGACGCCGGCCGCCGCGGTTTCGTCCTCGCGGCTGCCGCCGGTCCGCTGATCTTTTTGGCCACAGTACCGGGCATGCATGTCCCCGTTGCCGTCGTCGGCGCCGGCCCGACCGGCCTGACGCTCGCCAATCTGCTCGGCGTCTACGGCGTCGGCTGCGCGTTGATCGAGCGGAACGCCGACACCGTGCACGAGCCGCGCGCGGTTTCCATCGACGACGAATCGCTGCGCACCATGCAGGCCGCCGGCCTGGCGGAGCAGGTGATGGCCGGGACCGTGCCCGGCTATGGCTCGCACTACCATTCCGCGCGCGGACGCCTGTTCGCCAAGGTGCAGCCGACCGGGCAGCCTTACGGCTTTCCCCTTCGCAGCGCCTTCCGCCAACCGGTCCTTGAAGCGCAGTTGAACGGCGCGTTGTCGCGCTTTCCCCACGTGACCCCGCTGTTCGATCACGAGCTGATCGCCTTCGAGGACACCGGCGATCGTGTCACGTTGCGCCTGCGCAAGGCCGACGGCCACGCCTTCGATCTGACCTGCGACTATCTCGTCGCTTGTGACGGCGCCTCCAGCTTCGTACGCCGCACGCTCGGGATCGGCATGAGCGGGTCGACCTTCCGCGAACGTTGGCTGATCGTCGATCTGGAGGACTCGCCGGGTGCCTCCCCGCACACCAAGGTGTGGTCCGATCCAGCGCGGCCGACCATCGCGCTGCCGGGGCCGCACCGCACCCGTCGCTACGAGTTCATGCTGCATGAACACGAGACCGATGCCGACCTGCTCGATCCCGCCATTGTCCGGCAACTCCTGGAGACGCACGAGGCGGCGCCGCAGAGCCGCGTCGTGCGCACGGTGGTCTACACCTTCCATGCCCGCGTCGCGGATCGCTGGTCGCAAGGGCGCGTGCTGCTCGCAGGCGACGCCGCCCATCTGACGCCGCCCTTTGCCGGCCAGGGCATGAACAGCGGTGTGCGCGACGTCAGCAACCTCGCCTGGAAGCTGGCCGCGGTCGAGCAGGGCCAACTCGGGTCGAAGCTGCTTGAGAGCTACGAGCCCGAGCGGCGCGAGCACGCCTGGCGCATGATCCAGTTCGCCCTCGAAATCGGCAAGGTGATGCGGCCGCCGAACGCGCTTGCGGCCTTCGCGCTCGAATACGGTTTCCTGGCGCTGTCGCGCTTTCCCAAGGCGCGCGACCACATCGCGCAAATGAAGTTCAAGCCGTCGCCGCGTTTCGCGCAAGGCTTCGTGGTGCCGGACAAAGCGAGGCCCAAGAAGACGCTGGTCGGCCGCATGCTGCCGCAGCCGCGCGTGCTCACCGCGAATCGCAGCGAGGTGCCGCTCGACGAAACGCTGGGCCCGGGCTTCGCCGTGCTGGTGCACAGCAATCGGCCGCACGCTGCCGTGCGGGCCTTGCAGTCCGGCGACTGGGGCCCCTTCATGTCGCGCTGCGTGGTGATGCGGCCCGACGGCAACGACGAGACGGTTCCCGGCGGCGTGACCGCGGTGCGCGTGCTCGGCACGGCCGACAAGCGCCTCGCGCGTCTCAGCGACCACGTGCTGCTTATCAGGCCCGACCGCTACGTGGCGGCCTGCGTGCCGGTGAACGATCTCGACACGGGCGCGAAAGCGGTGGCGCGGCTGGTGGAGGGGACGTTCAATTAAGACGTCATTCCGGGACGGCGCGTCAGCGCCGGGCACGGAATGATGGGGTGGACGGCCCCCGACGGCATCATCGTGCCAGACTGGTGATATCGATTCGACCAGACAAGGGAGCCGTCCATGGGCGAGATTAGCATGATTGGTTTGGATATCGCGAAGAACGTTTTCCACATCCACGGCGTGGATGCCTCGGGAACGCCAGGGCTGCGGCGTCAGTTGCGGCGCGGCCAGGTCGAGAAGTTCTTCGCCAAGCTGGCGCCGACGCGGGTGGGCCTTGAGGCCTGCGGCAGCGCGCATCATTGGGCCCGCGTCATTGGCCGCTACGGGCACCAGGTCCGGCTGATGCCGCCGGGCTACGTGAAGGCTTACGTGAAGCGCAACAAGAACGACGGGCGGGACGCGGAGGCGATCTGCGAAGCGCTCGGCCGTCCGACGATGCGCTTCGTGGCGGTGAAGAGCATCGAGCAGCAGGCGACACTTTCGCTCCACAGCACGCGGTCGCTTCTGGTGCGGCAGCGCACGATGGCGGCGAATGCGCTGCGCGGCATGCTGAGCGAACTCGGGATCGTGGCCGCGCAGGGTACGAAGGGGCTGCGCACGCTGATGCAGCAGCTCGAGCAGCCGAGCGAGGCAATTCCAGAACTCATGCGCAATGCGCTGGTGCTGCTGGCCCGGCAGTGGCAGGCGCTCGACGCTGCCGAGCGTGCGCTCGAGCAACAGATCACACGCGCGGCCCAGGCCGATGCAGAGGCCCGCAGGCTGATGGCTATTCCTGCCGTTGGGCCGATGATCGCGAGCACGCTGCTCGCCAAGGTGCCCGATCCGCGCATGTTCCGATCGGGGCGCGATTTTGCGGCCTGGATCGGGCTCACCGGCCGCGATCACGGCACCGGCGGCAAGCATCGCGTGGGCCGCATCTCCAAACAGGGCGACCGCATGTTGCGAACGCTGCTGATCAACGGGGCCAGCGCCTATCTGCTGCATCAGAAAAGGCGCGGCGTTGCGGATCCCTGGCTGCGCGATCTTTTGGCGCGGCGGCCCTACAAGGTCGTCATGGTGGCGCTGGCCAACAAGACCGCCCGCATCATCTGGGCGCTGCTGGTCAAAGGGGAAGAATACCGGGTTCGCGCGAGCGTTCCGGCTGCTGCGTAATTTGGGCTCCGCAGCCGGCCCGCTCGCGCTCCATCCGTCGGAAAGGGCAACTTTGCTGTGATGGCAAACGGTCAGGAAACCGGGATCGAGACACTCCGCACTGTCATTGCGCGAAAAGCGCGTCGGAATGATTGGAGCTCGATCCGCGACTTCCATCAGGGCCAGCGGTCAGCGACCGCACTCAAAGGCCGTATACATGACCGCACCCCGACACGTCTGCCGAAGCACCAAAAAGCCCTTGCCGATAGGGGGCCGTCCATACATGACAGGTGGGCTTACTCCGCCGCCGCGCTGTCGCCGATGGCGGCGTTGACGCGCGGCATCACTTCTTCCGCCATCAACTGCATCGAGCGCTTGGCAAGCGCGGGATCGACCCAGTCCATGCCGGCATAGACGAGCTCGCCGAAATCGCCGGTCTCCTCGCGCAGGGCCAGGATCTGGTCGACGATCTGGTTGACGGTGCCGGCGAACACGCAGTTCTTCATGACGAAGTCGAGGGTGACCTCCTCGTCCGGCTGCTCTCTGTGGCTCTTGAACACGTAGAGCCGGTTGCCGCGCTTCATCTTGCCGAGCATCTGGGTGAAGTAATGCAGGTAGGGGCTGTTGGCGTCCTCGCCGCCGTAGCGCTTCGCCGTCCGGCCGTCGTCGGCGACGAAGATGGTGCGCGCCACGCGCCAGTCGGCGACCTTGGCCTTCTCGCCGACGTCGGCCTTGCCCTTGGCGTAGTTCTGCCAGTGCGATTTGAGATGCCTGGCGAGCAGGAAGTTGGCCGACAGCGGATGGAAGTCGCGCTTGCCCATCAGCACCACGCCCGGAGAGAACGGCGCCACCACGGTGCCGACGATCTCCGGCCGCGGCTTCTGCAACGGCTTCGGCATATAGCCGACGCCGAGATCGAGCGCGGCAGTTCGTTGCAGCGAGACCTTGAAGCGGTTGTCCGGGAAGTCGATGTCATAGGGTGTGTCGCGCTCCCAGATCGCCAGGATGACGTCGATGGCCTCGGCGAAGATCTTGTTGCGGTCCTCGTCGAGGATGCCGAGCGCCTCGGCGTCGGAGGTGAGCGCGCCGGCGGAGACTCCGAAGATGAAGCGCCCCGCCGACAGATGATCGAACATCGCCGCGTTGGCCGCGACCACCACCGGATGGAGCTGCGACAGGTTGCTGGTACCGGACGCGAGCTTGATGCGCTTGGTCGAATCGATGAGGGTTGCGAGGAACAGCGTGCTGTTGGTGATGGTCTCGCAGGCGTCGGTCAGGTGCTCGCCGACGAAGGCGTCGTGGAAGCCGAGCTTGTCGGCGAGAATGATCGCCTCGCGGTCCTCGCGCAGGGTCTGCGTCCAGTCGCGCCCCAGCGGATGCACCGGCATCATGAAGTAACCCAATCGCATTCGCTACTCCGCCTCAAACGTTATTGGCTTGTCTTGCGCCAAGCTAACCGAGTGCACGCGCGCTTGCAGCAAAACTTCGGCCGCGCCGGTAAGATTCTTGTTACAGACGAGCGCGATTTTCAATCGATGACAACTTTCAGACAATGAGAGGCGTCGAATTTAGGAGGGCGAAAAGGGTGAGTGAAGGGCGGTGCTCACGTGATAGGTTCCCCATCATCCGGGGCGGATGCCGCCATGCTCAATCCTTGCGGCCCTCTGCCAAAAAGATAGAGACTAAGTAGAGTGCCCGCCTTCGATGCAGACGTTTTCTGACGCCCTCCCGATCGATGCTGCGCTTGGCGGCCTCACCGCCGCGCTTACCGCGCACGACGCCGCCGTGCTGGTGGCGCCGCCGGGCGCCGGCAAGACCACGCGCGTGCCGCTGGTGCTGTTCGACGAGCCGTGGGCGAAGGACAAGAAAATCCTGGTGCTGGAGCCGCGCCGGCTCGCCGCCCGCGCTGCCGCCGCCCGCATGGCCTCGACGCTCGGCGAACAGGTCGGCGATACGGTGGGCCTGCGCGTGCGCTTCGGCTCCAAGGTCTCCAAACGCACGCGCATCGAGGTGGTGACCGAAGGCATCTTCACCCGCCTGGTGCTCGACGATCCTTCATTGGAAGGGATCGCGGCGGTGCTGTTCGATGAATTCCATGAACGCTCCTTGGACGCCGATCTGGGCTTGGCGCTGGCGCGCGACGCGCAAGCGGGCTTGCGCGAGGATCTCAAGCTGCTGGTGATGTCGGCGACGCTCGACGGTGCGCGCGTCGCCGCGCTGCTCGACGGCGCGCCCGTCATCGAAAGCCAGGGCCGCAGCTTCCCGGTCGAGACCCGCTATTTCGGCCGTGACGCCCGCGCGCGCATCGAGCCGCAGGTGGCCGATGCAGTGATGCGCTCTTTGCGTTCCGACAGCGGCTCGCTGCTCGTGTTTCTGCCGGGCGCCGGCGAGATCCGCCGCACCGAGACGCTGCTGAAAGAGTGGATCGGCGATCCCGATACCGACATCGTCGCGCTCTACGGCGCCCTCGACGCCCGCGAGCAGGACCGCGCCATTGCCCCGTCGCCGCCGGGCCGGCGCAAGGTGGTGCTGGCGACATCCATCGCCGAGACCTCGCTCACCATCGAGGGCGTGCGCGTGGTCATCGACAGCGGGCTGGCGCGCGTGCCGCGCTACGAACCGGACGTCGGCCTGACGCGGCTCGAAACCGTGCGCGTCTCGCGCGCCGCCGCCGATCAGCGCCGCGGCCGCGCCGGCCGCACCGAGCCGGGCGTCTGCTATCGGCTGTGGGACGAGCCGCAGACCGGCTCGCTCGAAGCCTATACGCGGCCTGAAATCCTCTCCGCCGATCTGTCGTCCTTCGTGCTCGACCTGGCGCAGTGGGGCGTCAGCGACCCGTCCATCCTGCCGTTCCTCGATCCGCCGCCGGCCGCCGCGCTCAACGAGGCGCGTGCGCTGCTGCGCGAACTGGGCGCGATCGACGGCGACGGCCGCATCACCGACGAAGGCCGCGCTTTGCGTGCGCTGCCATTGCCGCCGCGCCTGGCGCGCATGGTGGTCGATGCCGCGCGCGAGGGGGCAGGGCTTATTGCCGCCGACATCGCCGCCGTCATCAGCGAGCGCGGGCTCGGCGGCGAGGATGTCGATCTTGGCCATCGGCTCGACCGGTTTCGCCGTGATCGTTCGACGCGCGCGTCGGAGGCAAGGGCGATGGCGAAAAGGTGGGCTGAAATTGCCGGCGCAAAGGGCAAGGGCGAGTTGTCGCCCGGCGCCATCCTCGCGCTCGCTTATCCCGACCGCATCGCCAAAAGCCGCGGCGGCGGAAGCGGCGCCTTCCTGCTCGCCAACGGCCGCGGCGGCCAGGTCGTTCCCGCGTCGGCGTTGGCGCGCGAACCTTTCCTGGCTGTGGCCGAGCTTACCGGCGCGGCGGCATCGGGCCGCATCGTGCTCGCCGCGGCCATCGCGCTGGAGGAGATCGAAGCGCGCTTCGCGGACCGGATCGAGGACCGCGACGCGGTTACCGTTCGACAAAGCGTCCGCGTCTTTGCGCGCGCGCCGCACGCGCCGGCTCGGCGCGCTGGTGCTGGCCGAGCAGGTCAAGCCGGTTACGCCCGACGCAGGCACCGCGCATGTCCTGGCGCAGGGCATCGTCGGACTCGGCCTCGATCGCTTGCCGTGGAGCAAGGCGGCGCTGCACTTTTGTGAGCGCGTTGAATTCCTGCGCCGTTCCGAAGGCGACGAATGGCCGGACCTCTCGAACGAAGGCCTTGCGCAAAGCGCGACGGAATGGCTTGAGCCATTGCTCGCGGATAAGACCGCGCTCAGCCAACTACCCGCGAATGAGCTCTCCGACGCGGTGATGCATCGGGTGCAGTGGCACATGCGCCGCCGCCTCGACGCCGAGGCGCCGACCCATTTCACCGCGCCGACCGGCTCGGCGGTGCCGGTCGATTACGCGGCGGAGCAGGGACCTACGATTTCGATCCGCGTGCAGGAGTTGTTCGGGCTCGCAACGCATCCGGCGATCGCCGGTGGCCGCGTGCCGCTCACCATCGAGCTGTTGTCGCCCGCGCACCGGCCGGTGCAGGTGACGCGCGATCTGCCCGGCTTCTGGCGCGGCAGCTATGCCGCCGTGCGTACCGAGATGCGCGGGCGTTATCCCAAGCATCCCTGGCCGGAGGATCCGCTCACCGCGCCCGCCACCCGCCGCGCCAAGCGCCGCGGCGAATAATCCTGCGCGGCCAATGGCGCGACTTGTCGCGGTTGCCTTAACGCGCCGCTCACCACCTGCGAACACGAGGTGCGCCTCGTTAAGCCGGTGTTGGCGCTGGCCGTGCCAGCCTCCGGGTATGCGAGATATCGTGCTCATTGCCGCCGCGGTGATGGTGTTCGGGGGCTACGTCGCCCGCGTCGCCGACCAGAAAACCGTCGCGCCGCATGCGCCGCGCGCCGCCGCCGTGCAGCCGGCCGCGCCCGCGCCGGAGGCAAGCGATTATGGCCGCAGCCTCACGCTCGACGCCAACCGGCAGGGCCATTTCCGGGCGCAGGCGCGCGTCAATGGCAGCCGCATGGGCTTCATGGTCGACACCGGCGCCTCGCTGGTGGTCCTGCGCGCCTCGTCGGCGGCGCGGGCCGGCATCCACCCGATCCCCGCCGACTACACCGCGACCGTCTCCACGGCCAACGGCAAGATCAAGGCCGCGCCCGCCAAGCTCGACCGCATCGAGATCGGCAACATCACCGTCGCCGACGTGCCGGCGCTGGTGCTGCCCGACAGGGTGCTGGCCGAGAACCTGCTCGGCGTCTCCTTCCTCTCGCGCCTCAAGCGCTACGCCGTCGCCAATGGCCACATGATGCTGGAGCAGTAGGGCGCCGGGCCCGCCATTCCCTCGTCACTAATGCCAGGTAGGGATCGCTTTTCGCGGTTCCGGCGTTAGGGTATGTGAAACCCTGCCGCCGGCCCATCCATTTTCGAGGACCTGATGTTTCCCAAGCCGCAATCCGACCTGAAGCCCAATACTTACGCCTATGAATCATCGCCGCTGGTGAAGCCAACCGGCTTCCGCGAATACGACGCGCGCTGGCTCCTGGAAAAAGAAATCAACCTCATGGGCGTGCAGGCGCTGGGGATGGGGCTCGGTACCCTGATCCGCGAGATGGGCGTGAAGCCCGAGGTCGTTACCGGCCACGACTTCCGCAGCTATTCGGCGTCGGTGAAGGTCGCGCTCACCTCCGGCCTGATGGCGGCCGGCTGCAAGGTCTACGACATCGGCCTGGCGATTACGCCGATGGCCTATTTCGCGCAGTTTGCGCTCGACGTGCCCTGCGTCGCCATGGTCACGGCCTCGCACAACGACAACGGCTGGACCGGCGTGAAGATGGGCGCCAACCGCCCGCTCACCTTCGGTCCCGACGAGATGGGACGGCTGAAGGAGATCGTGCTCAACGCCGATTTCAAGCTCGCCGGCGGCGGTTCGTTCGAATTTGTCGAGAACTTCCCCGAGCGCTACATCGCCGACGTCACCAACCGCCCCAAGCTGAAACGGAAACTGAAAGTGGTGGCGGCCTGCGGCAACGGCACCGCCGGCGCGTTTGCCCCAAGGGTGCTGGAAGCCATCGGCTGCGAGGTGGTGCCGCTCGACTGCGGGCTCGATCACACCTTCCCGCATTACAATCCCAACACCGAAGACATGAAGATGCTGCACGCCATGGGCGAGGCGGTGCTGGCGAACAAGGCCGACGTCGGCCTGGGCTTCGACGGCGACGGCGACCGCTGCGGTGTGGTCGACAACGAGGGCGAGGAGATCTTCGCCGACAAGGTCGGGGTCATGCTGGCGCGGCACCTGTCCGAGTTGCACAAGGGCGCCACCTTTGTGGTGGACGTCAAATCGACCGGTCTGTTCCACACCGATCCGGTGCTGATCGCCAACGGCGCCAAGACCGACTACTGGAAGACTGGCCATTCCTACATCAAGCGCCGGGTCAACGAACTGAACGCGCTCGCTGGCTTCGAGAAGTCCGGCCACTTCTTCTTCAACAAGCCGATCGGCCGCGGCTACGACGATGGCATGGTCTATGCGCTCGCGGTCTGTGACATGCTCGACCGGCAGCCCGACAAGAGCATGGCGGACCTGCGCCGCGCGTTGCCGATGACCTGGGGCTCGCCCACCATGGCGCCGCATTGCGACGACGAGAAGAAATACGCCGTGGTCGACGCGGTGGTGAAGCACTTCGAGAACGCCAATAAGAAAGGCGACAAGGTCGCCGGGCAAGCCATCCGCGACGTCAACACCGTCAACGGCGTGCGCGTCACAGTCGAAGACGGCACCTGGGGCCTGGTGCGCGCGTCGTCCAACAAGCCGGAACTGGTGGTGGTGGTGGAAAGCCCGGTGTCGGAGCAGCGCATGCGCGACATGTTCGCCGCGGTCGACGGCGTGCTGCGCACCCATCCGGAAGTCGGTGCGTATAATCAGAAAATTTGACGTTCTCCTTTCCCTCTCCCCGCAAGCGGGAAGAGGGAAAGCATTCAAAACATCCAGTACCGCCCGGTGCCGCCGATGAACACGACGATCAGTCCGAGCGGCAGGTTAATGGCGATGATGAGGCGGATGGTGTTGAGCTGCTTGCCGGCGGCCGGCCAGTCCTGGGCGTCCACCGCGCGCTTGAACTTCAGCCACGGCCCGTGGAACAGCCAGACGTAGAGCAGGATCATCACCCAGCCGAGCGCCTGCATGTAGTCGACGTAGGGCGGCGCGTGTTTGAAGCCGCCGAAATTGGTCATCAGCATCCAATAGCCGGTGACGAGGAGCAGCACCACCGAGGCCCACACCCAGGGAAAGAACTTCTGGAAGAAGCGCCGCCACAGCGCCAGCCGCTGCGGCGCGTCGAGCGCGCCGGCGGCGGGCCGCAGGCACATGTAGGCGGCGAACATGCCGCCGACCCAGACGACGGCGCTCAGGACGTGGAGGGTGAGGGCGACGGTGATCGTGACCATGAGCGGCGTCCGACTTTCTTGGCAGGGCTCTCGACCCTAGAATTTGATCTGTCCAACCAAATCAAACTCTAGCACGGCATCGACCCCATAGGCCATGCGCGCCGCGCGCTTCCGCCCCCGGCGGCGCTCCGCGAGACTGCCGCCATGCGCCGCGACGTTCCCGCGGCGCTTGCCTCTTACGAGGCTGGGTGCGCCGCGGCCGCCTGCGCCGGTTGTCCCCACGATACGTGGCGCGACATGCGCGAGCGCGGCGGCCCTCCGCCTGACGCGGCGATCACGGTTAACAATTGGGCAGAGGTTTCCTGTTATCAGAAGACGATCCACCGGGATTCCGTTGTCGTGGCCGAGATTAATATTCTACCGATGCTTATTTTTGTTGCTGCCCTTGCGGTTGCCGCCGCGGGCCTCGTCGGATGGTACCTGCGCGTCTCCCGTCAACGTGCGCTGCAATCCGTGGTTCTCAACAACATGACGCAAGGCGTCGTGCTGGTCGACAGCAAGGAACGCGTGCTGTTGGTCAACGAGCGCTATATCGCCTTGTACGGCCTGTCGCGCGACGTGGTGAAGCCCGGCTGCACGCTGCGCGACCTGATCCAGAACCGCGTCGCGACGGGCTGCGTCGATGTCGCCCCGGAAGAATATCGCGCGGAAATCCTGGAGGAGATGGGGCTCGGCAAGGCCATGAGCCGCATCGCGCAGACGCATGACGGGCGCTCGGTGTCGGTGGTCAATCGTCCGGTCGAGGGCGGCCGCTATTGGATCGGCACCCATGACGACATCACCGAGCGCATCCAGGCCGAGCGCAAAGGCGCCGCCCTCGCGGAGCAGGAGCGCCGCCGGGTCGCCATCGAAGCGGAGATCGAGGCGTTCCGCGACAGCGCCGCGGCGCTGCTGGCGACCGTGAACGACAGCACGGACGCGCTGAAGGCGATCGCGCTCGCACTCACCGGTTCGTCGAGCAAGACCTCCGAACGCGCCGCCGGCGCGGTGCAGACCTCGAGCGCGGCGGCGGCGAGCATGACGGCAGCGGCCGGCGCCGCCGAGGAGCTGATCGCGTCGATCACGGAGATCAGCCGGCAGACCAGTCAGGCGGCCGATCTGGTCACGCGCTCGGTGGCCGAGGCGCAGGCGACCAACGACCAGATCGCCACCCTGAACGCGACGGTAGAGGAGATCGGCGACGTCGTCGACCTGATCCGCGACATCGCCGACCAGACCAACCTGCTGGCCCTCAACGCCACCATCGAGGCCGCGCGCGCGGGCGACGCCGGGCGTGGCTTCGCCGTGGTCGCGCAGGAAGTGAAATCGCTCGCGGTGCAGACCGCGGCCGCGACCGAGAAGATCGCCGGCCAGATCGACGCGGTGCAGAACTCGACGCGCTTCGCCGTCGAGGCCATCCACCGCAACACCGACCACCTGCTCGAGATCGACGGTTACACCTCGTCGGTGGCCAGCTCGCTCGAGCAGCAGAACAGCGCCACCGGCGAGATTTCCGAGAACGTGGCGAGCGCCGCCGGCGGCGCGAAAGGCATGGTGGACGTGCTGGGCGAGGTGACCGGCGCGGTCGGCGAAACCGGCAACGCGGCCGCCAGGATGCTGCGCGCCTCCGAATCGGTCGAGACCGCCGCCGCCGACCTGCGGCACCGCATCGAGGACTTCCTCGGCCGCGTCGCGGTGTGATCCGCGCTAGTGCCGCCGATTTGAAGTTCCTGCACGACTCGCCGCAATCTCATTCAGGAACTTCAAATCGAAAGCGGCACTAGAATCATAAACTTGCTAGTGCCCCTTTGCTTCCGAAGTTCGTGTCAGAGGGTGCTGCCATGTATCACGAACTTCGGAAGCGGGGCACTAGCCGTTCACGCCGCTCGCGCGCAGCGCCGGCAGGCCGATGCCGGTGGCCTCGAAGCCCCCGTCGACGGCGAGCGTCTGTCCGGTGATGTAGCTCGCCCGGTCGCTGCACAGGAAGAAGATCGCCTCCGCCAGTTCCTCCTCCAGCCCGTAGCGGTTGAGCGGGATGGCGTCGTGGTAGGCGGCGCGGATCTCCGGCGTGTGCACGGCCTTGGCCATGGCGGTGTCGACCGGCCCGGGCGCCACCGCGTTGACGCGGATGCCGAGCGTGCCGAACTCGATCGCCTGCTGCTGCGTCAGATGCGCGAGTCCCGCCTTGCTGGTGCCGTAGGCCGTGCGCAGCGTCGAGGCGCGCAGGCCCGAAATGGACGTGATGTTGACGATGGCGCCGCCGCCGGTGTCGCGCATCATGGGGGCCGCGGCTTGCGCGCACAGGAACGGGCCGGTGAGGTTGACCGCCAGCACCCGCGCCCAGTCCTCCGGCGTCACCTCCAGGATCGGCTTGAAGACGGCGATGCCGGCGTTGTTGACCAGCGCGTCGAGCCGGCCGAAGCGGCCCTTGATGGCGGCCATGGCGCGCTGGACGCCGTCGCCGTCGGACACGTCGCAGGTGATCGCCAGCGTCGCCTCCGGCTTCGCCAGCGCCGCGTCGGTGCGATGCAGGTTGTCGCCGTCGATGTCGAGAAGCGCCACCCGCCAGCCGTCGGCGAGGAAGCGCTTGGCGGTCGCGAGGCCGATGCCGCGCGCCGCGCCGGTGACAAGGGCGACCTTCTGCGAATTCCCGTTCATCGTTCCTCCCCTTGCGCTCTTGCCGGCAAGCCGTCGGCGCGGACGCTCGAACCTAGCGGGGAAGCCGGCCGCCGCCTAGCGACTATCTCGACCGGCGTGCCCATGACGTGGCACAAGCGCGAGATTCTCAAACGGAGCGTCTCCCATGACCCAATCCTCCCAGTCGCCGGCAACGCTGCTGCAGATGGCCGGCGCCCGACCGCGTCCCAATGCCCTCGGCCAGTCGGTGCTTGTGCTCATCGACGCGCAGAACGACTATCTCGACGGCAATCTGCCGCTGGCCAACATCAAGCCCGCGATCGCCGAAACCGCCCGCCTGCTGGCGGCGGCGCGCGCGGCCGGCACGCCGGTCATTCACATCGTCCACCATGCGGCGCCGGGCGCCTTCCTGTTCGATCCGGACGGCCGCGGGTCGCAGATCGTCGCCGACCTGACGCCGCTTAAGAGCGAAGAAGTCATCGTCAAGCGGCTGCCGAATGCGTTCGCCGGCACGCCGCTGGCGGACCGGCTTAAGACCGAGGCCGAAGCCGGCCGCAAGGGCATGATCGTGGCCGGCTTCATGACCCACATGTGCGTCTCGTCGACGGTGCGCGCGGCGCTCGATCTCGCAATCCCGGCGACGGTGATCGCGCGCGCGACGGCGACGCGCGATCTGCCCGATCTCGCCGGCGGCGTGGTGTCCGCCGACGCCGTGCAGCGCGCGGAACTCGCCGCGCTGGCGGATCGCTTCTGCACGGTCGTTCCCGATGTCGATGCGCTCGTTCAAGCAACGGCGTGAATCGGCGGGACGTGAGCCGGCATTTGCGGCAGGGCTGGCGGGGTCTTCGGCCGTCGAGGACCGCCCGCTTCAGTCCTTCTCTTCCTTGAAGGTCTCGCGGAAGGGATGCGAGGGATAGACGCCGAGGACGCGCAGTTCCTTGGAGAAGAACGCCAGTTCCTCCAGTGCGAACACCAGCGCGCGGTCGTCGGGATGGCCTTCGACGTCGGCGTAGAATTGGGTGGCGAAGAAGTTGCCGCCGACCATGTAGCTTTCCAGCTTTGTCATGTTGATGCCGTTGGTGGCAAAGCCCCCCATCGCCTTGTAGAGCGCCGCCGGCACGTTGCGCACCCGGAACACGAAGGTGGTGATCACCTTGCCGTTGCCGGGGGTCGCCCATTTCTTCTCCTTCGACAGCACGATGAAGCGCGTGGTCGAATGGCTCTCGTCCTCGACGTTCTCCTTTAGGATGTCGAGGCCGTAGATCTCCGCCGCCAGCCGGGACGCGATGGCCGCGCGGCTGACATCGTTCGCCTCCGCCACTTCCCGCGCGGATCCCGCGGTGTCGGCGGCGACGATCGGCTTCAGCTTCATGTCGCGGATGATGCCACGGCACTGGCCGAGCGCCATCACATGGCTTTCGACGCTCTTGATGGTGTCGAGGCTGGCGCCTTTCGGCGCCATCAACTGGTTGCGGATCGGCAGGAACCACTCGGCGACGATGTGCAGGCCGGAATCCGGCATCAAATGGTGGATATCGGCGACGCGGCCGGCGACCGAATTCTCGATCGGGATCATGCCGAGATCGACCTCGCCGGCGCTGAGCGCGGTGAAGCAGTCCTCGAAGGTCGGGCAGGGCACCGGCTCGTAGTCGGGATAGGCCTCGCGACAGGCGAGGTGCGAATTCGCCCCCGGCTCCCCCTGGAAGATGATCCTTTTCCGGCTCATGAGCGTGTACCCTTTACGCAATCTCGCCCGTCATCAGGCAGACCGCGTTGACCAAGTCAACCGGCCAGCATCCGCCGCGCCTTCTCCAATTCCTCCGGCGTATCGACGCCGAGCGGGACGCCTTTCACCAGCGCCACGTCGATGCGCATGCCGGCATCGAGCGCGCGCAGCTGTTCGAGCCGCTCGCGCTTTTCGCTGTCTGACGGCGGCAGCTTGACGAACCGCGCCAGCGCCGCGCGCCGGTAGGCGTAGAGCCCGATGTGGTGATAGTGCGGCCCGGGGCCGGTGGCAGCGGCGCGCGTGAAGGTGACGGCCCTGAGCCGCCCCGGCGCGACCGGGGTGCCGGCGACCTTTACGGCGTTCGGGTTGGTCAGGTTGGCGGGGTCGGTGATTTCGGCGGCGAGCGTCGCGATATCGACGGCGGGGTCGGCGAGGGGCCCAAGCGCCGCGCGGATCTCGGCCGGGTCGATGGCCGGCTCGTCGCCCTGCACGTTGAGCACGATCTCCACCCGCCCCTCCGGGTCGAGTGCCTCCAGCGCCTCGTAGATGCGGTCGGAACCAGAGGCGTGGTCGGCGCGGGTCATCACCGCCCGGCCGCCGGCCTTTTCCACAGCCGCGGCCACCGTCTCGGAATCGGTCGCCACCACTGCCTCGCCGATGCCGGCGGCCTTGGCCCGGCGCAGCACGTGCACGATCATGGGCAGGCCGCCGATATCGGCCAGCGGCTTGCCGGGCAGGCGGGTGGAGGCCATGCGGGCCGGGATCAGAATCAGGGTTTGAGGCATCGGGAAAGCCGCCGCCGGGGACCGGCCGGATGTGACGATTTAAGCCAATTGTCGTGGCGCTTATACGGGTTGCCAGGGCTCGGGCAAAACGGTATCTCTCGCCCCGCCGCCGGAACCCCGGTGCCGGTCCATCTCACGCACCCGCTTCGCGCCCCTCTCGGGAGCCTGCCCTCGATGAACTCGTTCGAACTCAACAAAATCCTCGGCGCTGTCCTCGGCAGCGTCTTGATTCTGCTGGCCGTCCATCTCGGCGCCCAAGGCCTCTTCGCCACCGAGAAGCCGGCCAAGCCCGGCTACGAGATCGTGGTGGCCAAGGCCGGCGCCAAGGCGGCGCCCAAGAAGGCGGAAACCCCGCTGCCGGTGCTGCTGGCGCATGCGAACGTCGACAAGGGCAAGCAGATCGCCAAGCAGTGCGAGGCCTGCCACAGCCTGGCCAAGGGCGAGCCCAACAAGATCGGTCCCAATCTTTACAATGTCGTCGACGCTCCGGTCGCTGAGGGCCGCGGGGGCTACAAATTCTCCTCGGCGCTGAAGAAGAAGGGCGGCAAGTGGACCTATAAGGATCTGTTCGAGTGGATCAAAGATCCGCGTGCCTACGCTCCGGGCACGCTGATGACCTTCTCCGGCATCAAGAGCCCGGAGCAGCGCGCCGACGTGATCGCCTATCTGCGCACGCTGTCGGACAATCCGCAGCCGCTGCCGAAGGTCGAAGCCGCGCCCAAGAAGGCCGCGGCGCCCGCCGCCGCTCCGGAGAAGAAGGCGGCCGCGCCGGCTAAGAAGACCCTGGCGCAGATGTTCGCCGATGCGAACGTAGACAAGGGCAAGCAGATCGCCCGCCAGTGCCAGGCCTGTCACACGCTGGAAAAGGGCGGGCCCAACCGGGTCGGCCCCAATCTCTACAATGTCGTCGACGCGCCGGTCGCGGAAGGCCGCAACGGCTACAGTTTCTCCTCGGCGCTGAAGAAGAAGGGCGGCAAGTGGACCTATGAGGCGCTGTTCAAGTGGATCGAGAATCCGCGTGGCGACGTCCCGGGCACGATGATGACCTTCGCCGGCATCAAGGATCCGCAGCAGCGGGTCGACGTGATCGCCTACCTGCGCACGCTGTCGGACAATCCGGTACCGCCGCCGAAGTGAGCGTGGATCGCGGCGGATAGAACGAATTGACGGCCGGGCCCGGTGCCCGGCCGTTTTCGTTTTGGCGGTCTTGAACTCGGGGGGTCTTTGCCGCTGCCTCGAAATGCAGCGGGGGAGGCGCGGCAGCGGGTCGCTGGCGGCGGGCCGGAAAACGGACATAATCGCGGGTGATCGCGTTATCCTCTGGGGCGTCCATATTTTGGAGCACGTTTTTATGAAATTGAGCCGCCGCACCCTCATCCGCGCCACCGCCGCGACGCTCGCCGCGCCCGCTTTCGAGGTCCTGATTCCGCCGCCGTTTGCGCGCGCCGCGCCTGCGGCGCCCGGGGCGCCGGCCGGGGCCTGGCAGCACGGCCTGTCGCTCTTCGGCGAACCGAAATATCCCCCCGGGTTCAAGCACTACGACTACGTGAACCCGCAGGCGCCCGTCGGCGGCACGGTCCGTCTCAGCGCCTTCGGCACCTTCGACAATTTCAACCAGGTGATCTCGGGCATCAAAGGCACGCTGGCAAACGGGCTCAATCTGATCGGCGAAAGCCTCACCACCCCGGCGCGCGACGAAGTGTCCACCGTCTACGGCCTGCTGGCGGAGGCGGTGCGGTACCCGGCCGATCGCTCCTCGGTCACCTACCGGCTGCGCGCCATCGCGCGCTGGCACGACGGCAAACCGGTGACGCCGGAAGATGTGATCTGGTCGTTCCAAGCCTTCACCCAGAACGATCCGCAATGGGCCGGCTATTACAAGCACGTGAAGAACACCGAGAAGACCGGTGAGCGCGAGGTCACCTTCCACTTCGACGGCCCCGGCAACCGCGAACTGCCGCAGATCGTCGGCCAGTTGCCGATCTTGCCCAAGCACTGGTGGGAGGGCACCGGCAAGAACGGCAAGAAGCGCGACGTGACGCAGACCACGCTCGAGCCGCCGCTCGGCTCCGGGCCCTACAAGCTGAAGGAGTTCTCGGCCGGCCGCACCATCGTCTATGAGCGCCTCGACGACTATTGGGGCAAGGACCTCAATGTGATGGTCGGGACCAACAATTTCGACATCATTCGCTACGAGTATTACCGCAATTCGATGGTCGCGCTGCAGGGATTTAAAGGCGACAGTGTCGACTGGCGTACCGAGAGCGTCGCCAAGAACTGGGCCACTAATTACAAATTTCCAGCGGTTCACGAGAAGAAAGTGTTGCTGGAGAAGTTTCGGATTCGCAGCTCCGGGGGGATGCAGGCTTTTGCGTTCAATATCCGGCGCGATAAGTTCAAGAGCCCGCACCTGCGCCGGGCCTTCAACTACGCCTTCGATTTCGAGTGGATGAACAAGCAGCTTTTCTACGGCGAGTACCGCCGCAACAATAGCTATTTCGATGGCCTCGAGCTTGCCTCGTCCGGCGTTCCCGAGGGCCAGGAGCGCGACATACTGATGGCGGTGCAGAAGGATCTGCTGGCCAAGATGCCCCAGGCGAAGGTGGACGGATTCATGCCGCCGGAACTGTTCGCCAAGCCCTATACCAATCCGGTGGCCGGCTCGCCAGTCAAGGCGCGCCAGAATCTGCGCCATGCGCTCGGGTTGCTGCACAAGGCCGGCTATGTGGTCGAAAACACCAGGCTGGTCAACGCCAAGACCAAGGAACCCCTGACCGTCGAGCTCCTGACCTACGATCCGTCGCTGGAGCGGGTCATGTCGTTCTACGAGCCGTCGCTGAAGCACCTGGGCATCGGCGTTTCGGTGCGCCCCGTCGACAGCGCGCAGTACGTCAACCGGGTGCGGCAGTGGGACTTTGATATTATCATCTACAACTGGGGCGAGACGCTGACACCCGGCAACGAGCAGCGCGACTTCTGGAGTTCGGCCGCCGCCGACTCGCACGGCTCGCAGAACGTGGTCGGCATCAAGAACCCGGCGGTCGACGAACTGATCAACCGTGTCATCTACGCCAAGGATCGTCCCGGCCTGGTGGCGTCGACGCGCGCGCTCGACCGCGTATTGTTGTGGAACTACTATGTGGTGCCGCAATGGAACTACCCGTTCCAGCGCACCGCGCGCTGGGACCGCTTCGACCATCCGGCCAACATGCCGAAATACGGCGCGGCGGCGTTCCCCGACATCTGGTGGTGGGACAAGGCCAAGGCCGCCAAGCTGCCGCAGCGGTCGTAGCCTTTCTTCCTCCACCTCCCCCTTGGGGTAGGTCGGCCGGCGCAGCCGGCCGGGTGAGGGTCAGGATTTGAGAAGCGAATGGTTGAGCAACGCAGATTACCCCCCACCGCATCACTTCCTCATAGGGGCGGAGGGAGCACCCTGTCGCGCCGCCACGTCCTCGTCCTCGGCGCCGGCGCGCTGGCTGCGACGCGATTTGTCTCGGCGGTCGAAGCCCGAACCGCCCCCGCCGGCGAGCGCCACGGCATGTCGGCCTTTGGCGATCTCAAGCTGCCGCTGGACTTCAAGCATTTCCCTTACGTCGATCCGGACGCGCCCAAGGGCGGCAAGTTCTCGCAGATCGGCCCCAACACACAGTTCAACCAGAACTTCCTCACCTTCAATTCGCTCAACGGCTACATCCTCAAGGGCGACGCCGCGCAGGGCATCGAGCTCACCTTCGTCACGCTGATGACGCGCTCGGGCGACGAGCCGGACGCTATGTACGGCTTTGCCGCGCGCAGCGTGCGCATCAGCGATGACGGCCTCACCTACACCTTCGCGCTGCGGCCGGAGGCCAAATTCCACGACGGCACGCCGCTCACCGCCCACGACGTCGCCTTCTCGCTCAAGACGTTGAAGGAGAAGGGCCATCCCATCATCACGCTGTCGCTACGCGACATGGAGGAGGCGCAGGCTGCCGACGATCGTACGGTCGTGGTGCATTTCGCGCCCAAGCGCGCGCGCGACGTGCCGCTGTTCGTCGCCAGCCTGCCGATCTTCTCGCGCGCCTACTACAGCAAGCACAAATTCGACGAGTTGAGCCTCGATGTCCCGCTCGGCAGCGGCGCCTACAAGGTGGGCAATTTCGAAGCGGGCCGCTTCATCGAATACGAGCGGGTGAAGGACTGGTGGGGCGCCGACCTGCCGGTGTCGCGCGGGCAGAACAATTTCGACATCGTTCGCTACGAGTATTATCGCGACCGCGAGGTCGGCTTCGAAGGCTTCACCGCCGGCAGCTATCTCTTCCGCGAGGAGTTCACCGCGCGCGTGTGGGCGACGCGCTACGGTTTCCCGGCCCTCAGGGACGGCCGCGTCAAGCGCCGGACTTTCCCGGACGACACCATCTCGGGCGCGCAAGGCTGGTTCATCAATACGCGGCGCGCCAAGTTCAAGGACCGGCGGCTGCGCGAGGCGCTGATCGACGCCTTCGATTTCGAGTGGACCAACAAGAACATCATGTACGGCGCCTACAAGCGCACCCAGTCGCTGTTCGAGAACTCAGCCATGAAGGCGGTCGGCATGCCGAGCCCGGCCGAGCTGAAGCTGCTCGCGCCGTTCCGCGGCAAGGTGCCGGACGAGGTCTTCGGCAACCCCTACCTGCCGCCGGTCACCGACGGTTCCGGCCACGACCGCCGCTGGCTCAGACGCGGCGCCAGGCTGCTGGAACAGGCCGGCTACCACATCAAGGACGGCAAGCGCGTCATGCCGGATGGTACGCCGATCACCATCGAATTCCTCATCGACGAGCCGAGCTTCAAGCCGCACCATCTGCCCTATATCCAGAACCTCGCCATTCTCGGCATTGACGCGACACTGCGCATCGTCGATCCGGCGCAATACCGGGCCCGCGTTGACGACTTCGATTTCGACATCACGATTAGCCGGATGTCCTTTTCCTCGACGCCGGGCGATTCGCTGCGCAGCTACCTCTCGTCGCAGGCGGCCGGGACCAAGGGCTCGCAGAACCTGGCCGGTATTGCCGATCCCGCCATGGACGCGCTCATCGATGACGCCGTCGCCGCCAGGACGCGGGAGGAGCTCACCGTCGCCTGCCGGGACATCGATCGGCTGTTCCGCGCCGGCCGCTACTGGGTGCCGCAGTGGTACGGGGCCTCGCACCGGATCGCCTATTGGGACGAGTTCGGCTTCCCGCCCCGCCAGCCGCGCTATTTCCGTGGCATCCCGGCGACCTGGTGGTATGACCCCGCCAAGGCCGCCAAGCTGAAACAGAAGGGCTGAACAAGGCCTGAAGAGGAGCCGAGGCGGGCTTGTCCCGCGCCGCCCGGTCTTTATGTTGCCGATATGTCATAAGACGGGTTGTTGCTGATATGTCATAAGGCGCGCGCCCGAGGCGGGCGCAGGCGTAATTCGAACCCGGTGATGCCGACCTCAAGACTGTCTAGCCCATGACCGCCTATATCATTCGCCGCATCCTGCTGATGATCCCGACGATGTTCGGCATCATGCTGGTCGCCTTCGTGGTGGTGCAGTTCGCGCCCGGCGGCCCGGTCGAGCAGGTGATCGCGAAGCTGCAAGGGACCGCGGGCGGCGCCATGTCGCGCGTGTCCGGCTCGCCCGGCGGTGACTTCGCCCCCGGCGCGCTGCAGGGCGGTGCGCAGGCCTCCGCGGCGTCGGACTACCGCGGCGCCCAGGGGCTCGATCCCGAATTCATCAAGAAGCTGCGCAAGCAGTTCGGCTTCGACAAGCCGGCGTACGAACGCTTCGGCCTGATGCTGTGGAATTACATCCGCTTCGACTTCGGCAAGAGCTATTTCCAGGATGTCAGCGTGCTGAAGCTGGTCGAGGAGCGGTTGCCGGTTTCCATGTCGCTCGGCATATGGATGACGCTACTCACCTACCTGATTTCGATCCCGCTCGGCATCCGCAAGGCGGTCGACGACGGCTCCCATTTCGACATGTGGACCTCGACGGTGATCGTGATCGGCTACGCCATCCCGGGCTTCCTGTTCGCTATCCTCTTGATCGTGTTGTTCGCCGGCGGCTCGTTCTTCGACATCTTTCCGTTGCGCGGGCTGGTGTCGGAGAATTTCTGGCAACTGCCGTGGTACGCCAAGGTCGGCGACTATTTTTGGCACCTGACGCTGCCGATCGTGTCGATGGCGATCTCCGCCTTCGCCACCATGACGATGCTGACCAAGAACTCGTTCCTCGACGAGATCCGCAAGCAGTACGTGCTCACCGCGCGCGCCAAGGGCTGCACCCGCAACCAGGTGCTCTACGGTCACGTGTTCCGTAACGCCATGCTGATCGTGGTGGCGGGCTTTCCCGGCGCGTTCGTATCCGCCTTCTTCACCGGATCGCTGCTGATCGAGACCATCTTTTCGCTGAACGGCCTCGGCCTGCTCAGCTTCGAGAGCGTGCTCAACCGCGACTATCCGGTGGTGTTCGCGACGCTCTATATCTTCTCGCTGATCGGCGTGGTGGTGAACCTGGTCTCCGACCTCACCTATACGTGGATCGATCCGCGTATCGACTTCGAGACGCGGGAGGTGTGATGGACGACCGCACCGGCGTCAAATCGCCCGACACCACCGCGGTCGGCACCGTGGAGCTGGCGGTGCCGCCGGAGGGGCGCTGGATCTCCGTGTCGCCGCTCAACAAGCGGCGCTGGAAGAATTTCAAGGTCAACAGACGCGGCTACTGGTCGTTGTGGATCTTCCTGATCCTGTTCGTGATCTCGCTGTTCGCCGAGTTCATCGCCAACGACAAGCCGATCTTCATCGACGTCAACGGTCATTGGTATTTCCCGGCGGTGGTGACCTATGCGGACACGACCTTCGCCAAGAAGCCGGACCCGATGCTGTTCGGCACCGCCGCCGACTACAAGGACCCCTACCTGATGGGGCTCATCAAGAAGGAAGGCGGTTTCGCGATCTGGCCGCCGATCCCCTTCTCCTACAACACGCAGGTGTCGAAGCCGCCGTCGCCGTTCCCGTCCAAGCCGACCTGGGCTTTGACCGAGAAGGATTGCCATTTCGCCGCCACCCACGACTTCGCCAAATGCGGCAACCTCGAATACAACTGGCTCGGCACCGACGACGGCGGCCGCGACGTGCTGGCGCGGCTGATCTACGGCTTCCGCATATCGGTGCTGTTCGGTCTGTGCCTGACCATCGTCTCGTCCATCATCGGCGTCGCCGCCGGCGCGGTGCAGGGCTATTTCGGCGGCTGGACCGACCTCCTGTTCCAGCGCTTCATCGAGATCTGGACCTCGATCCCGTCGCTCTATCTGCTGCTGATCATCTCGTCGGTGCTGGTGCCGGGCTTCTTCGTGCTGCTGGGCATTCTGCTGCTGTTTTCGTGGGTGTCGCTGGTGGGGCTGGTGCGCGCGGAATTCCTGCGCGGCCGCAATTTCGAATACATCCAGGCCGCCCGCGCGCTCGGCGTGTCGAACGTCAAGATCATCTTTCGCCACCTGCTGCCCAACGCGATGGTGGCGACGATGACGTTTCTGCCGTTCATTCTGTCGTCGTCGGTGATGACGCTGACGGCGCTCGATTTCCTCGGCTTCGGCCTGCCCCCCGGCTCACCCTCGCTCGGCGAGCTGCTCAACGAAGGCAAGGCCAACGTGCAGGCGCCGTGGCTGGGTCTCACTGGCTTCTTCGCGCTCGCCATCATGCTGTCGCTGTTGATCTTCATCGGCGAGGCCGTGCGCGACGCCTTCGATCCGCGCAAGACGTTCAGGTGAAAATCTGCTAGTCTGGCATGGGCTCCAGGAGGAGAGCGCTATGAATAAGGTCACTCGCGAGCATTATCCGGCTTCAAAGCTGCCGAAAGATCTGCGCGAAGGCGTCGATCCCGGATCGACGGTGACCGTTACCGTGACAGTTGAGGAATCGAGCAACTCAGAGAACCGGCGACGGTCACTTGTCGAATTGCTTGAAGCCGCTCGTCGAGCGCCTCCCATTGGCGATGATCCGGTCGCCAGAATCAGAGAACTTCGGGATGAATGGGACGGTTGAAACTGCTGCCGACACGCGATTTTATCTTGATACCAATATTTTCATCGAAGTCTTCGAGGGGCGCGGACCACTGAGCGAACTGTTGGCGCAGCTATTGACGGCGGCGGAGAACAGCAGTCGGCAACGTTTCGTAACCAGCGAACTCGCTTTGGCGGAACTGTTGGTAAAGCCGCTTATTTTACAACGCGACGATTTGATTCAGACGTACGACAATTGGACGATTAGCAATTCTTACTTGGAGGTAGTGCCCGTCGTTCGCGATGTGTTGCGTGACGCGGCCGCCTTGAGAGCCAAAGACAGGTCGCTTAAATTGCCCGATGCGATCCATTTGACGACGGCGCGTGGTACGGGATGCCGCTATTTTTTGACCCGGGATAGGAAAATTAAGAGTCAATATGGCGTCGAAATTCTCGATGCCACGCAAGAGAATGTTCGAGCCATCCTGTCGAAGGTCTATGGCAAATGACCGCTGAACCCCTCCTTTCGATCACCGATCTCTCCGTCGCCTTCGGCCAGGGCGAGCGCCAGGTGCTGGCGGTCGACAAGGTGTCGTTCGACATCGGCAAGGGCGAGACCGTGGCGCTGGTCGGCAAATCCGGCTCCGGAAAGTCGGTCACCGCCCTTTCGGTGATGAAGCTTCTGCCTTATCCGCCGGCGCATCATCCGTCGGGCTCCATCCGCTTCAAGGGCCAGGAACTCCTGACCATGCGGGAGAACGAGATCCGCAAGATCCGCGGCAACGACATCACCATCGTGTTCCAGGAGCCGATGACGTCGCTCAACCCGCTGCACACCATCGAAAAGCAGCTCGCCGAGATCCTGGCCATCCACCGGGGCATCGGCGGCGCCAAGGCGCGCGAACGCATCCTCGAGTTGCTCGAGCAGGTCGGCATCCCCGATCCCAAGACGCGGCTAGCGAGCTATCCGCATCAACTCTCCGGTGGCCAGCGTCAGCGCGTGATGATCGCCATGGCGCTGGCCAACGAGCCTGACCTCTTGATCGCCGACGAGCCGACCACCGCGCTCGACGTCACGGTGCAGGCGCAGATCCTGCAGCTCTTGAAGGACACCCAGAAGCGGCTCGGCATGTCGATGCTGTTCATCACCCACGACCTCGGCATCGTGCGCAAGCTCGCCGACCGGGTCTGCGTCATGAACGCCGGCAAGATCGTCGAGCATGGGCCGGTCGAGCGCGTGTTCACCGCGCCCGAGCATCCCTATACGCGCGACCTGCTTGCCGCGGAACCCAAGCCCGACCCAGCGCCGCCGCGGCCGCAGGCGCCGGTTGTTATCAAGACCGACGATCTGAAGGTCTGGTTCCCCATCAAACGCGGCCTGATGCGTAAGGTGGTCGGCTACATCAAGGCGGTGGACGGCATCAGCGTCGAGGTGCGCAAAGGCGAGACCCTCGGTGTGGTCGGCGAATCCGGTTCCGGCAAGACCACCCTCGGGCTTGCCATCCTGCGGCTGATCTCGTCGGACGGCCCGGTGGTGTTCATGGGCCATCCCATCCAGGGCCTCAAGTTCAAGGAGATGCTGCCTTACCGCCGCGACATGCAGATCGTGTTCCAAGATCCTTACGGCTCGCTCTCCCCGCGCATGTCGGTGTCCGACATTGTCGAGGAGGGGCTGTGGGTGCACCATCCGAAGCTCAATCCCGCCGAACGCGAGCAGCGCGTGGTGGCTGCGCTTTCCGATGTCGGGCTCGATCCCGCCACCCGCCACCGTTATCCGCACGAATTCTCCGGTGGCCAGCGCCAGCGCATCGCGCTCGCCCGCGCCCTGGTGCTGGAGCCGACTTTCATCATGCTCGACGAGCCGACCAGTGCGCTCGACATGCTAATCCAGGCGCAGATGGTCGATCTGCTGCGCGACCTGCAGAAGAAGCGCGATCTCACCTACATGTTCATCTCGCACGACCTGCGCGTGGTGGCGGCGCTGGCGAGCCGGCTGGTAGTGCTGCGTCACGGCAAGATCGTGGAAGCGGGCGCGGCGGCCGACCTGTTCAAGAATCCGAAGAGCGACTACACCCGCGCTCTGTTCGCCGCCGCCTTCAATCTCGATACTGCGCCGGAAGGCGTGGTTGCGCAATAATCGGCGCCTGATCCCGACAAAGCCGCCGGCGGCTTGATTGGGGAGGTGGGAGCCGGCTTCCGGATAAGATCATGCGTAACAGCCATGTACCGACGGCGGACAAGGCCAAGCTCGCCGATCTGCCGGCCGACGTGAGCGTGACGCCGCCCGAACGGCTGGCCAAGGCATACCGCGACTACGAGCGTTATCACGCGAGGCTTGCCGGTGCCAACGGCAAGCCGGTGGAACAGCAGCGCGACATCCTGCGCGCCGGCCAGGTTGTGGCCGTTGTGCCGGTCGATCTCGCCCGTGATGAAATCGTGCTCATCCGCCAGTTCCGCCTGCCGGCGCATCTCGGGAACGGCCGTGGCGACCTGATCGAAACCGTCGCCGGCCGGGTCGAGCCTGACGAAGAGCCGCGTGCGGCCGCGCGCCGGGAATGCGCGGAAGAGATCGGCATCGCGCCGACCAAGCTGGTGGAGCTGTTCAGCTATTTCCCGACGCCGGGCATCACCGACGAGGAAATCGTCGTCTACTTGGGCGCCGTCGATGCGGCGCGGATCAGGGAAGGCGCCGTCGCCACGGTTGATAACGAACAGCTATACCTGATACGGGTTTCGATCGACGCCGCGCTGGCCGCGCTTCACGGCGGCTCCATGCATAACGGTCCGTTACTGATCTCGCTGCAATGGCTGGCGCTCAACCGTGCGCGCCTGCCTGCATTGCTGGTATGACCGCGACGGCGGCCACCCGGCTCACGCACTCTTGATTCGCTAACTTTTCCGCGTCATGAAAGCGGTTCATCATTGAGCCGGTCCCGACTCGATTGCTATCGAGCAGTCATGCCTCGCCTCGCGCTCCTCGTCGCCTGCTTCGCCGTCATCGGTCTGTCGCACTTTGCGGCGCGCGCCGACGACGCCTGGTATCCAATCAAGGCCGACGACGGCACCATCATGGCGAGCCACCGCGTGCCCGGGGAGCTCGAAAGCCAGATCGAGAGGCTGCCTGGCGTCGTCGTGCTCGGCAATCCGCACGGCGAGGTGACGCTCAACGAATTCTACGACCTCAACAGCCCGCTCTGCCGCGCCGCCTTCCCTGGGGTCGACAAGCTGCTGAAGACGGTCAAGCAACTGCGGTTGGTGCTGATCCCCTATCCCGTGCTCGGCATTCCCTCGATTCAGGCCGGCAAGGTCGAGCTCGCCGTCCTGCGGCAGGCGACGCCGGAGCAGTTCGAGGAATTCCACCGCCGCACGATGACGAGCCCCGGCGTCATGGACGGCAAGCGCGCTTTCGCCACTGTCCAGGCCATGGGTCTCGACGACAAGAAAGTGGCCAGGATCGCCAACGGTGATCGGGTCATCGAGATCATGCTCTCCCACGTGCGGCTCGGTAACGCGCTCGGCATCCAGGTGACGCCGGGCTTCGTCATCAAGGGTATGGCGATCAACGGCTACCCGGGCCCGAAGGCGCTCGCGCGTATCGTCGAATCGGTGGAGCGCTGCGATAACGTGGCGTGCGGCGACGGCAATTAAAGCGATTTCAGGCGAAGTGGAAACCGGTTCGGCGTCCGGAAACGCGACAAAACAGAGGCTTAGACACGTTCACCGTTTCCGTGAAACGGTGAACGTGTCTAGGTCAGCGCGCGGCCAGACGTCGATCGCGCCCGGCCTCGACCGCCGCCTTGAACAGGCGCCGCGCCGCCGGCCGCAGCGCGGTGGCTGCGTGCAGCGCGTCGCCCAGGCGGCCGGGATAGGCCTGTGCGATGCGATAGCCGGCCCGCGCCGGCAGCCATGGATCGATTGCCCTGTATTTCGTGGCGTCGGCAAAGGCCGCGAGCAGCCGGGCGGGCGAGCCCCGGTTCAGCGCGATCGCAAGGCGCAGATCGGGCCGCGCTTCGCGTTCGGCCCGGGCCGTCGCCCGCCCGGCCAGCGCGGGGTCGGTCCCCGGCAGCGCATCTTCGAGCCGCAGCAGAAGATCGCCTCTGAGGGTCAGCGTGCGGACGCCGGGCCCCGCCGGGAGCGGCCGCGGCTTGCCGGCGAGCCGGTCGAGCAGCGCCACGTAGAAGGGCCGATAGCCGGCCGCGCGGCCGAGCTGCGCGACCATGACCAGAACGTCGGGCCGATCCGACCGCCTGAGCAGCGCCGTGGCCGCGGCCATGATTGCGCGCCGGCGCTGCGGCGCCCGCTGCATCGCCGCCGCGAAACGCTCCGCCGCGAAGCGTTGGCCGGGATTCTGCAGGAAGTGCCCCAGCGCCCAACGTGTCATCTCGGTCTGCAACGCCACGCCATCGAGGTCGTCGCGGCCGTTCGGCAGCAGCATGGTGCGCTTCTTCGGTTTCGGTTCGCATTGCGCCGTGGCGGCAGCCGGCGGCACCACGCTTGCGAAGGCCGCGTCCGCCTTGCGGCGCGCCGCGCGCACCTGGCGCACGATGCTGGTCTCTTGCTCGCCGAGCCTTGTTGTCGCCCTGTCGCCACCGTGGGCGACCTTGTCTAGATTGATCGAATAGCGATTGACCGAGGGCGATTGCTTGAGCGCGGCCGTCATCGCGCGGGTGACGATGTGGGCCTGCATCGGGCCGGCTTGCGAGACGCGGACGTCGTCGCGGTTGAACGCCTCCGGCGCGTCGCCGCCGGTCGCCGCCGGCTTGCTCGGCTGACGCTGCACCCATAACGGGCTGAGCATGCCGTCGAACGATACCGGCCGGATCAGCGCCGTGCCGTGCGCCGGATAGCTCATGTTCACCAGCCCTTCCGGATACCATTCCGGCGCCAGCGACAGCACGTGGCAGAAATGGAAGAAATCTTCGGTGCCCTGCGCGCGGCTGGCCGCGGCCGGGATCACCATGCGCCGGTCCGGCGTCACCCAGGACAGCGCCGGCATCGCCAAGCTGTCCGGCAGCAGCATGTCGGCGGGGATGTTCTTGCCGTCGGTGACGGCATCCTCCCAGGCGGCGCGCACCGCGTCGGAATCGGGCTTGACCGGCGTGCCGGTCCGTGTCGACAGTTTCTCCGCTTCTAGCTTCTTCCAGTTGTCGGAGACGTTGTAGTTGAACACGTTCGCCGCGCTGCTGACGTGATACATCCGTTCGGCGGTCGAGGTGCTGACCGGCCCGCGCCCCTTCATGGCGCCGCCGGCGGTTTGCATGGCGCTGTACATCCTGGGTGTGCTGCCGTGCGCGACGCCTCCGCTCAGCACCGTGTGATAGGCGATGCCGGTGCGTTCGAAGAACCAGGGGACGCTGTCGACCACGCAGGCGTCGGTCTCGTGCTGCACCTCCAGCATCTTGCGCGAGGCGGTGCTCACCACTTCCCATTCGCGGTCGGTGCCGGCGACCGGCGTCGCCGGCGAAGTCTGCGCCGCGGCGCCGTGGCTCAGCAGTAGCAGCGCGCCCAGCGCGGCGCAGGCGAGGCCGGTCAACGTGCGTGGCATGGCGCGATCCCCCCGTCGGCTCCCGCAATGATAGTTGATCGCGCTAATGATCTCAACTCATGAGGGCGGACGCCGCTGGGCTATAGCCGCCGGACGCTCGTCACGCCGCTGCCGGCCTTCATGATGCGCGCGACCGCCTCCGCAACCGGCTCGACCGCCACCGCCATGTGATGCGCGTTGCCATGGATCAGCGTGTCGCCGTCGCGGGCGATCGCTACGTGCCCTTTCCAGAAGATCAGGTCGCCGCGTCTGAGATCGGAAAAGGCGAGGCGGCTGCCCAGCGCCTGTTCCTGCAGGTCGCTGTCGCGTGGGCAAGAGATGCCGGCCGCTTGCAGCGCCACCTGAACCAGCCCCGAGCAGTCGATGCCCAGCGAGGTCTTGCCGCCCCACAGATAAGGCGTGCCGCGGAAGCGCTCGGCGACCGCCACGTAGTCCGGTTCGGCGGCATCGAGCGCGGCGAGATGCAGGACCGGCAGGTAAAGGCCCGATGCGGTGACCGCGAAGCGCTCGTCCGCCCGCACAATCGCGACGCGCGCGCCCAGCGGCAGGCCGAGAAGCGCCGGCAGCTTGATGTCCGGCCCCGGGAACGCGAGGGTCCGCAACGCCGAAACCCTGTGCGTCGCCGCCGGTCCCGGACGGCCGAGCGCATTGTCCGACAGCCAGCCGACATAGCCGTCGCTTTCCAGTTGCCCCCAGGCCCAGCCTTCGTCCGTCGTCTCGTAGACGGTGACACGCTCGCCCATCAGCGCCTGCGTGTCGAGGGCTGCATCGGGCACCGGCGCGTAGCGCAGGTCCGCGGTGGGCTCGATCACCTCATACGATATGCCGTCGACGAAGCGCGCGGCCTCCACCTGCCCGCGCAAGTGCGCGGCCGCCAGGTCCGGACGGTAGGGATGCAGGCGCGGGTCGAGCTTGCTCATCGCTTACGCGTAGCGCGCTTTCAGCACCGCAAAGAGCGCGCGCGCGGTCATCAACTCGCCGCCCTCCGGCCGCGCCGGTTTGGCCGACGCGTTCCAGGCGGAGATGTCGAAGTGCAGCCACGACGGCGCTTCCACGAAACGGCGCAGGAACAGCGCGGCGGTAATGGCGCCGCCCTGGCCGCCCGAACCGACATTGTTGAAGTCGGCCACCTTGGAATCGAGCATGCTGTCGTAAGGCCGCCACAGCGGCATCCGCCACAGCGGATCGAATTCGGCGGTGCCCGCCGTCATCAGTTCGCCGGCAAGCCGGTCGTCGTCGGTGAAGAAGGGCGCCAGCTCCGGCCCCATCGCGATCCGTGCCGCCCCGGTGAGCGTCGCGAAATCGGCGATCAGCGCCGGCTTGTCCTCATCTGCCAATGCGAGTGCGTCGGCCAGCACCAGCCGGCCTTCCGCGTCGGTGTTGCCGATCTCGACGCTCAAGCCTTTGCGCGAGACGAAGACGTCGCGCGGGCGGAAGCTGATGCCGGAAATCGAATTCTCCACCGCCGGGATCAGCACGCGCAAGCGCACCTTCAGGCTCTGCGCCATGACCATGTGCGCCAGCGCCAGCGCGGTCGCCGCCCCGCCCATGTCCTTCTTCATGTTGAGCATGCCGCTCGCCGGCTTGATGTCGAGGCCGCCGGTGTCGAAGCAGACGCCCTTGCCGACCAGCGTGATCTTGGGATCGCCGTTATGGCCCCAGGTGATGTCGATCAGCCGGGGCGCGCGTGTCGAGCCCATGCCCACCGCATGGATCAACGGAAAGCCCTGCTCCAGGGCCTCGCCGCTGACGACGGCGATCTCGGCGTGGTGCTGGGCCGCGAGCTTGCGGCCCGCGTCTTCCAGTTCCGCCGGCCCCATGTCGTTCGACGGCGTGTTGATGAGATCGCGGCAGAGCGTCGCTGCCTCGGCGGCGCAGCTTATCGCCTCGCCGTCGACGCCCTCCGGCACCACCAGCCTGACGTCGCGGCCGTTGCCCTTGCGGTAGCGGGTGAACTGATAAGTGGCGAGCGCGAAGGCGAGCGCCGCCTGCCGCGCGTCGTGCGGCGCGTTGGCGAAACGGTAGGTGCCGGCGGGCAGCGCGCCGGCAAGCGCCCCGGGCCGGAACAGGTCGCGCGCCGGATCGTCGGCCGCTTCCAGGCCGAACAGCACGTGAGCGAGCTGGCCGTCGGCGTCCGGCACCATGAGCAGCTTGCCCGCCTTGGCCTCGAAGCCGGCGGCCGTAACGAAGGCGCGCGCGCGATCGTCGAGCGCGGCGCGCACTTCGTCGAAATTGGCCTTGGTGACGAACAGGATGGGGACGGCTTTGGCCGACCCGGATGTGACGAAGACAGGGTGCATGGTTATTCCGCGGCGTGGGGGAGGGTGTCTTTCGGGCGGTAGCCGTCGCGGGTCTGCGGCAGCTTCCAGCCCAGCATCTTGCTTGCGACCAAAGTGCGCAGTACCTGCGCGGTGCCGCCGCCGATGGTGAACATGCGCACGTCGCGCGCCATGCGCTCCAGGGGAAGCTCGCGCGAATAGCCGCGCGCGCCGAAGACCTGCAGCGCGTCGTTGACGATCTTGATGGCGCTCTCGGCGGCGACGATCTTGGCCTGCGCCGCCAGCATGGGATCGGGGAAGGCGCTTGCCTGGGGTCCGCGCGAGCGCGCGGCCTGATAGAGCATCAGCCGTGAAGCGGTGAGCTGCGTCTGCATGTCGGCCAGCATCCATTGCAGGCCCTGGAACTCGGCGATCGGACGGCCGAACTGCTCGCGGGCCTTGGCCCATTGCAGGGCATGCTCAAGCGCGCCGGCGGCGATGCCCATCGCCACCGTGCCGGCGCCGACACGCTGGCTGTTGTAGGCGTTCATCAGGTCGGCGAAGCCGCGTTTGAATCCTGAGGGCGGCATGACCACCATGTCCGCCGGCACTTCCAGGTCGGTGAAGGTGAGCTCGCCTTCCGGCATGCCGCGCAGGCCCATGGTCTGCTCGCGCTTGGTGACGGCGAGGCCCTTTGGCGTGCCCTGGTCGGGATCGCGCACCGCCAGGAAGCCGCCGATGCCGAGGTCCTCGCGCTTCTCGTCGAAGACGCGCGCGAAAATCAGATGCAGCCGCGACACGCCGGCGCCGGTGATCCAGTGTTTCCTTCCGTTGATGACGTAGGCGTCGCCGCGCTTGTCGGCGCGCGTCGTCATGGCGGTGGCGTCGGAGCCGGCGTCGGGCTCGGTGATGCAGATGGCGGGCTTGTCGCCGGCGAGCACGAGCTTGGCCGCCAGCGCCTTCTGCGCCTCGCTGCCATAAGCCATGACGGTGGAGATCGCGCCCATGTTGGTCTCGACCGCGATGCGCGCCGTCACCGTGCAGGCCTTGGCCATTTCTTCGATCACCAGCACGGCGTCTAGGAACGAGCGGCCCTGGCCGCCGAGCGTCCGCGGGATGGTCATGCCGGTGAAGCCGGCCCCGGCCAGCGCCTTCACGATGTCCCAAGGGTATTCGCCGTCGCGGTCGATATCGGCCGCGCGCGGGCGTGCCACGAAGGTCGCGAACTCGCGGGCACGGGCTTGAAGCTTCAGTTCGTCGGGGGAGAGGCCTAGGTCCATGGGGCGATACTATCCATCGTCATTCGGGGGCGCGAGCCGTCTTGCACCATCATGCCGCGCTTGTCGCGGGGTTCCGCGTCCCGGCGCCGCAAACCGGGCCACGGCCTCCGGTCGGTTAACCGCCCGTTAAGGTTAACATTTTATTGGCATGGGCTGAGCCTTTCGAACGCCAGCCGTCGGGGTCCCATGCGTCCTGAACGCCTTTCCGCCACCCGCCTTTTCGCCTCGGCCGCGCTGGCCGTCGCCGTCGCGCTGTCGGTCGCCGGCTGCGAGACCACCGGCAACGACATTACCGGCTCGATCGGCTCCCTGGGGGCCCCACAGGCGCCGCATACCGACGCGCAATGGCGCCAATACGCCAAGGCCTGGGGCGCGCGCTACCACGACAACCCGGGCGATCCCAAGGCGGCCATGGCCTATGCCGACGGGCTGCGCGCGACCGATCAGCGCGCCCAGGCGGTGGCGGTGCTGCGCCAGGCCGCCATGCGCAATCCCAGCGACCGGAAGCTGCTCGGCGCCTACGGCCGGGCGCTGGCCGCGGCGGGCCACTACAAGGAAGCGCTCGACGCGCTCAGCCGCGCCCATACCCCCGACAATCCGGACTGGCGCATCCTCAACGCCCAGGGCGCCGTGCTCGACCAGATGGGCCGTCACAAGGAAGCCCAGCGCTACTACGCCTCGGCGCTCAAGATGGTGCCCAACGAGCCGTCCATCTTGTCCAATCTCGGCCTCTCCTACGCGCTGCAGAAGCGCCTCAGGCTGGCGGAGAAGACCTTGCGCAAGGCGGCCGCACAGCCCAATGCCCGGCCCAAGGTGCGGCAGAACCTGGCGCTCATCGTCGGCCTCGAGGGCCGCTTCGACGAAGCCGAGCGGCTCGCGCGCGCCGATCTGCCCGCCGCCCAGGCCGAAGCCAACGTCGCCTATCTGCGCCAGATGCTCGCGCGTCAGAAGCAGTGGTCGCAGCGCGGCCGCCGCCACCGCGGCAATCCGCCCGTGTCGTCCAAGGGGCGTTCCTGATCGCCGATCTGGAGGCTTTTCCCGGGCGCGGCGCAGCATGAAACGGTGCGCCGCTGACCCGGGATATCGCTTCAGGCAGCCGGCCGCCGGATCGGCGTCGCACTATTTGCTTCGCTTATGCTTTGATGCATCTAACGACGCACCTGGGGCGCGGCGCTTCGCACCGCCTCAGTTCATCACGCCCATGATCTTAATGGCGGCGGGACCCAGGATCACGATGAACAGCACCGGCAGGAAGAACAGGATCATCGGCACCGTCAGCTTGGGCGGCAGCGCGGCGGCGCGCTTTTCCGCCTCGGACATGCGCATGTCGCGGTTTTCCTGCGCCATGGTGCGCAGCATGGTGGCGAGCGGCGTACCGTAGCGCTCGGCCTGCTGCAGCGCCATGCACACCGATCTCACGCCTTCCAGGTCCGTGCGCTTGGCCAGGTTGTCGTAGGCCTGGCGCCGGTCGGGCAGATAGGACAGCTCCGCCATGGTCAGCGTCAGTTCTTCGGCCAGCGGAACCGACTGCGAGCCGATCTCCTCGCTCACCTTCTTGAACGCGGCCTCGATCGACATGCCGGATTCCACGCAGATCAGCAGCAGGTCGAGGGTGTCGGGAAAGGCGCGCTTGATCGAGAGCTGGCGTTTCTGGATCTTGCTCTTGAGCATCATCAGCGGCAGGTGCATGCCGAGATAGGCCGCGCCGATACAGATGCCGAGCTTGACGGTGAGCGGCTGCTTCAGGTCCAGCACCACGAACACGTAGAAGGCCGCAAACAGGATCGCGGCCGCCGGCGTCACCATGCGCACGAACAGGAAGGTGACGTAGGGCGCCTGGCCGCGGTAGCCGGCCTGCACCAGCCTCAGCCGTGCTTCCTCCTGGCCGAACCATTTGTTCAGGTTGAAGCGGTCGACGACGTCCTGAACGTATTGCTTGGGCGACTGGCGCAGGCTGACCTTCTGCTGCTCCCTGGCCATGCGCTCGCGCTCGCGCTGGCGGATCCTCTCGCGCTCGACCGCCACCGCCTTCATGCGCTTGTCGAGCGGGTCGGCGAAGACGAAGGGCATGGCCAGCGTCAGCACGGTCGCCGCCGCCGCGATGGCGGCAAGCACCATCATCAGGGTCTGCGGGTTGATCGCGTTTTCCAGCGTGTCGAGCATGGCGGCCGTGTTCTAGAAGTCGAAGTTGATCATCTTCTTCATCACCATCACGCCCATGAACATCCAGAACGCGGAGCCGGCCAGCATCAGGTGGCCCATCGGCGTCGTGAACAGGAGCGACATGTATTTCGGGCTGGTGACATAAACGAGCGTCATGACCGCGATCGGCAGCGAGCCGATGATGCCGGCGGAGGCTTTCGCCTCCTGCGACATGGCCTGGATCTTGGCCTTCATCTTCTTGCGGTCGCGCAGCACGCGCGACAGGTTGCCGAGCGCCTCGGCGAGGTTGCCGCCCGCCCTCTGCTGGATCGAGATCACGATGCCGAAGAAGTTGGCCTCCGGCACCGGCATGTCCTCGTAGAGCTTCAGGCAGGCCTCGCCCAGCGGCATGCCGATGGCCTGGGTCTCGACGATCGAGCGGAATTCGGTCTTCAGCGGCTCCGGCGCCTCGGTGGCGACCATCTTGATGCAGTCGAGCAGCGGCAGGCCGGCCTTGACGCCGCGCACGATGATGTCGACCGCGTCGGGGAAATTGTTCAGGAACTTGGTTTCGCGCCGCTTCTTCAGATACGACAGCATCCAGAACGGCAGGCCGAAGGCGCCGGCAAAACCGAGCCCGGCGGCGCCCAGCAGGCCGGCGCCGATCGCCAAGCCCACCACGAAGAAGGCGCCGCCAATGGCCGCCGAGATCAGCATGAACTGGTGCTTCGACCATTTCAGGCCGGCCTGCGTCAGTCGCACCGCCAGCGGCGGCCGGCCCTTGCCCTTCTTGTGCCGCGCCTCGAATTCCTTGAGCGTGTTTTCCACCTGATCGCGGCGGGAGCGCTGAGGGCCGCGCGTGGCGCGCTCTACCGGCGCCGCCTTGGCGACGTTGGCCATGCGCTGTTCGGTATTTCGCTCGCCCGAGAGGATCGGATAGAGGAAAACCCACATCACGCCGCCGATCGCGATCGCAACGAAGAAGAACAGGGCGATGGATTGCATCGGCATGGCGTCAGGTCCGCATGGATTCGGCGGCGGCCTCCGAGGCGTCGAGCGCGGCCGCCAGGCGCTGTTCCTCGCCGTAGTAGCGGGCACGGTCCCAGAACCGCGGCCGGCCGATGCCGGTCGAGCGGTGTGTACCGATGATGTTGCCCTGCGCGTCCTCGCCGGTCATGTCGTAGACGAACAGGTCCTGCGTCACGATGACGTCACCTTCCATGCCCATCACCTCGGTGATGTGGGTGATCTTGCGGGTGCCGTCGCGCAGGCGCGCGGCCTGGACCACCACGTCGACCGAGGCCACAACCATCTCGCGGATGGTGCGCGAGGGCAGCGAAAAGCCGCCCATGGTGATCATCGATTCCAGACGCGAGAGCGCCTCGCGCGGGTTGTTGGCGTGCAGCGTGCCCATCGAGCCGTCATGACCGGTGTTCATGGCCTGCAGCAGGTCGAAGGCCTCCGGTCCGCGCACCTCGCCGACGATGATGCGCTCGGGTCGCATACGCAGACAGTTGCGCACCAGGTCGCGCATGGTGACCTGGCCTTCGCCCTCCAGGTTCGGCGGGCGCGTTTCCAGGCGCACCACGTGCGGCTGCTGGAGCTGCAATTCGGCGGCGTCCTCGCAGGTGATGATGCGCTCGTCCATCTCGATGAACTGCGTAAGACAGTTGAGCAGCGTGGTCTTGCCTGAGCCGGTACCGCCGGAGACCAGCGTGTTGACGCGGGCGCGGCCGATGATCTGCAGGATCTCGGCGCCCTGCGGCGTGATGGTACCGAACTTGACGAGCTGATCGAGCGTCAGCTTGTCCTTCTTGAACTTGCGGATGGTCAGCGCCGGCCCGTCGATCGACAGCGGCGGGGCGATGACGTTGACGCGGGAGCCGTCGGTCAGGCGGGCGTCGCAGATCGGCGAGGATTCGTCGACGCGGCGGCCGACCTGGCTGACGATGCGCTGGCAGATGTTCAGGAGCTGCTGGTTGTCGCGGAAGCGGATGCCGGTGCGCTGGATCTTGCCCAGCACTTCGATGTAGACCGTGCCGGAGCCGTTCACCATGATGTCGGCGATGTCGTCGCGCGCGAGCAGCGGCTCGAGCGGCCCGAAGCCGAGTACGTCGTTGCAGATGTCGTCGAGCAGCTCTTCCTGCTCCGAGATCGACATCACGATGTTCTTGATCGCGATGATCTCGTTGACGATGTCGCGGATTTCCTCGCGCGCCGAGTCGGCGTCGAGGCGCGCGAGCTGGGCGAGGTCGATGGCCTCGATCAGCGCGCCGAAGATGATGCCCTTGACCTCGTAATAGGCGTCCGACCGGCGCGAATCGACCGCGGTCGGCACGGCCGGCGTGGAGGCGGGCGTGCGGGTCGGCTTGGGCGCCGGCACCAGCGGCGCGCCCAGGCCCTCGGAGGGAAACGGCGTGCGGCCGCTCTCGCCCGCGGCGCTGTCTGCCGGGTGCGCGGATGCCTCCGGCGCATCCGCGCCGGCGCTCTCGCGTTTCTCCGGCGCCGCCGCCGGCTGCAGCGGCGGCGACGGGGTGCGGTTTTCGCTAACTCCGTGACGCTTTCCGAACACGACTGACTCCGGACCTACGAAGGGTCATCAACCTCTCAGCTTGGCGAGCAGCGGACTGAGCAGGCCGCCGCGCTGACGCTTGGCTTCGGCGCGGCCGGTGAGGTTCTGGGCGAGCTGGCGGAACATCTCCGCCGTCTTGTGGCCCGCCGACACCTCGGCGATCATCTGGCCGTTGTTGGCGGCGGTGCCGAAAAGCTGCGGCTCGAACGGGATCACGGCCAGCGGCTGGTCTTCCAGCGCCTTGGCGAAATCCGCCACCGAAATCTCCGGCCGCTTCGGCACGCCCACCTGGTTGAGGCAGTAATAGGGGCGGTGGTCGTTAGGGCGCGCCGTGCGCAGGAGATCGACCAGGTTCTTGGCATTGCGCAGGTTGGCGAGATCGGGCGCCGATACCACCAGGATGTCGTCGGCCGCCACCAGAAGGCGCTTGGTCCAGCCCGACCAGATATGCGGCACGTCGAGCACCACGCAGGGGATCGAAGTGCGCAGCGCATCGATGGTGGAGTCGAAGGCCTCCGCGCTAAAGTCGTAGGCGCGCTCCAGCGTCGCCGGCGCCGCCAGCAGGCTCAGGTGCTCGGTGCACTTCGACAGCAGCCGGTCGACGTAGGCGGTGTCGACGCGGTCGGGCGAGAACACCGCGTCGGCGACGCCCTGCGGCGGATCCTGGTTGAAGTCGAGCCCGGCGGTGCCGAAGGCGAGGTCGAGATCGGTCACCACCGCGTCGAGCGCGAGGTCGCGGGCGATCGAAAAGGCGATGTTGTGCGCCACCGTCGAGGCACCGACACCGCCCTTGGCGCCGATCACCGCCAAAATACGGCCGACGGGCTTGGCGTCGGGCGCGACGAACAGGCCGCACACCGCCCGCACCACGTCGAGCGGGGCGACCGGCGCGATCAGGTAGTCGCTCACCCCGCGCCGGGTCAGCTCGCGGTAGAGCGTCACGTCGTTGATGCGGCCGATCACCATCACGCGCGTGCCGGAGTCGCAGACCTCGGCGAGTTCGTCGAGCGCGTCGATGATTTCGTCGGCGCGCTGGTCGGCCTCGATGACGATGACGTTGGGGGTGGGCGCGGCGCGGTAGGCCTCGATGGCCGCTGGCGCGCCGCCCATCTGGATCTTCACGTGCGCCTTGGCGAGCCGCCGGTCCTCGCCGGCGGCCTGCACCGCCGCGGCGGTTTCCACGGTCGTGCAGAAGGCCTGCACCGATACACGCGGCGCCGGCGCGATATGCTCTTCCGACGCCGCCTCCTGGGCGGGCACCATGGGCACGTCGTCTTCGGCGACGGGGACGATTTGCGAAGCGTGTTTAATCATTTTCCGAGGTCGCTGATCTTGGCTTTTTCGTAATCGCTGTACTGGCCGGACGGGTCGCTGCCCTTTGAATATTTGCCGATCGCCACGGTGCGGCGGCCTTCATAGGGCGGCGTCGTGCCGCGCGGCTGCACCAGGTCGGCGGGGTTCGCCACCATGACGGCGATGTTGTGCTGCATGGCGCAACCGAAGTTCCAGTAAGGGTGGTTCTTCTGGTAGGTGGCGCCGCCGCCGGGACCGAGGTCGTGCGGCCACTGGCCGCAGGGTCCCGCCGACGCCACCAGCTTGGAATAGTCCAGCTTGATGCTGGCGAGCGCGGTGCTCTCCGCCCGATAGTGGCGCACGTGCACCGCCTCGCGCGGGATGCGGGAGGCGGCGAAGATCGAATAGATCTGGCGCAGCGAATCCGCGGCCGCGCGCGCCATCCGGCGGTTCGACGGCACGTCGACGACGATGCCGCCCGTGCCTTCGTGCCGCCAGCCTTGCGCGAACGCCAGCACGTCGGCGCGCTGGCCGGGGTTGAGCCCGCCGCGATAGCGCCCGAGGAAGACCTCCACCTTGTGCTGCCCCTGGTGCAGGGTGATCGGGTGGCGCTGGCGGATGTCGTACGGATAGTTGTCGACCGTCTCGGTGTGCTGGAAGCAGCCCGCCAGCAGGACGGCGAGGCCGCCGAACGCCGCGATCCGCAGCGCGACGCGTCCGCGGCGTGCGACGACCGTGCCGTGTGGTGCTGTCATCGATCGTCTCCGCTCAATCCAGAATGAAGCCGTATTTGCCGTGGTACGCGTGTTCGTTATGCGGCGGCGACTTCGGTTCGCTGCCGTAGATCCTGTTGAGATGGCCGAGGAACACGGACGAAGGATCGCTCGGGTCCTCGAAGCCGTCGTCGGGCCGCGCCAGCTTGTTCTCCGCCACCGCGCGCACGACGTAGGGCGTCACCAGGATCATCAGCTCGGTCTTGTGGTTGACGTAGTCGCGGCTGCGGAACAGCGCGCCCAGGATCGGCACCTGCATCAGGCCCGGCAGGCCGTTGATGGTCTGCTTGGTCTGGTCCTGGATCATGCCGGCCATCGCCAGCGAGCCGCCGGAAGGAATCTCCACCGTGGTTTCCGCCCGCCGGGTGCGGATCGACGGCACCGTGAGCTGGGTGCTCGAGCCCGGGACCGACAGCGTCATGGCGTTCTCCTCCGACAGGTCGGAGACCTCGGTCAGCACCTTGAGGCTGATACGGCCCTCCGTCAGCACGACCGGCGTGAATTTCAAGCTGACGCCGAACTTCTTGAAGTCGATTTCCGGCTGGCAGACCGGCGGCGACTTGGTGGTGTCGCAGGATAGGCCCTTTGGGATCGGGAATTCGCCGCCGGCCACGAAGGTCGCCGACTCGCCGGATACGGCCGTCAGCGTGGGCTGGGCGAGGGTGCGGATCACGCCGGCGCGCTCCATGGCGCGCAGCGTGGCGTTGACGTTCTTGAAGGCGCCGGTCGCGTAGGTGTCGGCCAATTCCTGGCCGGTGGCGGAGAACGGATTCTTGGTGTTGAAGTTCACAACCGCCGTGCCGTAGTTGAGCGAGCCGCTCAGGTCGATGCCGAGTTGCTTGACCACGTCGCGCTGCACTTCGGCGACCGTGACCTTGATCATGACCTCGTCGCGCCCCTGGACCGTGATGGCGTTGGTGACCCCGCCGCCCTTGCCGACCAGCTGCTTGGCGATGTCGTAGGCTTGTTGTGCCTCCTGCGGGCTGGACGCGGTGCCGGACAGGATCACGCCGCCTTCGCCCAGGCCATCGACCTTGATGTTGGAGTTCGGCAGCACGCGCTTGAGCGTGGCACGCAGTCCGTTGAGATCGCGGGTGACGGCGATGTCGAAGCCGGCGATCTGGTGGCCCTTGCCGTCGAAGAAATAGATGTTGGTCTGTCCGACCTTGACGCCGATCATGTAGACCCGGCGCGACGAGCGGATCACCGCGTTGGCGACCTTCGGGTCGGCGACCAGCACGTCCTTGATGTCGCGCGGCAGGTCGATGGCGACCGACTTGCCGACGCCGAGCGGAATGAAGCGCGAGACCGCGTCGCTCGCCGCCACCCGGATCACCGGCGTGTTGGCGTGGACGTCGGCGGCGAGCGCCGGTGCCCGCGGCGCTAGCGCGGCTGCGAGGATCAAGGCCGCCAGCGAGGCGGTGCGGATCGGCGAGCGTATCGGCATGTCCCCTTCGTCCCCTCGATCGGTCAATGTGGCGTCAACGTCGTGGTCACGCCGAAGCGGACGACGTTCACGGCATCATGTTCGTTTTGTCCGTCGCTTTCGGCCATCGGCGTCCGCTTGCCGACGTCGGCGATGCTGCGCAGCGCCAACGAGAGCGTGCCGGTCTGGCGCGCCAGCTCGACCGTTTCGACCTGCTTGGGCGTGAGCTCGAGCGTCGCGGTCTTGCCGATGATGACCTTCTGCCCGTTCTTCTCGGTCACCTGCTGTCCGATGGCGAGCACGCGCACGTCGCTCAGGATGGTGCGGCTGACGTAGGTCTCGCTGCCGGAGGCTTTTTCGGCCCTGCGGTCACGGCCCGTGAGCACCACGTCGACGTGGTCGTTGGGCAGGATGAAGCCGCTGGCGCCGGTTTCCGGCGAAACGCCGATGGAGACTGCGCGCATGCCCGACGGCAGGATCGCGGCCATGTAGCCGGAACCCTTGCCCTGCACCAGTTTCTGGCGGCGGATCGGCTCGCCGGCGACGAACGGCGCGCGCACGATCGAGCCGGCGAGCCCTTCGATGGCGTTGGGGTGCTGTTTGCGGCGAATGAAATTGCCGGTGTTGGCCTTGGCCGGCCAGGGCTGCCAGGACATGTCGGCCGGCGTGATCTTCTGGCCGATGCCGATGTCCACCTTTGCCACCAGGATATCCACCGTGTCGACCTTGGCGACCGGCGCGGGCTTCGGCGCCGGCTGTTTGGCCGACCGGCCCGCCAACAACGCGGCGACGCCACCGGCTCCGATGGCCACGGTCAACACGACGATACGCGCGGCTTTCATACGCTCGACTCTTCTACCCGCGGCCGACACGGCCGCATTCACGACATGGCGGCCGAAGCGGCCGCATGCAGCGCATTTGACCAGCCAAACGTCAAAGCATGGTTAAGGAGCGGTGACCAAATCGAGTTAATATTGGGTTGCGCGTGTGACGGCGCGCCGGCGAACGCCGGCGTCTCGAACGCGTCAACGATTTGGAAAGCAACGTGGGAAGAATGGTGCTGCTGTTAGAAGCCGGCCGCTGTCATCCAGGGCGTCGTGGGATAGACGATGAGCGCGGCGGCGGCGAGTGCGATGCCGTAGGGCACGCCGGCGCCGGCGTCGTGCAGGCGCTCGATCCATTTTTGGCGGGCCAGCACCTGCGGCAGATCCAGCCGGCGAAACTGCAGCAGCAGCAGCGTCAGCGCGCCGCCGAGCAACGAGGCCCAGATCAGGTAGTCGAGCAGATGGCCGAAGCCGAACCACAGCGCCGTGGCGGCCACCAGCTTGGCGTCGCCGCCGCCGATCCAGCCGCGCGCGAAGAAGACGAAGGCGACCACCAGCACCAGCGCCGCGGCGGCCAGATGCATGCCGAGCGTGGCAAGCGCCATGCCGCTGATCAGCGCCAGCAGGAAGAAGCCGCCGGCGAGCACCAGCGACAGCCGGTTCGATATGGTCATCGTGAACAGATCGCTGGAGGCGGCGAACGCCATCAGCGCGGGAAACAGCAACAACCTGATTTCGTCGGTCACCGGCATCGTTCCTCCGCGGCTACGGCCGGCACGTTAGCCTCATCAAGCTTGCCGGTCGGTTAGCGCGGTCGAGAAATTCCGCGTTTAGAAAAAGAAATTCCGCGTCCAGAAAAGAGTAGAGCTCCGGCCGGGCGGCCGGAGCCCATGAACCCTTGCACGAGCCCAGTCTTATTTGAGCTGGGTCGAGATGCTGCTGAACGCGGTGTTCAGCTTGCTGCCGATGCCGTTGACGACGGCGATAATGGCAACCGAGATGCCGGCCGCGATCAGGCCATACTCGATGGCGGTCGCCCCGGAGTCGTCCTTCATGAAACGCACGACGAGGTTTTTCATTGGTAGCTCCATTTGATCCACACGTGGCTGTCTGAGCTGGCACTGGCGACTGCCTCTTGGGGTGTGCAGCTCACCGGGCCATGGCAGGGACGCTACCGCCAACGTCTTGAGCCGCGGTTAATATGATCGCAGAATTTTCAGGTATTCGTGGCCCTATTTAACGTAGTTAACAAGATGTTGTGCAAAGAATATTGCGGTTAACGAGAAGTTTCTTCTGCTCTCGGCAAGTACTATTATTTGATAACCGCGAAATATACATCATAACGGCGTCTGGAATCTGGTAATTCCGACAGGGTCTGGTGATTAATTTTACTTGGCCTCGGCGCGCCAAGACATGGCGCCGCCCGCGCCGGCGCCCCGGTCAAACGTGCCGCCGGCGCCGCGGCCGCGCGCTGGGCCGATTCAACACATCGTTTTCACGCGTTCTTAACGGGGGCGGGCCGATAGATATTTCTCTCGTTTGCCGCGTAAGGGCCCCTCAGATGCTCCTCGAGCTCTATTCCGTCCTCGATGTCGCCGGTCACACCCTGCTCAAGCTGGTTCCGGTCACCCTCGCGCTCGGCATCGTCTTCGCGCTGCTCGAACAGTGGAGCGCCTGCAATCCCGGCCGCCCCTGGTGGAGCAAGCGCGAGATCGTCACCGACGTCGTCTACTGGTTCATGATCCCGCTGATGGCGCGCTTCGTGCGCATCGGCCTTCTGGTGCTCGGCGCGGCGCTCTTCTACAACATCCACGGCGAGCAGCAGCTCCTCGCCTTCTACGACCACGGCTTCGGGCCGCTCTCGAAGCTGCCGCTGTGGGCGCAGGCGGTGACCTTCCTGGTCGCCTCCGACTTCCTGCTGTACTGGATCCACCGCGGGTTCCATGGCGTGAAGCTGTGGAAGTACCACGCCGTCCACCATTCCTCCACTGAGGTGAGCTGGATCTCGGCGGCGCGCTTCCACCCCGTCAACGTCTTTCTCGGCAGCGTGCTGACCGACGTCGCCCTGCTGCTCGCCGGTATCTCGCCGAACGTGATGCTGTGGGTCGGGCCCTTCAACATCGCCACCTCGGCCATGGTGCACGCCAATCTCGACTGGACGTTCGGGCCGCTCAAATACTGGTTCGCCAGCCCCGTGTTCCACCGCTGGCACCACACCGCGCTCGACCGCGGCGGCAACAGCAATTTCGCCGGCACGTTCCCGGTCTTCGATCGGCTGTTCGGCACCTTCTATATGCCGGAGGGCGAGCTGCCGGACAGCTACGGCATCGACGAGCCGGATTTCCCGCCCGGTTTCGGCGGCCAGCTGCTTTATCCTCTCAGGCACTGAGCCGCTGGCGCGGGGCCGGCGCGCTACGCCGCGCATGATCCCCGAGGGTTAACGGCTCTTTGCACTTCGTTCACGAATTTGCAGTCAACTCGGGCAGTGCCGCGGTCCGCCGTGGTTTCGTGTTGTTCGTATCGCGTAAAGCGTATTGGAGCGTATGATGTCGGCCGTGTTCGGGCGCCGGAGCCGGCGCTTGGATCCCGGGCGCCGTGAGCGGCGCTGGGGTCTGTTGTCCGCCGCGTTGTTGACCACCGCCGTCGTCGGCGCGGCCGCCGCGCGAGCCGAGACCCTCAGCGTCGCGATCAACTCGGCGCGCCTGTTGCGCCTGCCCGCGCAAGTCGCCACCGTCGTCATCGGAAACCCGTTGATCGCCGACGCCAGCCTGCAGCGCGGCGGCGTGCTGGTGATCACCGGCAAGGGCTACGGCACGACCAACCTGCTGGCGCTCGACCGCGACGGCCGCGTCGTCCTCGACAAGACCGTGCGCGTGAAGGGGCCGTCGCATCGCGACGACCTGGTCGTGGTCTATCGCGGCATGGACCGCGAAGTCCTACAGCTGCGCGCCGCGCTGCGAACCGCGCATCACCCTCGGCGATTCCGACAAGTATTTCACCTCCACCATGGGCCAGATCGGGGCGCGCAACAGCGGCGCCCAATCGGGCGGCGGCCAGGGCGGCGGCGGCGGCGGCAAGCCTTCGCCGCGCTGATGCGGCGGGCGTACGGCGTGGTTAGCCGGCGGTTAAGGCGCCGTCCCGGACTTTCCGCAACGGCGGAAACAATTCGACAAGGCGCATCTGCTATGGACGAGACATGGCGCGTTCCGCGCCGTCTCGAACGAGTTGCTCGACAATGACCCAAGCCGCGCGAAAAAGAATGGCGGCCGGACTGCGCTGGATACTGCCGGCGGGTCTGCTGCGCCGTTTCGTGCGCCAGCAGGACGGCGCGACGGCGATCGAGTTCGCCTTCGTGGCGCTGCCGTTTCTGGCGCTGACCTTCGCCATCCTGGAAACCGCGCTGGTGTTCTTCGCGGGCCAGACCCTGGAAGCCGCGGCCGCCGAATCCGGCCGGCTGATCATGACGGGCCAGGCGCAGACCGGCAGCTTCGACAAGGGCGCCTTCAAGCAATCCGGTGTGCGACCACATCGCCGGCCTGTTCGACTGCACGAACAACGTCTACGTGGACGTGCGGACCTACGGCAGCTTCTCGTCGAGCGCGACCGCGGTCAATACCTCGCCGATCCAGAACGGGAAGTTCGACAGCTCGAACGTGCAATACAACCCGGGCGGCCCGGGCGATATCGTGGTGGTCACGCTCTACTACGAATGGCCGATCTACGTGTCGCTGCTGGGCAACAAGCTCGACGACATCAGCGGCAGCAAGCGCCTGCTGGTGGCGACGTCCGTCTTCAAGAACGAGCCGTACCAATGAGCCTGCGCGCGATCAATGCGACGACGTTATGGCTGCCGCGCCTGCTGAAGCGCTTCGCCGGCGACCGCCGCGGCGTGTCGGCGGTCGAATTCGCCATCCTGGCGCCGGTCATGGTCGCGCTTTACCTCGGCATGGTGGAGGTTTCCGACGGCATCGGCGCCGACCGCAAGGTCAGCCTCACCGCCTCGACGCTCGCCAACCTGGCCGCGCAGTACACCACGCTCAGCACGAACGACATGACCAACATCCTGGACGCGTCGTCGGCGATCATCGCTCCCTATTCGGCGTCCAAGCTGTCGATGACGGTGACGTGCCTGAACATCGACGCCAACAAGAACGTCACGGTGAAGTGGAGCGTGGCGCGCAACACCTCCGCGCTTACCGGCGCGGTCTCGATCCCAGCCGCGCTGCAGGTGGCCGGCACCCAGTTGATCCTGGCGCAGGCCAGCTACTCCTACACGCCGACCATCGGCTACACCATCACCGGCACGCTCCACATGTCGGACCGCATGTACATGGCGCCGCGCATCACCGCGCCGAGCTACAACAGCATCGCCTGCGCGTCGTAGAGCGTTTCCAGGCGAAGTGGAAACCGGTTCGCCGTCCGGAAACGCGACGACAAAAAATCACGCCATCGCCGGAATCGGCAGCGCGGTGGTCGATTTGATGCGCTCCATGGCGAAGCGCGAGGTGACGTTCTTCAGCGGCACGGTGGCGATCAGCTTCTTGTAGAACGTGTCGTAGCCGGCGATGTCCGGCACCACCACCCGCAGCATGTAGTCGACGTCGCCGGCCATGCGGTAGAACTCCATCACCTCCGGCATGGCGCGGATCGTTTCGGCGAACTGCTGCAGCCAGTCCTCGGAATGGTCGCCGGTCTCCACCGAGACGAACACGGTGATGCCGAGCCCGATCTTGTCGGGGTCGACCAGCGCCACGCGGCGGGTGATGACGCCGTCGGCTTCCAGCCGCTGCAGCCGCTTCCAGCACGGCGTCGACGACAGGCCGACGCGGCTGCCGATCTCGGCCACCGAGAGCGAGGAGTCCTTCTGCACCTCGGCGAGGATCTTGCGGTCGATGGCATCCATTTTCTTATTCCTTCGGCAGACGAAATATTTTACCTTATCTTGCGCAATATTTCGGAATATTATTCCGACATGAGCGTCGCTACCATGAATATATAGAAAGTTATTCTAAATCAAGTGCCTCCGATGCGGGCGCGTGGCGCGGCGGCCCGCACCGCTGCCCCACCACGGACCGGCCGCCCCGCCTCCTGAAACCTTCGCCTTACGAAATCCGTGTGCGCAGAAAGGCGTCCACCTCGGCCCGGCGCGGGGTCCCCTCGGCGCCGCCGAAATGGGTGCACTTGAGCGCGGCAGCGGCGCTGCCGAAGCGCAGGGCCTCGACATCGTCGCCGGTCTCGACCAGCCGCACGGCAAAGCCCGCATGGAAGATGTCGCCGGCGCCGAGCGTGTCGACCGCCGTCACCGGGAAGGCCGGCAGGTGGCGCACCGCGCCGCCGTCGCGCCACATGATGCCGGCGGGGCCGTCGGTGACGGCCAGGAAGCCGTCATGGCCGCGGCCCAGCGCCAGGAGCGCGGCAGCAATATCCGCAACACCGGTGATGGCGCGCGCGCTTTCGGCGGAGGCGATCACGTAATCGCAAAACGGCATCGTGGGATCGGCCGCCGCCTCGCCGTAGTCGATGTCGAGCACGCGCGGAATGCCGCGCGCCGCCGCCGCCTTGGCGATCGGGATGACGAAATCCGGATAGCGATTGTCGAGCAGCACCGCGTCGACCCCCGCCACGGCCTGCGCCGCGTCGGGCGGCGCGATTCCGCGCAAGCCGTGGCCGCGCCGAGTCGCGATCAGTTTCTCGCCGGTCGCGTCGATCATGATCAGCGACACCGAGCAGATACCGCCCGGCACGCGCAGCGCGCCGCTGCAATCGACGCCCTCGCGTTCCAGCATCTCGACGGCGCGGTTGGCGGTGTCGTCGTCGGCGTCGCCGATCGGGCCGGTATAACGCGCGTTGCCGCCGAGCCGCGCCACCGCCAGCGCCGTGTTGCCAGACTGGCCGCCGATGGTGTTGACGAAGGCGCTCGCCTGTTTCTTGCCGCCCGGTTCGGGAAATCGGTCGACCTGCATGATGAAGTCCTGCACCGCGCCGCCGGCGCAGAGGATCGTCGCCGCGCCGCGCCGCTCAGTCAAAGACCGCCTCGCCGTCGAGCCAGCCGCGCAGGATGTGATAGGCGATCGCCACCGGCGGAGGTGCCGTGAGGCCGCCATCGTGCTGGCGCAGGAGCATCGTCGCCACCTCGTCCTTGTGGAACCAGCGCGCGTCTTCCAGTTCGCTGCGGTCGATCACGACGTCGTCGGTGATGGCTTCGGCGAAGCAGCCGATCATCAGCGACATGGGGAACGGCCAGGGCTGTGAGCGGAAATAGCCGACGCGGCCGGTGGCGACGCCGGTCTCTTCCCAGGTCTCGCGCCTGACCGCGTCCTCGATCGACTCCCCCGGCTCGACGAAGCCGGCGAGACACGACCACATGGTGGGCGCGAAGCGGTAGGAGCGCCCGAGCAGGCAGCGCTCGCCGTTGACCGACAGCATGATCACCACCGGATCGGTGCGCGGGAAATGCATGGTCTTGCAGTGCGGGCAGTCGCGCCGCCAGCCGGCCTGCACCACTTGCGTTTGCGCGCCGCAATTGGAGCAGAAGCGATGGCGCGCGTGCCAGTGCAGCACCGCCTTGGCTTCCGCGATCGGCGGCAGGTGCGCGGGATCGCACAGGCCGTGCACCGCCACCGAGCGCAGGTCGGTGACATGGAAGCCGTCGCGGTCCTTCAGGGCTTCCGCCGCCGCCGCCGGCAGGCCGACGCCGAAGCGGGCGGCGCCGTTCTCAAGCCCAAGGAACACGGTCTCGGTGGTGGCGCCGAGCGCGCGCGCTTCGTCCATGGTGAACGCCGGCTCGTTGAGTGGCGCGCCCGCCTTCATCACGATCCAGTCGATGCCTATGACGTAAGCCCGCGCGCGTGGATCGGCGGCGAGCGCGGCCAAGCCGGCGTCGTCGGTGCGCCGGTCGGCGGCACGGTCGATGCGGCTGTCGACGTAGCCGAGTTGCGGCTTGGGGCCGAGGTCGTGGCGGGGCGACATGCGAGAATCAAATTCGCACGGACGCTGAATTGGTGCAATGCATCATATTTTCCTTGTTTGCCGCGCGTTTGACGTTGCCAGCGCGCGGTCCACCGCCGCCAGCACCTGTTCGGGCGCGAGCTCGTCGAGGCAGGCGCTGTGGCTGTCGATGCGGCGTTCGCAGCCCTCGAAGGTGCACGGCAGGCAGGGCAGGGGGTTCTGCACCAGGACCGCGTTGCCGCGCGTCTGGATGGTGCCGCGCGCCGCCCACGGTTCGCTCAGCCCCCCGACCGGGAACGGCCCCCACACCCGCGGATCCATCGGTCCGAACAGCGCCACCGTCGGGCATCCGGCGGCGGCGGCGAGATGCGTCACCGAGGTGTCGGGTCCGATATAGACGCGCGCGCGCCTGAGCAGCCACACCGTTTCGGGCCAGCGCGCCTGGTGCACGGGCGTGAGGCCCCGCCACACGTTCGCGAGGTAGCGCTGTTCGTCTTGGTCCGGCCCGCCGATGGCGACGGTCTCGATGCCACGCTCCTTGAGCCCGGCGGCGAGCGCGCGCCAGCCCTCACGCGTCCATTCCTTGTAGCGAAACATAGGCGCGGCATGGATGAGGGCGAAGTTCTCGCCGGGATCGAACGAGGGCGGCTTCTCCGCGGGACACACCATTTCCGGCACGCGCGCCACGCCGACGAGATCGGCGAGCCGCAGCATCTGTTCGACGCGGTGCAGGTTCGGTTCGGACGGTGTGCTGCGCTTGAGCAGGAAGCGCTTCGCCGCGCCGCTCACTGCGGGCCCGTCGGGATCGGTGAGACCGGCATGGGCGCGCCCGGCGAGAGCTGTGAAGAACGTCGGCCGGTCGCCGCTCTGGGTGGAGATCGCCAGATCGTAACGCTTCCACAGCCGCGCGATCAGCTTCGCGGTTTCGGCGAGGCCCGGCCGTGCCGGCATGGTGATGATGGTGTCGATGTCCGGGTTGCCGGCGAGGATGCGGTCGGGGCCCTTGAACGCCAGCACGTCGAGCTGGGCGTCCGGCCAGGCGCGGCGCAAGCTGCGGATCAGCGGCGTGGTCAACAGCAGGTCGCCGATGCGACGCAGGCTCACCACCAGCAGGCGCGGCCGCGCCGGCAGCGTGAGCGGCGCGCCCACCGTCGTTGCCTTGTCCATGGGAGGCCCTGCCACTTCTGGCTTCCTTGACGGCCGAGGCCGGTAAACCGAGCGATTTCCGGCTTGCTAGCAGAACGCCCCCCTGGGGCGCCAGCTTGATCGCCCGACGCCGCCCCGATAAGGAAGCCGGGCGTCGATAACCGTTTCCAGGCGAGTGGGTACCGGTTCGCCGTCCGGAAACGCGACCAAAATAATGCAGTTGAAAGGACCCGAATGAGCACCGCGCCGACCGTCGAAGTCTCCTGGGGCGAGCTCGTCGATAAGCTCACCATCCTGGAGATCAAGGAGCGGCGCCTGAACGCGCCCGATGCGGTCGCCAATGTGCGGAGGGAGCTGGCCGCGCTCAACAAGGTGCTGGCGGGCCTGCGGCCGCCGGACGGCTTCGCCGCGCTTAAAGACGCCCTGGTGGCGGTCAACGAAAGCCTGTGGGAGATCGAGGACCGGATCCGGGCCAAGGAGGCGGCGGCGTCGTTCGATAAGGACTTCATCGAGCTTGCCCGCGCGGTCTATTTCAACAACGACAAGCGCGCCGGCCTGAAGCGCGAAATTAATCTGCTCTTGAAGTCGGACCTGATCGAAGAGAAGCAATACACGGCGTACAAGGCCTAAGACGGCGCTGTCTTCAGCCGCTCGCGCAAACGACCCAGCAACGCCTCCATGTCAGCCGCGTCATAAGCGCGCGAAGGCGCCGCGCCCCACACCGGCTTCGGCCAGGCGGCGTCAATCCGGGTGCGCGCGATGACGTGCACATGCAGTTGTGGCACCATGTTGCCGAGGGCGGCGATATTCAGCTTGTCGCAGGGCACGGTGGCCTTGAGCGCAGTGGCGGCGGCCCTGATCTCTTGGAGCAACTGCACCTGCTCGTCCTCCGGGAGGTCGGTCAGTTCGCTGACGCCGGCGCGCCGCGGCACCAGGATCAGCCAGGGGTAGTTGGCGTCCTTCGCCAGCAGCACGCGCGAAAGCTTGAGATTGCTGGCCGGCACGGTGTCGGTGGCGAGCTGTGGATGAAGGCTCCAGGCTGCGTCAGTCATGGCTCGGTCTTCCGCCGTTGTCCCCGCGAGGGGGTGGGGGCGACAATAGGTGAAACTTGCTTTCCGCCGCCATCCGCCCGATATAGGGCCCGGGAGGTTGGCGGTGGACGAGCCACTCGCCAACCGGGTCAGGTCCGGAAGGAAGCAGCCCTAACGAGCACGGATCGGGTCGCTCGTCAGCCTCCCACCCAATTTCCACGCTTCGCTTGGCGACAGGCGCGCCCTGAGGGGCGCGCAAGTGGCGAAAGGCGCGCCCCCGCGGGCGCTTGTGAGCGGATGGCACGATGAGCGAGCCCGCGAACCCGGCCGGCCCTGGTTCCGCCCCGGCCGACGCGCCGGCCGGCGGCTACCGCGTGCTCGCCCGCAAGTACCGGCCCGCCTCCTTCGACGACCTCATCGGCCAGGACGCCATGGTGCGCACGATCTCGAACGCGTTCGAGACCGGCCGCATCCCGCAGGCCTGGATCCTCACCGGCGTGCGCGGCGTCGGCAAGACCACCACCGCCCGCATCCTCGCCCGCGCGCTCAATTACGAACTGCCGGACGGTTCCGTCACCGAGCCCACCATCAAGATGCCGGTGATGGGTGTGCACTGCCAGGCCATCATCGACAGCCGCCACATCGACGTGCTGGAGATGGACGCCGCCTCCCACAACGGCGTTGACGACATCCGCCAGATCAACGACGCGGTGCGCTACGCGCCGGTGTCGGCGCGCTACAAGATCTACATCCTCGACGAAGTGCACATGCTGAGCACGCCGGCATTCAACGCGCTGCTGAAGACCCTGGAAGAGCCGCCGCCGCACGCCAAGTTCATCTTCGCCACCACCGAGATCCGCAAGGTCCCGGTGACGGTGCTGTCGCGCTGCCAGCGCTTCGACCTGCGCCGGGTGGACGCGTCGGTGCTGGTCGCGCACCTGCAGGGCATCGCCGACAAGGAAAAGATCGAGATCGAGCCGGCGGCCCTGGCGCTGATCGCGCGCGCGGCGGAAGGTTCGGTGCGTGACTCGCTGTCCCTGCTCGACCAGGCCATCGCCCACGCGGCCGGTGCCGTGCGCGCCGAGGACGTGCGGCAGATGCTGGGGCTCGCCGACCGCGTGCGCGTGGTCGACCTGTTCGAGGCGGTGATGAGGGGCGATGCCGCCGCCGCGCTCGACGAGCTGCGCGCGCAATACGATATCGGCGCCGACCCGGCGGTGGTTTTGAACGATCTCGCCGAGTTCACGCATTTCGTCACCCGCGTGAAGGTGGTGCCGGCGGTGGCCGACGACGTGTCGCTGTCGGAAGCCGAGCGCACCCGCGGCCGCGATTTCGCCAGCAAGCTTTCCATGCGCGTGCTGTCGCGCACCTGGCAGATGCTCCTGAAGGGCATATCGGAGGTTCAGGTTTCGGGCCGCCCGGTGGCTGCCGCGGAAATGGTATTGGTGCGGCTCGCTTACGCCGCGGACCTGCCGACACCCGATGAAGCGATCCGTTCTTTAAGTCATGGCGGCAACGTTTCGGTTTCCGCGCCGCAAGGGCATGGCAATGGCGGCAGCGTTCAGGCGTCGGCGCAAGCCGCATCGCCGCGTTACGACGCCCCGCGTGGCGCCCCTCGCGCATCCGCCGCGGTGTCGCCGCGGCCGGCGGCCGATCCGATGGCCGACCGGGCGCCGGCGGTCGCGCTCAACACCTTCGCCGACGTGGTGGCGCTCGCCGCCGATAAGCGCGACATCGGCATGAAGCTCGCGCTCGAGCGCGACGTGCGGCTGGTGCGCTGCGAGGACGGCCAGCTCGAGATCGCGCTCGAACAAAGCGCCGCCAAAGGCCTGGTGCACGAGCTGCAGCGCAAGCTCACCGAGTGGACCGCTCGGCGCTGGATCGTGGTCGTTTCCAAGGAGCAGGGCGAGCCCACCTTGCGCACCCAGGCCGAGGCGCAGGACGCCGAGATGAAGCGCGGCGTGCAATCCGATCCGCTGGTGCAAGCGGTGCTTAACCGTTTCCCCGGCGCGACCGTCGTCGGCGTTACGAAACCGGCGCCGCCCGAGGCCGAAGAGGTGATCGCGCCGCCGCCTGAAGAAGACGAAGAGGAGTAGTGGAGCCAATTTGACATTTGATACCCATTTGCAGCGGGCCAAATATCAAATGTCAAATTCAAAGCTCCACTAGAATCAAATAGTAGCTAGTGGTCCTTTGCTTCCGACATTTGCTCCAGGGCTTGCGGCGATGGGATGCAAATGTCGGAAGCGGACCACTAGCGCGTGATCCCGAATAAGCATGTCCTCGACTTCGATCGGGGATGGGAACCGGTTTTCGGATAAGATCATCCGCAGAAAGGAATAAGCATGGCTGACTTCATGGGCTTGATGAAACAGGCCGCCGAATTCCAGTCCAAGATGCAGGAGATGCAGTCTGAGCTCGACAGCGTCGAGGTCGAAGGCACGGCCGGCGGCGGCATGGTCACCGTGCGGCTCACCGCCAAGGGCGATCTCAAGGGCATCAAGGTCGACGACTCGCTGATGCAGCCGTCGGAAAAGGAAGTCCTCGAGGACCTGCTGGTCGCCGCCCACGCCGACGCGCGTCGCAAGGCGGAAGCCGAGATGCATGAGCGCATGAAGGCGCTCACCGGCGGCCTCAAGCTGCCGCCCGGCATGCCCAACCCGTTCGGGTGACGCGCGACCAACATGGCCACCGCCGTCGCCGGACCTGAAATCGAGCGCCTGATCCAGTTGCTGGCGCGCCTGCCGGGCCTCGGGCCCCGGTCGGCGCGGCGCGCCGCGCTGCATCTCATCAAGAAGCGCGAGGCGCTGATGGCGCCGCTCACCGCCGCGCTCGAGACCGCGATGGACAAGATCGAGGTCTGCAAGGTGTGCGGTAACATCGATACCCAGAACCCGTGCACGGTCTGCATCGACGCGCGGCGCGACGAGTCCATCGTCGTGGTGGTGGCCGACGTCTCCGACCTGTGGGCGCTGGAGCGCGCGCACGCGGTCAACGGGCGCTATCACGTGCTCGGCGGCACGCTGTCGCCGCTCGACGGCGTCGGCCCGCAGGATCTCACCATCGATCAACTCGTCATCCGCTGCCACGAGCCGCAGGTGAAAGAGGTGATCCTGGCGTTGAACGCGACCGTCGACGGCCAGACCACCGCGCACTACATCACCGAGTTGGTGCAGGACGCTGATGTCAAGGTGACGCGGCTCGCGCACGGCGTGCCGGTCGGCGGCGAGCTCGATTATCTCGATGAGGGCACGCTGGCGGCGGCGATCAAGCAGCGGACGTTGTTTTGATGAGCCTTGTGTCCCGGGTGCTGCGCAACATGAAATGTTGCGCTGCTAACCCGGGACCGTTCCAGCTTCTGAATTTGGAACGGCCCCGGGTCTGCGTCGCATCAATTCGCTATCGCTCGTGCTGCGTCGCGCCCGAGGAAAGCCTCACCCCTTCTTCACCACCATGCCGCTGAAATGACCGTGCGCCTGCAGCCAGGCGAGCAGCAACAGGCTCGGGATCGCCGATAGCGCGGTGATGACGAAGTACCAGAACCAGCCGGTCGATTCGGCGATGAAGCCGCCACCCGACGCCAACACCGTGCGTCCCACCGCGGCAATCGCGGTCAACAGCGCGTATTGCGTCGCCGTGTGGGCGCGGTCGCCGCACAGCGCCGAGAGATAGGCGACGAAGATGACGGTGCCGATGGCGCCGGCGAAGTTCTCCACGATGATGGTCAGCATCAGCGCCGGCACGCTGACGCCGATCACCGCCAGCCAAGAGAACGTGAGGTTCGAGAACATCTGCAGGAAGCCGCCGATCCACAGACTGGTCGACATCGGCAGCGCGCGGGCGATCGCCCCGCCGGCGAAGCCGCCGATCAGCGCCGCGGCGAGCCCGACGCCCTTGACCACCTCGGCATAAGTCGCCTTGTCGAAGCCGAGCTTGATGACGAAGGCCGCGGTCAGCGCGCCGGCGAAGGCGTCGCAGAATTTGTAGAGCAGCACGAACAGCAGGATGACGATGGCGCCGTTGCGCGACAGGAACTCGCCGAAGGCACCGCTCGCGGTCTCGACCAGCCGCTGCAGCGGCTTGTGAGCGGCGTCGTGCGGTATGCAGATTCGGCGCTTCCGGCTCGTGCCCGAGCAGCGTCGCGATCAGGCCGACGGCGATGCAGGCCGCCGCCGCCGCGTAGCCCCATGCCCACACGAACTGGCGCGCGACGCCGACGTGCTCAAGCCAGGACACCAGCAGCAGCACGCCCGCGCCCGACACCAGCATGCCGATGCGGTAGGCGGCGACGTAGCCGGCCATGCCGGCGGCCTGCTCGTTCTCCGGCAGGCTTTCGACCCGGAAGGCGTCGATGACGATATCCTGGCTCGCCGAGACGAACGCCACCAGCACCGCGCCGGCGACGACCAGCGGCAGCGACTTGGCGGGGTCGTTGAATCCGAGCAGGACGATTGCCGCCATCAGCAATAGTTGCGTGAAGACGAGCCAGCCGCGGCGGCGGCCGAACCGCCGCGACAGGAACGGCACGTCGAGGGCGTCGATCAGCGGCGCCCAGATGAACTTGAAGGTGTAGGGCAGGCCGACCAGCGAAAACAGGCCGATGGTGGCGATGTCGACATTGCTTTCGGTTAGCCACACCGCCAGCGTCGAAGTGGAAAGCGCCAGCGGCAGCCCGGAGGAAAAGCCGAGCAGCAGCACGATCAGCACGCGCGGCTTGAGATAGACGGCGAGGGCGTCGAGGCGGGAGGGCTGCGCGGGGTCGGCTGGTGCAATCATGGCCTCTCCATCGTCATGCCCGGCCTTGTGCCGGGCATCCACGTCTTGCTTTGTCGCGTTAAGACGTGGATGGCCGGGACGAGCCCGGCCATGACGTCGTGGCAATTCATTGCATTCACCCCGCCGCCCCGAGCTTGCCGATCGGCGCCGGGATCACCTCGGCGCTGCCGCCGTCGGCCTCGAGCTCCACGTCCTTGATCTTCTCGCCGCGGCCGACGATCTTGTCGGTGGAAATCTTGATCTGCTCGATGTCCTTGCTGGTCTGGCCGAAATGCTTGTCGAGGTTGTCCACCCGGTCGCGCAGGCGCACGACGTCGGCGACCAGGTGCCCGACCTCGGCCTGAATCTTGTCGGCAGCCTCGCGCATCGCCGAGTCCTTCCTGATCTGCTGGATCACCTGGATCGCCAGCATCAGGAGCGACGGCGACACGATGATGACCTTGGCGCGATAGGCCTTCTGGAAGAGGTCGTCGAAGCCGTCGTAGAGCTCGGCGTAGATCGACTCCGAGGGCACGAACATCAGCGCCATGTCCTGGGTCTCGCCCGGGATCAGGTATTTGCCCGCGATGTCGGCGATGTGCTTGCCGATATCGGTGCGCACGCGCGCGGTGGCGAGCTTCTTGTCTTCGTCGCTTTCCGCCTCGCGGAAGGCAGTCACCGCCTCGAGTGGGAACTTGGCGTCGACTACCAGCGCCGGGCTGTTGGGTAGATAGATGCAGCAGTCGGGCCGCGATTTGTTGGAGAGCGTCGCCTGGAATTGCGTAGCAGTCCTTGGGCAGGCCATCCTGGATGATGATCTCCATGCGGCTCTGCCCGAAGGCGCCGCGGCTCTGCTTGCTGCCCAGGACCTGCTGCAAGGTCGTCACCTGCGTCGCCAGCTCACCGATGTTCTTCTGCGCGCTGTCGATCACGGCGAGGCGCGCGTGCAGCTGCTGCAGGTGCTCGGTGGTGTGCTTGGTCGAGGTCTTCATCGACTCGCCGAGGTTCTGTGTCACCGCGTCGAGCCGCTGGTTCACCCCCTGCTGGAGCTGGGCGTGGGCGTTGGCCAGCATCTCGCCCATGGCCTGCATGCGCGTGGTGAGGTCGGCGATGCGCTGCTCGGCGGCCGGGTCGGTGACCGGCGGCTTCGGCCGCAGCAGCAGGACGATGATGACGGCGACACCGGCGGCGATCGCCAGGGCAAGGATGAGGAGGGCGGTTTCCGGCATGGCCTGACGCTTCTAGCCTGATTCGGGCGGGGCGAACGAAGAGCGAACGGTAGGGCGGCTGACAGGCCGGCTCAAGGGCACATTTCGCCCTGGTAACGGGTTCCATTGACCCCCGCCCGCCGACCGCTTAAATCGCCACCATGGCCATTCGCGACATTCTCATCCTCCCGGACCCGAAACTCAGGCTGAAATCCGAGCCGGTGACGGCAATCGACGCCGAGGTGCGCGCGCTCGTCGACGACATGTTCGAGACCATGTACGAGGCGCCCGGCATCGGGCTCGCCGCCATCCAGATCGGCATCCCCAAGCGCATCGTCACCATGGACCTCGCCAAGAAGGACGATCCGAAGGAACCGCTCGCGTTCATCAACCCGGAGGTCACCTGGTCGTCCGAGGACCGGTCCACCTACGAGGAAGGCTGCCTGTCGATCCCCGAATACTACGAGGAGGTCGAGCGGCCGGCGGCGGTCAAGGTCAAATACATGGACCTCGACGGCAAGACGCACGAGATCGAGGCCGACGGCCTGCTCGCCACCTGCCTGCAGCACGAGATCGACCACTTGAACGGCGTGCTCTTCATCGACCATATCTCCAAGCTCAAGCGCGACAGGGTGACGAAGAAGTTCCAGAAGGCGCTGAAGCGCGGCGAAACCACCCGCGCCGCCTACACGGAAGACACCCCCGAGCACCGGATCGGGTAAGCTATCGGCCTCGCGGGTCATCGCCCGCGCGTGAACCTTACCGGGCCTCCTGATGCCGCTCCGCCTCATCTTCATGGGCACGCCCGATTTCGCGGTGCCGACGCTGATCGAACTCGCGGCGCGTGGGCACGAGATCGCCGCCGTCTATACCCGCGCGGCGAAGCCTGCCGGCCGCCGCGGGCTGGAACTCGTGCCGACGCCGGTCGAGCGCCAGGCGCGTGCGTTGGGCTTGAACGTGCTCACGCCCAAGACGCTGAAGACCGAAGACGCGCAAGATCAATTCCGCGCCCTCAACGCCGATGCCGCGGTGGTGGTCGCTTACGGCCTGATCCTGCCGAAAGCCGTTTTGGAAGCGCCCAGGCTCGGCTGTTTCAACGTGCACGCCTCGCTCTTGCCGCGCTGGCGCGGCGCCGCGCCCATCAATCGCGCGGTGATGGCGGGCGATGCGGAATCCGGCGTCACCATCATGCAGATGGACGAAGGCCTCGACACCGGCGCCATGGCGATGGTCGAGCGCATGGCGATTGCACCCGACATGACCGCCGGCGAGTTGCATGACAAGCTCGCGCCGCTTGGTGCCGACCTGATGGCGCGCGCTTTGTCGGCGCTGGAGCGCGGCTCGCTGACGCTGACACCGCAACCCGATGAAGGCGTCACCTACGCGGAGAAGATTTCGAAGGAGGAGACCCGCATCGACTGGGCCAAGCCGTGGACGCAAGTCCATAACCACATTCGTGGCCTGTCGCCGTTTCCCGGCGCCTGGTTCGAACTCGACGGCGTGCGCATCAAGGTGCTGCGCTCGACGCGTGGAGAGGGATCGGGGGCGCCGGGCACCGCGCTTGACGATTCCCTCACCATCGCCTGCGGCGACGGCGCGGTGCGGCTTGTGCAGGTTCAGCGTGCGGGGAAGCAGCCGATGGCGGCGGAGGAGTTCTTGCGCGGGACGAAGGTGGGGAAGGGCGCGCGCGTCGCGTAGACTTTACGCCGGGTGGAAGCCCGCCCAGTGGTGCCGCCGCGCTTCGACGAATTCGGCGAGGTCGGCGTCGGTTACCTTCACGAGATCGCTGTGGCCGAAGCCTTTGGCATAATCGATCACCGACAGGATCTCCGGCGTCAGCCGCAGCGTTGGCACCGCGGCCGGGTCGGGGCGCGGCATCACTCTGTATTCGGGATAGCGGGCCAGCAGAATCTCGGCGGCATGGTCGCGCTCGCCCTGGTCGGGGACTTCTTCGGCGCGGGCGGCGATCGACAGGCCCTTGATCTGCAGCGGCTGCAATGCGTCTTTCGCAATCGCCAAGGACACGCGCGCATCGCGCGTGATATTGGCGTATTTCTGGCTGTCGCGGGAAATCTGGCAATAGACGATCAGGCCGTCATTGGCGTAGCTCACGACGGTCGCCTGCGGCCAGCCGTCCTCGCGGTTGGTGGCGACGGTCATGATCCGGTGCCGGTCGAGTAGCTCCACGATCTGCCGTTTGAATTCCTGCTTCATGGCCTTAAAACCCCGCTTGTTCCCTCCTGTATAGGGGGCCCGCCTCGGGGCGGATTTGAGGTGAATCAATCGTGCCGCGCTACAAGCTGACCATCGAATACGACGGCGCGCCATTTGCCGGCTGGCAGATCCAGGCGGCGGAGACGACCGTGCAGGGCGTGCTCACCGCCGCGGTGGCAGCGTTTGCCGGCCAGAGCACGCTGGTGCAGGGAGCCGGGCGCACCGATGCCGGCGTGCACGCGCGCGGCCAGGTGGCGCATATCGATCTCGCCAAGGATTGGGACGCGGATACCGTGCGCGACGCGCTCAACGCGCACCTGCGACCGCATCCGGTGGCGGTGCTCGCCGCCGAGCGCGTGGCGGACGATTTCAACGCCCGCACATCGGCGGTGAAGCGCCATTACCTCTACCGCATCGTCAACCGCCGCCCCGATCTCGCGCTCGACTCCGGCCGTGCCTGGCGGATGCCGCGGCCGCTCGACGTCGCCGCCATGCACGAGGCGGCGCAGCGCCTCATCGGCAAGCACGACTTCACCACCTTCCGGGCCGCCGAATGCCAGGCCAAGTCGCCGGTGAAGACGCTCGACCGGCTCGACGTCATCCGCCATGGCGACGAGGTGCACGTCGTCGCCTCGGCGCGCTCGTTCCTGCACACTCAGGTACGTTCGATGGTCGGCTCGCTGGCGCAGGTCGGCGACGCCAAATGGAGCGCCGACGATCTCGCGCGCGCGCTTCAAGCGCGCGACCGCGCCGCCTGCGGCCCGGTGGCACCGCCCGACGGGCTTTATCTCACGCGGGTGGATTATTGAGGGCTCGCGCTTCTGTCGCCGTCGCCGGGCAAGCGGCACGGTCTTACGCTTGAACTGCCGCGTGTCTCGCCGTACGGCAAGCCGACGCACGCGCATTAAAAATCATGTGCGAGATTAGCAATTCAAACTTCTTAACTCGCGCGAACAGATTGTTCTTCATTGCACTCCCGTATATCGGCGGTTGCGCGCGCGCCCTGGCTCACCGGGCCGTCTTCTTGCGCATGAAATGATAGCAACTAAGATTTGCATGATGTCTTTGTGAATTGTATGTCGCGTTCTGCGTTCGCTGCGAGAGATTGCAATCGAAAGCGAGCGGCAATTGCGTCTTTCCGAGTTGTGAAACTCAGCCGGGCCGTTGGCGTATTGCGGTCGGATCGATCCGTGAGAGCGCAACCGATGAGCACAGAAAATTCTCAGGAGCCACCGCTGCTCGAGCATTACCCGGCGTTCCACACGCGATCGCCGGACGAAGCGCGCCACCTGTTCCAGAGCGCGTATGGGCTGCGGGATCTGACCGTCGCCGGCGACAAATCGGAATTCTTTGTCCAGACGAACCACAAGTCGATCAAGGACATTTCGCTCACCTATTGCGTCTTCGACGGATCCGCGGCGCTGGAATTTCCGTCGACCAGCTATGCCCGGCAAGTGTTCTGCAACGCCGGCAAAATGGTCGTGAAGGCCGGCGCCATAGATCGCTACGTGCCGATCGATCACTCCATGCCGACGCCCATAGGCGCGCCCGCGACGTTCCGCTATGCGGAACGCAACAGGCAGCTCATCCTGCGGATCGACAAGGCGGCCCTGACCAGAAAGCTGACGGCGCTGCTGGGGCGCGAGCCCACTGCGCCCATCGAGGTCAGTCAGGAGCAGCCGGCGGGCGATGAGCGAATGGCGCTTCGCGAGTTGGTCTACTATTTCGCGCAGGAGATCGAACGGCTGGAAGGGTGCAGCGTGTTCTGTCCGGTGATCTCGGAAATCGAACAGACAATCGTCACGACGTTTTTATACGCGAACCACAGCAATTATTCCGATCTTCTTCGTGCCGACACGAAAGACGCCGCGCCCTGGCAGGTTCGCGCGGTGGAAGATTACATCGCCAGCCATTGGGACCGGCCCATCGACATGCTTCAGCTTGTCGAGATGACCGGCGCGAGCGCGCGCAGCATCTATAAGACGTTTGCGCGCACGCGCGGCTATTCGCCCAGGACATTCCTGAAGCAGATGCGTCTCACCCAGGCGCGCGCCCGGCTCCAGTCCAGCGACCCAGACGTCTCGGTGACGGCCATTGCGCTGTCCTGCGGTTTTCATAATCTCGGCCACTTCGCCCGCGATTACCGCGCATTCTTCGGCGAGCTTCCGTCCGAAACGTTGGGCAAGAAACGCCAATTGCGTGCGCGGCGCGGCAAGACCTGAGCGTCTCCGCGCTCGCCAGTGCACATTCTGAGTGCCGCACGTCGGTTTTGGACAAACCGCTGATCAACTTCGTTGCCTTAAGCCATACCATGGTACGTCGCTTGGCAGCCCGACGCTGAGGGCGCGCGTGCCGGCTGGGCGGCGGAACTGTGGCGCCGTTTCAAACTCTTGAATCAGACGCGAACAGGTCGCGAGGCATCATGAATACAGCGATTGCCCCTACCCCGAGCCAGAGCGACGGCGAGGCGCGCCCGGCAAGCCGGCATCCCGCCGAATCCATGTCGAGCAATCCCGATCTCGCCACGGGGCATATGGAAATCATCAATTTCGCCATCGGCGACGATCAGTACGGCGTCGACATCATGTCGGTGCGCGAGATCCGCGAATGGTCCAACGTCACGCATCTGCCGCGGCAGCAGGACTACGTGCGCGGCGTGCTCAATCTGCGCGGCGTGGTCGTGCCCGTCATCGATCTCAGGTGCCGGTTCGGCCAGGGGCTGACGGCGTGCACGGCGACCCACATCATTATCATCGTCCATTTGGAAGACCGCCAGATCGGCCTCCTGGCCGACCAGGTGCTCGACATCGTCTCGTTCGATCAAAACGAAATACAGCCCGTGCCCGCGGTCGCGCGCTCGAACCGCGCGCGGTTTCTGGCCGGTTTGGTTCCGGTCGAGGGCACGATGATCGCGCTGGTCGATCTGCCGCATCTGCTGTCGGAAGACGACGAACAGAGCGGTCCCATGACCGTCCTGCTCGACGCTTAGACGTCGGCCATGTGCCCGTCGCCGTCGCCCTCCAACTCGCCACCCATCTGACCGCGGTCCGTCGCGAACGGAGCCGAGGACGGTCACGATATCCCCGCCGCAAACGCTTGAGCCTTTAGGAGATCGCCATGGTTAGCTTTCCCAGAATGCGCGCGCAGAGTGCAACCCGCGGCCACGACGTGGCCAAGCTGAAGGCGGGCATGGCCGACAAGGTGTCGTCAGCCCTCATGATGATCGACCGGGACTTCACGGTCACCTACGTCAACGAACCCACGCGCGAACTGCTGAAGAAGAACGAGGCGGCTTTCCGCGCGCACTGGCCGAGCTTCGACGTGGACAAGATCGTCGGCACCTGTATCGACATGTTCCATAAGAACCCCGCGCATCAGCGCAAGCTGCTCGCCGATCCGTCGCGGCTGCCGATCCAGACGGAGATCACCATCGGCGATCTCAAGATCGCGCTGCTCGTCAACGGCGCCTTCGACCAGCGCAACAACTTCGTCGGTAACATCCTGGAGTGGCGCGACGTTACGACCGAGCGTTTGAACGCGGGGATGCTCGAGGCCATCAACAAGGCGCAGGCGGTCATCGAGTTCTCTCCGGACGGCAAGATCCAGAACGCCAACGAGAATTTCCTGAAGACGCTCGGCTACACGCTCGACGAGATCAAGGGCCAGCATCATTCGATGTTCGTCGACCCGGTCTTGCGCGCGGGTCCGGAGTACAAGGCGTTCTGGGACAAGCTGCGCCGCGGCGAGCACGACGCCGGCCAGTACAAGCGCATCGGCAAGGGCGGCAAGGAAGTCTGGATCCAGGCGAGCTACAATCCGATCCTGGGCGCCGACGGCAAGGCCTTCAAGGTGGTGAAGTACGCCACCGACATCACCGAGGAGAAGCTGCGCAACGCCGATTACGAGGGCCAGATCGCGGCCATCGGCAAGGCGCAGGCGGTGATCGAATTCTCGCCGGACGGCAAGATTCTGAACGCCAACGAAAACTTCCTCACGACGCTTGGCTATTCGCTGGGCGAGATCAAAGGCCAGCATCATTCGATGTTCGTCGAGCCCGGCTTCCGCCAGAGCGCCGAGTACCGGATGTTCTGGGAAAAGCTCGGCCGCGGCGAATACGACGCCGGCCAGTACAAGCGCATCGGCAAGGACGGCAGGGAAGTCTGGATCCAGGCCAGCTACAACCCGATCTTGGACGCCAGCGGCAAGCCCTTCAAGGTCGTGAAATACGCGACCGACGTGACGGCCCAGGTGCGCGCCAGCCAGGCGCTGGAACAGGCGGTGCAGCAGACGCAAGCCGTGGTCAAGGCGGCCGAGGCCAATGACCTCACGCAGCGCATCCCGATGGACGGCAAGACAGGCGAGATCGCCGCGCTCTGCAACGGCGTCAACGGCCTGATCGAGACCATGGGCGCGGTGGTGAAGAAGATCAAAACCGCGGCGCGCGAGGTCTCAAACGCCTCGGCCGAAATCTCGACCAGCACCACCGACCTGTCGCAGCGCACCGAGGAACAGGCGGCGAGCCTGGAAGAGACCTCCGCCTCCATGGAGGAAATGTCCTCGACCGTGAAGCGCAACGCCGACAACGCGCAGGCCGCCAACCAATCGGCCGGCGAAACCCGCGAGGTCGCCGACCGCGGCGGCCAGGTGGTCGCCAAGGCGGTGGACGCCATGGCGCGCATCGAGGAATCCTCGGGCAAGATTTCCGACATCATCGGGGTGATCGACGAGATCGCGCGCCAGACCAACCTCTTGGCCCTCAACGCCGCGGTCGAGGCCGCGCGCGCCGGCGACGCCGGCCGCGGCTTCGCGGTGGTCGCCTCCGAGGTGCGCAGCCTGGCGCAGCGCTCGTCGCAGGCCGCCAAGGACATCAAGGACCTGATCACCAGTTCCAACGGCCAGGTGAAGGACGGTGTCGAGCTGGTCAATCGCGCCGGATCGGCGCTGACCGAGATCGTCGACTCGATCAAGAAGGTCGCCGACCTGGTGTCGGACATCGCCACCGCCAGCACCGAGCAATCGACCGGCATCGACCAGATCAACAAGGCGCTCACCCAGATGGACGAGGTGACGCAGCAGAACTCGGCGCTGGTCGAGGAGAACGCCGCGACGGCGAAGACGCTCGAGCAGCAGTCGGCGACCATGACCGCGGAGGTCAACGTCTTCAGGATCGACGACGACGACGTGACCCTGGTGCCGGCGGCCCCGCGCGCGGCCGCGCCGGCCAGGGCGGCGACGCGATCGGAACCCGCCCCCAAATCCGCCGCTCCGGCCCGGGCCGCCAAGCCCGCGGCGTCGCGCCGCCGGTCCGCCGTCGGCGAGATGCAGGGGGCCCTGGCGGCCGCCTATCAGGACCCGGCGTGGAAGGACTTCTGAGCGGGCAAACGGCCGGCGGCGCAATTCCGTCGCCGGCCCGCTTCGCCAGCTATCGCCGCGCCGGGGCGGCGGACCGGTCGCGCCGTGGTGAACCTACTCCGCCGCCGCCACCCGCAGCACGCGCCATTGCGCGAGCAGGGCGCGCAGGGCCGCCGGCTTCACCGGCTTGTGCAGCACCTGGATGCTCTGCGCGCGCGCCTGTTCGCGCACCGCCGGCGAGCGGTCGGCGGTGATCAGGATAGCCGGCAATTCGCCGCACACCTTCCTGAGCGCCGCGATCGCGTCGATGCCGTTACCGCGGTCGAGATGGTAGTCGACCAATAGCCCATTCGGCATCGCCGGACCGTTCGCGACCGTCGCCAGCGCCGCGGCGAGGCTGGGCGCGGTTACGACGTCGCAGCCCCAGCCGCGCAACAGCGTCTCCATGCCGTCGAGCACCGCCGGCTCGTTGTCGATGCACAGCGCCACGGTGCCGGCGAGCTGGCCGGGGTCGACATGCCATTCCTCGCGGGCCGGTAGCGCCACGGGCGCCGCCCGCGACAGCGGCACGCTCACGGCGAAATGCGAGCCGCGTCCCGGCGTCGAGTCGAGCTCGACCGTCGCGCCGAGCACGCGCGCCACGCGCTCGACGATCGACAGCCCCAGTCCCAGGCCGCGCGCGATACGCGCGCCCTGGTCGAGGCGCCGGAACTCGACGAAGATGTCGCGCTGCTTTTCCCCCGGAATGCCGAGGCCGGTGTCGTAGACGTCGATGCGCAACGCGTCGCCACGCCGCCGGCAGCCCACCAGCACGCGGCCTTGCGGCGTGTATTTGATGGCGTTGGAGACGAGGTTTTGGATCAGCCGCCGTAGCAGCCGCCGGTCGGAGCGCACCACCGCCGCGCACGGCATGAAGGTCAGCTTCAGCCGCTTGCTCACCGCCAGCGGGGTGAATTCCACCGCGATCTGCCGCATCAGGTCGTCGATGTGGAAGCTGTTGAATTCCGGCCGCAGTACGCCGGTGTCGAGCCGCGAAATGTCGAGCAGCGCGCCGAAGATCTCCTCCACGGCTTCCAGCGACGCGTCGATGTTGTCGATCAACGGTCGGTCCGCCGCGCCGCGCTGGCGCTCGATCAGGCTAGTGACGTAGAGCCGCGCCGCGTTCAGCGGCTGCAATATGTCGTGGCTGGCGGCCGCCAGGAACTTGGTCTTGGAGATGTTGGCGGCGTCGGCCTCGCCCTTGGCGCGGGCGAGCGCTTCGTTCAGCCGCGTCAGTTCCTCGGTGCGCTCCCGCACGCGCCGCTCCAGCGTCTCGTTGGCGCGCTCGAGTGCCTCGGCCGCTTCGACGCTGGCGGTGATGTCGGTGAAGGTGGTGACGATGCCGCCGTCGGGCATGTGGTTGGCGCGCACCTCGATGGCGACGCCCGGCTCCGCGAAGCGCTCGCGGAACGGCTCGTTGCCCGAAAGGTAACGCTCGAGCTGCTGGCTCACGAACTCGTCGAGCCGGTCGGGCGGCACCTCGCTGCGCCGCGCGTTGAAGCGCAGCATGTCGGGCAGCTCGATGCCGACCCGGATCAGGCTCGGCGGCAGGTCGAGGATGTCGCCGAACTGCCGGTTCCAGCAGATAAGCTGCTGGTCCTTGTCGAACACGGCGATGCCCTGGCGCACGTGGTCGAGCGCGGTCTGCAGGATCTCGCGGTTGTACTGGATGGCGGCGTTGGCGCCGTCGAGCAGCTTGAGTGCCGACTTGGTCGACAGCGTGCGCTTGCGCAGCAGCAGCGACAGCACCAGGCGCGAGGAGGCGGCGCCGATGGCCGAGGCGAGGATGTGTTCGGCGTAGCGGATCAGCCGGAAATCGGCTTCGTCGCCGGGCTCCAGGCCGATGCGATTGGCGGCCGCGAAGTTTTCGAAGGCATCGCGGGTGCGCCGCTCGCCGAGATAGCGCGCGATCGTCTGGGTCAGTTCACCGACCGTCACCGACGAACGCCACAGCCGGAAGCTCGGCGCGATCGGTGCGAGGTCCGACGGCACGAACAGGTTGGCCTGCAGCCGCTCGATCGGCGAGGGCGCGCGCCGGAGCGAGAAGCCGACATAGGCGAGGATGTTGACGGACAGGCTCCACACCACGCCGTGCACCAGCGGCTGCATGTCGAGCCCGAACAGGTGCTGCGGCCGCAGCAGCGCAATGCCCCAGGGGCCGTTCCTCAGGATGTGCTCGCCGATGAAACCGATATCGGCGAAACTCGGCAAGAGCAGCGTGTAGCCCCACACCAGGATGCCGGTGCTCATGCCGGCGATGGCGCCGCTGGCGGTGCCGCGCCGCCAGAACAGGCCGCCGAAGAAGGCGGGCGCCAGTTGCGCGATGGCCGCGAACGACAACAGGCCGATGGCCGCGAGCCGCGTCTCGCCCGCCGAGCGGTAATACATGTAGGCAAGCGCGACGATGGCGAAGATGGCGAGCCGGCGCACGACCAGGAGTAGCGAGCCGACGTTCTCGCGCCCGCTGATCAGCGCCTCGCGCCGCTGCAGCACCAGCGGCACGACGATGTCGTTCGACACCATGATCGACAGCGCCACCGATTCCACGATCACCATGGCGGTCGCCGCCGACAGACCGCCGACGAAGGCGGCGATGGTGAGGATGCTGGAGCCTGCCTGCAGCGGCAGCGCCAGCACGAACATGTCGCTGTCGAGCGTGCCGGGCGGGAACGTCAGCAGGCCGGCGAGCGCGATCGGCACCACGAACAGGTTGATCAGCACGAGGTAAAGCGGGAACAGCCAGGCCGCGCGCCGGATCTCGCTCTCGGCGTGGTTCTCCACCACCGCCACGTGGAACTGGCGCGGCAGCATGATGATGGCGACGAACGACAGCAGCGTGGTGGCGAGGAAGGTGTCGAGCGGCGGCGCCGTGCTGAAGATCGCCGCCGTCGGCGGATGCGCTTGCGCCATCTCCATGAGCGCGCCGGGGCCGCCGAACATCCAGAAGGTCACGAAGAAGCCGACCGCCAGGAAGGCGACCAGCTTGACGATCGACTCGGTGGCGATCGCCAGCATCAGCCCGTCCTGGTGCTCGGTGGCGTCGATGTGGCGGGTGCCGAAGAGGACCGCGAACACCGCCATCGCCGCCGCCGCGAACAGCGCGATGTCGCCGAACACCGGTTGCGGCGCGTTGGCGCCGGTGTGGGCCTGCGCCAGGATGGTTTCCAGCGACGCCGAGACGGCCTTGAGCTGCAGCGCGATGTAGGGGACCGTGCCGATGATGGCGATCAGCGCCACCGTCGCCGCCACCGCCTGGTGCTTGCCGTAGCGCGCGGCGATAAAGTCGGCGATCGAGGTGATGTTCTGGGCTTTCGCCAGCCGCACGATGCGCACGATCAGCGGCGAGAACAGGCCGATCATCAGCATCGGCCCGATATAGATGGTGAGGAATTCGTAGCCGGTGCGCGAGGCCGAGCCGACCGAGCCGAAGAACGTCCACGACGTGCAGTAGATCGCCAGCGACAGCGGGTAGATCAGGAGCCGCGTGCGGCCCTCGCCCCCGAAACGCCGCAGGCGGTCCCCGTAGCTCGCCACCAGGAACAGAAGGCCGATGTAAACAAGGGCCACCGCGATGACGACCCAGCCATGCAGCATTCAGCGCTCCGCCCCCCGGGCCCCCGCGCCCGTTTTCCAAGGCTCCAACAGGCGCTTAGGTCACCACATAATGGTTGAGGGGTCCATCGCCCGGTTGCGCCCGGCGGCGCGTGGCCGGCGGCGACGACTAAACATCACAGCGTTGTGGTTTTGTTCCAGCCCACCTGCCTGCCCCGGGCCCTCTGCACAAATTCAGTGCAAACCCTACCGGGATAATGCTGTACCGTCCTCCGCTACCGCATAAAGTACTGATTTAACTTATCTATTTAACGCATTGCCAGGAAATCCGGTTGCAATCTGGGGGTCATCAATCAACTTGCCGTTGTTGAGGGAAATGCGGACATGCCCACGACAGCCCAGATCCGAAACATGCTCATTATCGATGATGACCCGGCGATGCGCGAGGCGCTGGCGGTCGTCTTCACGCTGGCCGGCTACCGGGTCAGCCTGTTCCCCGATGCGGAATCGTTTCTCGCGGCGGTGCCGATGAAGGCGCCCGCGGCGCTGCTCATCGACGTGCACCTGCCGCGAATGTCCGGTCTCGACCTGCTCGTGCGGCTCGATGCCCGGCATTACGGCGCGCCCATTGTCATGATCTCGGGGGACGTCGACGTCGCCCACGCGGTCGAGGCGGTCAAGCGCGGCGCCGTCGACTACATGGTCAAGCCGCTCGACGGCCGCCGTCTGGTGGCGCGCATCGATGGCGCCGTCGCGGGCTTCGCGCGGCGCGCGTCCGCCGGCGCTTTTCCCGGCTGGACCGCGCTGACGCCGCGCGAGCGCGAGGTGCTCGACGCGATCGCCGACGGGGCGTCCAACAAGGAAGTGGGCCGCCGGCTCGGCATCAGCCCCCGCACGGTCGAGGTGCACCGCGCCCGCATCATGAGGAAGACCGGCGCCCGCAACGCCGCCGACCTGGTGCGCATCGTGCTGCATGGCGCGGATGGCGAGCGCCACGCCGGTCACTTGCCCGGAATGGTGGCGTGAGCCGCGCTACGGCGCGTGGGTGCTGACGCGGCTGACCGGGAGCGGCACGTTCGCCGCCGGCAGCGCCGCCGTCAACGGTGCGCGCTCGCGGGTCAGCGCGTCGAAGGCGTTGACCAGGCCGTAGCCGAACAGCGGATCGCGTCCCTTCGGCCCGAGATCCTTGGCGGTCTCTTCCATCAGGCGGCGCAGTTTGGCGGGCGACAGCCTGCCGTCGCGCGCGATCAGCAGCGCGGCGATGCCGCTCACTTCCGCCGCCGAATAGGACGTGCCCGACGAAATCTCGAAGCTGTCGCCCGGCGCCGCCACCAGGATCTCCTTGCCCGGCGCGGCGAGCGCGATCTGCCGGCCGCGGTTCGACTGTTTCAGCAAATGGTCGTCGGCGTCGGTCGCCGACACGGCGATCACGTCGCCGTAGGCGGCGGGATAAAGCGGCGGCGACTTCGGCCCGGCGTTGCCGGCGGCGGCGATCAGCACGATGCCGCGGCGGTAGCTCGCCTGCAGCGCGCGGCGCAACGCCGGATCGGGCGGGCCGGCGAAGCTCATATTGACGATGCGCGCGTGCTGCCGCACCGCCCAGTCGAGGCCCGTGAGGATATTGAAGGTGCTGCCTTGCGCCCCTTGCGCCTCGGGATCGAAGGCGCGCACGGCCAGGATATCGGCGCCGGGGGCCGCGCCCGTCAGCTTGCCGTGTCCCGCGATCAGGGCCGCGATCGCGGTGCCGTGGGCGTGCGCCTTGCGCGGGCTTTTCAGCGTATCGAAATGGCCGACGATGGAGCCGGCGAGCTCCGCGCTCGCGAGATCGACGGCCGAGTCGATCACCGCTACGCGCACGCCCTTGCCGGTCGCGATGGCATGCGCCTGCGGCAGATGCAGCTTGGCGAACGCGTATTGCGCGCCGCCGTCTTCGCCCTGCGGCGCGCTCTGCTGCATGCTGTAGAGGTAGTTCGGCTGCGCGCTCGCCACCAGGCGGTCGCGTTCGAGCGCGCGGATGACGGCGCGTACCGAGCGGCGGTCCGGGATGCGCCAGCGGAAGAAGGTTGTGCCGGTGAGCGCGATGCGGCGCGACTCGATGCGTTGCAGGCGGAAGCGCCGCTGCAGTGCCGCGATCTGCCGCGCGGTCGCGGCGTCGGACACCTCGATCACCACCTCGTCGGGCACGAGCCGCGTCTCGCCCGCCGGCGGCGCGCCACTCTGACGCTGCGCCGCGCGCCGCGGCGGCAACGGCGTGCGTACGTGGCGCGGCCGGTGTCGCCGCACACGGCGCGGGCGAGCATGGTCGATCGGCTCGTCGATGTAATGGTCGCCGCCGGGCGGCGGCTGGTCCTTCGGCAGCGCCTGGATGATCGTGCCGATGGCGAGGCCGATGCCGATCGCGGTGCCGGCGTCGATACCGCCGCCGCCGTCGTGATGGCGACTGCCACGGTTCGAGCCATGGTGCCTCGGCGGCGGCGCCGTGCGATGATAGGTCGTCGCGCCGCGTTCGTGGTACCGGTAATTCTGCGCCGATGCGCCGGGCGCGGTCGTGAGGCTCAAGGCCGCGACACCGGCGGCCAGCAGCAGCGCCTTGCGATGCACGATCATGATGCGATCCTCCGCGTCACTTCTGCCTTACTTCGCCGCCGCGATGAAACCGACGACCTTGTCCGCCTGCAGCGTCTTGATCAGCTTGTCGCGCGCCGCCTGCGGCAGCGTGGCGTCGGCGATGCGCAGCCGGTAGAGCCCACCGGCCATGGGGCCGGCGACGATGCCGAGCTTGTGGCTCGACAGGAACTTGGTGATATCGGCTGCGCTCGCCGCCGGCGCGAAGCGGACCAGAGCGTAGGCGCCGGGCGCCTGCGCCGTCGCCGGCGCCGAGGCGGTCTGGTAATGGCCGGCGGTCGACCGGTTCAGCACCACGCCGGTGATGACCCCCGCCTGCAGCAGGATGGCGACCGCGGCCACCGCCGCCGACAGCGCCAGCGTGCGCGGGCTCAAGCCGGCAAAGAATTCCGATATGCGCGCGCCGAGATTGAACGTGCGCGCCGCGCGCTTGGGCTCGGCGTCGATCTGGCGCATCAATTGATCGAACGCGCGCGCCGACGGGGCGCCCAGGGTCTCGTTGAGATGGATGGTCTCGCCGAGTTCCTCCCGCACCAGGCCGTAGCGGCGCGCGAGTTCCGGATCGCGCGCCAGCGCTTCTTCCACGCGGTCGGCTTCGCGCCGGGACAGCGTTCCGGCGGCGTGCCACGGCAGCAGCGCTTCGATCTCGTCGGGCGCTTGCTCTTCGTTCTCGGTCGCGTGCTTGGTCGCGTTCATGGCCAGCCTCGATCTACGCCTTGCTCCTTCAGGAGCTCGGACAGTTTCTTGCGCGCATAGAACATGCGCGTCTTCACGGTCGCCGCCGGGATGCCGACGATACTTGCCACGTCCTCCACCGACTTCTCGTGGTAGTAGACGAGGTCGATGACTTCCCGGTGCTCGGCGCTGAGCCCGTTCAAGGCTTCCCGCAACAGCGCACCCTTGTCCTTCTTGGCGAGCGAGACCTCGGGATCGTCCGCCTGATCCTCGATCTGCGCCGCCGCGTCTTCGTCCAGTTCCTCCTCGCTGCGCTTCCGCAGCGCCGACAGCGCCTTGAAGCGGGCGATACTCAGCATCCAGGTGGTGACCGCCGAGCGTCCCTCGAACTTGGCCGCACTGCGCCAGATTTCGAGGAACACTTCGCTGATCAAATCCTCCGCCGCCGCCTCGTTGCGCGTCATCCGCAGGATGAAGCGGAAGACCCGCACGTGATGACGCGCGTACAGCACCTGCATGGCGAGCCGGTCGCCGACCGCGATCCTTGCGATCAGAATCTCGTCTGAAGCCGTTTGCATCGCGGGACCGACCGGTTCGCTTCGATGATGGGACGCGGGCCGCGGCGCCGAGGTTCAAACGGATTCGAGGAAATTTTGCGCGAATTTCGCCCCTGCCGCCGCCCGTTCGGGCCCAGGTTGCCCCCAATAGGCACCCCGGGCAAGCCGGCGCGGGAGCTCGGGCGGCCGGGCTTCAACCCTCCCCGCCACGCGCAAGCGCGCGGGGGAAGCGGGGACGGGAGAACGGAAATTGTTGAACCATCCCGGACGCGGCCGCGACGCATGGGTACCCGGACGTGAAAGGCACGTCCCTTAAGCCCCAGGAGACATCCCATGCCCCGCAATATGGTCCGCAAGCTCGTCCTCGCCCTCGGTGCATCCGCCGTCATCGGCGCCGCCGCCCTCGCGCCCAGCGCCGCCTCCGCCGCCCCTGGCTGGCATCATCATCACCACTGGCACCATGGCTGGCACCACGGCTTCCGCGTCGGCTTCTTCGCGCCGCGCTACTACGGCGACTGCTACGTCGTGCGCCGCGTGGTGTGGACCCGGTGGGGCAAGCGCATCCGCCGCGTGCAGGTCTGCGACTGATCCGCCACGCGCTGGCGACCCGCAAAGCCCCGGCGCCGCGCGAGCGGGCCGGGGTTTTCATTTGGCGCCGGGGCGCGTGCTTATTTCAGGTTGCGGAATCAAGTACTGCACGTGATACTTCATCGACGGTACGCGCCGCTGCCGCGGGCGGTGACGCCGGGGCAAAAGGGGAGCGCAATGCGGGACCTGGATGCGCGCGTGGCGGCCGCGATCGCGGCGCTGACGATTTGCCTCGGTCTTTCCATCGGTCTTTCGGCTCAGGCTTCGCCGGCCTGTCCCGAGCAGCAGGCGACGCCGCAGGTCTACGATCCGGCCAACGCCAAGCTCTGCGCCATGCTCGAACGCAAGGTGCGCGATCCCAGCGGCCTGCCGCTCAACGATTATGAGCAGGCGTTCAGCGCGTTCATGAACAAGCTGTGCTACCGCGACGAAAAAGGCGGCTGGAAGGTCGACAAGCACGTCCGCGACACCGGCCCTTGGACCGCCACCTACGCCAATGGCAAGTGGACCGGCGTCTATCACGGCACGCATTCGCCGGTGCTGATCTGGTATTCGCCCGACTTCTATCATTGGCTCAAGGTCAACCGCCCCGAGTTCGGGGCCGGCGCCGAAGAAGCCAGCGCCCGTTCTCGACGGCGCGATCATCATCAAGGAAATGTACTCGGCACCTGCCGCCGCCTGCGACAAGTTCGACCCGGCCCATCTGCTGCCGACGCAGAACGGCGCCGCCATCATGGTGCGCGACAGCGAGGCCGCCGAGGACGGCTGGTTCTGGGGCTGGTACGGCTGGCCCGGCTCCGTCTGGGCGGTGGACTGGCCGGCGCCGCAGTCGAGCCCACCGCCCAACATGGGCTTCGGCCAGTACTGCGTGAATTGTCACGCCTCCGCCAAGGACAACCAGACCTTCGCCGCGCTCAACAACATCAAGGGCGAGCCCGGCCGGCCCCTGACGTTTCTCAGCCAAAGCTTCTTCCTGCCGCCGGTGCCGTGGGCCGGCCCGCAAAAGCTTGCCGGCGGGAGCGAAGCTGCGGGCGCGGCGGCGGCGGCCACTCCGAAGATCGATTTCGACATCCATGTCCAATTGATGCGCGCCCGCCGCGCCGCCGAGCGCCAACAGGTGAGCAAGAAAGTGCCGGCGGACAATCCCGCCATGCGCAAGCTGATCCCCCAGCCGGCCGCGCCGCCGAGCGTTCGCGCGCGCATCGCCATGCCGTCCTCGACCTACGACAATGTGTGGGTCAAGCCCGGCGTGCCGGTCGCCAGCCAGTTCCTCACCTCGGATCAATGCGTCGGCTGCCACAGCGCCGGCGGCACCGGCCTGCAATTCGACATGACGCAGCCCGCCACCGACACGCTGCTGCGCAACATCTCGCCCTACGGCACCTGGCGCGGCTCACCGATGGGGCTCGCCGGCCGCGATCCGATCTTCTTCGCCCAACTCGCCAGCGAGACGGAGACCTTCCATCACGACAAGTCCGACCTCATCCAGGACACCTGTCTCGGCTGCCACGGCATTCTCGGCCAGCGCCAGTTCGGCATCGACCAGCCGAAGAAAAAAGGCGGCAAGTGCGCGCAATTCCTGCGCACCGACGTCAGCGCGGTTCCCTATCCGCCGACATACGCCAAGGCCCATCTGGCCAAATACGGCGCGCTGGCCCGCGACGGCATCTCCTGCACGGCCTGCCATCACATGGCGCTCGGCGAGGCCGCGATCGACAAGGTCAAGAAGGACCCGCAGAACCGATGCGTGGAGCAGCGCCAGGCCTTCCTCAATCCGGGCCTGACCAAGCTCGCCCGGACCTTCACCGGCAGCTTCTTCGTCGGCGCGACCGACCGCCTCGCCGGGCCCTTCGCCGATCCCAAGACCGCCTCGATGAAGAACGCGCTCGGTATTCAGCCGATGCACGACGCCAATATCAAAAGCTCGGAAGTCTGCGGCAGCTGCCACTCGGTGCATCTACCGGTGATGTGGCCCGATGCCAGCGGCAAAACACAGATCGTCGGCCACATCTACGAGCAGACCACCTATCCGGAGTGGGCGTTCAGCGCCTACCGCACCGGCACCACGCCGGACGGCGAATTGCCGGCCCGCGCGGGCCCGCTGGCGCAGTCGCTGCCAGGGCTGCCACATGCCCAACAAGAATGCCGCGGGCAATCTCTACCGCAGCAAGATCGCGGCGATCCAGGAATACAACGGCTTCCCGCAGGCCGAGAACACGCTCCCGCCCAAGGATATCGATCTGCCGGTGCGCGACGGTTTCGCCAAGCACACGCTGGTCGGCCTCAACCTGATCCTGTTGAAGATGGCCGCCCAGTTCCCCGACGTGTTCGGCATCAACCTGTCCGATCCGATGCTCGGCAAGAAGGGCGTCAACTCGATTCCGGCCTCCGAGAGCGCCATGATCGACCAGGCGCTCAATCGCACCGCCAGTGTGGTCATCGGCGACGTCAGCTATGACGACAAGACCCGGTCGCTGAGCGCGCGTGTCACCGTCAACAGCAAGGTCGGACACAAATTCCCCTCCGGCGTCGGCTTCCGTCGCGCCTTCATTGCCTTCACCGTGCGCGACGCCGCCGGCAAGGTGCTGTGGGCCTCGGGCCGCACCAACTCGACCGGCGTCATCGTCGATCAGAACGGCGAGCCGATCCGCGGCGAACTTTGGTGGGACAAGGACTGCAAGGCCCGCATCGATCCCGACGCGCGCCTGCACCAGCCGCATTACCAAGAGATCACGCGCCAGGACGAGGCGCAGATCTATCAGGAACTGGTGTCCACGCCGCCGACGAAGGGCAAGGCGAATTGCGGCCCCGATGCGCCACCGCAAGGCCGGCTCACCACCAGCTTCCTGTCGATCTGCAGCAAGGTGAAGGACAACCGCCTGCTGCCGCACGGCTTTCTCGGCCTGAAGAAGCGCATCAAGATCGCGCAAGCGCTCGGCGCCACGGAAGACCTCGCCAAGGACACCAGTCCGGTCGGAGTCGGCAACGATCCCGACTACCGCCACGGCGGCGGCGATTCGCTCGCGTATCGCGCCACCCTTGCCACCGGCGGCAAGCCGGCGACCGTCGAGGCGACGCTCTATTACCAGCCGACCCCGCCGTTCTTCCTGCAGGACCGCTTCTGCACCGGTAAGGGCACCGACACCGAGCGGCTCGCTTATCTCGCCAGCAAGCTGCAGCTTGACGCCACGCCGGCCGCGCACTGGAAGGTGCGGGTCGTGACCTCGGGCCCGGTGGCGGTGCAGTAAGGTCTTTGCGCCCCTCCCCACCAATGGGGGGCGGGCTGGCCAGCCGCGTTCCTGCCCCAATTCCCGCCATTTGGGCCGTTCGCCGCCGCCCGCGGCACTCTCGCGCGGCCTCCGGAGTTCTGCTAGGTCAGCCCACGCGCTCTCGGTCGAAGGCGCGCGTTTTCGAGGATGGTGTCGCCCAGCGCGTTCCCCGACGAAGGGGGAACCGGTTCGCCGTCCGGAAAACGCGACAACGTCTCAAGCGACCCCTCGCGCCGACCCGGAGGACGAATGCTCAAGTGGCTGCGCGCGGTGGCGCGATTTTTCCAGGACAAGATCGGCTGGAGCCGGATCGGTGTGGCGCTCAGCCTCGCCATCATCGCCGTCGCGGTCGTGGTGCTCTACCACATGCTGCGCGGCATCGACGTCGACCAGGTGGTGCACGCGCTCAAGGCGACCCGTCCGCACCAGATTGCCTTCGCCGCCCTGTTCGTCACCGGCGCCTATTTCACGCTCACCTTCTACGACTGGTTCGCGCTGCGCACTATCGGCCGCAGCGAGATTCCGTATCGTATCGCCGCGCTCTCCGGCTTCACCAGTTACGCCGTCGGCCACAACATCGGTGCCACCGTCTTCACCGGCGGTGCCGTGCGCTACCGCATCTATTCGCACTACGGGCTGGACGCGGTGGAGGTGGCCAAGATCTGCTTCGTCGCCGGCCTCACCTTCTGGCTCGGCAACGCCACCGTGCTGGGCATCAGCGCTTCGCTCGACCCGCATGCGGCTGGGCCCATCACCCGGCTGCCCGACATCGCCAACCGCGCCATCGCGCTCGTCATCCTGACGGTTCTGCTGTCGTATATCGCCTGGGTGTGGAGCGCGCCGCGCCGGCTCGGCAAGGGCGGCTGGACCGTACGGCTGCCGAACGGCCCGTCGACGCTGGTGCAGATCGTCATCGGCCTGTTCGACCTCGGCTTCTGCACCATGGCCATGTGGATGCTGCTGCCGAACGAGCCCAATATCGGCTTCGTCACCCTCATGGTCGTATTCGTGTCGGCGACGCTGCTCGGCTTCGCCAGCCATGCGCCCGGGGGCCTCGGCGTGTTCGACGCCGCCATGCTGGTGGCGCTGTGGCAGTTCAACAAGGAAGACCTGCTCGCCGGGCTGCTCCTGTTCCGGCTTCTTTATTACCTCTGCCCCTTCGTGGTGGCGCTGGTCATTCTGGGCATCCGTGAGGCCTGGCTCGGCACGCGGCGCGGCGCGCCCTTGCCGGAGCCGCCGCCGGCGCGGATAGTCAGCGTCACGCAGCCGATCCGCACCGCGATCGAGCCCGAGAATACCGACGCCGATTGACCATGGGGAGCGACAACAAGGCGACCGACTTTCCGGTCCGCGCCGGCTTCACGCGCCGTTTGCGCGAGGCTTGGCTGGTCTTGCGCGGCGCCGGGCAGATCGTCGGTCCGGGCGGCGGTGTTGCCGCCCGCGGCACCGCCGGCCATCCGGCCGCCCGCCTGATCGAATCGCTGATCGCCGGCCTGCCGGGCCCCGCCATCGTGCTCGACCGCGACGGCCGCGTCATCGCCTTCAACGAGGCGGCGCTCGGGCTTGCGCCGGCCATGCGGCGCGGCGATCCCGCACTCATCAGCCTGCGTATGCCGGAGCTGGTCAACGCCATCCGCCGCGCCAGCCGGCGGCGCGAGCCGCAGCGGGTGGAATTCTTCGAGCGGGTGCCGCGCGACCGCTGGTACGAGGCGTTCGTGCGGCCGGTGCGGCTGGCGGCCGGCGAGGGCGTGCCCGCCGATCTGCTGCTGATGACCTTCAACGACCTCACGCCGCTGCGCCGGGTCGAGGAGATGCGCGCCGACTTTGTCGCCAATGCCAGCCACGAGTTGCGCACCCCGCTCGCCTCGCTGCTCGGCTTCATCGAAACCCTGCAGGGGCGCGCCAAGGACGATCCGGCCGCGCGCGAGAAGTTCCTGGCGATCATGCAGGGGCAGGCCAACCGCATGGCGCGGCTGATCGACGACCTGCTGTCACTCTCGCGCATCGAGCTCAACGCGCATCTGCAGCCCTCGGCGATCGTCGATCTCGGGTCCATCGTGCGCCAGGTGGTCGACGGCCTGCAGACGCTGGCGCGCGACCGCGAGGTGGAGATCAAAGTCTCGCTGCCGCCGGAGCCGCTCATCGTGCTGGGCGAGCGCGACGAATTGATCCGCGCGCTCGAGAACCTGGTGGAGAACGCGCTCAAATACGGCGCGGCGGGCAAACGCGTCGACGTCACGCTCAACCCCGCGCAGACCCGCGCCGGCCTTGGCGAGGCGCGGCTGACGGTGCGCGACTACGGTCCTGGCATCCCGCCCGAGCATCTGCCGCGCCTGACCGAGCGCTTCTATCGCGTCGACGTCGCCGACAGCCGCCAGCAGGGCGGGACCGGACTGGGGTTGGCGCTGGTCAAGCACATCCTCAACCGCCATGGCGGCCGGTTGACCATCGACAGCACCCCGGGCCAGGGCGCGAGCTTCTGCATGCATGTGCCCCTGTCCACCGCCCGGAGCGCCTCTGATCCGGAAAACGACGAAAAATCAGCATCTTAGGCTGTCATGTAGCTGTCATCGAAGCTTTATAAAAGGTTGACACGCGGCGCCTATGGCTGCCCGCGGGCTTCGGAAACAGCTGCATTGACGCGCCCAGACCTCCGCCCGAAGCCACCAGGAGAGCGTCTCAAAGCAACAGCGGTCGCCCGGCTAACGGGTACAGGCGGATGTGACGGGGGCGAACACCCGCACGCGCCTTTGGCCGCAAACATGGAGAGAACCCGTGAAACATTGGACCGCATGGGCTGCCGCCGGTCTCGTCGCCGCCGCTGCCGCTGCCGCTCCCGCGCACGCCGCAAACATTTCCGGCGCCGGCGCCACCTTCCCCTATCCGATCTACGCCAAGTGGGCGGACGCCTATAAGAAGCAGACCGGCATCGGCCTGAACTATCAGTCGATCGGTTCCGGCGGTGGCATCAAGCAGATCCACGCCAAGACCGTGACCTTCGGCGCCTCCGACGCGCCGCGCCCGGGCAAGGAGCTCGACAAGTATCAGCTCGTGCAGTTCCCGATGGTGATGGGCGGCATCGTGCCGGTCGTCAACGTCCCCGGCATCAAGCCCGGTGAGCTCGTCATCGACGGTCCGACGCTCGCCAAGATTTTCATGGGCGAGATCAAGAAGTGGAACGACGCGGCGTTGAAGAAGCTGAACCCCAACGCCAAGCTGCCGAACGCGGCGATCGCGGTCGTGCACCGCTCGGACGGGTCGGGCACCACCTTCAACTTCACCTACTACCTGTCGGACGTGTCCGCCGACTGGAAGTCGAAGGTCGGTAACGCCACCTCGGTCGAGTGGCCGGTCGGCATCGGCGCCAAGGGCAACGAAGGCGTCGCCAACAACGTCGGCAACACCAAGAACTCGATCGGTTACGTCGAGTACGCCTACGCCCTGCAGAACAAGCTGACCTACACCAAGATGAAGAACAAGGACGGCGACGTGGTCGCCCCGACCTCGGCCGCCTTCCAGGCCGCCGCCGCGGGCGCCGACTGGAAGTCCAAGCCCGGCTTCGGCGTCATCCTCGCCAACCAGCCCGGCGCCAAGTCGTGGCCGATGACCACCGCCACCTGGATCCTGATGTACAAGGCCCCGAAGGATCCGAAGGCGTCGGCCACGGCGCTCAAGTTCTTCGCCTGGTGCTACAAGAACGGCGGCAAGATGGCCGAGTCCCTCGACTACGTGCCGATGCCGCAGAAGGTCGTCAGCGAGGTCGAGGCCACCTGGAAGGCCGAGATCAAGGACGGCAGCGGCAAGCCCGTCTACAGCGGCATGTAATCCGCGCGACGCAAGGCGGGGGCGCCCTGAAAGGCGCCCCCAACCTTGTCCACCGCCGCTCACAAGGCGGCTTGTCACAGAGGCTCCCGCCCGCTTGAAATGGCCCTCCCGAACCGAGCCGCAGGGAGAGCCTCGAATGCCCACCTCACCGGAGGCGAACCCGTGGTCGACGTCGCGTTGGAAAGTGGGACCCTGCCGGTGACCCAATCGACTGACAGAGCCAAGGTGCTGCAGCGCCTGCGGATGAATGACGTCATCTTCCGCACGCTGACCCGGCTCGCCGCCATCGCCGTCCTCCTCATCCTCGGCGGCATCATTGTTTCGCTGATCCGCGGCGCCTGGCCGGCGCTGCACCATTTCGGTTTCGCCTTCCTGGTCACCGAGAGCTGGAACCCGGTCACCAACGAATTCGGCGCCATCGCGCCCATCTACGGCACCGTCGTCACCTCGATCATCGCCATGCTGATCGCCGTGCCGGTCGGGCTGTTCATCTCGATCTTTCTCACCGAGCTCTGCCCCATGTGGCTGCGCCGCCCGATCGGCATCGCCATCGAGCTGCTTGCCGGCATTCCCTCGATCATCTACGGCATCTGGGGCCTGTTCGTGTTCGCGCCCTTCCTGCAGGGCACGCTGCAACCGTTCCTGATCGACACGCTCGGCAACGTGCCGTTGATCGGCGACCTGTTCGCGGGTCCGCCCTACGGCATCGGCATTCTCACCGCCGGCCTCATCCTCGCCGTCATGGTGCTGCCGTTCATCACCTCGATTTCGCGCGACGTGTTCGAGGCGGTGCCGCCGGTGCTGAAGGAGGCCGCTTACGGCGTCGGCTGCACCACCTGGGAAGTGGTGCGCTACGTGGTGCTGCCCTACACCCGCGTCGGCGTCATCGGCGGCGTCATGCTGGCGCTCGGCCGCGCGCTCGGCGAGACCATGGCGGTCACCTTCGTGATCGGCAACGCGCACCGCATCGCCACCTCCATCCTGGCGCCGGGCACCACCATCTCGGCGACCATCGCCAACGAATTCACCGAGGCGGTCGGCGACCTCTACACCTCGTCGCTGATCGCGCTCGGCCTCATCCTGTTCGTCATCACCTTCCTCGTGCTGGCCGCGGCGCGGCTGATGCTGATGCGCATCAACGCCAAGATCGGAGCCTGACCATGGCGACCGCCGGTATCACCACGCTCTACGGCGCGCCGCCGCCGCCGCAATCACGTCGCGGTCGGCTTGCCGATCGGCGCCACCGTCTTCGGCCTGTTGTGGCTGGTCTTCATCCTGGCCGATCTGCTGTGGAAGGGCTTCAGCGGGCTCAACCTCGCCGTCTTCACCGAGATGACGCCGCCGCCCGGCTCCGCCGGCGGCCTGCTCAACCCGATCGCCGGCAGCCTGATCATGACCGCGATCGCGGTGGCGATCGGCACGCCGCTCGGCATCCTCGCCGGCACCTACATGGCCGAGTACGGCCGCTACGATAAGCTCACCATGGTGGTGCGCTTCATCAACGACATCTCTGCTGAGCGCGCCCTCGATCGTCATCGGCCTGTTCATCTATGAGGTGATGGTCGCCCCGTTGGGGCACTTCTCCGGCTGGGCCGGCGCCATCTCGCTGGCGGTGATCGTGGTGCCGGTGGTGGTGCGCACCACCGAGGACATGCTGACGCTCGTGCCCGACACCCTGCGCGAGGCGGGGGCCTCCATCGGCCTGCCGCGCTCGATGATGATCACCCGCGTCGCCTATCCCGCCGCCCGCGCCGGCATGATCACCGGCGTGCTGCTCGCGGTCGCGCGCATTTCCGGCGAGACCGCGCCGTTGCTGTTCACCGCGCTCAACAACCAGTTCTGGAGCCTGGACATGAACGCGCCCATGTCCAGCCTGCCGATCGTCATCTTCCAGTTCGCGCTCAGCCCCTACAAGGACTGGCAACAGCTCGCCTGGACGGGCGCGCTGATCATCACGCTGGCGGTGCTGGCGCTCAGCATCACCGCGCGCCTCCTCTCCTCACAGAGAAAATCGTCATGAGCGTAACAACAGCCGTTCCCACGCCGACCCCGGCCGCCAGACCAGACGCCGGCCGACGCCGAAGGCCTGGTCGAGAAGATTTCGGTGCGCAATCTCGACTTCTTCTACGGCGACAACCGCGCGCTGAAGGACATCAACGTTCCGCTGTACGAGAACAAGGTCACGGCCTTCATCGGCCCGTCCGGCTGCGGCAAGTCCACGCTCCTGCGCGTGCTCAACCGGATGTACGACCTCTATCCCAACCAGCGCGCGGTCGGGAACGTCACCCTCGACAGCGAGGACATCCTGGCACCGCATCAGGACCTCAACCTGCTGCGCGCCAAGGTCGGCATGGTATTCCAGAAGCCGACGCCGTTCCCGATGTCGATCTACGAGAACATCGCTTTCGGCATCCGCCTCTACGAGAAGCTGCCGAAGGCCGAGCTCGACGACCGCGTGCAGCGCTGCCTGCAGCGCGCCGCGCTCTGGGACGAGGTCAAGGACAAGCTCAACGCCAACGGCCTGTCGTTGTCCGGCGGTCAGCAGCAGCGCCTGTGCATCGCCCGCACCGTGGCGGTGCGGCCGGAAGTCATCCTGTTCGACGAGCCGTGCTCGGCGCTCGACCCGATCTCGACCGCCAAGATCGAGGAACTGATCGACGAACTGAAGAACGACTACACCATCGCGATCGTCACCCATAACATGCAGCAGGCCGCGCGCGTCTCCGACTACACCGCGTTCATGTATCTCGGCGAACTGGTCGAGTTCGACGAAACCACGCGCATCTTCACCAGCCCGAGCGACCGGCGCACCCAGGACTACATCACCGGCCGCTTCGGCTAACCGGGCTGGCCCCGTAGGGGCCGTCATGTTGGAAAGACGTAGAGGAATCCCCATATGACCGACCCGGATGACGTGAGGACGACCACCATGAGCGATCATACGAGCAAGGCGTTCGACAGCGACCTCCAGGATCTGTCCCGCATGGTCGCCGAAATGGGCGGTCTGGCCGAGAAGCAGGTCGCCGACGCCGTCGACGCGCTCGCCAAGCGCGACACGACGCTCGCCCAGCGTGTCACCGCGGCCGACGCCAACATCGACAACCTGCAGCGCGAGATCGAGGAGATGTCGGTGCTGACCATCGCCCGCCGCCAGCCGATGGCGGTCGATCTGCGCGAAGTGGTGGGTGCGCTGCGGCTCGCCAACGACCTCGAGCGTATCGGCGATCTCGCCAAGAACATCGCCAAGCGCGTCGTCGCGCTCAACGGCGAGTTCCCGCCGCCCAAGCTGATCCGCGGCGTGGAGCACATGACCGACCTGGTGCTCGAGCAGCTCAAGGCCGTACTCGACGCCTATGCGCGGCGCGACCTCACCGCCGCGCTGGCGGTGTGGCGTGGCGACGAGGAGATCGACGCGGTCTGCACGTCTGTCTTCCGCGAGCTGCTCACCTACATGATGGAAGACCCGCGCAACATCACCTTCTGCATCCATCTCTGTTCTGCGCCAAGAACATCGAGCGCATGGGCGATCACGCCACCAACATTGCCGAGACGGTGCACTACATCATCGAGGGCCGGCCGATCGCCGACCAGAGGCCGAAGGGCGACACCACCAATATCGCGGCAGTGAGGACGGCGGTCGATAAGTAAGAGAAACGGAAAAAGAGATGAACCCGCGCATCCTGATTGTGGAAGACGAGGAGCCGCTCACCATGCTGCTCCGCTACAATCTCGAAGCTGAAGGCTACGAAGTGGACTCGGCCGCCCGTGGCGACGAGGCCGACACGAAGCTGAAGGAAGCGACGCCCGATCTGGTCGTGCTCGACTGGATGTTACCGGGCCTGTCCGGCATCGAGCTCTGCCGCCGCCTGCGCGCGCGGCCGGAGACCCGCGAGCCTGCCGATCATCATGCTCACCGCCCGCGGCGAAGAGAGCGAGAGGGTGCGCGGGCTTTCGACCGGCGCCGACGACTACATCGTCAAGCCGTTCTCGGTGCCGGAGCTGCTCGCCCGCGTGCGCGCGCTGTTGCGCCGCGCCAACCCGGAGCGCGTGGCGACCATCCTGTCGATCGGCGACATCGAGCTCGATCGCGAGAAGAAGCGCGTTTCGCGCAACGGCCGCGCGATCGATCTCGGGCCCACCGAATACCGCCTGCTGGAGTTTCTCATGGAGCGCCCCGGCCGCGTGTTCTCGCGTGAGCAGTTGCTCGACGGCGTCTGGGGTTCGGACATCTATATCGACGAGCGCACCGTCGACGTTCACGTTGGCCGCTTGCGCAAGGCCATCAACCGCGGCCAGCAGGCCGACCCGATCCGCACCGTGCGCGGCGCCGGCTACGCGCTCGACGACCGCTTCGGGCGGGTAGCGTAGGGCTTTCCACGGTCATTCCGGGGCGCCGCGAAGCGGCGAACCCGGAATCCAGAGCGACGTCCTCATGCATGACCCCTGGACTCCGGGCCCACGCCTTCGGCGCGTCCCGGAATGACCGGCGAAAAAAAATCGGCCAACTTATCCCCGCTCCCACGCGCGCCCTTATCATCGTCAGCGTCCGGCTCGACTGAGGGCGTCGTCGCGAGACGTCACGATGATGGAGCTGGATGCGGCGCCCGCGGGCGGGATTCGTAACCCCGTTCCCGGGAGGCCCTGGCCAGCCGTCCGCCGGCATTACGACCGGCTGCCTTCGATGGCTGGACGCGGCGGCGACGAAGGGCGGCGGAAGCTGCCCGGATCGGGGATCCGGCTCGGATCCCGTCGCAGCCCGGAAGCACGGCGCCAGGGACAGAAAAGCCGCGTGTGGCGCGCCGAGAGGCGCCACGCCTTCGAAAAGAAGGCGTGCCCATAAGACATGGTTGCGCCGATCGGCGCGCCACCCCCTCTCACGTTTCGAGAGGGGGAAGAGAGAAGGGGGAATACGGGCGGACCCGGCGCCCGACAAAGAATACGGGCGATAACGCATGGCTGTTTGAAAAGTGGATCGGTGATGGGTGAGAGGCGGCATTCTCGCTTTCCCTCTCCCCTTGTGGGAGACGCTGCGAATGCGGAGTTGTTTGAAGAGTGCGCATCGGTGACGACGCGTGAGCTGCTCAGCGAACTCGCTTGCCCCTCTCCCACAAGCGGGAAGATTGCTGACGCCGTGCTTCCGAAAACAAGACGGCCGGGCACGAAGCCCGGCCATCTGCACCTCACCCGAATAAACCTGCTTCAGCCCCTGAACTGCCGCTTCTCGCGCCGGCGGTCCGACGCCGGCTGGTAGGCGACGCGCGAATGATACGCGCAGTAGGGCAGCTCGTTGGCGGTCTCGCCGCCGCAGAAGAAGAAGTCGCCGCCGCCGGGATCGCCGATCGGCCAGCGGCAGGTGTGCTCGTTGAGCTGCAGCAGCGTCTTGCGCTGCTCCACCGGAATCTCCAGGAGCTCCGGCTCGGGTTCCGCCTCGTAGTCGTAGGCGAGCGCCGTGTTGCCGCGCACCGCCGGCCGCGATACCCGCAGCATGTGGCCGCTGGAGCGCGGCTTGCGCGGGCGTGGGGTAGCGGAGGAGGGGCTCTTGGCCCGCCCCGACAGGCCCAGCCGGTGAACCTTGCCGATGACGGCGTTGCGGGTGATGCCCCCGAGTTCCGCGGCGATCTGGCTGGCGGACAGCCCATCCGCCCACAGCTTCTTCAGGAGTTCGACCCGTTCGTCGGTCCAGCCCATTGGGTTTTCTCCTCGACTTTCAGTACCTTGGGCGGAATCCACCCACCTCCACCGGGCACCCTCCAGGGCCCCCGCCGCGTTACGCAACAGGCATGAACTAGAAAACAGTCAGTCGCACGACATCTCGTACTGACTTGACTAGAAACCTACAATATGGGGTGAGTCGCGCGCAAGCGTTCGCAAGCCCCCAATCGCAACTACCAACAAGTTTTCCTTTAGAATCGGCCCTTGAGGCAATTTTGAGTCCAGGCGGGCATGGCCGGCTTCGGTTGACCGGCGATGGCTCCGGTCATAAACTCTTCAAAGTGCCGCCCCGGGAGGCGGCACATTTTATTTCGGCAAATCGACCCGATTATTTCGGCAAATCGACCCGACGATTTTGGCCCTTCGCCCGATGGAAGAATCAGACCGTGAGCTCGCATCTTCTGCCGACTTATGCGCGTGTGGACCTCGCTTTCGAGCGGGGTGAGGGCGTTTGGCTCGTCACGGCTGAGGGTGAGCGCTATCTCGATTTTACCTCCGGCGTCGCCGTCAACGCGCTCGGCCATTGCCATCCGCATCTGGTCGAGGCGCTGACCGAGCAGGCCAAGAAGGTCTGGCACGTCTCCAATCTCTACCGCATCCCGGAGGGCGAGCGGCTCGCCGACCGGCTGTGCGCGGCGAGCTTCGCCGACTTCGTCTTCTTCCAGAACTCCGGCGCCGAGGCGCTGGAGTGCTGCATCAAGATGGCGCGCAAGTACCAGTCGGCCTCCGGCAAGCCGGAGCGCTACCGCATCATCACCTTCGAGGGCGCCTTCCACGGCCGCACGCTCACCACTATCGCCGCCACCGGCAACCAGAAATATCTCGACGGCTTCGGCCCGCCGGTCGAAGGTTTCGACCAGGTGCCGTTCGGCGATCTCGACGCGGTGAAGAAGGCGATCGGGCCCGAAACCGCCGCCATCCTGATCGAGCCGATCATGGGCGAGGGCGGCGTGCGCGTGGTGCCGTCGGCGTTCCTGCGGTCCTTGCGCGAGCTCTGCGACAAGAACGGCCTGCTGCTGATCTTCGACGAGGTGCAGACCGGCGTCGGCCGCACCGGCGAGATCTTCGCCTATGAGCGCACTGGCGTTGCGCCCGACATCATGGCGCTGGCGAAAGCGCTCGGCGGCGGCTTCCCGGTCGGCGCCTGTCTCGCCACCGCGGAAGCGGCCAAGGGCATGACCGCCGGCACCCACGGCTCGACCTTCGGCGGCAATCCGCTCGCCATGGCGGTCGGCAATGCCGTGCTCGACGTGGTGCTGGAGCCCGAATTCATCGAGCACGTGCGCCAGATGTCGCTGCTGCTCAAGCAGCGGCTCGCCGAGATCAAGGACCGTTACGCCTCGGTCGTCGCGGAAGTGCGCGGCGAGGGCCTGCTCATGGGTCTGCGCATGGTGCCGCCGGCCGGCGCCATGGTCGACGAGCTGCGCGCCGAGAAGATGATCACGGTCGCCGCCGGCGACAACGTGGTGCGGCTGCTGCCGCCGCTCATCATCAACGAGGCCGAGATCGGCGAGGCGGTCAACCGCATCGAGCGCGCCTGCGCGCGGCTGGCGGAGGCCGCCAAGCCGGCGAAGGAGGCGGCGTCATGACCGCGAACGGCGTGCGGCATTTCCTCGACCTCACCGACATCCCGAAGCAGACGCTCGGCCATCTGATCGATTCCAGCCGCGCCATGAAGGCCGCGCGCGCGCGCGGGCAGTACGCCAAGCCGCTCGCCGACAAGACGCTGGCGATGATCTTCGACAAGCCGTCGACCCGCACCCGCGTCTCCTTCGACGTCGGCATGCGCCAGCTCGGCGGCGAGTCGATCATGCTCACCGCGCAGGAGATGCAGCTCGGCCGCGGCGAGACGCTCGCCGACACCGCGCGCGTGCTCTCGCGCTTCGTCGACGCCATCGTGATCCGCACGCTCGATCACGAGGCGGTGGCGGAAATCGCGCGCCATGCCACCGTGCCGGTGATCAACGGGCTGACGCGGCGCTCGCATCCCTGCCAGGTGCTGGCCGATGTCATGACCTTCGAGGAGAAGAAGGGCTCGATCCGCGGCCGCACCGTGGCCTGGACCGGCGACGCCAACAACGTGCTCGCCTCCTGGATGCACGCCGCCGAGCGCTTCGAGTTCCGGCTCAGCGTGGCGACGCCGGCCGAGCTCAAGCCGAAGAAATGGCTGCATGGACTGGGTCAAGCAGTCCGGCGCCGACGTCGATATCGGCGACGACCCGGAGGCCGCCGTCAGCGGCGCCGACTGCGTGGTCACCGACACCTGGGTCTCCATGGGCGACCGCGACGGCAAGCACCGCCATAACGTGCTCAAGCGCTATCAGGTCAATGCCGCGCTGATGGCCAAGGCCAAGCCCGACGCCATCTTCATGCATTGCCTGCCGGCCCACCGCGGCGAGGAGGTCACCGACGAGGTGATCGACGGGCCGCAGTCGGTGGTGTTCGACGAGGCGGAAAACCGCCTGCACGCCCAGAAGGGCCTTCTGGCCTGGTGCCTGCACGCGGACGGCTAGATCGCCGATTCTGCGAGACGGGCGCGTATCGCGCCGCTCTCAGGATGCGGTGGATCGGGGTCTCGCGTTTCGCCGTTTCAGCGCTACATATGGGGGCATGACCGATCCCATCATGACCAATCCCGAAACCGCCATTCCCACCCGCGCGCCCTCGGCGACGCCCAACGACGACAGCGTGCTGCCGTTCGAGGTCGCCAAGCTCGACCTGCGCGGGCGCGTGGTGCGGCTCGGGCCCGTGGTCGACCGGATCCTGGATGGCCATGCCTATCCGCCGCCGGTCGCCAAGCTGGTGGGCGAGGCGGTGGTGCTGACGATCATGCTCGGCTCGGCGCTCAAGATCGACGGCCGCTTCATCCTGCAGACCCAGACCGATGGCCCCGTGCGCATGATCGTGGTGGACTTCACCACCCCCGACAAGGTGCGCGCCTGTGCCCGCTTCGACAAGAAGGCGGTCGCCGAGGCTATCGCCGCCGGCAAGGACGACGGCCCCAGCCTGCTCGGCAAGGGCCATCTCGCCATGACCATCGACCAGGGCCCCGACATGAGCCGCTACCAGGGCCTGGTGGCGCTGGAAGGCGGCTCGCTCGAGGACGCCGCGCACGAATATTTCCACCGCTCCGAGCAGATCCCGACGCAGGTGCGCCTGGCGGTGGCCGAGGAGCTGCGCGCGGCCGAAGGCGGCCCCCGCCATGCCTGGCGCGCCGGCGGCATCATGCTGCAATTCCTGCCGAAAGCGCCGGAGCGCGCGCGCCAGCCCGACCTCCACCCCGGCGACGCGCCGGAGGGCATGGAACTGCCGGACGTGCAGGAAGACGAGGCCTGGGTCGAAGGCCGCGCCCTGGTCACCACCGTTGAGGACCTGGAGCTGATCGATCCGGGGCTCTCCAGCGAGCGGTTGGTCTACCGCCTGTTCCACGAGCCCGGCGTGCGCGTGTTCGAACACGGCGCCGTCAAGGCGGAATGCTCGTGCTCGCGCGAGGCGGTCGAGACCATGCTCAAGAGCTTCTCGCAGGACGACCGCGACCACATGGTCGAGGACGGCCGCATCTCGGTGACCTGCGAGTTCTGCAGCGCCAATTACGAATTCGCCCCCGCCGACGTCGGCGCCAATCCGGGTTGAGGCAGGTCTTGCTACGCGCGGCGCCGATCGCTCTTGTCTTGCTGATCGCGCCGCGGATGGCGCTGGCGCAAAGCTGCCCGGCGCCGCTTGCCCGTGCGGACCGTCTGCTGCTGGTCGTGCCGGCCACCATGCACGGCACCACCGCCGCCGCGCGGCGCTTCAGCCGTTCTTCAGCGCGTGCCCCGTGGCGGCCGGCGGGCGGACCGTTCACGGCGCTGCTCGGCTATCGCGGCGTTGCCTGGGCGCATGCCTTTCGCGGTTTCGCGGCGCGCGGCGAGCCCATCAAGGTCGACGGCGACCTGCGCGTGCCGGCCGGCGTGTTCCGCGTCGGCCGTAGCTTCGGCTTCGCGCCCTCGCCGCGTCGCGGTTATCTGCGGCTTGTCCCCGGCGTCACCTGCGTCGACGACCCGCGTTCGCCCGCCTACAACACCATCACCTCGCGCGCGAAGGTCGGCTGGCGCGTGCACGGCGAGAACATGTGGCGCGTGAAGCAATATCGCGAGGGCCTGCTGGTCGACTACCCGACCGACCGCGCCGCGCGCGCCGGCTCCTGCATCTTCATTCATCTCTGGCTGAAAGGCGCCAAGGGCACCCATGGTTGCGTGGCGCTGCCGCCGAAGCGGGTGACGGCGATGCAGGATTTCGCGCAACGCGGCGCGGTGCTGGCCGTGGTGCCGAAGCGGGCGCTCGCCCGCTTCAAAGGCTGCCTGCCGGCGGTGCGCTAGCGGGCGATCGTCCTGTGTTGAACCGCGGCACCATCCCAACATTTTGTCTGCGCACGATCTTGTCCGAAAACCGGTTCCCACTTTTCGGGATCATGCGCTAATTGATCGTGCGTTCGGCGTAGGACGAATCGAGCGAGAACGCCGGGATCTCGATATCGAAAGGCTCGCCTTCGCCCGTCACCATGCCGTAGCTGCCGGCCATGAAGCCGGACGGGGTCGGCAGCGGCACGCCGCTGGTATATTCGAACGACTCGCCGGGCTTGAGCACCGGTTCCTCGCCCACCACGCCCGGGCCTTTCACTTCCTGCAGCCGGCCGAGCGCGTCGGTGATGCGCCAGTGCCGCGTCTTCAACTGCACCGTCTCAGCCCCGAGATTGGTGATGTCGATGGTGTAAGCCCAGAAGTAATAGCCGTTCGCGGGCGACGAGCGCTCCTGCACGAAGCGGGGCGTCACCGTCACCTCGATCTTGCGGGTTACCGCCCGGTACATCGATCAGCCTTATTGTTCTTTTGGGCCGGCGCCCCCGCGCCGCTCCGTCGCGGGATTATTGCCGGAACGCCACTCGAAAGAAAAGCCGTTCGTGGCGCGGTCGGTTCCTTGGGTTCACACCGCATCCAACGCAGTCAGAATATCCTCGACCACGTCGTCGGGATGCTCGAGGCCGCAGGACAGCCGCACCAGCCCGTCGCCGATGCCGAGCTCGGCGCGCTGTTCCGGCGTCAGGCGCTGATGCGTGGTGGTGGTCGGGTGCGTGATCAGGCTCTTCGCGTCGCCGAGGTTGTTGGTGATGCCGATCAGCTTCAAGCCGTTGAGGAAGCGGAAGGCGCCTTCCTTGCCGCCCTTGATTTCGAACGAAACAAGCGTCGAGCCCGCCTTCATCTGCTTGCGCACGATGTCGGCCTGAGGATGGTTGGGGTGGCCGGGATAGATCAGCCGCGTGAGCTTCTTGTGGCCGTCGAGCGCGACGGACACCGCGGCTGCGGTCTCGGTCTGCCGCTGCACGCGCACCGGCAGCGTCTCCAGGCCCTTCAGCAGCACCCATGCATTGAACGGCGACAGCGACGGCCCGGTCTGGCGAATCAACTGGTGCACGTTGTCCTGGATGAATTTTTCGGAACCGAGAATGATGCCGCCGAGCACGCGGCCCTGGCCGTCGATGTGCTTGGTCGCCGAATAGACCACGCAGTCGGCGCCGAGCGACAGCGGGCTCTGGTAGAGCGCGGTGGCGAACACGTTGTCGACGGTGAGCGTCGCGCCCGCGTTGTGCGCGATGTCGGCGACCGCCGCGATGTCGTAGACTTCCAGCGTCGGGTTGGTGGGCGTCTCCATGAAGAACACCTTGGTGTTCTTCCGCACCGCGTTCTTCCACTCGTCGAGGTCGGTGCCGTTGACCAAAGTCGAGGTGACGCCGAAGCGGCCGAGCCAGTCCTCGATCACCCAGCGACAGGAACCGAACAGCGCCTTGGCCGCGACGATGTGATCGCCGGCTTTCACCTGACCCATGAGCGCGGTTGTGACGGCGGCCATGCCGGTGGCGGTGGCGCGCGCAGCCTCGGCGCCCTCGAGCGCGGCCATGCGCTGCTCGAACATGGCAATGGTCGGGTTGGAATAGCGCGAATAGACGTAGCCCGGCGTCTTGCCGGAGAACCGCGACTCGCATTCCTCCGCGCTCGGATAGATGTAGCCCTGCGTGAGGAACAGCCCCTCCGACATCTCGCCGAATTGCGAGCGTAGCGTCCCGGCGTGCACCAGGCGGGTTTCGGGGCGATAGGTCTTGGACGCAGGCGCGGACTTTGACGCGGACATCGTGGTCTCCTTCCATCCGGCGGCAGGGTTGGGCCCCGCGCCGGCAACAAAAAACCGGCCGGAGAGAAAGCTCTCGGCCGGGTCCACTCACGCGTCCCCCGGCCTTTTAGCGACTTGTTTAACGTGGCTGCAAGCCGGCCGGCTCAAATTGACCACGGGATAAAGCGTTCCTAGCGGACGCAGTGCCTTCCCGTCAAGCCGCCTATCGGGTTAGATCGGCCGGTTCACCTCACCCTGAGGAGCCCGCGTCAGCGGGCGTCTCGAAGGGCAAGGTGACGCAAATCGGCCTCATCCTTCGAGACGGCGGCTTGCGCCGCCTCCTCAGGATGAGCAGAAACGCCAAGGACTGCGCGTGGCACTTTCCTTCGCCATCGAGGACAAGGGCATTCTGCCCGACGGCATGATCCGCCAGCTTGCCGCCGATGGCGGCATCCTGATGGCGAGCGCCTTCGTGCCCGATCAGGTGCAGCCGGCGAGCCTCGACCTTCGCCTTGGCGATATCGCCTATCGCGTACGCGCGAGTTTCCTGCCGGGCTCGACCACGGTGGCGCAACGCATCGACGAACTGAAGCTGCACGAGTTCTCGCTCAGCGACGGCGCGGTGCTGGAAACCGGCTGCGTCTATATCGTGCCGCTGCAGGAAAGCCTGGCGCTGCCGGACGACATCGCAGCTTCCGCCAACCCGAAGAGCTCGACCGGGCGGCTCGACGTGTTCACCCGCGTGATCGCCGACGAGACCCGCGGCTTCGACCGCGTCGAGGCCGGTTATCACGGTCCGCTTTACGCTGAAATCTCGCCGCGCACCTTTCCGGTGCTGGTGCGCGAGGGCTCGCGGCTGTCTCAGATTCGTTTCCGCCGCGGCCATGCCTCGCTCGCTCCGCAAGCGTTGCGCGAACTGCACGCGCGCGAGCGGCTGGTCGACAGCGACGACGTCAGCGAAGGCGTGGCGGTGAGCGTCGATCTCTCCGGCCATCTCGGCGGCGCCGAGCGGCCCGGCATCGTCGGCTATCGCGCCAAGCGCCATACCGGCTTGATCGACGTGGACCGGCGCGGCGGCTATGGCGTGCTCGACTTCTGGGAGCCGATCGCCGCGCGCCCCGACCGCAGCCTCATTCTCGATCCCAACGAGTTCTACATCCTCGCCTCGAAGGAGGCGGTGCAGGTGCCGCCCGATTACGCCGCCGAGATGGTGCCGTTCGATCCGCTGGTCGGCGAATTCCGCGTGCACTATGCCGGCTTCTTCGATCCCGGCTTCGGCTATGCCGGCGCCGGTGGCAGCGGATCGCGCGCGGTGCTGGAGGTGCGCTCGCGCGAGGTGCCGTTCATTCTGGAGCACGGGCAGATCGTGGGCCGTCTGGTCTACGAGTTGATGATGGCGCGGCCGGACACCCTCTACGGACAGGGCATCGGCTCGAACTACCAGGCGCAGAGCCTCAAGTTGTCAAAGCATTTCAAGGGTTAACGTCAGGCGGCGCGACCCGCGCCGGCGGTCGGCTGCCACACGGGCCCGGCCCCGTGAGGCGCTTGCCGTTTCGCCGAGTCTTTGGCTATGGTGCCCCCGCTCAGCGGGCGTAGTTCAATGGTAGAACGGCAGCTTCCCAAGCTGCATACGAGGGTTCGATTCCCTTCGCCCGCTCCAGCCCTCATCTTGATCCGCGCACCCGGCTGCCCGGCCCACCGCGGCAGAGCGTGGTGGGCCTCCCGGTTTCAGCCCACCGAGGGCGGCCGCCCGCTAGTGGTGGGCGCCGTGGCTGTAGCGCTTGGCCCGCACCAGCACCGCCTGCGACGTCTGGCTCAGCTCATCGCCCCCGTTGCGGCTGCGGTATTCGAAGACGAACAGCCGGATCGCCGACGACAGGTTGCTGTGCTGGCGTTCCAGGTCGATGCTGCCCACGAGTTGCGACAGGTGAACGCCGAGATTCTGCGCGATCGCCCTGAGTTCGAGCCAGAAGGCATCTTCCAGGCTGACGCTGGTCTTGTGCCCACCGACCACCAGCGAGCGTTTGATCACGCGCGACTTGAGGTGTCCTTCAGAAACTCCGGGCGCTTCCGTCCCTTGGTCGTGGCGTTGGCTTTCGGACTCGATATCTTGTCTTTCGTAGTATTTTTGCCGTTGTGACATTTCGGCCCCCTTGGTGGGCAAGCCTTCCCCAAAGCTTGACCCGGCCTGGCCGCCCTGACGGCCGATGCAATTTTCACGTGTTAAAAACTACCTCCGCCGTGTGATGCGCTGGTAGTACAATCATATAGCGTGGATTATTTTGACGATTTGGTTAGCGAAATTGGGCAAACTCATTTGACTGAAAAGGCATTTTGCAAAAATAATTATGGGAAAACGAAGCAGTAGTACAATATTACCAAGTGTAGTATAATTGTAGTACTGGCTTTGGGCCAGTGTTTATGCTGCCAATTTATAACCGTTGGCATAAAGTTATTTGTCTTTTCGGATGATTATTTGACCATTATCAAGCTGCGCGCGCCCTGACTGGATCATTGTTTCACGCGGTATGCGCGAAAAGCTGCGCTGCTGGCTTCGCCGAAGTGCGCCCATGGTTGGCGCGGCGGACAGTGCGCGAGTGCAGTCGATGACAGACAAAGGTCCCGATACTGTGGGCGACCAAGAACCTGGGGCTCCCCCGCGCGCCGTCACCGACGAGTTGGTGCAGCGGCGTGAGGACGCCGTCCGCGCCGACGCCATCCGCAAAGCGGTGACCGAGAGCGCGACCGAACTGCTGCGTTCGCTCGCCCCCGACCAGACCATTCCGGCCGTGCTGGAACGGATCGGCCGCGCCAGCGGCGTCAGCCGCATTGAGCTCTACGTGAACGAGGAACAGGCCGACGGCCGCGTCAGCCCGCGGCTGTGGCTCGAGTGGGACGCGCCGGGCATTGCGCCAGCGATGCCGCGCAAGCGCGAGCGCGGCGGCGCCACCTGGGATCGCGACCGGCTGGTCCCCTTCCTCGCCAAGGGCGAAACGCTGGGCCTGCTCACCCGCGATGCGCCGGAACCCCTGCGCAGCCACCTGGCGCAGACCGATATCAAATCGGTGCTGCTGGTACCGGTCGCGGTCGACGGCGCATGGTGGGGCCAGATGGGCTTCGACGACTGCGAGCGGGAGCGCATCTGGTCGGCGATCGAGATCGACACGCTCAAGACCCTGGCCGAGTTGATCGGCGCCAGCATCGCGCGTGCGCGCGACCAGCGCGCCTTGGCGGACGCCAGCCGCATCGTCGAAAACAGCCCGGTCGTGCTCTACCGCATTGGGCCGGCGCCGCCGTTCCCGCTCACCTACGTGTCGCGCAACCTTGATCGCTACGGCTATAACGCCAGCGAATTCCTGGCGTCGCCGACCCGCTATCTCGACACCTTTCACCCGGACGATCTGCCGGATGTGATGCACGACATCGAAAGCCTCGTGGCGGGCAAGACTGCCGAAGCCGGCCGCGAGCGGCGTTTGCGAACCTCCGAAGGTCACTATGTCTGGGTCGAGGACCGCACGCGCGCACTCTATGACGACAACCACGCCTTGACCGCGATCGAAGGTATCCTGATCGATATCGACGATCGCAAGGCCGCCGAAGCCGAAATCGCGCGCTACGCGTTGTCCGATCCCGTCACCGGCCTCGCCAATCGCAAGGCGTTCATGAATTTGCTGAACAACACCTTCGTCGCCGCGCGGCGCGGCGGCCCTTCCTTCGCCATTCAGTACATCGACCTCGACCGCTTCAAGGACGTTAACGACGTGCTTGGCCACTCCAAGGGCGACGAGTTGCTGAAGGCGGTGGCGGAGCGCCTGACCCAGCTGAGCCGGGCGAGCGGCGATCTGGTGGCGCGCTTCGGCGGCGACGAATTCGCCATTCTACAGACGGCCGTTTCCGAGCCGTCCGACGCCGGCGCCTTCGCCGCCCGCGTGCTGCGCAAGCTGACCGAGCCCTTCGGGCTGGGCACCGAGCTGCACATCACCGCCAGCATCGGCATCGCCGTCTATTCCGCCGAGGCGAGCGGTCCCGAGGATATGGTCAAGCAGGCGGATGTCGCGCTCTACCGGGCGAAGGAACTGGGCCGCAACCAGTTCCACTTCCACTCCGAGGAGCTCGACGTCGCGACCATCGAACGCGTCATGCTCGGCGGCGACCTTCGGCGCGCCCTCGACCGTGGCGAATTGGAACTCGTCTACCAGCCGCAGGTCGAGATCGAGACCGGCACGATCGTCGGGATCGAGGCCCTGGCGCGCTGGCATCACCCCAACCAGGGCTTGCTTTATCCCGCGCGCTTCATCCCGATCGCGGAAAAGAACGGCACCATCCTGCCGCTCGGCCGCTGGGTCACCGAGACCGTCTGCCGCCAAATCGCCGCTTGGCGCGAACAGGGGCTGACGCCGCCCACGATCGCGCTCAACGTCTCGGCCGAGCAGTTCAAGTCGACGCCCGAATTCGATCACGAGCTGTCAAGCAAGCTGCAGCACTGGAACATCGAGCCGAAGGCGATCGAACTGGAACTGACCGAATCGGTCCTGATGGAGACGACGCGCCAGAACGGCAAGATCATCGACCGCCTGCGCGCGCTCGGGGTCGGGATCGCCATCGACGATTTCGGCACCGGCTATTCCTCGCTCGGCTATCTGCGCGCCTACCACGTCAACCACCTCAAGATCGCGCAGGAATTCGTCCAGGACATCCAGCAAGACACCGGCGACGTCGCCATCGTGCAGGCGGCGATCGGCCTGGGGCGCGCCCTGGGCATCAAGGTCATCGCCGAAGGCGTCGAGACGCAGGCGCAACTCGAGGTCCTGGCGGCGTCCGGCTGCCGCTATGTGCAGGGCTACTATTTCAGCCGTCCGGTGAGCGCGAAACGGGCGGCTGAACTACTGCGGCTGGGTCGGCTTGCACCGGCAGAGGAGGCCGCCGTGCCGGGGGGGGCGTCATGAATCCGGTAGCCTTGCTATCGCTGCTTGGCATTGCCTTGGCCGTGATGTCCTACGTTGCCTTCCGCGTCATCCGGTTGCGCGCACTGTTGCACGTCAATGAGAGCCTCGATGAGCGCGCCGAAGCCCTCACGCAGGAGATTGATGAGCATAAACGGGCGGAAGCGGCACTGCGGGAGTCACAGCAGATCATCAGAGCCATTGTCGATACGGTGCCCGCCCGCATATTCTGGAAAGACAAGAATCTCGTTTACCTGGGCTGCAATGAGCCCTTTGCCCGAGATGCGGGATTTGACCGTCCGGAGGACGTTGTCGGCAAAGACGACTACCAGATGGGATGGCATGATCAGGCGGAGCTGTATCGTAATGACGACCGCGAAGTCGTCGATACCGGCCAAAGCAAGCTGCTCATTAAGGAGCCTCAGACGACCCCCGACGGGACGACGATCACGCTTCTGACCAACAAGGTGCCCTTGCGCAACGTCGACGGGGAAGTGTTCGGCATGCTCGGAACATATATGGATGTGACCGAGCGGGAGCGGGTGGAGGAAGCGCTGCGGCAGTCCGAGGCGCGGTTCAAGACGATTTTCGAGCGTGCGCGTGACGGCATCGCGCTGGCCGACGCCGAGACAAAGAAGTTCCTCGCGGTCAACGAAAGCCTCTGCCAGATGCTCGGCCATACCAGAGACGATCTGTTGCACATGACTATCGATGCCATCCACCCGGCCGACAAGCTGCGGATGGTTGCGCGGACATTCGAGCGGCAGGCGCGCGGCGAGGTCGACATTGCCGCCAATATGCCAGTCAAGCGCAAGGACGGTTCGGTGTTCTATGTCGATATCAATTCCGCGCCGATTGAAATCGGCGGCCAGCGCTACGTACTCGGCATTTTCCGCGACGCGACAGCGCGCCGCGAGGCGGAAGAGGCCGTCCGCAAGAGCGAAGAGCGTTACCGCGGCCTCGTCGAATCGACGACGGATTACATCTGGGAGATCGACCGGAACGGCCGCTATACCTACTACACGCCGGCTTTCGCGGGCCTCCTTGGCTACGAGCCAGACGAGATCATGGGCAAGACGCCGTTCGATCTCATGCCGCCGGCGGAGGCGGAGCGGGTCGGCGCGATATTCGGCCCGATCGCCGCCGCGCATCGGCCATTTTCGATGCTGGAGAATACCGTGGCCGCCAAGGACGGCACCGAGATCGTTATGGAAACCAGCGGCGTTCCGATTTTCGACGACAGCGGAAAATTCTGCGGTTATCGCGGTATCGAACGCGATATCACCCAACGCAAGGCCGTCGAAGAGAAGCTCAAGCAGCGCGACGCCTTATTGCACGCGGTGGCGTCCAGCGCCACCGAACTGGTCACCGCGTCCAGTCTTGACGACGCTATTCCCAAGGCGTTGGAAACGATCAGCCGCGCCCTGCAGGTCGACCGCATGAATGTCCTCGAGCGCTCACCCCGCGGCGATCCGGTACCGAGGCTGCGCTACGCCTGGAACGCGCCAGGCCTCAAGATGATCGTCGACCGCAAATTTTTCGAGGACCCGGCATTGAGGTCGCCCCAGCTCGCCGCCTGGCAGAGCCCGCTGCAGGACGGAAATGTGGTGACCGCCGAGCTGCGCACCGCGACCGGCGATCTCAAGACGATGCTGGAGCGGCTGAACACGAAATCGCTGCTCCTGGTGCCGGTGATGGTCGACGGCAAGTATTGGGGCCAGATCGGATTTGACAACTGCAAGAGCGACAGGGCGTGGTACGATTTCGAGATCGAGATCCTCACCACGGTCGGCGACCTGATCGGAAACGCCATCCAGCGCGACCGCTACGTCACCGAAATCACCAACGCCAACCGCATCGTCCAGAATACGCCGACCGTTCTCTACCGGCTGCGCGGGGTGCCCTCGCTGCCGATGATCTATGTGTCGCAGAACATCAAGCTGTTCGGCTATGAGCCGACCGCGCTGACCGAATCCCCGCATCTCTATCAGCAGCTTATACATCCCGACGACCTCGCCGCGGTGCGCGAAATGCAGGCGCAGTCGCTCGAAAGCGACCAGCCGCGCGGCGTGTTCGAGTTCCGGCTGATGACAAGCCGCGGCGACTATCGCTGGGTGGAAAACCGCTACAGCCAGATTCGCGATACCGCCGGCCGCCTGACCGAAATCGAAGGCCTGTTGATCGACATCACCGAGCGCAAGATCGCCGAGGAAAAGATCGCGCGACTGGCGCGCACCGATCCGCTGACCGGGCTCGCCAACCGCTCGACCTTCGTCGAGCGGCTGCAACAGTTTTTCGTCACCGCCCGCCGCGGTGCGCCGGGTTTTGCGCTGCTCTATATCGACCTCGACCGCTTCAAGGACATCAACGACACGCTCGGCCATCCGGTTGGCGACGCCTTCCTGATCGAAGTGGCCAGGCGCATCAAGAACAGTATCCGCGACACCGATCTGGCTGGCCGTCTGGGCGGCGACGAGTTCGCGGTGTTGCAGGGTGATCTCGCCGAGAGTGCCGATGCCGGAACGCTGGCCGCAAAAGTCCGCGGCGCCTTGGCCGAGCCCTATCAGATCGAAGGCAATACCCTGCACATGACCGCCAGCATCGGCATTGCCATCTACGAAGCGGAAACCGATACTGCGGAGGAATTGCTGGCGCAGGCCGACATCGCCCTCTACCGCGCCAAGGAAGAGGGGCGCGACCAGTATCGCTTCCATACCGAGGAACTCGACAGCGAGGTGCGCGAGCAGGTCGAGCTTGCCAACGAGTTGCGCGGCGCGCTCAGCCGCGGCGAATTCCGGTTGCGCTACCAGCCGCAGGTCGAGCTCAGCAGCAGCCGCATCGTCGGCATGGAAGCGCTTATCCGCTGGCAGCATCCGACCCGCGGCCTGCTCACGCCTTCGGCTTTCCTGCCGGTCGCCGAGCGCACGGGCACGATCACCGCGATCGGACGCTGGGTGCTCGATGAGGCCTGCGCGCAGATGTACCGCTGGCGCGAGGGCGGTTGCGCGCCGCCCACGCTCGCGGTGAACATCTCGCCCACCGAGATCAAGGCCGGCGACGAGTTCGTCGAATTCGTGCGCACGACGCTGGAAAAATGGGGCCTGGCGCCGCAGGCGCTCGAGCTGGACGTGACCGAATCCATGCTGGCGCGCGCCACCCTGACGCAGAACGACGTGCTCGAACGGCTGCAGCAGCTCGGCGTGAAGATTTCGATCGACGACTTCGGGACCAAATATTCCTCGCTCGAATATCTGCGCACCTACCGGGTCAACCGGCTCAAGATCCCAAAATTGTTGACCAGCACGGCGGCGCACGATCCCGAAAGCGCCGCCATGGTGCGCGCCATCGTCGGCATCGCGCGCGAGCTCGGCATCGAGGTCATTGCGCAAGGCGTCGAAAGCGAGCGCGAGTGGTCGTTCCTGACGGCGACCTCGCCGGTCAGCAAGGTGCAAGGCTATTACTACAGCGCGCCGGTGACGGCCGAGCGCGCGGAGGAACTGCTGCGCAGCGGGCGGGTTACGCCCGCGCGCGGGGGCGACAAAGACGAGCGCGGGCATGACCCCGGCGCAAAGCGCGGCGGCTCGGCGCCGGCACGCGAAGACTCGCGCCAAGGCTGAAGCAGCGCGGTTGGCGGCTTGCCGCCATGTCCAACTGCCAACGTCACCGGATGGCAGCGCCGCAACCCGGCGCCGTCGCGCCGGTGGAAAATGTTGTCATGTATAGGTGGTAGATATATACTTGAGTGGTACAGTAGTAATATCGATATATATGCGTTTATGGGATTTTATACTGAAATCTCTTGATATTTATCAAAGAAATAACGGCGTTTGACCGCATGATTACTTGTGGCGCCCGGAGCGCCAGAGCAGTCATGACGGAGAGGAACCCATGCGTCGCTTATCCAAGTCCCTGTCTAAGTCCGTGGCGGACGCGCTGATGATCAAATCGGAACGCGGCGTCACGGCCATTGAATACGGGCTCATCGCTTCGCTGATCGCGCTGGCGATCATCGTCGGCCTCACGCTGGTCGGCGTGAACCTGGGCGCCATGTTCACCTATATCGGCGGCAAGGTGGCCCCGCCGGCCTGAAACGGCAGTGGCTCGTCGACGACGTCGCCAACGAGCTCGCCCACATCGCCATCGCCGTCGCACGGGGACGGCAAAGGTAGGGGCCACGGCGGAGGCAAGGAATGAGCCTTATTCTCGCACGGACGATCCTGTGGGCGGCGGTGTTGGCCGTCTTGGCGATCGCCGCCGGGATCGATCTGCAACGGCGGATCATCCCCAACGAGGCGGTCGCGCTTGTCGCGGCCGGCGGCGCGATCCTGAGCCTGCTGTCGCGCCCGGGCTCGGCGCCGGTGAGTCTGCTGCTGTGCATGTTGGTGTTCCTGGCGCTTCTGGTCGCCGCCCACCTCAATGCGCTGGGCGCCGGCGATGCCAAGCTCGTCGCCGCCGCCACGCTGCTAGTGCCGCCGGACCGAGTCGCCGCGTTGCTGATGGCGATTGCGCTGACCGGCGGTCTGCTGAGCGTCGTCTATCTCGCCGCGTTTCACGGCCTCAAGCATGCGCGCGCCGCTAAGCGGCATGGCACCCATACCACTTCCGACGGTGGCCGCCATCCAGCCGGCTCGTTCGCCCAATTCCGCCGCGCCGGCACTGCGCGCATGCGCGCCGGCTATTCGGTGCCCTACGCGGTCGCGGTGCTCGGCGGCGTCGCCCTTTATCTCGCTAGCGAGCTTTACCAATGTTCGTCCGGAATCTTCTGCTCGTTATAGGCGCCCTCTGTCTGGTCGGCGGCCTTGCGCTCTCCGTGCTCTGGTACCAGCAGGCGCGGAACGGCGTCGCGCTAGCGCCGCAGCCCCCGCCGCAGCTGGCCGTGCTGGTGGCGGGCCGCGCGCTCCCGACCGGCACGCTGCTGCGCCCCGGCGATCTGCGCTGGAAAGACGTCGGCCCCGGCCATATCCGTCCCGGCAGTCTGCTGCGCGGCCAGGTGACGGACGGCGAATTCATCGGCGCCGTGACGCGTCGGGCCTTCACGTCCGATGAGCCGATCGTTGCCTCCGATCTGGTCAAGCCAAACGAACGGCGGTTCCTCTCGGCGGTGCTCGCGCCGGGTACCCGCGCGGTCTCGATTTCGGTTGACGCGCCGCAGAGCGTTGCCGGCCTGGTTCTGCCCGGCGACCGGGTCGACGTGATCCTGACGCAAAGCCTGGCCGGTCCCGGCGGCGATGCCAGCCGCAAGACGGTGGCGGAAACCGTGCTGCGCGACGTGCGCGTCATCGCCGTCGATCAGTCGCTCAACACCAGCGGAAGGCTCCCGGCGCAAGCGAAATCGGTAATGCTGGGGACGGTGTCGCAAATCCCCAAGACCGTCACCTTCGAGGTCACCGACCGGCAGGCCGAGCGGCTGTTCGTGGCCGCTCAGCTCGGCCGCCTGCATCTGTCTGTGCGCTCGCTTCAGGCCGGGCCGATGGCGCAGGACGAACGTCTCCCGCCGCCGACCTGGGCGAGTGAGGTCTCGCCGGCGCTGAGCGAACTCGATCGCAAGCCGAGCCAGTCGAACAGCTCGGTCGAAAAGGCGGTGCGGCGGCCGCCCGCCGTCGTGCGGTAGCGGGAGGCGAACCCATGACCGACACTTCCGTCGTCACCTCTCGGACCAGCGCGCGCATCGCCGCGCCGACCGTGCAGGCGTTCACGCGCGACCACGACGCCGAAGCCACCATCCGCCAGTCGCTTGCGGCTTTGAATGCGCAGGACACGGATATCGTCTCGGGCGACATCGAGACCGCCATCGCGAAGCTGGCCGAGCAACCGTCGCCTCGGCTCTTGATCGTGGACCTCGACGATGCCGCCGATCCGGTAGCGCGGGTCAACGAGCTGGCCCAGGTCTGCGAGCCCAACACCGGCGTCATCATTGTCGGCCGGCGCAACGACATCGTACTCTACCGCAATCTCAAGGCCGCGGGCGTCGCCGAGTATTTCTTCAAGCCGCTGGTTGCCGACTTGGTCACGCGCGCCTGCAACGGCGTGCTCACCGGCGCGGTCGAACCGCAGACCGCTCGCACCGGCAAGCTCGTCTTCGTTCTCGGCGTGCGCGGCGGCGTCGGCGCCACCACGGTCGCCGTCAACACGGCGTGGCAGTTGGCCGAGACGCGGCAGCGCTGGGTGATGCTGCTCGACCTCGACTTGCAGGCCGGGGACGCTGCGCTGCAGCTCGACCAGACGCCGAGCCATGCATTGCGCGAGGCGGTGGAAAGCCCGGAGCGCGTCGACAAGCTCTTCCTCGAGCGCGCCGTGATCCAGGTCGAGAGCCGGATCGATCTTCTGGCATCGCTCGAACCGATCGGCCAGGGCATCAAGTTCGACGAGCAAGCCGTGCTCGTCCTGATCGACAACCTGCTGCACCGCTATCGCTACGTCTTCGTCGACGTCCCCCCGGCGGCCGCCGCTCAGCTCATGCAGGCGTTTCAACTTCCCAGCACCTGCGTCTTGGTGAGCGGCGGCACGCTGGCCTCGGCGCGCGAGGTGGCGCGCTGGCGCGAATGGATCGGCGTCAACACGCCCGAGCGCACGATGCTGCACGTGCTCAACCAGCACGGCGCGCCCGACAGCCTGCCCGATGCCGAGTTCAATCGCGCCGCCGGCAGCGCTCCCGATGTCGTTATCCCTTACGATCGCGAGATCGCTGCCGCCTCGGTTCTCGGCATCAAGGGCACGCAGAATTGCGCCGCGCTCAAGCGCGGGCTGGCGCCGCTCTTGGGTCATCTCTCGGGCGAGCAGGTCGCGCGGCGGCGCTCGATATTCGGTCGGATATTCGGATAGCCATGTTCCAGTTCGGCAAGAAGAGTGGGGGCAAGGAAGCGGAAGCGCCGCCGGCAAGCGCCGCGCCGGAGGCGAGTCATCCGCCGGTGCCGCCGCGCGAAACCGGCCAACGGCCATCCTATCCGGCCACCACCGACACCATTCGCGACCAGGTGCTGACCCGCATTGAGCCCGCCATCGCCGTGCGGCTGACCCGTGCGCAACTGACCGACCGCGTCTTCGAATTGGTTGCGGAAATCGCCAACGAGCAGCGGTTGCTGTTGAACGAGGCCGAGCAGCTGGGGCTCGCAGCCACCATCGTCGACGAAATGATCGGCCTCGGCGCATTGGAGACGCTGCTGCGCGACAACACGGTGACCGATATTCTCGTTAACGGCCCGCGCAAGACCTATGTCGAGCGGCGCGGCAAGCTGGAGCTCACGTCGGTCCGCTTCCGCAACGACGCGCACGTGATGCATGTCGCGCAGCGTATTGCCTCTTCCATCGGACGCCGGGTCGACGAGTCAAGCCCCATGCTCGACGCCCGCCTGGCGGACGGCAGCCGCGTCAACGTCATCATCCCCCCAATCAGCTTGAAAGGGCCTTGCATCTCCATCCGCAAGTTCTCGAGAGCCATGATGAGCATGTCGAAATTCATCGAGGTTGGCAGCGTCTCGAAGCCGCTCTCGCGCGCGCTCGAAATCGCAGCGCGCTGCCGGCTGAACCTGGTCGTCTCGGGCGGCACCGGTTCCGGCAAGACCACGCTGCTCAACGCGCTGTCGACGATGATCGACCACGGCGAGCGCATCGTCACCATCGAGGATGCGGCCGAGCTGCAGTTGCAGCAGCCGCACGTCATCCAACTGGAAACTCGGCCGCCCAATCTCGAGGGCAAGGGCCAGATCACACAACGCGATCTGGTGGGCAATGCGCTGCGCATGCGGCCCGACCGCATCATCGTCGGCGAGGTGCGCGGCTCGGAAGCCTTCGACATGATGCAGGCCATGAACACCGGTCATAACGGCTCGATGTCGACCATCCATTCCAACTCGGCGCGCGACGCCCTGGCGCGGATCGAGAACATGATCCTGATGGCCAATGTCAACCTGCCGATCCGCGCCATCCGGGGGCAGATCGTCAGCGCCGTCGACCTCATCGTGCATACCGAGCGCATGCGCGACGGCGTGCGCCGGGTCACCGAGGTGGTGCAGGTCGCGGGGCTGGAGGAGGAGGTGATCTCGCTCGGCTCGCTGTTCGCCTACCAATACGAAGGCGAGAACGCCGACGGGTCCCTGCGGGGCACCTTCAAGTCGACCCGGGTGCGCCCGCGCTTCCTGCCGCGGCTCGATTATTTCGGGCTGGGCGGCGCCTTCCTCGAAGCGCTCACCGAGCCCCCGCCGCGAGAGGGAGCGGACGCATGATCGCCGGCGCGGCCGCCCTGCTCGCATTGCTCCTGCTCAGCGGCGGGGCGCTGACCGCCGCGCTGATGTTGAGCCGGCGCGCGCGGCTCGAGCGGGAGCGGCGCGTCGCCCTCGTCGCCGCGCCCGATGTCCGGCGGGCCGATGTTTTCGGGTCTTGGCTGAAAGGCCATTCGAGCCGGCTCGACGTTCGCTTGCAGCGCTTCTTTGCGGCCGGCACGGACACGGTCTGGGGCATGGAACTCGGTGCGTTGTCATTGATCGTCATCGCGCTTGCGTCGGCGGCCGTCGGCTGGACCCTGGCGCGCGCGATATTCGGTCAGCCGCTATGGCTGGCGTTGCCGGCATGGCGTCCGCTGTCGGCTATCTCGTCCCGCGTATGCTGCTCCAGCGTCAGCGTAGAAAGATGGCGCGGGCGTTTTCCGACCTGTTCCCGGATGCCCTCGATGCCATCGGCCGCATGCTGCGGGCCGGCCTGCCGATCAGCGCGGCCGTTCAAGCCGTCAGCGCCGAGTCGCCGCCGCCGGTGAACGCGGTGTTCACCATGGTCGCCGACCAGATGGGCATCGGCGTGCCGATCGACGAAGCCCTCGATATCAGCAGTCGCTATATCGGAATGCCCGATTTTCGCTTTTTCACGGTTGCCGTTGTCTTGCAGCACATGACCGGTGGCAATCTGGCCGGGAGCCTTGGGATTCTGTCCGAGATCGTCCGCAAGCGCCGCGCCGTGCGGCTCAAGGCCGGCGCCACCACCGCCGAGATTCGGGTGTCGGCCTATGTGCTGGGGGGGCTGCCGGTCTTCATCCTCCTTGCGCTGCTCGCCGTGCAGCCCGGCTATCTGACGCCGCTGTTCGTGGACCCGCGCGGCCACGTCCTCCTCGCCATTGCCGGCGGTCTTCTGCTCATGGGCGCGCTCACCATGCGGCAGATGATGCGCAGCGTCACCAATCTGTGAGGCGCCCATGCTGTCGCAGATCGCGCAAACCCTGACCGCCGGCCTGAATCTCCCGATGCTGGCCGCCGCCGCGATGCTCATCGTCGGCGGGCTGGCGCTTATCGCCTCGGGCGGCCTCGTGCGCGCGCAGATGGTTTCGCAGCGCGTCGCCCGCGTGCGCCCGGCGTGGATCGTGCGCCGCCACGCGGAGCCCACGGTCGAGGGCTCGCTGCTGCGCTTGCCCGTGCGCAGCCTGTCGCCGGCGGCGCAGCGCGTGATCGTGCGCCGCTTCGCACGGCTCGGCATCGCGCCCCGCCGCGCGCTGACGGTCTACGTGCTGGCGCGGCTTGCCGTCGTCCTGGTCCTGGGCGTCGCGATCTTCCTCTGGGCGCGCGGCATTCCGGTCTTTCAGGCGAACCGCCTGCTGCTCGTCCTCGTGCCGGCGATGGGGGCCATCGCCGGCTGGTTCGCGCCGTCGATGCTGGTGGCGCGCGCCATCAAGCAGCGCACCAAGGCGGTCAAGGCCGGCCTGCCGGACGCGCTCGAACTACTGGTGGTCTGCGTCGAGGCCGGCCTGTCGCTGGAGGACGGGCTCGCCCGCGTCGTCACCGAGCTCAGCCGCTCGCAGCCGGCGCTCGCCGACGAACTCGGCCTCACGCTCGCCGATCTGCGCATCCTGCCGAGCCGAGACCAGGCGCTGCTCAATTTTGCCGATCGCATCGACATCCCGAACGTGCGCTCGGTGGTCACGACGCTGGTGCAGACGCTGCGTTACGGCACGCCGCTGGCGCAGTCGCTGCGGGTGGTCGCCGCCGAAATGCGCGACGATTTCCTGATCGAGCTGGAAGAGCGCGCCAACCGCCTGCCGGCCTATCTCACGCTGCCGGTCATCGTGTTCCTGATGCCGACCATCTTCCTGGTCGTGGGCGGCCCCGCGGCGCTGCGCCTGATTGACGCGTTTCATCCTTGAGCGCCGCAGGCTCCGTTCACCTTCCCCTGGAGGGGGCAGGTCGACCGTCGTCGCTTTGACGGCGCGGTCGGGAGGGAAGGGGTGAATCGCGAAGCGCGCTTGCAAGGCAAAATCTTGTCGCGGTGCAGTCACCGCACCCGTCGCCTTCGCTGTGCTTGGCTGGCGACCCTCCCCCTCCAGGGGAGGCTGATGTGCCGACCATGCCGCACAGCTTTGGTCCAAAACGATCTCGCGTCAAACCGGATAACACGCCGTCGCGGTCAAAGGGATCGTTCCCACCACGTCGCCGAAGGCGGGGATGGCCGAGGTGAACGCATAGGTGCCCTTGACCTGGATGCCGCAGGCCTCGGTCGCCACCGTGAAGGCGCCTGCCGCGATGGTCAGGCCGAAGGCCTGCGATGCCGCGTAGCTCTGGATCTGGCCGAGCGTGCCGCATTGGGCGGTGTCGACGGCCGCGCAGCGGGCCGCCGCCTCCGCCGCGCGCGAGAGCGTGGTGTAGGTCCAGATCAGCCGGCCGGTATCCATGATGCCGATCACGAATAGCAGCAGAGCCGGCAGGATCAGCGCATACTCGATGGCCGCCGCGCCACGCCGGCGCCGATCGGACCTTGCATGTTTGCGCGGGCGCCGCATGGCTAGTTCAGCCTGACCACCGATTGCGCGGTCAGCGTGTCCGGCAGCCCGAGCGCCGGGTAGGGCAGGATGGTCACGCGCGTCAACGCGGCGCTGATGCGCACGTATTGCCCGGCCGGCTTGCCGTCGTTGCAGGTGGCGTTGCAGGCTGTCTCCACGATGCCGGCGGCGCTCGGACAGCCGCAGAACTGCGCCGGCGCTGGCGTGGCGGCGATGCCCTGCGTGCCGGTGGCGTTCACCACCGTGGTCGAGATGGCGTTGGCGTCGAAGCCGTTCTTGGCGGCGTAGAGCGCGCCGGCCTCCACCGCAGCGGTGACCTGCATCGCCTGGTACATGGCGTAGCCGAGCTCGACCACGCCCATCAGGATGACGAGCAGCAGCGGGATTGCCAGGCCGAATTCGATCGCCGCTGTGCCGGAACGCTTGCGCAGGGTACGCCGGACGACGGGTGCCGTCCCATCTTCTGCGCCCACAGTATCATCTAAGTGCGGCCGTTGCATGCCAAGTCCGTCCGCTCGGGCCTATTCGACCAATTGAACCTTGGAGGCGCCGATGCCGACCACGCCGGTGCTGGCACAGTCGTTCTCGAACCGTACGCCGCCGGTGAATTGAATCATGCCGGCGATGAGTTGCGTGCAATTGGAGTCGTTTGAAAAGCCGTTGCCGAATGTGACCGTCTGAGACGGCAGATAGATCGCGCCGGTGATTTCAGCCCGGGCGCCGCCGCCGAATTCGGTGGTGTTGCTCAAGGGGGCGTTGCGGTCGCCGAAAAAGACAAGACCGGCCATGGGGCCGCTCGTGGGCGCGGTGAGTTCGACTTTCGCGCCATTGCCGATGACGGCTTCGGCAAAATTGCTGCCTTTGCTGCGGGTCAGGAAGATTGTGACGCCCGTGCCGGTCACCTCCGTGCCGCCACCGATTTCGAACGTGCCGCGATCGATGATGTAGACGCCCGGGTTCATGGTGACGCGGGCGCCGTTGCCGATGGTGAGCCCTTTGCAGTAGACACCGGGAAAAATGGGTTGCTCGTGGGCGCTCCAGCCGATCGTCATATTGGTGTGGTCGCAGCCGGAATAGGACGGCTGGGGTACGTCCGCGTAAGGATCGGCGACCGCGGGCTGGTTGGTCTTGACGCCATCGGTGGCGTCGATTTTGGCTCCGTTACGGACCGAAACCTCGCCGCTGACCGATACGTATTGCGTGGTCAGCCGCGCCCCGCCGGTCACGGACAGCGATGACGGCCCGGCTGCGTTCGCGTCCATGCCGCATTCGTCCAGCTCGACGCGCACACCGTTCGATAGTGAAATTCCGGTCATCCAGTTCGGCAACAATTGCAGGACGCAGGCGGTGCCGGTTCCGCCCAATGTGGCCACCGCACGGGCCCCGACCTGGAACACACCGTCCCGGAACAAAGCCACCAGGCCGAGATACTGCGGCTGGCTGACAATCACCTCGACCGCCTTGGCGTCGCCGGCGTGGGAACCGAGCGTCGGCGGCTGGTTCGCTGTTACCGTCACGTTATCGACACCGTTCACGAATCCCGCGTTCGCCGCTATCGCCCACGATTCAATGCGGAAGTTGGCCGGATAGCCGCGCATCAGCGCGGTGGCACCGCCAAGCGCCGCGGAGTTGGCGGCCGATTGCATCTGGCGCTGCTTGTAGAGCACGAAGGTGATCTCGACGCCGAGCGCGACCATGCCGAGGATGAAGATCAGCATGAGCCCGAGCTGAATCGCCACGCTGCCATTTTCCGATCGAAACACCCTTCGCACCTGTGCGGTGAAGACGAGTCGATGTCGTCGCGCCGAACGTCGATGCATCTATCATCGCGCGAGCGCCATTCCGTTGACATCCATCAAAAAATCCGGGGGAAAATCGCCGGTAGTATATTTGTGCCGACGCGTCCCGCGAGACTCATCCCACTAATGCGACAGTTATCGGTCAACCTCGACCGGCGTTAGCGATGTACATGAGTTCAGCGTGACTGAACGTTCGTAGTCGTTAAGCGCGACGATCATGGCCGCCTGTACGGTCGGCCGCTCAGATCGGTGTTCGCTCAAATCAAAGGCGTGGTCAAACAGGCGCGTTGCGCTTGTCGGGATCGTATTGCCTCAGTCGTACGATGAGGAACAGCGCATGTCGGTCGAGTCGGTATCCGTTCATTGTCTGCGATGTGTGCAAGACCGTGAGAGGTCGCGCCATTTATCGGTGCTCGCCGCAATGCTTTCCGCGCTTGCGCTCGCGCCGTTCATTGTTCCGACGCCAGTCTGCGCGCAGAACTCCATCCAGGTCGAGGTCGCGGCCACGCGCCATATCTATGTGACGCAATACAAATCGATGACGATTCGGCTTGGCAAGCCGTTTGCGTCCACCGTTGTCGGCTCGCCGGATATCGCCGACGTCTTGCCGATGTCCGACCGGGTGATCTACGTCCAAGGCAAGAAACTCGGGACGACCAATGTGTCGGCCTTCGACAAGGACAAGAAGCTGATCGCGATCATCGACGTCACGGTCAGCATCGATGCCGCCAGCATTGCCCGGCAAATTCGCTCCAGCACCGGCAGCCGCAGCATCCATGTCACGAGCAGCAACGGACAGGTCGTGCTCAGCGGTGTGGCGCGCGACGCCACCGTGGCGAACCGCGCGGTGGCGATCGCCAAGGCGGCGACGCCGAAGCTGCCGGTCATCAACGCCATGAGCGTGGCGTCGGCGCAGCAGGTGATGCTGAAAGTGCGCTTCCTGGAGGTGACGCGTGCCGCCGGGCGAGATCTCGGCGTCAACTGGTACCTTGCCAAGAGTGGGCGCGGCTTCAACACCGGGCTCGGCCAGCCGACGCAGGTCGACCAGAGCCCCTCGGCGCCCCCCGGCGGCATTCCCCTGTTCCAGACGCTGTCGACATTCGCCGGCAGTACCACCGGTTCGCCGTTCGGCATCGCCATCGCCAACCTGATCAACAACGGCAGCACCAGCGTCGACGTGATGGTCAGCGCGCTGGAGACCAAGGGACTGGTGCGCAGCCTGGCGGAGCCCGATCTGGTGGCGCTGTCCGGCGACACCGCCAGTTTTCTTGCCGGCGGCGAGATCCCGGTGCCGTCGGTGCAGTCTTCGACCGGCTCCGTACCGGTTATCAACGTCGAGTACAAACCGTTCGGCGTCCAGCTCACCTTCTCACCGACCGTGCTCAAGGACGGCCTCATCAATCTGCGGCTGGCGCCGTCGGTCAGCGAGCTCGACTACACCAATGCGGTGACCATCTCCGGCTTTCAGATCCCCGCTTTGACCAAGCGCGAGGCGCGCACCACCATCGAGCTGCGCGACGGGCAGAGCTTCGCTATCGCCGGGCTGCTGCAATCGCGCGGCACGCGCAACGCGGCGCAGCTTCCCTGGATCGGTTCCGTGCCGGTGCTTGGCACCTTGTTCCGCTCCACCGCGTTCCAACACAACGAAACCGACCTGGTGGTCATCGTCACGCCGCATCTGGTCGAGCCCGCCGCGCCCAACCAGCACCTGGCTTCGCCGTTGAGCAAGACGTTGCCCGGCAACGACATCGACATGTTCGTCATGGGCCGGATGGAACTGCGCAAGCGCCGCCACCGCGACGTTGCCGAGCGCGGCGGCGTGCGTGCCACACCCTCCGGCTACATCCTGCCGCTCAATCCGCAGTGAGGATTGGAAACGCCATGCCCACTCACAGACGAGTTCCGGCCGCATCCGCAGCCTTGGCGGTTATGGCGCTATTATTCGCTTCCCCCGCCTCAGCCGGCGAGGCCATCTACGGCGATTTCGGCACGCCCTATCTGCAGCGCAGCGACACCACGTTTCCCGGTGCCGGCGACGCCAATGCGGCCAACAGCGCCATCCTGACAATCGATCCGTGGCCGCGCCATGCGGGCGACCGCCACATCCCGGCGAACGGCGAACGCATGTCGGGCGCGGTCGAGCGCTATCGCGACGTCAGCAAGCTGCCGCAGGCGCCGCAGCCGATCGCGCCGGTCGCCATCGAAACAAGCGGCCCGTCCGGCGCTTCGAAATGACAGGGCCGTCCGTGGCCCGCCGTAAGAGTGGAACGTTTCATGGGGTTTCGTTGCGATATCCAGTACTGGGGGCGTTGCCTGGCACTCGTCTTCGTCGCGGCTGGTCTCGGCGGCTGCGAGACGCTCGACCATGCGCTTGGCGTGGGGCCGGCGCCCGAGGCGTCTGTCGCCGCGGCCGATCCGGTGGACCTGGCCTATGTGCCGCCGAACGATCCCTTGCGGCGCGGGCTCTATCATTTTCATCGCGGCGAGTTCGGCCTGGCGGAGCGGTATTTCCGCGCGGTTATCGAGCGGTCGCCGGACAACGTGACGGCGTGGATCGGGCTCGCCGGCGCTTACGACAATTTGCGGCGCTTCGATCTCGCCGACCGCGCCTACGCCCAGGCCATTCGATTCGCCGGCGAGACGCCGCAGATCCTCAACAACCAGGGCTACTCCTACCTGCTGCGCGGCGATCTCGTTGCGGCGCGCGCGCGCTTTCGCAAGGCGCTGCGGCGCGAGCCGCACGACAGGACCATCAGGAACAACCTTCGCATCGTGAACGCCAGGCTTCGCTAGCGGCCGCATTGAAACAACGGCATGAGACGAGGTGACCCCCGTGACTATGCAGACCTTAAGTGCCTGGGGTCAGCTTGCCCGGCGCATGGCGATCGCCGCGGCGATCCTGCTCCCGATGCTCGCGCCGGCCTCGGCCGCCGATCTCTCCCGCATGTTCGTCAAGGCCAAGCCGGCGCCGGCCGTTCATGACCGATGGACAGGTTTTTACGTCGGCGCCCACCTCGGCTACGGCTGGGGCAAGAAAACCTGGGTCGACAATTATCCCGTCTATGACGGCGTCATCGACGCCGAGCCTCAGGTGCAGGGTATCTTGGGCGGGCTGCAGTTCGGCTACAACTACCGCATCAATTGGCTGGTGCTCGGGCTGGAGGGCGACTTCAGCTGGAGCGATGTCCACAACACCGACTTCGATTGTTATTCGTTCGGCAACCAGCTGTGCGGCGCGCGCATCGACTGGTTCGCCGACGTCGCCGGCCGTCTCGGCTTCATCTACGGGCCGGCGCTCTATTACATCAAGGGCGGCGCCGTCTGGGTGGACGACCGCTTCGACAACCGCGCGACCTGCTCCGGCCCGCAGCCGATCACCTTGAACGGCATTACCGCAGACTGCGGCAACACCTATTACGCCCATCAAAGCCGGCTCGGCTGGCTCGTCGGTGGCGGCATCGAAGCCTTCTTCGCCGACAACTGGTCGGTGAAGGTCGAATACAACTACATGGACTTCGGCAGCCGCAACGTTCCCTTCGAGGCCAACGACGGGGGTTACTACACCTCCGAAATCCATCAGCGCGCCCAACTCGTGAAGGTGGGCTTCAACTATCATTTCAACGTCGAGCCGCCTGTGGTGAGGGCGCTCGGGCTGACCGACAGTCCCGTGCTGACCGAGCCGGACAACGAGGTCGGCAAGCGTTGGGTCGCCTTCACCGGCTTCGATGCGTCCAAGGACAGCTACAGCGCCTGGGCCGGCGCCTTGATCGCGCCGTTCGGGACCCTCGATACGTCGGGCATGCGGGTCATGATATCGGGCGAGGGTGGTGCCTACAGCTATCCGGTGACCGGCGGTTCCATCGACGGCATCATGACCGGCGGCAGCCTGCTCGCCGGCTACGGCTTCGAAGGCAACAACTACGAGGTCAATCTGCTCGCCGGCGGCAACGTGATCGACCACATGCTGTCCGCCCTCGACACCACCAACCCGGTGCAGGGCACCGCGGCCGGCGCCAAGGTCCATGCCGACGCCACCGTCAATCCGACGCCTCAGACGCTGGTCTACGGCGAAGGCGAATATTCGACCGCATTCAGCACCTATTACGCCAACGCCAAGCTCGGCATCCAGATTTTCGGCGTCAGCGGTCTGTTTGTTGGGCCGGAGGCGGGCGTGTCAGGCGACCGGCAATCCAACCAATGGCGGGTGGGTGCGCACCTGACCGCATTCACTATCGGCCAGCTGCAGCTCGCGCTGGCGGGCGGCTATGCCGACGACAGCGACGTCGGCGTCAGCCCCTATGGACACGCTGAATTGAGCGGCACGTTCTAAGCGCGAGAAAGCGAGCGGGCGGCGCTCTGCCACGATAATACCACCGTGGTGCCGGCAGGCGTGGCGATCCTTTTCGGCGTCTTGCCCTGATCCGGCCTTGATGCGGCCTTGGCGCGCGACTAGATGCGCGCCACCGAAACGGACTTGACCTGACTCCGATGGCCAAACGCCACTTTGCGACGGCGGTGCTGCTCGCCGGCCTGTTGCTGCTTCCTTTCAGCGGTGCGACGTCCGCACAGAGCGAAGCCGTGACCGCCAACATGCCACGACACCTGACCCCCGACTATCCACTCGACCGCGACTGCTCGCCCTTGACCTCGCTGTTTTCGAGCTGGGACGACGTCGACGGCTCGAAGCGCGACACCCCTCACACCGGCGTTGACGGCGGTCGCCTGGGCGACGCGGTTCTGGCGCCGGCACCGGGCGAGGTCGTCGCCGTCTGGCATGCCAATTGGGGGTGGGGCCCGGAAGGCGCGCTGATGCTGCGCCACACCCGGCAAGACATCGGCCTGACGAGCGGGCCGCCGTACTATTATTCCGAATTCGATCACCTGCGGTACGCAGAGATCGGTCACATCCGCGTCGGCACAAAGGTCAAGCGTGGCGAAGTGCTGGCACACGTCTACCGGCCCGGCGGCGATCCGCAATACCTACCGGAAGTCCATTGGGAAGTGTGGTCGATCAAGGACGACGATGCGACCGACTGGAGCAAGAACGAACACGGCGGCAAGTACTGGGTGAACGAGACCGGGCACTTGCTCGATCCGCTCTACATGCTGTCGCTGAATGCGCCCGCCCGCCACGACGACAGCGTCGAAATTCCACCCTACGAGGCGGGACGGGATTATCGCGGCTTCCGCGGCTTCACCTACATTTTTCTCTGTGCGCCTTTGAAACTCGGGGTGCAGAAGCCCTGAAGGAAGGTGGGCGACCACGGTACGGCTCGTCCGCTGCGCCAATCTATTGGCTAAACCGTTCGGGCACACGCACGGCATCGGCGATCGGTGCCTGCAAGTGTTGGGCCGTCTCTGCCTCCCTCTCAGCAAGCCTCGAGGCAATGAGACGATCGACGCGCGCGCATACCAGTTCTTCACGCGGTGTCGGTTTGGGTGGCGGGGCGGGCTTCGCCGGCTTCGCGCGCGGTGCGGGCGCCGGGATATTCACTGCCGTCGTCACCGGCTTCGTCCAGGCGATCGACGTCACGGCGCGCTTGGTGGGGATGCCAGTCCAGCAGCTCGCGGCCGGCAGGTTCTCGCCCTTCATCAGCACCGATAGGGCATCGAGCGACGAGCCGCGTTGCATCTCGGTGTTGTAGAGCACCACCGCCATGTTGCCGACCGAGCAGCGCGGGCCAATCTTAAGGAAGTCGGACTTCATCACGCGGTCTTCGAACAGATGAGTCTGTATCGTGGCGCCCAGGTTGAGTGCCGCCTCGTCGCCGATCTCGGCCACCAGGTCGAATTCGGAAAATAGCGTGGTCTCCAGGAACACCCAGCGCCCCACCTTACAGCCCATCCAGCGCGCGCACATGCAGCCGAACGGCGTGCCCATCAGCGGCCCCATCGCCGGCGCGGCGGCAGCTTCGTAGATCGCGTTGACGACGTCGTTGACCCAGACGTATGGCGACCACAGCGGCTTCATTACCGGCCTGAAGGTGTGCATCAGCATGAACTTCAGGAAAGCCACCGTGGCGACCACCACGAACGAGGCGAGAAAGGCGGCCACCGGCACGATCAGCGCGTAAGCCCACAGCGGCACCAAACCATAGATATAGACCGTTGCGACACAGAGAATCACGAGGTCGGCCATCGCGACCATGCCCGGCAGGAACATGCGCACTGTCTCGACCGCGAGGCGGAAGGTCACGGTGCCGGCGTGCGGATGATAGGTGTCGGCGTCGCTGAAACCGGTAACCTCCTGCGTGTGCGGCAGTTCGAAGCTGGGCGAGCCCATCCAACGGGTGCCGTCGGCTGTGCGCTGGACGCCTTGCGGTGGTGTCGACATCACGCCGATCAGGACGTTGTCGCCGATGTCGGCGCCGACCGGCACCAGTGCGCTGTTCCCAATGAAGGTGTGGCTGCCAATGCGGTTGTGGCGCAGTTCGATCTGGCCGAGATAGGCCCGGTGGCCGCCGATGATGCAGGCGTCGGCGAGGAAGCTGCCGTCGCCGACTTCGAGAAGGTCCGGCATCACCTGCATGACGGTGGAAATCTCCGTGCCGCGCCCGATCTTGGCGCCGAGCAGGCGCAGGAATGGCGGCAGGAACAGCGTCGAATAGAGCGGCAATGCGATGTAACGGGTGTTGTTGAGCATATAGGCGAGGAACCAGTAGCGGAGATAAGTGCCGCTGTACCGACGATAAATCCCGGGCCGGATGCGCCCGATCGCGATCCATTTCACCGCCACCACCAGGAACAGATACCAGATCACCGAGATCGGCACCGCCACGAAGGCCGCGCCGATCCCCCATAATGGACCGCCAGTATAGAGCGCGTAGCCGACCATCAGCAGCGCGGGCGCCACGCTCAGGATCAGGAAATAGCCCATGACGTAAATCAGGGCGAGGTGGATCAATCCGTATATGAACGCGCGGGCGCGGCCGCTGCGTCCTGGACGCGCGTCGTCCTGCAAAGTTCCGAGATCGACCTCGCCGAGGTCGGCGGGTGATCCGCGCACGCTGGTGTCGGCTGCAACGACCGCCTCATCTGCAACATGGGTCATGTCCCCCACACGCGCCCGGTTATCCACGTGGGTGTTGAGGGAGAGGCAGGCGTGGGTACCAATGTAGCATTCGTAGCCGATGGTGCAGGTACCGAGAATCAGCCAACCGTTCTCGACGCGGTAGCCGAGTAATTGAGACTCCGGCCCGATGCTGGTGTCGTCGCCGATCGAGACGAGGTCGAAGGCGAAGCAGTGCGGCGTATCGATCAAGCAGTTGCGGCCGACCTTGGCGCCCATGGCGCGGTAATAGAGATTCATCAGGGGTGTACCGATGAAGATGCCCCACAGGCTCAGTTCCTGGAAGCGCGTGACCAACCACCAGCGAAAATAATAAGAGCCCCAGACCGGGTAGTAGCCCGCCTTGTAGCGGCCGATGACCAGCCACTTCACCGCGATGCTGATGAAGAGCCAGCTCGGCCAGATGGCGAAGCCGGCGATGGTGGCGATGGTGATGGCCTCGTCCCAGGCCGTCTGGCCACCGAGCACGCGCAGGATCAGGACGATGGCGCCGAAGATCGGTGCGCTCGCGATCGCGTAGAACACGACCAGCGCCAGCGCCTGCAGCGGCACGCACAGGAAGCGGAAAGCCGGCAGCGGCGGCCGCGCGGCGTCGACCGTGGCGGCCTGCGCTGCCAGCAGCGGGCTTGCCGCAAGCGCGCCGGCCGCGCCGGCCTTGTCGAGGAATTCCGCCAGCCGCCGCACAGTGCGGTATTCGTAGAAATCCGGCACCGACACCGACGCGCCGGAAAACGTCTTGCGTAATTCGGTCACCGCTTGCGCCGCAAACAGCGAATGGCCGCGCAGGTCCAGGAAGAAGTCGTCCTCCACCGAAATCGGCGCCTGCTTGAACACCTGCTCCCACACCGCCGCCACCGCCCGTTCGGTCGCGGTTTCCGGCGGCACCATCACGTGGCCGGCGCGACCCAGCACTTCTTTCGGCGGCGGCAGGAGCTTGCGGTCGATCTTGCCGCTGGTCATTTGCGGCAGCTCGTCGATGACGTCGAGATAGCGCGGGATCATGTATTCCGGCAGCCGCGTGCGCAAATGGTCGGAGACGCGGACGCGGTCGAGCGTCGTCACCCCCGGCGCCCGTACCACGTAAGCCGCGAGCTCCTTCAGGCTGCCGAACTCGACCGCGGCCACCGCCGCCGCGCGAATCTCCGGGTCTTCCAGCAGCACAGCCTCGATTTCGGACAATTCGATGCGGAAGCCGCGGATCTTGATCTGCGCGTCGGCACGGCCGATGAACTCCAGGTCGCCGTCGTCGATGGGGCGCACCAGGTCGCGCGTGCGGTAGAGCCGCGGCGAAGAGCCGTCCGCGTCGAACGGGTTGGCGACGAAGCATTCGGTGGTGAGGCTCGGCCGGTTGAGATAGCCGCGCGCGACGCTGGCGCCGCCAATATAGAGCTCGCCGCAGGTTCCGGTCGCGACCGGCTCCATCTTTTCGTTGAGCACATAGGCGCTGTAGCCGGGCAGCGCCCGGCCGATGGTCACCGGCCTGTCGGGGGCGCACTCGACCGCGGTGGCTACCACGGTCGCTTCGGTCGGACCATAGGTATTGAGCAGCCGCCGCGCCGGCGTCGCCCAGCGCTGCACCAGCTCGGGCGGGCAGACGTCGGCGCCGAGCACCAGCAGCCTCACCGTGGGCAGGTCCTCGGCGATCATCGCCAGGAACGGCGGCACCGTCGAGAAGTAGGTGATGCTGCGGGTGTTGATGAATTCGGCGGCGTCGAAGGACGAGCGCGCGATGTCGCTCGAGGGCACCACCAGCGTGCCGCCGAGCGAGAAGGCGGCCCAGATCTCCTCCACCGAGGCGTCGAAGGCGAGCGAGAAGCCCTGATAGATGCGCTCGTCGGCGGTCAGTTTGTAGACGGTGCGCAGCGAATGAACGAAATTGACCGCGTTACGGTGCTCGATGAGTACGCCCTTGGGCCGGCCGGTCGAGCCGGAGGTATAGATCACGTAGCAGAGGTCGTCCGGCGCCACCGCGACGGGTTGCAGGGGCGGCGCCGCCGGCGCTTCATCGATTTCGTCGAGCATCATCAACACCGCGGCGGTCCGGCCGGCGAGAGCGTCGCTTAAGTTACGCTCGCACATTGCGACCGCAATATCGGCATCTTCCAAGATGCCCAGCACGCGGCCGAGCGGAAACTTGGGATCGAGTGGCACGTAACCTGCGCCCGCCTTCAGGATGCCGAGCATGGCCGCGAAAAGCCGGCTCGACTTTTCCGCATAGAGCGCCACCAAGTCGCCCGTCCCGATGCCGCGCGATTGCAACGCGGTGGCAAAGCCGTTTGCGAGCCGGTCGAGCTCGCCATAGGTCAGTACGTCGTCGTCGCATTCCAACGCCAGATGGTCCGGTCGCAGCCGCACCTGCGCTTCGAAGAATTCGTGCAGTAGGCGCGGCGCCTCGCCGGCCGGGGCTTGCCGAGCTTCTTCGGCGCTGGCGGCGGTTGGACGGGGTTCAATTGACATCAGCGTGCCATGGGCGCGGCATAGTTGGTGGTCATGCCTTCAGCATCGGCGAGGCTGATGATTTGCACCTCGGTGATGCCGGGGTCGCCCGCCGGGTGCCGCACGGCCAGCGAGGCGTGGTACATGAGGTGCTGGTTGGAAACGTAGAAGTTCTCGAATTGGGTCGTGCCATTCCTGTTGCTCTTGCCGGCGATCGACTTGAGCTGAACCGGATCGAGTGTGAACTTGATCGACTTGAAATCCAGGCTGTGACCAACGCCGACCAACTTGGTGTAAGCCTCTTTCAGCGTCCACATTCGAACGAATTCGCGGACTTCGCGCGGTCGCGGCAGGCCACCGATGGCATGGTGCTCGTCGAGATGGGAAAACTCGGCGATCATATCGGGAGTGACTTCCTGGTCGATGCATTCGACGTCGATGCCGACCTGCAGTGTCGTCGACACTGCCACCATCACAAGCTCGTCAAGATGCGAGATGCTGAAGTTGATGGGTGGCAGGCCTTCGGCCACCACCGGACGCTGGTTGGCGTCGACCGTGAAGCGCCAAGCGGAAGGTTGGGCCTGATAGTCACACGCCCGTGACAGGCCGATGCGCAACAGCACGCGCGAGGCGACGACGCTGCGTCGGTTGGCCGGGTCGTTGATCTTCTTGACCGCGTCCCAGTCCTCCTCGCTCAGCAGCGTGAGGGCGGACTCGGCCTTCATCAACGCGTCGGGCTTGGCCATCCAGATGTCGATGCGGTCGGTCGGCGTCAGCTCGAGCGCCGGCGCCGTGTTGGCCTCGTGGATCTTGCGTTGGACGTCCTTGCGCCAGCCTTTGACGAACCGCGGCCGTGTGGGCGACCGCCGTTCGGCCGGCCGGTCCTTTCGCGGCGGATCGTTGCCGTCGGTCGCGGGCAGGCTTGCGTCGTCGCGGGGCGGCCGCGCGTCTGCCAATGACATTTCTTGTTACTCACTTTGCCGGGCAGGGATGCCCCGCCGTGGATGACGCCCGGCCTTTGGCCGCACCGGCGGCCGGCGCGAAACGAAAGCCGTTGAACCACTTGTAGGATTTCGGGCCGCGCCCGGGGTGGCATGAGCATACCCCGGAGGTTGCAGGGCCGGGCGCGGGCGGCCGGGCGCTTTACCTTAACGGTTAAGCCTTAATTCACGATGCGTTTGGCGCGCCAAATGTAGTGCCGGATAATCCCGTAGACACTAATTGTAGTACATCAATACTACCGGGTTCCGGGGTGAACGTCGTGCCAAGGCAGACTGAGCAACTCGCGATTGTCCTCGCCGCCGCGCTGTTGGTGGCGTGGGCGCCGGTGCGTGGCAGCACCCTGCATGATCCTCCCTTGCCACGCCCGGCGCCAACTATCCGGGGCAACCAGGCCATGCCCGGATGCCCGCTCAGCCGGCGCCGGCGGCTCACGGCCCGCCTACGGCGCACGACCTGCCCCGGGTGCAAGGCGCGCCGCAGGCGCCCGCCGCCCCGGCGGCGCCCAAATCGCCCCTAATGCCGCTCAACATGGTGCGCGACGCAGCCGGAAGAGCTGGGCCAGGTGCCGGACCATTTCTTCTGGCTGCGCGAGGCCTGCAGGCGGCGCAGGACCCGCTCGACGGCGATCTTGTCTTCATCACCGATCGAGGCCGCATCGCCGGGCGCGCCGCGCTGCCGCCGGGCTTCGTCATCGGCAAGGTCGATGGCGACCGACGGCCAGATTCCGCCTGCTCGACCCGAGCGGCCGGCGTCAGGTGGGCGTCGCGCGCACTATCGACGCCAGACACGTCAAGTCGCTGCAGGCGCAGCCGGTGATGGCCAATATGGGGCGGCGCCTCCACGTCACGCGGATCGGGCCGAACCATCTGGTGCTGACCGAGCCGGGCCGTGCAGCGCGCCGCTCGACGTGCGCTCGCTTGCCGGCGGCCGGCTGGCGCAGGCGCGGGAGATCGGCAGTCCGCGTGGACGCGCAGCCGCTACGTGGTGAGCGAGGAGATCGTCGCCGCCAAGCCGAGCCTCAAGGTGCGCGTTTTCGTGCGGCGCTACGACCGCGCCGGCCGTTCACGGGCGTCGTCAATGTGCCGCTCGACGGCTTCGAGGTGGTGCCGCACGACTTCATCGCCATCGACGGCGGCGGCCGCGTGCGCGTGCTGGCGCCGACCGCGAGCGGGGTGAAGATCCGTCGAATACGATTTCTCGCGGCCGCCGGGCGGGAAGCGCCGGCTCAGCGAGGACGAGCTCAAGCGCATGGGCCGGGCGGTCCACGTCATCGGCGTCGACACCAACTTTGTCTATTCCAAGCGCAAGCGCGGTTTCCGAAGCCGGCGGCGTGCGCTTCGCGGTCAAGGTGCCGACGCCGATCCATTTCCCGCGAGCAGGTCGTCAAGAACGCCGACGCCTATCTGACCGTCAACTGGATTATGACGGCCGCAGAACTTCTCAAACCCGGCGTCGAAAACCGGTGCGATCCGCCGCGCGCAAATTCTGGCGCCGGCCGTATCGCTTCACGCCGGCCGACATCGGCAAGACGATCGGGCCGATGCCTTACCGATGGGGCGGCGGCGACACGCCGCAGTCGTTCAAGGCGCGCATCGAATGGGGCGCGCTGGCCGGCGACATCTGCACCTGCCGCAATCCGGAGATCGACTTTTGCCTGACGCCGGAATCGCGCCGGCATCGATTGCTCCGGCTTCGTTTCGCGCGCCTGGGGCATCGGCAAACGCGGCACCGCCGGCCTGCTCGACGTGGCGGACGAGGTCGGCAGCCTCGCCGACCTGAAGCCCGGCGACGCCTTCGACTGGCCGCGGCCATCACGTGCGCCTGTTCGTCGGCATGGCGCCCGGCCCCGAGGTCGATTTCACCGTGCTGGAAGCCTCGACGCGGCTCGACTGCGAGGGCGTCTGCCGACGCACCTATCGCCCGAGCGAACTGAACGGCTACCGGCTGATCCGATACAAGGGGATCGCCGAATGAGCGCGCGCCGGCATCAAGGTGGTTCTGGCGGTCTGCATCGCCGGCGTCTTTGGCGCTGCGCTCTGCCGAAGCGCGATGGCGATTTCGACGCTCGATGATACGTTGCGCAATCCGCCGCAGATTTTCCGCATACCCTCCTCGGAGCCGCCGAACAACGCCGTGCACCGCGATTTTGGCGGCTCCTGAGACACGCGCACGAGAAGAGCGAGACGTCGGGCCAGGCCCCGAGGGAAGCCCGGTAGAAGTGCCTGCCGCTTCGGCGCCGTGGACCGTTGCGCTCGCCGCCGGTCCGAAGCTCGATCGCGATTTCGTCTGCGCCGGCGCCTTGATTGCCGCGCATTGGGTGCTGACGGCGGCGCATTGTACCTACACTTTCGTGCGGCGCTGGCCGACCGACGACAGCGCCTATGTGTTCACCCATGTGACGTCGTTGTCGTCGTCGTCCGGTCATCGTCATAGCGTGCTCGAAATCATTCATGCATCCCAAATACAACGCTAAAACGCTTCGAAACGATCTGGCGCTGATCAAGTTCGACGGCGAAGGCGATCGTCCGGCCTGCCGATCTCGCTCGACGGGCCGTCGATCAGCGAGCAGGTCGGCGCCATCGGCAGCATCATCGGCTGGGGCATCAGCACGAGCCAATCTGGCCGCAAGCACGCGAACGACTTCACGTCATCCAGACCGCGGTGCTCGACCAGGACGTTTGTTTCAGCGCCGGCGAACTATCCCGAGTTACGGGGAACCCCGTGTTCTGCGGAAGGTCGCTGCTCAAGTATCACGACATCTGTTTCCGCTTCGGCGGTAGCCCGATGGTGTTCTACGACCGTAAAGGCCAGGCTCTATTTAGGTGGGCTGGTGTCGTGGCCGGCGGCCTGCGGCGAAGGCCGCGACAAGCCGAACGTCTATCTCGACGTGCACTCCTACGTTCCCTGGATCAAGAGCGTCATCCTGCGACGGATCGAAATAGGTGCCGCATGCAAACGTCGCTTCGCTGCTTTATCATCGCCGGCTGTGTCGCCGGCCTGCTCGCCGGTGCGTCACCCGCCGCCGCGCAAGATGCGCTCCCCTTCGTGCCGCAGGTCCGCTCCGCCTACCAGCAGCGCGCCGAGGCCATCGCCAAGGGCACCGCCGGCAACGTGTTCTCAGGGCTCCGCGAGCGTGGCGCCGGCCTATGGTTTCCCGTGGATGGTCTCGTTGCAGATCCGCTCGGCGCAGCGCGTGCTGGGGCATTTTTGCGGCGGCGTTGTCATTTCCCGTCCTGGGTGATGACCGCGGCCCATTGCGTGATTGCACCGCAACTGGCGGCGGCATTCGTCGAACCGAGCGATCGATACGCTCCGAGCTCGCCGTTCTGACCCGACCAACGCCCTGGCCCATGGCGGCAATATCGCGAACGGTCGACCGCATCGTCATTCATCCCGAATTTCGCGTAGCCCGCGACCGCGTGCCCGAAAACGATCTCGCGCTGCTGCATGTCACCGGCGTGCCGCCGCTCGTGCCGATCATGCGGCCGCCGGCGAAGTGGCCGTGCCCCGACCTGCTCAGACGGCGGCAACGCATCCGCATCTTCGGTTGGGGAACGTCGTCGTTCGATCCCAACGGCGCCGTCTCGAACACGCTGCTTTACGCCTTTGTTCCCGTCGAGGATCGGGCCAAATGCAACGGGCCGTCGGTCTACGACGGGCTTGGTCAGCGAGTTCGATGTTTTGCGCCGGGCTGGGGTTTGCCGACGCTTGCCAGGGCGACAGCGGCGGGCCCGCTATCGGTTACATCAACGGCGAGAAATACCTCGTCGGCATCACGAGTTGGGGCGTCGGCTGCACGAACAAGAAGTATCCCGGCGTCTATGTCAACGTCGCGGATTATGACCGCTGGATCGATGAGACGGTTGCAACGAGCGAAATAGCGGCACTGATCCGCGCTGGACTGATCTTCGGCGCTGCTCGTCGGCTGTCGCGCTCGGGACCTGCCGGCGCCGTCGCAGGCGCAGGAGCGCGATCATGCTCGGGACCGCGCAGCCTCTATCCGAACACCGATCGGTTACGCGGCCGATCCGGACATTCCGTTGGTCATGCGCGATGCGTTGCAGCACATCGCCACCGGCACGCGCCTGCTGGCGATTGGGCCGCGCATCATGGGCGGCGAGCCGGCGCCGGTCGGCGTCTGCCCTTGGATGGCTTCGCTGGAACTGAAATTGCGGCGGAAGCGACAGCTCATTTCTGCGGCGGCGCCTTCATCGCGCCGCAATGGGTGATAACCGCCGCGCATTGCGTTAGCGCCGGATACCGCGGCACGGCTCGACGTGCTCGGCGGCACCAACACGCTGGAGACCGGCGGCGTGCTCTATCCGGTCGACCGGGTGATCGTGAACGAGAAATACGACACCGAGACGCAGGACTACGACGTCGCGCTGCTGCACTTCGCCAAGCCGTTCACCGGCAAGACGGTGCGGCTGCTCATGGCGGCCGACGCGGGCGCTATGCTCGCGGCCGGCAGCCTCGCGGTCTCCGCCGGCTGGGGCTACACGCGCGAAGGCAGCGACGTGTCCAACATCCTGCGCCACGTGACCGTGCAGATCGTCTCCAACCAGACCTGCAATGGCCTTGCCGCCTATAGCCGGCGCGGATCACCGACCGCATGGTCTGCGCCGGCTTTCCGGAGGGCGGCAAGGACTCCTGCCAGGGCGACAGCGGCGGGCCGCTGATGGTCGCCGACGGCAAGGGCGGCTATTTCCAGGCCGGCGTCGTGAGCTGGGGCGAGGGCTGCGGGCGGCCGAACAAGTTCGGCGTCTATACGCGCGTTTCCACCATCGCCGACTGGGTGGCCGAGAAGACAGGCATCAAGGCGGCGCGGGCCGCGTCCAATGCGGGCAAGGCGCCGGCGAGAACCGCTGAACCCGCGCCGGTCAAGACCGAGCCGGCCAAAGGCACGTCTCGCGGCAACCAAGCCCGCCAACGCCGAAGCGGCCAACGCCGGCATCGTCAGGATGGGGCCGCCGCCGCCGGCGCGCTTCGGCGCGGCATCGAAGTCTTCCGCGGCGACGGCACAGCACACGGTGTCGCCGCAAGCGGCGACGGTGTCGGTGCCGTTGCCGCGCCCGCGGCCGTCCAAGCGTGCGCGCCGCATCGGCGCGCCGGTCGATCGCAAATATTCTCCGTCGTATCCGGCGCGCGCGCGCACGCCGCCGACACGCGCCGCGCCGCGCAAGCGACCGCGCTTTTATCGCTATCGCGGCCGTGTCTACGAGGTGCTGCCGGATAAGCGCCGCCATCGCACGCCGCCGTTCGAATGATGCGCGTTGCGGCAATGCCGTCGTGGTAACATCGTCATCGCGCTGAAGGCGTCGCGCGCGCCGCGCGCCCGGCATGCGTCGCGGTAACATCGCGCTTGCGTTGAATGCGGCATGCACCGCGCAAGTGCGATCGCACCACTCGTTGCCAGATAGTTCGAATGTTACTTCTTGATGGGCATCAATTCGCTTGTCGCCGATTGGGCGTTAACTATACTTGTTAACCAATCGATCGTGTGGAGTAACGGTCATGACTCGTATCGCGTACGTGATTCTGTGCTCTTGTTTGTTCGCCGTCGTCGGCCTTCTCGCGCAACCCGCCAGTGCCGGCGGCCGCGGTTATGGCAACAGCGACGACGGCTATTACGTCCATATCCCGCGTCCCCCGGAACGCCCCGCCCGCGCCTGGTACAGCAGCGAGTGCTGCTACATGAAGATCGTGCGCCACGTGGGGCGTGTGCGCCAGGAGCGCTTCGTCAAGATAAAGCCGTCGCGCATGAAGAAGGCGTGGCTGGAGCAGAAGCGCGAGCGCGCCGCGCACCGCAGGCGGATCGGCCGCCGCGACCATCCGGACCGCCGCGCCGAGTACAAAGTGATCGTGGTTCGCCGCAACGGCACGGACGACCATGAGCGCTGCCGGCATCGCCGCGTGCGCGTGCTCAAGCCTGGCGGCGGCTGGACCTGGGCGGTGAAGGCGCGGTGCGACTGACGGCGCCGCGTCAGGCCGCGACGTCCGCCACGGCCTTTTGCAGCATGGCGCGTACGGTGGTGGCGATCTCGCCAAGCTTGGGATTGTCGATGGCCTGCATCGAGGCGACCGGGTCCACCGCGGAGATCTCGGTGCGCCCCGGCTCACGTTCCTGCAGGATGACGTTGCACGGCAGCATGGTGCCGATCTTGTCCTCGGCCTGCAGCGCCTGAAAGGCCATCTTCGGATTGCAGGCGCCGAGGATGCGATAAGGATAGAAATCGGCGTCCAGCTTCTTCTTCATGGTCTGCTGCACGTCGATCTCGGTCAGCACGCCGAAGCCGTTTTTCTGCAAGGCTTCCCGGGTCGCCGCGTCGGCGCGATCGATCGGCATGTCAACGGTCTTGGAGAAATGATAGCTCATGGGTCGTATCCTGCTTTCGACTGATGACGTTTGTTCGTTGACGCTGCTCACGCGGCCGTCGCCGCAGCCTCGCTGACCTTCACATGCGGCAGCAGCCGCCTGACGTCCTCCTCGCGGCACAGCTCGGTGCCGGGGCTCATCACCGCGGCCGAACCGGCGGCGACGCCCATGCGGAAGGCGTCGTCCATCGGCTGGCCGGCGGCGAGCGCGGCCATCATGCCGCCGAGAAAGCTGTCGCCGGCGCCGACGGTGCTCGCGACCTCGATCTTCAGCGCGTCCGCGCGCCAGGCGTGCTTGGCGGTCACCAGCAGCGCGCCGTCCTCGCCCAGCGTCAGCGCCACGGCCTCGGCGCGGCCGGCCGCGATCAACTCGCGGCTGGCGGCGATGTAGTCCGCTTCGCGGTCGAGACGCTTGCCGACGAAATCGCTGAGCTCGGCCTGGTTCGGCTTGATCAGCGCGACGCCCTCGTCGAGCGCCGGCGCCAGCGAGCGGCCGGAGGTATCGAGCACCATCTTGGCGCCCAGCTTCTTGGCGTGGCGGGCGACATGGGCATAGAAGTCGCCGGGCACGCCGGGCGGGATGCTGCCGCTGGCGACGACGAATTTCGGCTTCTCCGGCAGGGTGGCGAGCTTGTCGAGGCAGGCCTCCCATTCGGCGCGATGCAGCGCCGAGCCCGGCAGCACGAAGCGGTATTGCTCGCTGCTGTTCTCCTCGAAGGCGGTGAAGTTCTCGCGCGTCTCCACGTGCGCCGGCGTCACCACGCTGTCGATGCCCTCGCGCTCCACCAGCCGCTGCAACAGCCGGCCGATCTGGCCGCCGATCGGATAGATCGCGGCCACGTTGGCGCCGAGCCGGTGGGCGACGCGGGCGACGTTGATGCCGCCGCCGCCGGGGTCGCGCTTGGGCGCCGAGCAGCGCAGCTTCTTGGTCGGCTCGACATGGGGCACGTTGACAAAGATGTCCACGGCCGGGTTGATCGTCAGCGTGACAATATCGGGCACGTCAAAGGCATCCGTGTTCGGCGCTCCGCCACGATGTGATGCGCGCTGCACCGGCAAATCGCTAGCTTGCAGAGGAAATAGGCATTTCTGCGCCGCAAACATCCCCCCGAAGCGACAAATTCGGAGAAAAGCCGGACCACGCCCAGCGCGCAATATCGCCGGGCTCTCAACTTGTCGGTGCCGCAGTTACGCCGAGGCGTCAGACCGCATTCAACGCGGGCCCAGGAGCTGCGATCCCAGGAGCACCAGAATCCAGGTTACGACCAGCGCACCGCCGGCGATTGCCAGGACCATCATGACGTCGTCCTCCCCCTTTGCGGAATTTCCGGCCGCGGACGGTGGACGTCGTAGTGGTGTCGGTCGTGCATCGGTGGTTCCGTCCCCGGCGGACAGGCATTCCACGATACCGACACTATAACCGGATTCGAGAACGGATGCGCGGACGAACCGTTGTGCAGTGCAATTAGGACTGTGCGGCGCGGATCAGCCGGCGAGGCGGATAACCTTGGCCCCCTTGTCCCCCTTGGGCCGGCGGCCGACCATATCGGCATAGTCCTCAATCGGCTGCGGCCGGCCGGTGAAGTAGCCCTGCACCTCGTCGCAGCCGCCGCGCTTGAGGATGGCAAGCTGCTCCGCGGTTTCCACGCCTTCCGCCAGGATGGGCACGTTGAGGCTGTGGCCGAGATCGATGACCGCGCGCACGATCGCCATCGAATGGCGGTTGTCTTCCAGATCGCCGACAAAGGCGCGGTCGATCTTGATCTTGTCGAACGGGAAGGAGTGCAGGTACGACATCGAGGAATAGCCCGTGCCGAAGTCGTCGAGGGCGATGCGCACGCCCAGCGCCTTAAGCCGGCACAGGATCGAGATGGCGCGCGAGAAGTCGTCGATCAGCACGCCCTCGGTGACTTCCAGCTCCAGCCGTTCGGCGGGCAGTCCGGTCTCCATCAGCACCGCGTGCACGAAGCCGGGGAAGTCGCCGGTGCGGAACTGCGTCGGCGAGATGTTGACCGCGACGGTCAACGGCTGCGGCCAGGCGGCGGCCTCGTGGCAGGCCGCGCGCAGCACCCATTCGTCGATCTGCACGATCAGCCCGCTCTCTTCCGCCACCGGAATGAACACGCCCGGCGACACCAGGCCGCGCTTGGGGCAATGCCAGCGCAGCAGCGCCTCGAAGCCAATGGGGTCGCCCTCGATTGTCACCTGCGGCTGGAAGTGCAGGAACAATTCGTCGTTCTCGGTCGCCGTCCGCAGGTCGGCCTGCAGGGCGCGGCGCTCGCGCACCTGCTCGCCCATTTCCGTCTCGTAGAACAGCACCGTTCCGCGCACCGCTGCCTTGGCGCGGTAGAGCGCGACGTCGGCGTTGATCATCAGCGCCTTGGCATCGGTGCCATTGTCGGGATAGATCGCGCCGCCGATGGTCGCGCCGACGCTCAAGACGCGGTCCTCGATCTCGAACTCGGCGGTGAGCGCGCGCAGCAGGCGCTCGGCGACCGCCGAGGCGGCCTCCGGCTGCTTGCCGGCGTTCACGATCAGCATGAATTCGTCGCCGCCGATGCGGGCGAGGAACGCGCCGTCGGCGGCCCCCTGCAGGCGTTGGCCGACCGCGCGCAGCAGCGCGTCGCCGAGCGCGTGGCCATGGGAGTCGTTGGCGTCCTTGAAGCCGTCGAGGTCGAGCGACAGCACCGCGAACTGTTCGCCGGTCCGCTTCGCCTGCTCGAGCGCCGCCTCCATGGCGTCGTTGAAGGTGGCCCGGTTGGGCAGATCGGTCAGGTTGTCGAAATGCGCCATGCGGGAGATGCGCTGCTCGGTGCGATTGCGGTCGGTAACGTCCTCCAGCACGGTGACCAGATATTGCGGTTTGTCGTCGTCGTCGTCGCGCACCGCGACGTTGCGGGCCACCGCTATTCGGGTGCCGTTTCCGGGCGTTTGGATTTCGTGATCGGCGATCAGAACCGCGCTTCGCGATCGCAGCGCCGCGTTGTTTTCCGCGATCACGAACTTCGCGCTTTCCTCCGGGTAGATTTCGCCGGGGGTCTTGCCGATGACGTCCTCGCGCCGAACGCCCAGCAGCTCTTCGCCCGCGCGGTTGATCAGCGAGAACGGGCAATCCCGGGCGTCACTGCCGCCCTCGGGCACGTTCTTGACGAGGATCGGGATCGGCACGTGTTCGAGGATGGTGTCGAGGAATTTCTGCGTGTGGCGAAGCCGATCTTCCGCGTGGCGGCGCTCGCTGACGTCCTCGATCACCGTGAGCAGGTGTCTTGAAATGCCGCTGTCGTCGCGCACGGCGACGCTCTTGCCGGCCGCCAACCGCGGTTCGTTGCCGAACGTCACGAGCGCGCGGTCCGACAGGATGATCGGCGTCGAAGAATCCAGGGCGAGATTGTTTTCCGCGACGATGGCATCGGCTTGACCTTCCGGGTAAACGTCGCGGATGGTCTTGCCGATTATCTTTGCGCGCGGCACCTTGAACAGCTCTTCGAAGGCGCGGTTGACCAGGCTGTAGCGGCACGTCTCCGCGTCCGTGGCCCCGGCGGGGACGTCCTTGACCATGATCGCCACCGGAACGCTTTCGATGATGGCGTCGAGGAACTTCTGGCTGTCGCGCAGCTGTTCCTCGGCCCGCTTGCGGTCGGTAATGTCGTGCACCGCGACGATGCTGGCGCGCCGGCCGCGGTATTTGAGCGCGCGCGCATAGATGTCGGCGTCGAAGATGGTGCCGTCCGCCTTCATGTGCCGCCAGGGCCGCACCGAGCGGTGGTCGCCCTGGAAGTCGCGCATCAATTCGCCAAAGCGCTCGCGTTCCTCGGGCGGGCGGACATCGAACGCGTTCAACGTCACGAACCGTTCGCGGCTATAGCCGTAATGGGCGGTCGCCGCGTCGTTGACGGCGATGATCATGTGCGTCTCGAGGTCGTACACCATCATTGGAATCGGGTTGGCCTCGAACAGCAATTGGAACGACGTTTCCCGTTGCCGGGTCTCGGTGATGTCGTCGCACGTGGCCACCCAGCCGCCGCCGGGAATGGGTTGATTGGTGATCGAGATGAGACGGCCGTCGCTCAGCGCGCGCTCCAGTGACTTCGTCTTGCCGTTCGCGATTTCGGCGATCAGCCGGGCGGCAAATTCGTGCGGGTCGCCGATTTTCGTTCGGTCGTGCGTGCCGCAGTCGACCTGATATTGCAGCAGGTCAGCCAAGGTGCAGCCGGGCTTTATCGCGTCGAGCGGCGTGTTGAACATCTTGAGATAGCGGTCGTTGCACACGATCAGGTGTCCCGAGGCGTCGAACATGGTCAGCCCCTGCGACATGTTGTTGAGCGCGGCGTCGAGCTGGCGGTTCTGGGCCTTCAGGCGGCTGGCGATCTGGCGCCCGAGCAGGAATGCCGCCGCGGCGATCATCAGCGCGATGATGCCCGCGGCGCCGGCGACGTAGAGAACGGCGTCACGCCAGCCGGCCAGCACGTCGTCGACCGTCTTGGTCACCACCACGGACATCGGGTAGTGCGCCAGGTTGTGGCCGGAAATCAGCAGGTCCTTGCCGCTGACGATGCTCGCCTGCTGGACGGTGCCGTAGCGGCCCTTCGACAGGATATTCTTGAAGATGCCGCGGCCGGCGAACGAGCGGCCGCGCAAGCTGTCGCTGTGCGGATAGCGGGCGACGAGCACGCCGGCGCGCGTGAACAAGGCGATCGAGCGGTCGTGGTTGCGCGCGACGGAGTTGAATAGCTGTTCGAAATAGCTCAATCGCATCGTGCCGATCACGATGCCCACGAAAGCGCCGTTCGCGCTCGTCACCTTGCGCACGATGGGCAGCACCCATGCCCCGGTCTCAGGGCTGCGCAACGGCTTCCCGATGAACGAATCCCGATGTGTCCGCTCGAAGATCTCGGCGCGGTCGCGGTCGAGCTTGGCGATCGAAGGGGTCGGCCAGCGGCGCGAGAAATTGACGAGCTTGCCGTCCGGCGTGGTCAGCACGATGGCGTCGATGAAGGGCATCGCCGCGATGCGGTCCTGGAAGCGCTGGTAGGTGGCGCGGCCGGACATCGCCCGCGCGAGCGCGGCCGGCGAATTGACGTCGAAGGACCGGATGCGTTCGATCACGCCGGTCTGCACCAGTTCGATCGATTGAAAGCTGCGGTCGATCTGTTCGGTCAGCACCGTCGCAAGGCTTTGCAGGTCGCGGTCGCTCTTGGCGATCTGCTCGCTGCGCAGGTTGGCGAGCAGCATTCCGGCGGCCACCACGATGGCGATGATCAGCGCGACGCTGACCGCGACCATCAGGCGGAACGGATGCGAGTCCCACAGCGAGCCCGGCGCAAGCAGCGCCGCAGGCTCGCCGGCCCGCGCGGTCCGACCGCCGTCCTCGCAACGCCTCGAAAAGGGAAAGAGAGGGACTGCGCATGGCGTACAGCCTTACCGGCGGCTGCTTAGCCAACCCTTTGATTTTCACGGAGGGTGCGCGGTTTTTCGCGAGTTGGTGTACGGCGCGTTAACAGGTGAAGCGAATGTTAACGCCTGCCATGGGCGGCGGGAGCCATGCGGGCCGGGTGGCTTTCGTGGGCCGAAAATGCCTTTCAGCGTTGGTGCGGTGACCCAGCTTGAGGAGGCGAGGCTCAAGAGGTGCGCCCATGAACCGCGAAGGGCGTCCTTCGCGAAGCCGTCAGTTGGCGTTGCGGTGCAGCTTGTGGCGCCGGCTTTCCAGGGCGGTGCCGAAGACGTCATCCCAGAAGCGCGTCGTGACGCCGAAATTGCCTTCGTCGGCGAAGTGGTGATGCAGCGCATGCCAGCGCCGGAGCCGGGCGAGATAGCTGCCGGGGCGCGGCTGCCGGTGATGGATCATGTAATGCACAGACACGTAGAGCAGATATCCGGTGACCATGCCCGCCGTCACCGCCGTCGCCAAGTCTAGCCCGAGCATGGCCCACAACGGCCCCGCCACGGCCACCAGGCCCACCGAAACGCTCACCCAGGCCGGCGTCCCGATCAGTTCCTGCGGATCGTCATGGTGACGCTCGTGCATGGGCGCGAGGATCGGCGCGTGGTGGAAGACGAAGCGGTGCAGCAGATACTCGATGAGCGTCCACGCGACCAAGCCCGCGAGGTAGGCGAGCGCCCAGCTTGCCGGCCGCGGCGGCGCTGCTCCCGCGAACGCGAGCGCCGCGAAAAACAGGACGAGCGGCGGAAAAACGAGGAACTCGGCGAAATAAGCGAGCCTGCCCATCTTCATTGCCAGCACCTTCAGGCGACAACAGCAGCCGGCGGTCCGTCGCCGGCTTGTTCAACGCCGCCCCACTCTGGTTCAAAAGGCAATCTTTAAGCCGATAGCACTTTCAGAACGGTATCATCTTCCGGACGGTATCGCCCCGGTGAGCGACTTTGACATTTTATACCCATTTGCAGTGGGCCACTTATCAAATGTCAAATTCAAGGCTCCACTAGTGTGGTGGTTCGGAAATCCGCTTCATTCTTGCCGCGAGTCCCTCAAGCGGATTTCCGAACCAAACCACACTAGAATTATAGGTTGCTAGTGTCCTTCGAATCCGAAGTCCGCTCACGAGCAAGCCGCAGAATAAAGCGGACTTCGGATTCGGGACACTGAAATCAAATAGTTGCTGGTGGTCCTTTGCTTCCGACATTTGCTTCGGGGCTTGCGCCAATGGGATGCAATTGCCGGAAGCGGACCGCCGGTCATCTTGGACCTTCTCCGGCCCCGTACGCCACCCCACCCGTGGTCGCAGGGGGCGGAATCGCGGCGGCGCGGGCGGGGCCCATACAGAAACGGCCGCGCGGGGCACCCGCGCGACCGGTCTCGCTCGATCGCTTGAGGCCTCCCGGTCAATTGGTGGCCGGGCCGCTGATGGTCTTGATCACGCTCGACATCGGCTTGCGCGTTGGCAAGCCCGCCGCCCATCTCCTTGAGCACGATCTTCTTGTACTCCGGCAGCGGCTCGACCGGCGTCTTGCCGACGATCTGCACCACCTTGTAGCCGCCTTCCTTCAGCTTCTTGAGCAGCTCGGGCAGCGCCTCGGCGGTGGCGCGCTGGAAGTCGTGCATCAGGATGATGCCCTTGTGGTGCTTTTCAGCTTGCTCATCACCGATTGGACCACCTGGCTCGCGTGGTGCATCTTGAAGTCGAAGGAATTGAAGTCGCAGGAAAAGATGCCGAGATTGCGCGAGCCGACGTATTTCACCATGTCCGGCGGATGCTTCAGCGCCGGGAAACGGAAGAAGGGATCGACCGGCTTGTTGCCGAGCGCGATGCTCACCGCGGCGATGCCCTTTTCGATCTCGGCCTTGGCCTCTTCCGGCGCCAGAGTTGACAGGTCCTTGTGCGACCAGGTATGCGAGCCGACGGTCATGCCGGCCGCCTTCACCTCTTTCAGGATCTCGGGGTGATAGCTGGCGTGCAGGCCGATCGGGAAGAACATCGCCTTGGTGCACTGGTCGGCCAATGCCTTCAGGACGTGCTCGGTGTTCCACGGCCAGGGGCCGTCGTCGAAGGTGAGCACCACTTCCTTGTCGCGCAGGAAGTCGTAGGCCTTGAAGTGTTCGAAGCCGAAGCCGGGTCCGCCGGTGGTGTCGATCTGCACCACGCGTTCCACGCCCAGGGCGTTGGGATTGTTGCACTTGGCTTTTGCCGTGGCCGGGGCGTTCTCGGCCCAGGCCGTGGTGCCGGCCAGCAGGACGGCGACGATGATCGCCAGAGCGGTACGCATGATGAAAGCCCCCCGTAAACCGCATAGTCTTTAGCGTGTCGTTGCATTCAGCCCGAGTTTAACCGTACGAGTCAATGTGAGGCCGAATAATGCCCGTGGCTGCGGGCTTTCTTGCCGCGGTATGGTTAACGGCCGGGCGGCAGAGGTGTGCCATTCCGGGACATAGCTGCGGGGGGCCATGGTTGCCGGGGGTCGCAAAGGGTCTTATGTGGTTTCGGGTCGGGTATGGGCCCGCCACAGACCGGAGTCGCCTGCATGTCCGCCACCGCCCCCTCGGCCGGCCGTTCCCGCCCGCTGCTGGTGCTGCTGGCGCTCGCGGTCGGGCTGCTGCTGGCGCTGACCGGCGCGCTGTGGGCCTGGTACGGTTCGACCGTGTTCTTCGAGATCGTGCGCACCGGCTGGGTGTCCTGCTTCTGAAACAACCTGCCAAAAGGACACCATGCCCATGGCGGCCCGCGCCTCCCATATCCTTGTCGTCGTCGGCGCCTTCGTCGCCGGGCTCGCCATCTTCCTTGCCGTCTTTCTCTACAGCACCGGCTATTTCGGCGGTTCGGTGAGCTCGGCGGTCGGCGGGCCGTTCCAGCTCACCGGCGACAACGGCAAGCCCATCAGCAACGCGACCTTCAAGGGCAAGCCCTATCTCATCTTCTTCGGCTATACCCATTGCCCGGACGTGTGCCCGACCACCTTGTTCGAGATCTCGCAGGTGATGCAGGCGCTGGGCAAGGACGCCGACCGCACCGCGGCGCTGTTCGTCACCGTCGATCCCGAGCGCGACAGGCCGGCGGTGATGAAGGACTACCTGTCGAATTTCGACCCGCATTTGCGCGGCGCCACCGGCGACCTGAAGACCATTGAGAAGGTGGAGCGGGAGTTTCGCGTCTACGCCAAGAAGGTGCCGGAGAAGAACGGCGACTACAGCATGAACCACAGCGCGGTGGTCTATCTGATGGATAAGCAGGGCCGCTTCGTCGCGCCCTTCAGCCTCAAGCGCAAGCCGGCGGAGTCGGCCGCGGCGTTGCGGAAGTATATGTAGCGGCGCTGGGTGCGCCACGCTCGCCTGCTTTCTTGTCAAGCCAACGCTCCGCCGTCCGTGTTCTTTGCGGCCCCGGGTAAGCCGTCGTCCTTTCCGCCGCCTTCGCCCTTGCGGGCTTCGGCGCGACAAGCCGCTCGCCTTCGAACAAGAACCGAGGGCGCGCGGGACGCTGTTCGGGTCTACCGGACCCACGGGCCTCGACGCCTCGCGACATCGAGGCTTGTCGAAGCAGTTCGTGCCGCAAGTCCGCCAGTCCCTAGAGGCGTCCCGCGCGCGGTGTTTTTAGGTTTGCTCCGCATCGCCCCCGGTGGACGTACCTTTCAGGCGACCCTGCCTCTCTTTGGATTGGCAGGCCGCTTATCCACCGCTGTTGGCCCAGATCATCGCTGCGTTCTGTGACCGGATGCACACGACGTCATCACGGGGCCGGTTGACGCGCGGCTGGCGCGCCGGGACGAAGCGGCTTGGACCGCCAAGCCGGGGAATTAAAGCGCCGCATCTCCGACGCCCCCGACCCGGCCACCGCTCCCCGCCCCGTCTGGAGACTGCAGACCCCTCGGTAACGAGGGCGGGATAGAGAGGATTATAGTCAAGGATAAAAAGCCGTCAACGAAAAAATATGAAAAAAAACTTATCCCCGTTTTGGGCTTGCCGGGGCAGCGTTCGCGGCAGATGCTTTGGCATATGTCATGAGGCGCCGATGACGACCGAACGCCACGTCAAGCTATTCCGAAACGGCCGCAATCAGGCCGTCCGCATTCCGCGCGAATTCGAGCTCGCCGGCGAAGACGCGCTCATGCGCAAAGAGGGCGACCGGCTGATCATCGAGCCGGTGGCGCCGAAATCGTTGCTGGCCCTGCTGGAGACGTTGCAGCCGATCGAGGAGGAGTTCCCGCCGATCGAGGATGCGCCGCCGAAGCCGGTCGAGATTTGATGGCTTACCTGCTCGACACCAACATCGTGTCCGATCTGGTGCGGAATCCGCGCGGGCCGGTCATGCGCCGTGTCCGGCAGGTCGGCGAAGCGGAAGTCTGCACCAGCATCGTCGTCGCGGCCGAATTGCGCTACGGCGCCGCCAGGAAAGGCTCGCCGCGGCTCGCCGCCCAGCTCGACGCGGTGCTCGACCGCCTGCCGGCCCTGCCGTTCGAAGCGCCCGCCGATGCCGTCTACGGTCGGCTGCGCGCCGATCTCGAAGCCGCCGGCACGCCGATCGGCGGTAACGATATGCTCATCGCCGCGCAAACGCTGGCGTTCGGCCACACGCTCGTCACCGACAACGACGCCGAGTTCGCCCGTGTCGACGGTTTGAGGCGCGAGAACTGGTTGCGATAGCGGGCGAGCGAAGAGTGCTGTAGCCCGGGTTGAGCAGCAGCGAAACCCGGGATCGTTCGCGACCGCCGTCCCCGGATTTCGCTTCGCTTCATCCGGGCTACGCGCTCCAGTCATTCGAGTACATGTACGGCAACACGTGGCACTAAAAAGTGGAATTATTGGTTTCGTCGCGCTGATTTGTATATGCGGCTGGTGCCAAAAGGGGGTCGCTTTGGCGCGGCCCTTCTATTCTATTGATAAATCCAGAGGAATGCTTCCCGCCAAAAATATCTCGGTAGTAGAACCGTCCAAAGACGGCAGTTGCTCGGCTATCATTTGGGATGGGCTCGGGAAAGATTGGCCGCCCACGGTCACCCGGCTGAATCCAATCGTGCCTATATACAAATTTGTAAGACGGCTCACCGCCGGGAACACTATCGGCGTCGCAAAAGCCAATTCCGACCCAGTAAAGTTCTCCTGGGGTCTTTCCGTAATTGTTGACGCATACGACGAAGTTGCCGGTTGAGATTTCTTCATATCCCAAATCAACCGTGACAACATTTCCGATTTGGGAATTGTCAGTGCGCGTTCCTCGGTGCCTACGTTGGATTTCTTGTGCGCCGCCTCCCGAAATATAAGCACGCTCGACTTTATTAGCATGAGTCAGTTGGCGCCTATTGATAATCCAAATTGTGATTGTGAACCACGCGATTACGCCGGTGGCAATCGCAGTAACTGCCCCGTCGTGAAGCTCGACCCACTCGCCCAGCGCGATTGCTACGCCATACGCGGTGCAATAATAATCGCCACCGCTTTGGCTACCGCAATAGCGCCCATAGGGTGGGAGCAGCAAGAGCGCTAATCCTATGAAAAATAGTGACGCCCCAACCCAAAATAACTGATTGCGTCTTATTCTAAGTCGCATTCGGAATCGCCATTCCGATATTGATCAAATCCCTTCCAATGCTACGCTATCCAAATCCAAGTCCGCAAGACTGGCCGAAAAGAACCTGCCCCTTTTTTACGCCGCGATTTGCGCCAGGATCTTTTGACCGTACTTGCTTTGGTCGATCCGAACGCTCTCGGCCATGGCTCGGCTCGCCTCGCGCACCAGCTTCGCCTGGACGAGAGCATTCAAGCTGATCTGCCGCCGGCGATACATCCAGCGGGCAACGTGCACCCAATCCCAAAGCGGGCTTTCGGTGGTCAGCCGGGCGACCGGCGGCGGGAAGGCCTCGCCGCGCTTGCCTTGGGCGAAGAGGGAAATGGCCGAACGCGTCAGGTTCGAGCGTTCCGCAATGTCGGAAAGGCTGACCAGGTAATCCGGCTCGATGTGCTCGACCGTGGCGCCGGCGGTTTGCACGTCGCGGATCGCCGTAATGAGCGCGTGCGAAAAATTGCGCGCTTCGCGCTCGAACGCGAGCACGATGCGCCCCTTCACGAAGGCGATGGTCGCGTCGTCGCAGCCTGCTTCGAAGAAGCGATCCTCGAAATGAGGCTCATCCGGATGAAGGCCGGAGGCGATGATGGTGAACTCAAATTTCTTCATCGTATCTCTCGCGGGGCTCTATGCTTCCTCGTCATCCTTGTGTGGGCAGCGATCTACGAATCTCTTTATTCGCCGTGCGTGTCCTTCCTCATCCCGCGGCGTCGACCACACTGAGATAAGACAGCCCTCTCTCGTATGATGAGGGCAATAGAGCCTGCCCCACGCGTGCCCGCTTGAAAGCTCGCAGCTCCAGCCGGCTCGCTCGGCGTATTGGACGGCCGCCTCGATTGCCTTGGCGGGATGTCGAGGCCTAGCCACGGCGTCCTCGCTGCTTCGTCCAATATAGGTAGCTGTCAACAAATGTCAACATCGGATAAATATCCAGTCTTTCTGGTGCCTTAGCGTCCATGGCCTGAACCGTTTCCGGGCCACGGGACCTTCCGTCTCCGCCGCCGCGGCGCGCGGCTTTCGCCGCCACCTCCGCCAGCTTCCCGCGTTTCGCCAGCTTGCGCAGATGGCGCTCGAGCTCGATCAGCGCGCGCGTCATCTCGTCGTTGAGCCGCGAATGGCGGGCGAGCCCGTGCTCGGTCTTCTCCCAGACGTAGGGCGCGGTGAGGAGTTGATAGAGCGCGCGCCAGGCGGCGAACGAGAGCAGCAGCCAATGCAGCGGCGTCAGCAGGAGCACCCAGGCGTTGGCGTTGAGGCCGCGGCGCGCCAGCCCGATCCAGCCGAGCCCCACCGACACCAGATAGCCGAGCACGGCCGTCGACACATAGATCGACGGCAGCACGACGCCGGTCAGCGTGTCGGGCGTCCACAGCGGCACCGGCGTCAGCACGACCGTGGCGAAGCCGATCAGGAACAGCGGGTGCACCAGCGCGGCCAGCGCGTTGCCGCCGACGATGAGCTGGAAGCAGAGGAAGCCCGCCCAGCCGAGCTCATCGAGCAGCCGCCGCGGGTGGCGCATGTGCACCAGCCAGGTCTGCATCCAGCCCTTGAACCAGCGCGTGCGCTGGCGCAGCCAGGGGCGCAAGCGCGCCGGCGCCTCCTCGAAAGTGGTGGAGCCGATCATGGCGGCGCGGTAGCCGAGCCGCGCCAGCCGCATGCCGAGGTCGGCGTCCTCGGTGACGTTGTACGGATCCCAGGCGCCGACCGCGCGCAACGTCGCGGTGTGGAAATGGTTGGACGAGCCGCCGAGCGGCAGCGGCAGGTGGCCGACCGCCAGGCCCGGCAGGAAGGCGTCGAACTGGCCGGCGTATTCGGCGGTGAAGGTGCGCGCCAGCCAACTGTCCGCGGTGTTGTCGATGCACAGCCGCGCCTGCACGCAGGCGAGCTTGTTGCCGCCGGCGCGGAACGCCTGCAGGGCGCGGCGCAACTGGTCGGGCTCCGGCCGGTCCTCGGCGTCGTAGACGACGGTGAAGCTGCCGCGCGCGAACGGCAGCGCGACGTTGAGCGCCTTCGGCTTGGTGCGCGGGCCGCCCTTGGGCACGGTGATGACCGAAACCGGAACGCGGCTGCGGCGGGCGGCGATCGTCGCGCGGGTCTCGCGGTCGTCGGCTTCGAGCGCGATCAGGACATCGAGCTTCTCCGCCGGATAGTCGAGCCGCTCGATGGCGTGCAGCAGGCCGTCGACCGAGGCTGCCTCGCGGTAGAGCGCGGCGACGATGCTGTAGGCCGGCAGCGCGTCGTCGGCGATTGCTCCCGGCGGCGGCGACGGCGCCGGAATGAAGGCGGCGGCGAAGCGCAAGCCGAGCCAGGCCAGGAACAGCGCGGCCAGCGTCGTCGCCAGCGCCAGCAGCGCCACGGTCGGCGCGGCGATGCTGCCGGCGATCACCGCGAGGGCGAGGAGGGCGTGCGGGGCCGAGATCCTGTGCGCGGGGCGCGGGCCGGCGGAAAGGTCGGGATAAGTTTCGCGCAGCCGCTCGGTGGCGCGCGCGGCGAGCGCCCGCCCGGCATGGCGCAGCACGAAGCGGTTCAGCCGTTCGGCGGTGGTGAAGCGGAAGCGGGACGCCAGCGCCGGTTCCTCGCGCAGCAGGGCGATCAGCCGGCGCACCGCGAACCCGCGCGGCGCCACCACCAGCGCGAGGTCGTCGCCATCGATGAGCTGCAGCAGCCCGGTCGACGCGCTTTCGATCAGCATGTCGTCGCCGGCCGGGCAGCACGCGCGCGCGACGCCGTCGAGCGGCTCGAAGGCGATGCCGAGGCGTTCGCCCAGGGCCTTGAGATAGGCCTCCTCGCTCAGATGGCCGGCGGTCGGCAGCACGCGATCGGCGCCGACGCCCACCGCCGCCGCGCGCGCCCGCACGGCGGCGATGGTTTGCGGCGGCAGCAGCCCCGCCACGCAGTCGAATTCCGGGTCGTCGCCGGGCGCGAGGACGCCGGGGCGGGGGCCTACCCCCGCCCACACGGCCGCCGGCGCGCCGCGGTAGCGGCCGTGCGCAAAAGCGACGTCCCGCCCGCCGGCGGCGCCCGCCTCGGAGCCGAGCGTCATGCTCCCCCCCCAGATTCGCGTATAAGGATACCTGTTGTCGCACCTACACCGCTACAGCGGATTGCAGGACCGACGGGCTACGCGCGGTCGTCTTGCCGTTCGGCGGCGGCTTCGGCCCGCCATTTCGCCAATGGCCCCGGCGGGCCGCCGGTGCTAAAAGCCGCCCATGTCGCATTTCATGTCGTTGTACCTGGTGCCGGCCGCCATCATCGCGGTGGCCATCGTGCTCGTGCTCGGCCTCGTCAATATGATGCGTGGCGGCAACCCCAACCGCTCGCAGAAGCTGATGCGGCTGCGCGTACTGCTGCAATTCGTCGCCATCGTCGTCATCATGGCGACGATCTGGGTCATGGGCCGTTAGGCCCCGGCGCCGCTTTCCCGCGCGAGGCAGATTTCCATGGTGGTGTTGAACCGCATTTATACCGGCACCGGCGACGACGGCACGACCGCGCTCGGCAGCGGCGACCGGCGCAAGAAATACGACCTGCGGGTCGACGCCTATGGAACCCTGGACGAGGTCAATGCCGTGATTGGCCTCGCGCGCCAGCACACGGGCGGCGACGCGGCGCTCGATAAGGCGCTCGCGCGCATCCAGAACGATCTGTTCGACGTCGAGGCCGACCTGTGCCTCGCGGAAAAGGGTCCCGGCGGCGCCCGGCTGACGGTGACCGACACCCAGGTGGCCTGGCTCGAAGGCGAGATCGACCGGCTCAACGAAGGGCTGGCGCCGCTTAAGTCCTTCATCCTGCCCGGCGGCAGCGCGGCGTCCGCCTGGCTGCATCTCGCCCGCACCGTGTGCCGGCGCGGCGAGCGCATCATGGTGGAACTCATGGACCGGCCGGGGGAAGAGGTGTCGGCCCCCTCGCTCAAATACGTCAACCGGCTATCGGATTATCTCTTCGTTGCCGGCCGCCACGCCAACGGCCAGGGCGCCTCCGACGTGCTCTGGGCGCCGGGGGAAAACCGCTGACGTCGGTTTCGCGACTTTTGGCGTCGCAGCATAAGCGTTGACTGCCCATGCCCCTGCCTTTAGCTTCCGCCCGCATTCAAGAACGCGTGCCCATCCGGGATGGGGGATCATGAAAATTCTGGTGCCCGTGAAACGGGTTGTCGATTACAACGTCAAAATCCGCGTGAAGCCCGACGGCTCCGGCGTGGAACTTGCCAACATCAAGATGTCGATGAATCCGTTCGACGAGATCGCCGTCGAGGAGGCGATCCGCCTGAAAGAGGCGGGCAAGGCCACCGAGATCGTGGCGGTGTCGATCGGTCCGCAGCAGGCGTCGGAGACCATCCGCACCGCGCTCGCCATGGGGGCCGACCGCGGCATCCTGGTGAAGACCGACGGCGCGGCGGTCGAACCGCTCAGCGTCGCCAAGATCCTGAAGGGGGTGGTCGAGGCGGAAGCGCCCGGCCTCGTCATCCTGGGCAAGCAGGCGATCGACGACGACTGCAACCAGACCGGCCAGATGCTGGCCGCGCTGCTGGGCTGGGCGCAGGGCACCTTCGCCTCCAAGATCGAGCTGGACGGCGACAGCGTCAACGTCACGCGCGAGGTCGACGGCGGCCTGCAGACCGTGAAGCTGAAGGCGCCGGCGATCGTCACCACCGACCTGCGCCTGAACGAGCCGCGCTACGCCTCGCTGCCCAACATCATGAAGGCGAAGAAGAAGCCGATCGACGAAAAGGCGCCGGGCGATTACGGCGTCGATACCGCGCCGCGCCTCGAAGTCATCAAGACCACGGAGCCGGGTGGCCGCCAGGCCGGCGTCAAGGTCGGCTCGGTCGCCGAGTTGGTCGCCAAGCTCAAAGACGAAGCGGGGGTGCTGTAACAATGACCGCGCTTCTGATCGCCGAACACGACAACAAGAGCTTGCGTGACGCCACCACCAAGGCGCTGACCGCGGCCAAGGAACTGGGCGGCGACGTGCATGTGCTCGTCGCCGGCAAGGACGCGAAAGCGGCGGCCGACGCCGCCGCCAAGCTCGACGGCGTCGCCAAGGTGCTGCTCGCCGATGCCGCTGCTTACGAACATCAACTGGCCGAGCCGCTGGCGGCGCTCGTCGTCTCGCTCGCCGGCGGTTACGACGCCGTCGTCGCGCCGGCCACCACGACGGCTAAGAACGTCATGCCGCGCGTGGCCGCGCTGCTCGACGTCATGCAGATCTCCGACATCACCAAGGTGATCGCGCCCGACACTTTCGAGCGGCCGATCTATGCCGGCAACGCCATCCAGACGGTGAAGTCTTCCGATCCAAAGAAGATCGTCACCGTGCGCACCTCGACCTTCCAGGCGACGGGCCAAAGGACAGATGCCGGGTCGGCGCCGGTGGAGAACGTGAACGCGGCCGACGATCCGGCGCTGTCGTCCTTCGTCGGCGAGGAATTGTCGAAGTCCGACCGGCCGGAACTGACCTCGGCCAAGATCATCATCTCCGGCGGCCGCGCCATGCAGAACCGCGAGAACTTCACCAAATATATCGAGCCGGTGGCCGACAGGCTGGGGGCGGCCATGGGCGCCTCGCGCGCGGCGGTCGACGCCGGCTACGCGCCCAACGACTGGCAGGTCGGCCAGACCGGCAAGGTGGTGGCGCCCGAGCTCTACATCGCTGTGGGCATTTCCGGCGCCATCCAGCATCTCGCCGGCATGAAGGATTCCAAGGTGATCGTCGCCATCAACAAGGACGAGGAGGCGCCGATCTTCCAGGTCGCCGACTACGGGCTGGTGGCCGACCTCTACCAGGCGTTGCCCGAACTCGCGACCGAACTCGACAAGATCAAGCGTTGAGGCGCTAATATTGTTTTTCCGCCGGTGGTTTCATCCGGCGGTTCGTCGTAAAAATGCAAAGGCACTCGGGCGTGAATACCGCAATCGACGCCGAGAGCCGGAACCAGCATCGATCGGATAAGAACATGGCCGCCATCAAGACTGTCGGGGTGATCGGCGCCGGGCAAATGGGTAACGGCATTGCCCATGTCTGCGCGCTGGCGGGCTATCCCGTCATGCTCAACGACATTTCGGGTGACCGCATCAAGGAGGGCATGGCGACCATCAACGGCAATATGACGCGCCAGGTCTCCAAGCAGCTGATCAGCGAAGAGGCGCGCAAGAAGGCACTCGAGCTGATCACGCCGGCGGAGAAATACGACGCGCTTTCGAGCTGCGACGTGGTGATCGAAACCGCGACCGAGAAGGAAGAGGTCAAGCGCAAGATCTTCGCCGACCTTTGCGCCTCGCTCAAGCCCGACGCCATCATCGCCTCCAACACGTCCTCGATCTCGATCACGCGGCTGGCCTCCTCCACCGACCGGCCCGAGCGCTTCATCGGCATCCACTTCATGAATCCGGTGCCGCTGATGGAGCTCGTGGAGCTGATCCGCGGCATCGCCACCGACGATCCGACCTTCGAGGCGAGCAAGGCTTTCATCTCGAGCCTCGGCAAGACCATCGCGGTGGCCGAGGACTTCCCGGCCTTCATCGTCAACCGCATCCTGCTGCCGATGATCAACGAGGCGATCTATACGCTGTACGAAGGCGTCGGCAACGTGGAGTCGATCGACACCGCCATGCGGCTCGGCGCGCATCATCCGATGGGGCCGCTCGAATTGGCCGACTTCATCGGCCTCGATACCTGTCTGTCGGTGATGCAGGTGCTGTATGAGGGGCTGGCCGATTCCAAGTACCGGCCGTGCCCGCTGCTGGTGAAGTACGTCGAGGCCGGCTGGCTCGGCCGCAAGGCCCAGCGCGGCTTCTACGACTACCGCGGCGAAAAGCCGGTGCCGACGCGCTGAGGCCTCTTGTCCCGGGCGCAGCGCAGCGTGAAACGGTGCTCTGCAGACCCGGATCCAGCTTGCTTGATCAAAAAGAAGCCGGGGTCCCGGATCGGCGGCGCACCATTCCGCTAACGCTTCATGCTGCGCCGCGTCCGGGACACGAGGCCCTCACGCCGCCACAGCCGTGAACTGCGGCATCGTCTCTTTCCAGCACGGCAGCGCCGAAACGCGGGCGAACCAATCTTTCACATTCGGGTAGGATGCGAGCGGCAGTCCCGCGCGTTCGGCATAGAACAAGGGCGCCGCCACCGAAAAGTCGGCGAGCGTCACGGTGTTGCCGACGAGATAAGGCTGCGTCGCCAAATGCGCGTCGAGCATGGCCGCTTCGCGGTTAAAGCATTCGAGGCCCTTGGCGACGATCGTTTCGTCCGGCGGGCCAAGCTTCACGATCTGTTTGACGATGCGCTGGAACAGCAGCGGCTCGCACGCCTCTTTGCCGAAATGCGCGAGGCCCCAGCTCTGCCAGCGCATGATGTCGGCGCGGGCACGCGCGTCGTCGGGCCAGAGCGTATTGGGCTTCCGGCTTGCCAGATATTGCATGATGGCGGTCGACTCCCAGACTGTGAAGTCGCCGTCGATCAGCGTGGGCGTGCGGCCGGTTGGGTTAAGCGCGAGATAGTCGGGCGTATGCGACTGGCCCTTGGTGAGATCGACCAGTTCGAATTCGAACGGAATGCCGAGGTGAGCCGCGACCGCGCGCACCTTCCAGGTATTGGGCGAGGCGTGGAAAGCCGATGAGCTTCATGATGTTGATCCCTTGTTTGGCGCTCAAGTCTTGGCCCCGCCGCAGCAAGCGGCTTGCGGTACGGCGTCGTATTCGTCGCGGCGTTTCACCCAGGCCATGCTCCACGGCAGCGCGTCCTCGTCGCGGCCCTTGGGCGCGAGGTCGAGCAGGTTGTAGGTGCCGACGATGATGTCGAGGCCGCGGGCATAGGTCGAATAAGTGTGGAACACCGCGCCGCCGTCCTTGATGAAGACGCTCAGGCCGGGCAGCTCGGTGTGGTGCGCCGGCTCGGTGCCGAAATTGTAGGCTATCGTCTTGGCATCGACTTCGCTTTTGTCGAAGGAGACGCCGAAGTCCTGATTGAAGTCGCTGCCATGCGACGACACCCATTTGAAGCGCCAGCCCATGCGTTTCTTGTAGGCCTCGATCTCGGAAAGCGGCGCGCGCGACACCACCGACGAAGCTCACGTCGCGCTGGGCGAGGTGGGCATATCGGCGCCGTCGAAATGATCGGCGAGAAACGAGCAACTCGGACAGCCCTGTATCCAGCCGGGGCCTAGCATGAAGTGATAAATAATGAGCTGGCTCTTGGCCCCGAATAGGTCGGTCAGCGTCTCGCGGCCGTCGGGACCGTCGAAGACATAAGGCTTATCGATTTCCACCCACGGCATAGTGCGGCGCTCGGCGCTCAAGGCATCGCGCGCGCGGGTGAATTCCTTCTCCTTGGCGAGAAGCGCCCGGCGCGCCGCCAGCCATTCGCTTTGCGAGACAATGGTGTGTGTCATTTACGCCTCCAGATAATGGCCAAGCCGGTCCATGATGGCGTTCCAGCCCGCATTGTGACGGTCGCGTGCGTCCTCGTCGAAGAACTGTTCGTGCAGCAGCGTCATGATGGTGCCGTCGCCGTCCGGTTGAGGGTGACGGTCACGAGCGACTCGCGCTCCGGCGTCGACTTCCACGCCCAGGTGAAGACCAGCTTTTCGTTCGGCACGACCGCGCGATAGACGCCCGAGACGTCGTGCTCGTCGTCGGGCACGACCATCTTGATGTGGTAATGGCCGCCGACGCGCAGGTCGCATTCGGCCTCGACCCGCAAGACGTTGGTTGGCCCCATCCAGTGGCTCATTTTTTCCGGGTCGGTCCACGCGGCGAAGACTTGCGCCGGCGGCGCCTTGAAGCGGCGTTTGATGGTGAGGCTTGGTTTGGCGATGACGGCGGCCATGGTTCTTCCTCCAGGAAAGCGGCGAGGCGGTCGAGGCGTTCGGTCCAGAAGCGCTGATAGCGATTGAGCCAGTCGTTGGCCTCGCGCATGGGCTCGGCGCGCAAGGTGCAGGAAACGGTGCGGCCGGCCTTTTCGCGCGTGACGAGGCCGGCGTCGGTCAGCACGTCGAGATGCTTCATCACCGCCGGCAGCGACATGGCGAACGGCTTGGCCAGTTCGCTCACCGAGATGGCTTCGCGCTCGCTGAGCTGGGCGAGCAACGCGCGCCGCGTGGGGTCGGCGAGCGCGGCGAAGGTGCGGTCGAGCGCTTTCTGCGCTGGGGCCAAATAGTAAACCATGTGGTTAAGTATTAGCGCGCACGGCGGCGGAGTCAAGAGCGGCAAGCCACCGCCCGAAATTTGCAATTTAACTAAACTTGTTAGGGCTTTGTTGACCCTGGCGGGCGAGGCTTCCGGGCCATGGATCCCGCGAGTATCGCAGCCGCCATGACCGGCGCCCAGGCCAGCAGCGCGCAGATGGCGCTCGCCGCCAAGATGCTGCGCATGAATGCGGACTCCGGCGGCATGATCGCCAAGATCGTCGAATCCGCGCAACAGAACCTGAAAAGCCTCGCCAACGTGGCGAACGGCGTCGGCAAGAACGTCAATATCGTCGCGTGAACGATTTCGGCGGGGCTTTTTGTTTGAGCATGATCTTTTCCGAAAACCGGTACCCATCCCCGATCGAGCCGGGACAGGCTTTTTCGGGCTCATGCTCTAACCCTTCCCCAGCGCCGCCTTGATCAGCTTGACGGCGTCGTTGCTGGCCCAATCTGCCGGCCCGGCGATGGTGCCGATCTCGCAGCCGTTCGGGTCGACCAGCATGGTGGTCGGCAGGCCGAAGGCGCGGCCGATGGCCTTGAGCTTCTGGAACGCCTCGGCGCTGTGGTCGGCGTAGTAGGTGAGGTGCTTGATCCCGATCCGCTTGACGAAATCGAGCGGGTGCTGCGGGTTGCGGGTGTCGATATTGACCGCCACCACCTGGAAATCCGGCCCGCCCAGCTTGGCCTCCAGCGCGTCCAGCGTCGGCATCTCCGCCCGACAGGGCACGCACCAGGTGGCCCACAGGTTGAGCAGGATGGTGCGGCCGTGGAAGTCGGCCAGCGTCACCGGCTTGCCGTCGCGGTTCTGGAAGGCGAGATCGGGCACCCTCAGCGGGGACGTGGCGACGTTGACCGCGGCCACCTGGCCGGTGGCGAGCGGGGCGATCTTCTTGGCGAGCGCCACCGCCGGCTTGCATTCCGGGGCCCCGCCCGCATTGCCTGTCAGGGCCCCGATCCCGTATACCGCCGCTGCGATCACGGCCACGGCGGCGATGCCGGCGGCCACAAGCTTGGGAAATCGATTTTTCATGGGGCTGGGGGAAGGCTGGTCGGTCACGAGCGGCAAAACCTCGGGTCACGATGCCAAATTGACGCGGTGGGCACCAAGATGAGCAACAAAATGTGGGGCGGGCGGTTCGCGTCCGGCCCGGACGCCATCATGGAGGAGATCAACGCCTCCATCGATTTCGACCGGCATCTCTACCGCCAGGACATCGCCGCGTCCAAGGCCCATGCTGAGATGCTGGCCAAGCAAGGCATCATTACGGCAGACGATGCGGCAAATATCGCTCACGGCCTAGACACGATCCTGTCAGAGATCGACACGGGGAAATTCTCCTTCCAGCGCGCGCTGGAGGACATCCACATGAACGTGGAGAGCCGGCTTTCCGAGCTGATCGGCCCGGCGGCCGGGCGCCTGCACACCGCGCGCTCGCGCAACGATCAGGTGGCGACCGATTTCCGGTTGTGGATGCGCGACACCGTAGACACCATCGACGCCGCGCTTGGCCGTTACCAGCACGCACTTGCCGAAAAGGCGCTGGCGCACGCCGGCACGGTGATGCCCGGCTTCACGCATTTGCAGACCGCGCAGCCGGTCACCTTCGGCCATCACCTGCTTGCTTACGTCGAGATGGCGGCGCGTGACCGCGGCCGCTTCAAGGACGCCCGCCGGCGCATGAACGAAATGCCGCTCGGCTCGGCGGCGCTCGCCGGCACTTCGTTTCCGCTCGACCGCGACATGACCGCCAAGGCGCTTGGCTTCGACCGGCCGACGGCGAACTCGCTCGACGCGGTCTCCGACCGCGACTTCGTCATGGAGACGCTGGCCGCGGCGTCGATTGCCGCGGTGCATCTGTCGCGCTTCGCCGAAGAGATCGTGATCTGGACATCGCCGCTCGTCGGGCTCGTCAAGCTCACCGACAAGTTCACCACCGGCTCCTCGATCATGCCGCAGAAGCGCAACCCGGACGCCGCCGAACTGGTGCGCGCCAAGAGCGGGCGCATCATCGGCGCGCTCAACGGCATCCTCGTCGTCATGAAGGGGCTGCCGCTCGCCTACGCCAAGGACATGCAGGAGGACAAGGAGGGCGCCATGGACGCGCTCTCGGCCTTGTCGCTTGCCGTCGCGGCGATGACCGGCATGGTCGGCGATCTGGTACCGGACGCTACGCGGATGAAGAAGGCGGCGGGCGAGGGGTATGCGACGGCTACCGATCTCGCCGACTGGCTGGTACGCACCCTGAAGATGCCGTTCCGCGAGGCCCATCACGTCACCGGCCGCATCGTCGCCAAGGCGGCGGATATGGGCGTGCCGTTGCACCGGCTGGCGCTCGAGGCCATGCGCGAGATCGACCCGCGCATCAACGACGAAGTGTTCGCGGTGCTCTCGGTCGACAAATCGGTGAAGAGCCGCGTGAGCTACGGCGGCACCGCGCCCAAGAACGTGCGCGCGCAGGCGCGGAAATGGCTGCGCGCGCTGGAAAAAGAGAAATCCTGACTTCGCCTGACGGCGCGGGTTTGCTACTGTACGGCTTGAAAAGGAGCGCGGTTCGTGGGCCATTTTTCCGAGCGACTGTTTTTCCGGCTGGCGCTGGCCGGCGCGCTCGCGGCCGCCTTCAGCCTGGCGGGCTGCGGCCGCAAGGGCCCGCTCGATCCGCCGCCGAGCGCGGTCTCCGCCACGGGCCAGCAGGAGCCGGCGAATACCGCCTTGATCGGCCCGCCGGCGGCGACCAAACCCGCGGCCAAACCGGAGGGCGCCGCCGGCAAGGCGCCGAACAAGAGCTTCTTCCTCGATCCTTTGCTCAACTGAGCGACGATCAATCGAGCGCTAATAAAATGAATCATTTCGCCTATCGTGACGGCGTGCTGTGCGCCGAGGCGGTGCCGCTCGATCAAATCGCGGCCGCGGTCGGTACGCCGTTCTACTGCTATTCGACCGCGACATTGACGCGGCACTATCAGGTATTCGCCGCCGCCTTCGCGGGCCTCGACACGCTCGTTTGCTACGCCATGAAGGCGAACTCCAACCAGGCGGTGATCGGGACCTTGGCGAAGCTCGGCGCCGGCGCCGACGTGGTCTCGGGCGGCGAGTTGAAGCGCGCGCGCGCCGCCGGCATACCGGCGGACAAAATCGTCTTCTCCGGCATCGGCAAGACTGCGGCCGAGCTGAGCCTCGCGCTCGACGAAGGCATCCTCTGCATCAACGTGGAGTCGGAGCCCGAGCTCGAACTGCTGTCGGCGATTGCGGTGGCGAAGGGCGTGAAGGCGCCGGTGTCGATCCGCGTCAACCCGGACGTCGACGCCAAGACCCATCACAAGATCGCGACCGGCAAGGCCGAGAACAAGTTCGGCATTCCGATCAGCCGCGCCCGCGACGTCTATGCCCACGCGGCCAAGCTCAAGGGCATCAAGGTCGCCGGCGTCGACATGCACATCGGCAGCCAGATCACCGATCTCGAACCGTTCCAGAACGCGTTCACGATGCTCGCCGAGTTCGTGCGGCGCTTGCGCGCCGACGGCCACGCCATCGCGCATGTCGATCTCGGCGGCGGCTTGGGCATTCCCTATCACGAGAGCAACGAACCGCCGCCGCTGCCGGACGCCTATGCCGAGGTGGCGAAGACGACCATGCGCGACATCGGCTGCCGGCTGATCTTCGAGCCGGGGCGGCTGCTCGTCGGCAATGCCGGCATCCTGGTCACGCAGGTGCTGTACGTGAAGCACGGCGAGGCAAAGAACTTCGTCATCGTCGACGCCGCCATGAACGACCTGATCCGGCCAACGCTTTACGACGCCCATCACGACGTCAAGCCGGTCAAGGAACCGCCGGCGGCGGCCGGGCGCATCCGTGCCGACGTGGTCGGGCCGGTGTGCGAAAGCGGCGATTATCTGGCCCGTGACCGCGAGATGCCGGAGCCGAAGAGCGGCGACCTCCTGGCCGTGATGACGGCCGGCGCCTATGGCGCGGTGCAGGCCGGCACCTACAACACGCGCGCCCTGGTGCCGGAAGTGCTGGTGAACGGCGCCGAATGGGCGCTCGTCCGCCCGCGCGTCGAGGCGGAACAGCTCATTGCCCTCGATCGCCTGCCGGATTGGCTATAGAGCGTTTCCAGGCGAAGTGGGAACCGGTTCGCCGTCCGGAAACGCGACAAGCTAAAAGAGCGTTTCCAGGCGAAGCGGGAACCGGTTCGCCGTCAGGAGACGCGATAAAACAAGAACCAGGCGGGGCGTTTCAAGCGCAAAGCTGCTCGGCGCGCGCCGCACCCGTGCCGCCATCAAACCGGCCCAATCATTGCTTCCGATGTAACCAACCGGCATGCCGGCACGGCTGTGGGCCACGCAAATTGCGCGCGTGGCGTGGGATATAGGCCCGTGCTAGCGTGTTGGTGGACTAAGAGATTCTCTTCAGTCCGGGCGACGGAGCGGTTCTTGGAGAACGACGACCTCACTCCCCAGCGGGAGGTGCCCGTCCGGGTGTTGCTTGCCCGGGCCGTCCATCGCGCCCGCAGCAGTCTGTTGTGGGAGCGGCTGTGGCCGGCGCTCGCCACCTTCGCCGTCGCGGTCGGCTTGTTCCTCACCTTCTCCTGGGCGGGCTTGTGGCTGGCGCTGCCGCCGCTTGGGCGTGTGATCGGCCTTGTCGTCTTCGGCCTCCTCATTATCGCCGCCGCGCTGCCGCTGATCCGGCTGCGGGTGCCGAGCATCCATGACGGCCTGCGCCGGCTGGATCGCGTCAGTGGCGCGCCGCACCGTCCGGCCACCACCGTCGTCGACCAGATCGCCGCCAACGACCACGATCCCGTCACGCGCGCGCTGTGGCAGGCCCATGTCGAGCGCGCGCTGATGTCGGCGCGCAAGCTCAAGGCCGGCTGGCCGTCGCCGCGGCTGGCGTTGCGCGATCCGATGGCGCTGCGCGCGCTGGTGCTGCTGCTGGTGGTCGTGAGTTTCTTCGGCGCCAGCGGCGAGCATTTCAAGCGCATCGCCGCCGCCTTCGACTGGCAGGGCATGGTGGCGCCGGCGAATTTTCGCATCGACGCCTGGGTCAATCCGCCGGCCTATACCGGCCATCCGCCGGTCATGCTGTCGGGCCTGCGCCCTGGCCAAACGCCCGCGCCCGAGGCTGCGCCGGTGTCGGTGCCGGTCGGCAGTGTGCTGGTGGTGCGCTCGACCGGCGACGTGCAATTCGACATCACGCGCAAGGGCGGCGTCGACGTCGCCAAAGCGGATTCCAGCAAGCCCGACGCCAAGAAGCCCGACGCCGGATCGCCGCTGCCCAAGGGCAGTGCGCAGCGCACCTTCGTGATTAAGGGCGACGGCGCCGCGGTGCTGCGGGCCGCGGGGACAAACGTGACCTGGTCCTTCGCCGCCATTCCCGACCGTCCCCCGAGCATCGCCATCACCAAGGATCCGGAGCGGCAACTGAGCGGCGCGCTGCGCCTCGACTACAAGATGAGCGACGACTACGGCGTCGTCGCCGCCAAGGCGGAGTTCACGCTCAAGGACGCGAACGGCGAGAAGGCCGGCGGCAAGCCGGCGCATCCGCTGTTCGGCCCGCCGGAATTCAAGCTGAACCTGCCGCAAGCGCGTACGCGCGCCGGCAGCGCGCAGACGACCCACGACCTCACCGCCCATCCGTGGGCGGGCGCGGAAGTCGCGGTGCGGCTCATCGCCCGCGACGAGGCCGGCAACGTCGGGCGCAGCAAGGCGGTCGACTTCACGCTGCCCGAGCGCGTTTTCACCAAGCCGGTCGCGCGCGCGCTTATCGAGCAGCGGCGCATCCTCGCGCTCGACGCCAACAAGAAGCCGCTGGTGCTGACCGCGCTCGACGCGCTGACCATCGCGCCGGAGAAATTCACGCCCGAGGCCAGCGTCTATCTGGGCCTGCGCTCGATCTACTATGACCTCGAGCACGCGCGGTCCGATCCGCAATTGCGCGAGGTGGTGGCGCGCATGTGGGACATGGCCGTACGTCTCGAGGGCGGCAACGTCAGCGACGCCGCGCAGGCGCTGCGGCAAGCGCAGGATGCGCTGCGCCAAGCGCTCGAGCGCGGCGCCAGCGACGAGGAGCTCAAGAAGCTGATGCAGCAACTGCGCGCCGCCATGAACAAGTTCATGCAGGCGCTTGCCCAGCAGATGCAGAAGAATCCGCAGCAGCTCTCGCGGCCGCTCGATCGCAATGCGCGCATGTTGAGCCAGCAGGACCTCAACAAGATGCTCGACCGCATGGAGCGGCTCGCGCGCTCCGGCCAGCGCGATGCCGCGCGCCGGCTGCTCGACCAGATGCAGGCGATGATGGAGAACCTGCAGATGGCGCGGCGCGGCCAGATGCAGCAGGGCGACAGCGAGATGGACAAGGCGCTCAACGAATTGGGCGACCTGATCCGCAAGCAGCAGCAGTTGCGCGACCGGACCTTCCAGCAGGGTCGGAATCGGCGGCGCGACGGCCAGCAACGCGGCCAGCGCGGCCAGCAGCAGTTCGGGGACCTGCGGCAGGACCAGCAGGCCCTGCGCCAGCGGCTGCAGAAGTTGCTCGAGCAGTTGCGCAAGAACGGCCTGGGCCAGATGCAGCAAGGCCAGCAAGGCCAGCGAGGGCAGCAAGGGCAGGGCAAAAAGGCCAACAAGGCAACCAGCTCGGCCAGGCCGGCAAAGAGATGGGCAGGGCGCAAGGCGAGCTCGGGCAGGGCGACGCCGAGGGCGCCGTCGGCTCGCAAGGGCGCGCCTTGGAAGCGTTGCGCAAGGGTGCGCAGGGCTTGGCGCAGGCGATGCAGCAGAACGGCCAGGGCCAGGGCCAGCCGGGCCGCCGCGGCCGCGCCCGCGCGCAGCGGGACACCGATCCGCTCGGGCGGCCCATGCGCGGGCGCGAATACACCGACGATTCCAGCGTCAGGGTGCCGGGCGAGATCGACGCCCAGCGCGCGCGCCGTATCCTGCGGGAATTGCGCAAGCGCTACGGCGAAAGCTACCGGCCGCAGATGGAGCTCGACTACATCGAGCGCCTGCTCAAGGATTACTGACCGGGTTGCCGGCTGGGCTATTCACCGGCCGCGCCGCCGCGTGCCTCGGGGCTCGCGTTCATCTCGCTCGCTGCCTTGTCGGCCCGCATGGCGGCCGCCTCTTGCGACGTGACGAAGCGCACCATCACATCCTTAGCGTCGGCGGGCGGTGACGACAGCTCGCTGTGGAAGTCGAGCTTGGCGCCGGGATCGAGCATCTGGCGCGCGGGCTGTGTGGTCCAGGTATAGATTTCCCGTCCCGCCGCGTTGCGGGCGGCAAACCGCAGATCCGGCACCTTGATCGCCTTGTCAGCGAGGCTCACGATGGTGCCTTCCACCGTCAGCCCCTCGCCGCTACCCTGCGGCACGATGGTGACGTTCTCGAACTTCAAATGCTTAAGGTTGACCGGCAGGCCGATGGCCGCGAACAGCGGGGCCGTCTGCGGCAGGTAGCGCACCACCTCGGTGCGGCCGCCGATCAGCGCCACGTTGAAGGCGAACAGCACCAGGATGGCGGCCGCCCAGTGCGAAGAACGCTTGGCCTGCTGGCGGCGGGTTTTCAGGCGCTTGCGGCGGGCGGCCAAGGTCTCGACATCGTCCTCCTGCCAGGGCTCGGCCTCTTCCGCCGCGGCATGTTCCATCGGCGGCACCAGGGACGGCGCGTCCGCGATTGATTCCGGCTCGGCGCCCGCGCCGTCCGCCGCCTCCGCCGCGGCGAAGGCGTCGGGGTAGGCCTGCGCGGCGAACTGCGGCTCGTTCGCTTCGAAACGAGGCGCGTCGGCAAAGGAGTCCGGTGCGTCGGTGCTTTCCGTGGGCGGTTGGTCGCCGAAATGCACCGTGGGCGGCGGGTCAGATTCCCCGGGCGGCGCCCGCAGGAACGGCTCGGGCTCGGCCAATTCGGCTTCCGCCTCGGCGATGACGTCGTCGACGAAGGCCGAGACCTGCTGTTTCTGCGTTTCCTCCGGCCCCCCGGCGAACCAGGTGGCCCGGCAGCGCGCGCAACGCACCATGCGGCCGCCGCCCAGGGAGGCCTCCGCGATCATGTAGGACGTTGCGCAGCTCGGACAGACGATCAGCATGTTTCTGCGACAGTTTGTTCCGCGACCCTAGCAGCAGTCCGTTAACGGACCGGAAACCATGGCGGCGGGAGTTTGGCCCTGGCGTCCTCGCGTTTCCGGGGCGGATATGGTCTGGCGGTGGCGCAATAATCTTGTAAAAGCGACCTCAAGGGCGGTTTTCGGGATCCTGGTCACCGCAGGCGTGGCGCCGAATCTAGCGCCGGGGTCTTAAAAGGGCTTTAGCGGAGAGGGGTGTGGTCCGATTCGAGAATGTCGGCTTGCGATACGGCCTGGGGCCGGAGGTCCTGCGCGACCTCACGTTCCGCATCGAGCCGCATTCGTTCCAGTTCCTCACCGGCCCCTCCGGCGCCGGCAAGACCTCGCTGCTGCGCCTGCTGTTCTTGTCCCTCAAGCCGACCCGCGGCCTCATCACCCAGTTCGGTCATGACGTGGCGACGCTTTCCAAGGACGCGGTGGCGACGCTGCGCCGGCGCATCGGCATCGTGTTCCAGGATTTTCGGTTGCTCGATCATATGACGACCTATGAAAACGTGGCGTTGCCGCTGCGCGTCATGGGCCGGCCGGAGGAGAGCTACCGCGACGAGGTGGTGGAGCTGTTGAATTGGGTGGGCCTGGGCGAGCGCATGTGGGCGCTGCCGCCGGTGCTCTCGGGCGGCGAGAAGCAGCGCGCGGCCATCGCGCGCGCGGTGATCGCGCGGCCACAACTGCTGCTCGCCGACGAGCCCACCGGCAACGTCGACCCCAGCCTCGGACAGCGGCTGCTGCGCTTGTTCATAGAATTGAACAAGTCGGGTACCTCGGTGATCATCGCCACCCACGACATCGGCCTGATGGACCAGTACGATGCGCGCCGCCTGGTGCTGCACGACGGCCGCCTGCACATCTACGATTGAGGCAGACGTGAACGAATCCTGGCCCATGCTCGACACCGGCCCGACCGACATGACCGAGGCGCCGCGCGCGCTCGGGCTCGGCAAGCCGCGCTTCGAGACGCCGCTGGTGCCGCGCCGGTCGATCGCCGGCCGCGCGCTGGTGGCCGTGGTGGCGATCATGACGTTCCTGGCCTCGCTCACGGCGGGCGCGGCGATCCTGGTCGGCGGCTCGGCCAGCGCCTGGGAATCCGATGTGGCGCGCGAGGTGACGATCCAGGTCATCCCCGCGCCCGGCGTCGACGTCGCGGCCACGGTGCACAAGGCCGTGACCCTCGCCCGCGCCTTTCCCGGCATCGATGCGGTCAGGCCCTACACCAAGGAAGAATCCGGCAAGTTGCTGCAGCCCTGGCTCGGCTCGGGGCTCAAGCTCGACGACCTGCCGATCCCGCGCCTGATCGTGGTCAAGCTCACCCCCGGCGCCGCGCCGGACCTCGCAGCGCTCCGCGCCCGGCTCGAAAAGGACGCGCCCGGGGCGACGCTGGACGACCACCGCGGCTGGATCGCGCGCATGCGCACCATGGCGGGCACGGCGGTCGGCACCGGCGTCGCCATATTGCTGCTGGTGCTCGCCGCCACCATGCTGTCGGTGTCGTTCGCGACCCGCGGCGCCATGGCGAGCAACAAGACCGTCATCGAGGTGCTGCATCTGGTCGGCGCCAAGAACGCCTTCATCGCGCGCCATTTCCAGCGCCATTTCCTGCTGCTCGGCCTGCAGGGCGGCGCCATCGGCGGGGCCGCGGCCATGGCGCTGTTCGCGCTCGCGGGCCTGATCAGCGGCTGGCTCTCCGGCAGCGCGGTGGGCCAGCAGACCGCCGCGCTGTTCGGTTCGTTCGCCATCGGCTTCTGGGGCTATACGGCGGTGATCGCGCTCGTCCTGCTGATCGCGCTGGTGACGGCCTGGACCTCGCGCGTCACGGTGAACCGCACGCTGGAGGCGATCGATTGATGTTACTTTGGTTTCGCGTGGAATCGGCTTCGCCGCGGCAAACTCACTTCACCTCTCCCCTTGTGGGAGAGGTCGGCGAGCCACAAGCGCGTTTACGCGCGTCTTCAACGCGCTATGGCGAGCCGGGTGAGGGGGAAGTTGACTATCGAGAACTCGCTTTCCCCCTCACCCCAACCCTCTCCCACAAGGGGAGAGGGAGCGCGCCGAGTGCGCTGCTTCGCTTCGACTCAAACGGTTGCCTGCTGACATGTTCCGTCGTCTCGCCCGTTTCATCGGCATTCTCACCATGGCGGCCGCCGCGCTCGGCGCCGTGGCGTTCGTCGTGGGCTATTTCTGGTTCGTCCGCGAGATCCCGCAAAGGGAAGTGACGCTGGAGGGCAAGGCCGACGGCATCGTCGTGCTCACGGGCGCGGCCGCGCGCATTCCCGACGCCATCCACCTGCTCGCCGACGCGCGCGGGCAGCGCCTGCTCATCACCGGCGTCTACCGCAACACCCGCGCGCGCGAGATCGCGCGGCTGACCCCGCTCTACAGCCGGTTCTTTTCCTGCTGCATCGACCTCGACCGCGACGCGCTCAACACCTACGGCAACGCCATCCAGGCGCGGCGCTGGGCGCACGAGCATCATTTCAGGTCGCTCATCGTGGTGACGTCGAACTGGCACATGCCGCGCGCGATGGTCGAAATGTCCCACCAGCTTCCCGACCTCAGGCTGATCCCCTATCCGGTGATTTCGCGGCGGTTGAAGCAGGACCCGTGGTGGACGAACCCGGAAAGCGCGCGTTTCCTGCTGGCGGAATACGTGAAATACCTGTTCGCGCTGGTGCGCTTCCACGTCGATCCCGACCTGGCGCAGTAAGGAACGCTTGAAACCGTGCTCGTCGTCCGCTCGCTTTTGTTCAACGCCGCCTTCTACCTCAACACGACGCTATGGGTGATCGCCGGGCTGCCGACGCTCCTGATGCCCTACCGCGCCCTCATCTGGATCGCCAAGAACTGGGGCCGCACCAATCTCTGGCTGCTGCGCGTCATCGCCAATGTCGATTACGAGATCAGGGGCGCCGAGAAGATCCCGGCAGGCCCGCTCATCGTCGCGGGCAAGCACCAGTCGGCGTGGGAGACCTTCGCGCTGCTGCACGTGTTCGACAACCCGCTGTTCATCGTCAAGCGCGAGCTCGAATGGATCCCGCTGTTCGGCTGGCTGATGATCAAGGGCCGCATGGTGCCGGTCGACCGCAAGCGCGGGCGCGAGGCGCTCGCCCTCATGACCGAGCGCGCGCGCGCGGAGCTCGGCCGCGGCCGCCAGCTCATCATCTTTCCCGAGGGCACGCGGCGGCCGGTCGGCGCCGAGCCGCGCTACCGCTTCGGCATCGCGCATCTCTACGAAGACATGGGCGTGCCGTGTCTGCCGGTGGCGCTCAATTCCGGGCTGTTCTGGCCGCGCCGCACTTTTTTGCGCCGCCCCGGCAAGGTGGTGGTGGAGATCCTCGACCCCATCCCGCCCGGGATGGCGAAGGAGGCGTTCTTCGAGAAGCTGAGCGGGGAGATCGAAGCGGCGAGTGTGAGGCTGGTGGAAGAGGGGAGGGGGTAGGGGGCAACTCGGGCTTCGGCCATCAACCTCTGCTTTGGAGACTGAAGCAGACACAGAGCGGACCCGGCGCTTATTTCCGCCGTTGACCCAGGGCGGACATCAGTAGCGACTCCAATAAACAAGATTTTGCACCCATCAGCGAAATGAGTGGCGACGACGCGATTGCCGAGAGGGAGACGAATTTCCTCGTCCGACCCGAGCGGCATTGGCCGCATCAGATGCGGGACCAGGTGCATACACCGCAGATTGATATGGCTGGCTCTGTCAGCGTTCGCCTTTCGGGTTGACCCCATTTGCCCGCGCCCAAAGTGGTGCTATTTTGCCTCTGGAACGACGGTCAAGCTGGTGTCGCAGGGGCGCGGGCGAGGCGTCCCACGCGAGCAATTGCCAATGTCCCGCACTTACTTGCTTGTAATTCTCACTGCCTTATCGTCGTTTAATTTCCTCGACCAGCAATTGATGAGCATTCTGCTCGAGCCGGTGCGCCATGAATTTCATCTCACCGACATTCAACTCGGCCTGCTGGCGGGCATCGCTTTCGCGGCGCTGTACACCATCCTCAGCATTCCGGCGGGCATTTGGGCGGTCAGTCACAGCCGGCGAAATTTGATCGCGCTGGCTGCGACCATCTGGGGCCTGATGACGATCGCCTGCGGCTTTGCGTCATCCTTTGCCCAACTGGTCTTCTTTCGTATCGGCGTCGGTATCGGCGAAGCCGGCGGTCTGCCGCCGTCGCAAGCTTGGATTTCCGATTGCTACAAGCCGGGCGAGCGTGCCACGCCCCTCGCCGCCCTAGCCGCGGGCGGTAATGTCGGCGCGTTCCTTGCCTTCCTGATCGGTGGCTATATCGGGCACCATTACGGGTGGCGAATAGCCTTCACGCTGGCCGGATTGCCGCCGCTGCTGATGGCGCTGCTGCTGCGATTTACGGTGAGTGAGGTTCCGGTGTCCGCCGCCGAGACCGCGCAACAGGGTGGATCGCTCGCCCTGCTCGGCGCCACCCTGCGCGGGATGTGGATCGATCCTGCCCTGCGGCATGTGTTGATCGCCGCAATCCTTGCCATGACGGTCGGCTTTGGAGCGATTGCCTGGATTCCGTCTTATCTTGTGCGCTCGCATCACCTCAACATCGCCCAGGCCGGCGCATCCCTCGCGGTTCTCATCGGCCTTGGTGGAGCGGTCGGCAGTTGGCTCGGCGGTCACGTCAGCGACCGTTTGCGCGCCATCGATGTGCGATGGTCATTGTGGTTCGTGGCGCTCGTATTCGTGGTCGCGCGCCCTTTTGCAATGGGGTTCTATTGGGTCGACGACACCACGCTCGCGCTTGCGCTATTTGTCCTGCCGGCCGCCGTCGGTGCGATCCATATCGGTCCGTCTGTTGCGGTACTGCATGAGCGTATCGACCCTCCACTGCGCCCCTTGGCCTCCGCCTTGTTTCTGATGATACTCACGCTTGTCGGGCTGGGGATCGGCCCGCTCGCGGTCGGCGCGTTGAGCGACCTTGTCTTCGCACCGTACGGCGAAGACTCGCTGCGCTACGCGCTGCTGGTCTGGCAACTCGTCGGGCTTTGGGCGGCCGTGCACTTTTACTTCGCAGGCGAAAACCTCCGCACCAAAGCGTCCCCGGTTGGCATGGCGGCCTGAACGCGGAATTTGTCGCGGTATTGTGCCGGCGATACCCCAAGCTTGCGCATGAAGAACCGCTGCAGAGTAGCCGTCGACCCAAAACCGCTGCGCGCAGCGATCGCTTTCGTCGCGAGGTCGGTGTCCTCAAGCAAATGGCGCGCCGTCTGCAAGCGCACGGTCTCGACGAACTCCGCTGGCGTTTGCCCGGTATCCTGATGGAACGTTCGGATAAAGGTGCGTGTGCTCATAGCGGCTCGCTTGGCCAGGGTGGCGACGCGGAGATCACTGTCCGGATGCTCGTGACACCAGCGCTGGATCTTCTCAATGGCCGGAACGGAAGAGAATTGTGCCGCCAATTGCGTTGAGAACTGCGCCTGTCCGCCGGTGCGCTTGAGAAACAGCACCAGAAAACGCGCGATGGTGAGCGCGAGATCGCGGCCGTGATCCTCCTCGACCAGCGCCAAGGCGAGATCGATTCCCGACGAAATTCCTGCTGACGTATAAAGATTGCCGTCGCGGATGAAGATCGGGTTGACGTCCACCGTCGCGGTGGGATTGCGCCGCGCGAGCTCCTCGCCGAACCTCCAATGCGTCGTCACCCGCTTGCCGGCGATGAGATCGGCGGCACCGAGCGCGAACGCGCCGGTACAGATCGAGCCAAAGCGGCGCGCCTGCGGCGTGGCGTGCTTGAGCCAGTCGACAATCATGGGATCGCAGCCCGCATCCGCGCTGCCGCCACCTGAGACCAATAGCGTGTCGACTGGCAGCGGCAGCGCCGTCATCGCGCAGGAGGCCATGAACGCAAAGCCGAGCGACGTCGGCACGGGAGCGTCGGTCGGCGCCACAGTGGCGACCTCGTAGAGCCTTCGCCTCGTGATGATGTTGGCAAAGCCGAACACTTCTAGCGGCCCCGCGACGTCGAGCGGGATGACGCCGGGATAGATCAGCATCGCCACGCGCCGCGGTGCATCTGATGGAGCGGTCGAAGTCAATTCTTCGCTTAACGCAGTCTCTTGCTTTGAAATATCCACGCCCCCCTTACGAAGTCTCAAATTATTGCCAACGGCAGCTCCAGCTTGTCGTGCAGATTGCGCCAAATCTAGCACGATCTATGCCAAATGTCAGCAAATGGCGGCCGATGTCATGCAGTGATCCGAGCGGTGTTGTAACATTAATGCGTTGTGATCACCCAAGACGTCTACGATATCCTTACGTTATTCACCGCGCTGCGAGGCCGCCTGCCGTTCGTGCAGACAATCATCGACCTTGAGATTTTTGCACACATTGCGCTCATGCAGATGAGCGGGCAAACTTGTACGCTCAAGGTCCTGCAAAGCGTTCTCTCGCGGCCGCCACGCACAATCCACCGCCGGATCGAGCGGCTCAGGCAACTCGGCATCGTCCGGCAGGTCGATGCCGCCACCGACAGACGAACCAAGGGGATCGTTGTCGCCGAGGCGGTGCTCCGATCAATCGCGAACTCTTGAGCGCTAAGGCTTGATATTGGTGCCACATCAGACCCTCGATCTCGCGATGATGCAGTCAGCCCCTACTGCGCGCTCAGCCATTTTTTGTGCACACGCGGGATCGCTTGAGGCACCGACAACAATCGTCTGCCAGAGTGGCAGACGATTGTTGCCGCGCCTTTCTTCCGGCAGCGCGCCACCACTGTTAACAATCGATTCATGTCGCATTTAATGTCGGCGCCGCCGGGCCGATACACGTTCAGTGGTTGGGGAATTGGGGGAAAAATGTCATGCCGGTTTGGTGGCGCCATGCTTGGGCGTGCGCGCAATGTGCGGAGCTTTCTCCTGGCGTGTTCGCTCGGCTGCGGGCTGGTTCTGTCGGCCGGTCAGGCGGCGTGGGCGTCGACTGGTTGTGCAGCGCTCAACGGAACTTTCACCGGCGGAGCAGTCACCGGAACAGTCACCGGAACCCAGACTGCCGCAGGCTTCAATGCTGGCGACGTCATCACCGCCGTGTTGACGGGAACCACCGGCACAGGCCTATTCGCGCTACAGGACACAACGGCCGGAACAACTTTGCTCATCCAGAGCAGCAACGGCACGTTCCCGTACACTGTCCCTGCAACAACACCGGATACCTTCTCGGTCGCTGAGATTAACGAAGCAGGTTTCACGGTTACCTGGACCTGCGTTTCCGCCTCGACCAGCGGCGGCAACACCGACAGCCAGAAGCTCGCCTCCCTGCAGCAGAGCGTGACGCCGATGGTCGCCACCACCTCGGGCCAGGCCATTACCGGCGCTATCAACAATGCCATTGACAACGCCTTCGGGAACGGCGGCGCGCCCTTCAGCGGCGGACCCGGCGGCTTCGCCCTCAACTTCGTCGACGACCCCAAATCCGCCGACAAGTCGAAGGTCGCGCAAGGTGCCGACAGCGCCTTCGGCGCCCTCGCCTATGTCGGCGGCAAACCGGGCAAGATGCCGTTGAAGGCACCGTCGGTCACTTTCGAACGTGAATGGAGCCTGTGGGCGGAGTTCCGCGAGACCGGCTGGCAGGACAACGACGTCAATTCCGGTTACAGCGGCCACCAGATCAACGTCACCGCCGGCCTCGGCCGCAAGCTCAACTCTGATCTACTGCTCGGCGTTGTCGCCGGCTACGAGCACTTCAACTACAATGTCTCGTCGCTCACCGGCTCACTCAGCGGTCACGGCGCCACCGTCGGCGCCTACGGCGGCTGGAAGATCGTGCCCACCCTGCGCTTAGATGCCGCCGTCACCTGGTCGCGGGTCAATTACGACGCCAGCGCCGGCACCGCGAGCGGCTCGTTCCATGGCAACCGCTGGCTCGTGTCGAGCGGCCTCACCGGCGACTATGCCTGGCGCGGCCTCATCTTCGCGCCTTCGGCCCGTATCTTCGCGCTGTGGGAGGAGCAGAACGGCTACACCGACTCGCTCGGCACGGCGCAGCCTTCGAACTCCTTCTCCGCCGGGCGCGTCTCGAGCGGCGGCAAGGTGACCTATCCATGGACGATCGGCACCGTCGCGCTCTCGCCTTACGTCGGCGTCTACGGTGACTGGCGTTTCGGCAGCAACACCACATCGTCGGGCAACGCCGTCATCGGTATCTCCAACGGCTGGTCGGCACGCGTCACCGGCGGTCTCAGCATGAAGACCGCGTTCGACGCCACGCTCACACTTGGCGGCGAGTACGGCGGCATCGGCGCCGACTACAAAATCTGGAGCGGCGAGGCCAAGGTCGCTTGGCGGTTCTAACCACCAACATCACTAAGGGCCCGGATCGCATCCGGGCCCTTCTTTATTCTTCGTCGGATTGCTTGTTCGGCCGGCGACTATTATGGGCCGCCGGCGCACCGGGCGGCGTCCGTCGTCGCGGTGGACGCGCTCGCGCCGCTCGTGGCGCTCCTGCGCTTCGACCGAGAGCGTGTCGATAGGGCGCGCTTCCAGCCGGCACAGCGAGATCGGCTCGCCGGCTTCTTCACAATAGCCGTAGGTCCCCTCGTCGATGCGGGCCAGCGCCTGGGCGATGCTTCACCGGGGCATGGCAAAGTTGCCCGGCTCGCAAGGGACAAGAAGGCCGCACCCGAGTTTGTCGCCTCTTGGCCCATTCCGGCTTGTGGGGTCGCCTGGGCTGCAGGTCTGCAAGCCGGCGGAAAGCGGTTGGGCGCCTTACCGATAATGCGTATCGCTCCCGATCGGCACCTCATGCCCGGCGAGCCCGAATGCGCCTTTTAACGCGTCGATGCTCTCCGGCCGTTGCAGACGACGGTCGGCGTGGATAACGAAGCGGCGCATGGGTGCCCGCCCGAAGCGTCTCGTGGCCGATCTGTCGCTTGAGAAGCGGGTTCTCAAGGGCGTCGCCTCGGGAAACCTGTAAGCCGCGAACGGCGCCGGCAGCTCCGACGCCATCGCCGTGGTGCCCGCCCGTCAGCGGACGAACCGGCGCATCGAGTTGTCCCGGCCGGCCTTCTGCTCCTGCTGGATACACGTCTGCAGAATGCCGTAAGAGCCCGACCCGCCGACGGCGGCGATCTGATCGCAATGGCTCCGCATCTCGATTGGCAGTGCGGTCCAGTCTCGTTTCAAGGCGTCATAGGCCGACTGCTCGCGGTCGATGCAGGCCCGATAAGTGGTTTTCGACCGCGTGCCCCCCACACTGGCGACGCGGTCGCAGTGTTGCTCGACATCGTAATGCGGGATCGCCCCGGCCAGCGCCGTGAGTTGCGGCGCGCCTTCCGCTTCGCCGCCGCCCGCTTGCGGGGCCGCCTGGCCGGGCTTCTGGCTGTCGACGTTCGTCGTCGGCAGCACCGCGCAGCCGGGATCGCAATCATAGCTGCGGATGACCATCAAATCGCGCGGCTTCTCGGGGAGGATGTAGGTCTTCACGCGATGGCCGGTCGGGACCGGCGCGGCCTCGGGCGGCTTGGCGGTGGCGGCCGCCGCTCCTCCGACCACGATCGTCGCGTTGTAGAGCTCGCGGGCGGAGGCGTTGTCGAGCACCACCACGTTGGTCGTGCCCCTGGCCTTACCCACGAACATGAACCGGTTCTGCGGGCCGTAGGTGAAGTCGGCGATGTCGGAATTGCCGATGATGGCCGTGAACTTGCCTTTCTGGCCGGCGCCGGGGACCCGCACCACCTTGGCGAAGCCGAGCGGTATCCGCAACAGCTCGGCGCCGCGCGCCGTCGCCGCACCGGCAAGCAGCACGACAATGCCGAGAGCGAATAGGCGCGTGCGTCCGTTGGCCGCCATGGCAGACCCGCCTCGAAAAGGGCGTGGCCGATTGCCGGCTGCGCCGAAGCGAAACGTGTCTCGGTTAGTCGCACATCCGTGCGACGCCGGGGTAGTGCCAACCTACCGGACGTCGCTCGCCGCGATTCGGCGGCAGAGCCGCTCTTCTGCGCCGGCCAAGGTCGCCGCCCGCTCGCAGGCAGAGGCGGCCGGCACATCGGTCGAAAGCTTGCTTTGCGTCTTCCGGGCTCGCCGCGTTCGCACGATCCGCCGGCTCGTTGGGGAGCTTGTATGTAATCGACCGGAACCAAGGCCGAACACGCCCGGCGGTGTCTCGCCGCTACCGTAACCCCACGCTATGGATGGGAGTCGAAGGCGGGCTCAACCCTCCCGACGACAGCCGGTTATTGGCTTATAAGCGGACACTGCCCCGACGGGCTTCGAGGCCGCGATTTGACCCTTGGCAGACGCGCTTGTTTGCCTATCAAATGTCCGCTTTGAAGTATCAAGCACACTTGGCGCCCGATCCCCAACTGTCGTCCACGCGGAAGAGCCGTTTGGCGGCCTGCAGAACGAAAGACCGCGCATGAGCCCCATTCCATCGAAGGCACGCGTCGTGATTATCGGCGGCGGAATATCGGGATGCTCCGTGGCCTACCATCTGGCGAAGCTGGGATGGACCGATATCGTCCTGGTCGAACGCAAGCAGCTCACCAGCGGAACGACGTGGCATGCGGCCGGACTTATCGGCCAGCTGCGAGCCTCGCAAAACATGACCCGGCTCGCGAAGTACTCAGCGGACCTCTACGTCAAGCTGGAAGACGAGACCGGGATAGCGACCGGTATGCGCCAGAGCGGGTCGATTTCGGTGGCCCTCACGCAAGAGCGAAAGGAGGAGCTCTATCGTCAGGCCACGTTGGCCAGAGCGTTCGACATCGACGTCAACGAAATCTCGCCGCAGGAGGTGAAAAACCTCTACCCCCATCTCAACGTGACAGATGTAGTCGGCGCGGTTCACCTGCCGCTGGACGGCCAGTGCGACCCTGCCAACATCGCCATGGCGCTCGCCAAGGGCGCCCGCCAGCGGGGTGCGAAAATCTTCGAGAACGCGAAGGTCGTGGCGGTCCATGACAAGGACGGCCGGGTGGCGGGTGTCGGCTGGGCGCAAGGCGAAGAGACAGGCACAATCGATACCGACCTCGTGGTCAATTGCGGCGGCATGTGGGGACGGGACCTCGCCGCCCGATCCGGCGTTACGCTGCCGCTCCACGCGTGTGAGCACTTCTACATTGTGACGGAGGCGATCGAGAATCTCCCTCGCCTGCCGGTCCTCCGTGTCCCGGACGAATGCGCCTATTACAAGGAAGACGCCGGCAAGATGGTGCTCGGCGCGTTCGAGCCCAAGGCGAAGCCTTGGGGAATGGGCGGCATCAGCGAAGACTTCTGCTTCGACCAGCTTCCCGAAGATTTCGATCACTTCGAACCGATCCTGGAAAAGGCGGTCCGCCGGATGCCCATGTTCGAAACGGCCGGCATCCACACGTTCTTCAACGGCCCGGAAAGCTTCACGCCCGACGACAGGTACTATCTCGGCGAGGCCCCGGAACTGAAGGGCTACTGGGTCGCGGCGGGTTACAACTCCATCGGCATCGTATCGTCCGGCGGTGCGGGCTTTGCATTGGCGCAATGGATGAATGACGGCGAACCGCCATTCGATCTCTGGGAGGTGGACATCCGGCGTGCCCAGCCATTCCAGAAGAACCGCGCCTATTTGAAGCACCGCGTGACGGAAACGCTCGGTCTCCTGTACGCGGACCATTTCCCGTATCGACAGGTTGCGACCGCACGCGGCGTCCGCCGTTCGCCGCTGCACGCGCATCTTGAGGCACGCGGCGCCGTTTTCGGAGAATTGGCGGGATGGGAACGGGCCAACTGGTTCGCCACAGACGGCCAGGAGCGGGAATACCGCTACAGCTGGAAGCGGCAGAACTGGTTTGAAAACCAGAGGCAAGAACATCTCGCCGTAAGGAACGGCGTCGGCCTCTTCGACATGACGTCGTTTGGCAAGATCCGCCTCGAAGGCCGCGACGCCTTGGCGTTTCTCCAGCGTGTCTGCGCAAACCAGATGGACGTCGCGCCCGGCCGTATCGTCTACACCCAGATGCTGAACCGCCGCGGCGGCATCGAGAGCGACCTCACCGTCACCCGCCTGTCTGAAACCGCCTTTCTCGCCGTCGTTCCCGGCGCGACTCTGCAGCGGGACCTGGCGTGGCTGCGAAAGCATTTGCGGCCGGACGAATTCGTCGTCGTCACCGACGTCACGGCGGCGGAGTCGGTTCTCGTGCTCATGGGACCCAAAGCCCGCGATGTCATCACGAGGATCAGCCCAAACGATTTTTCCAACGAAGCCTTCCCATTCGGCACGGCACAGGAGATCGAGATCGGCATGGGGCTGGCGCGCGCGCACCGCGTCACCTACGTCGGCGAGCTCGGTTGGGAGCTGTACGTTTCAACCGACCAGGCCGCGCACGTATTCGAGGCCTTGGAGGGCGCGGGCGCGGAGTTCGGCTTGAAGACTGTGCGGATTGCACGCCCTCGACTCGTGCCGCATCGAAAAGGCCTTCCGGCATTTCGGTCACGATATCACCGACGAGGACCACGTCCTTGAGGCCGGGCTTGGTTTCGCGGTCAAGACGGACAAAGGCGACTTCATCGGGCGGGACGCGGTTCTTCGCAAACGGGAGAGCGGGCTCGAACGCAGATTGTTTCAGTTCAGACTGCGCGATCCCGAGCCTTTGCTCTTCCACAATGAGGCACTGGTTCGCGACGGAAAAATCGTTTCGACCGTCACGTCCGGGAACTACGGTCATTACCTGGGCAATGCGATCGGCATGGGGTACGTGCCGTGCAAGGGTGAGAGCGAAGAAGAGGTTCTTGCGTCTACCTACGAGATCGAGATTGCCGGCGAGCGATATGCGGCAGAGGCCTCGATAAGGCCGATGTACGATCCCAAAGCGGAGCGAACGAGACTCTGAATCGAGGAGAAGATCGTTGCAAGGCCTCGGCAGATTGAGGTGACGCGGGCGAGAGCAAGAGTATTTTGCGCGATGCCACGCCTTGGAGCCGTTGCTTCGTCGCGTTTCCGGACGGCAAACCAGTTCGTACTTCGACTGGAGGGCAGGCATGGCGTTTATGCCCGGTTTTGGCGCCCAGCGGAGGTGCGAAGCGTGTCAGCCGATGGCCGCTTTGGCGGGGTGGTATTGAGCAATATTGAACAGCATTACGTCGTCGTACGGTCTAGGTTTTTTATCTGTGATTGTTCAATGCCAATTGCGGCGAAAACGCGAGGGCCGCGTCTACCGTTGGTTGGCTTCATCTCCACAATGATGGAGGCGTGTGATGGATGCGTTTTCCTATGCCAGAGAATTAAACATTAGGCGGTTCCAGAATTTACTGGATACCTCCGTCGACGAGACCGAGCGCCGAAATATCAAAACACTGCTCGCCAAGGAAAGAGCCAAGGCAGAGCCCCAGACATTTGAAGATAGAGAGAAGTAGGCCGCCCCGTTCCAGCCGAATGAGGGGCGTCGTCGTTGCCAGCTTGCGGAAAAGACGGATATGCGGCCCGCACAGCCCGAGGCGATGTCCGAAGCTATCGCGCGACCACGCATCGTAGCCGCGCGCGCGTTACGATTTATCCATTTGCGATGATGCGGTCGGCGGCCCCAATCGCGGGGCTTTTGATTTCATTCCATTGCATGACGACCGCCGCCCCGAGGCAGCGCAGAACATGCTCTTCGATCTCGGCCGCCGTCCTGCGGTCGACCCGCTTTTCGTCGGCATCGGGCTGCGGAGCGATGTCCTGCGAATGAACGATCTTATCGAACCGAACCCCGGATGGAGGGACGCCGATCTCAATTTCGCTGCTTGACCTGAAATGGCGACGAGCGGGCCGGGTTACAGCAGCCTCATCGGGCCTTTATTTATTTTCATATGGCCATGGCGTGCCCCTGTGGGTGGCGCTTTATCGTCGCCATATACGGGGGGCTGTTTGATCGATGCACATTCAGAAAGATGACAATGATGCTGGTGCCGGGCCACCTTGCTCGATCGGTTGAAATGGTAACCATCGATCCGCTCGCGCTCGCCAAAGCGCTGGAGCGCGAAATGTCAGGGGAGAAGGCCGGCGCGCGCGGGCCAAAGACACATTAGTGTGGACTTGCGCACTGCAATTTGCTCCCTTCGCCTCCTGAAAGCACAAAGGCCGCCGCCATGACCATCAATTTTCCCAATCGCAGCCGTAGCTACGACGCGACGCGGGGTGTGGTTCGCTTTTGGGGGTACGACCGCTCGATGGAGAGCGCCTTCTTCCTGATGGAGAAGGCGCTGCAAAAGCTGCAGCCTGATTTGCAATTCGAAGAAGACGATGTCTTGCGGGCGTTCGACAACAACCGCGACCGCATCTGTGCCGCGGCCGCCAAGGTCTATGCGCGCGGCCGCCGCGGCTCTTACGACATCAACGTGGCTGACGTCTGATACCGGACAGGTCACTGAAAGACCAATAAAGGAACGAACGATGGCTGAAAATGCAAAGAAGCCGACCCAAATACGCGCAGACGCGATTCCGACCGAAGGCTACATCTTAACGGTCGATGGCAAGCTGAAGACGCGCTACGAAACCGAGCAGGACGCAGCCGCCGAAGCCGCAAAGCTGAAGCAGCGCTTCCCGGTGATTAAAGTGTCGGTGTATGACGCGGCAGCGGGAACCTACACGGCCGTGAATGCGCCGGAACAATGACTGCCGCGGGTGCGCGGCGACGTCGATATCGGCTTGATGTTGCACAGGTAGAATGAATGGCGGGATTTGGACGCTCTGACGGCTCGGCCGCCATTTAGCGGCTTACGGCGCCACCGCCTGCCGGAAGGCCGAATATCCGGTCAATTGTTCGCAGTGCGCCCAATGCAGGCTCCCGCCATCGCTACGATTCCGCAATTGCAGCGTCGAGAGCCTTAGCCAAGCCTTTCGCCTTGGATAGAGCAGCCCTGCGTTTTTCGTCATCGGAGCGATTGTCCTGCACATCGCCCAGGGCCACCGAGACCATGCATCTGATCGTGTCATTGCCTTGCGTCATCACGACCGAAAACTGGTCGGTGTGGCCGCTTCGAGTCACTTCAACGGGTTCCATCAAAACTCCTATTCCCAGCAAATAACATAAAAAGAGGGCCAAGGTCGCGATACCTAGGCCGTTCGGAGTGGCCGTCCTCCCGTTGCATCCCAACGCGCCTTAAGCTCCGCCAGAGCTGCTTCCAGGCTAGGCGCTGTGCCTCGATCGGGCCTGCTTGGTTCATTGTGGCATGTAATCGTCCATATCCATGGATGGTCCGTCCGCACAGGCGAACGCAGAATGTGGCCGACACGCCGTTCTCCGTCGAATACGTCGAACTCGTCATCGGACCATGGGCCGCGTTCGTGGCTTATGCTGGCACGGGTCAGACGAAGCATGGCGTCCTTGATCGCATTCGGCCCCTACACAGAGCAACCGGGGCGGCGGGCCAAACGATATTATCGCTCTTCTGGCGCTTGTAGCACTCGTTCGCATTGGGGCGCCAGCCGCAACCGGTTGGCGGCCGGCCCTCATCGCCCCTCAGACGGCGAAGAAAAACAAGATGGGCAGCCTGGGCATGATCCCGAAAAGTGGGAACCGGTTTTCGGAAAGGATCATGCTCAACCAAAATGCTAGGAAAGCACGCTGCTTCAATCTAAACGCATGGTGCTTTAATGACGCCAACGGCCCGTGATCCGGGGACGCGGACGTCTCGCGAATTGAGCTGTATCACCGGCATTGGCCGCTGCAACTTGCAGCCAAGTCAGGCCCTCCCGGATTTCGCTACGCTCATCCGGACTACGAACTGGCCGGGGTCCGGGTTCTGTGACGCACCGCCGATGCGCCGCGCCCGGGACACGGGGCGAGGCCTTCACTCCGCCTTCTCGTGCGGTCCCTTCAACCGCTCCGCCAGCAGATGCAGCGGCGCGTCGCGATAGCCCTGGCGCTCGATCTCGGCCACCGTGTCCAGCACGTAATCGCGGTTGACGCCGGAGCGGCCGTGGCCCTGGCGCACGTAGTGAAGCTGCCGGTCGAGGCTCAGCCGGCCGGCATATTGCTCGTGGCCGCGGTCGACCATGTAGGTGAGCGCGCTGACGCGCAGTTGCGGATCGTCGTCGAGCCACACCGCGCGCGTGCACTCGCGGTAGACCATGGTCACCTGCTCGCGCCCGCGCAGGTATTCAATGGTCTCGCTGCGCCGCGCGCCCGCCACCCGGTAGGCGATGCCGCGGCAGTTGCCGCCGCGGTCGAGGCCGAGCACCAGCCCGGGCTTTTCCGGCGTGCCGCGGTGGACGAAGGAATAGACGCAGAGCGCCCGGTGCGCGCCGATCAGCCGCGCCGGCCGGCGCTCCAGGTAGTCGAAGCCCGGCCGCCACATCAGCGAGCCGTAGCCGAACACCCACAGGTCGCCGGTGGAAGTGTTGGGGGGCGGGGTCATGTGATTGGAATCGGGCCGGAAATGTCGCGGAACGGGCGCGGGCGTTGACAGCGCCCGGCGAATACGGTTCGCGTAACAGGCCGGCCTGCGCGGGTGCAAGCCGACGGGGCGCGAAGGCGGAATGCGCCCGGCCCGGGCGCAGAAACGCCGCAATCGGCAGGTGTCTGTTACCGCATGGCCACATCGCAGAGCGTACGCCGGCGCAAGCGGCGCTTTATCGGCTTGATCGTGGTGCTGCTGGCGCTCGCCGGCGGCTGGAGCGCGTTCTGGTTCTACGCCGCGCACCAGGCCGAGCAGCGGATCGCCGACTGGCGCGCGCGCGAGGCCAAGGCCGGCCGCGTCTACACCTGCGGGCGGCAGACCCTGGCCGGCTTTCCGTTCCGCGTCGAGGTCGACTGCGCGCCGGCGGCGGTCCGCTTCAAGAGCGGCGGCGTGCCGGTGACGGTCGAGACTAAACGCTCCATCGTCGTCGCGCAGATCTATTCGCCGGACCTGCTGATCGCGGAAGTGACCGGCCCGCTCACCGTCGCCGAGGCCGGCAAGGCGCCCGAGCTCGTCGCCAACTGGAAGGAAGCCTATGCCAGCGTCGGCGGCAATCCGCTGGCGCCGCAGCGCGTGGCGATCGTGCTCGACAACCCGACGCTGGCGCGCGCCGACGGCGGGGCCCAAGAGACGCTGCTCAAGGCCGACCACATGGAAATCCACGGCCGCATCGTCGGCGGCTCGGTCTGGCACAAGCCGGTGGTCGAGCTGGCGCTGTCGATGAAGCAGGCCGCGCTGCCTGTCGTGCACGCGGCCGCGGCCGCGCCGGTGGACGGCGAGATCGTGGCGACGCTGAACGGGCTCGACGACTTTACGCCCAAGCCGTGGCCGGAACGCTTCCGCGAGATCCAGAAGAATGGCGGTTCCATCGAGATCACGCGCTCGCGGCTGACGCAGGGGCAGACGCTTGCCGTCGGCGCCGGCACATTGTCGCTCACGCCGGACGGCTACCTGCAGGGCAAGCTGACGGTGACGGCCGCCGGGCTCGAGCATTTCCTCAACGCCATCGGCGCCGGCATGACGGTGCAGAAATCGCCAGAGATGGACAAGGTCGCCGGCTTCCTCGACAAGCTGTCGCCGGGCCTCGGCGATGTCGCGCGCCAGCAAGTGGGTTCGCATCTCTCCTTCGGCGTCAAGGCGATCGAAGGCAATTCGAAGCTCGAAGGCAAGCCGGCGGTGACGCTGCCGCTCAACTTCGACCGGGGCGCGGTGTCGCTCGGGCCCATCCCGCTCGGGCAGACCCCGAAGCTGTTCTGACGAGAGCGCCGAGCGGCTAGATGTTGCCGGTCAACCACAGCACCGCTTCGATGACGGCGTTCGTCGCGATTGCGATGAAATGCGACACGAAGCCGAGGTTGAGATGAAATTGCGCGCCCAGCAAAGGCAGCAGAATGAAAAGCCCGAGCAGAATGGCCATCCCGTAAGGCTCGAGCCGGGAAAGCCGCGCGGCCAGAGCACGCGGGCAGCAGCCCGACCGCGATGCGTCCACCGTCAAGCGGCGGCACCGGGAACAGATTGAACACCGCCAGGATGGCGTTGAGCACAAGCGCGTTCTTCAGATTGAGCGCCACCCACTGGGCCGCCGTCGCCGGCAGGTAGACGAGCAGGTGGAAGCTGAAGGCGGCAACGATCGCCAAGGCGATGTTCATCGCCGGGCCGGCGGCCGCGACCAGCACCATGCCGCTGCGGGGATTGCGCAGCGCCCGGAAATTCACCGGCACCGGCTTGGCGTATCCGAACAGGAAGGGCGCCTGCGCGAGCAGCAGGAGCGCCGGCAGGATGACCGTGCCGAAGGGATCGATGTGCCGGAACGGGTTCAGGCTGACGCGTCCGCGCCGTGATGCCGTCTCGTCGCCGAGCAGGTTGGCGACGTAGCCGTGCGCCGCTTCGTGGAAGGTGATGGCGATGAGAGCCGGCAGCAGCCAGATCGAAACGAGATAAAGGAAGGCCATGCGATCGCGTGTGCTCGGGGAACCGATAGGCGCAATCGCGCCGTCGGCGAGTCGCCACCGCCGTCAACAGAGCACGGCGGCAAATTCGTGACAAGGCGCGCTCCGTGGCGCGGGGCATGCGCTTGCCCATTCCTGGGGCTGAACATTTCTTCGGGGGCGATGCCCGGCGCCGTGCTTGCGGCAATAGGGTGTTGCTGCGACTATGATCCTAGCGGTCCGATTGCGAAATTTGCGTTCCGCTGCAGCAAATCCGAAGTTCGTCAGGTTATTCAGCTTGCTCTGGACGAACTTCGGATTCAAAGGACTTTAAGATTCATCCACCACTAGCAATTATTCGATTCTAGTGGAGCTTTGAATTTGACATTTGATGAGCGGCCCGCCGCAAGTGGCTATCGAATGTCGAATTCGCTCCACTAGCCTGTGGGTGACGGACAACTCGAGGAGTCGGGCGTGGCGGAATTTCTGCCGATTCTCGGTGGGGGCTTTCTGATGGGGTGGTCGGTCGCCTGGCCGCCGGGTCCGATCAACACCGAAATCGCCCGGCGTTGTGTCGCGCGCGGGTTCTGGGCCGGGTTCGGTCTCCTGCTCGGCGCCTGTAGCGGGGATGCCATCTGGGCCATTCTGGTCGCCCTCGGGATCGGCGTTCTGTTCACCACCCCCCTGTCAAAGATGGTCATGGGCGTTGTCAGCATACTCCTGCTGGCAATGTTGATGCTGACCTTCCTGCGCCGCGCATGGCGGGCGTGGTTCAACAGTGGAAACGCCGATCAGGCCGTTCGTTTCGATAGCGCCAAGGCAAGCTATCTGCTCGGTTTCAGCATGGCGGCAACGAGCCCGTGGAACGTGACATTCTGGCTCGCCGCGGTCGGGCGGCCGCAGATGGCGCATCTCGGCATCACGGCCTTGTTGCTGACCGTTGCCGCCATCATTGCCGGAGCCGCGGCCTGGGGTCTTGTCTGGTCCGGCACTGTGGTCCTGACGCATCGCCGCATCGGCCTTGCGACAGGCCGATGGGGCGGCGTTTTCATGAACGGGGCTACCGCGCTCTTGATGCTCTACTTCATCGTGACGGCCGCGATCAAACTGACGAGTGGCTGACGCGGCGCGCTTGAGCGACGATGGTCGGCAGTGAGACCTCGGCGAGGCGTGACGCCGCGTTGCGCGTTTCCAGGTTTCTTATTCAATGGCTTGTTCAATGGCTTGGGCCGGGTTGGGCTAGCGGCCGGTTCAGCCGGCGCCCCCGGCCTGCAACTGTCGCCGCAGCGCTTTCATTTCCTCGAATCGCGCGGTGACGTCGCGCATGACGGCCGCGATGCCGGACATCCGGCCTTCCGGGTCCTTCAAGGCAACAACGGTGAATTCGATCGACAGCCGCGTGCCGTCCTTGCGCTGGCTCGGCACCGACAGCAGCTCGCCGTCCCCATAGCGGCTTCGGCCGCTGTCCATGACCGCGCGGTAGCCGTCCCAGTGGCGCGCCCGCAGCCGCTCCGGAATGATGATGTCGAGCGATTGGCCGACCGCTTCTTCGGCCGTGAACCCGAAAATGCGGACGGCCCCCGCATTCCAGAACCGGATCGTGCCGTCACGATCGCAGGCAACGATGGCATCGGCCGACGCGCCGAGCACCGCGGCGGCGATCTGGTCGAACGCCAGGTTGCGAACGGATGACATCGGCGGCTCCTCGGTCGGTACCGACCCGTCTGGGTTCAGCCCGCGCGCTTGTGCGCAGCGGGCGCGCGGCGCGCCCGCTTCGGCGGCTCGATCGCCAGCAGGTGCGCGAGCGGCGCGCGCGGCTTCACCAGATCGGCGAGGGTATAGCCGTCGAGCACGTCGAGAAACGCGGCGCTCGCCTCCCCCAGCGCGCGGCGCAGGGTGCAGCAGGAACGGATGGCGCAGGATCTGTCCGCCGGATCGAAGCAGGGCACCAGCGCCATATCCTGCTCTGTGTCGCGCACCACGTCGCCGAGGATGATCGCCTTGGCGGGTTTGGCCAGCCGCAGGCCGCCGCTGCGCCCGCGCACGGTCTCGACATAGCCGGCGAGCCCGAGCTGATGGGCGACCTTCATCAGGTGGTTCTTGGAGATGCCATAGCCGGCCGCCACTTCACTGATGGTGGCCAGCCCGTTGTCCTTGACCGCGACGTACATCAACAGCCGCAGCGCGTAATCGGTGTAGGTGGTCAGGCGCAAGGAATCGTCCTCCGGTGGGGCGGCAAAAAAGATGTACCCTGCATATTGCTTTTAGGCAAGCTGCCGAATAAGATGCATGAGCAATACATGTTAAAGGGGGAGAAGTTCCCGTGACGAAAGCCGCTTCCCTGAGCACGGCGCTGGCGCGCCTGTTCCTGTTTCCCGGCGATCTCGCCTGTACCGCCATGGGGCTCGAAGGCGACGACAAGCGCGAACTGGTGCGCATGCTGGTCAATTCGCTGGTGTGGATCGTGATCGGCATGCTGGTCGCCGTCGTGGTGACGTGATGAGCCTGACGACGGAATTCGAGGCGGCCGAAAGCCGGCTGAGCGAAGACGATATCGCGCGTCTGGTCGACGCCTTCTACGCCAAGGTGCGCGAGGACCCGGCGCTCGGCCCGGTGTTCGACCGCGCCATTGCCGACTGGGGTCCGCATCTTGCCACCATGCGCAAGTTCTGGTCGTCGGTGATGCTGACCAGCGGGCGCTACAAGGGCAATCCGGTGGCCGTGCACCGTCGCGTGGAGGGCATCGCCCACGACCTGTTCGCGCGCTGGCTTATGCTGTTCGACGAGACCTGTCGCGAATTGTTCGACGGCGAAATCGCCGACGCCTTTCTCGACAAGGCGACACGGATCGCCGAGAGCCTCAAGCTGGCGCTGTTCTATCGGCCGGACCGGCCGTGGCCGCCGGAGCAAGCATGACGTTCGTGGTCACCGACAATTGCATCAAGTGCAAGTACATGGACTGCGTGGAAGTCTGTCCGGTGGACTGCTTCTACGAAGGCGAGAACATGCTCGTCATTCACCCGGACGAATGCATCGATTGCGGCGTCTGCGAGCCGGAATGTCCCGCTGAAGCCATCGTGCCCGACACACAGGGCGGCCTTGAAAATTGGCTGAAGCTGAACGCGGACTACGCCAAGGTCTGGCCGAACATCACGGTCAAACGCGATGCGCCGGCCGACGCCAAGGACTTCGACGGTGTGCCGGACAAGCTTGCGCGTTATTTTTCGCCGGAGCCGGGGCAGGGCGACTGAGCGGCCGTCGATCTCAATCCCCGTCCGCGACGCAGGGCATGGGCATAGGCACGCGCCGCAGGCCGGAATGCCGACGGCCAAGACGGCCAAGTCGGCCAAGACGGCCGCGCGGTTCAATCGACGGCATCGGGCCGGCGCCGCGCGATGACGGGCCGGCCCGATCTTGTCGTGCTGCGGCGGATCAGTAGAGGCCCTTGCCGCCGCCGCCTTTCGAGCCGCCGTCGCCGCTGCCGCGGTGATCGCCGAATCCTCCGTTGAACATCTCGATTCCTTTCATCACGTCTCCAGGGTTGATCCTGGGATGGCGGCACGCAACGGCCGTCGCAGTCGGTCGAACCCGCCGGACACTGACAGCCTTAGAGTTCGGCCAGGCGCAGCGGTCTGCCGCGCCTGGCCGTTGTCGTCACAGCTTAGCCGTATCCGCCGCGATTAGCGGATTACCGGCGAGCCGCGGTGGTTACCACCGCCGCCCTTGTCGTCGCGGTTGTCGCGATTGTGATGGTGCCTATCGGGCCCGAACAGACCGGGCACCATGCGGATCACGTCGTCGGGGATTTCGCGCCGACGGTGACGCTCGACGCAGGTGTTGCCCTTCTTCTCCATGCCGCGCGGGCAGTAGCAGGCGGTGCCGCGGCGGTTGAGCCTTGCCGGCGGAACGCACACCACCGGTTTGACGCAACGGCGTCCGCGCCGCACCAGTTTGCCAGGACACTCGCATCTCGTGCCGGCCCTATTGCGGACGAACGGTGCCCGGCAGATGATGACGTGCACGCACTTGCCGCCTTTGAGCTCCATGCCGCGCGGGCAGACGCACTCGCCGGCCGCATTGAGCACCATCGGCGGGTCACAAACCGGCGGCGGCACCTTCACGCACTCCTTGCCCTCCAACATCGTGCCGGGCGGGCAGATGCACGTATTGAGTACCGCACCAGGCACCATCGGCGGCGGACAGGCGCATACGCCTTCGGCGTTCATGACCATCGGCGGCTGGCAGATCGGCGGTTTGGTCACCGTGACGCAGGACTGATCGTTCGACGCATTCGTGTCGACGAGACCCGACCCCGGCATGACACCGACCGTCGCGCAGTTGGTCACCGGCGGATAGGGAGCGCTACCGGTGGCCGTGGCGTCGACATGGATCGGCGTCAGCACCTGGCCGGAAGCCACCGGCGGACCGCTATAGGTACAGGTGACGACGGTTCCGGCCGGCCCGCCCGGAGGCACGCAGGTCCAGCCCGCACCGCCGATGCTATTGAAGGTCATGTTCGGCGGCACGGTATCCGTCACCACGATGGCGGTGGCGTCATTGATGGTGGCGGCACCGACATTGGTGACCGTCAGATCGAAGACGTAATCGGGCCGCTGGACCGGCGTGGTGCCGCCGGTCTTGTCGATCCCGAGATCGACGATCTGCTCCTTGTATTTGCAGTCAAGCTCGTTGACGACGGTGAAAGCGGTCACCGGCGCATTGATCGTCGCGCTCGACGGCGTGATCACCGGCGGCGCCCAGACCGCGACGCCGCCTTCGCCGCAGACATCCTTGGGCGGCGGCGGCAAGGTCGACATCTGCTCGGTCACCGTGCAGGTGCTGCCATAGGCGACATTAGGCTCGGTATGCATTCCGCCATTGTTGAGGTTGAAGGCAGCATTGAGGTTGGCCGGCGCCGTGCAGGTGAGCCCGATCGGGAAGACCAGGCTGTTGATGACGCTTGGCGAGGCCCTGGTCTCGTTCTTGACCTTCTTCTCGACAACGACGTCGCCGGTCTCGAGCTTCGGGCAATCGGGCATGACGATCTTGATCTCGCCCGAGCAGCACAGATCGGTGCCCGGCTTGTCGCCGCCACCGATCTTGGTGTCGTTGGCGGTGAGGACGACCGTCTGGCCAGGCGTTGCGCCGCTGATGGCCCACGTCATGGTCGAAGCCCAGGTCTGCTGCGGCGGCGATATGGTCACGCCAGGCGTTGACGAACCGAGCGTGATGACGTCGCCCGGCTGGCCGATATTGCTGACGGTCAGCGTATAGGTGCCGTCTTTATTGCACGTCACCGACACTTTCGCGTCCTTCCAGCAGTTCGTCGGTTCGGGCGGCGGAACGAAGGTGTTGGTGTAGGTGACTTCGGTCGCGCCATTGTCGAGGCGGACCGTGACGGTGCCGGCCCCGAGATCAGGCGTGCCGACCAGCCCGCTCGTCGGGTTGACGACGATGCTCGACACGGTGTCGCCGGACGGAATGGTCTCGGTCACCGTGACGTTCGATCCGGGCATTAATTTTGGATCCTTGACTTCGACGCAGTTACCGCCCGGCGCGGCACCGGCCGGAACCGTGATCGTGTTGCCGCCGGCGGTGAACGTGAACGGTGTGCCCACCGTGATTCCGAGACCGGCGACCTTGCAGATCTTGAGCGTGGCGGAGCTGCAACCGCCGGCGCTCATGCAGATATTGTCATAGCCCACGACTTCCGACGGCGACGCCGTGAAGTCGACCGGAATCAGAACCGAGGTCACATTGGTGATGATCGAGCTCCAGGTTCCACTCTGCACCACCCAATGACCGTCGGGACTGGACGGCGGCGAAGAGCCGTCGGCGATCGGTGCGCAGATATGGGTATGCCAGCTATGGTCGCCGTTCGGTACCGTCCGCGTTCGCGTAGAAGGTCGCCTGTGGACGTGCCGCTGAAGATCGTGAACTGCGGCGTGATGAATGGCGGCGGCGGTGAGCCGGCGTCGAACACCTTGAAGTCGAAGCAGAATTGGCCGCAGCCGTTGAACTTTTTCAACCAGTCGCCGGTGTATTTGGCTTCGGTGCTGCAGGCCGCCGAGCCCCGCAAGGTCGGTGATCTGCAGGAAAGAGTTCGCCGGGGCTTTCACCTCCATTCGTGGTCGTGTTGACGATGACGTTGGGACGGTCCTCGCAGGGGCCCCAACCGTCCTGTGCACCGTCGAACTTGCTGCAGAAGCCGCCTGTCTGTGCGGCGGCGGGTGTCGCGGACATGGCGAACAGCGCCATGATAAGCGCCAAGATGGCGATGAGCCTGCGTGACATGACGCGCTCCATGAATGCGGTTCGGGTTGTCATGGCGTTGGTCATTTAACCCTCCCGCAGAACTTGTTCGGGATGGTCACGCGGATTTGGCTGCGGCAGCAGCTATAGGGTTTGCCGCTCTTTGCCGCGTTTGCATCGAAGGCGCAGATTTCGATGGTTGCCGTCGAGCCCGCGGCGCCGTTCACCGGGATGGTCGCCGGATTGAGCGAGAAGTTGCCGCCCGGCACCGTCACACCACCGGTCAACGACGTGGCGCTGACGCTGTTGACCCACGCCGGACCGTTGACGGTCAGCACATAGACCCAGCGTCCGTCCACGCATTTGAAATCGCCGGTGCTGGCAAAGCAGGCGTTCGGCGGCGGCGGCGGCGGACCCCCACCGCCACCGTCACCGGTATAGGGCGCATTGACGGCGTAGCCGGGGCCGCCATAGCCGGCGACCGCTGCGCAGGGCTTCGTATAGATGCGCACGCTGCCGAGATGGCCGGCCGCGCGCGGGTCGCGGAACTTGCCGTTATAGGCGACGAAGTAGCTGACCCACGGCGGCTCGTTGAAATTGCGCACCGGGCTCGCTGGCGATCCCTGTAGGCCGTTCACGACCAGCGGCCCGCCGGGCTCGAGCTCCTTGCGCAGCGCCGGATCGTTGCGCAGATTTTGGCCGGTGGTCCACAGCGCGTATTCGCAGGCTCCGGTGGCGAGCGCGCCGTCGCGGCCATAACCGTAGCCGAGTGCGACGCCGCCATCGGTGTTGCGGTATTCGCCGGCAAAACCGACGGCATATTCTTCCGGCAGCGGCTTCCAGCGGCCGGGCGATGGCGGATCGGTTCGATCTTTCAGCCAATAGCGCAATACGCGCGGTTCGCCGGCGCGGGTGAAGGCGGAATAGTCGTAGCTGGCGGCGATTGCCGCCCGCTGTGCGAGCAGCATGGCGCCCTTGTGCGAGAAGGCGATGTCGGAGACCGGCAGCGGACCCGCCTGCGCGGGCACGTCGAGCTCCCAGCGCGGATCGTCGGCGAAGCTGCCGTCGCGCCTGATGCCGACCGACCAGATCTGTGGGCCGTTGGCGACGGAGTAATAGAGCCGGCCCTCGTGCACCGCGAGACCCCAGACCCGCCGCGCCGCGGGCGCATAGCCCCAGGTCGCCGGCCGCTCGCTGTCGAAGCGCGGGCTCGCGATGTTCGGCCGATTTCTCGGATTGAAAGCGACCGGCGCCAGCTTGGCGGCGGTCAAGCCGGTGACGCCGTGATCGTAATGGTCGAGGTCGCGGCCTTCGAGGTCGAAACGGTGGATCATGCCGGTATAGAGATCCGACACGAACAGCTGCTTGTGGGCGGCGTCATAGGCGAGGTTGCCGAGGCCCGGGCCCGGGTTCGGCACGCCGTCGAGCGTGACGTTGGCAAACAGCGTGACGACGCCGGTGCTCCCGTCGACTTTGTAGATGGCGCCGGGTCCGCCTTGCAGATCGAAGCCGAACTGCCCCTTCATCCAGACGGCGCCGGGGGCGCCCCTCTTGATGCGTTCGGGCGCGCCGTTGCGGCCGCGCCGGACGAGATTGAGACCGAAGACGGAGGTGGCGGCGAGATAGATGTTGGGCGGCGACCGGTCATCGAGCGCGACGCCGAACACCTGGCCGACGTCCCTGGCATGGATGTCGAACGTTTTCGGCGCGTCGAACAGGCGTCCGTCCCAAACGGCGTTGGGCCGGCTGACGTCGATGACGCGGGCGGAAGCGCCGTCCGGATCGATGAAGGTCATGTCGGCGACGGACTTGCCGTGCCGGCGGTGTCGCTTGGGATCGGGCGCGACGGTGCCGGAAAATCCGGTCGCCACGGCATTGCCGAGGGCCACGATTGGCGGTCGATGCGGCGATTGCGCGTGCGAGGCGACGGAAAGGAGTAACGAGGATAAGGCGATCAGCAATGATCGCAGACAGGGCCGTGACATTTTCACCCCCCAAAGGTTCTGAGCGCCAACTGGCGAGCCAGTCTTAGGTCGCTATGCGATCTCGGGAGGTTCAAACGTCAGTAAATAAATTCTTCAGTCACTTGAACGGCCGGTTCTCGTAGGACATGCGCATTTCGCGCGGCGAGTGATGCCGCGCTGCTCGCATCAGCGAAGAACCGAATTGGTTAGTAAGATGCGTCCCCCCCCGCAACCTAAGGTTATGTAGCAGGCCCAGGGGGTGCCGGCAACCGTTCATGCCGTGGCTGCCGCGCCGCAGTGCCAATCCACATTGGCCGCCAGGAGTACGCTTGTAGGGTTGCCCGGTCCGCCGGCCTTTAGAGCACGAAGCGTTTAGATTAAATCAGCCTGCTTTTTAACATTTTGTTTGAGCACGATCTTTTCCGAAAACCGGTTCCCACTTTTCGGGATCATGCTCTAATCCCCGTCCGCGGCGTAAGGCTTGGGCAAAGGCACGGGCCGCAGGCCGGAATGCTGGCGGCCGAAGTCGGGGGTGGGGGAATCCTGGCCGATGTCGACGATGCCCTTGCGGATGGCGCGGGTGCGCGCGAAGTGCTCGTACAAGGTGTCGCCGTCGCCGTTGCGGATCGCCTTCGTCAGCAACGCGATGTCCTCGTTGAAGCGGCCGAGCATTTCCAGCACCGCGTCCTTGTTGGCGACGAAGATGTCGCGCCACATGGTCGGGTCGGAGGCGGCGATGCGGGTGAAGTCGCGGAAGCCGCCGGCGGAGAATTTCAACACTTCCGAGCGCGTGACGGTTTCCAGCTCGTCGGCGGTGCCGACGATGGTGTAGGCGATCAGGTGCGGCAGATGACTGGTCACCGCCAGCACCAGGTCGTGATGGTCCGGCGCCATGCTCTCGACGTTGGCGCCGAGCAGCGTCCAGAACGCGCCGAGCCTCTCGGCCGCCGCCGGATCGGTGCCTTTCGGCGGCGTCAGGATGCACCAGCGGTTGACGAACAGTTCGGCGAAGCCGGCGTCGGGCCCGGAATATTCCGTGCCGGCGACCGGATGCGCGGGCACGAAGTGCACGTTGTCCGGCAGATGCGGGCGCATGTCGCGCACCACCGTGCTCTTGACCGAGCCGACGTCGGAAACGATCGCGCCCGGCGCGAGTTGCGCGGCGATTTCTTTCGCCACCGCGCCGCAGGCGCCGACCGGCACGCAGACGATGACGAGATCGGCGCCTTCCACCGCGGCGGCGTTGGTCTCGACCACCTGGTCGGCAAGCCCGAGCTCGGCCACGCGCCGGCGCGTTTCCGGCGAGCGCGCGCTGGCGACGATGGAGCCGACCGCGTTCTGCGCCTTCGCCGCGCGCGCGATCGACGAGCCGATCAGGCCGACGCCGATCAGCGCCAGGCGGTTGAAGAGGGGTTTCGGCGTACTCACGCCGACGTCCCCGTGAACTCCTTGCCCAGGAATTCCTTGAGCGCCTCGACCACCCTATAATTGGCCTCTTCCGTGCCGACGCTCATGCGCAGCGCGTTGGGCAGGTGATAGGCGCCGACCTGGCGCAGCACCAGGCCGCGCCTGGTCAGGAATGCGTCGGCGTCCTTGGCGGTCTTGCCCTCGGTCTCGGGGAAGTGGATGAGGATGAAGTTCGCCACGCTCGGCGTGACGTGCAAGCCGAGCTTGCCGATCTCTTCCGTCAGCCACGGCAGCCAGCGCGCGTTATGCGCGCGCGAATATTCGATGTGCGCGGCGTCGCGGATGGCGGCGATGCCGGCGGCGATCGCCGGCGCGTTGACGTTGAACGGCCCGCGGATGCGGTTGACGGCGTCGACGACGTGCGAAGGTCCGTACATCCAGCCGAGCCGCAGCGCCGCCAGCCCGTGGATCTTGGAGAAGGTGCGGCACATGACGACGTTTTCCGAGGTGGCCACCAATTCGATGCCCGAACTCGTAGTCGTTGCGCTGGACGTATTCGGCATAGGCCGCGTCGAGCACCAGGAGTACGTGCGGCGGCAGGCCGTTGTGCAGGCGCTTGACCTCGTCGAACGGAATATAGGTGCCGGTCGGGTTGTTGGGGTTGGCCAGGAACACGACCTTGGTGCGCGGCGTCACCGCGGCCAGCAGCGCGTCGACGTTGGCGGTGTGGTTCGTCTCCGGCGCGACGACAGGTTTGGCGCCGGCGCCGATGGTCGCGATCGGATAGACCAGGAAGCCGTGGGTGGCGTGCACCGCCTCGTCGCCGTCCTTGAGATAGGCGCGCGCGATCAGGTTGAGCAGGTCGTCGGAGCCGGCGCCGCACACGATGCGGTCGGGATCGAGCCCGTAGACCGCCGCGATCGCCTCGCGCAGCGCGGCGGCGGCGCCGTCCGGATAGTCCTCCAGATGCTCGCCCACCCGGCGGTAGGCTTCGATGGCATGCGGGCTCGGCCCCAGCGGGCTTTCGTTGGAGGAGAGCTTGAAGACTTTGTCGACGCCGGGGGCGGTGCTCTTGCCCGGGATATAGGGGGCGATGTCGAGTACGCCGGGGCGCGGTTGCGGACGGGTGGTGGTCATAGTCTCTAACGCTTGTCTGACGTTGGCTGGGGTGGCTCAGGCTTTGTTTTGCTCGCGCATGATCTTTTCCGAAAACCGGTTCCCACTTTTCGGAATCATGCGCCCTCGGCGGCCACGGTATAGCGGGTTGCGTGGCTGCCGACGAGGGCCGAGGCGCGCAGCGTGGCGCCGGCGTTAACCAGGGCTTCGTTCACGCGCTCCAGGCTGACCTCCTGCGGCAGGGTGACCAGCAGGGCGGCGCCGTCGAAGGCGCGGTCGGGGACAGCGATAAAATCGACCAGCATCGACAGCGCTTCGGCCGCTTTCGCCCCCCAGCCGGCAACCCGCACACTCCAGACCGCGGCTTCCGTCGCCATGGCGTCGGGCGCCACCCGCGACAGCACGAAGACGGGCAGGGCGGCCGGGTGGTCGGGGCGCTCCACGAAGGGCAGCCGGGCGATGATCTTGGGCGCGGTATCGAATTCGAGCGCGTTCCACCAGGCGCCGGCGCCGGGTACGGCGAGCGCCGGCACCAGCCCGAGATCGCCCTTGGATTCGGAGACCGCCGCCACCACGCCGGAGGCGCCCATATGGCCCACGAACGGTACGGTGAAGCCGAAATGGAAGCGGGCGGAATCCCGCATCAGGGCATCGCCGGCCGACAGGTCGGCGTGAACGGAAAAGGGCGCCTGCACGTAGGTGAAGGTGGCGATGATGACGCGCCAAATGCTCTCGGCGGTATCGAGCGGCAGCAGCCCTTTGTGACGCTTGACCAGCCGGCGCATCATTTCGGCCTCGCGCGCCGGCCGGAAGGCGGAGCCGGTCTCCTGCCCACCCTTGCTTTCGATCAGCCGGTCGATGATCTCGCTGCGCTCGATCAGGAGCTGGTGCATCGCCTCGTCGATACGGTCGATGTCCTTGCGCAGATCGTCCAGCGCGGGCTTGTCGGGGAGCTTTGCCATGGCCGCATTGATAGGGGCCAAAGGGCTTGAAATCAAAGAAAACATTGCGCCGCGCCAGGGTGACGCCGCGCGCCCGCGCGGGAGCCGCCGAGGGGCTCGCGGTGATCCAGAGCGACGTCGATCTCGCCGACTATCCGGACGCCGCGTTCGGCTATGTGATCCTGTCGCCGACGCTGCGGGCGACGCGACATCCGCGTCAGGTGCTTGAGCACATGCCGCGCATCGGCCGCCGCGCCATCGTGTCGTTTCGGCTCTTCGGCCACTGGCGGTGCGATTTGCGTTCCGCATAGCGGCTGCCCGATTACGCATAGCAACCATATTTCGAAGTATTGAGCCACCGCCTATGCGTATAGGGCCACCGGCTCTGGTAGTGAGACCGATCGGACGCTTGGCATTCCTCATAAAATACCTTCGTATCAACACGAAATTGCCACGCTGCTTGGGCGTCTGTGTTCCAACGGTGCGCGGGTTTCTATCCGGTCCACCGACAATGCTAACGACAAAAGGGACTAGACTGCATGAGAGCTGAATACCGACGCGCAACCCTCGTGGCGTGCTCGGCCCTGGTGGCCGGGATGATCGCCAGCCCTGCGTTCGCGCGTCCCGCTCGTCACCACCATCACGTCCGGCCTGTTGCCGCGAGGGCGCAGGACAACGTGAAGGGGGAGAAGGCGGGCATCTATGCCGTCATGCGCGCCGACTACGCGCGCAAACACAATGCCGGATCGCACGGCCGGCGCACCCGCGCCGCCAAGCGCCACGCCCGTGGCCACGCCCGTGGCCACGCTCGCGGCCATGGCCTTCTGGGCGAGGTGAAGTCGGGCGGCGGATTCTTCAACTCGCTGGTGGCGGACGCGCGCAGATATATCGGCACCAATCCGACCAGCCGGCGCACCCTGTGGTGCGGTGCCTTCGTGGACAAGATCCTGCGCGATACCGGCCACAAGGGCGGCGGCAACCTGGCGCTCGGCTACCTGCATTACGGCCGGCGCGTTTCGGGTCCAAAGGTCGGCTCCATCGCGGTAATGCGCCGGCGCGGCGGCGGTCATGTGGGCGTCGTGGCCGGCGTCAATTCCAATGGCAATCCGATCATCATTTCCGGCAACCACAATCATACCACGGCGGTGGCGGTCTATCCGCGCCACCGCATCCTCGCCTACGTGGAGCCGGCCAACTGATCCGGTCGCGAATATCGCAAGACAGCGCCCCGCGTCGCGACGACGCGGGGCGTTTTTTTTAGCGCGTTGGTCTTGCGCGTTGGTCTTGCGCGATCGTGTTGTCCGTTCGTGTCGCGGAAGCATCGCGCAAGATGCGGTGCGCGCGCGTTAACGTTAGCGGGCTCGCGTAAACCACTTCATCGTTAATTCAATCGGCGCATTACAGCCGAAAATCGTCGTGATAATTCTTGGGACGCGAAACGGCGTGCGCGCGTGTGGGACGACGCGGCGCCGCGGGACCAAGAATACTGGGGAACGGGGACCCGTCATGCGTTTCAGGTTTCACATCGCCGTCGCCATCGGCTGCGCCGGAGTCGTGGCGTTGAGTCTTCCCGCTTTCGGCAGCCCCGCCGGGCGCACCGGCGGCGAGGCCCGGCAGCACACGCAAAGAATCGTTCAGGTGCTGCCCCGGCCGCGGCCGCGCCGCGCGCGCACGTACCGGCACAGCGTCATCTACCGCGTGCCGTCCTACGTGCGGCGGCTGGTGGCAGCCTCCAGGCCCGCGTTCGGCTGGCCCGCGCTGGTGGTGGAAGCGCGTAAGTATCTCGGCACCAATCCGACCGACCGCAAGCGGCTGTGGTGCGCGACCTTCATGAACCTCATTCTGGCCAAACTCGGCTATGCCGGTACCCATTCCGACGCCGCCCGATCCTTCGCCTATTACGGCAAGCGCATTTCGAAGCCGGAGGTCGGCGCCATCGCCGTACTCACGCGCGGCAAGCGCGGCGGCCATGTTGGGGTGGTCACGGGCGTCGATCCGCATGGCAATCCGGTCATCATCTCCGGCAACCACAACAAGCGCGTCGGCGAAGGCCTCTATCCACGCTCGCGGGTCATTGCCTACGTGATGCCGACCCGGCGCAAGGCGCTTAGTCGTCATGCACGCCAAGCGCCACGCGGCCGGGCGGCCAATTGGGCGCCCGACCGTCCGCTCGATTCCCCGATCGGCGAACTGATCGCGACCATCGAAGCCGATCATGCGCGCGCCGAGGTGCGGGCGCCGGGCCGGCCCGCGCGGCGGCTGCACCAGCAGGCGCAGGGGCCGAGCCGCGTGGTGCAGCAGATGCCGGATTGACGGCGCGGTTGCGCCGGGCGGCGAGAACTTTGGCTTTTACGGTTGCGCGTCCTGCGGCGCGCTAGCGGCGGGCGGATCGGTTGCCGGCAGCGTATTGCGTATCGCCGGCCCCGATCCCGCCCGTCGCGACCGGTCTTGGCGGAGACCGTGCCGGGGTTACGCCACGCCGATCGTATCGCCCGGCTTGATCTCGCCGCCGGCGATCACCTCGGCATAGATCCCGCAGTCGGCATGGCCGAGGTTCTGCTGCAGCGTCTTCGGAATGGTCAGGTCGCGGATGCCGGTCGCCGGATCGACGTTGGTCGCTGCGCAGCGCATGATGCGTTTCACCACCTTCAGACGCACGTCATTGACCGACGTTCAGTTCCTTGTCGATGAGGTCTGAACTCGTGCCACGCCGGCCAGCCGGAAACGTAGAGATTGCCGCGGAAGCGCAAGCGGATCGACGGCTGCGCCGGTCAGCGTCTCGACGTCGGCGACCGAAGTCAGGTTGATGATGGACACGACCTTCTTGGCGACGTCCGAGAAGCTGAAGGCCCCATCCGGCGGCGCCTTCGCCGGACAGCACTTTCGGCGGCCCGCGCAGTTCGTCGGCGCAATAGGTCGGCGAAGAAGGCTTCGATGGCCGCGCGCCCTTCGGCGGTACGCAAGTCGCCGCGGGCCGCCTCGGCACCGTCCTTCTGGATGGTCAGGGTGTGGGTCGCCTCGTCGTAATCGGTGCGCAAACGCGCCAGCCGCTCATTGCGCATCAGCATCAGGAAACGCTGCTTGGGAAAGTGCACCGGCTGCGCCGGGTCGAAGCCGATGGGGCCGTTCTCGATGGCATAGAGCCGGTCGGCGGCAATGCTCCGGCCGGGCGCCAGGGTGGTGCGGGCCACACGCTGCGGCGTCAGGCCCTTAACGGGATAGCGGTAGATGCCTCTTAACGTTGCCTCGGCCATGGCAGAATTTCCGTCGTCCGGCGGGGGTGAAAGCTGACCTATATCAAGTCGTCGCCCCCTTCAAACCGGCAATATTCGACCCCACATAGGGCCTAAGGCGGGTCGCCACACCGGGATCCGCCCCTTTTCCGGTGCCAAATGGGCCGAGGGAGTCAAAGACCATGAATTTCGAGAAGTACACCGACCGCGCCCGCGGGTTCGTGCAATCCGCCCAATCGCTGGCCCTGCGCGAGGGCCATCAGCAATTCGCCCCCGAACATCTGTTGAAAGTCCTGCTCGACGACCCCGAGGGGTTGGCCGCGGGGCTGATCGACCGTTCCGGCGGTAATTCGCGCCAGGCCCTACAACAGGTCGAGGCCGCGCTTGCCAAGCGCCCCAGCGTTTCGGGCGGTGGCGCCGGCCAGATCTATCTCGATCCGGCCTTGGCGCGCGTGTTCGACGCCGCCGAGAAGGCCGGCGAGAAGGCGGGCGATAGTTTCGTGACCGTCGAGCGCCTGCTGTTGGCGCTGGCGATCGAGAAGGACAGCGAGGCCGGCAAGATGCTGCCAGCCGCCGGCGTCACCCCGCAGAATTTGAACTCCGCCATCGAAGCCCTGCGCAAGGGCCGCACGGCGGATTCCGCGTCGGCCGAGAACGCCTATGACGCGCTCAAGAAATACGCCCGCGATCTGACGCAAGCCGCGCGTGACGGCAAGATCGATCCGGTCATCGGCCGCGACGAGGAAATCCGCCGTACCATTCAAGTGCTGTCGCGCCGGACCAAGAACAATCCGGTGCTGATCGGCGAGCCGGGCGTCGGCAAGACCGCCATCGTCGAAGGCTTGGCCAAACGCATCGTCGATGGCGACGTGCCGGAAAGCCTGCACGACAAGAAGCTCTTGGCGCTCGACATGGGCGCGCTGATCGCCGGCGCCAAGTATCGCGGCGAGTTCGAGGAACGGCTGAAGGCCGTTCTGAACGAGGTCACCGCCGCGGAAGGCGGGATCATCCTGTTCATCGACGAGATGCATACCCTGGTCGGCGCCGGCAAGGCCGACGGCGCCATGGACGCCTCCAACCTGTTGAAGCCGGCGCTGGCGCGCGGCGAACTGCACTGCATCGGCGCCACCACGCTCGACGAGTACAAGAAGCACGTCGAGAAGGACGCCGCGTTGGCGCGGCGCTTCCAGCCGGTGTTCGTCTCCGAGCCGACGGTCGAGGATACCATCTCGATCCTGCGCGGCCTCAAGGACAAGTACGAGCAGCACCACGGCGTGCGCATCGCGGATAGCGCGATCGTGTCCGCGGCGACGCTGTCAAACCGCTACATCACCGACCGCTTCCTGCCCGACAAGGCCATCGACCTCGTCGACGAGGCGGCGGCGCGGCTGAAGATGCAGGTCGATTCCAAGCCGGAAGAGCTCGATAGCATCGACCGCGAGATCGTGCGGCTGAAGATCGAGCAGGAAGCGCTCAAGAAAGAGAGCGATCCCGGCTCCAAGGACCGCCTGCAAAAGCTCGAGGGCGAGCTCAAGGAACTCGAAAAGCAATCGGCCGACCTCACCAGCCGCTGGAAGTCGGAGCGCGAGAAGCTGGGCTCGGCAACCGAGCTCAAGAAGCAGCTCGACGAGGCCCGCAACGAGCTGGCGACCGCTCAGCGTCAGGGCGAGTACCAGAAGGCCGGCGAATTGGCCTATGGCCGCATCCCCGAGCTGGAGAAGAAGCTGAAGGACGTCGAGGCCAGCGAATCCAAGGGCGCCATGGTCGAAGAGACCGTCACCGCCGACCAGATCGCGCAGGTGGTCTCGCGCTGGACCGGCGTGCCGGTCGACAAGATGCTGGAAGGCGAGAAGGAAAAGCTGCTGCGCATGGAGGAGGAGATCGGACGCCGCGTCGTCGGCCAGGCCGAGGCCGTCAAGGCCGTCTCCACCGCGGTGCGCCGCGCGCGCGCCGGCCTGCAGGATCCGCACCGGCCGATCGGCTCGTTCATGTTCCTGGGGCCCACTGGCGTCGGCAAGACCGAGCTGACCAAGGCGTTGGCCGAGTACCTGTTCGACGACGAGAACGCGCTCCTTCGCATCGACATGTCCGAGTACATGGAGAAGCATTCGGTAGCCCGCCTGATCGGCGCACCTCCCGGCTATGTCGGCTACGAGGAAGGCGGTGCGCTCACCGAAGCCGTACGGCGCCGGCCTTACCAGGTCGTGCTGTTCGACGAGATCGAGAAGGCGCATCCGGACGTGTTCAACGTCTTGCTTCAGGTGCTCGACGACGGGCGGCTGACCGACGGGCAGGGTCACAGGGTCGACTTCCGCAACACGCTGATCATCATGACCTCCAACCTGGGCGCAGAATTCCTGGTCAACCAGCCGGAGGGCGAGGACACCGATAAGGTGCGCGATCAGGTGATGACGGTGGTGCGCTCGGCGTTCCGCCCCGAATTCCTCAACCGCGTGGACGAGATCATCCTGTTCCACCGGCTGAAGAAGGAGGAGATGGGCCGCATCGTCGACATCCAGATGGGCCGGCTGGCGAAGCTGCTGGAGGATCGCAAGATCGTCGTCACGCTTGAGCCCAGCGCACGCGAGTGGCTGTCCGACAAGGGCTGGGATCCGGCTTATGGCGCCCGCCCCTTGAAGCGGGTGATCCAGAAATCGGTGCAGGACCCGCTTGCCGAGATGATCCTGGCCGGCAGCGTCAAGGACGGCGAGACGGTGGAGATTTCGGCCGGCCCGCAGGGCCTGACCTTCAACGGGCAGGCCGTCGCGCAGGCGGCGTAAGTCGCCAGCCTAAATGCAAAGCGTCATGCCCGGCGCAATGCCGGGCGTGACAGCCTCATCACTTCAGTCCTTAGGCTCTAATTCCCCGACGCCACGCGCGTGGGCTTGCGCGCGACGATCTTGTCGATG